>NZ_STFX01000006.1 GCF_005222915.1 Rhizobium sp. FKL33
GACACAAGGGAAAATCGCCTTTCGGCGTTGCTTGCAACGCCTGCCGGCCAGGGGAAAGCTGGCATCAGACGTTGAAGAACCGAATTTTGCTGGAAAACGACTTCTTCAAGGAAGACCTCGAAGCCCAGATCGCGGCCTTCGTGGAGCATTCCTATCACCGACGACGCCACGAGAGCCTCGACAATCTCACCCCAGTCGACGTCTATCTCGGGCGCGGCCACACCATCCTGCTCGAACGCGAAAGGATCAAATGCGACACCATCAAACAGCGCCGCTTGAACCACCAAGCCAAAGCGGCTTAAATCAACCCGCAAACCGAGCTGGAAACTCCATTCTTCCAAAGCCCAAAAAGTCTCAAATCATTCGACGACGGACACTTTCGTCAAACGTCCGCAACCGGTCATGGCGATGCGCTGGCTTCGGCGGAAACGAGGACCGCGGCGGCCGCAAATTCCGGAAATCTGGGTATGTCCAGGAAGCGATACGGGCGGCGACAATGGCCTAGTGCAGCGCCGAGGGGCGTCGTCATGGTCGACCACTCGAGCACATCGATCTGCCGGAGGTCCAGGCTGAGGCCCATTCCAAGGGCTTTGACGATGGCTTCCTTCCTCACCCAAAGATCATAGAACAGATAATGCTTGCTCTCTCCCGAGAGCGATGAGAAGGCCCTGACTTCGTTGCTCGACATGAAATGAGGAGCGATCTCGTAAGGGGCTTCCGCTGATTTCCTTTCGAGATCCACTCCGATGGGCTCTTCATCGGAAAGGCCGACGGCGAAATGATCGTGGCTGTGGGATATGTTGAAATTCAGTGCCTTGAAGGGCTCACAGAGTAACGGTTTACCCCATTCGTTCGTCTCAAATCTTATCTCGGCAGGAGGAATACCCAGCACATCGGACAACGCGTGCCGCAAGGTGCCGTGGGTGGCGACATAGACATCGTGCAGCATCCTGGTTCGAAAGTCGGCAGCCCGCGCCCGCTCGCCGTCCGACAAGGCCGCTAGGCAGAGTGAAAGATCGTCGTCCGGCGTCACGCGACCGACAATGACGACTTTGGTGGTGGATAGGTGATGGACTGACAGTTCCGGCATGCAGGGACCCTGGACTACGCCCGCAGTGTTGCACCACCGTCGACATAGACGTCCGTCATGGTGATGTGGGCGGCGCGATCCGACAGCAGAAATGCGATTGACTGGGCAATGTCGTCGGGGGTCGCGAGCTTACCAAGCGGAATTCCGGTCTTGAAGGTTTCGGGCAGGCCGGCGATGACCCGATCGCCACCATGCGCATCGGCCCACATGCCGGTTTGCATCGGGGTCAACGTGGATCCGGGCGCCACGATGTTGCAGCGGATGCCGTAGGGGGCAAGTTCGAGGCCGAGGCAGCGAGTGAACATCGTGGCGGCCGCCTTTGAAGCCGCATAGGCGGCCATGCCGTGACGGGGAATGCCGGCCGCGTTGGAGCTCACGGTCACGATAGCCCCGCGGCGTCGCGCGATCATGCACCGGCCAAGCGCGCGACCGACATGAAACACGCCTTGCGCGTTGACGGCGAAGACACGCCGCCATTCGTCATCCGTCGTGTCCGTCACCAGACCTGTCGAAAGAATGCCGGCAACGCTGGCGCCGAGGTCGATCGGTCCGATCGCCTCTTCGACATGCTCGACAAGCGCCTCGACAGCGGCGGCGCAGGCGACGTCCAATGCCCGGCAAACCACACCGGACATCGTAAACTCGGGCGTCTCGATATCGGTTGCGACGACGGTTGCGCCTTCGTCATGCAGGAGCGAAACAAGTGCGGCGCCGATGCCGCCAGCTGCCCCGGTCACGAGGGCGACCTTATTCCTGAAGCCATAGAAATTCGATGCGCCCGTGGGCAGGAATGAAGGGAGGGTGTTCATGCCAGGGCCCCGATCACCTGATCCGTGGTCATCGGTACAGCGCAGGTGGCGGCGACGTAGGCCACGGCCATATCGTGTTTCTCGCGCGAAAAATCGGCCAGTGCATCGGCCACGAAAAAAGGCTCGATGTCGCGCATGAAGGCCTCGCCCGCGGTCATCAGGCAACCGATATGGGCATAGATGCCCGCGATGATCAGCTGGTCGCGGCCGCGAACGCGCAACAACGTCTCGAGATTGCTGCGCTGGAAGGCGCTGTAGCGATGTTTGACCAGCACGAAATCGCCCTCCGCCGGTCGAAGCTCTGTCAAGATGGGCTGATGCTCAGCCGGATCGCTCATGCCCGAGCCCCAGAGATCGGCCTGCAATCCGCGATCCCTGCGGTCCTGGTTGACCGTCTGCGCGGTGTAGAAGACCGGGATGCCAGCTAGGCGGCAGGTATCGAGAAGGCGCACGATATTGGCGATGGCTGGGGCGATTGGTGCTTCGACGATATCGAAGGGGCGGACGAAATAGCGTTGCATGTCATGCACGAGAAGTGCAGCGCGGCGCTTGTCGAGTTTCCACGGCGCACGCGGCACTGGCAGCTCGCTTTCGGTGGGCAGGGTATAAGATGCGATCTTCGGCAGTCCCTTGGATGTCACTGTGCCATGTCTCCATTCTGGATCAGAAAGTCGCGTCTGAGGCGCGCCCGCAATTCCTTGCGGCTGACCTTGCCGGCGGCCGTGGTTTCGAACCGATCGACGAAGACGATCTGGTCGGGGATCTTGAAGGCGGCGATGTCGCGGCGGCGCATCCAGGACTTGAGGCTGGACGCCTTGAGGCCTGCCTCGCTGGCGATGACGAAAGCGCAGCTGCGTTCGCCCAGTGCCGCGTCCGGCATCGACACGATGGCGACGTCGAACACGCAGGGATGGGCGAGAAGATGGTCCTCGACCTCTTCGGCCGAGATTTTCTCGCCGGCGCGATTGATATGGTCGCCGGCGCGGCCCAGCACTTCGAGATAGCCGCCAGGCAAACGCCGCACGACGTCGCCGGTCCGGTAGAAGCCATCGGCCGTGAAGGAGCGCTGGTTCGCAGCGGGGTCGTCGTGATAAGCGCGGATCGTGTAGGGACCGCGTGTCAGCAGATAGCCGCTCTCGCCATCGGCCACCGGCTCGCCGGCATCGTCGACCACGCGCACTTCGTCGTTGGGGCTGATCGGCCGGCCCTGGGTGCCGACGACGATATCGTCGGGATCGTCCAGACGCGTATAATTGACCAGACCCTCGGCCATTCCGAAGACCTGTTGTAGCCGGCAGCCCAGCGTCGCCCGCACGCGCTTTGCCGCCTCGGGCAGGAACTTGGCCCCGCCGACGAGCAGAACCTCAAGACTGGAAAGGTCGTGGCCGGCGGTCGGCGCCGTCTGCATCCACAAGAGCGCCAGCGGTGGCACAAGGCCGGTAATCGTCACGCGCTCGCGGGCGATCAGCGGGAAAGCTGCCTCCGGATTGGCCGCCGGGGACAGCACAACGCGGGCGCCGGCATAGAGGGCGCCCATGTGGCCGGGCGAACTCATCGGGAAATTGTGAGCGGCGGGAAGTGCGATGAGGAATACGCTGTTTTCGGTCACGCCGCAGATCTCGTTGCTCGCCCGGAAACTGTAGATATAGTCGTCATGAGTACGCGGGATCAGTTTCGGCAAGCCGGTGCTGCCGCCGGAAATCTGCAGGAAGGCGACCGAGGACGGATCGGGATCCCCGGGAAGGCTCGAGGCGTCGCCGGTGCAGTCGTCCAGCGCAACGAATTCCTCGGCGTCGCCGGCGATGATCACATGCCTGAGATCGGAAGCCTCCGCCTTCAGCCCGCGGGCCAGCATGCGGTAGTCGAAGCCGTCATAGTCAGCGCCGGCAATATAGGCGCGTGCCTCCGAGCGCCGTGCCAGATGGGCGACTTCGGTCAGACGATGGGCCGGGAGGCTGTAGACGGGTATCAGGCCGGCGCGGAACAGGCCGAAGACGGCGGAGAAGAATTCGGCGACATTGCCCAGCTGCACGACGACACGGTCGCCGGGGGAAAGGCCGAGGGCGAGAAACCCCGCGGCATGCGCCTCGGCGCGTCGGTGGAGTTCGGCAAAGGTCCAGCTGCGGTCGCCATCGACGATTGCCGTCGCCTCCGGCCTCTCGGCCGCGCGTGCCCGCAGGAAAGCGGGGAAGGTCTCGCCGCGCCAGTATCCGGCCTTGCGATACCGATCGGCGAGGTCATCGGGCCAGCGTTGCTCGACCGGCTTCATGCCCGTCCTCCTTCGAGCCTGATGCCGAGGGCCGCGAGCATGGCGCCGAATTTCGCACCTGTCTCCTCGGCCTCAGCTTGCGGGTCCGATCCCGGAACGATGCCGGCGCCGGCATAAAGCCGGGCTTCATCGCCGCTAAGTTCGGCGCAGCGGATCGTCACATACCAGGCGCCGTCACCGCGTCCGTCGCACCAGCCGACCGCGCCGGCATAGAAGTCGCGGTCATGGGGCTCAAGTTCCGTGATGATTCCCGCTGCACGCTCGCGGGGGACGCCGCAGACGGCGGGCGTGGGATGCAGCGCTGCGGCGAGGACAGCTACGGGCATTGCGGCGTCTTTCAGCTCGCCTTCGATCCGGGTGCCGAGATGCCACATGCTATTGGTGCAGGTGACTGTGGCGCCCTCTGGCAGGAGAAGGCGATGGCAATAGGGAGCAAGCGTGTCGAGAATGAATTCGACGACGAGCCGATGCTCGCGATGATCCTTTTCCGAACGGCCGAGCGTCGTCGCGGCTTTCGCATCGGCGGCGAGCGACGGCTGTCGCTTAGCGGAACCCGCCAGCGGATGCGACGAGATACGCGCACCGGACTTCGACAGGAGCAGTTCGGGCGTGGCGCCGACAAGGGCGCGCGGCATTTGGTTGCGGTCGGGCAATGGCACCAGGAAGGCAGTGGTCGCCGGATCGGTAGACAGGCGGCCGAGAACCGCAGTGACATCGATCGGTTGAGCCGCCTTCGCGACGAGCGTGCGGGCCAGCACGATCTTGGCCAGCGCGTCCGGATGGCCTGCCTCCTCTGCCATGATTGCGAGTGCCCGGCGCACGGCGTCCGCATAGGCTTCGGCGCTCGGCTCCTGGCGAAGCCGCCAGTTGCTTTGGGGCAGCGAAGCCTGCCGGCCGAAGAACGTGCCGGATCGCGTGTGATCCGCCTGCCAGAGATAGTCGGCTGCCCCGCGGGCGAAAGGCAGGGCGCCGGCGACGACCGCGTCGGGGCCGGCCCTGTGGAAGAAATCCGCCAGCCGTGCCTCGATGGTTGCGACCGAACCACGCGTGACATCGGCTTTCCGGCCGAAACCTGCAATATTGCCGCGTCGGGATCGGAACGCGAAAAGCGGTGTTTCCTCAGACTGGGGAAGGCTTGACGGAATGGTCTTGCGTGAAATGCTACTCATGGGCGATCCCCCTTGGTGGCGGGCATGTGGTGAATGATGACGATGCTTGTGCGCGCTGGCATGGGTCGTCTCTCAGCGGCTCGCCGCCGCGAGGCGGTCGGGCTTGCCGGACGTATCCTTGGTGTCCGCCATCGTCTCGGCGTCGCGGATCAGCGCGTCCAGCAAGGGGCCGAGCGTTTCGAGCGAGGCGGGTGAGATGATGTCTTCATGCGAGCAATGGGCGAGGCGATGGATCGAAAGGCCGCCGACGCGGGGCGTCCAGCTTGCCTCGGGATCGATGCCGGGCAGCAGTGACTTGCCGGCGACAAAGAGGGTAAGGTGTCCGTCGTAATCTGGAGTCGAGGCTTTCGAGAGCAGTTCGACGCTGTCACGGTAGTTCTCGAAAATGTGGCCGAACATCTCTTCCTTCTCGCGGCGGAAGTCGTCGTCCATGACATCGGCCATAGCGTCGTTGATGAACTGCTCCTGCTCGCGCTCGGCGCCTTGATTGGCCTGGGCGCCGTCAGGGTCGGTCCAGTCGTGTACTTCCGATGGATAGGTATCGAGAAGACCGAGAAAACGAACCTCTTCGCCCAGTGCCCGAAGCTTCACGGCAAGCCCATAGGCGATGGTGCCGCCAAGCGAATAGCCGAGCAGATAGTAGGGGCCCTTGGGCTGAACGCCGCGAAGGATCGCGAGCTGTTGCCCCCAGAGGTCATCCATCGTCTCGCTTGCGGCGATAGGCCCATGCGGTCGGGGTGACTGAAGGCCGACGATCGGCATGTCCTGCCGGAGATAACGCGACAGCACGCTGTACTGCCAGGATACGCCTGAGGCGGGATAGATGCAGATCAACGGCGCGCCCGTGCCGTCACGAAGCCGGATCACGGTCTCGAAGCCGCCCTTGGCCATGTCGCTGACGAGCTCGCCGGCGATCATGTGTTCGGCGAGTTTGGCGACCGTCGGCATGGTCATGATCTGGCCGACAGAAATCTGCCGACCAAGGTCGCGGCGGATGCGGGCGGCCAGGCGCATGGCAAGCAGCGAATGGCCGCCGATGGCGAAGAAGTCCTCGTCGGCACCGACGGACTCGCGTTCGAGGAGCTCCGCGAAGATCGCCGCGGTCTTGCTCTCCAGTCCCTCCGCCGGTGCCCGGCCAGTACCCACGCCGCCGGCAAGGCTCGGCATGGGCAGGGCCTTGCGGTCGAGCTTGCCATTCGCCGAGAGCGGCAGGGTCTGCATCTCGACGAAGGCGACGGGCACCATATGGGTGGGCAGGACGGCCTTCAGCGCATTGGCAAAAGTTGAGAGCGCCAACGAGACATTGGCCGTCGGCACGACATGGGCCACGAGCTGCCGCTCGTCTGCACCGGCCATGCCGGCCTGGCCCAGGGACATCGCACTGACCACGGCCTGGGCCACACCCGGCAGCTTCTCGATCTGGGCCTCGATCTCGCCAAGTTCGACGCGCTGGCCGCGGATCTTGATCTGGTGATCGGTCCGACCGAGATATTCGATGCGACCACCCGGCAACGAGCGGGCGAGGTCGCCGGTGCGATACATGCGCTCGCCGGCTGAGAACGGGTTCGCGACGAAGCGGGAGGCCGTAAGTTCGGGCCGTCCCAGATAGCCGATGCCGAGTTGCACGCCGGCAAGATAGAGCTCGCCGGCCACGCCCGCCGGCACCGGACGGAGCAGGTGGTCGAGGATGTGAAGTCTCGTGTTCCAAACCGGCAGGCCGATCGGCACGCTGCCTTCTCCGGCGATGAGCTCGTCCATAGCGGGCGCAAAGCTGACATCGATCGCAGCTTCCGTGGGGCCATAGAGATTGTGAAGCTCGGCCCCAAACAGGGTGGCGAAATCGCGCGACAGGCCCTTTGCCAGCGCCTCGCCGCTGCAGAATACCAGCCGCATCGAAGGGCAAAGCGGTCCGTGGCTGCGCAGGTCGCGGGCGGTCGCAATGAAGATGGCGAGCATCGAGGGCACGAAATGCAGGGTCGTGACGCCATGCGTTTCGATCAGTGCGATCAGAGCTGCGGGATCGCGATGTGCCTCCGTCGGCGCCATCACCAGCCGAGCGCCGATGATGTAGGACCAGAAGAACTCCCACACCGAAACGTCGAAGCCGCAGGGCGTCTTTTGCAGGATCACATCCTTGCCGTCGAGCGGATAGGTGTTCTGCATCCAGAGGATCCGGTTGACGATGGCCGCATGCGACACAATCGCGCCTTTGGGACGTCCGGTCGTGCCCGAGGTGTAGAGCACATAGGCGGGATGATCGGGCAGGAGTTCGGCTGCCTCCGGGATCTCCCGGACCTCGACATCCCGGTCGCAGAAGTGGTCGAACAGAAGCGCTGGTACATCGCCGGAGATGCGGTCATGCGTCTCCGCGTCGGTGATCAAAAGGCGTGGTGTCGCATCCTCCAGCATGAAAGCGAGGCGGTCGGCGGGATAGGAAAGGTCGAGCGGCAGGAAGGCCGCGCCGGCCTCGATGACAGCCAGCAACGCCACGCTGAGCCGGGCCGAGCGTGGCAGCGCGACGGCCACGATATCGCCCGTCCGCACGCCCTCGCGCCGCAGCCTCGCGGCGAGATGCAGCGACTGCTGGCGGACCTGCCGGAAGCTCAGTTCATGATCGGCATCGATGAGCGCCATGGCATCCGGCGTCCGTCCGGCCTGCGCCAGCAGGAGGTCGCGGAGCGTCAATGGCGGAAGAGCATGGTCGGTTTCGTTGACCGTATCGATTGCCTGACGGTCCGTCTTCGAGCAGACAGGAAGGGCGGCGACTTTGACGTCCCCCTCCCAGATCAATGCTTCGAGCAGGGCAGCGACACGCTCGACAAGCGCCCGGGAGCCGGCGATGGCGCCACGGTTCTCGAGCAGCAGCGTCAGCTCGCGGCCCGGAAGCACCAGGAGGGCGAGCGGATAGTGGCTATAGCCGCGATTGTGGATATCGCGGATGGCGAGGCCGTCAAGATCCTGGTCGAGATAGCTGCTGTCAGGGTAGTTCTCGACCACCAGAAGCGTATCGAACAGATTGCCAAGGCCTGCAAGCGACTGGATTTCGCCCAAGCCGAGGCCGTCATGTTCCATCAGTGCGGCATGTTTCGTCTGCAATGCCCGCGCCTGTTCCCAAAGCCCCTGCTCGGGTTGAAGAGCGATGCGGACGGGGATTGTGTTGAGGAAAAGGCCGATCTGGTCCGCAAGACCTTCGATGGGGGAGGAGCGGCCCGCGACCGGCGTGCCGAAGACCACATCGTCGCGCCCTGTCATCGAGCCCAGCACCAGAGCCCAGACCGATTGCATGAGCACGTTCAGGGTGACGCCCTCCGCCCGCGCGCGGGCCGTCAGCGCCTGGGTGCTGGCCTCCGACAGGCGGAATTCGCTTTCCTCCACCATCGCCGTCGGCGCGATCTGATCGAAGAGCCGGGTTGGGGTTACACCGGCAAGGGCGTCGCGCCATGCGAGGCGGCTCGCGGTCGGGTCGCGGCGGTCGAGTTGCTTGACGACATCGGCATATCCGGTGCGGAGCGGCGTCAGCGTCGCACCGTTACGCCGATAGGCCTCAAAAAGATCGCCAAGCAGCAGCGGCGTCGACCAGCCGTCGATCATCAGGTGATGGACGAGGATGAGGAGCACATGCTCGGTGGCCGAGGTGCGGATCAGGGTCGCACTCAGCAGGCGGCGGAAGGCGGGTCCGAAATGCTCCCGCTCCGTCGCATTGGCCTCGATCCGGGCGAAGGCGGCCCTCCCCTCCTGCTCCGGCAGATGACTGACGTCATGCAGCTCGAAGGGCCATAGGCCCCGCGCCTTCGGCGAAAATGCGGGTACGACCAGCAATGGTTCGTCGCGACCTTCAAGATCGAAGACGGCGCCGAGCTGGGGGTGGCGGCGCAAGACGGCGTCGAAGGCCCGCGAGAGCCGTTCCGCATCGAGCGGCCCGGACAGCGTCAGTCGGGTGAAGGCGTTATAGGAGCCGGCGCGATCGCCGAGCGCGGCATGGAACAACATCCCCTTCTGCGTTGCGAGGACCGGCAGTACGGTCTCGATCGGGCCGTAGCGCTTGGCAAGGAGCGCTGTCTCGGCGTCGGAGACGTTGCTCGCGGTCGCGTCGACACCGGCGGGCGCCAACGCTACGACCGGCGTCATGAGCCGGGCCAGCCCGCGCGCATCGCGTGCGGCGAAAATATCGCGCGGGCGAATGACGTAGCCTTCGGCGCGCAGGGCATTGCAGAGCATGATCGCGTTGATGCTGTCGCCGCCGAGCGAGAAGAAGTCGCTGTCGGCGCCGACGTCGGGCAGTTTCAGCACATGCGCGATCGCGGCACAGACCAGCGCCTCGGCCGGCGTCGAGGGCGCGGTCTCGACGGCCACGCTCGGGGCAGGCAGTCGGCTGCGGTCGACCTTGCCATTGATGGTCAGCGGGAAGGCATCGATCACCATCATCACGGATGGGACCATGTAATCGGGGAGCTTTTGCGCCAGTTGGAAGCGCAGGCGTGCCGCAAGCGCGCCGCGGTCAACGCCGGTCTTGTCCGTCACCGTGCAATAGGCGACGAGACGGTGACTGCCGTTCACCGCCTCGGCCATGACCAGGACCGTCTGCACACCGTCGAGGGCCTGGATCGCAAGCTCGACTTCGGCCGTCTCGATCCGGTAGCCGCGCACCTTCACCTGGTGATCGACGCGACCGAGGAATTCGATCTGGCCGTTCTCGTTCCAGCGCACGCGATCGCCGGTGCGGTACATGATCGCGCCCGGCTCGAAAGGGTTGGCGACGAAGCGCTGTGCGGTCAGGTCCGGTCGCCCGATATAGCCGCGCGCGAGCCCAGCGCCGGCAAGATAGAGCTCGCCGGTGACGCCGATGGCCACCGGTCGAAGCCGGTCGTCGAGCACATGGGCGCGGCTGTCGCCGATCGGCCTGCCGATGACGGGATGATCGGCCATGTCGATCGGAGCCCGCAACGCATCGACGGTATATTCCGTCGGCCCGTAAAGATTGTGGATGTGGAGCGTGGCGGCATGCGGATGCAGCATGTCCCAGAGTGCCGCCGACATCGCCTCGCCGCCGATCAGCAGCACGGTCGGGCGGTGCCTTCCCGAGGCCAGCAGGCCGCAATTCAGCATCTGCGTGCAAAAGGATGGCGGCAGATCAAGCGCGTCGATCTGCCGTTCCGCGATCGCATCGGCCAGCCCCTGCGCATCGCGCCTGAGATCCTCGTCGATGATGTGAAGTTCCTGGCCGTGCAACATCCAGAAGATCTGCAGCCAGGAGGAATCAAAGGCGAAGGAATGGGTATGCGCAGCCCTGAGCGCCCGCTCCGGATGATGCGCCTGCAGCACGGCGAGCGAGGGTTGGTAGATCGTGGGCTTGTGCGACAGGAACAGGTTCAGAAGCGCGCCGTGGGCGTTTATCACCCCCTTTGGCCGGCCGGTGGAACCGGAGGTAAAGATGACATAGGCGATGCTATCTGCCGACGGTGATGCATCGAGCGCCTGTGCGGAAAGTGCCCGGCAGATGCCGATCAGCGCCGGATCATCGAGGCAGAGATAGAGTGGACCGTGCGGCAAGTCATCGACCAGCGGCCGGGTCGTGATGACTGCCTTCGGACGTGCGTCCTCACACATCATGGTAAGACGCTCCGGCGGATAATCGAGATCGAGCGGCATATGAGCCGCGCCACTTGCCATGACCGCGAGCATCGTGGTGACAACATCTGCGGAGCGCGGCATGGCGACCGCCACGATGTCACCGGGGCCGATGCCATGTGCCTGGAGATAGCGGGCCAGCCGGAAGACCCGACCGGCGGTCTCGGCGAAGGTCAGCCTTGTGTCGCCAAAAACCAGCGCGACCGCATCGGGCGTGGCTTCCGCCTGCGCGGCAAAGACATCGATGATGGATTGGAACGCCTCGGGCCTCTCGACACCGGGGCCGGCGGCGTGTTCGGCAAGCAGAGCCGCTTCTGTGGGTTCCATGAGCGGGAGATCGTCGATCGTCGTCGCTTTGTCGGCGATGAAGGCTCCGATCATCAGCGCCAGCCTGCGGCTGTGGCGGGCGAGATCAGTCTGATCATAGAGCGGTGTCTCCCCGCGCAGTTCCAGCGTGACATGCCCGTCATCGATCAGGATTCCGAACTCGATATCGTCGACTGGGCCGGTCGCAAGATGATGCGTCGCAGCCCTGATCTCACCGAAGCGCAGGTCGTAGTCGAACATGCGATAGTTGATAACGGCGCCATAAAGCGCCCGGCCGGTGCCGACGAGGCCGAGATCACGCTGGATCTGTTCTGCGTCATAGCGCTGATGTTTGCGGACCTGGCGAAGCGCCGTCTTGACGGCCTCCGCGACTTCCAGAACCGTCTGGCCACCATCTATCTCCACGCGAACCGGAAGGACGTTGACGACAGGGGCCGAGGACGCGAGGGCGGAAGAACCCATGCGCCGCATGAAGGGTATGCCGACGACCTGTTCGCCCGAACCCGACAGACGGTGGAGGTAGGCGCATATCGCTGCAGACAGAATGTCGAAAACCGCGAGGTTCCTGTCCCTTGCAATGTCTTCGAGAGCGGGAAGGGTGGCATCTTCGAGCCTGTGCAGATATTCGCTAGGACGGCCGTCATGCGCTGCCATGGGCCGACCTGTCCGGAAGGATGGACTGAAGACCGGAGGCAGATCTTCGCAGTAGCGTTGCCAGAAATCACAGTCGCGCGACGCTGCGTCGGACGCGCGGTAGGCGTCGTATTCGGCAAGCACCTCGGACACCGGGCCGAACGGCGAGGGACGAGCGATGGCGCCGTCGAGCGAGGCGGTGTAGAGCTCGGCGATGCGCCGCGTGAGTGTAGTGAAGCTGAAACCGTCCAGCATCACATGGTGATAGCGCTGATACCAGAACCAGCGCGGCTGGCCCTGGACGTCGCCGAGCCGGATGAGAATCTGCCTGCAAAGCGATACGTTCTTGGCGGCCGACGCCGTCAGATCGGCCTCGATCAGCTGTCGCATATCGGCATCGGGATCGGCATGGTCCGAGAAGTCGAGGACCTCGGGTTCAGCCACGTTCTCGGCCGAAGCGCTTTCCGGGATCACCTGCCAGGCGCCGGCGTCGTCCTCGATATAGCGCGCGATCACTGTATCGGCCTCGGCAAGGCCGCCGCGGATGGCAGCGCTGAACCGGCCGATATCGACCGCGCCCTGCAACTCGATGCCATGAGCAATCAGATAGCGGTTGCGGCGGCTCGCCACCTGATCGGCGAGCCATATGCCGAGCTGAGTGCTGAGAAGGGGAAATGCGGGCATGGCCTCATCCTCTCGCGCAGCGACCGCAGCGCGTTTTCACGAAATCCGATTGTGTTTGTCGTCTAGGCGCCGGGCCGGAGATCGCGCCAGGTGCTGCCGATATGGGCGAGGCAGGCCGCGCGCGTATCCGGGCCGAAGGTCACTTCCCAGCCTGCAGGCACATCGGCAAAGGCCGGCCACAGGCTGTGCTGGCCGGCGTCGTTGACGAGGGCCAGGAAGCGATGGTTCTCATTGTCGAATGGATTGACGTGGTTCTCGTCCATCATGCGCTCCCCGTTGTCGCATTGGCCGCGATTCTTTGCTGCAGCAGATGCCACATGCCGTCGATCGTCGGCCCGCGGGCGAGCGCGATGAAATCGATCTCGATATCCGCCTGCTTCCATTCTGTCACCAGTTTCATGACGTCGATGGAGGTCAGGCCGAAATCCAGGAGATTGTCGTCATCCGCCGGATCCTCGTCGAGGAAGCGGCGAACCTGAAGGCGCAGGGCCTCCTTGGAGAGGGCGGCGCCCTTGATGGCCGTTGCGGCATGCATCATTTTGGTCTCCACGGTGTGTTGCATTCTATGGCGATGCCCCGATTTATCAGGATTTCGCCGGTTCCAGATCGTCTTGCGCATCGGACCGCCGCAGCATGCGGAGCACCGCGCCGAGCACCATCGCTATTGCGAGTGCCGTCATGCCGAGAGCGAGCACGCTTTCGGCCGGCATGAAGATGTTTGCGGTCAGACCGATCAGCAGCGCCCCGGCAATGTCGCCGAGATTGTCCATCGCGGCCCACAGGCTGTTGACCCGCCCGAGATAGGCGTCCGGCGTATGGGACTGAACGAGCGCATATTGCACGATCGAGGCGAGAGCGGTGGCGTAGCCGTAGATTACAAGCAGCGCCATGCCGAGATAGAGGTTGGTGCAGAGGCCGAAGGCGGCGATGCAGGCGAAGGCGAGCATGCACAGCAGGGTCATGGCGCTGTCGGGGTGAGCGACGTGCCGCGCCCATCCGCTGAGTACCGCGCCGAGCGTCGCGCCGACTGGTACGGCGGAGAACAGGAGTCCGGTCTCGAAGGCGCCACCGCCGAACGGGCCACTCGCGAGTGCGGGAAACAGAATACGAATGGCGCTGGTCAGCGTCATGAGGCCGCCTATGGTAAACAATGCGAGCAGCGCCGGCCGGCGGAAGACGAAGGCGAAGGCCTGACCCAGCATACGCAGCGGGTGCTCGGGTTCGCCGCGTGGCGGGACCATGGATGGAAGATGAAGGAGCGTGAGCACAGTCACCAGGGTGGCCACGGCCGCGAGGATGTAGTTCCAGCCCACGCCCGCCAGCGCGATCACCACGCCGCCCAGGGCCGGAGAGACGATGGTCGCGAAACGCGCGGTCATCATGCCCAGCGCGCTTGCCTGCATCAGGTTCTCGCGGCCGACGATATGCGGCATCGCGGCCATCAGCGCCGAGACCCCCAGCGCGCCGAAGAAGCCGTCCCAGGTCGCGAGAACATAGATGGCGACAACGGAGGGTACGGGCAGCATGCTGTTGAGCGCCAGGGCCAGAAAGCCCAGTCCGCAGATGCTGCGCGCCATCAGGATCAGCCGCCGCCGGTCATGAAGATCGGCAAGCACGCCGCCGAGCAACAGGCCGGCGAACATGCCCGCGCCGTCCAGTGCCGCTGCAATCCCGACCTGGAAGCTCGAGCCCGTGAGATCGTAGATCTGCAGCGGAACGCTGACCGCAAGCATGCCGAGACCCATCAGCGAAATCGTTCGCGCGATAAGAATGCGGCGGAAATTCGCGTTGGTCCGCAGCAGCGAAAGATCGACGAACAGGCGAGATGGCATGGGACGCTTCCACTGATATTCAGTTAAAGTGGAGTTTTTCAATCATATATCGCTGCGTGTTCTCGAAGTCGACGGATTTCGCTTTTGGCAAAAAGGCAAAAACCTTTGCGTGAGCGTCACGCGGCATTTGCCTTAAAGTCTCAATAACAGTCGGCGATGCGCTTTCCGCCAATCTCGTGGACCGTGAACTCGATGCCGAAGATCTCCTCGAGCACATGGTCGCGGATCACATCGGCCGGCGTTCCCGCGCAGTGGATACGGCCGTCGCGCATGGCGATTATGCGATCCGAATAGGCTGCGGCGAAGTTGATGTCATGGATGACCAGGATGACCGTCTTGCTGAATTCGCCGGCGATGCGCCGGAAAAGCGTCATCGTCGCCAGGGCGTGGCGGGCATCGAGATTATTGAGCGGCTCGTCGAACAGCAGATAGTCGGTATCCTGCGCCAGGATCATCGCGATGAATGCACGTTGCCGCTGGCCACCCGACAATTGATCGAGATAGCGATTTTCGAGCGATCCGAGTTCCGTAAAGGCGAGGGCCTGATCGATATGTCGGATATCCTCGGCATTGATCCTGCCCTTGGAATGCGGATAGCGGCCGAAGGAAACGAGGTCCCGGACGGTCACGCGCGCCGCCACCGCATTGTCCTGCCTGAGGATGGCGAGCCTGCGGGCGAGAATATCGCTCGGCGTCGCACCGACCGGCTGCCCGTCGATCAGCACCGTGCCGGCGTCCATTGGCTGGAGGCGGCTGATGATCGAGAGCAGCGTCGACTTGCCGGCGCCGTTCGGCCCGATGATGGAGGTGATGCCGCCCTGCCTCAGGTCAAGATCAATGCTGTCGAGTACCGGGGTCGCGCCATAGGATTTCGAGATGCCGCGGATTTCGATCATCGGGCGGAGCCCCTGAGCAGGAGGAAAATGAAGATCAGCCCGCCCGCGAGTTCGATCACTATGCCAATGGCGCCGTCGAGCGCCAGCACATGTTCCAGGACGACCTGACCTGTTAGCAGGACCGTCACCGCAACGGCGACGGCGACGGGGAGAATATGCCGATGCGCCGACGACGGCGCGAGCTGATAAGCGAGATTGGCGACAAGGAGCCCGAAGAAGGTGATCGGCCCGGACAGAGTGGTCGAAACCGACACCATGACCGCAATCAGGATCAGGAGCATGAACACGCTTTTTCGATGATCGACGCCGAGATTGATGGCGGTCTCGCGTCCCAGTGCCAGAACATCGAGCACCGGCAACATTCGCCAGACGACGAGGACGCAGGCGGCGATCAGGATAAAGGCGATGAGCAGGAGGTCCGGGCGGATGGTGTTGAAACTCGCAAACATCCTGTCCTGCAGCACAACTAAGTCGTTGGGGTCTATCAAGCGTTGCATGAAGTTGCTCAGGCTGCGGAAGAAGCTGCCGAACACGATGCCGGCGAGCAACATGAGATGCAGGCTGTTGAGCATGCCGGAAAACAGCCGCTGGAACAGGAGAGCGGAGAACAGAACCATCGTACCGGTCTCGAGGAGAAACATGACGCGTGGGTCGATCGCGACCAGTCCCGCTATGCCGAAGAAGAAAACGAAGAGCGTCTGCAACAACGCGTAAAGTGCGTCGAAACCCATGATCGACGGCGTCAGGATCTTGTTGTTGGTGATGGTCTGGAATATCACCGTCGAAATAGCGACGGCGCTGGCGACGAGCGCCATGGCGATGACCTTCGGCGCGCGGAAGGCAAGCGTGAAGCCAAGATCGCCTTTCATGCCGACGAGCAGGAAGAGCAGCACCGAGGCCGTTGCCGCCAGGCCACAGAACTGCATGGTGCGCGTGATGGGTAAAGGCCTGGGATCAGCCGGCATGGTGTCGGCGTCTCATCAGCATGAACAGGAAGAAAGCGCCGCCGATCACGCCCGTAATCGTCGCCGCCGGTATCTCATAGGGCTTGATGACGACGCGGCCGAGCATGTCGCAGACCAGCGCGAATGCCGAGCCGGCCAGGGCGACCCAGGGCAGGGTCTTCCTTAGATTGTCGCCCAGTACAAGCGCCACTAGATTGGGCACGATCAGACCGATGAACGGGATGGCGCCGACGGTCACCGTCACCGCGGCCGTCACCAGCGACACGACTCCCATGCCGAGAAAGAGTGTGCGGCGATAATCGAGGCCGGTGCTGCGTGCGATGTCCTCGCCAAGGCCGGCAAGCGTGAAGCTGACGGCGACGACATAGGCGAAGACCGTCACGGCGAGCGAAATCCAGAGCAATTCGTAGCGGCCCCGCATGGCGCTTGAAAAGTCGCCGGTCGTCCAGGCCGACAGCGATTGCATGAGGTCCTGCCGATAGGCGATGAAGACAGTGACCGAGCTGACGATGCCGCCGAGCGTGAGGCCCACGAGTGGAATGAGGAAAGCCGAATGCATGGGCATCCGGCGGATCAGCGCGAAGAACAGCGCCGTGCCGCCCATGGCGAAAGCCGCCGCCACCAGCATCTTGACGAAAACGGGGCTTTCCGGCGCCGCAAGCAGCACCAAGATCATGCCGAGCTGGGCCGATTCCACGGTCCCCGTCGTCGACGGTTCGGCAAACCGGTTGAGCGCGATCATCTGCATCACGGCGCCCGCGACCGCAAGCCCGCAGCCGGCGAGCATCACGGCAAAGGTGCGCGGAATGCGGCTCGCCATCAGGATGAGATTCGCCGTGCCGTCATCGCCGACGCCGAAAAGCGCCGCTATCGACATGCTGCTAGCGCCGGCCAGAAGGCTCAGCGCCGCCAGCGCGATCAGTATCAGAACGGCGGCAAGGACCGGAGCGGCTCTCAACATGCCGCTCCGCCTCTCGGTCGCACTGCCATGGGCATGCGACCTGTTGTCATCGATTCCGAATGCATATTTTTCCGATCAGGCGCGCCGACGCTTGGGGGTGACGCCATAAGCTTTCTTGAAGGCGACGGAGAAGTTGGACGGATTGGCGTAGCCCGCCACGAAGGCGGCCTGGGCGATGGTCGCGCCGTTCTTCTCCAGCTCTTCGCGCGCGTGTTCCAGCCGCTGATGGCGGATGAATTCGAACAGCGTGATGCCGAACGAGTCGCGGAAATGGCGCTGGATCGTGCTGGCGCTGGCGCCCGTATCCCGGGCGATCAGGTCGATCGTGAGCGGATTGAACAGATTGTCCAGCACATAGTCGCGGACCTTCTCGCTCTGACGCATTGCCGAAAGTGCAGGCTTGTCCGACCGGCCCTCGCGCTTGCCATCCATGATCGAGCCGCATGCCAAGCATAGCAGCTCAAGCGCACGGGCGCGCTGGTGCAGTTTCTGCATTTCGATGCTCATTCCCGGCGGCGGTTCCAGAATGTCGCTCGCAAGCTGGAGCGCATGTTTCGGCAGTTGCCAGTAATGATGATTGAGATGCCGGCCGACGAATTCGTCGAGCTCCGGCGACCGCATGTCGGTATCGATCTGCATGTCCTGGATCCAGCTCCTGGGAGCTGCGATCATGATCTTCTGCAGCGTATTTTCGGACGTCGGCAGATGTTTCAGGACCGAATTGCGCGTCAGGTTGATCAGCAATCCGATTGGCCGGCTCGTGTCACCCTCGCCGACGGCGATGTCGAAGCGCCTGTCATCGATGATGAAACTCTGCGCGCCCTTCAAATACAGCATTAGCTGAAATTTCGGCGACAGGTCGTCGTTCTGCGACAGCAGATGCCTTTTCCTACGTCCGTCCAGAACGCCGAGATTGATCCCGCCTGAGAAGTGTTCGAGCATGGCATACCTCATTCACACATGGACAGTCCCAGTATGCCGATTCAATGACGCTGAAAATCGCGATGCCCGCGGTTGCCCGTGTAAAACGGTCCATTTGACGCTCTCTCAAAGGTTTTTGACGTTTGCGGCAAATGGCTCGCAATCGACAAGCTTCTCCTCCCTTCTATATAGATGATTATGAAAGTCAAGTTTTCGTGAAGCCGGCCGCAGGGATGCCGTTGGCCAGTTTTGTCACAGGGGCAGAGTAGAAAAATGAAGGGTAATTCACTTCTATCGATCACTGGTCGGGGACGGGGTGACGGGGCGGCATCGCGGCTTGTGCTTCGTGCCGGACTGGCCGCTGCAGTCAGCCTGATCGCGCTTTCCGCAGCGCATGCGCAGGAGGCAGACCAAGGAGAAACGGTCCTCAAGCGCATCGTCGTCGACGGCGGCGGAGATGGCGACGAGACCAAGGGCTATATCGCCAGATCGAGCCGTATCGGCACCAAGACGGATACGCCGATCGAAAAGGTTCCGCAGACGATCAATGTCGTGACCAGGGAGCAGATGGACGACCAACAGGTGACGTCGGTGGCCGAGTCGCTCCGCTACACGCCGGGCGTCTTCACCGACTATCGCGGCGCTTCGAACGTTCGCGACGAAGTGTTTTCGCGCGGATATTTCTATATTCCGCGCTATCTCGACGGCCTGCTTTTCGCGACCGCCGAACTCGGCCAGATCGATCCCTTCATGCTCGACAGCGTCGAGCTCATGAAGGGTCCGTCGTCGGTGCTGTTCGGCCAGACCAATCCGGGCGGCCTCATCAACATGACGTCCAAGAAGCCGAAGGACGCGCCCTATCGCGAGGTTACGGTCGGCTTCGGCACGAACAATCGCGCCAGCGCCGCATTTGATGTCAGCGATGCGCTCAATGACACCATACGCTACCGAATCGCAGCGATCGGCCTGACTTCCGACCTGCAGGAGGACTACACCCATCAGCAGCGCATCGCGGTCGCACCCTCGGTCAGCTGGACACCCGACGATGCCACCAGCCTGACGATCAGCGGCATTTTCCAGCATGATCCCGAAGTCGGTTATCGCAACTTCATGGAAAAGCTTGGCACGATCGACAAGACGGCCTATGGCCGCGTGCCGACCGATTTCTTCGTCAGTGATCCCGATTACGAGAAGTTCACCCGCGACCAGGCGACGCTCGGCTATCAGTTCTCGCATGAATTCAACGACGCGCTGACGTTCCGTTCGAGCGCGCGCTATACGCATGTCGACGAGGCGCAGAAAACACTCGTGTGGGGCGCGCTCGACTCTACCGATGGCAAGACGATCAGCCGCACTGCGTCCGGCGGGCGCGACGTGGTCGATCAGTTCGTCATCGACAACAGCCTGCAGGCCAAGGTCTCGACCGGCCCGGCCAACCACACGTTCCTTATTGGCGGCGATTATCGCTACCGCGAGCGGGATTATCACTGGGGATACGATTACACCGTTCCCTCGATCGACTGGACCGATCCGGTCTACGGCAATCTCGGCAAGATCAAGCTCACGACCACGGAAGACACCTCCACCGTCGCCAAGCAGCTTGGTGTCTATGCGCAGGACCAGATCGAGATCGGAAAGCTCAACCTGCTGTTCGGCGGTCGCTACGATTGGGCCACGACCGACATCGACGACCATCTGAACGGCGGGCGTACATCCTATAACGACTCGGCCTTCAGCTACCGGGCCGGTGCAATCTACAATTTCGACAACGGCATCTCGCCCTATGCCAGCTACTCGACCTCGTTCGAGCCGGTTATCCAGGCGGCGCCCGCAGGCGAAGACCCGTTCAAGCCGACCACGGCGCGGCAGTTCGAAGCCGGCATTCGCTACGCGCCGACTTTGTCGGACTTCACGCTGACCGCCTCCTATTTCGACATCGAGCAGAAAAACCTGGTCGGGACGATGTGGGAGCAGGATTCGAGTGGCAACTGGACCAGCGTCAGCAAACAGATGGGCAAGACTCGCAGCCGCGGCATCGAGCTGCAGGGCACGGCAAGTCTGACCGACAACCTATCGCTTCTGTCGAGCTACGCCTACATCGACACGAAGGTGCTGACCAGCGTCGATCCCACACTGATCGGCAACGCGGTCTATCGCTCTCCTCCACAGCACCAGGCATCGCTGTGGGCGAAGTATGAGCACACGGACGGTACGTTCAACGGCCTGGGGTATGGCGCCGGCGTCCGTTACATCGGGACCGCTTGGGGAGATGAGGCCAACTCGTTCAAGGTTCCAGCCGTGACGCTGCTTGATGCGACCATATCCTACGACTTCGGCGCGAAGAGCAAGGATCTCGAAGGCCTGAGCCTCCAGATCAATGTCAAGAATCTCGCCGACAAGAAGTATGTATCGTCTTGCGCCATCGCCTATGCATGCTGGTATGGCGAACGCCGGTCAGTCTTCGGTACGCTGAAGTACACCTGGTGAGAATGATGGAGAAGCAAACCGTGGGGATAGCCGTTTCCATCGCCGTCGGACTGGCCGTCTTTGGCCAGGCCGCGGCCGGGGACGACGCACCCCGCGCGCTGAGGCCCGGCACGGCCGTCACAGGCGAGATCGCTGCAGAGGAGAGAGCACAGCTCTTTCCCCTCGCCAGCCGCCAAGGTGACTTCGTGCAGGGCGTGATCGACGTAAAGGGTGGCCCGGTCGACCTCGATGTGGTCGACCGGGCCAGCCGCACCCTGCGCCGGCTCGCGGCGAAGAGCGCGGGTCGAACCACCTTTCTTTTCATCGCGGGCGAAGGCGATGCACTCAGGCTGACGGCGTCGAAAGAAGGCGCTTCCTATAGCCTGGAAATCGTCAAACAGTTTGCGGTCACCGAGCAGGCGCCGCCGCCGCCCACCTATCTCAGCCCGGCCGTCGCCGCCGCCGCAGCAGCAGCACGGGACGGCAAGGGCACGGACGCTTTCTGGGCGCGCATAGCGCGCGATGGCACGCCTCTCGTCGAGCCATCCTCCGATCGCATGCGTATCGTCACATTTCTCTATCGCGGTGCGAGCCGGAATGTCCGCATCCTCGGCGCGCCGTCGGCGGACCATGATCCGCTGGAACATGTCGACGGAACCGATATCTGGTTCAAAACTTATCTGCTGCCGGCTTCGACCCGGCTGTCCTACCAGATCGCGCCCGATATACCCGAGATTCCGGGCACGGCGCGCGAGCGCCGCGTGGCGATCCTGGCGACGGCACAGGCCGACCCGCTCAACCGTTTTCCATGGCCGGCCGATGCCAGTGACCGGTTCAACCTCTCCTCGACCTTCGCGCTTGACGGCGCGCCGGCGCAGCCCTTCCTCGCCAAGCGCAAGGTCGACAAGGGCAAGCTCGTGGATTTCGAGATCGAGAGCCCGCGCCTCGGCAACACAAGAACGATCACGCTCTATACGCCGCCGCATTTCTCGCCTGCCAGGAAGGACAACGTGCTGCTGTTCCTGTTCGACGGCGATGCTTACCAGAGCAAGGTTCCCACGCCCACGATCCTCGACAATATGATCGCCGATGGCGCCATCCCGCCCGTGGTTGCGGTTCTCATTCCCAATCCGGATCGTGAGGCGCGCGGCCGCGAATTGCCCGACAGCGCCGATTTCACCGCTTTCCTCGCCGATGAACTCTTGCCGGCGGTTGCCGCGCGTACCGGCTTGAAGCCGGCGCCATCCCGCACGATCCTTGCCGGATCGAGTTTCGGCGGCCTTGCTTCGGTGAGGATCGCGCTGGCGCGGCCGGACCTGTTCGGCAATGCGCTTAGCATGTCAGGTTCGTTCTGGTGGCATCCCGACAGCGCGCCGGCAGAGGACGGCGAGTATATCGCGGCCTTGGTGGCCAGAAACCCGAAGGCGGGCATACGGGTCTTCCTCAGCGCCGGTCTGTTCGAGGTCAAGGGACCAGGCGCGGATGCGGGCATTCTCGATTCCAACCGCCATCTTCGCGATGTCCTGCAGGCCAGGGACTATGAAATCCACTACCGCGAATACGCCGCCGGCCACGATTACCTCGTTTGGCGCGGGATCCTCTCGGATGGCTTGATCGCTCTCTTCGGCCGTCGCTGACCCGGATCGCTCACTGCCAGAAAAATTAGAAAGGCTCAGACATGTCGAAATCAGGATTCATGCGTCGTGCGATGCTTGCTGCGCTATTCGGCGCCGTCCTGACAGGCGGCGCACCCATCGGCTCTGCCATCGCGGAACCGATCGAGGTCCGGCATTTCCAGGGTACGACGACGCTCGAAGGCCGCCCGTCGCGGGTCTTCGTCTACGATCTCGGCATTCTCGACATGCTGGATGCGCTCGATGTTCCCGTGCGTGGTGTGCCAGGCTCGAATGTCCCGCTGTCGCTGTCGAAATACAAGGCGGACAGCTATGTGAAGATCGGAACGCTGTTCGAACCGGACTACGAGACAGTCAATGCGGAGAAGCCCGACCTGATCCTGATCGGGCCGCGCACCAGCGAGAAATATGCCGCACTGTCGGCGCTCGCGCCCGTCGTCGACCTGACGGCCGACAGCAACCATTTTCTCGACAGCGTCGAAACCAATGCCCGCACACTCGGCAAGATCTTCGGCAAGGAGGCAGAGGTAGAAGCCGACATCGCCGCGCTCGGCAAATCCATCAACGACCTGCGGTCGGAGACGAAGACGATGGGCAACGGGCTTGTGATTCTGGCCACCGGCGGCAAGATCAGTGCTTACGGTCCGAAGTCGCGATTCGGCGAACTTCATGCGGAGTTCGGCATTGCGCCGGCAGACCCCAATCTGGCGGTTGCCGTGCATGGCCAGGCGATCTCCTTCGAATATATTCTGGAGGTCAACCCCGACTGGCTCTTCGTCATCGACCGCGATGCCGCCGTGGCCGGTCATGCCCAGACGGCTGACAAGCTGCTCGACAACGAGCTTGTGCGACGAACTCGTGCGTGGGCGACCGGCCGCGTCGTCTACCTCGATCCGGTGAAGATGTATCTGACAAGCTCGAGCCTGCGCTCCCAGCAGGGGATCGTCGACGAACTCATCGCCGCGATCCGGCAGAAGTCAAAGTCGTGAAACCTGAAGCCTGGCTATCAACGGCTCTGGCGGGCCAGCTGAGAGGAGTGTTGTATGAAATTGTCACAGCGATCCAGCCTGAACTGATGGGGTTGCCCCCTCCGGCCGGCATCGGAGTATGATGCCTGCCCAGCGCCATGGTGGCGCTCATGGAGGAAAGGCAGATGACACAGGTGCGCATATCCTTGCAATCGACCTAGCAAAGCGGAGCTTCCATGTCTGTGGGACGGATCGCGGCGGTGCGGTTCTATTCAACAGGGCACTGTCGCGGGGCCGATTGCAGCAGTTTCTGAGTGAGCAGTCGCCATGCATCGTGGCGATGGAAGCGTGCGCCACGAGTCACTTCTGGGGACGGTTCGCGCGGAGTCACGGCCACGACGTACGGCTGATCCCGCCAATCTATGTGAAGCCGTTCGTCAAACGACAGAAGAATGACGCGGCCGATGCAGCCGCGATTGCGGAAGCCGCGTTGCGTCCGAACATGCACTACGTCGCGGCCGAGAGCGCCGAGCATCAGGCGCGCAGTACACCCACCAGTGCTTTGTGCGCCAGCGCACCCAGCTCATCAATGCCTTGCGCGGGCATCTGGCGGAGTTGAGAAGATCGACTGACGGAACGCTGCGGAAAGGACTTCAATGTTCAGAATGGGCCAAGCCAGTCCCGGGGCTCGAGCCAACCAAGCTCTCTGAACCGATGTGGACCCTGTTCTTCGAACTGCATCCCGGCCCGTGGCTACTTCAGGCCACATTATGAGGCCTGTCACACGACCGATAGAATTCCTCGTCCGCAGACAGTCGTCAGAAAATTCTTCTTGTCAAACCGGGGGCATCCACACATCCCGCTCGCGATCGCCAGCGGCCCAGGTTCGAAGGCGCAGAACTCGATCGGCGTCGCGGTTATGGGCGGCGCCATCGCCTCCACACTGCTCGGGATCTTCTTCATTCCCCTGCTGTTCGTGGTGACCTGGCGGCTGTTCCAACGGCGCCAGACAAGAGCGAAACGAAACCTGGCGGCAGAATGACAATGGATGCGCGGGCCAATTCCTCCGGTCTTGTCGTCGGTCGGAGGCAGGAAGACGCGGTCATTGCGTTGTTCAGGCCCAATCACCAGACTCCAGGTTGGTCTACCACTTGACCAACCTCGGACCTCCTCCTATCCTGGTGTTGAAACTCCAGAAAATCGGAGAATAGCGATGACTGTCACCGTAAAGGTCGCCGAGGCGAAAACCCATCTGTCAGACCTGTTGGCAAGGGTTGAGGCCGGTGAGGATTTCATCATTGCCCGCGGCAATGATCCCATCGCCAAATTGGTGGCGATCGACGAACGCCGCCAGCGCTTGGCGGCAATCGAGGCCGTCCGGGCTTTGCGCGCCCAGTCCAAGCCGGTGACTGCCGAAGAAATCCAGGCGTGGAAGCAGGAAGGCCGCCGCTGATGGCGTTTGTGGTTGACGCCTCGATAGCCGGCGCCTGGCTTTTGCCCGATGAGGAAAATGCGCTCGCCGAGCAGGCGATGGCGCGAATGATCGATGAAGACGTCGCAGCGCCGGATCTTTTGCGCCACGAAATCCGGAGCATCCTCCTAAGCGCGGAACGGCGCGGCAGAATCTCCGACGATTTTGTCCATGCCGCGCTGAGCCGCTTTCGCGGACTGCCGCTTCAATTCGCGGGTCCTTCGGACGACACGGAGGTGGTGCGGCTGTCGCGCAAACACCGCCTGAGCGCCTATGACGCCGCCTATCTGGCTCTCGCCGTCCTCGAACAGTTGCCGCTCGCCACGCTCGACCGCCGATTGGCGGACGCCGCACGCGCCGAGGGCGTTGTCGTTTTGGAGCCGAAACAGGGAGAGCATTGATCGCGTCTCTCCATTCGCTCTACGAGCGAACTCCATAGGATGACGTCTATATCGGCTGCTTGGCCCCGGCGTCCGCGCCGAAAAGATCTCGGCGCGATAGTGAAGCGAATTCCGTTCAAACCCGCAGCGCCGCGCCATCGCAAGGATGCGCCAGCAATTCCTCCAGCTCAGGATCAAGAAGCAGCACGGAGATCGAAGCGCCGACCATATCGATCGACGTGCAGTAATGGCCGATCCAGTTGACCGCGATCGTCACTTGCTTGGCGGACAGCCGCTCCTCGATGCGGCGATAGAGAATGTAGAGCTCCATCATCGGCGTCGCGCCGAAAGAATTCACCAGCACAGCGACGCGATCGCCCGGGACGGGCTTCATTTCCGCGAAAATCTTGTCCATCACCATGTCGACGATGTCATCCGCCGTCTTCAGCTTTTCACGTATGACGCCTGGCTCGCCATGGATTCCCATGCCGATTTCCATTTCGTCCGCGCCGATTTCGAAATTGTAGCGTCGGGTTTGCGGCAGCGAACAGGGTTCCAGGGCAACCCCCAATGTAAAGGTGCGCTCATTCGAGCGGCGCGTAATCGCCGCGCAAGCGTCGAGATCCAGGCCGCGATCGGCAGCGGCGCCGGCGATCTTGAAGGCGAATAGATTTCCGGCAACGCCGCGCCGGCCCTCGCGGTCCTCAATATTGGCGGAGGCGATGTCATCGGTGGTGATGACGGTTCGTACGGGAACGCCATGTTCGGCCGCCATTTCGGCGGCCATATCAAAATTCATGACGTCGCCGTGATAATTGCCATAAACGAACAAGACCCCTGCCCCGCCATCGACAGCCTTGACGCATTCGAAGATCGGATCGGGCGGCGGCGAGGAAAATACGTTGCCGACAGCCACCGCATCGGCGAGCCCCTTGCCGACATACCCGAAAAAGCAAGGCTCATGACCCGATCCGCCGCCGATTACGATCCCCACCTTTCCCGGTCGCGGCCCGTCGCGGGCGATTAGCGCTCGCGGATAGTTCTGCAGGACATAGAGATGCCTGCCATAGGCAGCGGCAGCGCCGGCCACCATCTCGTCGATCACATCCTGGGGATCGTTGATGAATTTCTTCACCTTGTCCCGCGTGTTGAAGCCCGAAGCGGGTTCGGTCCGCTGGCGCGGCGCAAGCTTGGCGTCGATGTCGGAAACACCATCGGCGCGCAGGATTCCCCGCGCGGTGACGGCATCGGTGATGAGCACGGTGACAAGCTGGCCACGCAGCGCGCCGAGGATCGCGGGCACCTTGTCCGCTCCGCCGGCCACACCGATGCGGGTGGGAACCGCCCTGAGTTGATCGAACGAAATGCCGATTACTCGGTTGTCGAGGGGCCCAGCCACGCGACGGCCGCGCTCATCGATGAAATGTCCCGCCACGACACCGATCGCCTTGTTGCCGAGATAATGTTGTAGCGCGCCGGGCGCATCGAGAAGCCCGCTCTGATGGACGGTGGAATTCGGCCGAAGCGAAGCGATCGAGAAGATCGTCTTGTTGACAGAAGACAGTCGGGCAAGTTGTTGACTGAGCAACGTCTCGTCTTCCAGCAGCCGCCTGACCTCCGACGAGGAAACCAGAATGGGCGCGAGGATATTTTCGCAGCGGCCGCCGACCGCGGCGGCGAAGGTCCAGGCGCATTGCTGCGGGGTGGAGCTCAGGGTCGAAGCGGTGCCGCCGGTCGCCTGAAACACCGTCACGTCCTGAAGGCCGTTGAGCTTTAACCTCTCTCCGACGGCAAGAACCGTCCGGCCCCAGACTACGGCAAGGCGGTCGCCGGATCGGACGATTTTCTCGAGGGCCTGCGCGCCGACAGCGCCGAGCCGGTCGATTAGAGCATCGCCGTCGTCACGGGTGGGCGCGACGATGCAATCATGCAGACCAAAATGTCGCTTGAGTTCCTGGGCGAGATACAAGGACGCCAGCCGCGCCGGATCCAGACTGATCTGAATGATCCCGCGCTCCCTGGCGTCAGCGAGATAGGCGTTCACCGTGGCGCGTGAGATGCCCATCGTGACGGCGATATCGCTCTGGGTCAGGCCTTCTTCGTAGTAGAGCCAGCATGCCCAGATATAGGGATCGGCTCCAAACCGGAGCGGGATGTCCATTGCAGCGGCTGCGCCACTCTCGATCGGCTTTTCCCTTGCCATGTTGTCGTCCGTCTATGGTTGACTTGCCATTGTCCCGCGCAAGAAGAAGGCAAGGCGATCCTTTTATAGGTTCGCCAAAAGCCGTTCTCCCTGCACCAACATGCGGCAAGCCTATGCGTTGAAACGCTGCCCGGCGGAAGTCCCTCCGACCATAAGCCTAGCGCTAACGGTCGAAAAACTCGCAAATTTCCGCCACGATGATCGCCGCAGAGGCGGCTCCGGGATCGATATGACCGAGCGACCGTTCACCGAGACGAGACGACCGTCCCTTGCTCGCGACCATCGCCTTTGTCGCTTCCGCGCCATCTTCGGCCGCCTTGCGGGCGGCGGCCAGCGCCTCGGCTGCCGGCTTGCCGGCTTCACGCGCCTGCGCGACGGCGATCGCAGCCGGTTTCCATGCGTCAATCATGGTCTTGTCGCCGAGTTCCGCCTTGCCGCGGTCCTCAATACCCCGCGCCATGGCTTCGATAACGGACAACGCTTCATCGAGCGTCACAGTCTCCTTTCCTTTGAAGGTCGCGCCGGCGCGAAGGAAAGCCGTCGCATAAAGCGGTCCCGATGAGGCTCCGACGGCATTGAGGAAGGATTTCGCAGCGGTGTTGAACACATCGGTCGGCGTGGCCGCATCCGTCGCGAGCGTATCCAGCGCCTTCACGATCGCGCCGAAGCCCTGCTCCATTGCGATACCGTGGTCGGCGTCTCCGATGTGACCGTCGAGTTCGCAGAGATGGTTACGCTCGCCCTCGATCCGGCTTGAGATCTTTCGAAACATGGCTTTGAAATCTGCGGCGTCCAGTTGCATAACCTCTCCCTCACTTCACCTGAAACATCGCACAGTCACAGGGATGATCCAGCATTTCGGTCAGTTCCGCATCAAGATGCAGCACGGTGACGGAAACGCCGGCCATTTCCAGTGACGTGCAATAGGGACCGACCCAGGTCTTGTAGACATCAAGGCCCGCTTCCGCGAGACGCTGGTTGACCCGCCGGTTGACGATGTAAAGCTCCATCAGCGGCGTCGAGCCGAGCGAGTTGACAAGCACGGCGACCTTTTCTCCGCTTTTTGCGGACATTTCCGCGAAAATACGGTTCATGATATCATCGACAATGGCGTCAGCGCTGGCGAGCTTTTCGCGGGCGACGCCCGGCTCGCCATGGATGCCCATGCCGACTTCCATTTCATCATCGCCCATGGAGAAATTCCATTTCCGCGTTTGCGGCAACGAACAGGCGGACAGAGCAACCCCGACGGTGAATGTCCGATCATTGGTCTTTCGGGCGATGCGCTCGCAGTCGTCGATGGACATCATCTTGTCTGCGGCCGCCCCGGTCAGCTTGAAGACGAAGAAATTGCCCGCAACGCCTCGTCGCTTGTCCCGTTGATCGCGCGGAGCCGACGCAATGTCGTCGGTGGTCAGCACCGTCCGCACCTCGATGTCATCGAGCGCCATCATCTCGGCGGCCATATCGAAGTTCATCACGTCGCCGGCATAGTTTCCATAGAGATAGAGAACCCCCGCGCCGCCATCAACCGCACGCGTGCAGGACATGATCGGGTCCGGCGGCGGCGACGCGAAGACGTTGCCTACCGCGCAGCCGTCCGCCAAGCCTTTTCCAACAAAACCCACGAATGTCGGCTCGTGACCGGAGCCTCCACCGACGACAATTCCCACCTTGCCCTTGCGGGGTCCCTCGCGGGCAACGATGGCGCGCGGATTATCCTCGACATAAGTGAGGATATGGGGGTGAGCGGCGAGAATGCCGTCCACCATTTCGTCAACGACGCGGGCGCCATCATTGATGATCTTCTTGGTCTGCATGGGAGCCTCCCTTCCGTGCTAACGGACACTGCCGCGAACCGGCTGCGTTTTCATGAATTCCATCACCTGTTCGAAAGACCGGATACCGGCGTCGGAGCCGAGCCCGGTTGCGACCAGCGCCGCCGAAGCCTGGGCGAAGGACAGCCGCGTTTCCAGATCCATGCCGTGATGCAAGGCGACCACATAGCCGGCGTCGAAAGCGTCGCCGCAGCCCGTGGTGTCGACGACGTCGATGGCGTAGGCCGGACGCGTCAGCCGCGCGCCGGCCTGATCGGCATAGAAAGCGCCGTCGCCGCCAAGGGTGAAGACGCAGGCGTTGACGCCCTTGTCGAGGAAGAAGCGCGCGGCGTCCTCGACCGAATTCTGGCCTGACATGGCGCAGGCTTCTTCGATCGAAGGCATGAAATAGTCGATATAGGGCAGAAGCGGTTCGACCACCGCAATTGTTCCGGCATTGGCGGCGATGAGATCGAACGTCGTGGTACGGCCCCGCTTCTTGGCTTCGGCGAGCAGCTTGCGACTGGGCTCCCCGTCCAGCTTGCGCAACAGGCCGGTGCCGCCGAGATGAATGATCGGCGGCGCAAGCACCGTGTCATATGCGCTTTCGGGCACGTCGAAATGATTGGATGCGCCGCGCTGATGAAGCGCCGGCCTCTCGCCATTGCGGCGGACATTGAGGATGGTCGCCGAGGATGGTACGTTGGACAGCCGCTGCATGCCGGAGATGTCGATGCCGAATTTCTGCATGGTCGCCAGCATGAAATCGGCTTTTTCATCGTCTCCGACAGCCCCGACCGCCAGGCAATTCAGGCCCATCTTGGCGATGTCCACGACGGTTCCCCCGGCGGTGCCGGCGACCGTCAGGCGGATTTCGTCGATGAAATCGACCTGTCCGCCCGGCGGGATGGCGTCGACGGGACGCCCGAGAATGTCCAGAATGTAAAGACCGATGACCGAGACGTCATGCATAATGCTACCTCCTTTCGGGCGACGACGCTTCAAGCCGGCGTCGTTCTGCCCATCCCTTATTCAGCATAACCCGCAAGCGAGCCGATCCTCACGCCATCACGATAAAGGCTCATATGAACGGGATCGACATGCAGATGGGCGGTCGCGCCACGGCCGAAAGCAGGGCGCCCGTCCGTCTTCGCCTTGATTGTCACGCCTTCGACGTCGAGCGTGACCACAAAGCGTCCGGCGATCGTGACGTTCATGTCGCGGATCACCGCCGGCACGCTGCCGTTTTTCGGAGCGCCCGTCAGAGTCACGTGCTCGGGCCGGACGCCGATGCGCAGATCGCCGCCAGCATCGCCCAGATCCGTGACAACCAAGGGAAGCGCCGACAACGGCGTCTCCAACTGCCCTCCCCTCACCCGCGCCGGCGGAAAGTTCATGCCGGGATTGCCGAGAAACCAGCCGGCGAATTCGGTGGCGGGCGTGTCGTACAGCGCGGCTGGCGCGTCATACTGGATGATCCGGCCGTCGCGCATCAGCGCCACGCGGTCGGCGAGCGTCATGGCTTCGGTCTGGTCATGAGTGACATAGACGATGGTCTGCCGCAGGCGTTGGGTGACAAGCTTGAAGGCCCGGATCAGCAGCAGCTTGGCGTGCACCTCGACATTGGTGGTCGGTTCGTCGAACAATACGATGTCGGAGCGCCGCGCGACAGCCCGACCCACGGCGACCTTCTGCCGGCTGCCGGCGTCGAGATCGCCGATGAACAGCTTGCGCTTGTCGCGCATGTCAAGAATGTCGAGCACCTCGTCGATGCGGCGGGCGCGTTCGGAACTCGACAGCGTCTTGTCCTGTTCGAGCGGCAGCGAGATGTTCTCCTCGACCGACAAGGTCTGGTACATGACCGGATATTGAAAGACCATGCCGACATTGCGCTTGCGCGGCGGCAGCGAGCCCATGTCCCGGTCGTCGAACAGGATGCGGCCCGAAGTCGGCTTTTCCAGGCCGACGATCATCCGCATCAGCGTCGTCTTTCCGCAGCCGGAGGGACCGAGAAGGCAAGTGACCTGGCCATCGGCGAAGACGGCGTCCATGTCGCGGATGGCGGTGAAAGCGCCGAATTTCTTGGTCAGGTTCTGGATGACGATGCGCGCCATGACCCTCTCCTCATGCTCGGGGCTGGCAGCGGCCGAGGAAGCGGCCGGAGCTGTTGTCGAAGATCATCACGTCTTCGGCGCGAATGCCGATCTTGACGGGACTGTCGATCGGAGGCGCAAGCTGCCCGGAAGCGGGGTAAGCCGCCGTGAGAGACAGCCCGCCGACATCGGCATAGAGCACGATTTCGGAGCCGAGATGTTCGACGATGGTCACCTTCCCCTCCAGGCCTTCGGGGGCGCCGACAAGCACATGCTCGGGCCGCAGCCCCAGAATGAGATCGCTGGTCGAGACGCCTTCGGGCAGGCCGAAGGAAAAGCCGGCGAATTGGGCGCACCCGTCTCGCGCGACGCAATCGATCAGATTGGCGCGGGGAAAGCCGACGATCTCCAGGCTGCGCGCCTGTTGCGGCTCGAGATAGAGATCGACGGCCGGCGCATGCTCCACCAGCCTCCCCGCATCGAGGACCGCGAGCGATTGGGCAAGCGTCAGCGCTTCGAGCGAATCCGAGGTGGCGTAGAAGAAGGTGGTCCGCAGTTCCTCGCAGAGCTGCTTCAACTCATCCATCAGCCGTTCGCGGAGCTTGTAGTCGAGGCCGACAAGGGGATCGTCGAGCACGAAGACCTTGGCGTCTTTCATGAGACCGCGCGCCACCGCCACCCGCTGCTTTTCGCCGCCCGACAGTTGATCAGGCGTCTTCTTCATCAGATGCTTGATCGACAGCATTCCCGCCGTCGCATCCACTTTGCGGGCGATATCCTCGCGCGGCGCGCCCGAAAGATGCAGCGGATAGGCGATGTTGTCGTAAACAGTCAGATGCGGATAGAGCGCAAAACTCTGCGGCACATAGCCGACATTGCGCTCGGACGGCGGGGCATGGGTGATGTCGCGCCCGGCGAGGAAGATGCGGCCTTCATCCGCCTGCTCCAGCCCGACCAGCAGTCGAAAGAGGATGGATTTTCCGGCTTTCGGCGGACCGCAGACCACGGTGAAGCTGCCTTCTTCGACCGCCAGCGACACCTGATCAAGCGCGCGCTTGCCGCGATAGGCCTTGCTGACGGACTGATACTCCACTGCATGCATGTCAGCGTCCAATCTGTGCGAAATAAGGGGCGAGCAGAATGCCCAGGCCGAACATCAGGGCGACGACTGCAAGCAGGATCACGATCCGCAACAGGCTGCGCCCGACGCTCAAGTCCCGCGGCGTATTGCCGACCGCGATCTGCAACAGCGTCGCGCCGACGAGAATGCCGAGCCCGATGCGGAAGACCGTGACCGAAAACTGCTGCGCCACCAGAATGATGCCGAGAAGGATGAGCGCCATCAGCACTGCTTCCAGCCGGTCGATGAAGCTGCGCTCGGACTTGATGTCGTCAGACTCCATCTCACACCTCCCCGCGCACGGTGCCGAAGGTCATGCCGACCAGCAGATATTTCTGGAAGAAGTAGATGAACAGCACCGGTGGCAGGATGTAGATCGACGTCAGCGCGGATATGAAGGTCCAGTTGAGGCCGCCGTCGGAATAGGCGCCGACCGCGAGCGCATAGGGAATGTTCTGCGTCGACACGCCGCCGATGATGAAATTGAACAGAAACTCGTTCCAGACGAAGATCATGTTGAAGATGAAGGCCGCAATGAGCCCTGGCTTCACCTGCGGCAGCACCACCCGGAAGATGATATGCGGCCAGGAGCCGCCATTCACACGGCCCGTTTCGTCGAAACGCGTCGAGACGCCGTCGAGAAACCCTTTGAGGATCCAGACCGAGAACGGAATGGAGAACATGGCGTAGAACAGGATCATCGCCAGATGATTGTCCTTCCAGCCGAAGGCCACATACATCAGATACACGGGCAGGATCACCGCCGGGCCCGGCAACATGCGGATGGACAGAAGCAGGAACATCAGGAAGTCAGTGCCCTTCGGCTTGAAGCGCGAGAAGCAGAAGGCGGCGAGAAAAGACACGAAGACCGCGATCACCACCGCCGCCGCCGACAGCAGCACGGAATTTCCGAGCTGCAGCAGAAAGGATGTGTTGGTGGCGAAGAGATCGGCGTAATTGGCAAGGGTCGGCGAGAAAAACAGTTTCGGCGGCGTCGCCAGAATGTCCTCCCGCGTCTTGAACGACGACAGGATGATCCAGGCCACCGGCGAGAAGAACAGCAGCGACACGAGCCAGAGCGTGACGTGATAGAGGCGGGCGCGAAGAGTTTCCGACATGTCAGCGTCCTCTGCGGCGACGATTGAGTATGAAGATGAACATCGAGGTCATCGCGATGGAGATCAGCAGCAGCAGCACCGAATAGGCGGACGACCAGCCCATGTTGAAGCTTTCGAAGGACTGCTTGTTGAGCTCCACCGCCACCAGACGCGTCGTCTGGCCCGGGCCGCCCTTGGTCATGGGGATGACGAGGTCGAGCGTCTTGAAGCTGTCGATGGTCCGCAGGAGGATGCCGAGCATCAGGATGAATTTGCCATGATGCCAGATCACCAGCGAGATGCGCTTCGGCCAGGAAAGGCGATCGATTTCGGCGGCCTCCAGCTCCGCCTTCGGCACCGAGCCGAGGGCTGCGAGCGTCATCAGCGTCATGAACGGCGTCCACATCCAGCAATCGACCGCGAGCACCGCCCAGAAGGCGATCTGCGGATTGCCGAGGAAATCGATCGTGCCGGTTGGCGACAACCATCCGACCAGCGCGTTCAGAACGCCGAAAGTCGGGTCATAGATGAAGCGGAAGAAGGTGCCGGTGGCGACGGGGGTCAGCACCATGGGCGTGAACAGCAAGGTCAACGCCAATTTGCGGCCGGGCATCTCCTTGGAGCCCCAAAACAGAAAGCCGAGCAGAATGCCAAGCGCGGTCTGAATGCCGACGCCCACGCCGACGAACAGGAAGGTTCGGCCGAGATCGCCCCAAATGCCATTCCGGTTGCGGAAAATATCCTGGAAATTCCGGAAGCCGAAGAATTCGGGCGGCGTGCCGTTCAGCAGCGAGAATTTGTGAAAGGAAAGTCCCAGCAGCCAGAGCGTCGGGATCGTGTTGAACACGATGAAGAAAGCGAGCACCGGAGCCAGGAGCGCAAAGATAATGACGCGCCTGTCGTCCTTGAACGCCGAGGGCGGTTTCGTTGACGCCATGATGTTCCATCCATTGAAGACAACGCCCGCCTATCCGCAAATGTCTTGGGCGCGCGCGTCTGTTCGGGGTTGGCGGCGGCCGGGAGGTCATACCGACCGCCGCCGGGAGGGACGCTTGAACAAAGGCCGGGTCCGCCGGTCGCCTCGTCGGCGACCAGCAGATATCCCGAGGTTGCGAAACCTCAGAGACTGGCGGCCGAGCAGGCGTCGGAGGGACCTTCCTTGGCGAAACCATCGTCATAGAGGATTTGCTGCTGCTGGCAGGCGATATAGTCGAGCGCCTGCTTGGCCGAGGCCGTCGAGCCGGTCATGTAGGAGGTGAAACCCTCCTGCTGGACAGCGAGCATTTCCGAGTAACGCGGATGGTGCCAGAAGTCGCGCGAGCGGCCGGTTTCCAGCATGAACTTGTAGGCGCGGTTCCACGGATTGATCTTGTCGAAATCCGGATTGGAGAGCGTCGCCTTGTCGGTGGGGTTGCCGCCGCGCTTGGCGAATTCCAGCGTGGTTTCCGGCAGATACCACCAGTTCATGAAGTCGATGGCGACGCGCATCTTCTCGTCGTCATTGAAGGCGTTGAGCACCCAGGGCTGGCCGCCCATGCAATAGATGCGCTTGGCCTGATCGCCCTTGCCGAATTTCGGCGGCGGCACGACGAGCACCTTGTCCTTGTTCTCGGGGGTGATCATGGCGAGGCCGACGGCCGCCCATTGCAGGCAGGTCGCCACCTTGCCCTGGGTCCAGACGTCGATTTCCTCGGCGATACCGAAATTGGTCGCGCCCGGCGGCATGTATTTGAGCCAGGATTTGTAGAGTTCCATGGCCTTGGCGTTTTCGTCGGTGTTGAGAATGCCTTCGACCTGTCCGGTGTTCGGATCCCAGATGTCGCCGCCGCGGCTCCACATGATCGAGAGCTGCGGGCAGGTGCAGAAGTCGTAGACGCGGCTGTATTGCCATGCGGCGCCCCAGAGACCCTGATCCGGACGCGTGAAGAACTCCATGATCTTCTCGTAGTCTTCGGCGTTGAGGTTCTCGTATTCCTCGAAGGTCGAGGGGAGCTTCATATTGTATTTGGCCTGGAAGGCGGCCTGTTCCTTGGGGTCCTCGACGAGGTCCTTGCGGACGTAAAGCGCCTTGGTGTCGCCTTCCTGCGGCAGGCCCCAGATCTGGTCGCTGCCATCGGGATATTTCATATAGGTGTTGACGACAGTGTCGGAATACCAGTCGAGCTGCAGGTTCTTGTTCTTGGCGATGATGTCGTTGAGCTGCAGGATCCAGCCGGGCTTGGCGAGCGCGCCGAGCCACTGGCTGTCGGAAATGATGATGTTGTATTCCTGGCTCTTGGTCGCGAGCGAGGTCGCGGCCTTCTGGAACAGATCCGAGAACGGCGCCTCGGCAAAGCCGAAGCTGACGTCGTAGCCGTATCTTTCCTTCACATAGTCGGCAAACAGCGGCGACATCTTCACGCCGAGCGAAGACGGCAGCCAGCCGGCAATGCCGAGAATGTTCATTTCGATCTTCTTGCCTGCCAGCGGATGGCTTTCGGCAGCCATCAGCCGGTTGATGAACGGCGCGGACATTGCGCCGGAAAGACCGGCGACCGCCGCGCCTTTCAGTATCGTTCTTCTCGGCACGACAAAGCGCGCGCCGGTCTTGTCACCGGAATCCACAGTCATTGAGATCTCCTCCCGAAATGCCGCCCTCGGCTCCTCCCGCGGCGGCGATGCGTGACTTTAGCGGTTCCTAACCAGTCACTTTGACATTTGTTGATCATGTCCCGTATTTTGTCAATACACGATCATGAGGCATTGGAATAATCTGGCGAAGCCGACTGGAGGCGCCAGTCTGCTCTCTTTGAAATTTTTAGGTTTTCACCCGCGTCAGGCGCACAAAATTCCCGCCTCGAACCCGCAGGAGCTTGCGACGGATTTCAACATCCGCGTTTTCCGTCAGATTTCACTGGGACGGTCCAAAAGACGAAGGACATTTCGACGCTCGATTTCGACTTGTTCTTCAACGTCGACAATGATGGCGCTAAAGATCCGCTTATTCAGACCGAGAGCCAGGTTTCTGGCGCGCTGATCCCTGCGCGCCTCTGAACAAACATGGTTTTCTGATCTCAGCTGACCGCAGGCGGCAGCACGAGAATGGCGCGGAAATCATTGACATTGGTCAGGGTTGGACCTGTCACGACCTGCCCATCGACGGCCGCGAAAAAGGAATGGGCGTCGTTGCGCCGAAGCGCATGCCGTGGATCGACGCCGCGTTCCTTCGCTGTCTTCAGCAGCTCCGGCCCAAAGACGGCGCCGGCCACTTCGGCTGCACCATCCACGCCATCGGTATCGCAAGCCAAAGCATGAATGCCCTCCGCTCCCTGGAGCGCAATGGCCAATGACAGGCAGAACTCGGCATTCGGGCCGCCGATACCATCCCCACGCCGCGTGACCGTGAGTTCTCCGCCGGACAAAAGCAGGATCGGCGCATCCCCTGCCTTCATGCCGGCCTGGAGAGCGAGGGCCTCTCTCGCCTGAGCTTCCGCAACCACCCGCGCCTCCCCTTCCAGCGCGTCGCCGAGCAGGCGCACATCGCAACCGGCTTGCATGGCAAGCGCCGCGGCCGCCTCCAGCGATTGCCGTGGCGCGGCATAGATGACGTTGCGAACGCGCGCCAGGCGTGGATCATCGGGCTGCGCCACGCCGGAGCCGCGGGAAAGCGCCTCGCGGATCGACGGGGGGACATTGATCTTCCATCGATCGATGACCGCGAGGGCATCCTCCGGCGTCGAGGGATCGCCGACGGTTGGTCCCGAGCCGATGAAAGCCGGATCGTCTCCCGGCACATCCGAAATCATCAGCGCAAGCAGTTCCGCCGGAAAGGCGGCAGCCGCCAATTGCCCACCCTTGACCCGGCTCAGATGCTTGCGGACCGTGTTCATCCGGTCGATCGGCGCGCCGGAGGCCAAGAGCGCCTGATTGACGGCCTGTTTCTCGGCCAAGGAGACGCCCGTCACGGGCTGAACCAGCAGCGCCGAAGCGCCGCCGGAAATCAACGCCAGAACGAAATCGGCCTCGCCGGCGGTTTCGACCAAGGCAAGCATGCGGACCGTCGCCTCGAGCCCGGCCAGATCGGGAACGGGATGGGCGGCCTCCACGATCTCGATGCCCCGGCAAGGCCTCCCATAGCCGTAGCGTGTGATGACGAGGCCTTCGCAGGGTCCCCAGGCTGCCTCGACCGCCTCGGCCATGCGCGCGCTCGCCTTGCCGGCGCCGACGACGATGACACGTCCTTTCGGTTTTTCCGGCAGGAAATCCTTGAGCGACCGCATGGGGTCAGCGACTTCCACGGCCCGGTCGAACAGGCTTCGAAGAAAGAGATCCGGTCGATCGATCATGCAACGTCCCTTATGCCGCTCGTATCGCGGATCACCAGGTCCACGGCCGTCAGGGTCTCCGGCTGCGGGCGCTTCCCCTCCTCCAGCCAGTCCAATATCGTGGCGGCTATGCTTCGTCCGAACTCCGCGACCCCGCAATGCACCGTCGAGAGGGCGGGAAACACCTGGCTGCATTCTTCGATATCGTCGAAGCCGACCATGCGGAAATCATGCCCCACAGTGCGGTTCAACTTCGCAAAGCCCGAGAGCATGCCGAGCGCCACCAGATCGTTGAAGCAGATCGCCGCATCGATGTCCGGATGCGTCCGCGTCAGTTCCTCTGCGGCCTCGCGGCCAAAAACGCGGCTTGCCCTGCCCGAAAGAACGAATGGCTCCATGCCGGCTTCGGCCAGAGCCTCGAAATAGCCTGTCATGCGTTCGCGCGTGACGGCGCGATCGGCAAGTCCGCCGACAAAGGCGATGCGCCGCGGCGAAAAGGACAAGAGATGCCGCGCGGCAAGCAGACTGCCCAGGCGATAATCGGGAGCGGCAAAGGGGAACTGTTCGACCCGAGGATCCACCTTGCGAAGCACTTGCATCGTGGGAATGCCGCCGCGGGCGATCGCGTCGAATGTTCCGCTGTCATCGCCATAGGCGGGCGACAGCACGAGAGCGGAAACGCCATGCTCGATCATGGCGCCGACCACCTGGGCCTGCACTGCCGGATCCTCGTCGGTATTGGCGACCACGGTCGCGTAACCGCGCTGGGACAACGCCATCTGCAGCGAAGTGGCGAATTCGGTGAAGAAAGGGTTGCGGAGATCGTTGATGACGAGGCCGATCAGACCGACATTCGACGAGCGAAGGTTGGCGGCGGCCCGGTTGTAGACATAACCAACCTTGTCCATGGCCTCGCGTACGAGGCGGCGCGTCTCCTCCTTGACCAGCGGGCTGTTCTGCAAGACGAGGCTGACGGTGGATTTTGAAATCCCCGCCACGCGCGCCACGTCGATGATCGTCGGCCGTCGCTCCATGCCCGTCAATATACCCCGTTCAGTTCCAGCAAGACCCGCATCCTTCTCACGGCAAGCTCCGGATCGGCAAGCAGATTTGCCTGGTCCGCCAGCCGGAAAACCTCGGCATAGTGGAGGATGTCGCGGCTCGACTGGAAGCCGGCCGGCATAATGAAATGCCGCTGGTGGCCATTCAGCCAGGCGAGAAAAGCGATGCCGGCTTTATAGAAGCGGGTTGGCGCGCGGAAGATTTCACGGCTGAGCGGCACGGTTGGCGCGAGCAGGCGGTGATAGGTTTCGAGGTCGCCGGTAGCAAGAGCGTCAAGCGCCTGCGACGCTGCGGGCGCGATTGCGGCAAAGATGCCGAGAAGCGCATGCGAATAATGCTGGCCATCGCCGGCGATCAGGTCGGCATAGTTGAAGTCGTCGCCGGTGTAGAGCCGCACGCCGTCTGGCAGACGGGCGCGAAAACCCTCTTCATGCGCCTGGTCCAGCAGCGAGATCTTGATGCCGTCTACCTTACCGGGATTCTCGCGGATGAGGCCGAGAACAAAATCGCTGGCTTCCGCGACGTTCTCACTGCCCCAATAGCTCTTGAGCGCGGGATCGAACATGTCGCCCAACCAATGCAGGATTACGGGCTCGCGCGCGCCATCAATCAGCCGCCGATAGACGGCGCGATAGATCTCGGGGCCCGCGCCCATGGCGGGAAAGGCGCGGGACGCCATCAGAATCAACTGCCCGCCGGCGGCCTCTATGGCCTCGGCTTGCGTCTCATAGGCGGCGGCGATCTTGTCGGCGGTGGTCAGGTCAGCAGGAGCCAGGTGGTCTGTGCCCGCCCCGCAGGCGACGCGCGGCATCATCGGATGCGCCTTGGCCGCCGCCATTGTGCGTTGGATGAGTTCCAGCGCCGTCGGCCAGTCGACGCCCATGCCCCGTTGAGCGGTGTCCATCGCCTCTGCAAGCCCCAGGCCCTGATCCCAGAGGGAGGTGCGGAAGGCGAGCGTGCCGTCCCAGTCGACCGCCGGACGCCCATCCCAGGGATTGCGTTCGCGAAGCGGGTCAGAGACGACATGGGCCGCGGCAAAGGCGGTGCGAGTCAGCTGACGGGTGGGCGCACGGAGTGTCAGAGGCGTTCCGGTCAGACGATAGTCCTCGATGCGGCAATCGGCAGTGGGCAGGGCGATCATTGCGGGTATCCTTGAGTTTGGACGGGGAGGTCGAAGACGAGAATGCCGTCGAGTCCGCCCTCGGCTTGAGCAACCAGACGCGCCCCGAAGCGCTTGTGATCCGGGTGTAGCTGATAAGCTTCGAGCGCCGCCCAATCGGCGAAATCGGCGACAAAACCGTGCAGATAGCCGCGTTCGATGCGCTCCGGGCTTTCGCTGCGGCCAGAGGTGATCGACAAGAGACCGGGCAGCTTGCCTTCGATCCGATGCAGTTCCGCGAAGAGGTCGTCGATGACGGCAGCGGACACCGTCGACTGGAAACGAACGAGCACGATGTGGCGGATCATGACATGGCTCCGTGCTCGGCCTTGATCATGTCGGCAGCCTTTTCGGCGATCATGATGGTCGGCGCATTGGTGTTGGAGGAGATAAGCGTGGGCATGATCGAGGCGTCGATGACGCGAAGGCCTGCGACGCCATTGAAACGCAGCCGCGGATCGACGACGGCTGCGGGATCCGCCCCCATCCTGCAGGTCCCGGCAGGATGATGATCCGTCTTCGAATGGCGGCAGGCATAATTGAAAAAGTCCTGATCGCTCTGGACATCGGGTCCCGGAAGCCGTTCGGCCTTCACAAAGGGCTTCAACGCATCCTGACGCATGATGTCCCGGGCCATCTTCAAGCCGCGGATCGACATATCGCGATCATGCGGATCAGCCCAGTAGTTGGGATCGATCAGGGGCGCGGAGAGCGGGTCGGCCGATGCGAGCCGGACAGTGCCTCTCGAGCGCGGCCTGAGATAGGCGGAATTCAGCGTCACGCCGCCATTCGCCATGGCCGCGACGCCCGCCTCGATGCCGGAGCCGAGGCCGAGATGGAACTGGATATCCGGCGACCGCGCATCCGGATCGGCATACCAAAAGCCGCCGGTCTCGAACAGGCTCGAGGCGACCGGACCGCGCTTCGTCAGCAGGTATTGGAGACCGGCCAGCACGGAGAGATGCGGCTTGGCGAAGCGGTCATAAGTGTGAGGTCCGGTGCATTCCGCAATCACGAAGAGATCAAGATGGTCTTGCAGATTGGAGCCGACACCGGGCTGGTCAAAGACAACGGGGAGGCCCAACGAAGCGAGGTGATCCGCCGGTCCAATCCCCGACAGCATCAGGAGGCGCGGGCTGCCAATCGCGCCGGAGGAAAGAAGCACCTCCCGGCCTGCCCTGATCACGCCCTCGCCTGCGAGCTCGACGCCGATTGCCCGGCCGCTTTCAACGACGAGCTTCAACACCTGCGCATTGGTGCGGACGGTCAGATTGGGCCGCCGACGCGCGGGATTGAGATAGGCGATCGACGCCGATGAACGGCGAACATGGCGTTGCGTCAGCTGATAGTATCCGACGCCATCCTGCTTTTCGCCCGTCATGTCGCCGTTGAAGGGGATGCCGAGCTCTGCCGCCGCCTTGAAATAGGCCTCGCAGATCGGCAGGGGCGCCACGGGTTTGCTGACCCCGAGCGGACCGCCCTTGGCATGATAGCGATCGTCGAAACTGTCGTTGTCTTCGGCCTTGCGGAAATAGGGCAGCACATCCTCGTAGGACCAGCCTTCGCAGCCCATCTGACGCCAGTCGTCATAGTCGAGCGCATTGCCGCGGGTGTAGATCTGCGCGTTGATGCTGGAGCCGCCGCCGATAACCTTGGCCTGGGTGTATCGGATCACCATGTCGTTCATGTGCCGCTGCGGAACCGTGTTCCATCCCCAGCTACCGATGCCCTTGGTCATCTTCGCAAAGCCCGCCGGCAGATGGTAGAAGGGATGCCAGTCGCGCCCGCCGGCTTCGAGCAGCAGCACGTTGAAATCGGGATTTTCAGAGAGCCGCGCCGCGAGCACCGATCCCGCCGAACCGCCACCGATTATAATGAAATCAATATCTTTTCTCATAACATTCTCCTAGAGGCGGGCTAGCGAAAGCCCGCCGTCGACGGGGATCACCGCGCCGTTGGCGAAGGCAAAACGCCCTTCCGCAAGCGGCGCGACCACGCTGCCGATATCGGCAGGTTGCCCCCAGCGCTGCGCCGGAACGAGCCCGCCCTCGATCCGCGCCGTGTATTTGTCTTTCACGCCGGCGGTCATTTCGGTTTCGATGATGCCGGGCCGAAGTTCGAAAACGCCAATGCCGTGCGGCGCGAGCCGAAGCGCGAAGAGTTCCGCCATCATGCCGGCGCCGGCCTTGGAGATGCAGTATTCCGCCCGCTCGATCGAGGCCATGCCGGCGCTCACGGATGTGACGAAGATGATCGAACGGTAGGTCTCGGATGGAGCCGCCAGCATGCGCGCGGCAACGGCCTGCGCAAGAAAGAAGGCGCCGCGCAGATTGACGCCGAGCACGAAGTCGAAGCTGTCGGGCGCCAGCGCCAGCATGTCGCCCCGCACCTTCGCCGGCACGCCGGCGTTGGACACCAGGGTGGTGACAGGTCCCAGGCGCGTTTCGACGATGTCGAGAACCGATCCGACATTGCCGATATCCTGCAGGTCGTGACGGACATAGATCGCCGCATCCCCCAGTTCCTTGAGCGCCGCCGCCACTTGCGGAGTATCCTCCTCGGAGCGAGACGCCAATGCGACCCCGAACCCGGCGGCGACCAGTTCGCGGGCGATGCCAAGGCCGATGCCCTGCTGCCCTCCGGTGATGAGTGCGACCTTGCTCACTGGCTGAACTCCGTTTCGATGATATGGCCGCCTGATCGCAAGGCGAGCGCTGCGATCGTCAGGGCCGGATTGACTGCGGCCGAGGTCGGCAGGATCGATGCGTCGACGATGAAGAGATTGCGGTGATCGTGACTGCGCCCAAAACTGTCGACGACGCTCGTCATCGGGTCACATCCCATGCGGGCGGTCCCGCATTGATGCGATGGTGTGCGGCGATCGAAAGCGCGGGAAAGCACGACCGGATAGCCCGCCTTGCGCAGGAGACCCTTGAGTTTGTCGACGAGGGCCAGATGGCCTTCCCAGTTCGACCGCTTCCAGTCGAGCACGATCCGCCCATTCCGAACTTGCACGCGGCTTTCCGGATTGGGCAGATCTTCCGACATCGCATAGAGATCGATAGAACGCGCTGCGATCCAGTTGGCGATCTGGCGCGGCAATGGCGAACTTGCGGCGAGGATGGGACCAGTGATCTTGCCGAGCAGCTGGATATTGCCGAGCGGCTCGCCATTGGGTCCACCCGTCAGGTAGAAGTCGTTGACCATCAGGGTCTTCTGGTAAACGGACGGATTGCGCCGAAACGGATGAAGCGCCAGGACGGCCGAGCAGTTATGGTTCATGAAGTTGCGACCGACCTGATCGGATCGGTTCGCCAGACCCTGGGGATGCCGCTCATCGACCGATGACAGCAAGATAGCGGCGCTTCTGACGGCGCCGGCGGCAAGAACCACGATGGGCGCCTTCAGAACTCTGCGTTCGCCGCGGTCCAGGATTTCGACGCCGATGATCCGGCCGCCCTCACCTGCCAACAGGCGGGTCGCCTCACTCCCCGTCGAAAGCACCACGTTTGCATGGCGAAGCGCGAGCGCGAGGCTCACCGTCTCCGCATCCTTCTTGCCGCCGCAAGTATTCGGATAGGCGTCCCAGGTCGTCGCCCCATGCTTGAGCCAATGGTCGATATCGACTCCGAGCGGCAGGGACGCCGGATGAAGCCCGACCGCGCTCAGGCGACGGCGGAGATCGGCGATGACAGGCTCGTCGGGCACGGGCCCGTGATCGTACGCGCCGGAATGGGCCGGTTCCGTCGGGTCTTCGCCGAGCGCGCCCCGGACCTCGAACAACCGCTCGGCCTGCTGATACCAGGGCTCCAGGTTTTCATAGGCGATCGGCCAACCCGGCGTCGTTCCGCCCATGTGCCTGAGCGGGGAGAAATCCTCGCGCCGGTAACGCAACAGAACTGCGCCATAGAATTTCGAATTTCCGCCGACATTGTAGTAGTTGCCGGGATTGAAGAGCTGGCCGTCGCCATCCAGCCATTCTTCCTTCGGCCTGAAATGCGCCTTGGCGAAGATGGCCTCGGCGTCCCGGTCCGCCGCAGAAGGGCGCAGTCTCTCGCCCTTCTCGACGATCAGGATCTTTCGCCCGGTCGGGGCAAGCTGCGCCGCGAGTGTCGCGCCACCCATGCCCGATCCAATGATGATGACGTCGGCATCTGTCATGGACGAATCCGCTCTTCCGTCTTGGGATCGAAGGCGACGGCCTTTTCCATATTGATCGCGAAGTCGAACTCGCCGCCACCGGCGATGTCAACATCCGCCCGCATGCGGGCGATCACGTCCTTGCCGCCAAGCCCCATGGTGACGAATGTGTCGGAGCCTGCGGGCTCGGTGACGATCACCCGGTTTTTCAGGCTGACGATGTTCTGTGACTTGCGATCGGCGCCCTCCGGATCGGTAATCGCCTCAGGGCGGATGCCGAGCAGGATGTCGCGCCCTTCATACGAGGCGAGCCCCGGCTGACTGAAGGCGAGCAAGCTCTTCGAACCGTCGCCCAGCATGACTTCGGCATGCGGCCTGCCATCGCGGACGACGATCCTGGCCGGCACGACATTCATCGCCGGGCTTCCCATGAAAGTCGCGACGAAGACGTTGGAGGGCGTGTCATAGATTTCCTTCGGCGTGCCGAGTTGCTGGATATAGCCCTTGTTCATGACCGCGATCCGCGTCGACAGCGTCATGGCCTCGATCTGGTCGTGCGTGACATAGACGATCGTGCGCTTGAGCTTGGCGTGCAGCTTTTTGATTTCGGTGCGCATGTCGACGCGCAACTTGGCGTCGAGGTTAGAGAGCGGCTCGTCGAAAAGAAAGACGTCGGGATCGCGCACAAGCGCCCTGCCCATGGCGACGCGCTGCCGCTGGCCGCCGGAAAGCTGGCCGGGCTTGCGATCGGTGAGGTGATCGATCTGCAGCAGCTTGGCGACTTCGGCGAGGGCCCTGTCACGGTCCGCCTTCGGCACGCCATGCATCTCGAGACCGAAGGTTATATTCTGGCCGACGGTCATGTTCGGATAGAGCGCATAGGACTGGAAGACCATCGCGATGTTGCGCTTGGACGGGTGCACTCCGTTGATGACCCGGTTCTTGATCGCGATCTCTCCGGAAGAAATGCCCTCGAGGCCCGCGATCATCCCCAAAAGGGTCGACTTGCCGCAACCTGATGGACCGACGAGCACGAGGAACTCCCCCTCCTCCACCGAGATGTCGACGCGATGCAGGACTTCCAGCTGTCCGTAGGACTTGGTGACGTGTTTGATGTCGAGAAAGCCCATGATCTTATCCTTTGACTGAACCGGCCATCAGTCCGCGCACGAAATAGCGCCCGGCGACGACATAAACGAGAAGGGTGGGAAGGGCGGCGATGATCGCGCCTGCGAAGTGGACATTGTATTCCTTCACGCCGGTGGACGACTGCACCAGATTGTTGAGCGCCGCCGTCATAGGCTGGCTCGCGCCGCCGAAGGAAACGCCGAACAGGAAGTCGTTCCAGATATTGGTGAACTGCCAGATGACGGAGACGACGGTGATCGGACCGGAAACCGGCAGCAGGATGCGCCAGAAGATCCGGAAGAAACCCGCGCCGTCGATCTGCGCCGCCTTGACCAGTTCGGTGGGGAAGGTCGCATAGTAATTTCGGTAGTAGAGCGTGGTGAAGCCGATGCCGTAGACCACATGCACCAGCACGAGGCCTGGAACGGAACCTGCGAGCCCGAGCTTGCCGAGCACCAGCGCCATGGGGATGAGCACGATCTGGAACGGGATGAAGCAGGAGAACAGCATCAGTCCGAAGACGATGGTGTCGCCGCGGAAGCGCCATTTGGTCAGGACATAACCGTTGAGTGCGCCGACGATGGTCGAGATGGCGACGGCCGGAACGACCATCAGGATTGAGTTCAGAAAATAGGGCTTCAGTCCCGTCGGCGACACGCCGATCTGGGCCGTCGACCAGGCCGAGCGCCAGGCGTCGAGCGTCCAGATTTCCGGCAGCGCCATCATATTGCCTCCAGTGATTTCGGAGAGCGGCTTCAGCGAGTTGATGCCCATCACATAGAGCGGCAGAAGATAGAAGAGCGCAAAGAGGAGAAGCACGAGATAGATGAAGACGCGGGTGACTCGACCTGTCCTGACGGCGGTGTCCTGGCTAACGGCGGACATCAGTTCTTCTCCTTCAGTTCGGCATAGAGATAGGGGACCATAATGGCGGCGATGGTCATGAGCATGATCACGGCGGAGGCGGAGCCGACGCCCATCTGATTGCGGGTGAAGGTGTAGGAATACATGAAGGTCGCGGGCATTTCGGTCGCGCGTCCCGGCCCCCCGCCGGTCAGCGCGATGACGAGGTCATAGGACTTGATCGCGAGATGACTGAGGATCACGAAGGCCGACAGGAAGGCCGGGCGCAACATCGGGATGACGATCCGGCGATAGAGTTGGAGGCTCGATGCGCCGTCGATCTGGGCGGCCTTGAGGATTTCGTTGTCGATGCCGCGCAGGCCCGCCAGGAACATGGCCATGACGAAGCCGCTGGTCTGCCACACCGCCGCGATGACGATGGTGTAGATCGCCATGTCGTTGTCCTTGATCCAGGTGAAGGAGAAGCTCTCCCATCCCCACAGGCGCATGATCCGTTCCAGCCCGATCCCGGGGTCGAGAAACCACTTCCAGGCGGTTCCGGTGACGATGAAGGACAGCGCCATCGGATAGAGATAGATCGGACGCAGCAGCCCTTCGCCGCGGATCTTCTGGTCGAGGAAAATCGCCAGCATCAGGCCGATCGCCGTGCAGACGACGATATAGAGGCTTGCAAAGATCGCGATATTGCCGATGGCGATATGCCAGTTTTCCTGGGCCCAGAGCCGGCTGTAATTGGTGAAGCCGACGAAGTTGTAGATGGGCAGCATCTTCGAGCCGGTGAAGGACAGCACGATGGTGAACAGGATGAACCCGTAGACGAACAGCAGAATGACGGCGAAGGATGGCGCCAGAACCAGTTTCGGCAGCAAGTCCTGGATGCGCGTGCGCAAGTCGGCCCGGGTCGAGCTTGTCATGAGGGTTCTCCCTATGCGTATCGGATGGTTCGGCGCCATCATGGTGATGCGGATGGCGCCGGGGTGCCGCGAGCGATGACGAGGCCGCTCGCGAGGGGAGCTTACTTCGCGGCTGCGACCGCTTCGGCGAGCGCCTTGGCAGCCTCTGCGCCATCCTTGAAGCCGCCATTGAAGGCCTTGGTGACGACGTCATAGACGGCGTTCTTCACTGCAGCGGGCGCAGCATGACCATGAGCCATGGAGCCAAACAGAGTCCCCGCGGAATTGGCTTCGGCGAGATCCTTCATCCCCTTCTTTCCGCAATCGTCGAAAGCGGCGTCAGGCACGTCGGTGCGGGCCGGAACCGATCCCTTGACGACGTTGAAGGCCGACTGGAATTTCGGGCTCTCGATCGAAGACGCCATGGCCATCTGCGCCTTGATCTTGTCTTCTCCCGAAACGTTGAACATCGCGAACTGATCGGAATTGAACGTCACGGCCCCCTGCGTTCCGGGGAAGCGAATGCAGACGAAGTCTGCGCCCGGCTTCTTGCCGGCCTTGAGGAATTCGCCCTTGGCCCAATCGCCCATCATCTGCATGCCGGCCTTGCCGTCGATCACCATGGCCGAGGCAAGATTCCAGTCGCGGCCGGAAAAGTTGTCGTCTACAAAGCTGCGCAGCTTGATCAGGCGGTTGAAGGCGTCCGCCATGTCGGGACCGCCCAAGGTCGCCGGGTCGAGATCGATGAAGGCCTTTTTGTAGAAGTCGTTGCCCTTGGAGAGCACGACGCCATCGAAAACGGTCGCGTCCTGCCAGGGCTGACCGCCATGGGCGAGCGGCGTGATGCCGTTCGCCTTCATCTTGTCGAGAACGGCGACGAGTTCATCCCAGCTCTCCGGCGCCTTACCGCCGGCTGCATCGAGCGCGGCCTTGTTGATCCACACCCAGTTGGTCGAATGAACGTTGACAGGCGCCGCGATCCAGTGGCCGTCATATTTGGAAAATTTCTGCAGCGCTTCCGGCACGACCTTGTCCCAGCCCTCGGCATTTGCGACCGGGTCGAGATTGCCGAGCGCGCCCTGTTCCGCCCAATCGAGGATGTCGAAGCCGAGCATTTGAACCGCAGTCGGCGGGTTGCCTGCGGTGACGCGGGCGCGCAGCGCCGTCATCGCTGCTTCGCCGCCGCCGCCGGCGACCGGCATATCGACCCAACCGATGCCCTTGGCGTTCAGATCCTCCTTCAGAACGTTGAGGGCCGCAGCTTCGCCGCCCGAGGTCCACCAATGGAGCACCTCGACATCGGTGGCGTGGGATATTCCGGCGGTGCTCGCGAGCATGGCGCCGGTGATCAGCATGGTCTTGAAATGGCTTCGCATGTCATCCTCCTGTTTGATGCGTTGCTTTCAGTCGTTCCGGAAGTCAGTCGCGGACCCAGTTCGGCCTTGTTCGGCCGATGCGCATCACGACGGATTTGATCTCCAGGAATTCGTCGAGGCCGTAGCGGCCATTCTCGCGGCCCTGCCCGCTTTGCTTGAAGCCGCCGAAAGCGACTTCCGGAAAGCCGTCCATCCACGTATTGGTCCAGACGGTGCCGGCCTCCGCGCGGCGCGCAAAAGCGAGGCAGGTGTGGACGTTCTCGCTCCAGACGCCTGCGGACAGGCCGTAGGAAGCGTCGTTGACGAGAGACACCGCCTCTTCCAGTGTTTTGAAGGTCAGCACCGCGAGCACGGGGCCGAAGACCTCCTCGCGGGCGATCGGCATATCCGGTCTGACATTCGTCACCACGGTTGGGGCAAAGAAATCGCCAGGCAGGCCGGGGTGGTGAACGGCCTCCCCGCCGAGCGCCAGCTTGGCGCCAGCGGCCACCGCATCGCGCACATAGGCGGAGATCTTTTCCTTATGGGGCGGCGAGATGATCGCGCCGACCTGGGTTTCGGGATTCAAGGGATCGCCGAAAGCAACCTTGCGCGACAAGGCCACGACCTTCTCAACCAGGACGTCGGCGATGGCTTCATGGACGATGATGCGGCTGCCGGAATTGCAGCATTCGCCCGCGTTGAAATAGACGCCGAAGGTGATCGCATCTGCTGCGGCGTCGAGATCGGCGTCTGGGAAGACGACCTGCGGGTTCTTGCCGCCGAGTTCGAGCGCCACCTTCTTCAACGTCTTCGACGCAGCGGCGCTAATCGCCTTGCCCACGGCGGTGGAACCGGTGAAACTGACCATGTCGACATGAGGATGTTCCGCCATCAGCGCGCCGACCGGTTGACCGAAACCAAGCACAATGTTGACCACGCCGGCAGGCAATCCCGCTTCGATCAGCAACTCTCCCAGCATCACGGTAGTCGAGGGCGTCATTTCCGAGGGCTTGATCACGCAGGTACAGCCCGCCGCAAGCGCGAAAGGCAATTTCTGGCTGAGAATCCAGAAAGGGAAGTTCCAGGGCGTGATGATCGAGACGACGCCGATCGGCTCCTTCAGCACGACGGCAAGCATGTCCTCGCCCAACGAATTGTGGCTGTCGCCGTGCAGGGTGCGGGCCAGAGCCGCCGCATAGCGCCAGAGATCGGCGGCGCCGGAGACTTCGCCGCGAGCCTGGGAAATCGGCTTGCCGCTTTCGAGCGTTTCAAGCAGCGCCATACGCTCGACATTGGCTTCGATGAGGTCGGCGATCCTGAGCAGCAGCGCGGAGCGTTCCTTGCCGGTCGCGCGGCTCCACTTGCCATCGTCGAAGGCCCGACGCGCCGCGGCAATTGCGGCGCCGGTCTCAGCCGCGCTGCCACGCGCAGACCGGCTGGCGACGATGCCATGCGAGGGGGAAATCCTGTCGAACGTCGCGCCGTCGGCGCTGTCGCGCCAGATCCCGTCGATCAGGTGGCGGCCCTCGAAGGGCGCTATCGGCAGCGGATGGGCGACGGCGGCGGTCATGGTCATGTCGTTCATGTCATTCTCCCGAAAATGCGGGTTTGCGTTTCGCCCTGAAGGCGGCGACACCTTCGTCGCGGTCGGCGCTCGCGGCGATAGCCGCGCTGCCGAGCGCCTCGATCATCGCGCCGCGATCTTCTCCCCGGCCCGCATGGATCATGAATTTCGCCAGTTCGACGGCGCGCGGAGACAGGGAGAGAACCGATTGGGCGATGTTTCTGGCCGCCTGAACTGGGGTCGCCGAGACCTCGGCCACGAAACCGAAGGCATGGGCGCGCTCGGCGGAAATCCGCCGGCCGAACAGCGCCATCTCCTTGAGGATTGGTTCCGGCAGCAGCCGACCGAGGCGTTGCGTCCCCGACCAGCCGGGCACGATGCCGACATGCGCTTCAGGAAGCGCGAGGGTCGCATGCGCCGCCATGACCCTGATATCGCAGGCGGCGGCAAGCTCCAGACCACCGCCAAAGGCATGGCCTCCGATTGCGGCGATGACAGGCTTCGACAGGCGTGCGAGACGATCAAAGACCCGATGTCCATCGCGCACCCAATGGCGGGCGAATTCCGCAGGGCCCAGATCTCCCCAGGCGTTGATGTCAGCCCCGGCGCAAAAGGCGCGCTCGCCCTCAGCCGTGACGATGACGCAGCCGACGTCACGCATACGCTCCAACCGGTCGAGATGGCCGGTCAACTCCCCCAGCATCCCCACAGTGAACGCATTGAGTTTGGCCGGATTGTCGAGCCGGATCTCGGCGACGCCTTCGGCAATCTCCAGGTGAACGGCGCTCATGGCGTCCACCCCATCGGTTCCTTCGATAGAAGCGTTGTCGAGATCGCCTTCGCATCCGGCGCGACCCTCACCCGCCCCTTCGACGCCGAGACGATGTCGCGCTCAGGCTCGATCCCCGGCATGATCTCGGTGGCGACGAGCCCGCTTTCCGACAGGCGCATGACGCAGCGTTCGGTCACATAGAGAACGTCCTGACCCTGCTCTCGCGCTCTGCGACCCGAAAATGTGACATGTTCGACCTGATCGACCATCTTCGTGAACTTGCCGGGACTGCGCACATGAATGCCATTTTCGGTGAGTTCGACGGCGGCGCCGGCTTCGAACCAGCCGGAGAAAACGATCTTCCTGGCATGCGCGGTGATATCGACGAAGCCGCCGCATCCGGCGGTCAGATAGGGTTTCTTGCCAAGTTTGGAGACGTTGACATTGCCCTCCACATCCACCTCCAGGAAGGACAGGAAGGAGACATGGAAGCCGCCGCCCTGGAAATAGATGAATTGCTGCGGCGAAGGCACGAAGCCATCGGCGTTCGAGGCGCAGCCGAAGGCGAAATCGGTGAGCGGCATGCCGCCGACGGCGCCCTGCTCGATAGCCCAGGTGACGGCCTCGGGATGCCCTTCCTCGAGCAGGATGCGCGGCACCTGCGCACTGATGCCGAAGCCGAGATTGGCGGTCATGCCGGATTTCAGTTCGAGCGCGGCGCGGCGCGCAATCACCTTCTCGACGCCGTGCGCCGCGAGTTCGAAACTCGACCAGGGCCGCATGATCTGGCCCGAGATCGCCGGATCATAGAGCGTTTCGCAGGTCTGTTTCTGCTCCGGATCGAGGACGACGAGGTCGACAAGATGGCCAGGCACGCGCACGTCATGTGGACGAAGGCTGCCGGCGGTCGTCATTCTTTGGACTTGCGCGATGACGAGGCCGCCATTGTTGCGGGTCGCGATCGCCTGTTCGAGCCCGCCGAGATAGGCGCCCTCATATTCGTAGGTGAGATTGCCGCGCTCATCAGCCGTCGTCGCCCTGAGAATGCAGACGTCCGGATAGATATTGGGGAAATGCAGCCAGGTTTCACCGGCGAAGTCGATGCGACTGACGATCGGGCGGGCGGATGCGCTTGCATTCATCGCGCAGCCTTCCCGGACCGGATCGACGAAGGTGTCGAGACCGATGCGTGTCAGCACGCCCGGACGGCGGGCCGCGGCTTCGCGGTGCATGTCGAACATGATGCCGGAGGGGACGTTATATGCCTCGACCCTGTTCTCGACGACCATCTTCCATATCTCGGGCATCGGCAGGCTCGACGGGCCCGATGGATAGGAGCCTGCCAGCACACGGCTGATCAGGCCGTCTTTGGCGATATGGTCGATGCCTTTCACGCCATACATATCGCCGGCGGCGATCGGATGCAGCATGGTGAGATTGCGCGGATGGCCCTCAGCATCGAAACGGCGACCAAGGGCGGCCAGAACGAGGTCCGGGCAACCAAGCGCGGATGACGAGGATACCGTAACGACAGCGCCATCGGGAATGCGCGACACGGCTTCTGCTGAAGCGACAAGCTTGTTCAATGGAGATCTCCATAATTGACGTCGATCCGAACGCCGCGGGCGGCGGCGTCGCGAACGGCAAGGGCGACCGCGAGCGACTTCACGCCGTCGAGGCCCGTTGCCGCCGGCTCGCCATTTCCAGCGACCGCCGTATGGAACCGTCGGATACTTTCCTGGTACAAATCATGGCGGTCAAAGCCGATCGGCTCGCGACCCGACGCCGTCACCAGTTCGATGGAGCCGATCGGGTTCTGCGTCATGACATCACGGGCGAAAATCGAGCCATGGGTTCCGTGCACTTCCAGACCCGAGCCGGCAAAGGGATGGGTGAAGCTCTCATGGCTCATCGCCATGGCGCCGGACGGCATAGTCCAGACGGACATAGCGGAATCCTCGACCCCCTCCCCGAGCCCGGAACTCGCCATCTGCGCCACAACCGATACCGGATCTTCACCAAGCAGAAAGCGGACGACATCGGCATCATGGACGGTGATGTCAGGAATGACGCCTCCACCGGAATCCGGCGCATTGATCCGCCATCCCTGAAGATGCGGCGGCAGGAAGACAGCGTGATGCAGACGCAAGGAAAGCACCCGGCCGATCCGGCCTGAGGCGATCAGTGCGCGCACAGCACGATGACTACCGGAGCAACGCAGATGGTGATTGGTGGCGAAGACGAGCCCAGCTTTTTGAGCGGCGCGCACCATGGCGACCGCATCCTTCAGAGTTAAAGCCAAAGGCTTCTCACAGAGCACATGCTTTCCGGCCGTCAGCGCGGCCAGCGCCTGCGGCAGATGCTTTTCATTGGTCGTTGAGATGTAGACAGCTTCGACGTCGTTGTCGGCCAGAAGCTCGGCGAGATCGCTGCCAGACGCCGGCATCCGATGTTCAGCCGCGAAGTCGCGGGCGCGCTCCGCCGATGCGCTCATGATGCGGACGATCTCGCCACCTTGCGCGCGGATTGCTCCGATCATGTATTGCCGCGCAATTGTACTGGCTCCGACCAGGGCCCACCGCATTCAAAACTCCTCCCGAGCTGCATATTTTGGATCGTTCCAATTCTTATGGAACGATCCAAATTGACAGTCAAGAGTCTTTTTCGATGAAGGCTGCGTTCAGTGTTTGTGGTTGAATTCGTGGACGCCCGTTCAGCCCGCCATCAACCGAGCCGCTGACCACATGCCCGAGGCGAATACCGAATGGGCCAGAAGTCCCCATGCGCGTTCACGCCAGGGATGATCGACCTTCGCCAGAGCCCATCCCAGCCCCATGCCCGGGAACAGCAGAAACCACCCGGCTGCGATCGTCAGCAGGCCGAACAGCCAGATCGGCAAGAAGCTCGGCTGGGCAAACCAATCGGGGCCCGCCAGAAGAGCGAAGACGACGCCGTAGAAAATCCCGATTGCGTAATGGAACGACCATCCAATCGCCGTCTCCGCGGGGACGGGCGCCGCCTGCGAGATATCGTCGTGAAAAATCTTGGGCATATGGCCGACCCAGCGGCCGACAAAGCCCCAATTCGCTTTGGGTCTTGCAAGCAGACGGTTCAGAATGAGGTCCAGCGCGTCCATGGCGACCGTGCCCGCCACCCCGATCAACACGCCCTTCAGCAACAAGTCCATGGTCGTCATGTCTTCCCATCTCCAGATTGCGCATAGGGATCACGCCGCGCGCCGGCGGCGCCTCAGTTCTCGACGAAATAGCCGCTGCGCGCCAGCGCCTCCTCCTCGGCGGAAAAATGCGGGTCGGCCAGATCGCCCGCCGGATTGTATCGATAGGTTTCGTGGAGGAAGCGGGATGCCAGGATCGCCTGCTCGGCCAAGGGGATGACAACATCCGCCCGGCTCATGATCCGCTCCAGCGCCTCCGTTGCGGCGTCCGTGAGCGCCATCTGCAACTCGTCGCGCACGACTGCAAGATGCGCCGCCTGTTTTATGACTGCGTACATTCTGCGGATTCGGTCGGCGTCCAGCGTCTTTGAGCCTATGAAGCCGGCCCGCGCCAGTTCCGATTCGAGGCTTGGCCAATAACGGCTGGTGTAATGCGCCTGCTCGTCGCGGGCATACCAGGCCTCGGTCCGTCCGATCGAGGACGACACGGTGTTGTGCAGCTTCCACAGAAACGTCCGCAGGCTACCTGCCTCTGTGATGGTTTGCAGCTTCTCATCGATTGTCACGTCGATATGCGTCGCGTGCTTCTGTGGGCCGAGCAGCAGATATTCGACGGGATAGAGATGAATTTCGCGATTCCTGACCACATAGCGATTGAGGTGGAAACGGCAATAGGGACACGGATAGACCGTGGCGAGAGAGGCGAAGAACGCCTTGAACAGCCCGACCGCCCGTGACTGTTCGGGGTCCGGCAGGTCAGCCGCGATTTCTGCGCTCGTATGCAGGAACCGCCATGTGGCCGGACCGATGAAATAGGGAAAGCTGATCCGCATTTCAGCGGCCGCGATGTCGTCCCGACCAAGATAGATGTCGATGAAGGTCACATATTCCGAGAGATAGCCTGTTTCGCGGCCGAATTCTTCTCGTTCTCGCCGCTTCTGAACGCCGTTCAGATAATGTCTGCTCAGCCGCCAGGCCTGCTTGATCTCCTGCTTCACCGTCCTGGAGCAGTGAGGAAAGCTCTCGAGCACATCGAGAGCGTAAGGCGAAAACTCGCCCCTGTTCTTGCAGGCTTCGTACCAGTCATCCAGGTCGGCTTCCGTTTCCGCCGCCATGGCCGCGAGATCCGCAACTGTTCGCACCGAACAGCAGCGCAGCAATTTCGGCATGAAGTCTTCGTACCAATAGCGCGTCGGCACGATGGCTCCGGCATAATGAGTGTCGGCATCGTCAATGATCACCCGTTGCCAACTATCGATGAAAGTCGGATCGGTCCCCTGCTCGCCATATCGATGGCCGGACAATTCGCGATGATCGTCGATCTGGCGAAGCCGGTTGAGTTCATGAAGCTGCAAGTCTTCAGCCGTCAGCATATCCGTGCGATGTCCCAGCACGGACGCCGCGAGCGCGAGTTCGAGAGCAGCCGCAACGATCTGGCGATGGTGGTCGAGCGTGGACAGTTCCTGATCGGCTCGCGCTTCCGCCAACAGCATGGCCGGGCCGGCCTTGTCCGGGTCCCATGTTTCCATGCGGATGCGCAGGTCGTCGAAACAGCTGTTGATGGATTGCCTGAGGTCTTCGAGCGGCTGCCGGGCCTCCGCCTCGACCACGCCGAGCGCCTCGTAATAATCGATCGCATGATTTGCGAAGGCGACGAAATTGACGATCGTATAAGGGAGATCATAAGCGCGCAGATGCGTCTCCGAATTCGCCGAGTAACTTGCCCGAAAGCATCGATAGGCCGCCCCCTGCATCAGCCGGAAAAAGCCGATCTGCATCTGCAACGGAGAGGTTCCACCCAGTTCCGTCACGACATCGGCGAGTACGGGATCAGCCTTAGGCGAAGGCCTCGCCACCGGAACGCTGACTTCCGCCAAGACGGAATCGGCGACTTCACCCGAAATCCGCGCCGCCGGCGCCGCGCGAAAAGCCTTGGGATGAGCGGAAAAATCATCCGACAGGAATCGCAAGAAAGCCTGTTGCGAAAGGTCATCCGAACCGTCGCCGCTGATTTCGACGACCACCGCCTCCGCTTCCTCCGGGCTCAAGCCGAATATCTCGAGCAATCTGGCAAAGGCCTTGACGCTCACCCTGCCGCCGCCGTCGTGCTCGAGAACCTGATGGGCAAGCTTGATGCGCAAGGCGGCGTCCCCGGCCAGCAGCGCGATGAAGCTGACGAACTGCGCCTCGTCTTCGAACCTCCGCAGAGGATATGTCCGCAGCAGGACATCAACCTCCCGCCGACGCCTTTTCACGCCGACGGCCTGGCAGGCATGCGCGATGCGCCCGGATAGTCCGCCATCCGGATCGACCGCGCGCAAAGACTGAAAGTGGGTCCAGACTTTTTCCAAAGTCTCGATGTCGCTCACATATTGCATGCTCATCGCTTTCCAGTGGCGCGCGGATACAGGTCCGCCGCCATTCATCGAGATCGTCACGTCGCTGGATTGCCGGCTTTCGCAGCCTCGGCGTCTGCGGCGTCGAGCATGGCGACGAAGGCGTCATTGTCCGGCAACTGGATCGGCGGCATGTCTCCGATCCTCTTGATCATGTCGCACATCCGGTCGACATTCCTGCGCTCGACAGGGCCGTGACCGCTGACGATCATGCGCGCGCCCAGGCTCTTGATCCGTTCCGCGCCCTCGGCAAGCGCTTCGGGCTTTACATGTTCAAACCAGATGTGATTGGCGCGGTTCATGAAGAAGAAGCCGTCTTCGTAGTCCGCTTCCTTCATGTCGTCGATGTAGTGCGGAACCTCGCCGGCGGTGACGACGCCGAAGCAATCGGCGCCATAGTAGATTTCGCTTTTCGGATCCCAGATGCCCGTAGTCGCCGAGGAGTCGTAAAGCGGGGGGCGGATGGCCGCGACCGTGCGATCGCCGATATCGAGCGTGCCGCCGTCATTGAGGATATGGATGCGTCTGGGATCGAAGTCGAATTCCTCGTGCAATTTGCCGAGGCCGAGAAAATTCGTGACCAGCTTCGCCTTGGGACAGCGGGCCAGAACCTGCATGATGGAGCCGGAATGATCGCGGTCCTCATGGCTGAGAAACAGCCAGCGGACATCTTCGGGCTCAACGATGTTGAAAACCTCTTCGAGGAAGTAGTCGCGATGGACGATGGCGAGCGTGTCCAGGATCATGGGCTCCTTGCCGAGCAGCACCATGGCGTTGACCGGCAGTCTTCCGACTCCGGGCACGGGAAGATCTTCGGGAATGACAAAGGCTTCATGCGAAATCTTATAGGCGCGGCTCATGGGGTGCTCCTCTCCGCCGTTTTCGACATGCTTGGCTGGATCTCCCGGTCATCCGCCCCGACCCAGTCCCGTCCATGCCGGATAGGATCGGGGCGAATGCCGAAGGGATGAGGCGTCGACCTCAGCGCCGGCTATTCGTAATGGTCCCGCAATTCGTAGCGGGTCATCTTGAAGGTCGGCATGTCGATCATCGCCGTGAAGCTCTTGGTGCCCTCGTTGCCGACGAATTTGTCCATGGAGTTCTGGGCATCCTCGGGACTGGCCCAGTGCAGGACCACGATCCAGTCGCCATCCTTGGATTTGCCGGTGTCGCGGTCGAGAAAGCCGGGCAGCTTTCCAAGAAAGTTGCGCTCCATGGCCATGGTCTCGGTTACGAACGCTTCGTCCGTCACGCCGGGAGCCAGTCGGAACGTCACGATTTCAATAGTCTTCGTCATAGGCTTTCTCCTCTAGGGTTTCTTATTGGAACAGTTGCGAAAGGGCAGGCTCACGCCGGGCTTCGATCGATCAAGAAGTCCCCAGAAAGATTTCGGCGTGCTTGGCTTTGAGATAGGCGAGAGACTCTTCAGCCAGCGCCTCCGGACTGGCCGCATAATCGCGCCAGATGCAGACGAGGCCGGCGAGTTTTTCGTTGCCCGGATTGAAGGATTCCACGCCGATCACGCCGGCATAGCCGATATCCTTCAGGGCCCGGAACGTGTCGTTCCAGGGAACCATGTCCCGGCCCGGAACGCCGCGATGGCTGCCGCAGGCATGGAAATAGGCCAGTTGCGACCCGGTCTTGCGGATCGCGTCGGCCATGTCGTTTTCCTCCCGCAACATATGGAACGTGTCGAGGTGCACCTTGCAATTGTCGAGGCCGACATCGTCGATGAAGCGACAGGCGTCTTCGGCAGTGTTGAGATAGTGGGATTCGAACCTGTTGAGGGTCTCCACCGCAATGATCAATCCGCTTCCGGCGGCATATTCGCCGATCGCCCTATAGGCTTCGACGCCCCAGTTCCATTCGTCCTGACTGCGGCGACGGCCGGAATGATAGCCCCAGGCGCAATAATTCGCGCCGCAATAGATTTCCACCCCGGCTTCGACGCAGAGGTCGACGACGCGTTTCGACAGTTCGACGCCTCTTGCGCGGCAGGCGGCATCGGGGCTGATCGTGTTGGCGTCCAGCGGCAGCGCGAAATTGGCGTTGAGCGCCAGACCAAGCTCCTTCGCCCGCGCCCGGAGTTTGGCGGCGGGGAAGACGGAGGGGTCGACGGGAGTGACCTCGAAAACGTCGAAGCCCATGTCGTGGACCTTGTCGCAGAGGGCGATATCGTCTTCGTTGAAGGTTCCGGTGAAAAGAAGAGAGTTGACGGCGAAACGCATGGGTCAATCCTTCTGATTGGGTTGCAGCAGGACCAGACCGGTTGCGCGGTCCAATCCGCGGCTCATATGCACCGCGCTCTCCTCGATGATCAGCTCCATGGTCGGCCGGACGATCCCCTGGATCAGGTGACCGCCGCGTGTAGTGGCGTCGCGAAGCCCGACCACGCAATGGAGATGAAGATGGGGGCCGTCGTCGTCATCGCCGTCACCGTCGCTATCGGCCCCGCCATCCGGCCCGGCAATGTTGCCGACCAGCGCCAGAACCTCGGCCTGGACATCGATGTCGTTGCGGGTGAACTCCTTGGTGGCCGGGTTGAAATGGCCGAAGGAGCAGGTTTCAAACGCGCCGATGCCGGTGACCGAGGAGCCCTCGAGATCCTGAGCGCTCGCAAAAGCCTTGATCGCCGCGACCGCCTCTTCGCCGGCGTCCAGCACCAGCACGAACTTGCGGAGACCATTCTGATCTTCCAGAAGCTTGTGACGCATGGTCAGATCCCTGCCGTCTTGCGGATGTAGTCGCGCGCCTTGCGGGCATAATCCAGCGGATTGGCCTTGGCGGCGTCCTGCTCGGCTTCGACCATCAGCCAACCGGCGTAATCGGCGTCGGCGAGGACCTTGAAGATCGGGGCAAAATCAATGACGCCGTCGCCGGGCACGGTGAACACGCCCTCGATCACGCTCTCGATGAAGGTCCGGTTGGTTTCGTTGCAGCGGAGCATCACGTCGCGGCGGATATCCTTGAGATGGACATGGCGAATGCGTGACGCATAGGCACGGGCCATGTCGAGCGGATCGTCGCCCGCCCAATAGAGATGGCCGGTGTCGAGCAAGAGATGCACGACGTCCGGGTCCGTCTCGGCCATCAGGCGATCCACCTCGGGACGGAACATCACGCCGGTGCCCATGTGATGATGGTAGCAGAGTTGCATGCCGTTTTCGGCTGCGATCCGGCCCAGAGCGTTGAGCCCTTCGGTCAACGCCTTCCATTGATCGTCATTGAACAGCGGCTTGTTGGCGATCGGCGGCACCGGCTGCTGGTGAACGGCGTGACCGAGTTCGGCCACGACGACGGAGGTCCCGCCCATGCGCTTGATGAAAGCCATGGAGTCATGGAAGCTCTCGAACGTGCGCTCGCGCATGTTCTTGACCGTGAAGTAGGTGCTGGACCATGGCTCGGACACACGCAGTCCGCGTTGGGACAGCTCTCGCATCAGAACATCGGGATCGCGCGGAAACTTGTGGCCGACCGAGCAACCTTCATATCCGGCCAGCGCCATTTCCGAGACGCATTGCCCGAAGGAAATATCGTCCCCGAGCGCCGGGTAATCGTCGTTTGTCCATCCCGTTGGCGTGATGCCGACGAACACTTTGCTGCGATCAAACACGATCATATCTCCTGATTGGGATTGGGGATGCGCGGAGGACGGGCCCACATGGCGTAGCCCTGCGCCTTGACGCCAGCCGGGTTCGTGCCGATGGCCGGCCAGAGAAGACCTTCGGTGTAGGATGCGGCGCAGGGAACGGTGTCGACATCGTCGAGCGCCCCGCCGAAACGATCGTGCCATTCGGGGGGCAAGGCGTGCCAGACCCCGACATACCAGAGCTTGAGCAGGCTCCGCACCGGCGGCCCCAGGCAGGGATCGCTCAGCATCGAGTGGCGGATCGCGCGCTTTCTTTCGCCGGCATCGGCGATCGCGTCGATGCCGGCGAAGGTCTCGAGCAACCTGTCGAACGCATCCGCGCCGATGCGATCGGCGAGATGCCGCGCATAGATCTCAACCAATCCCGTGCCGCGCAGGTGAAAGGCCGAAAAGCCGGTGAGCGCGACGCTGAGGGCGGTGAATGTGTCGAGCTGGACATTGGGCATGTCGAGGTCTCCTCAGGCCAGGTTGATTTCGAACGTGGGGGCGGCGTTCAATCCGGAGCCGTCGCCGAGCGGCTGACGCATCAGCTGGTAGATCAGGTCCTTGAGGCGGAACATGTCGCCCACCGCGTCGACCAGCAGATTGGGTTCGCCGTTGAAGGCGCGGGTGAGAAGCGCGAGATAGGCGGCGTAACCGGCGTTGAACGCTTCGGCCGCCGCCCGGGCTTCGGAGCCTTCGGGATAATCGGCGATCTTGGCGTTGGGCTTGATCGGGTAGACGGCGCTCCAGTCGACCTCCACCGCGCCGCCGGTGGGGTGATCGGGCTGATCGCCTTCCTGGTAGAAGCGACCGAGGACCAGTTGCTGAAACCGGTAGTAATGCGCGATCTCGCCATCTTCGTCGAAGATATGGCCTGTCACGCCCTCCCCTTGCTCGGCAATGAGATCCAAGGCTCTCTTCGCCGACGCCAAGTCCGTGACCGGGATCAGTCCGCCGCCGCCGGAATAGTAATATTCGGGGCCGACCTGCAGCGCCGGGTCGCCGGAAAACAGGGCATCCCCCATCTCCGCATAGAGGTCGTCGAGACCGATTTCGACAGCCTTGTAGAATTCGCCGATCGAGAAGAAATGTTCCTCCTCGCCCGCATCGGTGTGTCCGGCTGCGAGCAGACCGCGCTTGCGTTTGCGAAACCGCTTGTTGCTCTCTTCGGGCCTGAGGCTCGCCGGCCGCTCAATCTTGAGAAAAGTCTCGATCGCCTGCGGCGAAAAGGCTTGCAGGCCGGCGGAAAAGTCCTGCTCTCCATCGGGCAGATAGGCCGGATAATTGGGCGTGAAGCCTGGTGTCGAGAGATCGGGACGTCCGCCCACCGCGTTGAGCAGATTGCAGACGAGCGTCAGATGCAGCATTTCCTCCACCGCCACCGCCCTGATGATGTGATAGCCCTCGCGGTTCGTTCCCGGAACGATGGAATAGAGCGCGGTCAGATAGATCGGGATCGTCGCATGCTCAAGCTGCATCGCGGCGAACAGGTGACGCTTCAACTCGTCGAGATTTTTGATCCGGTACAAGCTCATTTTAGGCTCCTGCAGCTGAAGCGGCGGCGGTCGGGGCGAGACGGGCGGCGATGTCCTGGGCTGTCCTGAGACAGATCGCGGCCAGAGTCAGCGTCGTGTTGGCGGTGCCGATGGTGGGCATCGAGCCCGCGCCCGTGAGGTAGAGATTGGGATGTTCCCAGGACTGCTGGCGGTCATTGATCACGGAATCCTTCGCGGAAGCGCCCATCAGATGCGTGCCGGCCCAGTGATTGCCGCCGCGCACGACATAGCCTTCGCCGTTATGCGTCACCCAGCCGGGAGACATAGGATCATAGTGGGAATGGTCGCGCGCGCCGACGCGCTGATAGAGTTGTCTGGTCAGGCGGCGGGAAAAGGCGACGGTTTCCAAAGTGTATTGCGGCACCTCGAAGGAGATCACCGGACGCAGATTGCCCAGCTGGTCCGTATAGCGCGGATCGACGGTGACGCGGTTTCCGGGATCGGCGGGAATTTCGATCATGCAGTCGATGAGCACCTGGCGGGCGACGGTGTCGATCAGGCCCTGGCGGAGGTCTGCCCCGAACAGATTCTGATTGTCGACCGCGTCGTAAAGGTCGGTATAGGGGCCGCCAGTCGCCCATCCCCAGCCGTCATTGTGGATGGAGAACCGCACCGCCGCCATGTCGCGCCGGTAGTTTCCGGTCCTCAGATCCTCGATGCCGGAGGTGCAGACTGGGCCGCGCATCACGCCGATGGGCTCGGGCATCAGCGCCCAGGTCAGGAGATAGCCGTGATCCATGAGATTGCGGCCCATCATGCCGTTCTGGCCTGGAAGTCCCGAAGCCAGCATGAGCCGCGCATTCTCGACCGCATTGGCGGCGAGCACATAGGTCCGCGCCTTGAACAGGCGCGTTTCGAACCCCGGCAGGTCGGGATCCTGATAGGTCTTCACCTCGATGCCGGAGACCGCGCCGGTCGCGGCGTCCACATGGACCTTGCTGGCTACCGACCAGGCCAGCAGGCTGACATTGCCGGTCGCGATCGCCTGCATCAGCGTTCGGCGAGCGTCATATTTGGCCTGCACCGGACAGATCGGCACGCAATTGGTGTTGCCCTGGCAACGTCCGCCCATTTCCGCCTGATCGACGCTGACGGCGCCGGTCGGCTCAAATCCTGCGCCGCCGGCATAGGCCTTGTTCGGAATCCCGTTTCTGGCCTGGGGCGTGGTCCTGACCTTGAGATTGAAGGTCTGGTCGGCGACCTCGACCGTCATGCCGTCGATGTCGCGCGCCAGCACCTGATCCAGATAGCTGGCGGGCATCTTGTGCATCGGCAGAACATAGTCGCCGCCCCCGAAGGTCAGACCGCCATAGAGTTGATCCTCGACATCGCCGGACACCCCGAGTTCGGCCTCGGCCTGACGGTAATAGGGTTCGAGATCGTCATAGCTGATCGGCCAGTCGCGTCCGCGCCCGAACAGGCTATGCATGCGGAAATCGTCGGGCAGCATCCGCAAGGCCTTGCCTTCCCAGTGCCGCGTGGTGCCTCCGAGAACGCGGGTATAGGTGCTGTCGATCTCGAACGGGCCCTTCTGAACCAGATAGCCGCGATCGTTGATCTCACCGTCCCGCAGCCGCACGGTTTCATAGTCGCGGGGCATGGGCGCGTTTTTCGGGTTGTAATAGGCGGAGTTGTTGTCCTTGCCGACGGCGCCATAGAAGCGAAAGACGTTTTCCTCGTAATCGGCGACGGTAATGTCGTCGCCCGAGCCCGCTTCGATCACCAGGACCTTCAGCCCCTTGGACCCCAAACTTTTGGCGATCAGCGCTCCACTTACCCCGGAGCCGACGATCACGGCGTCAAACGCCGTCGAAGCCGCTTCGTCAGCGTCGATGCTGAAGCGATCTCTTGCCTTTCGTGTCATCCGTTCTCTCCTGACGATCAGATTGCCTGAGATGATGGTTTGGACGAGGCGGCGCCCGAGCGCGGGCGCTTGCCCTTCAGCGCCGCCGGCGTCTCGCGGGCGCTTTCGCCGGCGCCGCTGCCGCCGATCGCCAATTCCTCGATGAGGACGCCGACCAGGCCCGTCCAGCCGGTCTGATGCGAGGCGCCGATGCCCGCGCCGACATCGCCGTGGAAATATTCGTAAAAGAGAACATTCTCCTTCCACGCCGGATCGGACTGCATAGTCTCGTTCGCGCCGAAGACCGGGCGGCGTCCCTGCTCGTCGCGTTCGAAGATCGACACGAGCCGCCGGGACAATTCATCGGCCACTGCGCTGAGCGTCAGATATTGACCGGACCCGGTCGGGCATTCGACCGTGAACGTGTCGCCGTAATGGGCGTGATAGCCGCGCAGCGCGTCGATCAGGAGATAATTGATCGGCATCCAGATCGGCCCGCGCCAGTTGGAATTGCCGCCGAACATGCCGGAATGGGATTCCGCCGGCTGATAGCCGGCCTCGAACAGGTGACCGCCGACCACGACGCGGAAAGGCTGGTCGAGATGCCGCCGCGACATGGAGCGAATGCCGTAATCCGACAACATTTCCTCGGGGTCCAGGAGCGGCTTGAGGATCTTGACCAGTTCGTCGGGGGAAAGGAACGACAGAAGCAGGTTCGCCTCTTCGGCGCCGTCTCGCTCGGTGATGCGGTGGAAGAGTTCGGTCTGCTTGCCCCTGAACCAGGCGATCCGGCGAGCGAAACTCGCATTGTCCTCCGCCTCCAGCTCCGCGAGGTTTAGGCTGGACACGGCGATCATCGGGATGAAGCTGACGAGCGATCGCGCCTTGAGAGGAATGAAGGTGTCGCCGATACGAAGCACGTCGTAATAGAGGCCATCCTCTTCATCCCAGAGATCGGCGCTGTTGGCGGAGGCGACATCGATATGATCGAGCGCGTCCGCGATCAGCGCGAAATGCTGGAAGAACTTTGCCGCCATCTCATGGTTGAGCGGTTCCTTCTCGCCGAGAATCTTGGCGGCCTGCATCATCTGCAGCGCGAAAAACGCGACCCATGCCGTGCCGTCGGACTGATAGAGACGGCCGCCGCCCGGCAGATAGCCGGAGGAGCGATCGAAGACGCTGATATTGTCGAGGCCGAGGAAGCCGCCCTGATAGAGATTGTTGCCTTCGGCGTCCTTCCGGTTCACCCACCAGGTGAAATAGAGAAGGCCGTGATCCAGCAGACGACGCAGGAAGGCGCGGTCGATATTGCCCGTCATCCGCCGCTCATATTCGACGATCTTGAGGCCGGCCCAGACCTGAACCGGCGGATTGACGTCGTCGAAAGCCCATTCATAGGCGGGAACCTGCCCATTCGGATGCATGAACCATTCGCGCGACAGGAGCAGCACCTGCTCCTTGGCGAAAGTCAGGTCGGTGCGGGCCAGCACGACGGTGTGGAACCCGAGATCCCAGCTCGCAAACCAGGGATATTCCCATTTGTCCGGCATCGAGATGATGTCGGCGGCGTAGAAATGGCGCCATTCCTTGTTGCGCCCCTGCTTGCGGCCGGCGGGCGGCGGAACCTGATCGCCATCGAGCCAATCCGACACGACATAATGGAAGAACTGCTTGGACCAAAGCATGCCGGCATGCGCCTGTCGGGCGATGGCGCGTCGGTCTCCCGTGACTTTGGCGGGGATGCGCCGGGCGTAGAACTCGTCCGCCTCGGCGATGCGATCGGCAAACAGCTTGTCGGGCGCTTCCCCCAGCCCCTCGCCATAGGCCGACTGCGCCAGGCGCAGCGTGATGGTGATCGACTGTCCAGCGGACACGGTGCGTTGATGCATCGCGCTCGCCTTGGTGCCGGTCATCGCAGGGTTCACGCTCGCCGCGCCATGGATCAGGTGATCGTTGATTCCGTCCTTGGGGAAAGGCGCGCCTGTCTGGCCGAAAAGCCTGCCGGTATTGGTTTCGTTCTCGCAGAACAGCAGCCGATCCGCATTAGGACAGAAGAGGCGCATCTCCGGCGTCTTCGGATGCCGGAGAGAGATCGCCTGAGCGCCGTGCGCTTCGAGTTGCGGGCGTTCGGCCCCCGAACTCCAGCTCCAGGTGTTTCGACACCAGACGGTGGGCAACAGCCAGATAGGAGCGTCTTCCGGCCCATGATTGTGAACCGTAATGCGGATCAGAATATCGTCGATCCACCGCTTGGCGTATTCGACGGTGACATCGAAATAGCGATTGCCCTCGAAGACGCCGGTGTCCATCAGCTCATATTCGAAACTGGCAGGATCACTAGCCTTGCGGCGGGCGTTCTCTTCCACCAACCGGCCGTAGGGAAAGGCCGCCTGAGGATATTTGTACAGCATTTTCATATAGCTGTGGGTCGGGGTGGAATCCTGGTAGAAATAGTATTCCTTCACGTCCTCGCCGTGATTGCCCTGATCGTTGGTGAGGCCGAACATCCGCTCCTTCAGGATGGGATCCTGCCCATTCCACAGAGCGAGCGAGAAGCAGATATATTGCTCGCTGTCGGAAATGCCGGCGATGCCGTCTTCGCCCCAGCGATAGGCGCGCGACCGCGCATGATCATGCGGCAGATAATCCCAGGCCGTGCCGCCTTCGCTATAGTCTTCGCGAACCGTGCCCCACTGGCGCTCGCTGAGATACGGCCCGAACAGCCGCCAGTCCTCGGCGCCGGCGTCCGCCTTTTGAAGTCTCAAATCCTCTGCCGTCAGTGTCATGGTGCATCCTGCGATTGGAGACGTTTGAAGGGGTTCGATCAGTCTGGAGCCGCGGCAACCTTATGGTTGGCGATCAGCGCCCAGGCGCGCAGCGTCTCCGCCACGCTCCAGGCCTGCGCGATGCAGCCGCGCGGCGCGTATGGGGCCCTGGCCTCGAAAATCTCGCCGATGCTGCCCAGCCCCTCGATGCGGAGCTGATCGCCAAGTGGCGTCAGGATTTCTAGGGCGCGGCTTCGATCGCCGAAATGATCGAGATGAGCCTCGACGAAAGCGCCGATCAGCCAGGCCCAGACCGTGCCCTGGTGATAGGCCCCATCACGGGCCTGCTGGTCGCCACCATAGCGGGGAATGTAGTCGGGATCGGCCGGAGACAGGGAGCGCAGACCGCAGGGGGTCAGGAGCTCGCGCTCACAGGCCGCGATCACGCGACGACACTGTTCCCCGGTAAGCGCCCCTGTCGCCGCCCTGGCGGCGAAGATCTGATTGGGGCGCAATTTTCCTTCATGCCCGGCGGGCCCATCCAGCACGTCGTAACAAAAGCCCGTCTGTTCGTTCCAGAAGCGGGCAAAACCCGTCAGGGCCTTGGCGAGATGATCGCGAAAGGCGGCGACGTCCCGCCCGAGGCTCTCGCCGGCGGCAATGATGAAGCGGAGATTGCTGATCCAGAGCGCATTGACCTCAATCGGCTTGCCGATCCTCGGCGTGACGACCCGATCGCCGACGCGGGCGTCCATCCATGTGAGCTGCACACCCTCTTCGCCGGCATGAATCAGTCCGTCGGTCGGATCGATCCGGATGCCGTAACGGGTTCCCTGCGCCAGATGATCGACGATCGAACAGACAACCGGGTAGATTTGCGTCAGGAAAGCGGCGTCCGGCGCTGTGCGATGGACCGCCGCGATGGCCTCGACGAACCAGAAGGTCGCGTCAACGGTGTTGAATTCGGGCTCGGTTCCGGCGTCTGGAAAACGGTTCGGGATCATGCCGCCGTCGATCACATCGGCGAAGGCCGACAAGATCGATCGCGCGATCTCCGGCCGGCCCGTGACCAGGGTCAGCCCAGGCAGGCTGATCATGGTGTCGCGTCCCCAGTCCGCGAACCAGTGATAACCCGCGATCACGGTATGGGCGGGAGCGCCGTCATGCAGATAGCGCCGCACGACGAATTGATCGGCGGCGAGCGCCAGATGCCGGACCCAATCGGGCGCGTCGTCCATGTCGGCCAGTTTCAGCAAGTCCGTCTGACGCTGCCGCTCTTCGGCCAGCGCATCGGCCGAGATCGCCGCATCCTGCCCCACCGAAAGCGTCAGTTGCACGGGCTCTCCGACCGCCAGATCGCGCGTCAGGACAGCCGCATGGATATGGTCCTCACGGTCTGTCAGCCCCCTCTCCCGCTCCTTGGCGAGATCGAAACCCCGCCACCACGAGCCATCGACCGCGACATGAGCGCCGGGCATGCGCGCAAACAGGTCGACGTCGCCGGTGCGCACCTGAAGGAAGCCATCGCCTGTCGAGATGTCCGGCCGCCAGTCGGACGAAAAGCTGCGCCCATGGTAATCGCGGGCGTCTGAAAGAACGCCAACGCTGAGGGTCGCCGGACCGGATGCGGAGAGGAGATGATACTGGACGCGCGTCACATTCGCGCCATGGTCCATCCAGAGGCATTTTTCGAAAACGACGCCGGCGCAATCGTAGCGCCAGATCGGCAGCAACCCCTCGAGACGAAACGTGAGCAGCGACGGGCTGGGGTCCGGTGCGATCGAGCCGTCGCTCCAGCGCAGACCGGAAAGAGCGATCTCGCGTCCCTCGACATGCAGGACTTCGACCAGGGCCGGAACGCAGACCCTGCGATCGACGGGAGGCTTCAGGGCGGCGACGAGAATACCGTGATAGCCGCGGGTCGGAATGCCGGAAATCGTGCCGGAGGCATAGCCCCCAATGCCGTTGGTAACGAGCCATTCCGACTCGCGGGCGCGGAGGTCTGCAATGATATCACGACCAAAACGCAAAGAAACCACTGCGCCCCCCAAGCAAGTAGCGGCATCTATTCTAAAATTTTGTCATGGAACTCCACTTACAGACGCGACACAGAACCAAATCAAAAACTGATTTTCATCTTCTAACATGAGTTTCCAACACATTTAATACAACGTGACAAGCTTGGCTTCGCGAACTCGTCGGACATTTCAGCTCCATTCATCTATTTATTCGAATATAATTCATCAATAGCGCAATCAATTCACGTGGTTATTACGTTCGGTCAAAGAAGCGCTGAAGCGCGATATTTTCACCGGGAAGACTGTTTCAAAACAGCGCGAAGCAATTTTCGCGGCGCTCAACCGCCGTTACGTCTGTTGCGGCGCGGCATGGCAGCGCGAATCAGACGCACTGCACCGATTTTCTCCGAGGCGACGTCCGAACCCGGCGTGAACGCCGTCGATCCGTCCGCTGTCAGCCAGAGAAGTTGGAAATGATGTCGGCGGTGTATTCGATTGCGTAACTCGAAACGCCCATCGCCCCCAGGAAGGGCCGGTCCATCTCGATGATCATGAAGATGACCAGGGCCGTCGACACCGACAGGAAACTACAGAGAATCTGGTGGCGACGCTTTTCCAATCCGAACATGAGGCAGACACCGATCAGCGTGAAGCTGCCGACAATCACCACCGTCCAGACGATGCCGTTGATGCCGTAGTCCGCCATCGCCATCCGTTCGCGCCGAACATCGAAAAGATCTGTCAGGGATGTCAGTAAATGCTCCTGGAGAACCACGTCCCTGGGCGATTTTGGATCGAGGCCGAGAACGAACGTCTGGATATTGCGGACGTCGGGCCAGGCTTCACTCGGCCTCTCGCCGTTCAGCATCGTCGGCCATTCCTTTTTTACGACCGTATCCGCATAGGCCAGCACCAGTCGCCGCGCCTCCGCAGCGTTCGGAGGCGGAAGTCCTTGTGCGAGCCGGGCAATGTCGCCCAGCGTGCCCGCCTCCCGCTCCACGATTGCAACCGATTTATCGTAACTTTCCCAGGCGGAGATCGCCACGGACGCCAGAAGCACGGCATAGACGACGCCAACTACGGCAATGACGAAACCGACAATGTCGTTGTAGGTATGCCGCAAGTCGAGCGGCTCGATCCTGCCGACGATCTCCACGCCGATCACCGAGATTGCGGCGCTGATCAGAACGAAGGCGATGCCGAGGATGGCGGGCGGCGTATTGTAAATCAGTGTGATCATGATGCGTCGTAGTCCCGGCTAATGGAGGAACGAGGCTTTGGAATAAAGTCTGCTTTCGCAGCTCAACCGCCATACGCGTCTCGCCGAGCAGCGTCCGCCCAGACAGTTGGCCCGAAAATAGAGGGAGCATGCATGCAATCGCGGTTTGGCAATCGTGATCTCGTATTGAAATCGCATATTTTGCGCCCCAATGAGCATATGTCCCTTCTTCACCTCATTAGACAACACTAATTCCGAAAATAATCCTTAAGAGACTTCACAACACTGTCACGATAGCGGCGCCGCTTTGCGTTGCCCCCATGTCTATGGGCGAAGCGGACAGGCATCGGGCTTGTTTTGTCCGAGCGACTACCCGCAGAGCCTTCTCTGGACGATGTTCCAGGTAAACTCATCATCCTCTGTAACGGTGACAGATATACCAAGGATCCTTGCTACTGGTTTCAGCCATGGATGGGCGCCCGTGTTGAGTTGAAGCTAGCGCCGGACCGATAGAGGCCGTGGTGCCGGCAATCAGAGAATCTGCACCGGCTTTGTCCACTGAATAAGAACCACGCAGCCCTCCTGCGAGGCGACTGAGTGAACAGTGCCCTCGGCATTGGCGACCAGCGATCCCGGGCCGTAATGGCCATGTTCATCGGTTTGCGAGCCTTCGAGCACCAGTATCGTTTCAAGGCCGGCATGCAGATGCTTCGGCACGCTCGCGCCGGGAGCGTAGCGCAGCAGCGCCAGTTCCGGCTCGCCGCGCACCAGACGGCAAATTTCCACCCCCTCGCGAAAATATTCAAAAGCGCAATGACGCCAGTCGCCCGACAGGAAGTTCGCGATATGCAGCGGTTCAGTCATCAAGGGCCTCGACAATCTCATCGACAGTGGCCGCCCATCCGACGATCGCGCCTTGCGCGGTGATCATGTCGATGGCGGCTATCTTGAATTCGGGGAAATAGCTTTCGGTGGCGTCGGTGGCGAGAATGCACTCATAGCCACGGTCATTGGCCTCGCGCATGGTGGTTTGCACACAGACTTCGGTGGTCACGCCGGCGAACACCAGTTGGGAGACGCCCTTCGCCGCCAGGATGTCGCCGAGCGGCGTCGCATAGAAAGCCCCCTTGCCCGGCTTGTCGATGACCGTTTCACCCTCGACCGGATAGAGCTCGTCCACGATATCGGCGCCCGCTTCGCCCGCGATCAAAATGCGGCCCATGGGACCGGGATCACCGATGCGCAGGGACGGTTTGCCCCGCGTCCGTTTCGCCGGAGGGCAGTCGGAGAGGTCTGCCGCATGGCACTCCCGGGTGTGGATGACCGGCAGTCCCGCCTTGCGAAAGCCGGCAATCAGCCTGGCGGTGGCGGGAATGATGGCCTGAAGCAGGGAGACGTCGTTGCCGAGCGTTGCGCCGAAACCGCCCGGCTCGATGAAATCGCGCTGCATGTCGATGACGATGAGCGCCGTTTTCGCCGGAACCAGGGTGAAATCGAAGGGTCGCGCCTTGATCGTCGCCATCAGTGATGTCCCGCCATGTGTTTCCCGATCTCGCCGATATCAGCGCCCGCCGCCTGGGTTTCAAAGACGACGGATCCTTCCGACATAACCAGAATGCGATCAGAAAGCTCAAGGATCTCGTCGAGATCCTCGCTGATCAGCAGCACCGCCGCGCCTGCGTTGCGGGCGGCCATGATGCGGGCGCGGATATCGGCGACCGCCGAGAAATCCAGCCCGAAACAGGGGTTGGCGATGAGAAGGAGATCGACCTCTCCGTTGAGTTCGCGCGCGAGCACGGCGCGCTGCACATTGCCGCCCGACAAGGAGGATATCGGCGTATCGAGCGAGGCTGTCTTCACCTTGTATTCGCCGACCAGCCGGGCGGCCAGCGCCGCCATGCGGCGGCTTTCAAGCCAGAACTTCGATGCGCCGGCGGCAAAGTCGAAATCACGGAAGAAGATGTTTTCGGCGACGCTCATCTTGGGCGCGCAGGCGTTGCGCAGCGGCTCTTCCGGCAGAAAGCGCACATTCAGCGCTCTCACCTCGCCGCGGGTGGCGCGAAATGACGCCTCTCCGACCCGGATCTGGCCCGCGGACAGCGGACGCTGGCCTGAAAGCATTTCCATCAGCTCCATCTGGCCATTGCCGGAAATGCCGGCGATGCCGACGATCTCGCCGGATTTGACCTGGAGATCGGCGATGTCGATCGTCTTCAGGCCCGAGCGATCTGACGCCTTCGCGCCTGATATCTTAAGAACGGGTTTGCCGTCGATCGCCACACGGGCGGCTGGCCGCACGAGCTCCTTTTCACCGATCATCATCGCGGCCATGTCCGCGGTTGAGAGATCGGAAACCTTGCCGCCGCCGACATGCTCGCCCCGCCTGAGAACGGAGACTTCGTCGGCGAAAGCCGTCACCTCGCGGAATTTGTGGGAAATCATCAGGCAGGTGAGGTCTCCGGCTGTGGTCAAACCGCGGACCATGCCCAGCAATTCATCCGCCTCGGCCGGTGTCAGCACAGACGTCGGCTCGTCGAGAATGAGAAACCGGCGGCCGAGATAGAGCTGCTTGAGCAATTCCAGCTTCTGTTTTTCCCCGGCCGCCAGTCTGCCGACTGGTACGTCCAGGGGAACGGCAAACGGCATGGTGGACATGAAGGCCGAAAGCGCCGCGCGCTCCCTCTGCCAATCGATGCGGGAGGGGGCGTCGTTACGGCTGATCACCAGGTTTTCCGCCGCCGTCAGCGACGGCGCCAGCGTGAAGTGCTGATAGACCATGCCCAGGCCGAGATCATGCGCCGCGCGCGGATCCGGCACCTCCACTTCACGCCCCTCGACCGCCATTTGCCCCGACGTCGGGTGATAAAAGCCCATCATGCATTTGACGAGGGTGGATTTACCGGCGCCGTTTTCGCCGAGAAGAACGTGAAAAGACCCGGCCGCGACCCGGATCGACACATCCTTTAAGGCCGTGAAAGATCCGAAGCGCATGGTCATGCCGATCGTCTCGACGCCGATGGCGCGCGACGGCGTATCCTGCTGAAGCGGCGGAACTCTCATGGCAGCGCCTCGACGAATTTAGCGCTGTCCGAGACCGAGCCGAACACGCCGCCCTGCATCTTCACCATCTTGATGGCGGCGGCGTGGTTGCCGGGGTCGGTGGCGGCGCAGCAATCCTCCAGCAGCAGGCATTCGAAGCCGCGGTCATTGGCTTCGCGCATCGTGGTGTGCACGCAGACATCGGTGGTGATGCCCGAGAGTACGATATTCTCGATGCCGCGCGTGCGCAGGAGCAATTCGAGATCGGTGGCGCAGAAGGAGCCTTTGCCGGGCTTGTCGATGATCGGCTCGCCGTCCAGCGGCTTGAGTTCATCGATGATCTCCCAGCCGGGCTCTCCGCGCACCAGGATGCGGCCGCAAGGCCCGGCGTCGCCGATGCCGGCCCCGATCTGACGCGACCGCCAGCGCTTGTTCGGCGGCAGATCGGAAAGGTCTGGCCGATGGCCTTCGCGGGTATGGATGATGTGATAGCCCTTGGCGCGCATGGCGGTGAGCACCGTCTTGATCGGCTCGATCGGCGCCCGGGTGAGCGAGATGTCGTAACCCATCTTGTCGACATAACCGCCCGGACCGCAGAAATCCGTCTGCATGTCGATGATGATCAAAGCGGTGTTTTCCGGCCTGAGATCGCCGTTATAGGGCCAGAGATAGGGATCGGCCTGAATGGTGGTCATCAAGGTCTCCATGCGCTTGCCGCCGGTTGCGGCGCGTGTCTATTTGGTGATGCTGAGTTCGCCCGGAGCCGACGGCATCGCCTGGGTCGGCGAGCTGGTGGCGACGAGCAGCCCAAGGGTGAGCACGTAAGGCGCGGCGTAAAACAGATAGTAGCCGCTGGTGACGCCGACCGATTGCAGCGCCGGACCGAGCGCTCCCGCCCCTCCGAACAGCAAGGAGGCGTAGAGGCAATTGACCGGGTTCCAGCGGGCGAAAATGACGAGCGCCACCGCCATCAAACCCTGGCCGGAGGAAATGCCTTCGTTCCAGCTGCCGGGATAGTAGAGCGAGAGATAGGCTCCGCCGACGCCTGCGAGCGCGCCTCCGGCCGCCGTGGACCAGAGCCGTACGCGGTTCACATCGATGCCGATGGCGCGGGCGGCGTCAGCGCTGTCGCCGGTGACGCGGATGGTCAGGCCGATGCGGGTGTTCTTCAGCATCCAGGCCGCGGCGAATGCCAGGACGACGCCAACAAGGAACAGTACATTGACGTTGAGCGCCGCCTCGACCTGTGGAATGCCCGACCAGAAACCGAGCGGAATGGCCGGAAGATCCGGCGCGACGGGCTGCACATAGGGCTTTCCGAAGAAGAAGGCGAGCCCGGTTCCGAAGATCATGAGAGCGATGCCGATGGCGATGTCGTTGACGCGCGGCAGCTTGCAGATCCAACCATGCAAGAGGCCAAACAGCAGGCCGGCAAAGGCTGCCGCGAGCGTTCCCAGCCAGGGAGAGCCCGTGTGATAGGCCACCGCATAACCGCTCATGGCGCCGAAGACCAGCGTGCCCTCGAGACCGAGATTGATGCGTCCCGAACGTTCCGTCAGGCACTCCCCGATCGAGACGAAGATGAAGGGGGTGGAGACGCGGATCGCGCCGCCGAGAATGGCGAGGGGCACGCCCCAGAGGCCGATATCATCCGTCATGCCTGCCTCCGTTCGAAAGCCGCCAGAAAGCGCAACCGGCCCTGAAACGAGTCCGACAGGAGGATGGCGATAAAGACCATGCCCTCCAGCACCAGAACCGTCGCATCGGGCAGATCCATTCGCCGCTGCACGAGCCCGCTCGACGCCTCGAAACCGGCAAGAAGAATTGCGGCGGGAATGATGGCCAGGCCATTGTGTCGAGCGAGAAAGGCGATGAGGATGCCCGTGTAACCATAGCCTGCGGCCAGCGAGGCGTTGGCCGAACCATGAACGGCCGCGACTTCGAACATGCCCGCCAGGCCCGCGAAAGCGCCGCCGAGAGCCGTGAAGCCGATGGCCAACACCGCCGTCGGCAGGCCCTGGATCTGGGCGGCGCGGGCGTTGCCGCCGACGATGCGGGCCGCAAAGCCGAGGGTCGTCCGCTCGATCAGCACCCAGCTGACAAGGCAGGCGAGAATGCCGACCGCGAGGCCCCAATGCACGCCCATTCCCGGAATTTCGCCGATCCGCCACGCCTCAGGCAGTGGCGCTGTCGAGGGCTTGTTCAAGCTGGCGGGATCGCGGAAAGGACCTTCGATCAGGTGGTTCATCAGCGCGATGGCGATATAGGCCATCAACAGGCTTGAGATGGTCTCGTTGACGCCGCGCAACTGGCGAAGCGCGCCGACCCCGCCGATCCACAGACCGCCGACGGCCATGGCGGCTATCGCCATAAAGCCAATGCCGAGGGGCGCCGGCAAACCCGGCGCAAGCATGGCGACAACGCCCGCCGCGACGCCGCCCAGCACGATGGCCCCCTCCCCGCCGATGATCACGAGACCGAGCCGCGCCGGCAGCGCGACGCAGAGGGCGGCGAGCAGAAGCGGCGCCGCCCGCGCCAAAGTGTTGGTCCACGAAAAGGCGGTGCCGAAGCCGGCTTTGTAGACCAGAAGATAGAATTCGACGGGCGATTTGCCGAGCGCGGCCAGAAAGATGGCGAACGCCGCCAATCCAGCCAGCAAGGCCCCGAGCGGCAGAAGCGCCGCCTCAATGCGTCGCGCCGCGGCTTCGCTGAGGAAGCCCGTCCGTCCGGCGAACGCAGCCGCCTGTTCGACCTGCATGCTCATGGTCTGCCCTCCGGTCTTCAACCGCTGTTTCAGGAGGTGGAGCCGACGACGCCTTCCACGAGGTAGTCCATGCTTTCGAGCGCGACATCCGTCTCGACGAAGGCCTGCCCCGCAGTCGCCACGACCTTGCCCTTGTTGTCCTTGAGCGGGCCCTTGATGGCGGCGAAACCACCCTTGAGGATCTCGGCTTTGACCGCTTCGAACTGAGTGCGGGCCGCTTCGGAGACGGCCGGGCCGAGCGGGCTCATCTTGATGAATCCGTCGGCGAGGCCGCCGCGCACGAAATTGTCGATCGTTCCGCCCGACAGCGTCGTCTTGACCATGTCGGTGTACACCTTGGCCCAGTTCCATTCGGCGCCGGTAAGATACTTTTCCGGCGCAAGCGCGCTCTGGTTGGCATGGTAACCGCAGAGATACATTCCGCGGCCCGCGCCGGTTTCCATCACCACCTTGGGACCGTCCACATGGCAGGTGACGACATCGACGCCCTGATCGGCGAGCGCATTGACGGCCTCGGCTTCCTTCACCGCCAGCGACCATTCGCCGGTGAAGATGACCTGGCAGGTGATGGTGGGATCGACAGCGCGCGCGCCGAGCAGGAAGGAATTGATGTTGAGCAGCACCTGGGGAATGGGCTTGGCGGCCACGAAACCAATCTTCTTGGACTTGGTCGCATGGCCGGCGGCGATGCCGTTGAGATACTGACCCATGCCGATATGGCCGAAATAGGACCCGACATTCTTGGGCTTGTCGGGGGTCCACAGGCCGCCGCAATGCTCGAAACGAACGGCCGGGTTTTTCGGCGCCAAAGCCAGGATATGCGGATCGAAATAGCCGAAGGATGTCGGGAAGAGCAGCGTCGCGCCGTCGAAGCCGATCATGCTTTCCATGGTCTTCTGAACGTCGACGGTTTCGGGAACCTGTTCCTCTTCGACCACGGTGACGCCTTCGATCGCCTTGACCGCGGCGGCGCCTTCGGCATGCGACTGGTTATAACCGAAATCGTCCTTGGGGCCCACATAGATGAAGCCGACCGTCAGCCCGGCGGCGCGCGCCGGGGCTGCGGGCAAAAGTCCGGAAAGGGCGGCTGCGCCGGCGAGACCGGCAGTGGTGTGAAGAAACTGGCGGCGATTGGGCATCAGGATCTTGGACATGCGAAAGTTCCCCGTTTTTGTTAGACCCACGGCGCGCCTCTGGTTCCGGACGCGTCTTGAATTTCCCGGCCAGTAATCCAGATGGACGCGCTTCTGTCTTGTGCTATGTTTTGGCTAGGCTGCTGCAAATAGTGCAGCAGGCGGGAAAGGCTGATCGTGCGTTATCTCTCGTCCATCCGCTATATCGACGCCGTGGTGAAGGCGGGCTCGATCAGAGCCGCCGCCGATACGCTCGCCATCACGTCGACAGCCCTCAATCGCCGAATTCTGGCGATGGAGGAGGAGCTCGGCGTGCCGATTTTCGAACGCCTGCCGCATGGGGTGCGTCTGTCAGCCGCCGGTGAGATCTACATCCATCATATCCGCAATCAGTTGTCCGACATGGAGCGGGTGCGATCACAGATCGCCGACCTCTCGGGCGTCAGACGCGGACACGTCTCGATCGCCTGCAGCCAGGCGCTTCTGCCCTATTTCCTGCCGAGCCAGATCGCGCTCTATCGGAAGGAACATCCGAATGTGACCTTCGGCGTCCACCTGCGCGACCGCGAAGCCGCCGAGCAGGCGCTCGTCGATCACAGCGCCGATCTCGCCGTGGTGTTCGAGCCCGTTCGCCTCACGGATTTCATGACGCTGATCAGGGTGCGCCAACCGGTGCATGTCGTGATGTCGCCGGATCACCCGCTGGCGTCGAAAACGACGTTGCGCCTCTCTGAATGCGTAGACCATCCGGTCTCACTGCCAACCACCGCCTACGGCGTCCGGCATCTCCTGGACATTGCAATGCGCATCACCGGAGTCCGTATCGATCCGGTCATCCAGTCCGACAATTTCGAATTCCTCCGCAACCACGCGGTGGCGGAGAACATCATCACCTTCCAGATTCCGATCGGCCTCTCCGATGAGACCTCGACGGGTCGGCTGATTTCCCGCCCCTTGGACAGTCGCGACGTGCCGGCCGGCATTCTCTATCTCGGCCAGTTGAAGGGCCGCACCCTCCCCGTCGCCGCCGCCCGCTTCGCCTCGCAACTTACGAGCGCGCTTGCAAGCCAGTTCGAAGTGTCGTGACGGGGCGAAAACACAGTCTATCCCGCCCTCGACGACGCCGGCTGACCATTCGCTTTCAGCAAGGCCATCAGCGCAGGTCCCAGCGAGAATTCGCCTTGCCGGGTCTTGGCGGTCAGACTGCGCAGATAGCCTCCGGCAGAGTTGATATGGCCAGACCGCTCCAGAATACAGGCTATGGCCGTGGCGGCATTTTCGGATCCCATGACCTCACAAGCCTCCTGATAGGCCGAGGGGCTGACGCCCAGCATCGATCGAACCACGACGGCTGCCGCCATCAGGTCGCGCCAGTTCGCAATCACGCCTCCCGGCCCATAATCGCCGATTTGCGGGCAAGCTCGCAGCACCAATCCGAGCGGAAAGGCTTTCAAGCCGGGGTGCAGAGTTTTCAGTTCTGGTGCAGCCCTTGCGCCCTGCTTTTTTTCTGGAGCGGGTTCAAGTTCATTGGTGGATTCGGTATTTGAATTCTGTATGTGACGCTCATTTTGATTGTCATTGCTGATCATATTTTCAGATTTAAGCTGACTTTTCAGCGTCTTGGACACATCGTCCATTAAATGGCGCAGATGCCGCTCTAGATGTTCGACGGCTTCGGTGTCGGAATTGCGCGGGATACGCGCGACAATGGCGACATAGCGCTCTTCGAATTCCAGCCAATTGCCGTTCGCCTCCTCCTCGATCCCTGCTGAGATCAGCTTGCGCAGATCGCGACGCAATAGCGTCAGCCTTTCACGCGCTTTTCGGAGCTGTGCGGCTTCGACGGCGACCTTTTGGGCGAAGAGCGCCAGTTCATCGGCTCTGGCTAGCAAGGGTTCAAGGCTGAAACCGAAGGCCGTTTCAATGTCGCCGTCCTGTCCGCGTCGGGCATAGCGCTTGCCATTCGGGCTGTCGCGACGAATGATCAATCCAGCCTCCACAAGCGCCGCCAGGGCGCGTCGAAGCGTCGCGCCGGAAATGCCGTTGGCGCGCAACGACAGCTGGGCATTTGACGGAAACACGACAAGCCCCTGCCCGTCCGCCAGTTCCGGCTCGGGATAGAAGCTCAGCAATGCACTCAGTACGGCCAAAGGCCGGTCGTTGAGGGCTAACAGCGACTTGGCTTCGCAGACGTCGCGAAACACCTTCCACTTGTCGACCGCCCTGTCCCTGGGCGCTTCGCTCACATCGATCTGACGTTTGATCAGCGCAAGCTTCGCCGGCCGCCGCCCGAAGGGCGTCGTTATCTGTCCGATCCGCATTCTCTTTCACCTTTCTAAAGGCAAAAGAAATCTATCCGCCAAACTGGCGCCGAATACGCTTGACTAATTTTCGTGGGAATGCGATTCTCCAAGGGCTCAATCAAAGAGAGGCTTCCACGGCGGCGACGTTTTGGGGGCCTTTTTTCTTTTGCGTCAGTCTCCTCTGGTCTTCTTGTAGTCTTCGAAGAGTGCGTCCAGCCTCTTCGACAGAAAATCTCCGAAGGCAGCGGCCTCCGCCGATTTCAGGGAGAGAACGAATGTTTTCCTCCCAGCCTTCATGCTCGCGGCCATGTCGCCGCCCGATTTCGGCGCCCATTGCACGGCTGTCGCTTCCGGTTCTTCTCGCGCAGTCACCGTAGCCAGGGTCAGTTCGAAACGCTCATCCGACGCCAGCGCCCGCGCATCCGCTTTTCCAAGTCGGGTGATCGCAGCGGCCAGCGTCTTCGGCGTCAGCGCTTCCGACAATGCCAGCCATTTCCGCCTGCCGATGCTGGGGGCCGATCCCACCAGCTTTATCAGCTCAGCAGGAACATTGGCGGCGACCGAGAGCATTTTGGACAGCTCGGTCTTGTCGGTCGACAGAGCCCTCATGATGATGTGTCGGGGGAAACCCTTTTGCTCCAGTGCAAGCGCAAAAGCGACGCGCTCGATATAGGACAGGTTCTTTCGTTCACCGTTTTCGATGCCCTGCGCAATCACCAACGACTGGTCGTCGAATTCTCGGATGACAGCCTTGACCTTGATGCCCAGCACCATGGCGGCCTTGAGCCGTCGATGCCCATAAGCGACCTGATAGCGCCCCTCCTCCGTGGGATGCGGACGCACGAGAATCGGCACTTCCTGTCCATTTTCCGCGATCGAGCGGACAAACGGATCGTCTTCACTGAACTCGATCTCTTCCAGACGGTCGCGCACGAAGGATGGATCGATCGAAGCGGGATCGAGATCCTGCACATGATGACCGGATTTCAGCGCCTCCTGCAGCGCCTTCGCCTCATCCTCCATCCGGCCCAAGGTCAGGGCCATGGACTTAACCGGACCTGCGGGGCCGCGCGGCTCTTCCCGATCATCGAAGTTGGCCGCGGCCAACCCCTCTACCGACTGCTGGAAGATTCCGCTGAGCGTCGTTCTCCTACTCATTTGCGCCCCCAGACCTTGAGGATATTGGCAAGCACTTCGGAATTGGCGGCGTTGACCGATTCCAGCGCGCGGTCATAGGTGGACTTCCGCACTTGGCCGCGCTCGATTTCGTAAAGCGTTTGCTTGGAAAGGCCAGCATCGGAAATCGCCGTCGACTTGAGGATCGTGGCCGTGAGCACATCGTCGGAGAACAGGCTGCGCAACAGCGCCACGATTTGCGACTGCGGGCCATCGAACGGCTCGTGGCGCGTCACGACATATTTGATAAAGTCGTGCGAAAGATCGCCGCCCGCCTTGCGGACCACCGCAAGCAGATCCGATGTCATCAGCAGAAACTGCGACATCGAGGCGACGTCGACCATCTGCGGATGAATGGTGATCAGCATGGCGGTCGAGGCGCACACAGCGCCCAGCGTTAGATAGCCGAGCTGCGGCGGGCAATCGATGACGACGATGTCGTAATCGGCCTCCACCTCGGCGATCGCCGCGCCGACGCGGCGGAAAAAAGGTTCGCTCTGCGTGTTCCGCCGATCGGCGAGCGCGCGCGGCGTCTCATGCTCGAACTCCATCAGTTCGAGATTGCCCGGCACCAAGTGGAGACCATCGAAATAGGTCTTGCGGATGATGTCTTTAAGGCTGCGCCGTTCATTGTCGTAGCGGATCGCGCCATAAAGGGTGTCGCCGTCGCGCAGATCGAACTCAGGCTGTACGCCGAGCATAGAAGACAGCGACGCCTGCGGGTCGAGGTCAACCGCCAGCACACGATAGCCGCTCAGCGCCAGAAACTCCGCGAGATAAAGCGTCGTCGTGGTCTTTGCGGAGCCGCCCTTGAAATTGGTGACCGCAATCGTTTGCAGCTTCTCGCCCGGACGACGATGCGGCAGGAATGTCAGGGCATCCTTCGGCTTGACGGCAGCGAGATGCCGCCTCAGCTCGTTGATCTGCGCCAGCGTGTAGGAGCGTCGACCGCTGCTGGTGACATCCGGCGCCGGTCCTTTTCCGTCCAGCGACAGCTGGCGCAGATACCCATCGGAGACGCCGATCAGCTGCGCGGCTTCGCCGGAAGAGAATGTGCGGAGGTTTTTCTGCGACTGCGGCGGAAACAGATGTTCCGACAGGAGTTTCAATTGGCGCGAAAGCTGTTTAGCCTGGCGCTCGATACGAACATCGGTCGTCGCAACGGTGTTTGCGGTCAAGTCGAATTTCCTTCGTAAAACGGTTTGCGTCCTGATACGGAAACTAGACGTTTATGGTAAAAAAACCGTACCGCGTTATGACACGATTCGGAATTGGCGCCAAACGCCAAAAAGTTGGCCGCGGCCAACATCGATTTCTCCCCAGAAACACCGTCCTACCCGCCCGCTTCCATCACCGAAATGAATCGATGCCGCCGACCGATTCAAACAACTGATTGGACCGTGAATCCTGGCTATAAGATAGTGTCGGCATGAGAAAGAACGACATTATCCTCTATGGCGAAAGGCGGGATCCGCGCCGAAACATGGCCCGCTTCTACGCTCTCGAAATTACCGGCGATCTTCTTGGCGGAATAAGGCTTGAACGACGCTGGGGGCGCATCGGCCAACGCGGTCGCCTGGCAGTGGAAATGTTTCCGACTTTTTCGGAGGCGCAAGCGGCGCTGGAAGCCTGGCGTGCCAAAAAATTCTCGACATCGAGAAACAGCTACAGGCCGCCGGCGAGCGCCTGATAGCAGAAGCGCCGGGCAATCCGCCCGGCGCGACAATCAGAGGATAGAGTGGAGCGTCGAAATCAAAATCTCGACTTCCACCGTGGTGGTGGAAATCCCCGGCGACAGGCGCAACACCGCGCCGCGATGATCGAGATAGATCTGTTTCCGCTTTGCGGCCGAAACCATGTCGGCCGCATGATCTGGGCTTTGCGCCTTGATCATCACGCTGCCGCCACGTTGGTTCGGATCGTGTGGCGAAACCAGCGGTAAGCCGAGGTCCCTCGCCGCCTCGATCAACATGTCAGAAAGAGCGAGATTGTGCGCCCGCAATGCCGCCACGCCACTCTTCATCACAAAATCGAGGCCCGGCTGTGAGGCGACGGCAGCCAACACCGCCGGCGTGCCGTGATCGAAACGCCGCGCATCCGGCGCATAGGCGAACGTATCCAGCGACCAGTTGAAGGGGTTGGGCTGACTGAACCAGCCGCGCAAGTCCGGCTTCACTGTGCGCAGAAGTTCAGGCCGGACATAAAGCGCGCCGGCCCCGGAATAGCCGCACAGCCATTTCAGCGACGAGCCGAACACGACGTCGCAATCGCCGACCTTGAAGTCGAGTATGCCGACGCCCTGGGTGATATCGACGGCGACGAGCGAACCCGCCTGGCGCGCCTTCGTCAGAATAGCGTCGAGATTGGCGCGCTTGGACGCCGTGGAGGTGACCCACGTCACCAGCGCCACCGCCACATCCGAGCCCAGTTCTGCCAGGAAATCCTCATCCTCGACGAAATCGGCGCCGGGACGCTTTCCCACAGTGTCCAACCGGAAGCCCCGGCTTTCAGCCAGGCCGGCCAACAAAAAGTGCAGGCTCGGAAAACAATCCTCGGCAATCAGAATGCGCTTGCCGCGCAGACGCTCCGGCGGTAACCCGCCAATCACGCTTGCAAGGGCCACGGTGACATTCTCCGTGGTGGTCATGGACCCTCTAGCGGCGCCGATCAGATCTTCCCATGTGTTGACGAAACGGCTTCGCGCCGCGAGCGCCTTCGGCCACTGTTCGTCGTCCAGGCTCGACCAATCCCTGGCGAAGGCGGCCAACGCCGCCTGCGTCTCTTCCTCCTTGCCAGGGAAGTGGCCGATCGAGTGATACAGGAAGTAGCCGGCCATCAGCATCCGGCCTCGGCTTTGTCGTGGATGGCCTCGCGCACCACGCCGTAAGAAGCGCCCCAGGCGTCCGTCATCTCGGCGCGGATATCCCAGAGTTCGGGGAAAAAGCGGTGGCGGGCGCCCGCCTGGAGAATATCGACCGGACGGCCCTTCAGCGATCTGGAGCCGAGACCGATGGAGCGCTGGATGAGATAGACATGGTTGGCGCGGAATTTCTGGAACAGTTCGTCGAATTCCACCAGCGCCTCGGCGGCCACATAGCTGTCGCCATGGTCATATTTGCCGTCATAGACATCCTTGACCGTCAGGCCTTTGCCGTCGAGATAGCTTGCCTTGAACGCATCCCAGAGATCATAGGGCATACGCAGCAGAAGCTTGAAGCCGGGCGATTCCTGCCCGGAGCCGTTTCCGAGCTGCAGGCGGATTTCCTGATATTCCTTCGGCGACATGGTTTCGAGCACGTCGAGCTGCTCGGTCATCAGCCGCATCAGGCGGTGAACGCGGCCCATCAGCGTGACCACACGATGCGTGTTGGCCTCCTTGAGATAGCCAATGACATCGACGAGCGTGTAACAGATCAGCTTCATCCAGAGTTCTTCGACCTGATGAACGATCTGGAACTGCAATTCGTCTGCATTGCAGAGATCGTCCAATGGCTTCTGACAGGTCAGCAGGCGATCGCAATTGAGATAGACGCCGTAATCGAGCATCTGGGGCTGTTCGATCATGTCGTAATAGTCGCGCTTGGTCTTCATGTCGGCTTCTCCCGCTGAACATTTCAAGTATCAACCATATCCCGCGACAGGACGAACAATGTCTTGAATTCACCCTCCGGTCTGACAAAGTGCGGGTCAACGTTTCTCATTCCTCCGATTCATCAGGACATCGTTCCATGGACCAGATCGACCGCAAAATACTCCATGCGCTCGAAAAAGACGCGCGGACCTCATTCGCCGATCTGGCCGATATGGTCGGTCTGTCGAAAACGCCATGCTGGACGCGGGTCAAGACACTGGAAACGGCGGGCTACATCACCGGCTACCGCGCGCTTTTGGACCCGAAGCGCCTCGGCTTTTCGCTCGAAGCCTTCATCCATGTTTCGGTCGATCTGACGCTCGCCGACCAGTTCGAAGCAGCCGTCATGCGGCAACCGCTGATCTTACGTTGCCACGCCACCACGGGGGACGCGGATTACACACTTCATATCGCGGCCGCCGACATGCCCGGGCTGGACCAGCTTCTGAGAGATGTGATCTGCCGTTTACCGGGCGTCCGTAAATTCGTGACCTCGATGATCACGCGCGACGTGAAGCCGGCGGCGCGTCTGATGCCGGCCGCCGACGGTCTCTGACGATTTCCGGGGAGGGGAGGGGCGCTGCAGCGAATTCAAGTCGGATAATCTTGACTCGTCATCCCCTAAACGCTCAACCGTTCCGACAAGCATCGCAACGCAGACATCTAGAGAAACGGGAAGACTGCAAATGAGCATCGAGCAGAAGGGTAAGTCGATTGCGAGCCTTGCCGCCTCCATTCAGACAGGCGCTCTCGACCCGCGCGACCTCATCGAGGAGACGCTCGACGCCATCGGCAATTATCCGGATCAGGCGATTTTCACCTGTCTCACGCCCGAACGGGCGAGGACGGAAGCAGAGGCCTCCTCGAGCCGCATCCGCGACGGTCGCTGCCTGGGACTTCTCGATGGCGTTCCCTTCGCCTGGAAGGATCTCTTCGATGTCGAGGGCGTAACGACGACCGCCGGATCCGTGGCGCTCGCCGATCAGCCGCCGGCGACAGAGGATGCCGATGTCGTCAGATCTTTGGCCGCCGCCGGCATGGTGAGCGTCGGCAAGACCAATATGAGCGAATTCGCCTTTTCAGGCCTCGGGCTCAATCCTCATTACGGGACGCCGCGCAATCCGGCGTCCGTCAATGACGATCGCATCACCGGCGGCTCCTCGTCCGGTTCGGCGGCGGCGGTAGCTGCTGGTCTGGTTCCTGCGGCGATGGGCACCGATACCGGCGGCTCCATTCGCATCCCCGCCGCCTTCAACGGCATTGTCGGTTATAAAGCCACGCGAGGCCGCTATTCGATGAAGGGCGTCTATCCGCTCGCGACGAGCCTGGATTCGCTCGGTCCGCTTTGCCGTACGGTGCAGGACGCCGTCTGGATCGATGCGGCCATGCGCAATCTCACGGCGCCGCAGATTGCGAGACGGTCTCTCGTTCGCCAACGCTTCGTCATCGCCGACACTGTTTTTTTCGACAGCGCCGAGGAGGGCGTCGTAAAGGTCTTCGAGGCTGCAGTGGAGCGTCTGGCGCGCGCCGGCGCGGTCATCCGTCGTCAGGCTTTTCCGGTGATCTCCGACATCTTCGCGCTGATGGCCGAGCGGGGACCGCTGGTGACGGCCGAGGCTTTTGCTCTCCACAAGGAGAGGCTTTCGGGACCGGACGCAGCGCGCATGGACCCGCGCGTCGTCGCCCGCGCGCGTTTCGGCGAACGTATCACTCTTCCCGATTACCTCCACATTCTCGAGCGCCGTCAGGCGATGCAAGCCGCATTTGCGGCTGCGCTTGCCCCTGGCGAATGGGTGCTGACGCCGACGCTGCCGCATGTCGCACCGCTGATCGAACCGCTGCGCCAGGACGACGACCTGTTTTTCGCCATGAATGGCAAGACGCTGCGCAACACGCTGATCGGCAATTTTCTGGATTGGTGCGGCGTCTCGCTGCCCTGCGGCTTCGGCGATGCCGGCATGCCCGTGGGCCTCTTGCTGTCGGGACTTCCCAATAGCGATGACGACCTGCTGGCGACAGCGCTTTCGGCGGAAGCGGTCGTGCGGGGTGAGCGCTAAATTTGTTTGATTAGATCAAATAGTCTGATACGAAAGGCGCTCAACTCGTTCGGGCGCGCCTTCATTCATGAGCAGAAATTTCCTCGTCATCGAGCCGGAGGAGGGCGCCACCGTCCTCAAGGGTCTCGCTTCCCCCCTTCGCGTGCAAATGCTGAAACTGCTGCACGAGAAGGGACCGATGAATGTCAACGACATCGCGGCCGAACTGGACCTTCCGCAATCCACCGTTTCCACCAATATCCAGGTTCTGGAAGACGGCGGCTTGATCCGCACGGAAAACCAGAAGGCCCGCAAAGGCAGCCAGAAGATCTGCCATCCCACCTATGAGGAAGTGCTGGTCGTCTTCAAAAGCGCCTACAAGGCGGTGAAGACCGACGTCATTGAAGTCTCCATGCCGATCGGCCTCTATACCGGCTTCGAGGTGACAGCGCCCTGCGGCCTCTGTTCCACGGAAGGCATCATCGGCCTGCTCGATGTGCCCAACGCCTTTCTCGATCCGGACCGCATGAATGCCGGGCTTTTGTGGTTCACGCGCGGCCATGTCGAATACCAATTTCCCAACAATGCCAAGCTCACCGGCGCCCAAATTCGCGATCTCGAACTGGCGGTGGAGTTGAGTTCCGAAGTGCCCGGCACCAGCGCCGACTGGCCCTCCGACATCACGGTCGCCATCAATGGCAAGGAGATTGGAACCTGGACGTCGCCCGGCGATTTCGGCGACAAGCGTGGCGTCTATACGCCAGACTGGTGGAAGCTGAAGGGCTCGCAATATGGCAAGCTCAAGAACTGGCGGGTGTCCGCTGACGGCGCCTATGTCGACGGGGTGAAGATTTCGGACGTCACCATCGGCGACCTCGATCTGCTCCATCACCACTCGATTCGTGTGCGGATCGGCGTGCGCGACGATGCCCGGCATCCCGGCGGCATCAACATTTTTGGACGCGGTTTCGGCAATTACGACGAGGACATCGTGCTGCGCATCCGGACGCTTTAAAAATCACATTCTACGATATGGACACATATTCAACGATATCAAGGGACTAGACATCTAAAGCTGGCGCACCGGCCTTCAAAAGTCATATTTTTGAGCCGCATAGCCTTGACCTCCCCGCCTAAATGATGATTGATATCACTCAAGATGATTTAAATCATCGGCTATGATATGTATGGGAGGATAGCATGAAGGCGACCGTTACGGCGCATGCGCGTTATATTGTTTCTGAAATCGATCCGCGCCTGTATGGATCCTTCATCGAACATCTAGGCCGCGCCGTCTATACCGGCATCTACGAACCGGGCCACGCCACGGCCGATGAGAATGGCATGCGACGCGACGTGATCGATCTCGTGCGCGAGCTCAATGTGCCCATTGTGCGCTATCCCGGCGGCAACTTCGTCTCCGCCTATAACTGGGAAGACGGCGTCGGCCCGAAGGAAAACCGTCCCGTCCGCCTCGACCTCGCTTGGCACACGTCCGAAAGCAACGAAGTCGGACTGCATGAATTCGCCGACTGGTGCTCCTCCGTCGGCACCGAGATGATGATGGCCGTCAATCTCGGCTCGCGCGGTCTCGACGAGGCCCGCAATCTGCTCGAATACACCAATCATCCCGGCGGAAGCTATTGGAGCGACATGCGCATCCAGAATGGTCGCACCGAGCCCTTCGACATCAAGCTCTGGTGCCTCGGCAATGAAATGGACGGTCCCTGGCAGATCGGCCACAAGACCGCCGATGAATATGGCCGGCTTGCCCATGAGACCGCCAAGGCCATGCGCGCCTTCGACAAATCGCTGGAGCTCGTCGTCTGCGGCTCCTCCAACGCCAAGATGCCGACCTATCCCTCCTGGGAAGCGACGGTTCTCGACCATACCTATAACGAAGTCGATTACATCTCGCTGCATATGTATTTCGACAACAAGGCCGGCGACACCGCCAACTACCTGGCCCAGAGCAAGAAGCTCGATGACTATATCGTCTCCGTCGCCGGCGTGATCGATTTCATCAAGGCCAAGAAGCGCTCATCGAAGAATGTCTATATCTCCTTCGACGAATGGAATGTCTGGTATCACTCGGCCGAACCGGACAAGAAGATCCTCGGAGGCGCCGAAGGCTGGCCGTTTGCGCCGCCGCTTCTGGAAGACATCTATAATTTCGAGGATGTGCTGCAGGTCGGCCTGATCCTCAACACCTTCATCCGCCGCTCCAATGTGGTGCGCATCGCCTGCCTGGCGCAGCTCGTCAATGTCATCGCGCCGATCATGACCGAGCCCAATGGCGCCGCCTGGCGGCAGACGACCTTCTATCCCTATCTGTTCGCCTCGCTCTATGGGCGCGGCCGGGCGCTGGATCTTTCGGTGGAAAGCCCGACCTATTCCGCGTCCGCCGTCGGGGAGGTGCCGAGCCTCGATGTCTCCGCCGTGCATGACGCCGAGACAGGCCATGTCGCCTTCTTCATCGTCAACCGCTCGGACGCGCCGGTCGCGGCCGAATTCAGCATCGAAGGCTTCGGCGACAATGCGCCCGTCATCGTCGATCATCAGGTGATGACGCATTCGGATCTCCGCGCCGTCAACAGCGCCGCCAATCCCGACAATGTCGTTCCGAAGAAAGGGGAGGGGGCTCGCATCGACGGCGGTCGCCTCAGCGCCGACTTCGCCGGCTATTCCTACCAGATGATCCGGGTCAAGGTCTGAGAGGTGGAAACGTCAGGACTTCTCGGGAGGAGGTTGCGGTGACGGCTGAGATCGAAATCAAGGAAGTCAGCAAACGCTTCGGGGCGTTGACGGTGCTCGACAAATTGTCGCTCACCATTCCCTCGCACGAATTCGTGGTGTTCCTGGGGCCGTCGGGCTGCGGCAAGTCCACGCTGCTGCGCATGATTGCCGGGCTGGAAAGCGTCGATGACGGCGAGATCCGCATCAATGGCGAGCGCATCGACGCGCTGCCGCCCGGCCAGCGCGGCGTGGCCATGGTCTTCCAGTCCTATGCGCTCTATCCGCATATGACCGTGCGGCAGAACATGGCGTTCGGGCTCGAAAACATCTCGGTCGGCAAGGACGTGATCGCGGCCCGCATCCAGGAAGCCGCGCGCATGCTGGAAATCGGCCATCTGCTCGATCGCAAGCCGGGTCAGCTCTCCGGCGGACAGCGTCAGCGCGTCGCCATCGGCCGCGCCGTGGTCAAGGAGCCCAAGGCCTTCCTGTTCGACGAGCCGCTCTCCAATCTCGACGCCGCGCTCCGCACCCGCACCCGCATCGAGCTTGCGCAACTGCATCAGAGGCTGAAATCGACGATGATTTTCGTCACCCATGACCAGATCGAGGCGATGACGCTCGCCGATCGCATCGTGGTGATGAACAATCGCAAGATCGAGCAGATCGGCGCGCCGATGGAGATCTATGATCGCCCGGCCACCCGGTTCGTCGCCGGATTCGTCGGCGCGCCGGCGATGAATTTCATCGATCTCGACAGGCTGGAAGCAATCGATGGCGTCTTCGTTGCGCAAGCGGCGGACGGCCTTCGGGTCAGGACCGAGATCGACGCGGCCTCCACCCCCGCGGGCAAGACGGCGCTCGGCATCCGCGCCGAAAGCGTGGGCGTCGCGGGCCCCGGCCAGGGCGACGTCGATGGCGTTGTCGACGTGCTGGAGCGTCTCGGCGATCGCACGCTCGTTTACGCCAGACTGCCCGGGGGACAGGTCATGACCGCCACCGCCGAAGGGCAATCGCGGCTGAAGATCGGCGAGCGCATTTCGCTCCGCATCGACGGCGCAAAGGCGCATCTCTTCGATGAAACCGGCCGCGGCTGGCATGCGCGGGAGGCGGGCCATGGCTGAGACCCGGCCTCTCCGTATTTCGAGCCGCGACATCAACGCGCCGGATTGGAAAAACGCACTCTTTGTCGCGCCTTTTCTCGCTGTGTTCACCGGCCTGCTGGTCGCGCCGCTGTTCTGGGGCATCTGGCTGAGCTTTCACAAGGCCGACACCTTCTCGACCGGTCGCTTTGTCGGCTTTGGCAATTATCTCAGGCTGTTCAAGGACAAGGTGTTCCTGCAATCGGTCTGGAACACGCTCTATTTCGTGCTGTTGACCGCGCCGACGCTTGCTGCGCTCGGTCTGTTCCTGGCGCTGGCGCTCAACCGGCGCACCCGGGGCGCCGCTGTCATGCGCACGCTGTTCTTTTCGTCCTCGGTTCTGTCGGTCACCATCGTCACCCTGATCTGGCGCATTGTCTTCATTCCGAAATATGGCATGCTCGCCACCATTTACGGCTGGTTCGACGCACCGGCGCCCGCCTTTCTCTCCGATCCCAATCTGGCCATGTTCGGCATCGCCATCGCCACAATCTGGTGGTGTATCGGCCTGCCGATGATGCTGTTTCTGTCGGCGCTGCAGCAGATCCCGCCCGATATCTACGAGGCGGCTGCGCTCGACAACGCCAGCCGCTGGCGGACGCTGACGGCGATCACGCTGCCCTCGATCAAGCGGACCTTCGTGCTCGTGCTGATCATCCAGATCGTCTTGCAGTTCCAGCTGTTCGGTCAGGCCTGGCTGATGACCAAAGGCGGCCCGAACAACCTGACCAAGCCGATCGTGCTCTACATCTACGACACGGCGTTCCGCCGCTGGGATCTCGGCCTGGGCGCCGCCGCCTCTGAAATCCTGTTCATCATCATCCTGATCGCCGCGATGGCGCAATATCTGCTGACCGGACGAAAAGGAGACGCCAGATGAGCGGCCTGTCCAATTCGCCGGCCTATGGCCGCAGCCTGGGCGACCGGGTGATCCTCTGGCTCGCGATCCTGCTGTCGCTGCTGATGGTTCTTCCGGCGATCTGGGTGATCGGCCTGTCGCTCAAGAACAATGCCGAGCTGATGGTCGATCCCAACTCGGTCTTTCACCCGCCCTATGTGATCGAGAACTATCTCAACATCATCAACACCTCGGCGGTGTTCCGTTGGGTGATGAACAGCCTGATCGTCTCGATCGCCATGACTCTGGGCACGCTTGTCCTGTCGTCGCTCGCAGGCTATGGCTTTGCGCGGCTGAACTTCAGGGGGCGCGACGCGCTGTTCGTCATCGTGCTGCTGGGTTTGGCAGTGCCGGAACAGGCGGTCCTGGTGGCGCGCCACCAGATCTTCAGCCTGCTCAAATGGCACAACACCTATCAGGGGCTGATCCTGCCGGGCCTGTCCAGCGCCTTCGGCGTGTTCCTGATGACGCAGTATTTCCGCGCCATTCCACGCGAACTCGACGAAGCGGCCTTGCTAGACAATGCCAGCCGCTTCCGGATTTTCTGGAAAGTGCTCTTGCCGCTGACGCTGCCCGCGCAGGCCACGCTCGGCATCTTCACCTTTCTCGGCTCCTGGAACGACTATTTCTGGCCGCTGATCTCGGCGACCAAGAAGGACATGTACACGCTGACGGTGGGCATGGCCTCGACCCAGACCAATTTCGCGCAGTCGGAAGGTATCGGCTATCTCATGGCGCAGGCGGTGTTCGCCGGCGCGCCGATCCTCGTCGTCTATCTGTTCTTTCAGAAATACATCGTCACGGCGGTGTCCGGCGCCGCCGTGCGTTAGCAGAGTTTATGGAGGCCCCGCTCTTGAGCGGGGAGAGTTTCAACGACAGCCGGACCGGGAGGGTCCGGCGCAATGGAGGAGACTATGATGCGATCGACATTCCTGCGCACTGCGCGCGCCGCAATCTCGGCATTGGCGCTGATGACGGCCTCTTCGGCGCTCGCCGATCCGGTCGAACTGACCGTGCAGCGCTTCTTCGGCGCCTGCGAAGCAGACTTCGGCGAAAACACCGACGTCGCCAAGGCGGTTGGCGAATGCGGCATCATCACCTCGCTGATCAACAAGTTCAATGCCGATAATCCCGATGTCCATGTCACCGTGACCACGGTGGAATGGCCGGGCTACGACCAGCTCAACGCCCAGTTTTCTTCCGGCGACGCGCCCGACATCGTGACGATCCACGAATCCGCTCTGTCGGACTATCAGTCGAAGGGGCTTTTGCAGCCGCTGGATGATATCCTCGCCTCGGTCGGCGTCTCCAAGGACGTCTTCACCGACGCCGCCGTCAAGGGCGTCACCAAGGACGGCAAGTTCTACGGCCTGCCGATCGACACATGGACCATGCTCTACCACATCAATATGGACCTCTTTAAACAGGCCGGCCTCGTCAACGCCGATGGCACGCCGATCTTGCCGAAGAGCCCGGAAGAGTTGATCGCCCAGGCCGAGCAGTTCAAGGCGAAGACCGGCAAGCCTTATTTCGTCCAGAACCTCGCCAATGAAACCGCGCTCTACATGCGCAATTTCTACACCTACCTCTTCCAGCAGGATTCGGATTTCTTCGCCGATCCCAAGAACATCAAGCTCAACACGCCCGAGGCTAAAAAGGTCGTCGAGATGTATAAGGCGATCTTCGACAAGGACCTCACGACCAAGGATCTCGACTACGGCGCCTCCATCAACGCCTTCCTACAGGGTGAGGGCGGCGTCCACCTGAACGGCACCTGGGTGGTGGGCGATTATGATGCGTCGTCGAAGACGGCGGGAACCGCGCTGAACAAGGGCGGCTACGCGGTCTACCCCTATCCACAACTGTTCGGCGGCGCCAAGGCGCAGTTCGCCGACGGCCACAGCTGGGCAGTCTCCGCCAAGGAGCGCACGCCTGAACAGACTGCGGCCATCGCCAAGTTCCTGAAATTCTTCGTCGACAATGATTTCGAATGGTCGCGCACCGGCCATCTGCCGACCATCAAGTCGGTGATCACATCCGACGCGTTCAAGACTCTACCGCATCGCGACACGATTTCCGTGGTCGCCGAACTCGGCCGCCCGCTGCCGTCGGAAGTTCAGCGCCAGTTCGCCATTCAGGACATCCTCGGCGAGGAACTGGGCGCGGCGATTTCCGGCCAGAAAGAGGTCGATGCTGCGCTGACGGATGCGGAGACACGCATCAACGAATTGCTCGCCAATCTCTGATCTCCCAGGCGAGGCGCGGAGCACGCGCCTCATCGCCAACTGGGCGCCTGCGTCGGGTTCCGCAGGCGCTCTTTTTATGTCCGGGCTCTTCAGCCGGCGTCGGACATCTTTTCCCGCGTCTCGACTGCCATCGCCGTGGCAGGGGAGGGGGCCATGCGCTCGATCATGCCGCGGGCGATTTCGTTTTCACCCATGATCACTTCGTCGGCGCCGAGTTGGGTGAGATGGGCAACCTCCTCATCGGAATGAGCCCGGCAGAGAATTCGGGCCGACGGGTTTGCGGCGCGGGCAGTCTCCACCACCTGGCCGGCTTCGAAGGCGTTGGGGATGGCGATCAACACCGTGCGCGCCGATGCGAGATTGGCAAGAGCCAGGACACTGGGCGAGGCGGCATTGCCCACAATCACCTCTATGCCGGCTTCACCGAGCGCGCGGATGCGGCTTTCCCCGTCTTCGATGACCAGGAATGGTTGGCCGCTTTCCCGCAAAGCTGCGCCAATGCGACTGCCCACACGGCCGTAGCCCACCAGAACCGTGTGATCGATGAGAGCGGTCGGCGCAACCTCCGCTGTCTCCGCCTCAGCCTCGACAGGCGCCGGCTCACTATGCGTGTCAGCCGCTTTGGCCGTCGCTGCGGCGGTCGTACCGGCGCGGAGCACCCGAGCCTCGACCGCCGGACGAATCCGGTCGCACAGGAAGAACACGAGCGGATTGAGAATGATCGAAATGATCGCGCCGGCGAGAATGAGGTCGCGTCCTTCCGTGGGCAGGAGGTTGAGCCCAACACCGAGTTCGGCGAGAATGAAGGAGAACTCGCCGATCTGCGCGAGACTGGCCGAGATGGTCAGCGCCGTGCCCGCTCCGCGCCCGAAGGCGACGACAATCGCAAAGGCGGCGAGGGATTTGCCGAGCACGATGATCAGCACGGTCGCAATCAGCGGCAGCGGCTGCTCCAGCACGATGGCCGGATTGAACAACATCCCGACCGAGACGAAAAACAGCACGGCGAAAGCGTCGCGCAGCGGCAGGCTTTCCTGTGCGGCGCGATGGCTGAGCTCGCTTTCGGACAGGATCATGCCGGCGAAAAAAGCGCCCAGCGCCAGCGACACGCCGAACAGTTTCGCCGCGCCGAAAGCGACGCCGAGCGCGATGGCCAGCACGCCGAGGCGGAAAAGTTCACGCGAGCCGGTATGGGCGATGCGGTGCAGAATGGCGGGGATGACGCGACGTCCGACAACGAGCATGAAGGCGACGAAGGCGGCAACCTTGATCAGCGTGATCACGATGACGGCGCCGATGCCGAGATCGAAATTGAGCGCTTCGCTCAACAGGATGGCGACGGAGTCATGCGATTGCTCGGCTTGGCCGCCGATCACGCCCGCCGCAGCCGGGATCAGCACCAGCGCGAGCACCATGGCGAGATCTTCGACGATCAGCCAGCCGACTGCGATGCGACCGCGATCACTGTCGACCAACCGCCGCTCCTGCAAGGCTTTCAGCAGCACGACGGTGGAGGCGACCGAGAGCGCCAGGCCGAAAACCAGGCTGCCGCCCAGCGGCCAGCCCATCAGCGCGCCCAATCCCCAGCCAAGCAGGGTCGCAAAACCGATTTGCACCATCGCGCCCGGAACTGCGATCATCCGAACCGACAGGAGATCTTTGAGCGAGAAATGCAGGCCGACCCCGAACATCAGCAGGATAACCCCGATTTCGGCGAGTTCGGCGCCGAGACTCTGATCGGCAACGAAGCCAGGCGTGTGCGGCCCTACCAAAATGCCGGCGATCAGGTAGCCGACCAGAGGCGGCAATTTCAGCCGGTTCGCCAGAGCGCCGAGAATGAAGGCGAACACGAACCCCGCCACCAAAGTCGAAATCAGCGGGGTCGCATGATGCATCAGATGTCCTCCAACTGGAAAATCGCGAAAAAGGTGCTAAATAAGATTGATAGTGACCAATATGGTTGATTTTATCGATGTATCAAGAGCCGAGAACAACTCTTTTAACGCCTGCGCTGTGCAGGGGCGCGCGCGGCATGCTCGACTGGACGCAAGCCGATCTTGCCGAGCGCGCGCAGGTGTCTCGCAGCACGATCCGAGATTTCGAGGGAGGCCGGCATGAGCTGCATCGCGCAACCGAGGCGCAATTGCGCCTGGCTTTCGAACAGCAGGGCATCAGCCTGACCTCGAATGATCGTGAAATCGGCATCGCGCTGACCAGAACGAACGCGTCAGATCCCGCTGCTCCACCGACGTAAAAAATCCGCCGGCCTTTTGGACCGGCGGATCGTCTTTTGCATGGATGGGAAGCATCAGCTCCAGGCGTGAAGCGGCGGCTTCTCGCCGTTGAGGAAATACTTGCCGAGGATCGAATATTTCCAACGCACCGGATCATGCAACGTGTGCGTCCGGGCATTGCGCCAATGGCGATCGAGGTTGTGCTCGGCGAGCGTCGAGCGCGTGCCGGCGAGTTCGAACAGCTTGTTGGTCGCCTCGATGGCGATTTCGGTGGAGAGGATCTTGGCTTCCGCCGTCACGATCTGCGCTTCGGCCACCGTTTCGGCATTCGGATTGGCCACGGCGCGATCAACCGCATAACCAGCCTTTTCGAGCAGAGCCTGGGCCGCATGCAGCCGAAGCGTCAGGCTGCCGACTGCCTGAATCGTATAGGGATCGTCGGACGCCCGCTCGAGGCCCGAATCCACCCAGGCACGTGACTTTGTGCGAACGAAGTCGACGGTCTCCTTGATGGCCGCCTGGGCGATGCCGGTGTCTACGGCCACCTGGATGATCTGGAAGATCGCGCCGTCGGCCGTCGGCGTTTCATAACCCTTGTAGCCGGGCACGAGCCAGGCCTTGTCGACCTTGACATTGTCGAGGATCACCGTGCCCGACAGCGTCGTGCGCTGGCCGAAGCTCGACCAGTCGTCGATGACGGTGAGGCCGGGAGCGTCGCGATCGGCGATGGCGTACCAGGCGCGGCCCTGATCATCGAGCGCTACGATCGGCACTTTGTGCGCGAGCAGCGCGCCGGAGGAATAGAACTTTTTGCCGGTGACGACGACATGGTCGCCGTGATCGGTGAAGCGGGTCTCGAAATCGACGGCCCGCTTGGAGCCGAATTCGGAGAAGGCGTTGCCGAGACGCAGGCCCTTGAGCACTTCGCCGAAGATCAGCGCCTGCTGCGCCTTGTCGGACACGGTGCGGATGGCCGCGACCACGCCGAGATGGTTCTGCGACACCTGGCCGATCGAGGAATCCGCCTCGGAGATGATTTCAACGACCTTCGCCAGCGTCGCATAGGAGACGTCGGGGCCGCCGAATTCGCGCGGCACGTTGATCGACCAGAGACCGCTCTGGGAAAAGGCGTCGAGTTCAGCCGCAGGCCAGACACGGTCGCGATCGCGTTCCGCGGCGCCTTTTGCGAAGTCCGCCGCCAGACGGTGGGCCACTTCGATCGCTTGAGCGTCGCTCTTGATGATATGGGCCGGTTCGGCCGGACGGGCCACGCCGGGCACGCCGACAGGCGGTTTAGCGATGACGTTCATATGTATCCTCCTTGGGGTTGTGGGTCAGGCCGCGGGCCTGGCGAGAGACGCGCCTTCTCCGAGATAGAAAGCCTTGATGTCGTCACGGCCACGCAGGTCCGCAGCGGGACCGGTGAGAACAGAGACACCGTTCTCGATCACCACGGCGGTGTCGGCATAGGTGAGGGCGACAGTGGAATTCTGCTCGGCGACGAGAATGGTGAGCCCTTCGTCGCGATTGAGGTGTTTGAGAGACTGGAAAATATCGCGGATGATCATCGGCGCGAGGCCCATCGACGGTTCGTCCAGCACCAGCAGGCGGGGCCTAGACATCAGCGCGCGGCCGATCGCGGTCATCTGCTGTTCTCCGCCCGAGGTAAGGCCGGCCGCAGTGCGGCGGCGCTCCTTGAGGCGCGGAAAAGCGAGATAGATCTTCTCCAGGTCATTGGCGATTTCGCTCCGGCTGCCGCCGCGCCCGAGACCGCCCGAGATCAGGTTCTCCTCGACCGTCAGGCTCTTGAAGCAATGGCGGCCCTCCAGCACCTGCACCAGCCCGTCCCGGACGAGGTTGGCGGGGCTGCGCGACAGGACAGAGCGTCCCTCGAACAGGATGGAGCCGGAGGTGATTTGTCCACGTTCGGTGGGCAGCAGGTTGGACACCGCCTTCAGCGTCGTCGTCTTGCCTGCGCCGTTAGAGCCGAGGATCGCCAGGATCTCGCCAGACCGGACCGAAAAAGACACGCCGTTCAAGGCCTGGATCGTTTGGCTGTAGACAGCCTGAACCGAATTGACCTCGAGAAGAATGGGCTGGTCGCTCATGGCTGACTGCTCCTCTATGACCCAGCGAACGGGCGCGATTGGTGAAAGCGGCATGCGGAGACCCGGTGTGTGGGTGACGAGCCCCCGCATGCCCAGGCCCTTGAGGGCCATCGGACGCCCGACGCGCGAGACGCCGGACGTGGTGATCGACGTGGTCAGCCGGTCAGTTGGTGCCGGCGGTCACGGCGTCGGCATCGGCCGCGGTGCGCAGCTTGATGCCCTTTTCCTTGGCATAGGCTTCAGCCGACTTCTCGATGATCGGGCGCAGCAGTTTCCAGTCCGGCGCGATCCAGTCGGAGACCACGTTCCACTTCTTGCCGTCCCACTGCTGGAAGGTCACGTAGCCTTCGCCTTCATGATTGTCCCAGCTGACATTGATCGAGTGGAAGAGGTCCTTGGCCCCGAGCGCGTCCACCTTGGCCTGATCGAGCTTAAGGTGCTCGAAGCCCCAGCGGACTTCATCGCCGGTCAGCGTGCGCTTGCCGAACTTCTCCTGCGCAATGCGAATGGCTTCCACATTCAGGATGCCGTTGACGATGCCCAGATTGTGATAGACCGAGCCGATGCGCTTCTTGTCTTCGAGATTGCCCTTGCCCTGGTCGTAGAGGGTCTTCACGATCTCCTTGACCACCGGATACTGGTTGCCGGACGCCTGTGTGGTGATGGCGGTGTAGCCGATCGCGGCGTCGCCGGCGGGGATCACGTCTTCTTCCGAATTGGACCAGACATTGCCGACGATCTTGGTGGCCGGGAAGCCCACTTTTTGGGCGGTCTTCAGCGCCACCGGGTTCATCACGCCCCAGCCGCGCAGCACCACGAAGTCGGGCTTGGCGCGGCGGATGGTCAGCCACTGGCTCTGCTGCTCGTTGCCCGGATGCGGCACTTCGATCTGCTGCACGGTGAAGCCGTACTTCTCAGCGAGCAGTTCGTAGATCGGGATGGTTTCCTTGCCATAAGGCGAGCCGTGATAGAGCACGACGATCTTCTTGCCCTTGAGATTCTCGAGACCGCCTTCCTTGCCGGCGATGTAGTTCACGATGCCCGAGGTCTCGGAATAGGGATTGAGGAGCAGCGGGAAGACGTAAGGAAACACTCGGCCATCGGTGGAGTCGGTCCGGCCGTGGTTGACCGTGATCAGCGGCGTCTTGTCGTCGGTGATGCGATCGATCATGGCGTAGGCGATGCCGACGGACAGCGGGTTCCAGGCTGCAGCGCCGGTCCGGCTCTTCTGACGCTCGTAGCATTCCACGCCGCGTTCGACTTCATACTGGGTTTCGCACTCGTCCCAAGTCAGCTTGACGCCGTTGACGCCGCCATCCCGGGTGTTGATGAGGTTCAGGTAGTCGATGAAGCCCCCGAAAAAGCCGGTGCCGCCCGCGGCATAGGGACCGACGCGATAGCTCTGCAGCGGGAAATACTGCTCGTCGGCATGAGCTGCCGGGGAGAGCCCGGCGGAGATTGTGAGCGCCAGCGCGGCAACCGCCGCCCTCAGGCCCGTCTTGATAGTGATCATAAGTCAAACTCCCTCTCTTGACCGGCCCTCCCGGACCGTTCTGGTTGAAACGATGGATGGAATGCGCGGCTTGCCCTTGGGGATCAGCCAGTCAGTCTTGATCTCAGCCGCTCCGTCAGGCGGCGGGCAAGCGCCGCCAGTCCGTCCGGCTCGAGGATCAGGAAGGCGATGATCAGCGCGCCGAGCACGATGCGCTGGCTCATATCGAGCACGCCGGAATCGAACAGATCCCCCAGGAAGAACGCGCCGATCCGGGACAGGGCCACCGGGAACACCACGATCAGGGCCGCGCCGAGGAACGCGCCCCGGATGGTGGCGAAGCCGCCGATGATGATGATGAACAGGATCTGGAACGACCGGTCGAGATTGAAGCCCGCCGGCTCCACCGTGCGCAGATAGGCGAAGGCCCAGAGCACGCCGGCCACGCCGATAATGAAGGACGACAGGCCGAAGGCCAGCAGCTTGGTCTTGAGCACCGGCACGCCGATAAACTTCGCAGCGGTCTCATTGTCGCGGATCGCGATGAAATTGCGGCCGGTCTGCGAGGTGGCGACGCGCCAGGCGAAGAAGGTCAGGGCGGAGACGACGATCAAGGCGAAATAATAACGACCGATCGAGGAGGAGAAATCGATCCCGGCAACCGTGAGGTTCGGCGCATCGATGACCCCGGATGGATTGTCGTTGGAAAACCAACCGAACTTCGTCAGAGCCCATTGCACGAAGAATTGCGCCGCGAGCGTGGAAACGGCCAGGTAGAAGCCGCGCAACCGGAGGCTCGGAAGACCGAAAACAATGCCGATCGCCGCCGCAGCCAGCCCGGCGCCGATGATGCTGAAGACCAGGGGCAGCCCTTCGATGCGGAGATTGAAGTTGAAGGCGGCGAACGCCCCGACCGCCATGAAGGCGGCGCTGCCGAGCGACACCTGGCCGGCGTAGCCGGTCAGCAGGTTGAGCCCAACGCCTGCCAGGGACAACGCCAGGAACGGCATCAGGATCGCTTCGATCAGGTAGCTGGAGCCGAATAGCGGCGCCACGCCATAAGCGAGGATCAGCAGCGCCGGCAAGGCCAGGGTCTTGGTGAGGCTGCGGGCGGGGACCGCCGGCGAATAGGTCACGGCCGTCATCTTTACACCCTTTCCACGAGCTTCTGGCCGAACAGGCCGGAAGGACGGATGAGCAGGAAGGCGAGCGCCAGCACATAGGCGAACCAGCCCTCGATGCCGCCGCCGAAATATTCGCCGATATACACTTCGGCGAGTTTTTCAGACGCGCCGATGATCAGGCCGCCGATGATCGCGCCTGCGATCGAGTCGAAGCCGCCGAGCACGAGCACCGGAAGCGCCTTCAGCACCACGAGCGACAGCGAGAACTGCACGCCCGATCGCGCGCCCCAGAGCAGGCCGGCGACCAGCGCCACCAGACCCGATGTCGCCCAGACGGTGGCCCAGATGCGGGGCAGGCGCAGTCCCACGGCGAGTGCGGCGAACTGATCATCGGCCACGGCGCGGAAGGTGAGGCCGACGCGGGTATAGCGGAAGAAGAGGATGAGACCTGCAACCATCGTCGCCGCCACCCCGGAGGCAAACAGATCAAATTTGGAGATGTAGACGCCATAGAATTCGAAGGGGATGTCTTCGATGCCCAGATCCAGCCCATGCACCTGCGTGCCCCAGAGCAGCTGCGCCGCGCCCTCGATCACATAGGACAGCCCCAGCGTGGCCATGAACAGCGTGATCGGCGGCTTGTTGACGAGCGGCCGCAACACGGTGCGCTCGATGGCTATGCCGATCAGCACCATGGCCAGGAAGGTGACCACAAGCGCCACAGGGAAGGGCAGGCCGCGCTCGACGAGCGAGACGAAAGTCAGCGCCGCAAACAGCAACAGCGACCCTTGCGCGAAATTGAGCACCCCGGATGTCTTGTAGATCAGCACGAAACCGATCGCGACGAGCGAATACATCACGCCGGACAAAAGTCCGCCGGTCAGCACTTCGATGAAAAAGAGATAATCGAAGTTTTCCATCAGATTCCCGCTCCCTCGTCATTGTCCCGGGCGACCCCGAGATAGGCGTCGATCACCGCCTGGTCGTTGCGCACTTCGTCAGGCGTCCCGTCGGCGATCTTGCGGCCGTAGTCGAGAACGGCGATCCTGTCGGACAGGCCCATGACCACACCAATGTCATGCTCGATCAGAATGATGGTGGTGCCGTAGAGCGAGCGCGCCGAGCGGATGAAATCCGCCATCTCCTGCTTTTCGGTCGCGGTCATGCCGGCCATCGGTTCGTCGAGCAGCAGGATGCGTGGATTGGGAGCGAGCGCGCGGGCGAGCTCCACACGCTTCTGCAGACCATAAGGCAACGAGGCGGCCGGGCGATCCGCCACCCGGTCGAGGTGAAGAAACCCGATGATGGCTTGAGCGCGTTCGCGCGCTTCCTTTTCCTCGGACCGAGCTTTCGGCAGACCAAATGCCTGGCTGAGAAAGCCGCCGCGGCGAGAGAAGGCGAGCCCGGTCATGATGTTTTCCGTGACCGTCAACCCTTTGAACAAAGCGAGGTTCTGGAAGGTTCGAGCGAGGCCGAGCTTGGCGGCGTCCTGAGCCGGCGCCTTGGCGAAACTCTTCCCGCCAATCCAGATCCGACCGGAATTGGGTTGATAGAGCCCGCTGATGACATTGACGAGCGAGCTCTTGCCGGCGCCGTTCGGTCCGATGATGGCGCGAATTTCTCCCGAGGCGACCGCGAGATCGACATCGGTCAACGCGCTGACGCCGCCGAAAGACAGATTGATCTTTTCGAGCCCCAGCAGGGGGCGATCCGCCTGAGCGCGCGATGCTCCATCGACCGCCGCCGGCCGCGCGCCGGCAGTGTCATCGGCGACGCTTCGAAAAGCAGCCCCCTCGAGCGTCGACAAGGTATAATGCGCGTCCAACATCCAACCCTCACATCACACGCCCGTAAGGGCGCGGTTGTCCGTTCGGCGTCCCGTGTCATCGGGACGCCGTTTATGTCTGCAATGTCCGCCTGTTACTCCGCGGCTTCGAGCGCGGCGTCTTCCTGCGCTTCCAGCTCCCGCACCAGCGGAATGACCTTCTTGCCGAAGAACTCGACTTCCTCCTGGAAGTGCAGGAAGCCCATTAAGATCAGGTCGGCGCCGGCGCGCTTGTGCTCGATGATCCGCTCGGCCACCTGCTCGGGCGTACCGATGAGGTTGGAGCGGAAGCCGTCATTGTACTGGACGAGATCCTGGAAGGTGGATTTCGCCCAGTTTCCTTCGCGTTCCGGCGAAGCGTTGCCGGCATTCTGGACTTCATGCTTGAAGCCGTTGACTGCGTCGGGAATCGCTTTGTCGATGATTTCCTTGAGCACGGACTGCGCCTCGGCTTCAGTTTCGCGGACAATGCCGAAGGCGTTCATGCCGATCTTGGTGCGCCAGGTCTTGCCGAAGGTCTTTTCCTTGGTCCTGATGTCGTCGACCTGAGCCTTCAAACCTTCGGGCGTGTTGCCGTTGGTGAAGTACCAGTCGGAGACGCGCGCCGCCATATCGCGCGCCGCGCGGGACGAACCGCCCTGGAACACCTGCGGGATGCCGCCTTCCGGCTTGGGCTTCATGGAGTAATCGGTGAAGCGGTAGAAATCGCCGCGCAAATTATAGCTGTCTTCGGTCCAGATGCCGCGGATTGCCTTGATGAATTCTTCCGAACGGCGATAACGCTCGTCATGATCGAGCCAGGGTTCGCCGATGGCGGCGAATTCGCCGCGGAACCAGCCCGAGACGATATTCACGTCGACGCGGCCATTGGTGAGATGGCTGATGGTGGAAATCTGCTTGGCGAGCAGCGCAGGGTGCCAGGGACCGGGCAGCACGGCGGCGATGACGCGCAGCCGCTCGGTGGCGGCCAGCAGCGCATGGCTGAAGGAGACGGATTCATGCTGGTTGTCGGCTCCGTAGCCGGCGGTGAAGCGGATCTGGCTCAGCGCATAATCGAAGCCGTTCTGTTCGGCGATTTGGGCGAGCTTGCGGTTGTAGTCGATGCCCCAATGGGTGCGCTGTTCGATCGTGCTGATTACGAGGCCGCCCGAGACGTTGGGCACCCAATAGGCGAATTTCAAAGATTCTGATTTGGCGTTCGACATGACGTTCTCCCTTTCAGTCGACGTTGGTTCTGTTCAGGCGATCCGCCTGGCGAAGGTCGGTTCGGTGAGTTTGCGGCGAAGGCTCGCGGCGGGCTGGGTGAGCGCCGCGCGCAGTTCGGCGCCCGCCTCGGCGATGCGCTCATTGAGCGCCTCGCTCTCCACGCCATAATCAGAAAAGTCGCTCTCGACGGCGTAGACCGAAGTCGGCAAAGGCAGCGCCTTGAAGAAAGCCATCAGAGGACGAAGCTGCTGATCCGGCATCAAGCCATGAGACGCCCGACCGCCTGTGGCGGCCAGGATGACGGGGACGCCTGTCAAGGCGCGGTAGTCCACCAGATCGAACAGATGCTTGAGGGCGCCGGTGTAGGAGGCGCGGTAGACGGGCGAGGAGACGATCAAGGCGTCAGCGTTTTCGACCGTTTCGATGATCTCCAAGCCATTTTTATCGAGTTGATCGGCGCGCAGCGCGCGAAACAGGATCGGGGCTGCGTCAACGAGGCTGATATGGCGCACTTCCGCCGCGAGGCCGCGCGCTGCTTCGCTGAGGAGCGCAGACGTCAAAGCGGCGGTCCGCGACGGCGCCTTGACGTTTCCCGATAACCCCACAATCCTGATCATTGACGGCTCCTTGTTGTTATTATCTATAGATTTACTAGATTAATGCAGCAATAGACGGATCTTCCAATTTCATGTCGCCTTATAAAAATATTTTGCTGACTTGTGGTGTTTAAGCTGCGGTTTCGGCGCTTGTCCCGCGTAGTGCGTCAACAAAGGCCAGCACTTCAAGCGCCACATCTCTTGCGTGGAGAGAGACCTGCGGCAGCCCCATCAGCTCACCGAAGGCGCCGCGCGCCAATGGGCCCGCGACGAACAGATTGGCCTGCGGCTTTCCCTTGGCGTCGATCAGGCGGGAGTGTTGGTCACATTCGAGACCGAGCCCGACGGGATCAAGCCGGACGGAGCCGGCGGCGGCGAGCCCTTCCAGAAACCTCTGGCTCGAGAGGACAGAGCCATGCGCGGGTCCTGTCGCCACGACGACTGCATCGACGTCGCGCAGCACGGTTCCCTTTTGGCGCGACAGGCGAAGCGCCACCCTTATCTTGTCGCCGAAATAGGAGACGGCGCTTACCGAGGCGGCGAGACTTTCCATCGGCCCATCCCTCAATGCGGCCTCGATGGCGTTCTCCACCTGCGGCGCGATCCGGAACCGGTGAACGTCCCAGAACGGACGGAGATGGCGCACGATCCGCCGCCGCTCCGCTACGGGCAGATTGCGCCAGATATCCTGCCCCTGTCCCCGCGCAGCGTCGATAACGGCGTGCCAGCTCACATCGAACAAGGCCGCCTGGTCGATGGCTTCGCGGATGCGCCGGGTCAGGACACGCGCCGATCGGATTGGACGGCTCAGGAAGTCGCCATGCGGCTCCTGCACTCCGCGTGCGTGCCCGCGTGAGCGAAGGCCGCGCCGGGAAATCGCTGTGATGCGGCCTGTATGGCCGCGCGACAGCAGGGAGGCTGCGATATCCGCACCGGTTAATCCATTGCCGATAATCAGCACATCATTGTTAGGCCGGATCGCCGCAAGCGCATTGGGCGCAGTCGGATCGGCGACAAAGCGCGGATGTCGTTCGAGAAGCGCGGCGAGCGCCTTGGGAGCAGCCGGCGAGGGGTGACTGGTGGCGATCACCATCACATCGGCCCTGACGCTACTGCCGTCTGAGCGGCGGATATGCCAGCCGCCTGCGTCCTTTTCCACCGAAACGACTTCGGATCGGACATGCTCCACCCGCCCATCCGCGAGCATTGGGGCGAGGCGGGCCGCGACATAGGCGCCAAAATCGGAGCGGCGCGGGAAGATCCGACCATCGGGCAACAGCGCATCGGCGTCTTCACTGTCGAGGCCCTGGTCGCGCAGCCAATCGATGAAATCATTTGCTTCGGCGGCGTCAAGGCTCATCCGCTCGGCGGGCACATTGATACGGTGGGTCGGGTCCGTCGTGTCGTAAGCAAGGCCGGCGCCGAGCATCTGTCGCGGCTCGTGCACGAGGATCCTGAGCGGACTGCGTTGCGCGGCGCGAGCAAGGTTCCAGGCGACGGCAGCGCCCGAGAACCCGCCGCCGATGATCGCGACGACGAAGCGAGAAGGATTTTTCGGCACCATGGCAGCCTCCTGTTTCATAAACACATATATTCTATATATATTATTGACAATAGCTTTTGTTGATTTAGGGTGAGGTTCATTCGCCCTACAGCGCGCAAGAACGGAGTTTGTCATGACGATCGCCCAGCTCACCACCCACCCCTTTGACAACCAAGACTTTCTCGGTCCGGAAGCGGCCAATGTGAAGCGCGCTCTGCGGCAATTGGCAGGCGGCGTCTGTGTGATCGCCGCGGGTCGCGGCGAAGACCGCACGGGTGCGACGGTCACGTCCGCGACGGGACTATCGATGGAGCCGCCGACCATGATCGTCAGTATAAACCGCAATTCCTCCACCTGGCCCGTCATCGCCCGCTACGGTCACTTCTCGGTCAATGTGCTCGGAGAAAATCAGCAATCGATCGCCGACCGTTTCGCCGGCGTTGGCGGCGCCAAGGGCGCCGCGCGCTATGAAGGTTCAGCGTGGACGACGCTGGTCAGCGGCGCGCCGGTCCTGACGAGCGCCCTGTCGGCCGTCGATTGCGAAGTGGAAGAAGTCATCGAACGCCACAGCCACGCCATCATCATTGGTCGCGCTGTGGCGGTGCTCGCAGGCGAGGGCCGCTCCCTGGTCTATCAGAACGGGGCCTATGCCCGCTTGGTCTAACGATTTTTGCAGACATTAAACGAAGGACTGCGGGACACATGTTTCGCGGTCCTTTTTCTTGCGCCACTGCTTGGCAGGCCAAGGAAAAAAACCCGGAACCCTAAGGGAACCGGGGGCGCCAACGGGGCGGAAGTCGGGAGGCAGTTGGGAAACGAGGAGGTGCGAACCTCTGAAATCTCAGAAGCGCCGATGAATATGCAGGAAAGGAGAATATTCGATCTCCAGATCCCGTGTTGTGGTTTCGGCCTCTCGCCGCGACGCTTCGGTCGGCGGTGGCGACTGAGGTTCGGCTGCAGCGTTTACGAACCGCGCCTGCTTGGGGAAGAAGAAGCCCAAAGTGAATCCATTCATCATGATCATGCCAGTCCTCCTTCAGTTGTGTCCGAGAATGGCGGCCAGAAGCTCGCTTTCGATTGCGGCCAGATCCCGCGAGCCATGCGCGCGTGGATGGGGAAATGGAACCTCAACGTCCTTTTTGATGCGTCCGTCTTCGAGAACGATGACGCGATCTGCGAGATAGACGGCTTCGGCGACGTCATGCGTGACCAGAACGGCGGTGAAGCCCTGTTCGCGCCAGACCCGAGCGAGCAGTTGCTGCATGGAAATGCGGGTCAGCGCATCGAGCGCGCCGAGCGGTTCGTCGAGCGTGAGGAAGCCGGGATGGCTGACCAGCGCGCGGGCGAGCGCGACGCGCTGGCGCTGGCCGCCGGACAGACGAGACGGCCAGTCGCCGGCCTTCTCCGACAATTGCACCGCCTTGAGCGCCTGAAGCGCCAGGACTTCGCTGCCGTCGAAGCCGCCTTTGGCGCCGAGGCCGACGACCACGTTTTCCAACACGGTGCGCCAAGGCAGAAGGCGGGGCTCCTGAAAGACGATGCGCGCGTTGGGCGAGACAGTTGCGCCGGAGCGGTCGACGAAATCGAGCCGGCCCGCGCTCGGTTCTTCCAAGCCCATCAGGATCCGTAGCAACGTGCTCTTGCCGCAGCCGCTCTTGCCGATGATCGCGACGAAAGAGCCGGGCTCGATGTCGAGATCGACGCCGCGCAGCACACGGTTGGACCCGAAGACCTTTTCGATGCCGCTCAACCGCAGGCCCGCCGTAGGAGAGGCTGGAAGCGACGTTGGTTGGTCCGGTATGCGACTATTGGAATGAAGAGCGACCATGTCCGCCTCCTTATCGTTGATAGGCCGGGTTCCACGACAAAACCGTCCGCTCGAGAAAGCGCACCGCAATATCGGCGAGCTTGCCCAGCAGCGCGTAAATGACGAGCGCGAGCACGACGATGTCGGTCATCATGAACTCGCGCGCCTCATTGGCCATATGGCCGATGCCGGAGGACGCGGCGATGGTTTCGGACACGATCAGCGTCAGCCACATGATGCCGAGCGCATAGCGTAGGCCCACGAAGATCGACGGCAGAGCGCCGGGGAAGATGACGTTCCGGAACAGCGTGAAGCCGCTCATCCCATAAACGCGACCCATTTCGATCAGATCGCGATCGACATTGCGCACGCCGTGATAGGTGTTGAGATAGACGGGAAACAGCACGCCGAGCGAGGTGAGGAAAAGCTTCGATTCCTCGCCGATTCCGAACCACAGGATCACCAGCGGAATCATGGCGAGATGCGGGATGGTCCGGAGCATCTGCAATGTGGTGTCGGTCAGCTGCTCGGAAAGCCTGGACACGCCGTTCAGGATGCCGAGCAGAAAACCGATCGATCCGCCGACGAGAAGGCCTGCGACGGCGCGAGCGGCGCTGACGGTGATGTCATGCGGCAGGTCGCCCGAGAGCGTGGTCGCCCAGAAAGCCTGCAGCACGTCGAACGGAGACGGCATGATCCGGGTTGAGATGACCCCGATCGAAGACAGGATCTGCCAGAGCGCCACTACAGAGACGGGCAAAAGATACGGCAGAAAAGCCGACAGGCCGGATAGATCGAACATGGGCTTTGGCGACGTCTCGGCCGCTGCGCCGCGCGGGGAGGTCAGGGTTTCTGTCAAGGCCATTCACGCTCTCCTTTTCGTCACAGGGGAAGGGCGCAAGACCGCGTCTCGCGCCCGCCATCGGATTTAGGAACCGGAAACGAGCCGGATATTGCCGCCATGGCCGCCGCCGCCGAACACCTGCGTCTGACCGAAAGAGGTCTTCAGGCGATGATGCGGCAAGCCAATGCCAAGCTCGGGGAACAGCAGTTCCGACACCCGATAGGCCTCCTCGAGATGCGGATAGCCGGAGGCGATCACCGTATCGATGCCGAGATCCTGATACTCACGCAGGCGAGCGGCCACCGTTTGCGGGGAACCGACCAGCGCGGTGCCGGCTCCCGAGCGTACAAGGCCGATGCCGGCCCAGAGATTGGGCGAGACTTCCAGCTTGTCGCGGCGACCGCCATGCAATTCCCACATCCGTGCCTGGCCGACGGAATCGGACTGTTTGGTGAAGCGTTCCCGCGCTTCGTTGATCGCGTCTTCCGGCAGGCGCGAAATCAGCCGATCGGCCGCCGCCCAGGCTTCTTCATCCGTTTCGCGGACGATGAAATGCAGGCGAATGCCGAAGCTGACCTTGCGGCCATGTCTGGCTGCTGCCTTGCGGACGCGCTCGATCTTCTCGCCCACCTGAGCCGGAGTCTCGCCCCAGGTCAGATATTTGTCGGTGTGTTCGGCCGAAAAGCCGATCGCAGCATCCGAAGAGCCGCCGAAATAGAGCGGTGGACGCGGATCCTGGATCGGCGGGAAACCGAGCTGGGCGTCATGCGCCTTGATATATTTGCCGTCCAGCGTCGAGCGGCCGGTAGCAAGCAACTCGTTGAACACCTTGAAGAATTCCACCGCATGATCATAGCGTTCGTCATGCGGCAGGAAAATACCGTCGCCTGCGAGTTCCTGTGCGCTGCCGCCCACCACGATATTGAGCAGCAGGCGACCATTGGAAACGCGATCGAGCGTGGAGGCAAGACGCGCGTAATAGGCGGGAGAGGCGACGCCTGGACGGATGGCGACGAGGAATTTCAACCGCTCGGTGAGCGGGGCGAGTGCGGCCGCCACAATGAAGGATTCTTCGCAGGCGACGCCGGTGGGGATCAGCACGCCGGAATAGCCAAGCCGGTCGGCGGCAACCGCCACCTCCTTGAGATAAGCGGGGTCGGCGGGGCGGGCGAGGTCATTTGAGCCGAGATAGGCGCCATCGCCTGAGGTCGGAATGAACCAGAGGAAATCGAGCGGTTTACGGGAGGATTGGGAGGACATGGTCTATCTCCTTGGAAATTGGGTCAACTGGCCTTGGGGCGCCAGACGATATCGCTGATATTGAGCTTGCGAGGCAGAACGCCGATGTCATGGAATTCGTCGGCAAGAGCCTGTTGATAGGTCTCCGCCTCCTTGGGCAGCAGATAGACCTTGCCGAGATCGAAGCCCGGACGGGTGAGAACCTTGCGGGTGACCGGCTCGGGCACGCCGGTAATGGCGGAAAGCGCGGGAACGGTTCTGTCGATATCCGCCTGCGCGGCGACGCCGACCTTTTTCAGTTCGTCGATGATCTCGAGCACAATGTCCGGATGGCTTTCGGTAAAGCCCCTGTTGCCGAGGAAGAAGCTCCAGCTCTCGGCGATGCCTTCAGCTGTCGCCAGTACGCGGGCCTGCGGATCTTGTTCGGCGACAGCGAAATAGGGATCCCAGATTGCCCAGGCGTCGACCGCGCCGGTCTTGAAGGCCGCCGCCGCATCCGGTGGCGGAAGATCGACCGGCGTCACGTCGTCGGGGGTCAGCCCGCCTTTGCGCAGGGCTTTGACGGCGAAGTTATGCGCCGAGGAGCCGCGCTTGAAAGCGAATTTTCTGCCCCTGAGATCGGCCAAAGTCCCGATGGAGCTGTCCTTGTGAACAAGGATCGCCGAACCGGAGGCCGCGCTCTGATAGGCGCCGACATAGAGGAGATTGCCGCCGGCGGCCTGGGCGAAGAGCGGAGGCACATCGCCGGTCGGTCCGAAATCGAGCGCATCGGCGCCGAGCGCTTCAAGAAGCGGCGGACCGGACGAAAACTCGGACCAGGCAATGTCGACGCCTTTGCCAGCGAGGCGCGTTTCGAGAGCGCCTTGCGCCTTGGCCAGGGCCAGAACGCCATTTTTCTGCCAGCCCAAGCGGATTTTCAGCGCCGGGGCTGCCCTGAGGACGCCCGGCAACGGCAGAGTTGCAGCTGCTGCCAACGAGATGAATTGTCTGCGTCTGATCATGACATTCTCCTATAACGCGGGCATTCAGGATTGCTTCGGCCGCCAGACGATGTCGCTCACCGTCAGTTGCCGCGGCAAAACCTTGTAGGAGTAGAAGTCGTCGGCGAGCGTCTGCTGATACGCGACAGCCGCATCCGAAACCGTCGTCACCGCTGACAGATCGGACCCGGCGCGGGTCAGCGTCACCTTGGTGATGGCTTCCTTGACGCCGGTAATGTCGGACAGCGCCTTGGCGGTGCCGTCGATATCCGCCTGAGCGACCTGGCCGAGTTTCGCCAGTTCCTCAAGGATCTCGACCACAAGTTCGGGATGGGCGGCGACAAAATCGCCGTTGCCGAGAAAATAGCCCCAGGCGTCGACGATGCCTTCCGACGTGACCAGAAGACGGGTATCCGGATCGGACTGGGCGACAGCGAAGAACGGATCCCAGATGGCCCAGGCGTCGACAGAACCATTCTTGAAGGCGGCTGCGGCGTCAGGCGGCGGCAGATCGACGCTTTCGATATCAGCGGGCGTCAGACCGACCTTGGCCAGCGCTTTGAAGGCGAAGTTGTGGGCCGATGAGCCGCGCTTATAGGCAACCTTCCTACCCTTGAGATCCTCGATCTTCTGGACCGGCGAGTTCTTCTTGAAAATCAGGCCATGAAACGCCGCCGGCGGCTTGTATGTGCCGACATAGAGCAGATTGCCGCCCGCGGCTTGGGCGAAGAGCGGCGGTACGTCGCCGGTGGGGCCAAAATCGATCGCATTGGCGCCCAGCGCTTCAAGGAGTGGCGGACCGGAATTGAACTCTGACCATTCGATCGAAACATTCCTGTCCTTTAGCCGCGCCTCCAGCACGCCTCGGCTTTTCGCAAGCGCGAGAATGCCGAATTTCTGCCAGCCGATACGCAACTTGATTTCTTCCGATGCGCTGACGGAGGCGCTTCGGGCCATGTAAAGCGTGGAAGCGCCGACGGCGGCGAGTTTAAGAGTTTGGCGGCGGTTGATCATCATCAGTCAGCTCCTTGCGAATTCTTATTATGTCTATATTATCTATCTTTTTTATCGAGAATATTTTATTCCAAAATTCACCCATTCTCTGAACATTCGTTCCTAGCGTTTCATGCGGCTCCAGCCCTTGGCTGGAAAGGAAATCCCCGAACCGGCTCGATCCAATCCGAGAGTGATCTAACGCCCGTTCGCCAAAAGCGGCTCCTGAGATCCGATCGAAGCATGCCAGCCCGCCTCCGACAGATCGGCAAGGGTCCGCGCATCCAGGATTTCAGAAACCGCATCCCTGACCTCGGTCATCGCCCTTCGAACCAGGCATGCGGCAATGTCCTGGCAATCGTCGCATGGCGAGTAGGCTGTGCGGCTGGCGCAGGCGATCGGCGCCAAGGGCCCATCCAGCACGCGCATGCATGCGCCGATCGAGATTTCGGCGGCGGGGCGTGCAAGGGCATACCCTCCCGCCGGTCCTTTCCGTGATCGCACGAGGCCGCTGCGACGCAGTTCGAGCAGTATCGTGTCGAGAAATTTCTTCGGGATTCGCTCGGCCAGCGCGATCTCGGCGGAAAAGGCCATCGCGCCCTCGGGCAGAGACGCGAGCGCGAGCATCGCCTTCAAGCCGTATTTGCCTTTCTTGGTCAACATCACTTTACTCCTCGGATCAGCAAAGCTTGACGGGGCCGCCGGGCGCCGGCGTCACATCAACGCGCGGGCGACAAGCCGCGCGACATTCGCCGCCTGCACCCGGATGTCTGGAACAGCGAAAATTTCGAAGAATCTGCCGATCGTCATCGGACCCAGAGCAAAGGCGGACGCGTTCGGCGAACCGTCCGAAGCCAGAAGCCGCGAATCCTGATCCACCGCCACGCCCAATCCCAGGCCGTCGCCATCAATCATTCCGCGCGCAGACATTTTCTTGAGCAACGGCGTCTTCGAGATCGAACATCGCTCCATGCCGGTGCAATTGACGAGCCAGTCGGCGCTCATCTGACGCAGCGTTCTGTTATGCCGATCGAGATAGGCGGCGCGTATTTTCCCACCGGCCTCATACACGTCTCGCAACCAGCCAGCGGTGACGGTGACTTGGCCCGAGGCGCGCATCTCCTCGAAGTTGTCCCACATGTCGGGCGCTACCCGATGGCGATGGATATTCCACCATGCATTCGCATGCCTGAGAAACCGGCTTTTTTCAGTCTTCGAAAGAGCTTGCCACAGCGCCTGGGTGATCGGCCTGACCCCATCCACCACGCTGCGCCAATCATCTGCTCGCGCAGCAGCGTCGCGCAAGGTGCGCATCATCGCGCTGAGCGGCTTGGCCCCTGGCTCAAGCACAGGTCCAACAGGGTTGGTGCGGGGAACCAGATGCGGCAACGGGATCAACCCATGCCGGGACAGAATATGAATACGGCCGCGGTGACCCCGCGCGCGCAACGACAGGACTTGGTCTATCATCGTAAGGCCGGAGCCCAACATCATGACATCGTCCCCAAGATCGCTGCGCTCGATCCAGCGATCCGCCCAGACATTGAGGCATAGATGTCCCCGCGCTTCCGGGGCGATCTTGTCCATGGGCAGAGGCAAGCCGGCCGGCGTTCCTCCAATGCACAAGACGCTCTTTCTAGCACGAAGGCGGCGACCGTCGCTAAGGTAGAAAACCTGCTCTTCGTCGTCCAAACGTTCGCAATCCAGAACCTCGGCGTCAATCAATTCAATGCAAGCGCCGTTGTCGACGCGACGCATGCCCTCGGCCAATGTCTCTTGGAGATAAAGACCATATAACCGTCTCGGGATGAAGTCTTCCGCTCCAAAACCCGTTCCTTCGCGCGTCAACCAATCGCACAGATGCTCGGGCCTGTCAGCCAAGGCGCTCATGCGTCCGGCGGGCACATTGAGGCGATGACTCGCCTCTGGACTGCTGAAGGCGACGCCCCGCCCAAGACCCTTCTTGGGCGCAACGATTGCGACTGTGTTTGACGGGCTCAAGCAGTCCATCAGATTCAGTGCAGTGGCGACTGCCGAAAAGCCCCCGCCGATAATCGCGACGTCAATCTGCATATGCGCAATCCTTTTAGTCTATGGATTTAGTAGATTAAAGGATTGATGCTGTCAACGCGATAGCTTGACCCATCCCAAAGTCGATACCGAGACCGAAAAAATCAGGGTCATGTAAAAGTTGAAGGTCGGGGTGCGGACGCCATCGAACAGATCCTTTCCGGTAAACCCGTCACGGGTGAACTGGTCATCGCCGGCTGCGTGTTCGTCCGAAGCCTGCGTTCGGATGGGGATCTTGTGTCGTGAGACGAAAGGCCGACCGTTTCCGCCGGAAAAGCCCCCATGTTCATGGCATGTGGCTGTCGCGGCTCTGATCTATGTCTGGCGTCAGGACGATCGATCAAGATCCGTCTTCAGAAGAATCCATCCTGAAACGCCAGACGCAAGGAGCTCCCATGTCCACGTTCAAAGCCATCGTCGCCAGCCTGTTCGCAATCGCCCTGACCGCCGGCCCGATCGCAGCGCATGCCCAGGAAGTGTTCGCCAAGGTCGACGTCAATGGCGACGGCGGTCTCGACCTCGCCGAATTCACCGGCTTCATCGACGCAGCAGCCGCTGCGGGGAAACCGAACGCCAAGAAAATCCAGGCCAACCAGTTCTACGCCAAGGCCTTCGCCCGCGTCGACAAGAACAAGGACGGCCTTGTCACCAAGAACGAAATCGCCGCAATGCGCTGAGGCATATCACGCCGCCACGCTGAATGCGCGCCGTCCTTTCCTCTCTCCTCGCGATGCTGCAGAATGGCGCGGAGAAAGGGAAGCGACGGCGCATCCGGCCGCCGCCGCAGGGGGATCGAATGGACGGATCGAAACGGGATCGCGATCAGGACCTGATCCGGGTGCTCGTGGTCGAGGATGACGCCGCGGTGCGCTGGCGTGTCTGCGACGCCCTGCGCACCGCCCCTGAATTCCTGGTGGAAGAGGCCGGCACGCTCGCCGAGGCCAGGTCCTGTCTGGCGGCAAACCCGGTCAGGGTCCTGCTCAGCGACCTCCGGCTGCCGGACGGGAGCGGCATCGACATCATCCGCTCTGTGCGCGCAAAATATCCCGACGCCGAAATCATGGTGATCTCCATTCTCGGCGACGAGGAAAGCGTGATCGCCGCGATCACCTCCGGCGCCAACGGTTATCTCCTGAAAGATGCTTTCCCGGCGGATGTCGTGGCGACCGTGCGCGATCTGGTCAAAGGGCATTCCCCGATTTCCGCGTCCATCGCCCGCTTCATCGTCCGCCATTCACAGGGTTCGGGACGCAAGACGCCGCTGCCGCTCAACACGGCCAAACTGACGCCGCGCGAGATCGACATTCTCTGGGGCATAGCCAAGGGCTTCAGCTATTCCGATATCGCCGACCATCTCGGCATTTCTCGCCAGACCGTGCCCGGCCATATCAAGAACATCTATCGCAAGCTGGAGGTCAATACGCGTGGGGAGGCGGTGTTTGAAGCCGTTCAGCAGGGCCTGATCAAGCTATGAGTTCCAGCGCAGGCGAGCAAAACCGCATCCATGGACGGAGCCGGCTCGCCAGCGCCGCACTCTATCTCGGACTGCAGATGCTGGTCGCACTGATCGCGATGGCCTGTTTCAGCCTTCCCCTTCCGGCGCCGCCTGAGAAATTTGCGCTGAACCCGGTGTCGCGCATAGCCGCAGGCGGTGCGGAGCAAACGGTCGACCTGCCCGATTTCTCCTCGCCGAAAGGCGACGAGGCGGAAATCCGCTATCGCACCCAGTTCACATATTCGCCCGGAGCCGGCCCATGGGCGGTTTTCCTGCCCAGATTTCTCGTCGATGCGGCAGTGCTGGTCAACGGCAACGAGATCGGCAATAGCGGCGTCGGCCTGAGCGCCGGAAAGGCGCAGCTCAATCTGCCGCTGATTGCAACCATCCCGTCCGCCGTGCTGAAAACAGGACAAAACCAGCTCGATATCCTGGTGCGCGCCGATCCGCCGATCTCCAAACATCTCGAAGCCGTCTATGCCGGACCGGAAAGCGAATTGCGGCCAGCCTTCAACACGCGAACAAAACTGTTCGTCGTCCTGCCGCAGATCTTTTCCGCCTGGCGCGTGCTGCTCGGCCTGATCCTGGCGATGATCTGGGCCAGTCGGCCGCTCGAATACGACTATGGCTTCCTGACGCTGGCGCTGCTGGTCGGCGCCGGCCGCCTCGCCTTTCTCGACTACAATTCCGCAGCCGCTCTGCCCTATATCGGCATGCTCGTGGTGTTCGAAAGCGCGCTGTTCGTCTCGTTCGCCTACGCCTTTCTCGGGCGAAAGCAGCCCGGCTGGCAGCCTCTGCTCTTTTTGCCGGGAGTTCTCATTCCGCTTCTGTCGCTGGCCGGCGGAGACACCGCGACCAAGTTCGCTTTCCTGCTGCTCGGTCCGCCGACCGTGCTCTTCCAGGCCGGGATCATCGCGGTGATTCTCGCACGCGCCGCGATCGCCGGGGGAGGCAAGGAGACCTATATTTTTGGTTCGGCGATGACGATTATTATCGTCACGGTTCTCCATGACGCCGCGACGCTTATGAACCTGTTGCCCGGCCCGAAATACTATTTTTCTGTCCAGGCCTATTCCGCCATGCTCATCGCCTGCGGTATCCTGCTCGCGGCGCGTTTCGTCCAGGCCCTGCGCAAGATCGACGGCTTCGCCCAGCAACTGATCGTCAAGATCGCCGAGGCCGAAGAGAAACTCAAACAGAGTTTCGCCCGCGAAGAAGCGCGCAAGCGCGCCGAGGCGCTATCCGCCGAACGTGAAAGACTGATGCGCGACCTGCACGATGGTTTGGGCGGCCAACTCGTCCGGATCGTGGCGCTCAGCGAACAGGATCACGAGGGGGCAGTGCCGACGGGAGAGGCCGCCCGGGCGGCGCTGCGTGATCTGAGACTCGTGATCGATGCGATGGAGGATGTCGAAGGCGACCTTCTGCTGGCGCTCGCCTCATGGCGAGAGCGGACCGCCCAGCATCTGAGGGTGCATGGCATCGCGCTCGATTGGCAGGTGCGGGCGAAACCTTCGGATCTGACTTTCCCCGACCTCCGTCCCTGGCACATGATCCAGATCATGCGCCTTCTCGATGAAGCGGTCACCAATGCGGTGCGCCATTCCGGCGCCGCGACGATCTCGATCATCCTTCGCACCGAACAAAAAGCCGGAGAGCGGGCTAGAATCCACATCACGGTGCGCGACGATGGGCGGGGGCTCGGCGAGGCACAGTCCAACCCGCCGGGTAAATTCGGCCTCGCGAACATGCGAAAGCGAGCCGCGCTCTGTGGCGCGACGCTGACGATCGAGAGCGACGTCTACGGCGTCTCGGTCGACCTCGCACTGCCCGAGAGTTTTCCCAATGAGCCGTCACCGGCCTGATCGAGCACGCGGGTTCTCAAGAAAGGGCAACTGCCGGCGTGGAGGTGGGGGACTCCATCGCAGCCAGAGGCGGAGCGCGTCCTTTCGGCGCCGGCAGCCCGGCAGGGACGGCCCGCCGGTAACGGGATCTGGAACGGCAGATCCCGCATGATTGTCGCGTCACCGCACGCCGATGCGATTGACGGGGCCGCCGCGATTGACGGGCGACCGAACGCGCCCCGCCGCGCAACCCGCTGGGAACCCCGGCCGCGTGCAACGGACCGCCGCAGCGCCCGGACGCCCCACGCAGCCGACGGGATAACCGGGCCGGGTGCAATAGATCGCGGCCGGGGCCGGCCTGACGACGCATCCCTTCGGGACGCCGACGGCCTTGCAATAGACGACCGCATGGGCTTCCTGCGGCAGAGAAAAATTCAACAGCCCGCCCGCCAGGGTGGACAAGGCGAAGAGGGCGGCAGTTCCCGCCATGGCGCCAATCCGTTTCATGTTCATGCCTCCGATAACGCCGAAGCGCGACAGCGCCCGGTCTGTTTCCTGAGACGACATTGCCTCCACCTTCACCCAGGGTGAATGCCATGAACATGGGGGATGCCAGCGCAACGACGAAAAGCTCAGGCCGATTGCCTCAGCATCAGCGCGCCATCCAGAAGGATTCTGTCACGCGACAGTCTGATGTCATCGCCATCAGCCTCCCCGAGCTTTTTCAAGAGAAGCGCAATCGCAAGAGAGCCGATCTGCGCATAGTCCTGCGCCACCGTCGTTAGCGGCGGACAAGTGTAACGGGACAGCGGATGGTCGTCATGACCGGCGATCCGGAGGTCGAAGGCCGGTCCATGGCCGATCTTGAGCCCATGCCGCCAGGCCGCCGAGACCACGCCAAAGGCGATGCGGTCATTGGCGCAGACCAGCGTGCGGCTGGGAAAGCCTCGCCGATTCAGGATTTCGGTCGCCTGTTCAAAGCCGAACTGTTCGAAATCCCAGGTGGACTGCGCGGGTAAATCGACGAGAACAGGCGTCCTTCCCTGCGCCGTCATCGCCTCGATATAGGCGTCGCGGCGATCATCGGCGTTGAGATTGACGCGGGGCATACCGAAAAACGCCGGCGCTTCGCCGCTGCGACAGAGATAATCGACGATGAGGGCGAAACTCTTGCTGTTGTCGGTGCCGACAAAGGCCGCGTCCAGGTCCGGCGGCGCATCGACATGCACCACGGGAATAGCGCGGCGCAGCTTCTCCAGCGCCTTGCCGCTGCCTCCATGGCCGGTCGGCGCGACAATGGCGCCGGCGACATTCAGCGACGAGAGCGTCGCAATCGCCTGTTCCTGCTTTTCGATGCGGCCATCCGACGACAGGATGAACGCCAGGAAACCAGCCTCGGCCGCAACCTGCTCGATCCGGCGCACGAGCGCCATGAAAAAAGGATCCAATGCATTGGGTATGATCACGCCGAGAATATTGCTGCGCCGACGGTTGAGATTGACGGCGAACAGATTGGGCTTATAGCCGGATCTGGCAAGCGCCTCCTCGATTTTTGCGCGCGTCGTCTTTCGGACCGAAGCGGGGTCGTGGAAATATTTCGACACGGTCGGCCGGGACAGGCCGACAAAGTGCGAAAACTCCTCCATGGTCTTGATGGACTCGGCCAAAATGTCTTCCTGATTTTCACCCCGCCGCGCAGAAACTAATGCGCTCACTTGGCGCATGTCCAGTTTATTCGGCGCCTCCGCTCCCCCAAGACCTCGAACCTTTCTGTCCGCGCCCAGGACCATACATCGAAATATTTACGCGCGTAAATTTTGATTGACCTCAGGCGGCGCCCGGCTTTAGATGCCCGGACATCTAGCTCATCCGGCATGGGAGGCAGGCCTTGAGCGCATCATCTGGAATTGCGGACGAGGCTCTCGGTCCGACCATCACCATAGGCGAAATCCTGGTGGAGATCATGGCGACGACGACAGGGGAGGGGTTTCGAGCGCCACAGACGTTGATCGGCCCATTCCCAAGCGGCGCGCCGGCGATCTTCATCGACCAGGTCGCCAAACTCGGTGGGGCCTGCGGCATCATCGCCGCTGTTGGCGACGATGATTTCGGCTGGCTGAATATCGAGCGGTTAAAGGCAGATGGTGCGGATGTATCAGCGATCGCTGTCCTTGCCGACCAGACCACCGGCTCCGCCTTCGTGCGCTATCGCGCCGATGGCTCGCGCGACTTCGTGTTCAACATCGCTCGCTCCGCCGCCGGCCATGTCGCCATGACGGAAGCGGCCAAATCTCTGATCTCCCGCGCCGGACATCTGCATGTCATGGGGTCTGCCTTCGCCATTTCCGGCATCGGCCCGATCGTTCTCGAAGCTCTCCGCGTCGTGAAGGGCAGGGGCGGTTCCGTCTCCCTCGATCCCAATGTCCGCAAGGAATTGCTGGGCGGTGGGCAGGGGCGCGAGGCGCTGGACGCGGTGCTGGCCGAAGCCGATCTTCTTATGCCGTCTGGCGAGGAATTGTTCATGGCGGCTGGCGTCGCCCAGGAAGACAAAGCGATCGAAACGCTTCTGGCGCGGGGCGCGACCGAGATCGCAGTCAAGCGCGGCAAGGGGGGCGCGAGCGTCTTCTCTGCTCAAGGCCGCATTGATCGCATGGCCTTTGTCGTCGAGGAACTGGATCCGACCGGGGCCGGAGATTGCTTCGGCGCGACCTATCTCACCTGCCGCCGGAAGGGCCTGCCGGCGGAGCAATCGCTGCGCTACGCCAATGCCGCCGGCGCTTTGACAGTCACGCGGCGCGGGCCGATGGAAGGAACCTGCAGCTTCGCCGACCTCGATGCTTTCATCGCCAGCCAGGAAAGTCAGAAAAACCCATGAGCGCGCTTCTGCTGCAACTGGCCGAGGCCCGGCGTGATGGCCGCCCCTTCGGCATCGCCTCGATCTGCTCCGCACACCCCACCGTTCTGCGCGCCGCCATTCGCCGGGCGAAAAAGGGCGATAGACAGGTTCTGATCGAGGCCACCTGCAATCAAGTCAATCATCTGGGCGGCTATACCGGCATGACGCCCGCCGACTTCCGCGCTTTCGTCGAGAGCATCTGCCGTGAGGAAGGACTGGCTTTCGAACAGGTCATTCTCGGCGGCGATCATCTGGGTCCCAATCCCTGGCGCGGCGAAGAGCCTTCCATCGCCATGGCCAAGGCGGAGGCCATGGTGGAGGCCTATGTGGCGGCCGGTTTCAGCAAGCTGCATCTGGATACGTCGATGGCCTGCGCGGGCGAACCGGCAGCGCTTGCCGAAAGCGTGATTGCCGAACGAGCTGCGCGCCTCTGCGCTGTGGCGGAAGCCGCGGCAACTCGGTTAGGACTGCCCAAGCCGCTTTATGTGCTTGGCACAGAAGTGCCTGTGCCGGGCGGCGCCGACCATGTTCTCGACAGCGTGGAGCCGACCCGTCCGGGAGCCGCCGAGGCGACCATCGCCTATCATCGGGAATTGTTTGAGAAAGCTGGATTGACCGCCGCCTTTTCGTGCGTCATCGCATTCGTGGTGCAGCCGGGCGTCGAATTCGGCAGCGACAATGTCATCGCCTATGACCGGGACAAAGCCGCAAACCTCGCCGCCGTGCTGAACCACCACCCCAATCTGGTGTTCGAGGCCCATTCGACCGATTATCAATCCGGGCCAGCGTTGAGGGACCTCGTCCTGGACGGTTTCCCGATCCTGAAAGTCGGCCCCTGGCTGACCTTCGCCTATCGCGAGGCGCTTTATGCGCTGGATATGATCGCGGCAGAACTCGCTCCCGACTATGGCGGCCGGCGCCTGCGCGACCGGATGGAGGCGCTGCTGACAGCCGATCCCGGAGATTGGCGCGGACATTATCACGGCGACGACACTGCGATCGCTTTGCAGCGCCACTACAGCTACAGCGACCGTATCCGCTATTACTGGAACCGGCCCGAGGCCCAAGCAGCAGTCGAAGACCTGCGTCAGGCCTTGTCAGGTCGGACGATACCCGAAACCCTGTTTCGTCAATATCTTCCGACGCTGCCATTGTCTCTTGCATCGCAAGCGATGGAAGACATTCTCATCGCCGCCGTCGATCAGGTGGTGAGCCTTTATGAAGAGGCGGCGGGCAATCCCGCGTGACGTTGTCAGCGCCGCCCAGAAGGCGGCGCGTCGATCACATCTTCAGCGTTTCGGATAGCCACAGTAGTGTCTTCGCCTCATCAAGTGGCGCCGTGGTGTCGATCGCCAGCGACGGCGCCCGCCCTGTGGGCGCCGCGCGCCGCGCCAAGTCGATCAACTCAGGCACATAGCTTTCGCCGGGATGTCCGGGCAAACGATCAGACAATCGCGCGCGGTATCGCTCGCCGATGACCTCGGGCGGCGCCGAACACCAGAGTTCGGCCAGGCCATCCACGCCCGATGACGCCAGATAGTCATCGAGTTGCTCCAGAGGCTGGAACCCGAACCAGGCGTCGATGACGAAGCCGGCACCAGGCGGCGCGGCCGCAACGATATCCCAGATCGCCCGATAACTCGCCTTGCCGAGCCTGCGGTTGAACAATCGATCGACATCGTCGAGTTCGGCCAAGAACGGGTTCTTGACCATGTCGAGCGACAGCATCTGCCAGCCCAGGCGATCTGCAACTTGCGAGGCAACCCGACTTTTGCCGGAGGCCGGCACGCCATTGACGAGCACGACCCTCTTGCCCATGCGGCGCGGTCCGGCAAGCTCAAGCGCGGCAAGCCCCGCGCCGATCATGCCGGCGTCATCGCCGAGCGCCGCGGCCCGGACCGGCGTCTGATACCATCGGCCGATCGCCGGCGCGAAATGCAGCGCGCCGACCGCGCATCCCCCAAGCCCGCCGCCGAGCAGCAAAACATCAGGATCGAATGTTGCCGACAGCGTATTGATCGCCGCCCGCAAGGGCTTGGCCCAGCGTTCGAGCAAGACCCGATAAGGCTCATCGCCGGATGCCGCGTTTTCCAGGATCTCCTCGCAACGGAGACCGGACGGCAACCCGGCTTCCACCGTCAGTCGTCCGAGCGCGGTGCCCGAGGAATAGAGTTCCACGCAACCGGCCTGTCCGCAGACGCAGACCGGGCCATCGGCCTGCACCACGACATGGCCGAGTTGGCCGGCGGCCTGCTTGCCGTTGACGATGCGGCCGTCCAGCATCGCCGCGCCGCCGATGCCGGTGCCGATCGTCAGCATCACCACATTGGCGAGCCCTTTGGCGGCGCCGACCCGCGCTTCGGTGATCAGCGCCATCGAGCAATCATTCTCGATGCGAACGTGGCGGCCGAAGTCCCGTTCGATCCGGCCCTTTACATCGACGCTGGAAAGATCGAGAAAACCGCCGGAAAGCACCGCGCCGCTGCGTGCGTCGACCCGTCCCGGCACGCCAATGCCGATCGCGCGCACATTGGGTCCGTCGAACTCGCGTATGAGGTCGCAGAACATGTCGAGCGCGCGGCCCGGCTCGCGGCAACCCTCGACGATTTTCTTGTCGAGGATCACGCCGTCCGCGCTGATCCGGGCGGCGCGCATGCGCGTGCCGCCGATGTCAAGGCCGATAGCCTCATCCGCCATGCCGGCCTCCCGTCACGCCGCCTGGCGGCGCTGGACTTTGGCGTAGCGGTCGATGATCGCCTGGATCTCGCGCAGGCGCGGAACGGCGATTTCCTGAAGGCGGGACTTGGTGACGGAACGATCGAGAGAAATGCAATCCTTCCACAGGGAACGGCCGGCGATCACGCCGGAAGCGCCATGTTTCATCGCGCTCTCCACCTGCACAAGGAAGGTGGAATGATCGACGCCAGCCGACAGCACCGCCCAGGGCGTGTCGCCGCAGAGCTTGGTGACAGCGGCGCAGGCGTCATCCGAACCCGGATAAGGGATCTTTAGCACCTTGGCGCCGAGGTCGAGGCTGAGTTTGCAGCCATCGAGAATGAGCTGCGGGAAGATCTCCTCATAGGCTTCCTTGCTTTCGCCCTCGAGCCGATAAGTCAGGAATTCTACAACGAGGAAAAGCTCTTCACGCGCGAAATCATCGATGCAATCCTTCAGGATTTCGAGATTGCGGGTGTTGGCCTCGGGCTTGTCGGAACGGAGATAGACCATGATCTTGCCGCCGGTGCCGCCGAGTTCGCGCACCTTGCGGGCATTGACGCCTTCGCAAAGCTTGGAGATGCGGTAGCCCTCGGGCGACACGTCCCAGCCCGATGCGTCCAGGCCGATCAGCAGCGCTGTGTTGCGCGGCAGGACCCAATTGTCGACGAGATGCGGAACGGCGCAAACCGGATCGACCAGCACGCAGCCAGCCTCGGAGGCGAGATAGCGGGTGATGTCGGCTTTGGTGTCGCCGAGCACGTCATTGCCGATCTTGGCCTGCGCTTCGGGATCAGCCGCCAGCAATTGCCGCATGCCGCCGCGCTGGTCGCAGGCGATCACCATCATCGCGCCATTGTCGCCGCAAATCTGTTGGTAGCCACGCAGTTCGGCTGTGGTCATCACGCTCATCGTCTTTCTCCCATGGCGGGTCTATGCCCGCAGATGCATCATGTGTGGTCGATTCCGCCGAAACAGCAGGCAACAACAGTCCATTGCCGGAAATGCTCTGATTTCCGGCCTGCATCGCTGAAAACAGCGACTCTCCTGGCGTTGCCAATCTGATGGTTTTCGGCGATAACTCCTCTGGCAATCGTGTAACACGTTTCTGAAAGGAATTGCAAGCTGCCTCCCCAACCTGCTCAGGAAACGCCGGCGACCCGCGCCATGCTGCATATGGTGGCCAAACTGCACTATGTCTCCGACATGGCGCAGATCGATATCGCGCGGAAGCTCGGCATCTCCACCGCAACGGTCTCACGCATGCTGCAAAAGGCCAGAGCGGTCGGCATTGTCCGCATCGACGTGATCGATCTCGTGTCTCCGGAAGAGATCACCGCTGAACTGATGGCGGCGCTTGGCTTGAAAGCTGCCGCGGTGATCGACACGCCGCAAAGCGGGGTGCTCGGCGCGTTGGCGGAGCCGCTCGGCGGTTTGCTGAAAGCGGCGGGTCTCGGCGATGGCGCCGTAATCGGCTTTGGCTGGGGGCGGGCGGTGCGCGAAGTGGTGCTGGCCGGTCTGCCGCCGCTCGGCGACGCCAAGGTCGTGCCGCTGAATGGCGGCATGCAACAGGCGGCGCCGCATTTTCAGATCAACGAATTCGTCCGGCTCGCAGCCGAGCAAATCGGGGGCCAACCGCATTTCCTGCACGCGCCCTATCTTTCCTCGCTGGAACTTCGCGATGCATTCCTGTCGGACCCGTCGGTCAAGGAAACCATCGCGCTCTGGGACCGGCTCGATTGCGCGATCGTCGGCATCGGTCTGACGCATGCGCCCCAACCCAGCGAAGCCAGCGCCGCCACGGCAAGCGAAAAGGCCCTGATCGACGCCGCCGGCGATGTGATCCGCCATTACGTGGCGCTCGATGGTCGACTGCTGCCCTGGGACGGCGAGGAAAGGATGATCGCAGCGAGCCCGGAGCAGATGCGCCGCACCCCGATTTCGATCGGCGTCGTGGCGTCTCCCGAAAAGGCGGCGGGCGTGATCGGCGCCGTCCGATCCGGCATGATCAACACACTTGTGACCGACACGACCACGGCGCAGGCGATCATCGACCTGATCAGCGGAAAAGGCGACCCCAATTAACGCAAAAAAACGCACGAAATATCTTTCAGGAAAATATTTCACTTGACGTCGGCTCTGAACGAGCGTGAATATGGGCCATGCACGATCCCGAGGAGGAGTGGATCGGGCTATCCCAACACGCACATCTCGAGGAGGAGACTATGGAGCGTCGTTCATTTTTTAAAGCGGCCGGTGCGCTCGCAATGGCGGGCGCAGTTGCGCTTTCGGCAGGAAGCGCTGGCGCGCAGGACAAGAAATTCACCATCGCCCTCATTCCGGGCCTGACCACGGACGCTTTCTACATCACCATGCGCAAAGGCGCGGAAGCCGCCGCCAAGGCCGTGGGCGCCGAACTCGTCTTCCAGGGCGCGCCGGATTTCAACCCGGTCACGCAGGTTCCGGTGCTCGACGCCGTGATCGCCAAGAAGCCTGACGCGATCCTGATCGCCCCCACCGACAAAACCCAACTGGTTCAGCCGCTCAAGAAGGCCGCCGACGCCGGCATTCCGGTGATCACCGTCGACACCTTCATCGGCACCGGCCAGTATCAGACGGGCGCCGGCGACGCCGACTTCCCGATCTCCTATGTCGCCTCCGACAACGTGCTCGGCGGGGCGATCGCCGCCCGCGCTCTGGCCGCTGCGATCGGCGACAAGGGCAAGGTCTATGTGTCCAACGTCAAGCCGGGCATCTCGACGACCGATCAGCGCGAAGAAGGCTTCAAGGCCGAAATGGCCAAGCATCCGGGCATCACCGTGCTTGAGACGCAGTATAACGACAACGACGCCAACAAGGCGGCCTCTCAGCTGCAGGCCGTTTACGCCCGTAACCCCGATCTCTCGGGCGTGTTCGGCGCGAACCTGTTCTCGGCTCTCGGCGCCGCCAACGGCGTCCAGCAGGCGGGCCAGACCGGCAAGGTCCGGGTCGTCGCCTTCGACGCGCCCGGCAGCATTGTCGACAACATCAACTCAGGCCTGGTCGATTTGGCGATCGCCCAGCATCCCGCCGAAATCGGCTATTTCGGCGTCATGGCGGCCTACGCCCATCTGACCGGCAATTCCGTGCCGACCTCGATCGGCACCGGCTTTACCGTGATCGACAAGTCCAACCTGTCCGATCCGAACGTCGCCAAGTTCATCTACTCGGAATAACCCATACTCCCTGAGCCTCGGCGCCCACGCTTCGCGATGGGCGCCGCTTTTCCTCGTTTGACGCGTCGGGGCGATGTTGTTCGCCCGGTCGCCGGGACTGAACCCGGGAAAACCAATGACGGATATTGCAACCATGACGACCGAGGCCGAAAAACACGTCGCGCCGCAGGCCGACCACGCCGAAGCCGGCAAGACGCTGCTGCAGCGGATCGCCCAACTCAGGGCCTGGCTGTTTCTGGCCGCCCTCATCATCATTTTTGAAATCTGGTCCCGCATTTCGTTCGGCGGCACCTTCGCTTTCTCGTCTTTCAACTGGCAATCGGTGGCGATCTTCGCCGTGGCGCCGCTGCTGATCGCGGTGGGCCAGACCTTTGTCATCATTTCCGGCGGCATCGATCTCTCCACCGGCTTCATCATGGGCCTCGCAGCCGTCGTCGCCGCGCATCTGACCAATATCGCCGGTGTCTACATGCCGCTGCCGTTCGCCATGCTGTTCGGCATTCTGGCGGCCATCGCCGCCGCCGCCATTCCCGGCGTAGTCAACGGCCTCCTGATTTCCCGGCTCAAGATTCCGCCCTTCATCGGCACGCTCGGCATGTTCGGCGTCGCCCGCGGTGCGGCCTTTCTTCTCGCCGGCGGCACCACTGTGCCGGTCAACAATTCCTGGTTCGCGGCGCTCGGCAATGGCCGTCTGTTCGGCGTGCCCTATCTGGTCATCGTCACCGCCGTTTTCGTGCTGGCCATGCATTATGTGCTCAGCCAGACCCGGTTCGGCCAGCACAATTACGCCATCGGCGCCAATGCCCAGGCGGCGCGCCGGGCCGGCATCGACATCAAGGCGCATATCTTGAAGCTCTATGTCCTCTCGGCAATGTGCGCTGGCTTGGGCGGCGCGCTTTATGCGGCCCGCTTCACCGCCGGCGCAGCGCAAGCGGGCGAGCCTCTGCTGCTCGATTCCGTTGCAGCCGTGGTCATCGGCGGCGCGTCGCTCTTCGGCGGCTCGGGCTCGATCATCGGCACGGTTGCCGGCGCTCTCGTCATCGCCGTGATCCAATATGGCCTCGTCTTCATCGATGTCGAACCCTTCTGGCAGTTCATCGCCGTCGGCGTCGTCATCATCATTTCCGTGCTGATCGACCAGGCCCAGCGCCGGTTCAGCGGAGGCAAGCAGGATGAATAGTCAAACGCCCCTTCTCGAAGTCCGCAATCTCTCCCGTCATTTCGGCGCGGTCCGGGCCCTCGAAGGCTGCTCCATGGCGGTCCGCCCCGGCGAAGTCGTGGCGCTGGCCGGCGACAACGGCGCAGGCAAGACCACAATGATCAAGGCGCTTTCGGGCGTTTACCCGCCGACTTCAGGTGAAATCCTGATCGAAGGCGAGGAGGTGAAGTTCGGCTCGCCGCAAGAGGCGCGCGCGCTCGGCATCGAAACGATCTATCAGGATCTGGCGCTCGCCGACAATCTCACCATCGGCGCCAATATCTTTCTCGGCCGCGAACCGATGCGCAAGTTGTTCGGCTTCCTGCCGGCGCTCGACCGCAAGAAGATGGCGGATGCGGCGCGGGAAACCATGGCCAAGCTGGATTTCCACGTCAAACGGCTGGACGCGCCGGTGAGCAACTTCTCCGGCGGCCAGCGGCAGGCGGTGGCCATCGGCCGCGCCGTCTACTGGAACGCCAAGATCCTGATCATGGACGAACCGACCGCAGCGCTCGGCGTGCCCGAACAGCGCAAGGTGATCTCGCTGATCAAGGCGCTGAAGGCGCAGGGCAAGGGCGTGATCTTCATCTCGCATAACCTGCAGGACATTTTCGCCGTCTCGGACCGCATCGTGGTGCTGCGCCGCGGGGTCGTCGCAGGCGAAAGACAGATTGCCGAGACGACGCATGACGAGATCGTCAAGCTGATGATCGGCGGCTGATCGCCACGCGCTTCGATATCGGAGGCTCCGGCTCAAGCGCCGGGTCCTCCTTAAGCCTTGGCAAAGGCGACCAGCCCTTGATATGAGGCGAAAAGCGCGGACGCGACGGCATCCCGCGTCATCAAGGGGAATAGACATGCAGAAAGAGACGGCGGCCAGCGCCGCGCTGCCGGCGGTGCGGCAAAACCGCCTCATCGATCTTCTCCGGCAGCATGGACAACTGACCGTCAACGAATTGATGGAGCAGCTTTCTGTCTCCCGCGACACCGTCCGGCGAGATCTCGATCAGCTCGAGCAGCGCGGGCTTCTCCTGCGCACCCATGGCGGCGCCGTTTTCAACGATGCGCTGGTGCGCGTCGACACCACGCTCGGCAGCCGCATGGACGCCTATACCGCCGCCAAGCAGCGGATCGCCAAGAAGGCGGCCTCGCTCATTCGCAATGGCGAAACGCTGATCGTCAATGGCGGCTCCTCCACCTGCTATTTTGCCGCAGCGCTGGGCGAACGCCGTGATCTGACGCTGATCACCAACAATCTCCGCATTCCGCCTGTTGCGCCCGACAATGCCGTCAGGGCGCTGCATATTCTCGGCGGCGTCTATTGGCCGGTGTCGCAGGTGACGATCGGCGCAGTCGGCTTTCCCGAAGTCTCCGGCATCAGCGCCGACACGGCCGTGATCGGCGCCACCGGCTTATCGATCGCCGGCGTCACCATGGGCCGGCTCGACGAGGCCTCGGAGACGGCGGCGATGATCAAGATCGCCAGCCGCGCCATCGCGCTCATCGATCATTCGAAATTCGGCGTCACCGCCTTCGCCAAGATCGCCACCTTCGCGCAGATCGGCGTGGTGATCACCGATGAATGGCCGCCCGAGCCGATCGCTCAGGCGATGAAGAAGGCCGGAACCCAGCTGATTGTCGCTTAAAGCAATTCCAGCAAAAGCGTGGAGCGGTTTTGCTGGAATTGCGTGAAAACAAACTTATAGCGCGCGCAGCCAGGCCATGCGCGCCGGCAGATCCGGATCGTTGAAGGCGAGCGAGCCCATCACAACCGTCTGAGCGCCCGCCTGACGGAGCAGCGGAACCGTCGTCTCACGGATACCACCATCCGCCGCCAGAACCGCATTGTCGCGGCCGGAGGCGGCGATGAGCGCCCCGGCTTCCTGAAGCCTCGGGCAGGCGGTTTCCGACAAGCCCTGTCCCTTGACGCCGATGGCCGTGCCGAGCAGCGTGACGAAATCGAGCATGGACACGTAAGGCGCAAGCGCCGACACCGGCGTCTCCAGCCGCAACACCAGCCCGGCTTTCACGCCCAATTCCGCGATCAGATCCAGCCCTGCGCTGGTGACGTCGCCGGTCTCGGGATGGAAGGAAATCAGGTCCGCGCCGGCTTCGGCAAACTGGCGGATCTGGCTGAGCAGGATGTCGCCCTCGATCATCAGATGCACATGGATGGGCTTGGCCGTGAGTTTGCGGATGCGGGCGATCTGATCGGGAAACATTAGGAAGGACGGGGCGAAACGGCCGTCTGCGGCGTCCGCATGATAGAGATCGACGAAGTCGTCGACCCTGAGTATATCGGCTTCGAGATTGGCGAGGTCGGCCGACCACAGCGAATATTCCGCCATCAGGCGCTCGCGCGGCAAAGTGTCGAACCAGTCGGAATTGGGCTTCAGGCTCATGATCGGGAATCCCTGGATGTCATTCGGAAAAAGGCGGATAGCGCGCCTTTGAGTTCGGCGGCGTAGGCCGTGCGATCCACGGCTTTCGGCGTGATTTCGGCGCAGACCGCGCCGGGAATAAACGAGGCGAGTTTTCGCGCGTAATCGAGCGGGTGGACAACGTCGACCCCGTGCCCGACCGTCAATGTCGGGACGCGAATGGCGGCAAGATCCTCTTCCGTCACCCCCGGGCCATCAAGCGCGATGTCCAGCAGGAGAGCGGCGAGTTGATCCGGTTCGGGATGGGCGAAGAAACCGAGCAACGAGACGAGATTGTCGGGCGCGTGCTCCGCCAGATAAAGCCCGATCGGGGAGGCGGCGAAACTGTCGCGCCCCTCCGCCCCATGCGCCCGGAGATGGTGGGCGACCGCCACGAATGGCTGCATATTGGTGGGCGCGGCAGCCGTAAGCCAGGCGGGACGCACCAGCGCGAGCGCGTCGATGCGATCGGGAAAACGGCAGGCGATGTTGAGGGCGACGGCTGCGCCCATGGAAACGCCGCCTATCGAAAACCGTTCGAGGCCGAGACCGTCCGCCGTGGCGATGACGTCATCGGCAAAGCGGGCGATGGAATAACGCCCCTTGGGATCGAAGGGGCTGAGCCCATGGCCTCGGCATTCCACCGTGACGCGCCGGCACGGCAAATCGGCGGGAAAGCTGTCGGCGATCTGGTTTCTGTCGCCGCCCAGGCCATGCTGGAAGACAACAGGCGCGCCCGAGCCGATATCCACGACATGGAGCGACGGCGTCGAGACCAGTGTCAGTTTGTCCGCCATCATACAGCCAGGCTCCGGAGAAAGTCTGAAACCTCCGGCGCTTCCGCTTCCGACAGTCCATGGGTCACCACAGGACCATCGAAACCCACTGCCTTCAAGCGGCGAAACATATCCGGGAAATCCACCACGCCGCGACCGGCGGTCACGAACGCGCCGTCGGCGTCGCGATCCTTGGCATGCGCCATGGCGATGCGCGGACCGAGCGCGTCGATTGCGGCCGCCACGATCGCGCGGGCTTCTTCCACGCTCGCCTTTTCGAACAGATTGGCGGGGTCCAGCACGATCTTCAGCCTGTCCGAGGGCACGGCGGCGAAAAGCCGTGCGGCGTCATCGGCGTCGCGGATCACATTGGCCTGCTCCGGCTCGATCCCAAGGGAGACGCAATGCGCTTCGGCAAGCGTCGCGGCGCGGCCCATCTCCTTGATGAGATCCCGCCAGGCTTCCTCCGTCTGATTGTCAGGATGATGCCGCCATTGATTGTCGGCATCCCGCGTGCCGGTGCACAAAGTCACCAGGGGAATGCCGAGATCGGCGGCCGCGCGGATGGCGACGCCGAGCCTGACGAGGCCCTCGGCGCGAACGGCCTTGTCGGGATGGATCATATTATAGGTCGCAGACAGTGCCGAAATCTCGACGCCGGACGCTTGGCGCGCCACCGAGATATCTTCGAGCACGGCCTCGTCGAGACTGTCCGGCATCGGAGGCAGGCCGCAACAAGCGAAATTGAACTGTACGCAGTCATAGCCCGCAGCCTTGGCAGCTGACAGGACCGGTCCCGGGCGCTCGCCGGCAAATGTCTTGGCGAAAATGCCGATCTTCATCAGACGGCTCCCCTGATCTCTCCGACAAAGATCTTGTCGCCGCTCTCGGCCGACCGGGCGATCGCCGCCATGGCCCTGACGCTCGCCAGTCCGTCGACGATATTGGCGCCCTGCATGGGCGCGCCGTCGAGAATGACGCGGGCAAAGCCTTCGAGCTGGCGACGGTAGAAATGACCATCCGCGCCGAGCGGGCGATGATAGGTCGCGGTTCGCTCGTCGAAGATCTCGACTTCGGAAGACCGGTAATACCAGGGGTTAAAGGTCTTGGCGGTGACGCTGCCATTCTGGCCATAGAGCTGGAAGCCTTCGTGCCAATCCATCCGCACCGCCACAGTCAGGTCGAGATGACCGAGAGACCCATCGGCGAATTCCGTTTCGACGAACCAGGAATAGGCGCCGAACCGCTCGAGCAACCGCGCTCGCACCCAGGTGATCTCGCCGCAGAGATAGCGGGCGAGGTCGACCAGATGGCAGCCATGCGCCAGCATGTAATAGCGCTTGAGATCCGCCTTCGGATTCTCCTTTGGCTTGAGCGCCGCCTTGCTGAAAACAGGCAGGGGCTGAACCGCATCGGTCATCGTGTAGCGATGCGTGCTGTCGCAATACCAGGCCTTCAACGCCAGGCGCTCGCCCATATCATGGTCGATGAAGCTCTTCGCCGCCTCGATGCCGGGGTCGAAGCGCTTCATATGGCCGATCTGCAGCACCTTGCCGGTGCGCTCCACCACGGCCTGGAGGGTCTCGACCTCCTCCACGGAAAGGCCGATCGGCTTCTCGCAGAGAACATGTTTCCCGGCTTCCAGGGCCTTGATCGAGGCCGGCACATGGAATGCGTCCGATGTGGCGATGATCACCGCTTCAAGCTCGGGATCGGCGAGCATCTGGTCATAGTCGAGATAGATCTTGTCAGGCTCGTAAGTCGCCCCCATGCGGCGGGCGAGATCCTCGGCGGCGTCGCAGATTGCGTAGAGGCGGCAATTGGCGGCCTTCACGGCGGATTCGAAATGCGCGAACTGGGCGATCGGGCCGCAACCCAATACGCCGACCCGCAATTGCCGGCTGTCTTTCTTCACGGTTTCCTCCCAAAAATCCGTCAGGAAAGAAATGCGCTCTTCTGCGAAATGTCAAGCGATATGAGCAGATAAACGCATAAATGCTGAATTCAGATCAAGCGACGCCGAGACCTGCAAGCAGCCCGCCGTCGATCCGATAATCCGCGCCGGTGATGAAACCAGACTTCTCCGACGCCAGAAAACAGACGAGGCGCGCCACTTCCTCCGGCTCGCCGATGCGGCCGATAGGATGCGCAGCCCCGAAACGGCGGAAGGCATCCTCGACATCGGCGTCGTCGCCGTCGAAGGTGCGGGCGGCGAGTTCGAGGATCGGGGTGCGGACAGAGCCGGGGCTGATGGAATTCACCCGCACATTGGCTTTAGCGTGATCAAGCGCCATGGCCCGCGTCAGCGCATGGATCGCGCCTTTGGTCGCGACATAGGCGGCGACATTCTTCTGGCAGGCATGCCCCTGCACGGAGGCGATGTTGAGGATCGCGCCGCCGCCCTTCTTTTCCATCAGGGGTATTCCGTATTTGCCGGTCAGCTGGATCGAGCCGACATTGACCGCATAGGCGCGCAGGAAAATCTCATGTTCGGTCGTGACCACCGTGCCATAGGGGTGCACTGCCGCCGAATTGACGATGACGTCGAGACCACCATGCTCGCGTCCAAGCGCCTCGAATACGGCAGCCACCTGATGTTCATCCGCGACATCGGCCTGCCGGACGGCAAGGGACAGCGCCTCGCCAGCGGCGATTTCGGCCAGCTCCGCATTCGCCTTGGGATCGATGCCGAGCGCCGTCACCGTGGCGCCCTCTTTCGCCAGCGCGATCGCCGCCGCGCGGCCGATGCCCGACGTTCCCGTCACTACGGCGATCTTTCCTGAAAACTCCACGATTACTCCTCCCGATCCGCCTCGGGGCGGACAAAACGCATGCCGTATTCCAGATGCCGGCTCAGCAGATAGGCATAGGCGATCCGGTCCTTCGCCCGGAGAGCCTCGACGATGGACTTGTGCTCTCGCCAGGTCTCTTCATTGACGAAGCGTGTCTCCTTGCCGAGCCGCATCAGCTCCAACATCGATTGCCGCTGGTGGCGATAACTCGCGAGCAGCACGGCATTGCCCGCCAAACCCACCAGTTTTTCGTGAAAGGCGTAGTCGGCTTCCGCCGCTTCGGCGACCGTGGCGCTATCGAGAATCCGGAGATTGGCTGCGTCCAGGTCAGCAAGCTGCGCCTCCGTCAACGTCAGCAGCGCGGCTTCGCCTGCGCCCGTCTCGACAACCTTGCGAAAACCCTGCACTTCGCGAAAAGACGCCGGCGAAATCGCGTGATGCAGAGTGAGAAGCGACGACATCGCATCGGAATGGCGGTTGGCGAGAACCGCGCCGGCCTTCGGCTTGATGTCCACGATCCCATAGGCGCGGAGATATTGCAGCGCCTCGCGGACTGTGTTGCGACTGGCTCCGAATTGCTGCGCGAGGTCGCGTTCGGTCGGCAAAGGATCGCCGAAAGACAAGCGCCGTTCGGCGATCATCTCCTGAATCCGCTCCACCAGCCTCGAGACGGCCGAGCCGCCGGGCTTGCGAGCGCCGCTCTCCGCTGCCTCGATCTGCATCTTGTCCTCCCGTCTCAATTGTTGGACCAATTTATGATCTTCGTCAACCATGATGGACCAGAGATATCATTATTGATCTCTTTCTCATTCTGTGGTCCAACATTACGGCAAGGGAGGATGATGATGCAGGAATGTTTTCGCTGGTACGGGCCGAATGACCCTGTCACGCTCGACCATATCAAGCAGGCCGGCGCCACAGGCGTGGTCTCGGCGCTTCACCACATCTATGACGGCTCCGCTTGGCCGGAAGACGAGATTCTGAGCTACAAGCGGCGGATCGAGGCCGAGGGGCTCGAATGGTCGGTGGTCGAGAGCATTCCGGTGCATAATTCGATCAAGATTGGCGGCCCTGAGCGCAGCGCCTATATCGGCCGCTACAAGGATACGATCCGGGCGCTGGCCAAGTCCGGCATCCGCACCATCTGCTACAATTTCATGCCGGTGGTCGATTGGACCCGAACCGATCTCATGTATCGCATGCCCTCGTCCGGTTATGCGCTGCGCTTCGACGCGATTGATTTCGCGGCCTACGACCTGTTCATTCTTGCGAGACAAGCCGCAGAGGCAGACTACTCCCCCGCACGCATAGCCGAAGCGCAAGCTCGGTTCGAAACCATGGACGAGGCGACCCAGGCGCGGATCGAAAAGAACCTGATCGCCGGCCTGCCCGCCACCGAGCGCGCCTATGATCGCCCAGCCTTCCGCGCCGCGCTTGCCGACTACGCTGGAATCGACGCCGCGACGCTGCGCGGCAACCTCCATCATTTCCTGCGCGAGATCGTTCCTGTCGCGGCCGAATGCGGGGCGCGGCTCTGCATTCACCCCGACGATCCGCCATTCTCGCTGTTCGGCCTGCCGCGCGTGGTCTCGACGGCCGAAGACGCCCGTTCGATCCTCAACGCCGTGGATCTGCCGGAAAACGGCCTGACCTTCTGCACCGGCTCCTATGGCGCCCGCGCCGACAATGATCTCGTCGCCATGGTCGAGGAATTCGGTCCGCGCATCCACTTCACCCATCTGCGCAATGTGCGGATCGAGCCCGACGGCTCCTTCCACGAATCCGACCATCTCGACGGTTCCGGCGACATGGTCGGCGTGATCATGGCGCTGATGAAGGAGGAGAAGCGACGGAGGGAAGAAGGACGGCAGGATTGGCGGATTCCTCTCCGCCCCGACCACGGCCATCTGCTTGCCGATGATATCGGCAAGGCGCGGGTCAATCCGGGCTATTCGCTGATCGGCCGCCTGAAGGGATTGGCCGAAATCCGCGGCGTGATGCGAGCCGTGGAACGGTTGGCGGCGTGATCGCCGCCCATCGCCTCAGATGGGCGCTTCCCAGAGTTCGATAAAGACGTGATCGACATCATCGGCCTCAGCCAGCGCCGTGCCGAAATAAACTGCGTCGCCAAGCCTTCGATAGGGCCCATCGGGCGTTTCAAGCGTCGCGCGTGTGCGGCCCTTGAAACTTCCGTCAGCCTGCGGGACCATCTTGCCGGCATTGGTCACCATGACAGGCGTGCCGTCCTCGAGTTCGAAACAATAGCGGGCCTCGACTGCGTAGGAGCCGTCCGGCAGACGGATTGCAAAATCCGCGCCGCCAGGAAGGATGCGGCCGCGCCAGCCAATCCCGCGCGCCTCGCCGCCGACGATCGGAAACATCGACCGGACATGGCCCTGGACGGTCACGAATTCCAGCGCGGGGCCGAGATCGGCGCGGATGACACAGGCCTTGCGCAGCAAGGGTTCACCGAGCGTCGTGGTCGCGCCGAGCGAAGTCATGTCTATGTCGAGGTCATGCGGCTTCATGAGTGACCCGTCCATCGCAAATCGTCATTCTGATCTCAAGCGCCGCGATTTCTTCCGCAGGCGTCGCCTCGATATCGCCAGAGAGCAAAACGAGGTCGGCCAGCATGCCCGGTTTCAGCGTCCCGATCTTGTCGTCCATATGACCGACATAGGCGCCGTTGCGCGTGAAGGCGGCGAGAACGTCGTGAAGGCCGAGGCGCTGATCCGGCAATCCCGGAAGATGCGGCTTGCGAGTCAGGGCCGTCTGGATGCCGAGAAGCGGATCGATGGGCACGATCGGCCAGTCCGAAGAGAAGGCGATCGTTGCGCCGGCTTCATGCAGCATCTTCCACGCATAGGCATATGGCGCCCGCTCGGGACCAATGCTGCGCGAGGTCGGCGTTTCTCCGACCGGCGCATGCAGAGGCTGAACTGAGGCGACCACGCCGAGCTCGGCGAAACGACCGATATCGGCGGGATCGATCATCTCCACATGTTCGATGCGATGGCGGCTGTCGCGTGGTCCATTGGCTTCGCGCGCGGCCTGGTAGCCGTCGAGCGTGATGCGGACGGCGGCGTCGCCGATCGCGTGCACGGCGATTTGCAGACCCCGGCGATCGGCTTCGATGGCGGCTTGCTTGAAGCTCTCGGCGTCGAAGATCGGGTCGCCACGTAGGCCGGGGCGATCAGAGTATTCGGCCAGCATAGCGGCGGTGCCGCTTTCGATGACGCCGTCGACAAAGATCTTGACCCGGCCGCAGCTGAGCTTGTCGCCAGTGAAATCACGCGTCATGGCCGAGGCGCGCTCAAGTTCCGAAAGCGGCATCTCCCGCGTCAGATGGAAAGGCACGGAGATACGGGCAAGCAGTTCGCCGTCCTTCTCGACATCGCTGAGAAGCTCCAGGAGATGCCGGTTGCCGTCCATATTGTGCATGGAGGTGATACCCTTGGAGGCGACGAACCGCATGCCTGCCTTCAGGGTCTCCATATCCTCGCGCCATTCGTCCGGCGTCGGCGTCTGCGGCGGCTCAACGCCGGACATGCCCAGCATTTCGCGGCCGCCTGACGTTCGCAGATCGAGCACCGGCAACAGCGCGAATTTTTCGCGCAATTCGCCGGTCGCAAACCCGTCTTCGCCCATCACAACTTCGTTGCCGACAGGCAGGGACTTACCGTTGAGAAGACCCGCCGCCTTCAGCGCCGCCGTATTGGCGAAGAGCGTATGGAAGTCATAGGCCATAACGGCCAAGGGCCGGTCCGGGCACATGGCGTCGAGAGCATGACGATCGAGCCGCGTGCCCTTGCCGAGAATTTCGTAATCCGCCCCCTGGGCGAACAGCAGTCCTTCATGGGGACGGGAAGCGGAGAAGGCCTCGACGGCGGCCTTCATCGCATCGAAACCCTTGATATCGGCGAGCTGCAACAGGGTCTGGCCATAGGCTCCGGAAAACAGATGCAGGTGGCTCTCGACGAAACCGGGCATCAAACTTGCGCCGTTGCCGTCCACGATGCGGGTGTCGGGTCCGGCATGGCTCATCACGAGGTCGCGGTCGCCGACGGCCAGAATACGATTTTCCTCAATCGCCAAGGCTTCCGCTCGCGGCGCTTCATCGTCCATGGTGAGCACATGGGCGTTGATAAAAATGATCGAAGCAGTCATGCGGCTGAACCTTTGCGGCGGGGTTTTGCAATGCTGTCGTCTTCGAACAGCATGTGGACGAGCGGCATGATGCGCGCCCTGAGGATGACTTCATGCTCCTCGAGGCTCTGGTCCACATTGGTGATCAGACTCAGGAAGGTCGGCATCCAGACATCGTGAAACAACTGCGCCAGCAATTTCGGCTGCGGCTCGACCTGCGCGCGCAACTTGAGGTCGAGTTCGGCGAAAAACTCGGCGACCACATCGACCAAAGCGTCGGAAACACTGGCATATTGTGCGGCGAGCTCGGTCTCCGGGTGTCGAATGGCCGCGGATTCGGCGTAACGCCAAACTCGTTTGCCGGCGATTTCCAGCGTGCGGCGCGAGACCCGGGCGAAAAGGTTGAGGATCAGTGTCGCAAGATCGGTGTTTTCGGTCCAGTGCAGCGGACGATCGTTTTCACGCGCTTCGGTGGTGCCCTCGCTGATCAGCGCGATCAGCACCCCGTCCTTCGAGCCGAAATAGTTGAAAACCGTCGGCGCGGAGATGCCGGCCGCCGCCGCGATGTCCGCCATCGTCGTCGCATCTATCCCCTGGCGCGCAAACAGTTCCTGCGCAGCTGAGATGATCTCATCCCGCCGCTTCGCTTTCTTCCGGCTGCGCAGTCCCGGCTCGGGCTGGCTGACGTCGATAACCACATCGCTCATTTTTTACACGCTATATTTTTTGTGTCGATAAAAAATTTGGTTGACTAAAATGATTTTGTCAATACGCATATTGAAGACCTTTGGGGACAAGAGGCTGATGCTCGACATTCGTGAACTTTCTAAGCGCTTCGGTTACGGCAATGCGACGGTGACCGCGCTGCATGAGGTGAGTTTCTCCATCACGGAAGGAGAATTCTTCACCCTTCTCGGTCCGTCGGGCTGCGGAAAGACAACTCTGCTTCGTCTGATCGCCGGCTTCAGCGCGCCGAGCGGCGGCGCGCTGATCCTTGACGGCAAGGACATCGCGCAGATGCCGCCCAACCGCCGACCGGTCAACACGGTCTTCCAGAACTACGCGCTCTTTCCGCATATGACGGTCGCCCAGAACGTCGCTTTTGCATTGGACGCCCAGGGCAGGCCACGATCCGAGGTGGAGCCGGCGGTGGACGCCATGCTGAAGCTGGTCCAGCTCGACCATCTCAAGAACCGCAAGAGCTCCGAACTCTCCGGCGGCCAGCAGCAGCGCGTGGCGCTTGCCCGCGCTTTGGTCGCAAGACCGCGCATTCTTCTGCTCGACGAGCCGCTGTCTGCGCTGGACATGAAGCTCCGCAAGGACATGCAGATCGAACTCAAGCGACTGCAACGCGAAACCGGCCTTACCTTCATCTTCGTGACCCATGATCAGGAAGAAGCGCTGACGATGTCGGACCGCATCGCCGTGATGAGCGGCGGCCGCGTCCAGCAGATCGCCACGCCGCGCGAACTCTATGATCGACCTGCCAATCGTTTCGTGGCGGGCTTCATCGGCGAGTCGAATTTCCTGCCCGCCCACGCCAAGGCGGGCGTGATCAGCCTCGGCGATGCGCGGTCCCCACTCAACGGCGCAGCGGATGGTCCCGTCACGCTGATGATCCGGCCCGAGCATGTGGCGCTTGCGACCACGCTTCCGGAAGCGCTCAATTTCACCGCAACGGTCAGGCAATCTGTTTTCTTCGGCACGGACACGCATGTGCATCTGGCGCTGCCGGACGGTTCCGCGCTGGTCGCGCGCGTACAGAACGCGCTGCATGGCGGCAAAAGGTTCATCGATGGGGAAACCATTCCCGTGGCGCTGCCCGCCGAGGCCCTGCGCGCCCTCGTCGACATGGAGGAAAAAGCGTGAGCGCTTCCGAGACATGGCGCCGCTGGGGACTCGTCCTGCCGGCCGTGACGATCATCATGCTGTTTTCGATCCTGCCTCTGAGCGTGGTCGTCGTCTATTCCTTCCTGACGCCGGGCGACTTCGGCAATGTCAAATGGATATTCTCGACCGATGGCTGGTTCTCCGTCCTCTTCGAGCGTGACATCTTCGACGACACGGTCAGTCTTTCAGACGCCAATCTGATCATTCTCGCCCGCTCCGTGGGCCTTTCTCTCGCGACAACGCTGATTACCCTCGTCTTCGGCCTGCCGACGGCCTGGTTCATCGCCACCCGCCCGGCCTCGCAACGCGGTTTCTGGTTGTTCCTGATCACCATTCCCTTCTGGACCAACCTTCTCGTCCGCACCATCGCCGTGCAAGAAATGATCCGCTCCGAGGGAGTCCTAAATCGCCTGCTCATGGCGCTCGGGATCATTCATGAGCCGCTGCAGATGATGTTCACCAATTTCGCGGTGTTGCTTGGCATGGCCTATGTCTTCCTGCCGCTGATGGTGCTGCCGGTTTATGCGGCCATCGAGAAATTCGATTTTCGCCTCGCGGAAGCCGGCTACGACCTCTACGCCTCGCGCCTCTACTGCCTGCGCCGTGTGATCCTGCCGCTGGTGCGGCCGGGCATCATCGCCGGTTCGATCCTCGTCTTCGTGCCGTCGCTCGGCGCCTATGTGACGCCGCGCATCATGGGCGGCGGCAAGTCGATGATGCTCGGCAATCTCATTGAAATGCAGTTCGGCCAGGGCCGCAACTGGCCGCTCGGCGCGGCGCTGTCGATCACTCTGACGATTTTGGTGCTCGCGGCCCTCATCTGGTACACGCGCCTCACCTCCGCCCGCAAGGAGCGCAACCATGGTTGAACGCGGCTTCGACGTCAAACGCCTGCCCGGCGCGGCCCTGCTCGCCATCGCCTGCTTCGTGATCCTCTACGTGCCGATGGCCATCCTCGTCGCCTATTCCTTCAATGCCGGCAAGGTGATCGGCAATTGGGAAGGCTTCTCGCTCAACTGGTATTTCATGGCGCTCGAGAACGAAGCCTTCATGGACGCCGCCGTGAACTCGCTGATCATCGCGACCTCGGCTGCGGTGATATCGACGATCCTCGCCACCATGGCCGCGCTCGCGACCACGCGCGGCGACGGCTTCAGGGGCGAAGGCGCCGTCCACATTATCTTGAACCAGCCGCTGATGGTGCCGGAAATCGTGCTCGCCATCGCGCTCCTCATCATCATCGGCCAGATCAAGCAGGCGACAGGCTATACCGGGCTCGGCTTTCTGATCGCCGCGCACACCACCTTTTGCATTCCCTTCGCCTATCTGCCGATCCGCGCCCGGCTTGAAGGCATGGATCTCAGCCTCGAGACGGCAGCCGCCGATCTCTACGCCAGTCGCTTCTATACGTTCCGGCGGGTGACGCTGCCGCTGCTCGCGCCTGCGATCATGGCGGGCTTCATGCTGGCCTTCGTCGTCTCGCTCGACGACCTCGTGATGAGCGACTTTCTCAAATCTCCCGGCCAGGAAACGCTTCCGACCTATCTCATGGGCGAATTGCGGCGAAACCTGACTTCGGAAATCTACGCCATTTCCTCGCTTCTGCTCCTCATCAGCGTGCTGATCGTGGCGGGGTCATGGGTGGCAACGCGCAAGAAAAACTAAACAAAGAGGTGAACATCATGAAATACGCTTACCGCCTGGCCGCATCCACGGCTCTTCTGGTCAGTGTCGGATTTCCCGCACTCGCCGAAGGGCAGCTCAATATCTACAATTTCGGCCTCTACACGCCGCCGGATCTGATCAAGAAATTCGAACAGGCCTATGACGTCAAAGTCTCGGTCACCGAATACGACTCCAACGAAACCGCCATGGCCAAGATCGAGGCCGGCGGCCACGGCTTCGACATCGTCATCCCGTCTGCCTCGGTGGTGCCGATCTATATCGAGAAGGGGCTGCTCCTGAAGAGCGAGCCGTCCCAGATGTCGAACTTCAAGAACGTCAATGCCGAATGGGTCGATGTCGATTGGGACGCCGGTCGCCACTACACGGTTCCGTGGGTCTGGGGCACCACCGGCGTGATGGTCAACACCAAGATCTATAAGGGCGACATCAACACCTCTGCCGTCATTTTCGATCCGCCGGAGGAGCTTAAGGGCAAAATCAACGTCGTCCCCTCAATGAATGACGTCATCGACATGGCGATCGGCTATGTCGGAGGACAACCCTGCACCGATGACAAGACGGTCCTGAAGGCTGCGCGCGACAAGCTGATGGCGGCCAAGCCCTCTTGGGCGTCGATCGATTATGCGAGCTTCGAGAAGTTCATCAAGGAAGACCTCCAGGCGTCTGTGTTCTGGAGCGGCGCGACAATGCGCATCCGCGCTGAAAATCCCGGCTTCGCCTATGGCTATCCGAAGGAGGGCTATGCGCTCTGGCAGGACAACGCCGCCATTCTCGCCGACGCCAAAAATGTCGAAAACGCCAAACTTTTCCTCAACTTCATCATGGACCCGGAAAATGCGGCGCTGATATCCAACTATACGCGCTATGGCAACGCCATCACGGGCTCGGAGAAATTCATGGATCCCGAATTGCCGAAGGCGCCGGAAATGAACATTCCGCCTGAACTCAAATCGGCGGCGCATTTCCAGGTGACATGCCCTGCCGACGTTCAACAGATCTATACGAAGATCTGGACCGAACTGACGAAATAATGCGACAACGCCCGGCGCGATCTCGTCTCGCCGGGCGCCCAGCCTGATTTGCCGTTCATCACGAAAAGAGTCCCGACCATGACCTGGCGCATGCCCTCCGAAACAGCCCCGCACGACCGCACCTGGATGGCGTTTCCGCGCCAGGGGGCCACGCTCGGCGAGGGAGAGGCATGGCAGGAAACCGGCTACGCCGCCTGGACCGCCGTCGCCCACGCCATCGCCGAGTTCGAACCTGTTTCCATGGTGGTGGACCCGTCAGAGCGCGACCGCGCCCGGCGCATGCTGGGCAGCCATGTCGAGATCGTCGAAGCCCCGCTCGACGAATTCTGGATGCGCGATTTCGGCCCGACCTTCGTGCTCGATGACGAACGGCCCGGCGTCCTCGGCGCCGTGGACTGGATCTTCAACGGCTGGGGCGACCATGAATGGTCCGAATGGAAGAAGGCGAACGAAATCGCGCGCCTGATTGCCGTTCATACGGGCGCTGAACTCATTTCCAGCGTGCTGGTCAACGAAGGCGGCGGCATTCATGTCGACGGCGAAGGCACAGTCCTCGTCACCGACACCGTGCAGCTCGACCCGCGCCGCAATCCCTATGCCGACCGCGCCCGCGTGGAGGCGGAACTCGCCCGCACGCTGGGGGCGACCAAGGCGATCTGGCTGCCGCGTGGCCTGACCCGCGATTACGAAGACTTCGGCACCAGCGGCCATGTCGATATCGTCGCGACGATCGCCTCACCCGGCGTATTGCTTGTCCACAAACAGTCCAATCCCGAGCATCCCGACCACCAGGTTATGCGCGAGATCCGCGGCCTTCTGGCCGAGGCCAGAGACGCCGCCGGCCGGCGCTTCACTCTTCTTGATCTCGACGCGCCCGCCCAGATCCGCGACGAGGATGGCTTCGTCGATTTCAGCTACGTCAATCATCTCACCGTCAATGGTGGCGTGATCGCCTGCGGCTTCGGCGACGAAAAGGCTGACGCTGCGGCTGCCGAGGTTCTGCAGCAGGCCTATCCGGGGCGGAAAGTGGTCACTGTCGATTCCCGCGCCATCTTCGCGCGAGGCGGCGGCATTCATTGCATCACCCAGCAGCAGCCTGCCGTTGAGACGAAGGCGTCACGATCATGAGCCGCTTCGACGTCGTCGAAAAGTCGATCGCCGATTTGCGTTTGGCTCTTGAGGCCGGGGCGGTGACGAGCGTGGAACTCGTCGAAGCCTATCTCGCCCGCATCAAGGCATATGACTCTCCGGGCACGCCCACCGCGCTCAACGCCATTGTGGTGATGAACCCGGATGCGCTGACGGAAGCGGGAGCCTCCGACGCCCGCCGCAAGAAGGGCGACGTTCTCTCGCCGCTCGACGGCATCCCCTACACCGCCAAGGACAGCTATCTGGTGCGCGGGCTGACCGCCGCCGCCGGCAGCCCAGCCTTCGAACATCTCATCGCCCAGCGCGACGCCTTCACGATTGAACGCCTACGCGAAGCCGGCGCGATCTGTCTGGGGCTGACCAATATGCCGCCGATGGCCAATGGCGGCATGCAGCGCGGCGTGTATGGACGCGCCGAAAGCCCCTACAATCCCGAATTGCTGACCAGCGCCTTCGCTTCGGGATCGTCAAATGGGTCAGGCACAGCGACATCAGCCTCTTTCGCAGCCTTCGGATTGGGGGAAGAGACCTGGTCAAGCGGCCGGGCTCCCGCCTCCTATAACGCGCTCTGCGCCTACACGCCCTCGCGCGGCGTCATCTCCGTGCGCGGCAACTGGCCGCTGGTGCCGACCATGGATGTCGTCGTGCCGCACACCCGCGACATGGCCGACATGCTCGAAATTCTCGATGTCATCGTCGTCGACGATCCGGAAGAGCGCGGCGATTTCTGGCGCGCACAGCCCTGGATATCCCTGCCGGCCGCGTCAGCCCTCAGGCCGACAAGCTACCACACCCTTGCGCCTGCGGACGGACAAGCGGCTCGACAGGTCTTGGCCGGCAAGCGCTTCGGCGTGCCGCGCATGTATATCAATGAAGACCCGGAAGCCGGCTCCAATCCGGAAGGCGGCATCGGCGGCGCGACCGGCCGGCAGATCGAAACCCGCGCCTCGATCATCGACCTCTGGCGCCAGGCGAAACGCGATTTCGAAGCCGCGGGCGCCGAAGTCATCTTGGTCGATTTCCCCATGGTGACAAACTATGAGGCCGATCGTCCGGGCGCGCCGTCGATCTTCACGCGCGGTCTCGTCAGCCCGGATTTCCTGCATTATGAAATCCACGATCTCTCAGCCTGGGGCTGGGAGGATTTCCTGCAGGCGAATGGCGATCCTGCCCTCAACAGCCTCGCGGATGTCGACGGAAGCCGCATTTTCCCGCGTCCGCCCGGCGCGCTGCCGGATCGTTACACCGGCTTCTCCGACGACATCTCGCAATATCCGGCGCTTGCGCGCGCCCGGCCCTATCGCTCGCTAGAGGAGATCCCGACGCTCGAAGAAGGTCTTCAAGGCCTTGAAGAGACACGGCGACAGGATCTGGAGCTCTGGATGGATGAACTCGGGCTCGACGCGGTCATCTTCCCCGCCGTCGCCGATATCGGTCATGCCGACATGGATGTGAATCTCGAACACGCCGACCTTGGCTGGCGAAATGGCGTCTGGGTCGCCAATGGCAATCTCGCCATTCGCCATCTCGGCATCCCCACCGTCACCGTGCCCATGGGAACCATGGAAGACACAGGCATGCCTATCGGTTTGACATTCGCCGGCCGCGCCTATGACGACAACAGGCTTCTGGCGCTCGCCGCCGCCTTCGAGAAAACCGGCCAACGCCGGACACCGCCGCCGCGCACGCCAGCGCTCTGAAGCGGATACTTGAAGACAAAAAGAGGCCGAACCGGACATTCCGGTTCGGCCTCTTCGCTTTTTCGATCAGTTCATCTGGGTCACGAAGCGGGTTTCCAGATAGGCCTCTGTCGCCTCGGAACCACCCTCGGTGCCATAGCCGGAATCCTTGATGCCGCCGAAGGGCACTTCCGGCAGCGCCAGCCCATTGTGATTGATGGTCAGCATGCCGGCTTCCACCTGAGCCGCCAGCGCATGCGTCGTCTCGGTAGAGCGGGTGAAGGCGTAGGCTGCAAGGCCGAAAGGCAGGCGATTGGCCTCGACCACGGCGTCCTCGAAGCTCGAAAAACGGTTGACGATCGCAAGCGGTCCGAAAGGCTCTTCGTTCATGACCCGCGCCGTGATCGGCACATCGGCGATGACGGTCGGCTCGAAGAAATAACCCTTGTTGCCGATGCGCTTGCCGCCGGTGACGATGCGCCCGCCCTGGGCGACTGCGTCCTGCAGCATCCCTTCGAGCGCCGGAATGCGGCGTTCATTGGCGAGCGGGCCCATTCCCGAATTGGGATCGAGACCATTGCCGACGACGATCTTGCAAGCTGCTTCGGCAAAGCCTTCGAGGAACTGGTCGGCCACTGCGTCCTGCACGAGGAAACGGGTCGGCGCGACGCAGATCTGGCCGGCATTACGAAACTTCGACGGCGCGGAAACGGCGATCGCCTTCTCGATGTCGGCATCGTCGAAGACGAGCACGGGCGCATGGCCGCCAAGCTCCATCGTAGCCCGCTTCATGTGGGTCCCTGCCAAGGCCGCAAGCTGCTTTCCGACCGGCGTGGAGCCGGTGAAGGAGATCTTGCGGATCACCGGATGAGCGGTGAGATATTCGGAGATCTCGGCGGGCGTGCCGTAAACGAGATTGATGACGCCAGCCGGCACGCCGGCGTCGGCGAATGCGCGGATCAGTTCGGCCGGCGAAGCCGGCGTCTCCTCGGGCGCCTTCACGATGATCGAGCAACCGGTGGCGAGCGCCGCCGAGAGCTTGCGGACGACCTGGTTGATCGGGAAGTTCCAGGGCGTGAACGCCGCCACGGGGCCGACCGGGACCTTGATCGCCATCTGCGCCACGCGTCCGGAGCGGGCCGGAATGATCTGGCCGTATGTGCGGCGCGCTTCCTCGGCGAACCAGTCGATGACATCGGCGCCGGCGAGGATTTCGCTCTTTGACTGGGCGAGCGGCTTGCCCTGTTCGCGCGTCATCATATAGGCGATCGCATCGACCCGCTCGCGGAGGAGATCGGCGGCCTTGCGCATGATCTTGGAGCGATCGTAAGCGGACACATCACGCCAGTGGCGAAAACCCTTGTCGGCGGCGGCGAGCGCGAGATCGAGATCGGCGCGGCGGGCATGGGCGATCTTGCCGATCGTCTCTTCAGTCGCGGGATCCACGACAGCAATTGTTTCGCCCGCGAGCGCATCGCGCCATTCGCCGTCGATGAAGAGTTTGACGTCGGGATAGTTCTGCATAGGCTGCTCCTCTTCATGCGACGCGAGGCCGAAGCGATCGCGTCAAAGGGCGTCCGCTGGGAGGACCGGACGCGTGAGAGACTGTTTCAAGCCGCCGGAGATCAACCTGCCTTCAAAAACGCCGTGATTTCGGCGCCTGTGCGGGCGCGGGCTATATCGGCGACATCAGAGGCGCCGGCCCAGGTCTTGATCTCGTCAGAAAGAGCCTGGCCGCGGGTCGCGACCAGTCCCCGGATGAAGTCTGCGGTGAATTCCGGGTGCGCCTGATAGGTAAGGGCGGAGTCGCCATATCTCAAGATCGCGAAGGGACAGCTTTCCGAACCGGCCAGGACTTCGGCTCCCTCGGGCAGTTTCAGAACCTGCTCCTTGTGCCAGGCGAGCAGGGTGCGATCCTCTGCGCCATCCGGACCGCGATAGGCGCTCGCGCCGGCCACCCAGCCGCCGGGATTGGCGCCGACCTCGCCGCCGAGCGCCTTGGCGATGGCCTGATGGCCGAAACAGATGCCGACCATCGGCCTGCCGGATGACTTGATCTCCTGGATCAGGTCCAAAAGCCTTCCGACCCAGGGATCGTCATCATTGACGGAAAAGCGCGAACCCGTGATCAGCCAGCCATCGGCGTCCGCGACACTTTCGGGGAAAACGTCATCGACGACGGGATAAACCGCGTATTCAAAGGTCTCTTCCCCTAGCAGACGCCGGAAGAAGAGATCGTAGTCGCCGAAGTCGGACCTCAGCTCATCCGGCGCGTGGCCGGTCTGGAGAATGCCGATCCGCATGGTGTCACACGCCCAGCCGATCGCGCAGGCCATACCACCAGGCGCCGAGCGCCGTCAGCGGCACGCGGAACGCGCGGCCTCCGGGGAAAGGCAGGCTCGGCAGCGAGGCCCAGACGTCAAAACGCTCCGCATGACCCGCCACCGCCTCGCCGAGGATCTTGCCGAGAAGATGGGTGGTGGTGACGCCATGGCCGCTGTCGCCATGGGAGAAATAGACGGTGTCCGACAGCTTGCCGACATGAGGAATGCGCGTCAGCGTCAGCGCAAAGTTGCCGCTCCAGGCATAGTCGATGCGCGTGTTGGCGAGTTCCGGGAAGGTCTTGATCATGTTGGGGCGGATGATGCCGGTGAGATTGGCCGGGTCCTGACCGCCATAGCCGATGCCGCCGCCATAGAGCAGGCGGTTGTCATTGGTGCGCCGGTAGTAATCCAGCACGTAATTGGCGTCCTCGACGCAGTAATCAGCCGGTAGCAGGCGGTCGAGAAGCGCGGCATCGAGTTTCTCCGTGACCATGACCTGGCTCGACACCGGCATCATGCGCTCGGTGATCTTGGGCAGAAGATTGCCGAGATAGGCATTGCCGCAAACCAGCAGATAGCGGGATTCGACGCGGCCTTTCGCGGTCTTCACCACCGCGCGCTTGCCGCTGATATCGACGCTGACGGCGCGGGAATTCTCATAAATCCGGGCGCCGAAACTTTCTGCCGCGCGGGCCTCGCCCAGCACCAGGTTTAGCGGATGAATATGGCCGCCGCGGATGTCGATCATGCCGCCGATATAGCGCTCGCTTGAAACATAGCGGCCGACATCCGCCTTGGACACCATCTCCATGCCGCCGATGCGGTAGCTTTCGCAGCTCTTCTTCACGGCTTCGAATTCGCGCATCTGCTTGGGGGTGAAGGCTGCGAAGAAGCCGCCCTCGCGCAGATCGCACTCGATGTCATGCTTCGCCACGCGCGCACGGATGATCTCGCCGCCCTCGCGCGACATGGAAGCAAGCTTGCGGGCGATCTCGGGGCCGAAGCGTCCCTCGATGGTTTCGAAATCGCGGCTATAACCGTTGACGATCTGGCCGCCATTGCGGCCCGAGGCGCCGAAGCCGATGCGCTCGCCTTCGAGAATGACGACGCTGAAGCCTTTTTCGGTCAGTTCGAGCGCCGCGGAAACGCCCGTGAAGCCGGCGCCGATGATGCAGACATCGGCCTCAACCGCGCTTTCAAGCGCTGGGCGAACAGTCTTGTCATTGGCGGTGGCCGCATACCAGGAGGCGACATGGCCGGGATTCTGATGTGCTGTCGAGAGGGTCATTCAAGCCGTCCTGATGTAAGCGTCATATTCGACGTCGGTGACTCTGAGGGCGAATTCCTGCAATTCCTGTCGCTTGCAGGCGGCGTAAAGCTGGCGGAACTCGGGGCCGAAGGCCGCAAAGGCGAAACCGGAATCCGAGAAGCTCTGCACGGCGGCGTGCCAGCTGCGCTCCAATGGCTCGAGATCGGGGGAATGATAGTCGCCGGTCACCGGTCCGCCCGGATCGACGCGTTCGATCATGCCCATATAGGCCGCCTGCAAGATCATCGCGAGAACGAGATAGGGATTGGTGTCGGCGCCGGCGACGCGATGCTCGATGCGGGTTGCGGAACGGCCGGCGGTGATGACGCGAACAGCGGCCGACCTGTTATCGAGACCCCAGGAGGCATAGGTCGGCGCGTGTTCGCTCGGCGTCAGCCGGCGGAAGGAATTGGCGTGCGGCGCGAAGATCGCCGTGCTTTCCTGCATATACTTCAAGAGACCGCCGACCGAATGCATCAGCGCGTCCGACGGACCCTTCTCGTCGGCATAGATGTTCACGCCCTGATCGTCGATCATCGAGAAATGCACATGCATGCCGCTGCCGGCCTGGGTGCCGTAGGGCTTGGCCATGAAGGTCGCGTCGAGCCCGTTCTTGCGCGCCACGCCCTTGACGATGCGCTTGAGCAGCACCGCATTGTCGGCGGCGCGCATGGCGTCGGGCAGGTGGTTGAGATTGATCTCGTATTGGCCCGGGCCGTTCTCGCGCAGCGTGGTGTCGGCGGGCACGCCCTGTTCGCGGCAGACGGCGGCGATTTCGCTGAAGACGTCCTCGAAATCCTGCAACTCGGCGATCGACAGAACCTGGGTCTGGCCCGTATGCCAGCGACCTTCGCGGGTATTGGGCGGACGAACTGGATCGAGCGCCGAGCGAACGGGATCGATAAGATAGAATTCAAGTTCGGTCGCCACGACGGGCCGCAGCTTCATGCGCTCGAAACGAGCCAGCACATTCTTCAGCACCTGTCGCGGATCGGCGTGGAACGGCTCGCCGGCGGCGTTCTGCATGCTGAGCATCACCTGGGCGGTCGGTCGCTTCAACCAGCCGACGCGGGCCAGCGTGCCCGGCACGGCGCGGCAGATGCCGTCGGGATCGCCGGTGCCTTCGGCCAGACCGGCTTCGTTGACGTCGCGGCCCCAGATATCCAGCGCATAGACCGAGCGCGGCATCGCCATGCCCTTGACCAGCACTTCCACGGCGCGTTCGCGCGGAATCCATTTGCCCCTTGGCACGCCGTTCACGTCGATGACGAAGGCTTCCAGCACTTCGACATCGGGGTTCCTGTCGAGGAAATCGCGCGCTTCCTGTTCATCGATCATGCGTCACCATATTTTCGGACACGGCGAATTGGGCGCGGATGCGCCGCGCGTTCGGGCCCGGATTGTCAAACCAGTGTGAAGAGAGGTGCGCCGGCGCAATGCCCACGCGGGATCTGTTTCAGAAAGTGGCCAGCGGCCCTTCATCGATCTTCATGCAGCAGCGCATCGAAGGCTCCCCGGCTGAATTTGATCATCAGCCCCTTAATATGATCATATTTTTATATGATCTGATCATATTTGTAAATCGGCAAAATTGCCTGCAAAGTGGTTTTCGCTGTGCTAAGGCGGATTCACCCGCCGAAAACGCGCAGGCGCCGCCGGTTTGAGGGGAAAAAGCAGGGTCGATCGATGGACGCAAAGCAGGTCACGGTCATGGACGAACCGAAGCAGAAGGGCGAATCCACCAAGAAGTGGGTCTATCGCTCGCTGAGCCGCGCGATCATGTCGGGACGTTTTCCGCCCGGCCAACCGGTCACCATATCGGGTTTATCCGAAAGTCTTGGCGTCAGCACGATGCCGGTGCGCGGGGCGCTCGACCAGTTGATCGCCGACGGCGCGCTCGAATATCTCGACAACAGGCGCGTGCGCGTTCCCGATATCGGACCCGACAGGTTCGACGAGTTGATCGCGACCCGGATCGCGCTTGAAACGGTGGCCGCCGAGCGCGCCATGCATTTCATCGACTACATCAGGATCGAGCGATTGCTGCTGCTCGATGGCATGATCGACGAGGCCTATCAGGCCGGCGACATCGAGCTCGGCATCGAACGCAATTTCGCATTCCACCGCTGCATGTATGAGGTCAGGCCATCCTTCGTGCTGTTGCCGCTGATCGAATCCGTCTGGTTGCGGATGGGGCCCTTCATGCGCGAGGCGGTCGCCCATCTCGAACAGAGCTATCAGGTCGACCGGCATATGGAGGCGATTGAAGCAATCAAGCGCCGGGACGCGAACGCGCTCCGGGAGGCCATCACCGCCGACATCCAGGACGGCGCTGGACATGTCGGGCGTCAACGACTGCTCGATGTCGCCAAAGCCAAGATCGTCAATCCCGTCGCGGCGCTCAAGCAGCGTCCGCCTGAAGGCGGAGCCAAGCCGTCGGCGTGACGCCGTTCATTCGCTTGAACAGCTTGCAGAAATGCGCCTGATCGGAAAACCCGCAGGCGAGCGCCACCTGCGAAAAGCTCTCGACGCCTTGGCTGAGCATGCGCTTGGCGCGCTCCATTCGCTTCTGCAGCACATAGGCGTAGGGCGTCGTGCCGAATGTCGCGCGGAAGGCCCGGGTGAAATGGCTGACGCTCAATCCCGCCGACCGCGCCATCGCATCTGCGCTGAGGGCCCCGTCGAGATGGGCGTCGACATGGTCAAGCACACGCCGCCGCTGCCAGGCGGTCAACGGCCGTTCGGTCGGTTGAGCTGCTTCGACGCGGCGCAGCGCGCAGCCGGTGAGAATCTCCTGCGCATGGGCGACGCAACGGCGCGCCCGGGAGGGATCGAGCTCCAGGGTCAGTTCCGCTTCATCGAGCAGTTTTAGGAGGGCGCTCACGAGATCGGCGCTGGCGCTTCTAGCTGTAGGAGACCCGGCAAGGACGGAATCGATTGCGATGGGCATATACGCCTCCTGTTCCGGAAAATCATGTCCGGAAACTACAAGGCTACCCGAAATGAAACGAGTTAAGCGCCGTAAAGTTTTGCAAACATCAGAGCGAGAACCAGACTAACGCAGCCGGCGCAGCCTGCCGGGCGACACACCCAGGATATGTGTGAAATGCCGCGTCAGGTGCGACTGATCGCTGAAGCCGCAGGCGACAGCAATATCCGCGAGCGAATAATCGCTTCCCTCGATCATGCGTCTCGCCTCTTCGACGCGCCGCTGCATCAGCCACCGATGAGGCGTGAGCCCCGTAGCAGCGCGGAAGGCGCGGATGAAATAGCCCCGGGACAGTGAACAGCCTTCGGCGATCTCGGCGATCGACACATCGCTCGACAGTCGCGCCTCCATGAGGTCCTTGGCGCGCTGTTCCTGCCAGCGCGCCAAAGCCGGCTGTTTTTCGGTTACGGGCGCCGCGCCCGCGCATCCATGAGCATGAAGAAGATGCAGGCCTATGGCCATCGACAATTGCTCGACAAACAAGCCGCTCGCCTCTTGCGGCCGCTCCAGCGTCGGCGCGAAGGCGCGCATCAGATTGGACAACACAGGATCGTCTTCGCCGGCGAACGGAATAAACCCGTCCCCCAAGCGCAAGCCATTTTCCACAGCCGTTTCCCTCAGGAAAGCCGTCGAGAGCTCCAGAAGAAGAAAGTCGAAAGGGCCATTCAATTCGGCGCGGTAATCGTCGCCGAAATTGCGGAGATAAAGCGAGGAGGACGCAAAACCATAGGCCTGAGATGACGCCCCCCTGAAAATCCGCCGGCTGTGCCCCTGGCTCAGCGACAGGCCGATCAGCGCGCCACGGCCCGACGCCGGGGTGAAGACTTCAGAGACGCCGTCCTGCTTGACTCCCTTGCGATAAAGCGTCAGCCCACCGCGCTCGAATTCGATATCTGTTCCCAGCTTGTCCGAGGAGCAACCGAGGCCATCGCGTTGACGCGCCGAACGTCCCAGGGCTTCGACCCGAATCGACGTCGTCGAGGCTGCCGTTGTCATGGCGCACTTATCTCCCAAGATCCTACATTGCGGTCGTCAATCGACGCACGCCATGCTTGCTTTTCGGAATGTCGCATTAAATCCCGCCTCTGTATAGCCGGCGCGCCGATGGATAAAAGTACGATTGTCCAAAACCGCTTCAAAAGGACAATCTTCAATCGGCGCATTCCGGAATACTAGCCTCATCATCGAAACCTTGACGAGGAAACACCATGCTCCAAGCGAAAGCAGCTCCCGGATCGCTCCTGCTCAATCCTGCCGACCACACGCTGATTCTTATCGACTTCCAGTCGCAGATGTCCTTTGCGACCAAGTCGATCGACGCAGTGAACCTGCGCAACAACGCCGCTCTGATCTCCCGCGCCGCCAAGGGCTTCGGTGTCTCGACCATCCTGACTACGGTTGCCGAAAAGAGCTTTTCAGGTCCGATGTTCTCGGAAATCACCAGCGCCTTTCCGGGTCAGAAACTGCTCGACCGCACCTCGATGAACACCTGGGAAGACGAGGCCGTCATCGCCGAGGTCAACGCCATCGGCAAACCGCGCATCGTGCTCGCCGGCCTCTGGACCAGCGTCTGCATCGTCGGACCTGCGCTGTCGGCCATCGACCAGGGCTTCGAAGTCTATGTCATCGCCGACGCCTGCGGCGACGTCTCCACCGAAGCGCATGATCGCGCCATGGAACGCATGATCCAGGCCGGCGCGCGTCCGATGACCTCGCTGCAATACATGCTCGAACTTCAGCGCGACTGGGCCCGCGGCGAAACCTACGACCTGACGACCGGCATCGCCAAGGAATTCGGCGGCGCCTACGGCCTCGGGATCATCTACGCCAAGAGCATGTTCGGCGCGTCCGAAGGTCATTGATCACCTCGATCCGCGTCCGGGCCGGATGGTCCGGACGTCTCTCAACAGGAGGCAGTCGTGAAAATCTATCTCATGTCGCTCGGAGCGGGGCTGGTGGTCGGCATCGTCTACAGCCTTCTGAACGTGCGGTCGCCGGCGCCCCCCGTCGTGGCGTTGATCGGACTCCTGGGCATTCTGGTCGGCGAGCAGATCGTGCCGAGCCTGCGCAGCCTGATGGCGCGCGAGCCGGGCTTTTCGTCCTGGCTGCACCAGATCCAGCCGCACATGTTCGGCCATCTGCCCACGGGTTCGGCGGCCAAACAGGCGACGGCAAAGCCCGACACAGACGAAACCGTCGTCTGAAACCGCGCTTCTGAACAGCATCCGCTCCAACGAGGACAGCCATGAACGTCGCCACCAAGGGCTACGCCGCCGCCGATCTCATCCTGCACAACGGCCGCATCGTCACACTCGATCGCGCCAATCCGAACGCCACCGCCATGGCCGTCAAGGATGGGAAATTCCTGATGGTCGGACAAGATCATGAGGTCCTCACCCACTTCGGTCCGGACACGCGGATCGTGGATCTCGGCGGACGGCGCGTGCTGCCGGGGCTGATCGACAACCACACCCATGTCGTCCGCGGAGGGTTGAACTTCAACATGGAACTGCGTTGGGACGGCGTGCGCAGCCTTGCCTACGCCATGGACATGCTGAAGCGCCAGGTGGCGGTGACTCCTCCGCCGCAATGGGTACGCGTTGTCGGCGGCTTCACCGAACATCAATTCGCTGAAAAGCGCCTGCCGACGCTCGACGAGATCAACGCGGTTGCGCCGGATACGCCGGTTTTCATCCTGCATCTCTATGATCGTGCGCTTCTGAACGGCGCGGCCCTGCGGGCCGTCGGCTACACCAAGGACACGCCCAATCCGCCCGGCGGCGAGATCCAGCGCGACGCGCAGGGCAATCCGGTGGGTCTCCTGCTCGCCAAGCCCAATGCCGGCATTCTCTACGCGACGTTGGCGCGGGGACCGAAACTGCCTTTCGATTATCAGCTGAATTCGACGCGGCATTTCATGCGCGAACTCAACCGGTTGGGCGTGACCGGCGTGATCGACGCCGGCGGCGGCTTCCAGAATTATCCCGACGACTACGCCGTCATCCAGAAACTCGCCGACGATGGCCAGATGACGGTGCGGCTCGCCTACAACCTCTTCACACAGAAGCCGAAGGCCGAAAAGGACGACTTTCTCGCCTGGACCGCCTCGGTGACCTACAAGCAGGGCACGGACTACTTCCGCCATAACGGTGCCGGCGAAATGCTGGTGTTTTCCGCCGCTGACTTCGAGGATTTCCGCCAGCCGCGCCCCGACATGCCGCCGGAGATGGAGGGCGAGCTCGAGGATGTCGTGCGAGTCCTGGCCGAAAATCGTTGGCCCTGGCGCATGCACGCCACCTATGACGAAACCATCGCGCGGGCGCTCGACGTCTTCGAAAAGGTCAACGCCGATATTCCCTTCACCGGTCTCAACTGGTTTTTCGACCATGCCGAGACCATCTCCGAACGCTCGATCGACCGTATCGCGGCGCTGGGCGGCGGCATCGCCGTGCAGCATCGCATGGCCTTTCAGGGCGAATACTTCGTCGAGCGCTATGGCCATCGCGCCGCCGAGGCGACACCGCCTGTGGCGCGGATGCTGCAGAAGGGCGTCAAGACCTCGGCCGGCACCGACGCCACCCGCGTCGCCTCCTACAATCCCTGGGTTTCGTTGTCCTGGCTGGTGACCGGCAAGACGCTTGGGGGCCTTTCGCTTTACCCTCGCGCCAACTGCCTCGACCGTGAGGAAGCGCTGCGCATGTGGACCGAAAATGTCGCCTGGTTTTCCAACGAAGAGGGCAAGAAGGGTAGAATCGAGGCGGGCCAGTTCGCCGATTTCATCGTGCCGGACAAAGATTTCTTCTCCTGCCCGGAGGACGAAATCTCCTTCATCACGTCCGAGATGACGGTGGTCGGCGGGAGGATCGTCTATGCCGCCGGCGCTTTCGCGGCGCTGGACGATGCGCCGCTTCCGCCGCCGATGCCTGACTGGTCGCCGGTGCGCAAATTCGGCGGTTACGCCGCCTGGGGCGAACCAGACGGGGCCGGCAAGGCGTCGCTCAGCCGGATGGCCTCGGCTTGCGGCTGCGCCAACAGCTGCAATCTTCATGGCCATGATCATGCGCGCGCCTGGGCGTCGAATGCGCCGGTGTCGGATTTTTCCGGCTTCTTCGGCGCGCTCGGCTGCGCCTGCTGGGCGGTGTGAGGAGAACAACATGGCTCAAGATTTCGAAGCGCATCTCGCCCGCCGCTGTGCGCCAGCCTTCACCTCCCATCCCGCCCGCTTCATCGGACTCCTGCTTCTCTGCTCGGCCTATCTGCAGGGCAGCCTGATGAAACTGTTCGATTTCGGCGCGGCGATCGCCGAAATGCAGCATTTCGGCCTGATGCCCGCCGCGCCAATGGCGGCTGCGGTCATCTTCTTCGAGCTTGCCTGCAGCCTGATGATCCTTTCGGGCTTCTGCCGCTGGATCGCCGCTCTGGCGCTCGGCGCCTTCACGCTCGCCGCAACCTTCATCGCGCTTCGATTTTGGGAGATGTCTCCGGGGATGGAGCGGACGATGGCGACCAACGCCTTTTTCGAGCATCTCGGCCTTGCCGGAGCCTTCCTGCTGGTCGCCTGGAGCGATCTGCACAAATGGCGCCGTGGCGTGGACGGCGACTGACAATTCCTCATTTTTCAAGAAAGGAACAAAATGACCTCCCTCGACGATTTCCTCCCGTTGACGCGACGGCAGACCCTGTCGGCCGGGGTCGCGCTTACGGGCGCACTCGCTCTCAACCTTTCCGCCTCCGTCTCAACCGCAACCGCAGAAGGACACCTGCTCATGTCGACCGGATTCATCGAAACCAAGGACAAGACCAAGATTTTCTACAAGGACTGGGGTCCCAAGGACGCCCAGCCGATCCTGTTCCATCATGGCTGGCCGCTGTCGGCGGACGCCTGGGACAACCAGATGCTGTTCTTCGTCCTCAAGGGCTATCGGGTCATCGCCCATGATCGTCGCGGCCATGGACGCTCTGACCAGCCGTGGGAAGGCAACACCATGGATCAATACGCCGACGACGTCGCGGAATTGATCGAGAAGCTCGACCTCAAAAACCTGGTGATGATCGGTCACTCAACGGGCGGCGGTGAAGTCGCCCACTATATCGGCCGTCACGGCGACAAGCGGGTCGCGAAAGCCGTTCTCGTCGGCGCGGTTCCCCCGATCATGCTGAAGACCGACGCCAACCCAGAAGGCCTGCCCATGGAGGTGTTCGACGGCATCCGCAAGGGCACGATGGACAACCGCTCGCAATTCTTCAAGGACCTGACCACGCCCTTCTACGGCTTCAACCGCGCCGGCGTGAAGGACAATCAGGGCTTCCGCGACAGTTTCTGGCTGATGGGCATGCAAGGCGGCATCAAAGGTCTTTACGATTGCGTCAAGGAATTTTCGGAAGTCGATTACACAGACGACCTCAAGAAGATCGGATGCCCGACGCTGATCATCCATGGCGACGACGACCAGATCGTACCGATTCACGCATCCGCCGAAAAGGCTGCGAAGATCGTCAAGAATGCGACGCTGAAAGTCTATGCCGGCGGCAGCCATGGCCTGGCGCAGATCGAAGCGGACAAGTTCAACAACGACGTTCTCGATTTCATCAAGTCGTGATCACCTGAGCACAGCCGCGCCCGCCGCCCCGCCGGCGGGCGCGCGTAATGAGAAGGAGCGTCCATGCCCCGCAAGAGCCTGCCCGTAATCCTGAGTTTTAACGCTGGTTATGTCGATGCGGCTGGGTTTCTAGCGCTTCAGGGTCTCTTCGCCGCCCATGTGACCGGCAACTTCGTCACCATCGGCGCTGCGCTCGTGAACGGAACCAGCGGCGTGGTGGCCAAACTCCTGGCGCTGCCGGCTTTCGGCCTGACGATCTTCCTCATCGCCTTTCTGCTCCGGACATTTTCGCCGAGTGAAAAGGCGGGGCTTGTCGGCCTGCTTGGCGCGCAGACCGCTCTTCTCACGGCCGCTGCAGGCTTGGCGCTGGTCTTCGAGCCTTTCCCAGCCGGAGACCATCTTGCCTCGATCGCCACCGGATTGACACTGGTCTTCGCCATGGCGACGCAAAATGCGCTTCAGCGTCTGCATCTCGGCAAATTGCCGCCGACCACGATGATGACGGGCACGACCACCCAGATGATGATCGATCTTGCAGACCGCGCCGCAGGCGTCGAAGGCGAGCAACTTTCGGCGCTTCGCGACCGGATGCGCGCCATGGGCGCCAATCTCGGCGCTTTCGCACTGGGTTGCGCGATTGCCGCCGCTCTCTACGCCTATCTGGGCTTGGCGTGTCTTTTACTCCCGCCGACCATCTCTTTGGTTGCGCTTTGGCGTGAACGCACTTGAAGCGCCTATGCGAGGACCTGATGTCGTTTCGACGCCGCATAGGCGCGAATGGTCCGCAGCATTCGGTAGCAGGTCGACCCGGAGGACTGATCGGCAACCACGAGCGATTTGGCGACGAGATCGGCAAGCAGACCGCTAAGTGAGCATGAAGACGCAAATGCATCTCCGGCGACAGTCGCCGCCGACTCCAGGCTGAACTCGCTTTCGAACAACGCGAGTTGAGCGAAAAGTGTCTTCTCTTCGACGCTGAGGAGATCATAGCTCCAATCGAATGCCGTCAGAAGCGTACGGTGACGATCAAGCGCGGTGCGTCGACCGGAGCTCAGCGCGAAATACAGTTCGTCATTCATGCCATCCATCTCCGAAAGGCACATCGACGAAAGCTTCGCCGCCGCCATTTCGAGCCCAAGCGGCAATCCATCCATTTTATGGCAGATGCAGACCAGGGCCGGGAGGTCGGCTTCGACCAACCGCCAGCTCGAATCCTGCGCCTGCGCGCGCTCGACGAACAAGCGCGCGGAAGACGAGCGCAGGACATTCTGGATTGTAACGTCCCCATCCGCATCCGGAAGATCCAGAGCCGGCGTCCTGACCAGCCATTCGCCTTCGGCCTGAAGCGGTTCGCGACTGGTGGCGATGATCTTCAGCGACGGCGCCGCCCGCAACAACGCTTCGACGGTTTCGGCGACACGCTCTATAACATATTCGCAACTGTCCATTACGACGAGGTAGTCTCGCCCGGCGAGACGCTGCGCCGCATTCTCCAGCCCCCCAGCGTCAGACGCGATCCCGCCGAGACGCTGGATGAGGGAGCCAACAATTGTTTCTGCCTCGTCTAGACAGGCGAGATCGAGAAAAACCGGCGTCAGGCAGTGCGTTTCGCTGATTTCGAGCGCAACAGCCGTCGCCAGCGTCGTCTTGCCGACACCGCCGGGACCGCAAAGGGTCACAAGCCGCCGCGACCTGCACAGGTCCGCAAGCTCCGCGAGGAGCAGCTCACGCCCTATGATGCTGGTCAGGGGTCTCGGAAAATCCTGTCGCAGTTGTTCCATCGTTCTCTGGGTCGACTTCAGATCGACGAGATCGGCGATAAGGCGATAGCCGCGGCCGTTCTCGTTGACGATCAGCGGCCGCTCCTGCTCATCTGTGCCCAAGAGCCGCCTGAGCGCCGATAGATGGACGCGAAGCGCCGCTTCTTCGATCTGCTGCTTGGGCCAGACGCGATCGAGGAGCTCGTTCTTGCTGACGAGCTCTCCCGGTCTTTCGGCAAGAGCGATCAGAATTTCCATGGCGCGCGCGCCGATCTTCACCGGCTGACCATTTCGCAGCAACGCCCGCTCTCGGGAGAGCAGCTGAAAGGGCGGGGTCGCCAACCGGTCGCCTGGGTCGAGATGTTTCATCGCGTCATCCTCGGGTCCCCTTATTTGAGAGGCTCAGCGCAAGCTGATCCTTACAACGTCGGCGACGAGGCCAGATAGGACGATAGTGCCGCGGTTTGAACAATAGGAACATGAGCGTTTGTTACCGGATCATCGGACCCCGCCGCCAGGCCGTGGGCGTCGTTCCGACGCTTTTGTGAAAGACCCGGCTCATATGGCTTTGATCGGCAAAACCGCAGGCGCTGGCGATCTCCGCAATGGTCATGGCGCTCGCCAGAAGCTGCTTGGCGCGCTCGATGCGGAGATCGAGCAACCAGCGATGCGGCGTGACGCCGGTGGTCTGGCGAAAAGCCCGGATGAAGTGACTGCGGGACAGGCCACAGGCCGCCGCGGTGTCCTCGAGCGAGATCGACCGATTGAAATTTGCCCGCATGAAGTCTTTGGCCATTTCTTCCTGACGCGGAGAAAGCAATCCTCGAGCCCGCAAGGGTCGGTCGGTCGGAGCGTAGCTATGCAGAAGATGCGAAATAACGGCGTTTTGAACCTGCAACAGAAAGCTCTTGTTGGCGGAAAGCGGACGCTCCAGGGCCGGCAGCAGCGAAAGCGAGAGGGACATCATTACGGGATCATAGGTCCCGAGTCTGCAGTCCAATTCTGTCACGCCGGAGAAACCGAGGCCGATCGAGGCTCGCGCCAGCATATCGAAGGGGAGGTGAAAGTCCATGCAATCGTAGCCCGTTAGATATTCGCGACTCCATTGGGCGCGGAGATCCAGAATGGCGACGGCTCCGGGGCCGAAGGTTCCATCATAGACGGCCTTGCCGTTTCTCCAGATCCTGACGGGAGCCGCGTCATGCAATTGCACGGTTGCCAGATAGGCGCTTTCGACGCCAGCGAGCGGCATCGGGGTCGCATCCGCGCGAGAATACCGCATGCGTTTGACCGTGATCCCGGCTGTCGACATCGCCGATACGATCGGCGGAACTTTATTGTGTTCGCTCATGAGCTTGTCTCGGCGCGCGCGGGCTCGACCGGGGCGCATGCTGCGCCGCCCCGGCTTCACCGTTTCGGATGATTGGGAAGGGTCAGACCGGCAGGAGGCTCGCCGCTTGCGGCAAGGCGCTTTCGATCAGCCAACGTTGCGGCTCGAGCGCCGCCGGCAGCTTCAGATCGGTTCCCAGCCTGGCTGCGTCTTCATCGACGAGAAAGCCCGGCCCATCTGTGGCGATCTCGAACAGGACGCCGCCGGGCGTGCGGAAGTAAACCGACTTGAAATAGGTCCGGTCCTTTTCTTCGGTCACCTCGACACCCCTTGCGACAAGTTCATGCGTCAGCGTCCTGAGCTCCGCGATATCGCGTGCGCGGAAAGCGATATGATCCACCGACCCCGCGCCGGCGCGCGCCGGCAGGAAATCGCCGGCAGCTCTGAGATCGATGATCCCGGCTCCGCCGGAGGCGACATAACGTTCGACATAGCCATCCACCGCCACCCTGCGATAACCGAGCAAGGCGGTGAGAATGTCCGCTGTCGGCCCGCTGCGATCGATGAGCAAAGTGACGTTGTGGACACCGCGCACAGCATGTTCCGCAGGCACATCCTTGCCCTCATAGCCAAGCTGATTTTCCAGACCATCCACCCCCACCAGCGCCAATCGGAGGCCATCCGGGTCCCGAAACGGCAAAATCGTCTCGCCGAAACGTTTTTCGAATGGCGAAAAGCTGACGCCGTTCTGGATGAAACGATGCATCCAGAAGCCGAGCGATTGCCGGGGCGCCGCGAGCCCGACATCCTGGGTCTCGCCGATGCCCAACCGACCGGGCGCCGTGTCGTCCCAGACGAAGAATGTCAGTATGCTCCCTGGACTTCCTGTTTCATCCCCGAAATAGAGATGATAGGCGGAGGGCGCTTCGAAATTGACGGTCTTCTTGACCAGACGGCGTCCGAGCACGCGACCATAAAAATCCAGGGTGCGATCGAGGTTTCCGGAATTAGCGGTAATGTGATGAATGCTGTGCGTCATCGCCAGTCCCCTTGCATCGAGGCGTAATTTATTGCCTGCATGCATAATAAGCGCACGCATTTAGAAAATAAGCGCCATTCGCTTGCATCCTTGCAAAGTCGATCTTGCGTGTTAACATCCGCCCTGCGCGGAATGGAGAGGCGCCACGACCATGAAATCGCTGTCCTGGGATGATTTTCGGCTCGTCAAAGCCATAGAACGCGCCCAAGGCATCGCGGGCGCGGCGGCCGAATTGCATCTCGATCAATCGACCATCTTCCGCCGCCTCGGCGCTCTCGAGGAGAGCCTGGGAGGCCCTCTGTTCGAGCGACGTCGGAGCGGCTATCGATTGACGCCGAACGGCGAGGAAATGGCGCAGGCCGCGGCCCGCATGGAGGACGATGCGCTGTCGACCGAGCGCCGCATTCGCGGCAAGGCGATCACGCCGCGCGGCGAAATCCGCATCGCCACAGCCGATAGCCTCTTGACCCATCTCCTGACGCCGATGTTCAGGCGGTTCCAGGATCTTTGCCCGGATATCCGTCTCGACGTGGTGGTCGGCAACGCGCCGCTCAATCTGTCAAAACGCGATGCCGATATCGCCATCCGCGCGACACAATCGCCTCCAGACACGCTGGTGGGGCGCAAAGTCGCGCCGATCAACTGGGCGCTCTATGGTCTTGCAGCGGACTATCCCGATCTCGACGCCTTTCCGGGCGCCGATAGTCTCGCCGAAAAACGCTGGGTGGCTCTGGGCGAAGACATGGCGGCGTTGCGCGCCGTCCGCGCCTTCGTGAATATTTCGCCGGAGAAAATCGTGTTTCGAGCCAATTCCGTGCTGGCCCTTGCTCAGGCCGTGGAGGGTGGGATCGGCGTCGGGCATCTTCCCTGTTTCATCGGCGATCGAAATCCGGCGATGCGTCGGTTGTCAGAGATACGACCGGATATGGGCGACGACCTCTGGCTGCTCACCCATGAGGACCTCCGGCATTCGCCGCGCATCCGCATCTTCATGGATTTCATCGGCGAGGAATTGATGAAGCAGCGCGCTGTCATCGCAGGAAGCGGCTAGCACGCAGGTCCCGGCGATCAATGCAGGGACATGCCGGCCCCGTCGAGCAGGTGGGCGCAGAGGGCGCCGATCATATGCGGCAGGGAAGGCGGGGCATCCGGTGGATCCTTTTCGAAGCAAGGCAGGATGGATAGTCCCAAGCGATAGGCGATGGCGTCCTGTTCATTGCGGCGCAGCCGCAACGGCGCGGACGACATGCCCCGCTCACCCTGCCTCGCCTCTTCAGCGAGCTGGAATGGCAGCACGAAGCCAAGCGCATTGAGGCTCGACGACAAGCGGATGCGCGCGCCTTCAGAAAGATCGATGAGACAGAGTGAACCGCGTCCATAGCGTCGCCCGGGGAGCGCCTCGCCATTGGCCAGGAGGTCGCAGTGATCGACGGGATCGAGATAGAGCATCACGAAATAAGCCGCCTCAGGGGCGAGATTGAACTCTCGCGGCTCATCGGCCCGCGCCACAATCCTGATGCTGGCGGCCCGCGCCTCCTCGACGCCGAAAGGGTTGACGACGATCGCGGGAAAGGCCCTTAGATCGAGCATCCTCGGGTCGTGGCCCGTCTCATGCGACATGGCGTTCTCCGCCGTCCAGACTTCATCATCGAACAATGACATAGGCCTGGAGCGCCGACTTGGCAAGGACATCCGCCGATGGATCACCCATAGGCGCCGCGGCGCAGGCCTTCGATCCAGTTGTTGCACAGGCGCACGCCTTCTTCAGGACGAAAGGCGTCCGGGTTGAGGCACCAGGCCAGCCAGAGCCCGTCCATCAGAGCGGTGAAGGAAATGGCGGCGAGGCGGAGATCGGCGACCGCGAAGCCTTCTTCGCGGGCGAGATCGCCGATGAGACCTTCGACCGTGCGGACGTAATCGCCATATTCCTGCTGCTGCGAGGCGCTCATGCGCGGCGAATGCAGGATCAGGCTCCAGAACACCACCCAGACGCCGAGCACGTCGCGATCCATCATGATCGGCGAGAAAGAGGCGGCGATGAAGGCGTCGAGCCGCGCTTTCGGCGTGGACTCGGCCTCATCCACCGCCTTGACGATGGATTGCAGGATGCCCTCGGACATGATGTCGAAGGCATAGGCGACGAGTTCATTGATCTCGCCGAAGTGATGGGTGATCAGCCCCTGCGTCACACCGGCCTCGGCCGCGATCTGCCGCACGGAGACGCCGGCATTGCCATGCTTGACGATGCAGCGCAGCGCCGCTTCGCCCAATTGGCGGCGGCGCTCTTCCGGCGCCTCGCGGCGAAAGCGGGCGCGCGTCTTCGGTCCTGTCTTGGCTGTCGTCACAATCGAAATCCCCTCATGCTTCTATTTATCCTGTTCCCGTCCATCCATCAACATCATAATTTAATTGATGTTTTCTCTCTTGTTATAAGATCGTATAATTTTTCTTGACTTCAGCAACGGCGCTTCTATCCTGACCTCAAGATCGGCAAAGCCGGCAAAGGGGAACTCAATGAATGTGATGACGAAACCGCAATCGCGGTATGACGTCCTGTTCGAGCCTGTCCGGATCGGCCCGGTCACCGCGCCCAACCGTTTTTATCAGGTTCCGCACGCCTCAGGCATGACCAATGCTCTTCCCCGAGTCCGCGCCGGCTTCCGTGAAATGAAGGCCGAGGGCGGCTGGGGGGTGATCTGCACCGGCGCCTGCTCCATCGACATCTCCTCCGACGACGCGCCTCTGCCGATGGCGACGATGTGGGACGACAACGATATCCGGGCGCATGCGCTGATGACGGAGGCCGTGCATCGCCATGGCGCGCTGGCCGGCGTCGAACTCTGGCATGGCGGCGCCTCCGTGATGAACCGGTCGAGCCGCATCGCGCCGCTGTCGCCCTCGGGCATTCCCTGGATGGCCACCCATGTCGGTTTCATGGGCAATCTGCGCCCCCGCGCCATGGACAAGCAGGATATCCGCGACGTGCTGCGCTGGCAGGCGGAGGGCGCCCGCAAGGCTCGGCAGGCCGGCTTCGACATCGTCTATGTCTATGCCGGCATGGGCTATCTCGGTTATGAATTCCTGTTGCCGGAATATAATCACCGCATCGACGACTATGGCGGCTCGATCGAAAACCGCGTCCGCTTCGTGCGCGAACTGGTGGAGGTCACCAAGGATGCGGTCGGCAAGGATTGCGGCGTGGCGCTGAGGATTTCGCTCGAGGAATTGCGCGGCCGTCCCGGCCGGCATCTGCCATCTGAGGCGCATGAGGTGATTTCGCTGCTGGCCGAGACGCCGGATCTCTTCGACGTCAAGATGGATTCCAGTCCCACCGACTGTTCCGCCTCCCGCTTCACCGGCGAGGGCAGCCATGAGCCGGTGATCGATTTCGTCAAGACGCTGACGAAAAAGCCTGTTGTCGGCGTCGGCCGCTTCACCTCGCCGGATACGATGGTGAGCCAGATCAGGCGCGGGGTGCTCGACTTTATCGGCGGCGCGCGTCCCTCGATCGCCGATCCTTTCCTGCCCGCCAAGATCCGCGACGGCCGAGTGGACGAAATCCGCGAATGCATCGGCTGCAATATCTGCATTTCCAGCTGGCATGACGGCGTGCCGGTGCGCTGCACGCAAAACCCTACCGCCGGCGAAGAATGGCGGCGCGGCTGGCATCCGGAAAATCCGGGCAAGGCCGAGCGGCGCGAAAAAGTGCTGGTGATCGGCGGCGGCCCCGCAGGGCTCGAAGCCGCGCTCACGCTCGGCCGGCGCGGCCATGAGGTGACGCTGGCCGAAGCAAGCTCCAGCTTCGGCGGCCGGCTGGTGTTCGAACGCGGTCTTCCCGGTCTTTCGGCCTGGAACCGGGTGGTGGATTATCGCCTGGGCCGGTTGCGGGAAATGCCCAATGTCCAACTCTATCTCGAAAGCCGGCTTGGGGCCGACGACATCGCCGATTTCGCACCCGATCATGTGGCGGTCGCCACCGGCGCGCGCTGGACCAATTTCACCTATTCCTCGATGGAAATCCCGGTCGGCCGCATCGAGCACCCCAATGTCTTCACGCCCGACGACATCGCTGCAGGGCGAGTGCCCGAGGGCCCGACGCTGGTGTTCGATTTCGACAATTATTACATGGGCGGCGTCATCACCGAACATCTGGCAGGGCGAGGCGTGAGCGTCTCCTACGCCACCCCGGCGGGGCAAGCCTCGGCCTGGACGATCATGACCAATGAACTGCCGCTGGTGCATCGCGCGCTCAGCCGCCGCGCCGTGCCGGTTACCACGCTGGTCACCGTCTCGGATTTCGATGGCGAGGTGGCGACGCTGACCCATATCTTCACCGGCGAGACGGAAAAGCGGCCCTGCCGCAATCTGGTGATCACCGGGCTCCGGCTGCCCCGCGACGAACTTTTCCAGGAGTTGCTCGCCCGGCGGGACATGTTGCGTGATGCGGGCGTCAAGACGATCGAACGGATCGGCGACACGCTTGCGCCCGGCGCCATCGCCCATGCCGTCCATAGCGGACATCTCTATGCGCGAGAGATGGGGCAGGGGGCCCGGGGCTTCCGCCGGGACGCGCCGATCGTCGAGTTCGAGCCGGCCTTCACCTCGCGCGCCGGCTTGGCGGAGGTCTGATGAACGCTGCCGCTCCCACTCTCTCGCCTTGGTCCGTCGCCTCGCCGCTTGCCGGCGGGGCGCTGCATGCGGTGGGGTCGGGCCTGTTCCACACGCTTCTGCCCCTGCGGCTGGTGGCGGACGGGCAGGGGGCGGACGCCGTGGGCCTGGTGGTGGGCGTGGAAGGCGTCGGCTTCATTCTGGGCTGTATCGGCTCTGTCCGGCTGATCCGCTCGGTCGGCGAAGTCAGGGCTTACGCGGCGCTGTCGGCCATATCGGCGACGCTGATCCTGTGCCTGGGTCTCGATCCGCATCTGGCGCTGTTCATGGCGATCCAGGCGGTGATCGGTTTCGCCAATGCCGGCCAGGCGGTGGTGATCGAAAGCTGGATCAACGCCATGGTTTCCAATGTCCATCGCGGCCGGGTGCTGACGCTTTATGTGCTGGTGCTCGGCCTGTTCTATGGCCTCGGCCAGTTGCTCGCCACCAATCTCGATCCCGCCGGCCATCCGATGCTGATGATCACCGCCGGCTTCTATGTCATCGCGCTTGCACCGGTCACCGCCATCTGGGTCGGCGAGCCGCAGCTGCATGTGCCGGTGGGCGTCAGGCTGTTCCGCACCTTCGCGATCTCGCCGATCGGCGCGCTGGCCTGCCTGATGACCGGGCTCATATCCTCGACCTTCGCCTCGGTCGGCCCGCTTTACGGACTGCAGATGAATTTCACTCAGCAGACCATCGTTTTCCTGATGGCGGCCACGCAACTGGGCGCGCTCTTCCTGCAGTTTCCGCTCGGCTATCTCTCGGACCGGGTGGACAGGCGCGCGATGATGCTGTGGCTGTCGCTTTCGCTCGCGCTGGTCTGCGGCGTCTTCCTGCTGATGCGGGCGGATTCGCCGTTCTGGCTCTATCTCATCCTGTTTTCGCTGTTCGGCGGCATATCCGAGATCTTCTATCCGCTCGGCGTGGCGCATGCCAATGACAAGGCCGATCCCGCCGATTTCGTCATGCTGTCGTCCAATCTCCTGCTGATCTGGGCATTCGGCGGCGCGGTGGGTCCGGCGATCGTGACGGCGGGAGTAGGCTCGTTCGGCGCGGATCTGTTCTTCTGGTACGGCATCGGGCTGTCGGCGCTGTTTGCCGGTTACGCGCTGTTCCGGCTCTACCGGCAGCCGCCGGCCCGCAAGCGCGAACATTTCGTCGCCTATCCCCAGACCTCGCCGATGGTCTATGAATGGACGCCACATGATCAGGCGGACGGCAGCGACGGAAAGGCGGACACATGAGCCGGATCGTCGAGAGCTTCCCGCGCAAAATCACAACGCTCGATCCGGTGTTTATCACCATGTCGGACGGCGTGACGCTCGCCGCCACGATTTGGCTGCCTGAAGACGCCGAAGCCGACCCCGTGCCGGCCATTCTCGAACTCATTCCCTACCGGCGCCGCGACGGCACGGTGTTCCGCGACATGAAGATGCATCCTTACGTCGCCGGACACGGCTTCGCCTGCGTCCGCGTCGACATCAGGGGATCGGGCGATTCCGAAGGCGTGCTGACCGACGAATACACCGAGCGCGAACAGCGAGACGCGGAAGACATCATCGCCTGGCTGGCCGCACAAAGCTGGTGCACGGGCGCGATCGGCATGACCGGAATTTCCTGGGGCGGCTTCAACGCGCTTCAGGTGGCGGCCCGACGCCCGCCGGCGCTGAAGGCGGTGATCGCGCTCTGCTGTTCGGATGATCGCTATGCCGATGACGTTCACTATTTCGGCGGCAACCTCCTGACCGAAGACGGCATGTGGTCGAGTTTCATGCTCGGCATGAATGCGCTGCCGCCGGACCCTGAGATCGTCGGCGCGCGCTGGCGCAAGATGTGGCGCGAACGGCTGGAGGCGATCTCCTGCTGGTCGGAGACCTGGCTCCGCCATCAGCGCCGCGACGCCTATTGGGCATTCGGCTCGGTCGCGGAGGATTTCTCCGCCATCGACATTCCCGTTTATGCGATCAGCGGCTGGGACGACACCTATTTCAACGCCGTGCCCCGGCTGATGCAGGGTTTAAATGGGCCGAAGAAGGGGCTGATCGGCCCCTGGAGCCATGCCTATCCCTTTCTCGGCGCCCCCGGTCCCGCGATCCATTATCTCAAGGAGGCGATCCGCTGGTGGCGGCATTGGCTGGTTGGCGAAGACACCGGCATCATGGAGGAACCCGCCTATACCGTGCTGATCAAGGATCCGCACAGGCCGGCGCATTTCTATCCTGAGCATCCCGGTCAATGGGTCGGCGAACCCGGCTGGCCGACGCCATCGGTTGAGATGCAGCGGCTCTATCTCAACGCGACGGGGCTTGCAACGGAGCCGGTAACGGGTCCCCTCATGCGGCTCAAATCACCCGTCACCGCCGGCCGCGATTGCGGCCGTTACGGCGGCTATGGCGGTGAAGTTCCTGATATGGCCGGCGATCAGCGCCGCGAGGATGGGTTGGGGCTCTGTTTCCAAACGGCGGAACTCGAAGACGACCTCACAGTACTCGGCGCAGCCGTAGTCGACCTCGAGCTGGCCTCGGACCGTCCGCAGGCGACGATCATCGCCAGGCTCTGCGAGGTCTGGCCCGATGGCGTGTCCACATTGATCACCTGGGGCGCACTCAATTTGAGGCAGCGGGAAAGCCGCGAGGCGCCGACGCCGCTCGTCCCCGGAGAGGTGGTCAAAGCGCGGCTTGAGCTCAATCATTGCGGACGGCGATTGGCGCGCGGCAACCGCCTCAGGCTGGTTCTCTCCAACCAGCATTGGCCTGTTCTCTGGCCTGCGCCGGGGATGCCGACCTTCACGCTCGCCTCCGGCGCTTCAGTGCTGCTGTTGCCCGTCCGAACCGCCCAACCCGACGACGGCGGGATCGCCCTTGAGCCCGCCGAAATGTCCCCGCCCGTCGCCGCGACCGAGTTGCGCGAGACGCATGACAGCCGGATTGTGACGATCGACGCTGGAAAGCGGTGCGAGACGCTGACGCTCGACAGCGATTACGGCCGCCAGAGGCTAGAGGATCGCGGCATCGAAACCTGGTCCGCAGTGCGCGACGTCATGGCGATCACCGAGGATGATCCGCTGTCGGCCAGACTAGAAACCGGCTGGACGCTCGGCTTCAAGAGCCGCGATTGCGACGCCGAGGCGACCTCGCGAGTGACGCTGAGGTCGACAGCGACGGAGTTCCATCTGCAATGGCGCATCGAGGCGCGGGAGAAGAACGAGACTATTTTCACGAGGGAGGGCGAGGCATGGATCGATCGGGATCATCTCTAGCCCCGTTGAGGAGACTGCGGGAAAGTGGGCCGCGCCTTGGCCGGGGGAGGGCGACGTCATGACGGCCTTCATTCTTCGCCGCGTCGCGCTTGGCGGGCTGATCCTGCTTCTGGTCTCCATCCTGCTCTTCCTGATGCTGCATATGATCCCCGGCGACGCAACAGTGGTGGCGCTCGGGCCACGCTCGACGCCGGAAATGCGCGAAGCCTTCCGCGCGATGATGGGCCTCGACAAGCCGCTCATCGAGCAACTCGTCGCTCATCTTGTTCGCCTTGCGCATCTCGACCTCGGTCAGGATGTATGGAGCCGCAGGCCGGTCACAGATATCGTCATGGAAGCGCTGCCCTATACGGTGACGCTGGCCTTCTGCAGTTTCGCCTGGGCGGTGACGCTCGGCACGCTGCTCGGCTGCATCGCCGTAGTTCATCATGGCCGCTGGCAGGATTGGCTGATCGGCCTGTTCTCGGTGGGCTTCGTCGCCGTGCCGTCCTTCGTGGTGGCGCTTTATTCGCTGCTGTTCTTTGCGGTGACGCTGAACTGGCTGCCGGCGATCGGCGCAGGCGAGGCGGGCGATCCCCTGTCGCAGATCCGCGCGCTGATCCTGCCGTCTTTCGCCATCGGAATCGGCTGGGTGGGCTATGTCGCCCGCATCATGCGCGCGGCGATGATCGAGGCGCTCGGGGAAAGCCATGTCCGGACGCTGCGGGCCTTCGGGGTGAGGGAAAGCCGCATCGTCTATGGCTACGCGCTGCGGCAGGCCTTTCTTTCGGCGCTGCCGGTGATCGCCATCGGCTTTGGCGGATTGCTCACCGGCTCGGTTTTCGCCGAAATCGTCTTCACACGCCCGGGCTTAGGCAAACTGACCTATGACGCGGTGATGTCGCGCAATTATCCGTTGGTGATGGGCGCTGTGCTCATTGCCTCAGCCCTCTATGTCGCCTGCATGATCATTGCCGATCTCCTCGCCGCAGCGCTGGATCCCCGCGTCAGGAGCGCCCTCTGACATGGCCGAGATCGCCAGCGCCCGGACCGAAGACAGACATCAGGAGCCCGGCGCGCTGGCGCGGATAGGGGCGGTGATGGTCTCGGTCCTGTCGACACCGCTCGGCTTGATCGGAGCCGCGCTCGTGTTGCTGGTCGTCTTCACGGCGCTGTTTGCGCCCTGGCTCGCGCCCTATCCGGCCACCGCCATCAATGTGAAGGAGAGGCTTGCCGATCCCTCCTGGGCGCATTGGCTCGGCACCGATCAGCTCGGACGCGATCTCTTCTCGCGCGTGGTGATCGGCACGCGCACGGCCATGAGCGTTGCGCTGACCGCGCTCACCATTGCGCTTGCGGCCGCACTGCCGCTCGGATTGATTGCAGGCTATGGGCCGCGCTGGCTGGACGCGCTGATGATCCTCGTCTTCGACAGTTTCTCCTCGCTGCCGATGATCATGCTCGGTCTGACGCTCGTGGTGCTGCTCGGTCCCGGCCTGGGCACGGTCATCCTCGTCATCGTCCTCTATTGCATTCCGAGCTATGCGCGGCTGGTGCGCGCCCAGGTGCTGAGCCTGAAATCGCTCGATTTCATTAGGGCGCAGCAGGCGATGAACGCCAGCACGCCGCGCATTCTCTTCCTGCATCTGCTGCCCAATGCCGTGGGTCCACTGCTCATCCTGGCCTGTCTCGATCTCTCCACCATCATCACGCTTGAAGCAGGGCTCTCTTTTCTCGGCTTGGGCGTGAAGCCGCAGATCCCCAGTTGGGGCAATATCCTCAGCGATGGCTTCGCCGTGCTGCGCAAGACGCCGGTGCCGGTGATCGCCGGCGGCCTGCCGCTGATCATCGCTACGATCGGCTTCACATTCTTCGGCGAGGCCCTGCGCGACGCGCTCGATCCCAAGCTCGCTAGGAGGCGGTCGACATGACGGACGCACCCGTGCTCGACATCGATAAGGTCAGCATCACCTATAGCGGCGTCGCGCGCGCCGTCTCAGAGGTCAGCCTGAAAGTCATGCCGGGCGAAGTGGTCGGGTTGATCGGTGAAAGCGGGTCGGGAAAATCAACGTTCGCCCATTCCATTCTCGGCCTGTTGCCCAAAAGCGCCGAGATCAGCGGGAACCGCATGCGACTTGCCGGCGTCGACCTCTTGACCGCCGGAGAGCGCGATTTCGCCCGCCTGCGCGGTCCGGCGGCGGCCATGGTGTTCCAGAACCCGATGGCGACCTTCAGCCCGCTGCACCGGATCGGCCGGCAGCTGACGGATTTCCTCTGGCGTGACCGGACCTCCACAGAACGTCAGAAGCGGGAGAAAATCATCGCCGCCCTCGCAGACGCCGGCATTTCCGATCCCGAAGCGCGTTTCGACGCCTATCCCTTCGAACTCTCGGGCGGCATGTTGCAACGCGTCTCCATCGCCGCCGCCCTGATGTGCGAGCCGGCGCTTCTGATCGCCGACGAGCCGACCACCGCGCTCGATGTCACCATGGAAGCGCAGATCCTGCATCTGATGCGCGAATTACGCCAGAGAACCGGCGTGGCGATCCTGATGATTTCACATCAGCTCGGCGTCATCGCCGAAATCTGCGACCGCGTGGCGGTGATGCAGGCGGGCCGGATCGTGGAGGAGGGGACCGTCGAGCAGATCTTCGCGGACCCGCGACATCCCTATACGCGGGCGCTGCTCGCCTGCGAATTGTCGCTGGTCGACGACGACGCCAAGAGGCTTCCGGCCATCGCGTGGGATGAGACGATGGAGGCGGCGCGATGATGGCGACGCCAATCCTTGAAACGCGCTCCCTCTCGGTCTCCGTTCCCGGCAAGAGCCGCCTGCCATTCGTAAAAGGCCAGACGCTCGATATCCTCCGGGACGTGTCGCTGGATATTGGCCGAGGCGAAATCATCTCGATGGTCGGCGAAAGCGGCTCGGGTAAATCGACCTTCGGACGAACATTGGTCGGCCTGATGAACCCGTCCGGCGGCGAGATCCTGCTCGATGGGGAAGCGCTTCCGAAATCGCAGGCGAGCGTGAGACGGCTGCGGAAGGCGGCGGCGCTTCTCTTTCAGGACCCCGTGACCTCATTCGATCCCCGCCAGCGCATCGGCTCGATCATCGCCGAGCCGCGCCATATCGCCGGTCGCGGCGATACCGGACGGGACGCAATCGCGGAGCTCGCCGCAAAAGCCGGTCTCACCCGCAATCTGCTCGAACGCTTTCCGCATGGGCTTTCAGGCGGACAGGCGCGCCGGGCAGCGGTGGCGCGGGCGCTTTCGGTGACGCCGAGGCTGATTATCGCCGATGAGCCGACCGCCGGCCTCGATCTCTCGGTGCAGGCGGGCGTCCTCAACCTGTTTCTCGACATCCGCGACGATGTCGGCTCGGCCTTCCTGATCATCACCCATAATCTGGCCGTGGCGCGCCGCGTCTCCGACCGCGTCGCCATCATGTATCTCGGCCGCATCGTCGAGACAGGGCCGACGCGCGACATCTTCGCCGCCCCGCGCCATCCCTATACGCAGGCGCTTCTGGCCGCCGAACCCGCGCCGGATCCGCGCAAGCGCCGCACGGAGCCGCCGGTGATCGGCGAAACGCCGAGCCTCCTGCATCGCCCCACGGGCTGCGAATTTCATCCGCGCTGTCGCTTCGCGCAAGACCGCTGCCGGACCGAAGCGCCTGTTGAGACGCACCTTTCCGACTACCATCGCATTCGCTGCCACACTCCGCTCGCGCCGCCGGCGTCAGGAGACGGCTGACCGCATCGCATTCAAAAAGAGGGAACGATCATGACCGGACTGTTGATGAATCGCAGGCATTTCCTTCATACCGCAGCGGCGGCGGCCGGCGCATTGGCGCTGAGACCGGGCCTTTCCTACGCCGTCGAGGGCGACACGCTGGTGATCCGCGGCGCCTCCGATATCGAGGTCCTCGACCCCGCCTTCCAGAACGGTCTTCTTGAAGAGGAGGTCGGCCGCGCGCTGTTCCTGTCACTCAACCGGCTGGGCGATGTCCGCGGCGGCACGAAATGGGATCTCTACGCCGCCAAGGAGCTCAAGCAACTGTCGCCGACCGAAATCGGCTTCGAGCTGCATGACTGGCTGGAATGGACCGGCGGCTATGGCCCCGTCACCGCCGACGACGTGAAATTCTCCTTCGAACGGGTGAAAGATCCCGCCAACGCCTCGGCCTGGGCCTATGCCTTCGACGCCATGGACAAGGTCGAGGTCACAGGCGAACGCACCGGCGTCATCAAGCTGACGGCGCCCTCGGCGCCGTTCTGGCTGACCACCATGCCCTATTACATGGGCAAGATCGTCTGCCGCAAAGCGTTGGAAAAGGCGGGCGGCAAATTCACCACCGAAGCGCCGGCGACGTCAGGCCCCTATGTGATCGAAAAATGGACGCCGAAGCAAAATCTGACGCTCGCCCTCAATCCCGGCTGGAGGGGACCCGCCCCGATCTTCCCGAAAATCCGTTTCGAGATCGTCACCGACGATGAGGCCGCCGCGCTCGCCTATGAATCCAAGGCGATCGACTATGCCAAGATCAGCCTCAACACGCTCGCCGCCTATCGCGACAAGCTGCCGGAGAGTACGGACCTGATCGAGATGGACGGCAATCGCTTTCTGTGGCTCGCCATCAACGTCAACAATGAGAAATTCAAGGACGAACGCGTCCGCCGCGCGATCCAATATGCTGTCGATGTCGAGCAGATCATGCAGGGCAGCTATTCCGGCCTCGCCAAGGCGGCCACCGGCGTGATCCCGCCTGGGATGACCGGCCATCGCGACGCGATCCTCTATCCCGCCGACGCCGCAAAGGCGCAGGCGCTCCTGGAAGAGGCCGGCGTTTCGGAGCTGACGGTGGAGTTGATCTGCCAGAACGACAAGACCAGCCAGCTGACCTGCCAGATCGTCCAGGCCCTGCTCGGCCAGATCGGCGTCACCGTCGAGATCAAGGCTTTGGATGACGGCGTTTACTGGACGGTGGGCGACAAGAGTTCGGGCGACCAGTGGAAGACGCTCGAAATCGCACTGATGAATTTCGCCGGCGGCGTCGATCCCTCCGAAAATCTCACCTGGTTCCGCCCCTCCCAGATCGGCGTCTACAACTGGTCGCAATTCGACAGTCCCGACTTCGAAAAGCTCTATCAGGAGGGCATGGCCGAGACGGATCCGGCCAAGCGCGACTTCATCTACAAGAAGATGCAGGATCTGATGGAGGAATCCGGCGGTTTCGTCTTCCTGACGCATGAAACCTTTGCCGCCGTGGCGCGCAAAGGGCTGAAGCCGCTGATCCTCGCCGATGGCTACCTCGACGTCACCCGCTTCGCCAAAGCCTGACCTTAACCCCGAGGGCTTCTCTTCGTCGAAGAGAAGGCCCTGATGCAGGAGATGACCATGACGCGACAGGCGGGACGCCGCGAGGCAAGACGGGCGGCAGGCGGGATCAGACAGATGGGTTTTGGCGGCGTCGTCAATCGCTATCCGCCGATCGGGCTGTTGAGCGAGGACGAGGTCCATTCCATCCATCTCGCCTCGCTCGATCTTCTCGCCCGGACGGGCATGGAGGTGATGCATGGGGAAAGCCGAAAGCTTCTGAAAGCGGCCGGCGCCGATGTCGACGAGACGAGCCAACGGGTGCGCTTCGATCCCGCCATGATCGAGGAGATCATCCGCAGCGCGCCATCGTCCTTCACATTGCAGGCCCGAAATCCCGCCCGCGATCTCCGGGTTGGCGACGGCAGCCTGATTTTCGCGGCCACCGGCGGCCCGGCCTTCGTCTCCGATCTCGATCGCGGCCGCCGCGCCGGCAATTATCGCGATATGTGCGACTTTATCAAAGTCGTGCAGAGCCTGAATGTCCTTCACCAGGAAGGCGGTTGCCCCTGCGAGCCGACCGATCTCGATCCTGACTCCCGTCATCTCGATTTCTACGACGCGGCCATCCGGCTGACCGACAAGACCTGGCAATGCTGGGCGCTGGGCCGCTATCGGGTGGAAGATGCGCTGGAAATGCTGACGATCGCGCTCGGCCAGAGCCGGGACGAGTTGCGCCGGAAGCCGGCGACGCTGACGGTGGTGAACTCCAATTCGCCGCTCCGCCTCGACATTCCCATGGGAGAGGGGCTTCTCGCCATGGCGCGGGCCGGCCAACCGGTGGCGATGACGCCGTTTACGCTGTCAGGCGCCATGAGCCCGGTCACGATCGCCGGCGCGCTCACCCAGCAAAACGCCGAAGCGCTCGCGCTGATCACGCTGGCGCAGATCGCAGCGCCGGGCGCGCCGGTGCTCTATGGCGGCTTCACCTCGAACGTCGACATGCGCACGGGGTCGCCGGCTTTCGGCACGCCGGAATACGCCAAGGCGCAGATCGCCTCGGGCCAACTGGCGCGGAAATACAGCATTCCCTTCCGCTCCTCCAATGTCACGGCGTCGAATACGGTCGATGTCCAGGCGGCCTATGAAAGCGGCATGTCGCTGTGGTCGACCATCATGGGCGGCGCCCATCTCATCGAACACGCCGCGGGCTGGCTGGAGGGCGGGCTGACCGCCTCGTTCGAAAAGCTGATCCTCGACGCCGAAATGCTGCAGATGATGCGCAGCTTCCTCGATCCGCTGCAAGTCAACGCCGACACCCGCGCGGTTGATACCATCGGAGATGTCGGCCCCGGCGGCCATTTCTTCGGCGCGCCGCACACTATCGCCCGTTTCGAAAACGCCTTTTACGAGCCGATGCTATCAGACTGGCGGAATTTCGAGACCTGGTCCGAGACGGGCGCCCGCAGCGGCACCGAACGCGCCAACGCCATCTGGAAGGAGCTGCTCAGGACCTATCAGCAGCCAGCGCTGGATCCTGCGATCGAAGACGAACTTGAGGCCTATGTCGCGCGCCGCAAAGAGGAAATTGGCCGCGGCCAACTCGACGCGGCCTGATCGGGCCGTCTCCGCCCCGGCCCAGCACTCGTCTCAGAGCCCTGAAAGGAGCAACGAGACATCTGTGACTCCAATCCGGCGCCTCCGGCTTTCGATGACGCCGCAGATGCGGAACCAGGGCTTAGGGACCGATGTTCGCGCCCGCGACCCCGGCCGCGTGCGCCATCCGTGTCGCAGGCGCACGCCCCACATCCCGCATCAGCTCGCGGCCTTGACCGCCGCCTCCACGTGGACATCCGAAGAGGCGTCCACCCAGCGCAGACCGCCCTGGTAACGCCAGGCCATCCGCCCCTTGTCGTCGAGCGCGAACAGGCTCAGCCAGCCATTGTCGAACAGCGCGCGGACGCCCGCATGCCGCTGCAGTATATCTGAAATGGCCTCTTTCGGAGCCTCCACCGCGACTGTCAGGCGCAAGGGTTCATGGACGAAATTCTCGCCGTCATGCACCGATTGCCAGGGAAGTCCCGCACGCAGGTTTCCGCCATTGCCTTCGACCACGCCGATGCCGCCGACGACATTGTGCAACAGCTTGTTGCCGGCTCCGAAGAGCGAGGGCGCGACAGAGGAGCCGAAATATTGCAGGCTGATCCAGCTCGCCACCACAACAGGCGCCGTCAGGATCAGTTCGAGGACCTTGAAGCCCTCGTCCTTCCGCCAGACATAGTCGTGCAGGAAGGCCTGCCCCTCGAGCGACCGCCCGACCGTGCGACTCCGCGGCGCGGCGATGAAGGCGCGGCAGCCGGCGAGACCAAATTCCGGGCGCACTTCCGACCAGTCGCGGCTCCGCCCGCTCACATTGCCCGCCTTGGCGCGGGGCAGCCTGAGCGACCGTTCCGCCCGCGTCAGCCGGCCTGCAAGCGCCAGCCAACTCCGGATGCGCGACAGGTCTTCTGCGGCGACAGCGGCGTCGACATCATCCGTAAACAAGGTGACGGCGTCGGTCGTGGTGTCATGCAGACCGGCAAGGAACACAGTATCCGTCGGGATGCGGATGCCCTTCAGCGCCAGCCTCTCGCGCACGCCGCGGTCATTGAGGAGGTCGGCCAGAAGGCGCGCATTGACATCGCCGGCATAGCCGCCGCAGGCGCCGCAATGCAGCGCGCTGGCATAGGGGTTGTTCACCGTATTGGCGCCATGGCCGGCGATCAACACATAGCGAGCGAAGCCTTCGGTCAGCGACATCGCCTTGAGCACCGTCTCGGCCATGCCGGCGCGCAGGTCGAGATCGAGGCTCGGAGAAAGGCGGGGCTTGGCGGCGTCGGGCCGCTTCCCCTTGCCGAAACCGAAGCCGTCGCGCAGCAGTTTGGCGGCATAGACGGGACCCATCGCTTCAACAAAAGCGAAGGACGACACCGCCGCGAGCTTGAACCGCCCGCAGGCCCGGGTCGCGCGGGCGCTGAACCGCGCCTGCCGATCGGCATCCTTGTTCTCCTCTACCTCGGCGCAGGTGAAGACCGACGGCTTCAGCAGAACCGGCAGGCGATGTTCGGGCACATCGGAGGCAAAGCCCTTGTGGCTCGCGCCGAGGCCGAAGAAGCCGGCGAAGCCGAGCGTCCGGATGCCGCCATCCGCGCTTTCGAGCGCGCGCCGGAAGATTTCCGACCGGACATCGATGCAGAAGGCGGCCTGCAGCATCGGCCTGACCTCGGCGAGTTTTTCGGCCTGCGGCGCGGCGAGGAGTGACGCCAGCTTGCGCTGAGCAGCCCGCTCTACGGCCAGTTGCAGCACAGCGTCGATGCGTATGTCGGCGGTCGGGGTCAGCGGTTCGGCATGGATCTTCCGCACCTTGCGCCATTCCGCCTCGATTGCGCTCTTGTGCAGCGCATAGAGCGCCTCCTCGAAGACGAGCAGGATAGCGAGCATCTCAAGCGGGGAGGGGTCGGTGCGGCCCGAGACTTCGGCCTTGAACTGACTATGCCGCGCATATTGCGCCCAGCCCCCGAGCGTCAGCAGCAGTTGGTGGAAGTACGTCCCCGGCTCGGCTCCGAGGCCGAGCGAGACGGCGGCCCGTTCGATCGCGGCCTCGGGCGCCTCCGGCGTGTCGGCCACATGCGCGCCGAAACCCTTGAGACCCAGGATCTCCGGCGTGAGGTCATGCATGGCGAAGGCCCGCCAGGCGGCGTAGAGGCCGTTGCGGCGCGAGGCTGCCCAGAGCGCCTGCCCCTCATCGAAGAAGCCGGCGGCGAAAGCCCCGATCCTGTCGGCGACGATGGCGGGCCAGTCCTTGCCGGCTGCGCGCGCGGCGAGATCCGCGATGGTCGGCAAGGCCGCCACTGGCTTGGGCTCCGACGCAGCCGCAGACTTGAGCGCGGCGAGGTCCAGATCGGATGCGCCGAAGGCGGCCAGAGCCGACAGCAAATCCTCATCGACAATCTCACCGGAAGCGATCTTGTCGGCATAGTGCTTGCGCGGAAGCGCCAGACGCACGCCGGCGATTCGAGAGAGAAGAGCGGCCGTGTTGTCGAAAGCTTCGGTCGTCTGGCCGATAAAGGGATTGACGGCAACGGTCGCCGTCAGAGGCCAAGCAGGGGGGATTGCCCTGACGGCCTTGTCCGCCGCGCGCGAAAGCGTCTGGCCATGCAGCGTGTCGAAAGAGGATGTATCGGCCATGGGTTCACTCCTTCACGGATGCGGAGGTTGAGGAGACGGAGCGGGGGAGGGACCAGCCGCCGAGAAGACGATCAAAAAGCGCGTTGACATAGAGCCCGTTGGCGAGATGAACGCGAAGGCCCGCAGCTGCCGGATGATAGGCCCAAAGCGGAAACAGCGACTGGGCGACGGCCACTGCGCCAAACGAGATGACGGCGAGCAGCATCAACGTCCATTCGAGCGGACCGGGCGACGGCGGCGGCGGCAATACGCCATGCATCAGCATGTCGGAGATCCGATGCAGCCCGAAATAGGCGGTCGCCGCCGAGATCGAATAGAGAGAGGTTCGCCAGGTCAACGCCCATGGAGCGGCGTCCGCCAGGCCCTGGGCAATCAGATAGGCGACGCCGAAGATCAACATGGCGCCGAGAGCCAGCGCCTGAATCGGCATAGGACCGAAGCCGAACAGGAAGCCGATCGCCGCATAGATGATGAGGGCCAGAAGGAAAGCCCGGCCGACCGCCCGGGCGTTGGGGATCGCCACAGGACCCGGCCTGCGGATAGACGCGACGCTTTCGACCGCCGAGCCGGAGGCCAGGAAGGCGTGCGCCTTGTAGAGCGAATGGGCGACGATGTGCAGCAGCGCGATCGGAAACAGGGCGAGGCCGCTTTGCAGGATCATGAAGCCCATCTGCGCGACAGTCGACCAGGCGAGCGAGGTCTTGACCGCCGGCTGGGTGAGCATCACCACACAGCCGAACAGCGCGGTGAAGCCGCCGACCATGACGAGAACCGCCAGCACGCCCGGCGCCTGCAGCATGACATCGGCAAACCGGATCAACAGGAAACCGCCGGCATTGACCACCCCGGCATGCAGCAGCGCGGAGACCGGCGTCGGCGCTTCCATCATTTCGGTCAGCCAGCCATGGGTCGGAAACTGCGCCGACTTCAGCAGCGCGGCGAGCGCGAAACACGCGGCGGCGCAGACCGTCAGCGGCAGACCCTGACCCTCGCGCGCAGCGGCCAGAATGGTCGCAATATCGCCGGTTCCGAAGGAAATCGCCAGAAGCGCAGCGCCGCCGATCAGCGCGGCGTCGCCGAGGCGGGAGACGATGAACTTCTTGCGCGCCGCGCGTCGGGCGGCTGGCCGCTCCGGATAAAACAGCAGGAGCCGGTGCAGCAGCAGGCTTGCGCCGGCCCAGCCGATGATCAGGACCAGAAGCGAGCCCGCCTGCACCAACAGCAGGACCGCCGCCAGGGTTGCCGTCATCCAGCCCGTGAATGCGCCTTGCCGGGCCTCGCCGTCCAGAAAGGTTCCTGCGAAGCGAAGCACCACCCAGCCGATGAAGGAGACAAGGGCGAGCATCACCAGACTGACGAGATCAAGGCGAACCGAGAAGGTGAAATAGCCGACGCCGATGGTCGCGCTGGTTCCCGCCCCGAAGAGGCCGAGCACAAACCCCGAAGCGGTAACAACTATTATGGAACTTATTGCGGCGACTTCAGCGGCGCGGATCGCTCCGCGCGGACGCAGGCCCGGGGATCTGAAGGCGTAAAGCGATGCCGCCGCGAGCAACAGCGGCGCAAGAAGCGGTAAAGCATGGATCATGAGACATCTCCGATCAGAGCTGCGGGCCTGGGAGGCGGCGCCGGGCAATTCACGGCTTTGTTATCAGTCGAGTATGCTCAATAAAAATTCATTGTTTCTGCAATTCCGTTCTATATTATAGAACCATGTCCGAGCTGAACTATCATCATTTGCGCTATTTCCGCGCCGTCGCCCATGACGGAAATCTGACGCGCACGGCCGAACGGCTGAACTTGTCGCAATCGGCTTTATCCATTCAGATCAAGCAGTTGGAGGAGCGTCTGGGGCATGCCCTGTTCGAGCGTCGGGGCCGGCAACTGTTTCTGACCGAAGCCGGCAGGATCGCGCTCGACCATGCCGACACGATTTTCTCCACCGGCGAGGAACTGGTCGAGACGCTGAAGGAAACCGGGCGAACCCGTCGCGCCATCCGCATCGGCGCGCTCGCGACCCTGTCCCGCAACTTCCAGATCGAGTTTCTTCGCCCCATTCTCGGGCGCTCGGATGTAGACATCATCCTGCGTTCGGGCAGCGCCAGCGAATTGCTAGGAGCGCTGGAGGGGCTCAATCTCGACATCGTGCTGTTGAACCAGGCGCCGATGGCCGACTCCGTCACCCCCTTTATCGCCCAGCATGTCTATCAGCAGCGGGTGAGCCTGATTGGCCGTCCGACCTATGGCCAAGCAGGCGCGACGCTCGCCGATCTCCTTGCTGCCCATCCGGTCATTCTGCCGACGCTCGAAAGCGGCGTCAGGGCGCAATTCGAAGCGCTCGTCGCCCGTCTCGGCGTGACGCCGCAAGTGGCCGCGGAAGTGGACGACATGGCGATGATGCGTCTTTTGGCGCGCGAAGGCGCAGGCCTCGCAGTATTGCCGCCGATCGTGGTCAAGGGCGAACTCGAAGCCGGCTCGCTCATGGAGTTCGACGCCCTGCCCGGCATGATCGAATCCTTCTACGCCGTGACCGTCAAACGCCGCTTCCCAAATCCGCTGATCGGCCCGTTGCTCGATCATGCGATGGACAGGGATATCGGCTGAGGGCCCATAAGGCCCGCAGATGAGGCGAAGAGCAGATACTAATTTCAGCCGGCGAATGCAGACGGGCGGCGCACATGGCGCCGCCCTTGCTCTCGTTACAGGATCAATTACTCGCCGAGCGACGCCTTGAGCTTGGTCACTTCGTCGGCTTCCATCTGGCCGACAGTGGTCACTTCGCCGTCCTTGATCTTCCACAGGCGGAAGGGGCCGGTGATGTCGCCATATTTGTCGAAGCTGACATTGCCGATCACACCTTCATACTTGATCGGCTTGCCTTCCTTGAGAAGCTTCAGCGCCTTTTCAAACTCCGCCTTGCCGGCATGGATGGGCTCGCCGCCCGGGGCCACGATTTCCGGAATAGCGGCCTTGATGGCGGCCTTGTCGGCCTTGCCGGCCTTGGCGATGGCGAGCCCGACGATCGCGCCGGCGTCATAGGAGCGGTCTGCCGCCGGCGCCGCCGGCGAGATGCCGCCCGAAAATTTTTCGTAATTGGCGTTGAAATATTCAGTCGAGGCGGTCGGGCTGGTGCCCGAGGACGTGCCATAGGCGTCGTTCAGATATTGCGCGCCGACGGCGGAGATGAAATCTCCGGAATTCATGCCGTCATTGAGCAGGAACTTGGCCGGGCCGCCGCCGGAGATCCAGGCGCGGGCAATGGTCGCGCCGTCGACCGGCGTGCTGACGAGATAGAGGGCTTCCGGCTCGCCGTTCATTGCGGCGCTGGCTTCGGCCGAATAGCTCGCCTGCTTTTCGTTATAGGGCGTGGTGGAGGTGATGACGCCGCCGAGCTTGGTGTAGGCGGCGGAAAACTCCTTCACCATGTTGACGCCGAAGTCGTTGTTGACGTTGATGATGGCGATCTTCTTGAGGCCCTGGTCGATGGCGTATTTCGCCGCAGCCGTGCCCTGCAGCGCATCAGACGTGATGGTGCGGAAGAACACGCCATTGGTTTTGCCCTCGCGACCCAGCGCCGTCAGCGTCGGCGAGGACGAAGCGGGCGAGACCTGCGGCACGCCGGCAGGCGCGGTCACCGAGGTCAGGATCGGGATCGACACCGATGAGATGATGCCGCCGATGATCACCGGCGCCTTCTTGATATTGACCAGCTGGGTCGCCTGGTCCACGGCGACATTGCCCTGGCTCTGGCTGTCACGGGTGTCCATGACGAGCTTGCAGCCGCCGACGCCGCCGGCGTCGTTGAAGTCGCGGAAGGCCATTTCGATCGATTTTGCGCCGGCCTTGCCATATTCGCCGGCCGGGCCCGTGAGTTCCATGACGACGCCGACGGTGATGTCGCAATCGGCGGCGAAGGCCGGCAGCGCGAGGCCCGCCAGCATGGTGGATGCGAGAACCAGTTTTTTCATGTCATTCCCCTTTGTTGAGATTGTATTTCATGATGCTCCCATGACGTCCCGTCCGATCCCGTTCGAGCGTGTAGACGTCCCCTTCCAGCTCCTTCGCCTCGGCCATGACGGCCTCGATTTCGGAGAGATCCTCGTCCGACAAAGTCGTGTCGGAAATCGCCAGATTGGCGGCGAGATGATCGCGATTGCGCGCGCCGACGATGACCGCAGCCACGCCCGGCCGCCGCAGCATGGCGGCGCTGGCGATCGTGGCGATGTCGGTGCCGCGCCGGTCGGCGATGCGGCGCAGCGCGCCGAGCAGCGCCTGGAACAGATCCCAGCCGCCGATATCGTCGATGATCAGCTTGTATTTGGTGAGCGAGCGGTTCTCTAGCGGATGCTCGGGCTCAGTCACACCAAGCCAGCGATCGCTCAGGAAGCCGCCAGCAACGGTGCCGTAACAGAAAAGAGCAAAGTTGTTCTCGGCGGCAAGCGCTGTCATCCGCTTTTCGGGACGCCGGTCCAGGAGCGAATATTGCAGTTGCAGCGAGGCCAGCGGCACGCCGGATCCGATCAGCGCCTCGATATGATCGCTGTCGAAATTGGTGGCGCTGACCTTGTCGATCTTGCCCGCCGCCTGCAGTTCCTTCAACCAGCCCGCTGTCTCCAGCCAGCCGTCGATGTCGTAAGCCCACCAGTGAAACTGGACGAGATCGAGCCGCTCCAGATTGAGCCGCTTGAGCGAGGTGTCGATGACGCCTTCGACATAGGCCTTGCTAATGGTGGGCAGCACCGCGAGATCGGGCACGAATTTGGTGTGAACCCGGATGCGATCAAGCGCTTCCTGGCCGCGCAGATCGCGATAGCGGAGCCGAAAGCGGCCGATCATCTCCTCGACGCCGGTATAGATGTCGGCGCAGTCGAAGGTGGTTATGCCCGCATCGGCGAACGCCACCATGTCGTCGATGGCGGCGTCGGGATCGACAGCGCCATGGCCGCCCGCCAATTGCCAGCCGCCGCGAATGACGCGGGAAATCTCGTAGCCGGGCGCGAGGGTAATGCGTTGCATGATGTCAGTCTTTCAAGGGAACGGCAGTGGTTTCGGCATGGCTGAACCTGCGCAAGCCCAGCCGCTTGATGCGCAGACGCGTGCCGCAATTGGGGTCCGGACAGGCGATTTCGGCGTCGGTGGTCATCCAGTCATGCGGATGTGTGGGGCGCTGCTTGGCGGCTAGAAGCGGCAGAACCGAGGCGAGCGAATAGATCGAAAAGCCCTGCCCCGGCGGCAGATGCAGCATCTCGCCGCGAAGCTCGAAATGATCGCCGGGCTTGGCGCCGCAATAGACGGGCCCTTTTTCAGGAATCACCACCTCGACGCGGAGATCGTAGAGTTCAAACAGATCATTGACGCTCATGGCATTCCTCACGCGGCCTGTTCGGCCAGAAGCCGGGTTCTGACGAGATCGAAGGACCGCCCGATGTCGTTGGCGAGGGCCCGCGTCGCGCCCTCGGCGTCGCCACGTTCGATCGCTTCGATCATCGCCCAGTGATGGTCGGTGGCGGCAAGCCCGCCCTGCTCGTCATGGATCTGGGCGGCAGCGCGCACGACCGGGCCGGACTGAAGCCACAGACTTTCGACGATCGGGATCAGCACATTGGAGCCAGCCGCCTGATAAATGTGAAAATGGAAGCGCTGATTGAAGCTCGACGTCACTGGGCCGATGTCGTTTCCATGCTCTCCAAAGGCCGCATCGCATTGCCTGTTGATCTCCTTGAGGATCTCGTGATCCTGCACAGTCAGATTGGCGATGGCGAGCTCGACCATCCGGCCTTCGATCAGCACGCGGGCGCGTTCGAGGTCGTCGAGCCGTTGCCGGGTGATGAGGGGCACACGAACGGTTCTGTTCGGCATTGCCTCCAGCGCCTGTTCAGAGACGAGGCGACCGAGCGCTTCGCGCACCGGCATGGTGGAGGTCTGCAGCCGTTCGGCGAGATCGACGATGCGCAACGCATCTCCGGCAGCGAAGCCTCCCGAGATCAGCGTCTGGCGCAATTGGCCGTAGACCCGATCCTGCACGGTTTCACGCCCGACCGGCGTCAGGCCTTCCACGCGATTGGGCTGTATGTCCGTCATCCCCCGCCTCATGCGTTTTCCGGCGAAATACCGGTTGATTTTCTTCCGGTCATAAAGTTTGATCAAACATCACACATCAAATCAAGTCTGAATCTTGCAAATGGCCGCCAGCACAGTTCAAACCACACCGGCCCCCCTCCCGCCCGTCATCGAGGCGCGGCGCCTGACCAAACGTTTCGAGGGCCTGACCGTGGTCTCCGAGATGTCGCTGACCGTCGGGCGCGGCGAGATGGTCGGCCTGATCGGACCGAACGGCGCCGGCAAGACGACGATGTTCAACCTCATTGCCGGCAGCCTGAAACCCACCTCCGGCGAACTCTGGATTTCCGGCCGCGAAGTCTCGGGCGCCGCGCCTGAAACGCGCATCGCGCATGGCTTGGCGCGCACCTTCCAGATCCCCCGTCCTTTTCCTGAGATGAGCGTGCTTGAAAATGTGCTGGTCGGCGGCCAGCAGCAGGTCGGCGAAAGCCTGTTCGCCAACTTTCTCCGTCCGTCGGCGGTGCGCGCCCGCGAGACCGCGCTGATCGACAAGGCCCGCAGTCTTCTTGACTTCGTCACGCTGTCGCATCTCGAACATCAGCCAGCCCGTGTTCTCTCGGGCGGCCAGCGCAAGCTGCTCGAACTCGCCCGCGTGCTGATGGCCGATCCCGATGTCATCCTGCTCGACGAGCCGGCGGCGGGCGTAAATCCCGTCTTGCTGGAGGTGATCATCGAACGCGTGACGGCGCTCAACCGTCAGGGCGTCTCCATCCTGCTGATCGAGCACAATATGGACATGGTCTCCCGGCTCTGCTCGCGCGTCGTCGCGATGGCTCTCGGAAAGCCGCTGGCGGAAGGCTCTCCTGCGGATGTGGCGGCTAACCCTGCAGTCATAGACGCCTATCTCGGAGGCGGACTGTGAACGACATCGTCCTCTCCACCCATGCCCTCGTGGCCGGTTACGAACCCGACCTGCCCATCGTCCGCGGCGTCGATTTCGAGGTGCTGAAGGGCGAGCTCGTGGTGTTGCTCGGTCCCAACGGCGCAGGCAAATCCACTTTCGTCAAGGCGATCGCCGGCCTCGTGCCTATCCATTCGGGCGCGATGACGCTGAACGGCCGCGACATCACCCGCGTCGCTCCGCATCGGAAAGTGGCGGAAGGGCTGGGCTTCGTGCCGCAGACCGAAAATGTCTTCGCCACGATGAGCATTCTCGAAAACCTGCAGATCGCGGTTGCGCATCTGCCGCGGTCCCAGCGCAAGACGGCGATCGAGGCGCTGTTTGCCCGCTTTCCAGATCTGGCGTCCAAGCCCTCTCGCCTCGCCGGCGCGCTGTCGGGCGGACAACGTCAGATGCTCGCGGTCGCACGCGCCCTGGCGCTCGATCCGCCCGTCATCATTCTCGACGAGCCCTCGGCGGGCCTGTCGCCCAAGATCGTCGGCGAGGTCTTTTCCATGCTGCGCAGCGTAAACGCCAGCGGCGTGACCGTGATCCTGGTCGAACAGAATGTGAAGGCCGCGCTCGCCATCGCCAGCCGCGCCGTGATCCTGGCCGAGGGACAGATCCGCCATCAGGGAACGCCTGCAGAACTGGCAGATGACCCGCTGGTCGGCAAGATCTATCTGGGCGCGACCCATCCGAGTGAAAGGGGCTCCCCATGAACCCGCAATTTCTGATGGACGGGCTGATTGCCGGATCGATCATCGGGCTCGGCGCGGTCGGCGTGACGCTGACCTATTCGATCCTGCGCTTTTCCAATTTCGCACATGGCGAGCTTCTGTCCTGGGGGGCTTATCTCGCCCTCGCCGCCTCGGGCGCGCTCGGCTATCTCGCGCCCGGGCTCACGGCCCCCATCGGCCCTTTCTCCTTCGGCTGGTCGCTGCCATCGGGGCTGCTTCTCGCCATCGTGCTGACTGGACTGCTGGCGCTGGCCGTGGATGCGATGCTGTTTTCCAGTTTTCGGCGCCGTGGCAGCGCCGTGATCATCATGGTCATGGCGAGTTTCGGCGCGTCGCTAGCTTTGCGCAGTATCCTCGAATTCATCTTCACCTCCAGTCCCGCCTATTTCACCAATGCGCTGCAGATCGCCATGAAGCTCGGCGGGGGCCTGCGCGCCACGCCCGACCAGCTGCTGATGCTGGCGCTCGCGGCCATCGCGGTGATCGTTGTGCATCTGCTGATGACCCGCACCGATATCGGCCGCGCCATGCGGGCGGTCAGTGAAAATCCCGCGCTCGCCAGCATCGCCGGCATCGATGTGCGCCGTGTGATCCGCACGGTCTGGTTTCTCGGCGCGGCGCTCGCCTGCGTGGCCGGCGTGATGAGCGGTCTGCTCATCCAGATCCGCCCCTATCTCGGCCATGACCTGCTGTTGCCGCTGTTCGCAGCCGCGATCCTCGGCGGCATCGGCAGCGTGCCGGGCGCCATGCTGGCGGGGCTGATCATCGGCCTTTGCGAGGCGCTGGCGGTTCAGCTTGTCGGCGCGGAATGGCGCGCGGCGGTCGCCTTCGTCATCCTCATCGCGGTTCTGCTCGCGCGCCCGCGCGGCCTGTTCGGGAGAGCGACATGAGCCTCGATATCCTCGCTTACGCCGCCTTCTTTCTGACGATGGCTCTGACCTATGCGGTCATCTGCCTCGGGCTAAATGTCCAATGGGGCATGACCGGTCTCTTCAATGTCGGCGTCGCCGCTTTCGTGGCGGTCGGCGCCTATACATCGGCCATTCTGACGACGCCCGACGCTCCCGACCGGCTGGGCGGCTTCGGCCTGCCGATCGTGGTGGGCTGGCTGGGGGCCGCCATTCTTTCGGGCCTTTTGTCCTGGGGCGTCGGGGCGCTAACGATCCGCCTGCGCGCCGATTATCTCGCCATCGCCACCTTCGGCGTGGCGGTGACGATGCAGCTCGCCATGCTCAATCTACAGCCGGTCACCGGCGGCGCCTTCGGCATCGGCTTCATTCCCCGCCCCTTCGGCGTTTGGCAGGAAAATGCCGCATTGTTCAGCTTCTCCAATCTCGGCGTCATGGCCGTCGTCGTTCTCTGCCTCTATCTCGGCCTGGAGCATCTGGCGAAAAGCCCCTGGGGCCGCGTGCTCCGCGCCGTGCGCGAGGATGAAACGGCGGCGCAGGCGCTCGGCAAGCGGCCGATCCGCTTCCGCCTGCAAGCCTTTACCCTCGGCGGCGCGATCATGGGGCTCGCCGGAGCCTGCCAGGCGCATTTCATCGGCTTTATCGCGCCGGACAATTACATGCCGATCCTCACCTTCCAGGTCTGGGCCATGCTGATCGTCGGCGGCTCCGGCAACAACAAGGGCGCGATTGCAGGCGCCATCCTTGTCTGGGGTCTTTGGGCGCTCACCGCATCCGCCGTCTCGAGTTTCGTTCCGCCCGACCAGCAAGCGCGCGCCGCCTCTCTGCAAATCGTCGCGATCGGCGTCGGGCTCTGCCTGATGCTGCTCTGGCGCCCTCGCGGCCTGTTCGGAGAGGTCAGCCCGCTGAGCCGCCTCAAATCCGCCCGCGCCGTAAAAAACAAGGACTGACAACATGACCGCCCGCCCCGACCGTATCCGCCTCACCCCCGATCTCGAGGTCAGCCGCCTCGTCTGCGGTCTATGGCAGGTCGCCGACATCGAGAAGAATGGCGAGACCATCGATCCGGAAACCGGCGCCGACGCGCTGGCCGCCTATGCGAAAGCGGGCTTCGACACATTCGACATGGCCGATCATTACGGCTCTGCCGAAATCATCACCGGCCGGCTGCTGGCCCGCTTCGAGGGCGCCGACAGACCGCGCGCCTTCACCAAATGGTGCCCGGAGCCAGGCCCGATGAGCCGTGACATCGTGCGGCGCGGCGTCGAAGAGCGGCTGCAGCGGCTGAACGTCTCCAAGATCGACCTTCTGCAATTTCACTGGTGGACATTCGAGCATCCGGCCTGGCTCGACGCCCTGCATGAAATGCAGGCGATGAAGGACGAGGGTCTCATCGGCGCGCTCGGTCTCACCAATGTCGACGCGGCGCATCTGGCGCTGGCCTTGGCTGATGGCATCGAGATCGTCAGCAATCAGGTGTCGTTCTCGCTCATCGATCGGCGCGCGGCAGGCGATCTCTCCCGCGTCTGCGCCCGATCCGGCGTCAAGCTTCTCGCCTATGGCACGCTCTGCGGCGGTTTCCTGTCGGAAAAATGGCTTGGCCAGCCCGAGCCGGCGGAGATCGCAGACTGGAGCCGGTCGAAATACAAGCGTTTCATCGACGCCGCCGGCGGCTGGGAGCCCTATCAGGCCATCCTCCGCGCCGCCTCAAACATCGCCCGCAAGCACAACGTCTCGCTTTCCAATGTCGCGAGCCGCTGGGTCCTAGAGCATCAGGCCGTCGCGGCCACCATCATCGGCGCGCGTCTCGGCGAGAGCGAGCATCGCGACGACAATCTGAATGTCTTCCGCTTCGCGCTCGACGCTGACGACCATGCCGCGCTGGATGCGGCTTTCGGTGAGACCACGCCCATTCCCGGCGATTGCGGCGACGAATATCGCAAGCCGCCATTCCTCACGGCGTCCGGCGACCTCAGCCATCATCTGGATGCAATCCCTTCGGTCTATCAGGCCGTTCCCGTGCCGGGACGTCCTGATCGTCTCAGGGTATCCTCGGGCAGCGTCTGGGAGCCGATCGCCGGCTATAGCCGCGCGGTCCGCGTCGGCGACCGCATCCTTGTCTCCGGCACCACCGCAACCCATGGCGCGAACCGCTGCGTCGCCCCGGGAGACCCCGGCGCGCAGGCGACCTATATCCTCGACAAGATCGCCGCCTCGCTCGCGCCGCTCGGCGGCAAGATGGAAGACGTGGTCCGCACCCGCATCTATCTCAAGGACGCCAACCAGTGGGAGCCGGTCTCCCGCGCCCATGGCCGCGTCTTCGGCGAGGTCCTGCCGGCCAACACGCTGATCGAGGCCGGCAATCTGATCGGCGACTATGAGGTCGAGATCGAGGCGGAAGCTGTGGTCGGCTAGGGCCGAACACAGCTTCCGGGCTCGGGCGTTTCGTACGGCCGGAAGCGTTACGCCTCCACCGGCTCGCGCACTTCGTCCAGAAGGAAGTGGACGGTGACATAGTTCGTCGTGACGCTACGACCGCTCTCGCTCACATGCTCTTCCGTTCCCCCATCGGTGGGATGCCAGCGGTGATAATGTGGGTTGGTGGTGATGAGGGTGATCGCCTTCCCCAGTCGTTCGCCGCCGAGGCGATAGCGCGCCTCCGCCAGCGGCCAGATCCGCTCGAAATCCTGTTGTGAGATCCGCACGCGCAGCGCCTTGCGCACACCATGCCCATCTCTCTCCGATCCCGCTCCGCCGCTTCCGGACGCTTCCAGCGTCACCTCTTCGGCGCCGTTCAGAATGAAGTCGAGGTCGTCAGGCCACATCCGTCTCATGAAGTCGCTCCTCCCAGCTTTCCCATGTAGATAGCAAGGACAGTCTACGCCCAATGGCTAGCGACGCAAGGAGGTGGTTGATGCGATATGCGGCTTACATCCGGATGAACCAGAAATTTATTCTGGGAGCGGCATCTGCGCCTTCAGTACCTGAAAGCATGCGCAGATGCCGGATTAAACCGGAGATGAACGCTGGCGCCATGGCCGAGACCTTCAAGCATCGGATGGCCGAACGGCAAGCGCACCGAAATCGGCTCGCCCGCACCAATATCGACGAGAAAATGGGTGTTGTTGCCGAGGAAAGTCAAATCGCGCACCTGCCCCGACAGCGCCCCCTCGCTTGTCCCCTGCCCCAGTTCGATGCGTTCAGGCCGCAGCAATAGCGATGCTTTTTGACCGGTTCCCTGGCTGTGCAGCGGCACGCCCGACACCGTCACGCCGCCCGGCAGAGCGAGAGTGCTCGTGCCGCCATCGACCGCCACGATGTCGGCTTCGACGAAATTGGAATCGCCGACGAAGCCCGCAACAAAGCGGGTGGCGGGATCGGCATAGAGTTCCTGGCCCGTGCCGATCTGGTCGATCTTGCCATGGCTGAACACGGCGATACGGTCGGACAGGCGCAATGCCTCTTCCTGGTCATGGGTGACATAGAGAATGGTGACGCCGGTTTCCTGATGGATGCGGCGGATTTCGAACTGGATTTCCTCGCGCAGCTTCTTGTCGAGCGCCGACAGCGGCTCGTCCATCAGCAGCACCGGCGGCTCATAGACCAGAGCCCGGGCGAGCGCGACGCGCTGCTGCTGGCCGCCCGACATCAGCGCCGGCTTGCGGTCTTCGAAGCCTTCGAGTCGCACGAGACGCAGCGCCGCCTTCACCCGGCGCTCGACATCGGCCTTCGGCAGCCGGCGGATGCGCAAGGGAAAAGCGACATTCTCGCCCACCGTCAGATGCGGAAACAGCGTGTAGCGCTGGAAGACCATGCCGATATTGCGTTTGTGCGACGGCGTGTCGAGCAGCGTCTTGCCGTTGAGCAGGATGTCGCCCTGGGTCGGATCCTGAAAACCGGCGAGGATGTAGAGCGTCGTGGACTTCCCCGAACCCGAGGGACCGAGAAAGGTCATGAACTCGCCTTGCCGCACATCGAGCGTCACGTCTTTCACGGCGGTGACGGGACCGTAATCCTTGCGGATGCCGCGGATTTCGAGAAAGGGTGAAGTCATGATTTCCGTCCCTTGCGGACCACAGCCGCGATGATCATCAAAAGCATGGTGAACAGGATGAGGAGTGTGGAAGCCGCCGCGATCACCGGTGTCAGATCCTGCCTGAGCGTCGACCAGATCTTCACCGGCAGCGTCTGCAGCGTCGGGCTCGCCATGAAGATCGCCAGCACCACCTCATCCCAGGAGGCGAGGAAGGAGAACACCGCCGCGCCGAACAGGCCATGGCTGATGGCAGGCACGGTGACACGGAGCCGCGCTTCCCAGGGCGAGGCGCCACAGAGAATAGCGGCGTCCTCGATCGATTTGTCGAAACCCTCGAGCGCATTGCCAATGGAGATGATCGAAAAGGGCAGCGCGATCAAAAGATGGGCGATGATGAAGCCGAGCGTCGTGCCGGCGAGCCCGATCTTAAGGAAGAAGGCGTAGAGCGCAACCGCCAGCACCACAACCGGCAGGATCATCGGCGTGAGAAACAGCGCCCGGAGCGTCTCCTTGCCAAGGAAATGGCCGCGATTGAGGCCGAGCGCGGCCAGAAACCCGATGACCACCGAAAGCACGGTCACGATCAAGGCGATCTTGAGGCTGGTGAAAGCGGAAGAGAGCCAGCGCGGATCGGCGAAGAGTTCGGCGTACCAGCGTGTGGTCCAGGATGGCGGCGGAAAGATCAGCCATTGCGACGAGCCGAAGGACAGCGCGGCGATGAACACGATCGGCAGGATGAGAAACAGACACACAAGCGTGGTGACGCCGATGAGCAGCCATTTCCATGCGCCGAGTTTTTCGAAATCCAGAAGCATCGCGTCCCCCTCAGTTCATCCGGCCTGCGCCGAAAAAGCGCAGTTGCACGCCATAGAGGATCAGCGTCACGACCAGCAGCACGAAGGCCGCCGCGCCGCCCATGCCCCAATTGACGAGCGACTGGACGAACTGCGCCACCATTTCGGCCAGCATCATATTGGCCGTTCCCCCGAGGAGAGCCGGCGTGACATAGTAGCCAAGCGCCATGACGAAGACCATCAGCCCACCGGCCGCGATGCCTGGCAGTGACAAGGGCAGCAGGATGCGGGTGAAACATTGCCAGCTATTGGCGCCGCACAGTGCGCCGGCCCTAAGTATGGCGGGGTCAATGGACCTGATGACGCCGACCAGCGGCAGGATCACGAACGGCAGCATGATGTATGTCATGCCGATGGTCACGCCGACGAGATTGTTGACCAGCGCCAAGGGCTGGTCGATCAGGCCGAGCGCCTTCAGCGTCTTGTTGATCACGCCGGTGCGCTGCAACAGCACCATCCAGGCATAGGTGCGGGCGAGCAGATTGGTCCACATCGACAGGATGATGATGGCGAAGACCAGCCGCGACCAGCGCTCCGGCATGACGGCGAGCGCCCAGGCGACGGGATAGCCGATCACCACGGACAGAAGCGTCACCACGCCTGCGACGAGAAAGGTGTTGGCGAAAATGCGCACATAGGTGCCGGAACCGATCAGTTCGGCGTAATTCTGCAGGCCGACTTGCGGCTCGGTGAGGCTGCGCAACATCAGGCCGGTAACGGGGGTCAAAAAGAAGAGAACAATGAGAATGAGCGCCGGCGCGACATAGGCGAGAGCGTTTCCGCGCCGCGCCGGTCCCCGTCTCAGCGCAACTGTCGCGCTCGTGGTCATGGCAATGGTTCCAGTGGAGAAAGAGCCGGCCGCACGCGGAGAGCGGCCGGCGATGCGATCCGGGGCTTACTTCGCCTGCCAGTCGTACCAGCGCTTGCCGATCTCATCACGGTGTTCGGCCCAGTAATCCATGTCGGCATTGACCTGGCTGTCGGCCTGCATGTCGGGCAGCGTCTTGCGGATCGCTTCTTCCATCAGCAGGTTGGAGTCGAGATTGGTCGGCGCGTAGCCGGTCGCCATGGCGAACTGCGCCTGCTGCATGTCGGCGGTCGCGTGCGCGATGAACTTCATCGCGGCGTCCTTGTTCTTGGCGCCCTTGGGCACGACCAGCGAGTCGGCGGCAGTGATGTTCTGCGCCCAGGAGGTCTCAACCGTCACGCCGGTGGCGGCGAGCGCGGTGAGGCGACCGTTCCAGAACGAGCCGAACGGCGCTTCGCCGGAGGCGAGCAACTGCTGGGAAGCCGCGCCGCCGTCCCACCACACTATGTCGGCCTTGATCGTGTCGAGCTTCTTGAAGGCGCGATCGAGATCGAGCGGATAGAGCTTTTCGGCCGGCACGCCATCGGCGAGCAGCGCGGCTTCGATCACGCCCGGCGCCGACCATTTGTAGAAGGCGCGCTTGCCGGGGAATTTCGCGGTGTCGAAGAGATCGGCCCAGGTCTTCGGGCAATTGCCGGCGATGTCCTTGTTGCAGCCGATCACGAAGGAATAATAGAAGCTGCCCACCGAATAGTCGGTGACGAAACGCGGATCGAGCTTGGACTTGTCGATCACCGAGAAGTCGAGCTTTTCGAGAAGGCCGGCCTTGCCGGCCTGAACGGGGTAGTCGCCTTCGACATCGACCACGTCCCAGGTCACATTGCCTGCTTCGACCATCGCTTTGATCTTGCCGTAGTCGGTCGGACCGTCCTGGATGACATTGATCTTGGTGTTGGCGGTAAAGCTGTCGGCCCAGTTGGCCTTCTGCGCGTCCTGCGTGGTGCCGCCCCAGCTTGCGAACACCATGTCCTCTGCTTGCGCTGCGCCGGTGAAGCCGACCACAGTCATGAGAGCGGCGATTGCGAATGATTTTTTCATGTTCCCGTTCCTTGTTTTGATTTTTGGCATTCACGTGGTTTGGATAGGCGCACTCCCGCCGAGCGGCGAAAACGCCGCCGGCTTCATGATCTTGTTTTCCGCAACCTCGATCAGGTCGCGGATCTTTGGGAGGAAAGCGCGCCAGGCCGGATCCGCCATCAGGCGGGCGCGGCGCGCGTCACGGTCATCGAGGCTGTCGAAAGCCCAGATATGAACGATCTCGTTGATGGGGCCGATTTCCGAGAAGAAGTAGCCGAGCAGTTGGCCCAGATGTTTCTTCTGGATGGCGATGCCCTCTTCGCCCACGACTTTGAGATAGTCGGGGATCGCGCCATTCTTCAGCCTGTAGGTGCGGATCTCGTAATACATGGCGTCACCGCATCACGAAGGGATCGGGGATCGGATCGTCGGAGGTGCGAACCCAGACCGTCTTGGTGCGGGTGTAGTCGAGCGCTGCGGCGAGCCCGCCCTCGCGGCCTTGGCCGGACTGGCCGAAGCCGCCGAAGGGCGCGATCGGCGACACCGCGCGATAGGTGTTGACCCAGACCACGCCGGCGCGGATGCGCTTGATCATCCGGTGCGCGCGGGTGAGGTTCTGCGTGAAGACGCCTGAGGCCAGACCAAACGGCGTGTCGTTGGCGAGCCTGACGGCCTCCTCTTCCGTTTGGAAGGACAGGACGGATAACACAGGGCCGAACAGTTCCGTCTCGACCGACGGCGAGGTCACACCGTCGCAATCGATGACGGTCGGCGCGTAATAAAGGCCCTTGTCGCCGAGCTTGCGGCCGCCCGTGACCAACCGCGCGCCGGCGGCGATGGAAGCGTCGATCGTCTTCTCGATCAGCGCGCGCTGACGCTCGGTGCAGAGCGGGCCAACTTCCGTGGCCATATCCAGCGGTTCGCCGATGCGGATTGCCTCGGCGCGGGATTTGAGGATGGCCAGGAACCGGTCCTTGACGGAGGCTTCGATGATCAACCGCGAGCCGGCCACGCAGGACTGGCCGGTGGCGGCGAAGATGCCGGCGATCTGGGCGTTGGCGGCGCTTTCGAGATCGGCGTCTGCGAACACCACGAAGGGCGATTTGCCGCCGAGTTCGAGCGAGGTGCTGGCGAGGTTTTCGGCCGAATTCCGCACGACGGCCGCAGCGGTGCTGGGACCGCCGGTGAAGGCGATATGCGCCACTTTCGGATGCCGGGTCAGCGCGCTGCCGCAGGACGGACCGAAACCGGTGATGACATTGACGACGCCGGCCGGAAAGCCAGCCTCATGGATCAGCCGCGCAAATTCCAGAAGCGGCGCCGGGCCGTCTTCGGAGGCTTTCACCACGACCGTGCAACCGGCGGCGAGCGCCGGGCCGAGCTTGACGGCGGAGAGAAACAGCTGGCTGTTCCAGGGCACGATGGCCGCGACCACGCCAATCGGCTCGCGCCGGAGCCAGACATCCATATCGGGCTTGTCGATCGACAGATAGGCGCCCTCGATCTTATCGGCGAGACCGGCGTAATAGCGGTAATAGTCTGCGACATAAGCGATCTGGGAGGATGTTTCGCGTATGATCTTGCCGGTGTCGCGGGTTTCCAGCTCTGCGAGGCGGCTCGCATTGGCGGCGACGAGATCAGCAAGGCGATAGAGAAGCTTGCCGCGTTGGGTCGCCGTCATACTGGCCCAGGGGCCGGACCAGAGCGCCGCCTCGGCGGCATTGACGGCCCTGTCGACCTCGGCTTCGCGGGCCTCCGGCATATTCGCCCAGGCCTCGCCTGTCGCGGGGTCGATGCTGGCAAAGCGTCCGCCGCCATCCTCGAATTGCCCATTGATATAGAGCTGAAAACGCTGCATCGGGCTCTCCTCAGCCGAAGGCCGGCATGACCTCGGCGATGAAGCGTTCGAGAGACGCCTTCTTGCGCTCGAAGCTCATGCCGGTGTCGATCCAGAAGGAATATTCGTCATAGCCGAGAGCTTCATAGGCCTTGAGACGGCCAATGACCTCGTCGGACGTGCCGATCGGCATATTCGCCCGCATGACATCCGGGCCGAGCATGGCGTTGGCGGCGATATCTTCCTCGCTCAGCCGTTCGATCAGGCCCTGATGGATCGGGCGCTCATTCTTGAACCAGGCGAAGAAGTAATTGTAGTAGACGCTAACTTCCTTCATCGCCTGCTGCACATCCGCCTCGTCGGAGCCGACATAGGTGTGGAGCAGCAGCATGATCTTCGGCTTGGCGATATCGGGATTTTTCTCGCAGGCGGCGTTGAAGCGGCCCATCAGGCTTTCGATCTCGGCGTCGCCGTTCCAGAGCGGCGTCACCTGAACGTTGCAGCCTTGGGAGACGGCAAATTCGTGGCTGTTGGGATCGCGCGCGGCCACCCAGATGGGCGGATGCGGCGTCTGGACCGGCTTTGGCGCGGAGGTCGTGGAGGGGAACTTCCAGAAATCTCCGTCATGGGCGTAATCGCCGGCCCAGACGCCTTTCAGCGCCGGGATGAGTTCGCGCATGCGCTGGCCCGCGCCCCATGCGTCTAATCCCGGAAGAAGGCGTTCATATTCAAAGCCATAGGCTCCTCGTGCGATGCCGACATCGAGACGTCCGCCTGTCACGATGTCGGTCATCGCCGCTTCGCCCGCCAGTTTGATCGGGTGCCAGAAAGGCGCGATCACCGTACCCGTGCCGAGCCGGACATTCTTGGTGCGGCGGGCGAGATCGGCAATATTGATGAAGGGATTGGGGGCGATGGTGAAATCCATGCCGTGATGCTCGCCCGTCCAGATGGCGTGCATGCCGCCGCGATCGGCAATCTCGCAGAGCTGGACGAACTCCTCATAGAGCTCCTGATGGGTCTGGCTGGCGTCCAGCCGCTCCATGTGAACGAAGAGCGAGAATTTCATGCGTCACCCTCTGACGGCCTGGGCGTGAACCCGGCCCTTTTCCTGATTTCCCACATAGACGCCGAAATTGCCGAGGCTGGCTTCGGCGGCGTATCGCTTGAGCACATCCCGCGTCGCAGCGTCTGCAATCCGCTCCGTCGGCAGCGCGTCGATGGGATAGAGCGCGCCCGACGCGACAGGCCCGTCGCCAAGACCGGCGCGATAGACCACATGCTGACGCCGGGTCTTGGTGTCTTCATACACCGAATAAAGCAGACCAAGCTGAACAGTGAGACCCGAGAGAGCGGCGACCGCATCGGTCAGCGCATCAAGGCTCTCGCCGCTCGCAAGCTCCACGGCCGGCAGACCGAGCGAACCGTCGGAGGTTTCCACCAAAAGAACCTGGCCGCCCCGTTCTGCCACCGCGCTGAGATGTTGCGGCATGTCCTGGCCGGCAAGCAGCGCCTTGTCGGCGAGAACGGGCGAGAAATAACCGCCGCGTGCATAACCAAGTCCGGCCTGGCCGGAATTCTCAAAGGCTTCGATGCGCCCGAGCAGAATGACGTGATCGCCAGCGTCGATCACCTGATGCATGGCGCAATCGAACCAGGCCGCAACATCCGAAAACACCGGTGAGCCATGCGGCCCCTTGCGCCAGTCGACGGCGGCGAAGCGATCCTCGACCGGACGGGCGAAGGTGTTGGACACATCCTTCTGACCTTCGGAGAGAATATTGACGGCAAAACCAGAGGCATTGGTCATGGTCGCGAAATTGCGCGACGTCTTGGCGAGGCAAACCAACAGCAGCGGCGGATCGAGCGAAACGCTGGTGAAGGAATTGGCCGTGAAGCCGATCGGCGCGCCGGCCGCGTCATGGGTGGTGACCACGGTGACGCCAGTCAGGAAGGCGCCGAAGGCGTCCCTCAGGGCTCTCGGTTCAAGCGTCATGGCGGGCCTCCTCCCTGGTCCATGTCATCCACTCAGTCAGCGCCGTAGTCACAGCATCCGGCGCCGTGAGGTTCACCATATGCCGGTGCCCCTTGATGATCACCGCCCGGCCGTTCGGGGCGGCCGCCGCCATAGCCTCGGCCATTGCAGGCGTCGAATTCAGATCTCCGTCGCCGGTCAGGAACAGCGCCGGGCAGGGCACCGTTGGCCAACGATCGGCATAAGTCGCATCGCCTCCGGCGAAGGCGCCGTAGGCGGTGGCGTAACCCTGCTGGTCGACCAGCGCCAGCAGACGCCGGGACAGAGCGTAAGCCTCCTCATGCTCATGCCCTTCGCCAAACCAGCGCCGCAGCGGCGCTTCTCGATCGAAAGCGCCCGTAACAATCTCCGCCGCCCGCGCTTTCACCGCTTTGCGGGCCGCGTCATCCCGCCTGTAGACGCCGTTCAGAAGCGCGACCCGCGCCACCTGATCGGGCGCTTCGGCGGCGATGCCGCCTGCGATCAGCGCCCCCATCGAATGGCCGGCGACGCTGACCGGACCCAAGCCGAGTTCGCGAATCATTCTGGCGAACCAGGCGACAAACCCTTCAAGCGGCGCCCCCGCAGGAAGCGGGTCACTTTCACCATGGCCCGGCAGATCCACCGCGATTACCTGGAAGCGCTGTGACAACGCCTCGATCTGTGGCGTCCAGGCTTCGAGCCGCATGCCCACGCCATGGATCAGAACGAGCGGATCGCCGGCGCCCGCCACGGCATAGGCCCCGCCCGAGGGCGTCTTACACCGCTGCGGGATTGGCGACATCGTGGCCCAACTCCTTGAGATCCTCATAGCGATTGCCGATCCGGTGATGCGGGCGCCCGCCGATCGACGCGCCAAGCGCAATGACGATCTCGTCCGCCGCCGGCGCATCCGGGATGGCGCATTGGATGGTGAGGTAATGCGAGCGGCGGCCCTCGTCATTCTTGTCCATCAGCGGGATCATGATGGGGGCGTTGGCCGGGCCGCGGGTATTGCAGAAGGCGAGATAGGATTTCGCGCCAACCGCCTGGCGATAATGATTGCCGAAACGCAGCGTGTGGATCAGCGCCGAGGCATGCTCGATTTCACCGTCGAGGCCGACGACCGCGCTCTTGCCATAGCCTTCGACCGCTTCGCCTGAGCCGGCGACATCGAGGATCATCTTGGTCAGGAGCGCACCGAGCACGGGAGCCGCCGCATGGATTTCAGGCTTGAGGTTCTCGACGAAGCCACGGCCTGCCCAAGGATTCTTGATCACCGCCATGGCCGCAATCATCTTCAGGGGAACGGCGGCTTCCTTGCCGCCCTCGATGAGCGTGTTCTCCACATGAAGAAGAGTTTTGCGTATCACGGGAACCAAGGCCGCCTCCTGTCATTTCGTATGACTGCATGTTGGTATACCATAAGACGACGTGTCAAGAGCTTGCTTGAAACAAAATTTCCGGCTACACGGAATCATGACCTCACAGGACGCTCATCTCGCTGATCTCCGGATCGACACGCCCCCCGTAACGCTGCGGGAAATCGCGCTTGAGCGCATGCGCCGCGCCATCATCGCCGGATTGTTCGAACCCGGCCAGCGGCTTGTGGAGCGAACGCTCTGCGATCAACTGGGCGTCTCGCGCTCGGTTATTCGCGAAGTGATCCGGCATCTGGAATCCGAGGGACTGGTCGAGAGCCTCGCCAAGCAGGGGCCGATCGTCGCCAAGATCACCTGGGACGATGCTCGACAGATCTACGAGATCCGCTCGGCGCTCGAATCTACGGCGGTGGCCGATTGCGCACGGCGCGCCAACGCGAAGGTCAAGGCGCAGCTTGGCGCGGTGCTCAGCGAACTCGACCGGACATCAAAGAAGAATTCACCGCCGGCCATCCTCGACGCCACCCATGAATTCTATAAGATCATCTTCGAAACCAGCGGTCACACGATCGCCTGGGAGATCGTCAACCGGCTGAACAGCCGCATTTCACGCCTCCGTGTGATGACGCTGTCCACCGCCAACCGTACCGTGTCGGGGCCGGCGCGGATGCGGGAAATCTATTCCGCCATCGAGAGAAACGACCCCGAGGCCGCCACCGCCGCATGCCGCGCCCATGTGGAAGAGGCCGCCAAAATCGCCGAGACCCTGCTCGCCAAAGAAGCGCAAGGCTGACGGCGAATACGACGAGGCGACAGACAACACGCCATAAGGTCTATTGACCATAGCCCGGTCGCCGCCGATAGCATCTCGGTTGATCGGCGGCGGCTCGCCGCCATTCTACTTTACGACGCCACCACCAGCACGAAATCGTGCTTCACCTCCCAAAACTCCTCGGTGAAGCCATAGTCGGCAGCGCGTTGCGCATCCTTCTGACGCACGAACTCGGCAAGCAAGCTTTCCTTCACGCCGAACACCGCATCGGAATTGATGTAAGGGTCGTCAGGGTCGAAGATGTGGGTGATAAGCGTCTCGTAGCCCTCGGCCTTGATGATGTAATGCAGATGCGCGGGCCGATAGGGATGGCGGCCCAATTTGCCGAGCAGTTGTCCGACCGGGCCATCATCGGGGATCGGATAGAATTTCGGCTTCACCGCCCGGAACCAGTAGGTTCCATCAGGGCCGGTGCGGAAGACGCCGCGCAGGTTGAAATCGGGCTGCACGCCCTTCTGCTGGACATCGTAGAAGCCTTCGTCATTGGCCTGCCAGACATCGATGACAGCGTTGGCGATCGGCTTGCCCTCGGTGTCGAGGATGCGGCCCGAGATCACCATGTCCTCGCCCTTGGAGTCGAGGCAGATATTGGCGCCCATCGGCAGTTCCGGCGCGTCGGCCACATGGAAGGGGCCGAGCACCGTGCTCTCGGACGCGCCCGAAGGCTTGCGGTTGTTGATCGCGTCGACCAGCATGGAGACGCCGAGCACGTCCGACAGCAGGATGAACTCCTGCCGCCATTCGTTGCACATCTGGCCGGTGCGGGTGAGGAAGAGAATCGCCTCCATCCATTCGTCCTGCGTCGGCTCCAGTTCCTTGACCGCCTCATGCAGCTTGCGGGTGATGACCTCCATCACCTGCTTCAGCCGCTCGCTTTGTGCGTTGGCGTTGCGGCCAGTCACCACGTCGACGGAGTTTTCCTCGGTGAAATAGCCCTTTTCATGCGCTTCCATGGGAGATCCTCACCGGTTCAGGATAGTTTTCAGAACGCGCCGCAGTTCTGCTTCCGGATCTTCGACAGCTGCAACCGCCCGCCACGCGACATGATGATCCGGGCGCACAAGAAGCGCGCCGGAATCGCGGATTTCGCGGGCGCGCGCCCAATCGCCGGAGAAGTCCTGCCAGGTCTGGCGCGGACCGATTTTGTGCACCGTGATCGGCAAGCCGAATTCCTTGGACAGCGTTTTCGCCGCCGCGACCCAGCCGTCGCCGCCGATGCCGGTCAGCAGCGTAAAGACGCCGTGGCCGGTCAGGTCCAGGCTCGACACCTTCTCGCCCTCCGACCCATAGAGCCAGACATGCGGCAGGCGCGCGCCCGGCCAGGTGGTCGGCTGGTGGTGCAACTCGGCGTCCTTTTCGAAGGCCGGTTCAGGCTGACCATCTGTCAGCACCGCGTCGGATTTATAACGCTGGTTCATCTCGACGCCATGGGCGTCGAATTCATAGACCTTGGCGGCGATCGCCTGACGGATCGCCTCGCGTTGGCGTTCGGCGTCGGCGGTGTCGTCGCAGCGGGCGTCCATGTTTTCCTGCATTTTTACCGGATCGACGGAATCGAGCAGGCCGAGCGCCTTGAAGATCGGGCCGAACTCTTCGATCGACTTGTTGGCGCGGGTGACGATCTGCTTGGCGACCGGGGCGCGTTCGGCTTGGTAGCTGTCGAGCAGTCCGGCGCCAGCCTGACCGCGAATGACCATGGCGAGCTTCCAGGCCAGATTGAACGCGTCCTGAATCGAGGTGTTGGAGCCGAGACCGTTAGACGGCGGATGGCGATGGGTCGCGTCGCCCATGCAGAAGACGCGACCGTTCGACATGGTCGTCGCATACATATTGTTGACGGTCCAGGTGGAGACCGACTTGATTTTCGGCTGCAGGTCCTGCACGCCGACGAGATCGCGCACCACCTTGGTGGCGAAGGCGTCGTCGACCGCCGGCGCCGGCTGGTTGATGTCATAGCCCCAGACGATCAGCCATTCGTTCCATGGGCGCACCATGCGCACGAGGCCCATGCCGATGCCGCCGACATCGGCGCCGGGCTGCAGCACCCAGTAGAGCACCGAGGGACGATGGGCGACATAGCGCGACAGATCGCATTCGAACAGGATGTTCATCGAGCCCGCGACGCCCATCTTGCCCTCGAAGGACAGACCGGCATGTTCGGCGACCTTGGAATTGCCGCCATCGGCGCCGACGAGGAATTTCGAGCGGACGGTGATTTCCTTGCCGGTCAGCCGGTCGAGGCAAGTCGTGGTCACGCCTTCGGCGTCCTGCACATGGCTCACATATTCCGTCGACATCCGCGCCTGCGCGCCGCGCGAGCAGGCGGTCTTGAAGAGCAGCGGCTCCATATAAGTCTGCGGCAGGTCGTTCATCCGGCCGGGTGAAGAGAGCAGATGTTCGGCGCGCGACAGCGGATGGTTGCCCCAGCTCTGCATGCGGCCGATCTCTTCCCCTGCAACCGCGGTGCAGAACACGTTCTGCCCCATCAGGTCCTGCTCGGTCGCGAACATATACGCCTCGTCCTCCACATCGCGGCCGAGATCGCGCAGCACTTCCATCGTGCGCTGATTGGTGATGTGGGCGCGCGGGGTGTTGGCGAGCCAGCGGTAGCGATTGATCACCATCGGCTCAAGGCCGTAGCTTGCAAGCAATGCGGCGGTGGCGGAGCCGGCCGGCCCGGTGCCGATAATCAGAACGTCGGTGGTGATGTCAGCCATGAGGCCCTCCCTTTTCTGTGTGTTCGAGTGACCCGCCGCGCAAAGTGCGACGAACCGGAAAGAGTTCGATGCCGGTGCGGTCGGTGATCAGACCCCAAATGCCCCTGGGCGCAAACAGCATGGTGATGATGGCGATGGCGCCGAGCAGCAGCAGATACCAGGAGCCATAGCTCGACAAAGCATTCTGCAGCAGGAAGAACAGGATGACCCCGAGGATCGGCCCTTCGATCGCGCCGATGCCGCCGATCACCACGATGAACACGACATAGGCCGTCCAATCGGTGAGCGAGAAAGCGGCGTCCGGCGAAATCCGCGCTTTCTGCAGATAGATCAACGCGCCGACGAGACCGGTGATAAACGCGGTGGAGAGATAGATCGCGAGCTTCAGCCGGCGGGCGTCGACGCCGAGCGCGCGGGCCGCCGTCTCATTGTCGCGCACGGCCGCGAGGCCCAGCCCCTGCTTGGAGCGCAGCAGCCGATAGACGAAGCCGATCGTCAGCACCAGCACGAGAAGCGCCAGCCAGAAGGCGATGGCGTCCGAGGCGGCGGCCGGCCGCATGCCGAACCAGTCCTTGAGCAGCACGACGCCGGCCATATCGCGCGTGGCCTCGCGCGGCAGCGATGTGCCGGTGCCGCCGCCGAGCGTCTTCCATTGCGCGAAGACGAGCCGCCCGACTTCGGCGATCACCCAGGTGCCGATGGCGAAATAGGGTCCGTAGAGCCGAAAAGCGAAAAAGGCGGTGGGCAGGGCAATCAGCGCCGCGAAGAGACCGGCGAGCGGCACGGCCAGCAAAGGATCGACGCCGAGCAGGATAACGAAACCGAACAGCGCATAGGCGCCGCAGCCGACAAAGAGTTGCTGTCCCACCGAGATCAGCCCGGCATAGCCTGCCAGCAGGTTCCAGCATTGGGCGAGCGCCAGCATCGTCAGAATGAAGAACAGGTCCTGCACCACGCCGCGCGAGACGACGAACGGCGCGAGCGCGAGCAACAGCACGAAGAGGATCGCGGCAAACGAAAACAGCGCGGAGACGCGAGTGCGGGTCTCGACCCGCCAAGTTGGAGAGCGTGTCACCGTGGTGGGGAGTGTGTCGGTCTGAACGGTCATCTCAGCCTCAATCGACGGCTCGGGGGAAGAGACCCCGGGGACGGAACAACAGAACGAGCAGGAAGGCGATATGGCCTGACAGAATCTGCCATTCCGGATTGATCGCGGCGCCGAGCGTCTGCGCCACGCCGAGAATGACGCCGCCGGCAAGCGTTCCCCAGAGGGAGCCGAGCCCGCCGATGATCACCGCCTCGAAGGCGTAGATCAGCCGCGCCGGCCCGGAAGTCGGATCGAAATTGGCGCGCGTGCCCAAATAGAGTGCTGCGATGGTGACGATGACCATGGCGAGCCCGGTGGCGATGGCGAAGATCTGGTTCGGGCGAATGCCCATCAGCCCCGCCGTCACCACATCATCTGAGGTGGCGCGAAACGCACGGCCCAGCGCCGTCTTGTAGATCAGCTGGTTGAGGCCAACGATCACCAGGATCGCAGAGGCGAAGGTCAAGAGCGGCATGACGCCGGCGTTGATACCACCGAGCGAGATCGACGCCTGTTCGAGGGCGCTGGCTGAAATGCGCCGGCTGTCGGCGGTGAAGCTCTCCAGCAGACCGTTCTGGATGACGATGGACAGGCCGAAGGTCACGAGCAGCGGCGGCAGGATATCCTTGCCGAGCGTGCGGTTAAGAAGATGAAATTGCAGGAGATAGCCAACGCCGAACATCAGCGGCGCGGCGACCAGCGCCGCCAGAAACGGGTTGAGCCCGAGCGTCGAGACGAGCACGAGGATCAGGAAGGCCGCCAGCACGATCAGATCGCCATGAGCGAGATTGACGAGCCGCATGATGCCGAAGACGAGCGAAAGACCTGCCGCAAACAGTGCGTAGAGCCCGCCAAGCAGAATGCCCTGAAGAATGGTGTCAAGCCAGTTCATGGGTGTCCGCTCCGAAATAGGCCGCATGGATGTCGACGCGATCGAGCTCGCCCGGCCGCCCTTCGAGGGTCACCCTGCCCTCCATCATGCAATAGACGCGATCGGCGACTTTCAGCGCCTGGGCGATGTCTTGTTCCACAATGACGATGGCCGCTCCCGTCTCGCGGATGCGCGGAAAGGCGGCGTAGATGTCCTTGATCACCACCGGCGCCAGCCCGAGGCTGAGTTCGTCGCAGAGCAGCACTTCCGGATTGGACATCAGCGCCCGACCGATCGCCACCATCTGCTGCTGCCCGCCCGACAGCGCCGTGGACGGATTGCGCCGTCTTTCCTTCAGAATCGGAAACAGTTGGTAGACGCTGTCCAGCGTCCAGGGACCATCGACCTTGCGGCCATGCCGGCCCACAAGCAGGTTCTCCTCCACCGTCAGCGAGGGAAAGAGCCGCCGTCCCTCCGGCACCAGCGCAACGCCGCGCGCCATCACATCCGGCGCGGAAAGCGCGCCGATCGTTTCGCCGCGATGCAGGATCGCGCTCGGCTCATTGCGCAAAACGCCGGCGATCGAGCGCATCAATGTCGATTTTCCTGCGCCATTTGCGCCGATCACGGCGATGGTTTCGCCGGGATGCAGGACAAGATTGACGCCGAACAGGGCCTGGAAGTCGCCATAAAAAGCCGTGAGGTTGTTCGTCTCGATCAGGCTCATCGCTCAGACCTCCATGCCCAGATAGATCTCGCGCACCTCGCGCGAATTCATGATGGTTTGCGGTTCGCCATGCCCGATCACCCGGCCGAAATTGAGCACCAGAATCTTTTCGGCGACAGCGGTCAGCGCATGCAGCACATGTTCGATCCAGATGATCGTCATGCCCCGCTCATGCACCCGCTTGATGGTGGCGACCAACTGCCGGCATTCGCCTTCGGTCAGGCCGCCGGCGATTTCATCGAGCAGCAGAAGCTTGGGCTGGGTGGCGAGCGCGCGCGCCAGTTCCAGCCGCTTACGCTCGAGAAGCGTCAGGCTGCCGGCCGGCTTGTTGGCCTTGCCGATCAGCCCGGTCTCGACCAGGATATCCGCGCAGAGATCGGAGACATCGGCCTCCCTCTTCTCACTGCCGAACGCGCCGGCGACCAGCAGGTTTTCATAGACCGTCAGCCGCTCGAACGGTTGCGGGATCTGAAAGGTGCGGCCCATGCCGGCAAAGCAGCGCTGCATCGGCGGCATGGTCGTCACATCCCGGCCGTCAAAGCGGATATTGCCCTTGGCGACGGAGAGATTGCCGGTGATCAGATTGAACAACGTCGACTTGCCGGCCCCGTTCGGCCCGATCACCCCCAGCGCCTCGCCGGGCTCGACGGCAAAACCGATATCCTCGGCGACCACCAGGGCCCCGAAGGATTTGGAAACACCGTTGAGTTCAAGGATCGGCATGGTTGCGGTCTCGGTTAGAAATTTGGTGTGGGAGCTTTGGGGCTACCCCCCTCTGTCCTACCGGACATCTCCCCCTCAAGGGGGGAGATTGCAGAGAGGCGTGCTTATCGCCCAGCAACTGGCGTCGAGAGGGAGGGAAGCAGGCGCCGCCAGCCAATCTCCCCCCTTGAGGGGGAGATGGTCGGCAGACCAGAGGGGGGTGCTGCATCCGCGGAGACCCCACCCATCATCACCCCAGCGCTTCCATCTTGCCGCCGAGCGGCACGTTCGGCGCCAGCCCGTTTTCGACCACGACCAGATCATAGCCGCCGCCGGATTTCAGTCGCCATTGACCACCGACGAGCGGGGTCTTGGCGACATTCTTCTGGGCGAAAGGCGGCAGCTTGTCGTTGTTCCAGGCGATCGGACCGACGAGCGTATTTAGCTTGGTCTCGCCGATGGCTTTGGCGACGGACGCGCCGTCGCCGATATCCTCGGCGCGGCCCATGACATCGACGGCGAGTTCGAACAGCGCATGGGCAAAGCCGATCGGCTGGGTCCAGGGACCGCCGGTCGCTTCCCGGAAGGCGTCGGCGACTTCCTGGGCGGTCTGGCCGGTCAGCGACGATTTGAACGGATGCGACGGCGTCCACCACACTTCGGTGGACAGGTTGTGCCCCCCGTCGCCGAGCGTGTCGACGGTCTGCGGGAACAGCAGCGCCTTGCCGATCGAGGCGATCTTCGGCTTCAGTCCCTGCTGCTTGGCCTGATTCCAGAAGGTCGTGAGATCGGGCGGGATCATCACGCCGGTGAGGATCTCGGTCTCCGCCTGCTTGAAGGCGTTGATCTGGGCCGAGAAATCGTCGGTCAGGTTCTGATAACGGCCGGTGTCGGTCAACGAATAGCCGAGCTTTTCGAGCACCGGCGGGAAGCCGACGACCTTGTCGCCCCAGGCATTGCCGTCGCCATCGTTCGGGAAGAGACCACCGACCTTCTTGTTGGTCTCGATCTGGCTCCACATGCCGGTGAACACGGCGATGATGTCTTCGAGCCCCCAGAAGAAGTGATAGGCGTAGTTGAACGGCTTCCAGCTCGCGGGATCACCGGGATTGCCCTGCTGGCCGATGAACCAGGGCTGCCAGGGGGCAACCGTCGAAATGCAGGGCATTTCCTCGGCTTCGCAAGTGGTCGAGACGGGATTGGTCGTCTCCGGCGTCGAGGAGACCAGAACCAGATTGACTTCGTCGTCGACGATCAGTTCCTTGGCCACCTCCGCCGCCCTGTTGGGGTTGGACTGGCTGTCCTTGACGACGACCTCGTAGTCGAGACCGAGTTGTTTGGCGATTTCGAGGAAATTGGTGACCACGAATGTGTCGGCTTCACCGAAAGCCGCCAGCGGCCCGGTCTGCGGGCTGACATAGCCGAGCTTCACCTTGGCTGTCTGTGCGATGGCCGGCGCGGCCAGGCCCGATGCTGCCAGAACGGCGCCGCCGGCTGCCGTCGTTTTCAGGAACTTGCGTCTCGTGAACATGCTTCCTCCCATCATCGTCTCTCCTCCCAAAGAGCGCGCCTCGCGCGTCAGATGTCTCGATCAGTCGGGCCTCACGCCCTCCCAGGCCTGCTGCAGCAGCGTCCGGATCGATGCCTGATCGATCGGGCGCGGATTCCAGTATGGATTTTCAGTGGCGATCGCAGCCGCGCGGTCGAGGTCGGCCTCGGTCAGGCCAAAATCCCGAAGCGACAGCGGCGCGCCAATCGCTTTCGCAAAGTCCCAGAGACCGCCGCCGATCGAGCCGCCAAAAATCTGCGCAGCCGGAACAAGCTCTTCGCGCGCAGCCTCGGCGTTGAAAGCGGCGGTATGTGGCAGCATCACCGCATGCGTCTCGGCATGCGGCGTATCGAAGGAGCCGCCCAGCGTGTGGCAGATCTTGTGATGCAGCGCCATGCCAACCGCGCCGAGCACCGTGCCGCAGAGCCAGGCGCCGTAGAGCGCGTCGGCGCGGGCCTGCCCGTCATGCGGGCTTTTAACGAGCGTCGGCAGGCTCTCTGCAAAGGCTCTGAGACCTTCGACGGCCATCAGCGTCGAAACGGGATTTCGATCCTGCGCATAGAGCCCTTCCACCGCATGCGCCATGGCGTTGAGACCGCTGGTCACGCTCATCGCCACGGGCAGTCCGAGCGTCAGGTCTGGATCGTAGATCACCACTTCCGGCAGGATACGGTCATGCCGCACCGTCGTCTTGCGGCCGGCTTCTGTCTGGCCCAAAATGGGCGTGACTTCCGATCCGGCGTATGTGGTGGGAATGACGATCTGCGGCAGATCGGTGCGATAAGCGATCGCCTTGCCAAGGCCGGTCGTGGAGCCGCCGCCGAGCGAGACGACGCAATCCGCACGACTCTCCGAGACCACATGGAGGGCCGCCTCGGTCACCTCGACCGGCGTATGCATCACGGCTCCTGCAAAGACGCCGACCGACAATGCGCCGAGCCGAACAGCAAGCGCCTCGGCGTCCGCCTTCTGATGCGGAGTGGCGAGCACGAGCGCGCGCTTGCAAGCCAACGCTTCGATTTCTTTCGCTGCATCGGCGCTTCGGCCGGAGCCGAAGACGATGCGGGCGGGACTGCCGCGATAGCTGAAATTCTTCATTTGCCCCTCCCCGGCCGCGCCCTGATCATGACGAATTTGACTGTGACCCGCGATGCCGGGCGTCCGTCGATTTCTGCGGGCTCGAAGGATCGCACGAGTTCGGGCCGGACGCCGAACAGCGCGTCTTCTCCCAGCCGGGGATCCCCGGCGTCATAGATATGCGTGGTGATGGTCTCGAAGCCGGGCGCGCGGACCAGGAAGTGCAGATGCGCCGGCCGCCGCAGCGGATAGCCTGCCTGGCTGAGCAGGCGGCCCACGGGCCCGTCATCCGGCACGCCATAGCCGGCCGGCCGCACCGTGCGATAGTGAAAAGCGCCCGTCTCATCGACGCGGAACAGGCCGCGCAGATTGAATTCCGGCTGCAGGTCGGGTTGCTGGTTTTCGTAATAGCCTTCGGCATTGGCTTGCCAAGTGATTATCTCGGCGCCGGGCACGGGCTTGCCGTCGAGATCCTCCACCCGCCCTTCCACCAGAAGGGGTTCGCCGACGCCATCGAGGGAAATCGAAGCGCCGGGGCGACGCTCCGGTGTGTCGGCGCGGAAGAAAGGCCCCCGGATCGTGTTCGGTGTCGCGCCCTTGGGGCGACGCGTATTGATCTCCTCGACGAGAGCGGACGCGCCGATGAGATCGGAGAGCAGCACCCATTCCTGGCGGCGCTCGTCGGAGGCATGACCGACATCCGTGAGAAATTCGATCACCTTGCGCCACTGGTCCTGCGATGGGCGGAATTCCTTGATGAGCGCATGGACATGCGAAACGACCGCGGCGAGCAGCCGGGCCGAGCCGTCATCGGGCACGGCAAAACGGCTGGCGAAAACTTCGGCCGAGGTGGTCTCGTTGAAGGCGATGAGTTCGGCGGCCCGCGACATGCATCTCCTCCCAAATCCGCATTGCTGGTCGAGGAGAAGCTAGCAGGCCTGAAATGGAAGATTGATGATTTGTTTCCGCGTCAATATAACAATTCGTTATGAAGTTCGATGAAAGGCACCTGATACAGCTGGCCGCCGTGGTCAAGACGGGCGGCGTCACCGAGGGCGCGGCGCTGCTGGGGCTTGCGCAGCCGGCGGTGTCGCGCACGCTGTCGATGCTGGAAAAGCGGATCGGCGAGCCGCTATTCATCCGCGGACGGCGACCGCTGCAGCCGACGCCGCTCGGCCTCGCGCTCGCCGAACACGGGCTGGTGATGCTCGCCGCCTCGCGCAAGGCGTCCGATCTGATGGAAAGCTTCCGGGTGGGCAAGAGCGGCGTCGTCAGGATCGGCGGCACGCCGTTTTTCATGGACTCGCTGATCGCCGGCATGTGCGCGGAATTCCAGGCAACCCATCCCGAAGTGCGCATCGACCAGTCCTACGGCTATTTCCCCGATCTCCGCGCCGCTCTGAAAGCCGACCAGATCGACCTCGCCATCTGCCCGATCGACATTCTCGACGAGGGATCGGGGCTGGCTTTCCAGCAGATCCTGCCGGGCCGCAACGTCATCGCCTGCCGGGTGACGCATCCGCTTCTCCTGAAGCGTCGCCTGCAGCCGGCGCATCTCCTCGACTATCCCTGGGTCGCGCCGCCGCCGGGCAGCCCGCTGCTCGCCGATCTCCGCGCGCTGCTGCTATCATTCGGCGCCACCGAAATCCGTATCCGCTATTCCGGCGGCTCGCTCGCCAGCGTCGTCAATTATCTGAAGGCGGCGGACGCGCTGACGGTGATGCCGCATAGCGTGGTCTTCGCGCAACGCAAGGAGAAGACCATCACGGCGCTGCCGATCAGCATTCCGCATCCGGAACGCGCGCTCGCGATCCTTCGCCGCGTCGACGCGCTCCGCTCCCCCGCCGTCGAACAGTTCTCGACCTTCATCCAGGCAAGTTTCGACAGCCTGAAACACCTGATCAAGCGACACGAAGAGGCGGTGGTCTGGGGGAACTGAGTTCGTTGGATCGACGCGAACGAACGGGAAGCTCAACCGCGTCCTTGATGGCCGCCTGCCAAGTCTTCGCGCCTAATGTGTTGCGACGCCGTCCTGTCGTGAAACCGGGGCTTGACCACCGCTCCGGAATATCTTTGTGGGGAGCCAATCACCGCCACGCCAATTTAGTGGGCATTTGGCGTAAAAATTGCTTGCTCGTGAGCCAGATGGTTCAGGAGATCTCTTTGTTTGCCTATCCGCCTATCCTCAGCATCGTCATCGGATTGTGCTGGACCGACTTCGTTGCGATGTTCTCGGCGCATACAGGCGCTTCGCGCGGACGATTGATCCGGATGACGATTGCCTCCAGTCTGCTGCTGACCTCACTGGCGTTGGTGTTTTCCGAGGCAGATTCAGCGTTGAGCCTGGCGCTTTTGCTGGCAATTGCGGCCGCCGCCCTCCTGGCGAGCCGCAGTCTGAGTTCGAATTCGGCGTTGAGCGTCGCGGGTGTCGGCTTCGCGCTCTATTTCTGCGGTGCAACGCCTTGAATGAACCGAAAAACACCGCCGACCTCACCATTCTCGTGATCGACGAGAACGCAATCCGCGCGTCGATCATCGAGGAAGGGCTGAACGAGGCGGGCCACCTCAATGTGAAGGTGATCCACGAGATGCGAGGGGTGGCGCGGCTGATCGAGACGCTCGATCCCGATGTCATCATCATCGACATCGAAAACCCGAACCGCGACATGATGGAGCATATGTTCCAGCTCAGCCGGACAGTCTCGCGCCCGATCGCCATGTTCGTCGACCGGTCCGACACGGCTGCGATCGAGGCTGCGGTCGATGCGGGCGTATCCGCCTATGTGGTCGACGGCCTGAAGAAGGAGCGCATCAAGCCGATCCTCGACATGGCCGTCAGCCGTTTCAACGCCTTCAGCCGGCTGCAGCGGGAACTCACAGAAGCGCGCAATGCGCTGGAGGAGCGCAAGGTTATCGAACGCGCCAAAGGCATACTGATGAAGATGCGCGGACTGAGCGAAGAACAGGCTTTCGCGCTGTTGAGACAGACCGCCATGAACGAAAAGAAAAAACTGGCGGACATCGCCCAGAGCGTCGTCACGGCAGCGGGACTGCTGCTGTGATGGGAGCGCCGGACGACACAGGCTGGGGAGAACCATGATGGCCACGACAGGAAACAGCGACGCCGTGAAATCTCCAGCGCGAATTGGCGGCAGCGACATGAAGGTCGTCAGGGCGGGCTTCATTCCCTTGATGGACGCTTCAATTCTCATCGTCGCCGCAGAACTCGGTTTCGCCGAGAAAGAAGGCCTCCGCCTCGATCTGGCGCGTGACGTCTCCTGGGCCAATGTGCGGGACCGGCTGGCGTTTCGCCAGTTCGACGTCGCCCATATGCTCTCGCCGATGCCCGTCGCCTCCATGTTGGGGCTGGGATCGAACCCCTCGCCGACCATCGCGCCCTTCTCCTTCGGCCGGGGCGGCAATGCGATCACTCTCTCCGCGCGCATCTTTGAACGCATGAAAGCCGCAACGGGCCTGACCGACGACGCCGGCGCGCTGGCCAACGCCCGGGCGCTCGCATCGCTTCTCGCCGACATGCGGTCTCGGGGGGAGCCCGCCCCCACGCTCGGCATGACCTATCCGTTTTCGTCCCACAATTACGAATTCCGCTACTGGCTGGCGGCGGGCGGTATTCATCCCGATCGCGACGTCAAGCTGGTCGTGGTTCCTCCGCCTCTGACCTCGGATGCGCTGGCGGCAGGCGAAATCGATGGTTTCTGCGTTGGCGCGCCCTGGAATATGGTCGCATCCGAACGCGGCGCCGGGCGTATCGTCGCCGCCAAGCAGGACATCTGGCCGCTTGCGCCCGAAAAAGTGCTCGGCATGCGCCCCGATTGGGCCGAAGCCAACATCGACACCGTATGCCGACTGATCGTCGCGCTGGACCGGGCGGCGCGCTGGTGCGACGACACCGCCCATCATGACGAACTGGCGGAAATTCTGGCAGCTCCCGCCTATATCGCTGCGCCGAAAACCATCATCCGCCGCGTTCTCAGCGGCGAATTCAGTCTGGATGCTCAGGGCACGACCCGCGTCATCCCCGATTATTTTCTGTTTCATCGTGGCGAGGCGAACCATCCGCGCCTTGATCAGGCAAGCTGGATCTACAGCCAGATGATCCGCTGGGGGCAGACGGAGTTCAGCGCCGAGGGCCTGATGCGGGCGCAAGGCGCCTTCCGCCCCGATCTCTACAAATTGGCGCTCGGCGCCGACGCCCTCGAGCCGCATGATGTCGATGAAGGCGAGGCCCATGGCTATGACGGCTTCATGGATGGCCAGCGCTTCGACCCGAACGACATCGAGGACTATGTGCAGCGCTTTTCAGTGCGCTCGAACGCGCAAGCCAAGACTGAAACCCATGAGGACTGATGGAGTGCAATGCACAATCCGAGGGCATTTGCATGGAATGCGAGGCCGTTGAACGTGCAATGTCCTGCCTCTCGCAGCGATCGATGCGAAGGCCGCCGTCCTCGAAAACACCTATATCTGTAATGGCTTGATCAGCCCGCGTCTGATTTGGCACGGCGCTTGCTTGACAATGTTTGTCTGCGGTCAACGGCGACCAAGGACGGATGAGCGCCCTGTGTGGCGCAGATAACCATCAGACACCGACGTCGCAGGCTCTTTTGCCGTCCGGCTCCTCCCGCCCGGACCTGGCAGATCAGCACGCGGCGTTTTTTTGTTTTCCGAATTCCGTCGGACTCCAGAGGGACCAAGACCCATGACGAAGAATACAGGAATGACCATCAGCCGGCGTCGGATCCTCAAGGCCGGCTCTGCAGCCGCCCTCCTCGGCGCCGTGCGCCTTGCTTTCCCGTCTGGCGCATTCGCCGCATCATCCGGACCTGAGGTCACGGGCGTCAAGCTCGGTTTCATCGCGCTCACCGACGCAGCCCCGCTGATCATCGCCAAGGAGAAGGGCCTGTTCGAAAAGCATGGCCTGCCGGATGTGGAGGTGTTGAAACAGGCTTCCTGGGGCGCCACCCGCGACAATCTCGTGCTCGGCGGCGAGGCCAACGGCATCGACGGCGCGCATATCCTGACGCCGATGCCCTATCTCATCTCCACCGGCAAGGTGACCCAAAACAAAGTGCCGGTGCCAATGTCGATCATCGCCCGCCTCAATCTCGACAGCCAGGGCATATCGGTCGCAAAGGAATATGCCGACACCGGCGTCCAGCTCGATGCGTCCAAACTGAAGGAGGCTTTCGCGGCCAAGAAGGCGGCTGGCGGCGAGGTCAAGGTCGCAATGACCTTCCCCGGCGGCACGCACGACCTCTGGATCCGCTACTGGCTCGCCGCCGGCGGCATCGATCCGGACAAGGACGTCTCCACCATCGTCGTGCCGCCGCCGCAGATGGTCGCCAATATGAAGGTCGGCAATATGGACGCCTTCTGCGTCGGGGAGCCCTGGAACGAGCAACTCGTCAATCAGGGCATCGGCTTTACCGCCTGCACCACCGGCGAACTCTGGAAGGGCCATCCAGAAAAGGCGCTGGCGCTCCGCTCCGACTGGATCGAAAAACACCCGAACGCGACCAAGGCGCTGATGATGGCCGTGATGGAAGCCCAGATCTGGGCCGACAGCATGGACAACAAGGAAGAACTCTCGACCATTCTCGGCAAGCGCCAGTGGTTCAACGTGCCGCCCAAGGATGTCGCCGGCCGCCTCAAGGGCACGATCAATTACGGCAATGGCCGCGTCCTCGAAAACACCGGGCTCGAGATGAAGTTCTGGAAGGACCACGCCTCCTATCCCTTCAAGAGCCATGACGCCTGGTTCCTGACCGAAAATGTCCGCTGGGGCAAATTCGCGCCCGACACCGATATCAAGGCTTTGGTCGACAAGGTCAACCGCGAGGACATCTGGCGCGCCGCCGCCAAGGACCTCGGCGTCGCCACAGCCGACATCCCCGCATCGACATCGCGCGGCAAGGAGACATTCTTCGATGGCAAGGTCTTCGATCCGGAAAATCCGCAGGCCTATCTCGACAGCCTGATCATCAAAGCCAGCGCGTGATGCAGTTTCGCCCTTCGCTCCTTGCTGCGAAGGGCGACGCCGCACCGGCCGACATCGCTCGAACGAGGACCAAACCATGACTGCCACCGCTCGAAAAAGCACTCCTGAACCGGCTGCGGCCTCCCTCGCCGCCAAAAGCGGCGCGGCCGTCGTTCGGATGACCCCGCCCTCAGCGCGCCGTTTCAAGCTGGCGCCCACCATCAGATCGGTTTCGCATTCGGTTCTGCCGCCGCTTGTCGTGCTGATCGCGCTCCTGGGCCTGTGGCAGATCCTCTGTTCCGGCCCGGGCGCGACGCTTCCGCCGCCATCCCAGGTCTGGATCGACAGCTATGATCTGATCGCCTATCCATTTTTCGATTATGGCTCGCAGGACATCGGCCTCGCCTGGCGCGTGCTGATCTCGCTGCAGCGCGTCGCGGTCGGCTTCGGGCTTGCGGCCATTGTCGGCGTGTTTCTCGGCGCCGTTGTCGGTCAATCGGTCTGGGCCATGCGGGGTCTCGATCCGATCTTCCAGATCCTGCGCACTGTGCCGCCGCTTGCCTGGCTGCCGCTGTCTCTTGCGGCCTTTCAGAATTCCAATCCCTCGGCGATCTTCGTGATCTTCATCACCTCGATCTGGCCCGTCATCATCAACACGGCCGTCGGCGTGCGCAACATCCCCGACGATTATCGCAACATTGCCCGCGTGCTCCGGCTCAATCCGCTGGAATTCTTCTTCAAGATCATGATTCCGGCCGCAGCCCCCTACATCTTCACCGGCTTGCGGATCGGCGTCGGCCTGTCCTGGCTCGCCATCGTCGCAGCCGAAATGCTGACCGGCGGCGTCGGCATCGGCTTCTTCATCTGGGATGCGTGGAATTCCTCCCGCCTCTCCGACATCATCGTGGCGCTCGCCTATATCGGCGTGACCGGCTTCGTCCTCGACAAGCTCGTCGCCCTCGTCGGCAGCGTCGTCACCCGCGGCACCGCCAAGAACTGAGGAGACGAGCCCATGACCGCCTATCTCAAGATCGACCATATCGACAAAAGTTTCGAACGCGGCGGCGCCCGCACGGATGTGCTCAAGGACGTGACGCTGACCATCGATAAAGGCGAATTCGTCTCGATCATTGGCCATTCCGGCTGCGGAAAGTCGACCCTTCTCAACCTGATCGCCGGATTGACGCGGGTCACGGCGGGAGCGGTGCTCTTGGAAAACCAGGAGGTCAACGCGCCCGGTCCCGAGCGCGCCGTCGTTTTCCAAAACCATTCTTTGCTGCCCTGGCTGACGGTCTATGAGAACGTCAATCTCGCTGTGTCCAAGGTCTTCGCCGGCAAGAAGAGCAAGGCCGAAAAGCATGATTGGGTGATGCGCAATCTCGACCTCGTGCAGATGGCGCATGCGAAAGACAAGCGGCCCGCCGAAATCTCCGGCGGCATGAAGCAGCGTGTGGGCATTGCCCGGGCGCTGGCCATGGAGCCAAAAATCCTGTTGCTCGACGAGCCCTTCGGCGCGTTGGACGCGCTCACCCGAGCTCATCTGCAGGATGCGGTGATGGAGATCCACTCCCGGCTCGGCAATACGATGATCATGATCACCCATGACGTCGACGAGGCCGTGCTCCTGTCTGATCGCATCGTCATGATGACCAACGGCCCCGCCGCCCGCATCGGCGAGATTCTGGACGTCCCGATCCCGCGTCCACGCGACCGCATCGCGCTCGCCGCCGACCGAACCTATCTCAAATCCCGCGAAGCCGTGTTGAAGTTCCTCTACGAACGTCACCGCTTCGTCGAAGCTGCGGAGTAATCACCATGGCGCAAAAACTTGTGATCATCGGCAATGGCATGGCCCCCGGCCGCATGCTGGAGGAGCTGTTCGAAAAAGCCCCGGGCCTGTTCGACGTGACCATTTTCAACGCCGAGCCGCGCGTCAATTACGACCGCATCATGCTTTCGCCGGTTCTCTCCGGCGAAAAGGCCTATGAGGACATCGTCATCCATAATGACGACTGGTACGCCGCCCATGGCGTGACCCTCCACAAGGGCGCGAAAGTCACCCAGATCGACCGCCACGCCAAGACAGTCACCACCGCCAATGGCGTGACGGCGCCTTATGACAAACTCGTTATCGCCACGGGTTCGCTGCCCTTCATCATCCCGGTTCCCGGCCATCAATTGCCCGGCGTACTGGCTTACCGCGACCTCGACGACGTCGAGAAGATGCTGGAGATCGCCAAGGGCAAAGGGCGCGCGATCGTCATCGGCGCCGGGCTTCTCGGGCTTGAGGCCGCCTACGGCCTGAAGCGCCAGGGCATGGAGGTCACAGTCATCCATCTGATGCCGACGATCATGGAGCGGCAGCTCGACCCGGCTGCGGCCTATCTGCTCGAAAAGGCGCTTACCGAGCGCGGCATCGAGATCATCACCAAGGCCAACACCAGGCAGATCCTCGGCGCGGAAAAGGTCGAAGGCATCGAGCTGGAAGATGGTCGCGTCATCTCGGGCGACATGGTGGTGATGGCGGTCGGCATCCGTCCGGCATCGAGCCTCGCCAAGGAGGCAGGTCTCGCCGTCAACCGCGGCATTGTCGTCGATGACGGCATGATGACATCGGACCCCAACATCTTCGCGCTCGGCGAATGCGCCGAACATCGCGGGACGTGCTATGGCCTGGTTGCGCCGCTCTATGAGGCGGCTCGGGTTCTGGCCGATCGGCTCACCGACGGTTCATCCGAATATCATGGCTCCGTCGTCAACACGAAGCTCAAGGTCACCGGCATCAACCTGTTCTCCGCCGGCGACTTCGCGGAGGCGCCCGATCGGGAAGAGATCGTGCTGCGGGACGCCTCGGCAGGAGTCTACAAACGCCTCGTGCTCAAGGACAACAAGATCCTCGGCGCCGTGCTCTATGGCGATACTGCGGATGGCTCCTGGTTCTTCGACCTGATGAAGCGCGGAACCGACGTTTCAACTATGCGCGAAACCCTGATCTTCGGCCAGTCCTTCCAGGGGGGCGCTCCGCTGGACCCTATGGCGGCCGTTGCAGCCTTGCCGGATGATGCGGAAATCTGCGGCTGCAACGGCGTATGCAAGGGCAAGATCACCTCGGCGATCACGGCCAAGGGCCTGACGACGCTCGACGGCGTCCGCGCCCACACCAAGGCCTCCGCCTCCTGCGGCAATTGCACCGGCCTTGTCGAACAGCTGATGTCGCTGACATTGGGTGACGCCTATAACCCCGCCGCTGTGACGCCGATGTGCGCCTGCACCGAACTCGGCCATGACGATGTCCGCCGCCTGATCAAGGCCAAAAGTCTGAAGACCATTCCCGCCGTCATGCAGGAACTGGAGTGGAAAACCTCCTGCGGCTGCGCCAAATGCCGGCCGGCGCTCAACTACTATCTCGTCTGCGATTGGCCCGACGAATACGCCGATGACTATCAGTCGCGGTTCGTCAATGAGCGCGTTCACGCCAATATCCAGAAGGACGGCACCTATTCGGTGGTTCCGCGGATGTGGGGCGGCGTGACCAACGCGGCCGAACTGCGCGCCATCGCCGATGTGGTCGACAAGTTCGAGATACCGCTGGTGAAGGTCACCGGTGGCCAGCGCATCGATCTCCTGGGCATCGAGAAGGAAGATCTGCCCGCCGTCTGGGCCGACCTCGGCAAAGCCGGCTTCGTCTCGGGCCAGGCCTACGCCAAGGGCCTGCGCACGGTGAAGACCTGTGTCGGCGAACAATGGTGCCGCTTCGGAACGCAGGATTCGACAGGGCTCGGCATCCGCATCGAAAAATTCATGTGGGGCTCCTGGACGCCGGCCAAGCTCAAGCTTGCCGTCTCGGGCTGTCCGCGCAACTGCGCGGAAGCGACCTGCAAGGATATCGGCGTCATCTGCGTGGATTCCGGCTTCGAGATCCATTTCGCCGGCGCCGCCGGGCTCGACATCAAGGGCACCGATGTTCTCGGCCTCGTGAAGACGGAAGACGAGGCGCTGGAGCATATCGTGGCGCTGACGCAGATGTATCGCGAACAGGCGCGCTATCTCGAACGCATCTACAAATGGGCCAAGCGCATCGGCCATGACGAGATCCGCCGGCAGATCATGGAGGATCACGACAAGCGGCGCGCCTATTTCGACCGCTTCGTCTTCAGCCAGAAGTTCGCCCAGGTCGATCCCTGGTCGGAGCGCGTCTCCGGCAAGGACAAGCACGAGTTCAAGCCGATGGCGACCATCGGCTTCCATCAGGCGGCGGAGTGAGATCATGGACAGCAACTGGATCGCAATCGGCCATATCGACGACATTCCGCTGCGCGGCGCCCGCTGTGTGAAGACGCCGCAAGGCAAGATCGCCGTCTTCCGCACCGCTGAAAACGAGGTCTTCGCCATCGACGATCATTGCCCGCACAAAGGCGGGCCGCTCAGCCAGGGCATCGTGCATGGCAAATCCGTCACCTGCCCGCTGCACAACTGGGTGATTTCGCTTGAAAGCGGCCAAGCGCTCGGCGCGGATGACGGCGCGGTCCGCACCATGCCGGTGCGCAACGTCGACGGACGTCTGTCGATCCGACTTACGCCCGTGATGATGGCGGCGGAATAATGTCAGCTCGCCGCCTCGATCTCTTTGCGGGCGCAACTGGCGAGGAAGGCAGAACGCGTCAGCCCGCGCCGCGCCGCCGTCTCGTCGATGGCTCTCAACGTACCCGCTTCAAACGTGACATTGGCGCGCACGATGCGGCTGTCATCCTCGATCAGTGGAATGCGGATCAGAAACGCGCCCTCGCCCAGCTCCTCACGCACATCATCGCGCGCCAGGATCGCCTCCAGGGACGAGGCTTCAGGCAAGACTTCGTCCTCCGCCCAGAGTTGCAGCGCCTCGATGGCGTTGCCGATAATGTCCGCCTCCTCGTCCGCCGCCGAGAACACCTGCGGAAGATCAGGGAATGCGATCCCGAACGCCGATTGCGGGTCTTTGTGAACGAGGGCGAAATAGCTGCGCATGGTCATATCCATCCTGCCTGCCGGGCAATGCTGCGCGCAGTGCCGATGGGCAGGTCCTTCTTGGGGTGGGGAACGATGACGGTTCGACCGTCCTTGCGGAACTTGTGGTGCGATCCCTTGACCGCCACCAGCTCGAAACCGTCATCCTTGAGACGCTGGATGATCTTTCGGCTGTCGCACTCCATGAATTCCCCTTCTGATGCGCATATATATACACACGAATATGGCCTGACGCAACTGTCGCATTTTGCTCGGCCGGTCGTGACCGGGCGATGCCGTCATTCCGACCCGATCTCCTCCGTTGAGGGTGAGATACCTGGCACGGCAGGAGGCTTTCATGCCCACTGAAACTCGCACCACCTGTCCCTATTGCGGCGTCGGCTGCGGCGTCATCGCCCGGGTAGACAATGATGGCCACGTCAGCGTCAAGGGCGATCCCGAACATCCCGCCAATTACGGCCGGCTGTGTTCGAAGGGGTCCGCTCTGGCAGAAACGCTCGATCTCGACGGACGGGCGCTCTATCCGGAAGTCGGCGGCGTGAGAAAGAGCTGGGATGAGGCTCTCGATGTCGTCGCCAGCCGCTTCCGCCAGACCATCGCCGAGCATGGCCCGGACGCGGTCGCCTTCTACATCTCGGGTCAGATGCTGACCGAAGACTATTACGTCGCCAACAAGCTGATGAAAGGCTTCATCGGCTCGGCGAACATCGACACCAATTCGCGGCTCTGCATGGCGTCTTCGGTCGCCGGCCATCGTCGCGCTTTCGGCTCGGACACCGTGCCGGGTTGCTATGAAGATCTCGAATTGGCGGATCTCGTGGTTCTCGTCGGCTCGAACATGGCCTGGTGCCATCCGGTGCTTTACCAGCGCCTGGCGGCGGCGAAAGCCAGCCGGCCCACGATGAAAGTCGTCGTCATCGACCCGCGCCGGACCGCCACTTGCGACATTGCCGACATGCATCTCCAGATGAGCCCGGACGGCGACGTCGCATTGTTCAATGGTCTGCTTGCCTATCTCGCCGAAAACGGCGGGATCGACGAAACCTTCGTCGGCAAGCACACGTCGGGGATCGGCGAAGCGCTGGTGGCCGCCGCCCGTTTGGACATGGCGGAAATCGCCGAGGCGACCGGAGTTTCCATGCCGGCGCTCCGTCAGTTCTTCCGGCTTTTCCGCGCCACCGAACGGGTGGTGACCTGCTACAGCCAGGGCGTCAACCAGTCGGCCTCCGGGACGGACAAGGTCAACGCCATCGTCAATTGCCACCTGGCGTCCGGCCGCATCGGCCGGCCGGGCATGGGCCCGTTTTCCCTTACCGGCCAGCCCAACGCCATGGGCGGGCGCGAAGTCGGCGGGCTCGCCAATATGCTCGCGGCGCATATGGTCATCGAAAACCCTGCGCATCGGGATCTCGTCAAGCGCTTCTGGAAAGCCCCTGCGCTCGCTGGCAAGCCCGGACTGAAGGCCGTCGACATGTTCAAGGCGGTCGCCGACGGCCGGATCAAGGCGATCTGGATCATGTCCACCAATCCCGTCGTGTCCATGCCCGAAGCCGATCTCGTGCGGGATGCGCTTCGAACCTGTCCCTTTGTCGTCGTGTCCGACATTCAGAAGAATACAGATACAGCCCGGCTTGCGCATGTGCTCTTGCCCGCAGCAGGATGGGGCGAAAAATCGGGCTCCGTGACCAATTCGGAGCGACGGATCTCCAGACAGCGAGCATTCCTGGCATCGCCGGGCGAAGCGCTGCCGGATTGGCGACAATTGGCCGAAGTCGGCAAGCGGATGGGGTTCGGCGCGGCGTTCGATTATGCTTCTCCGGCGGAAATCTTTGCGGAACATGCGGCCTTGTCGGCTTTCGAAAATGACGGCGCGCGCGACTTCGACATCGGCGGCTATGCGGATCTCGATGAACAAGCCTATGAGGAACTGACGCCCTTCCAGTGGCCTCGCTCCAAGGATGGATCGTCACGCAAGCGCTTTTTCGAGGATGGCCGCTTCTTCACGGAAGACGGCAAGGCGAAGTTCGTTGCTGTTCACGCCCCGGCGCGGTCTGAACCGGACGAGTTGTACGCCTTCACCCTGAACACCGGCCGGATCCGCGATCACTGGCACACGATGACCCGAACCGGAAAAAGCGCGCGACTGTCGGCGCATATCGCCGAACCCTTCTGCGAAATCCATCCGCATGACGCGCGCCATCTTCGCATCGGGGACGCCGATCTCGTTCGTCTTCAAAGCCCGGAAGGCGCCTCGATCATCGTGCGGGCGCTGATCACCGATCGCCAGATCCGCGGCTCGGTCTTTACGCCCATGCATTGGACGGGAGAAACCGCGCCGAGCGCTCGGGTCGACAGTCTCGTCCCGTCCCGCGTCGATCCGGTCTCGGGTCAACCCGCCCTGAAGATGGGCCGCGTCGCGCTCAGCCGTTATGCGGCGCCGGCCCATGGCTTTCTGGTGTCCGCCCGCCGGCCCACCGATCTGCAGTTTTCCTATTGGGCGATCGCCAAGGCGGATGCAGGCTATCGTCTGGAATTTGCAGGCGATCCGCCGGCCGATGGCTGGGAAGCCTGGCTCCGTCGTAATTTGCAGGCCGAAGATCTGGGCGAATTTGCCGGCTATCACGACGCAGATAGCGGCGATCATCGGTTTCTCGCCTTCGACGGTGAGAGCCTCCTCGCCGCATTGTTCGTTTCACGCAGTCCCGTGGAAGTGTCGCGCCAATGGGCGGCGGAACAGTTGAAGGTCTGTCATGCAGATTTTCGCGCCCGGACGGCGCTGATCGCGGGGCGTCCCGCCGCGGGCGGCGCAGACAAAGGCGCGATCGTCTGTTCCTGCTTTTCGGTCGGCGTCAACGACATCCAGGCGGCGGCGCGAAGCGGTTGCCGCTCCGTCGACGCCATCGGCGCGGCCTTGAACGCCGGAACCAATTGCGGCTCCTGCCGCCCCGACATCAGGAGGATTCTCGATGCGACCCATATCCTTGCCGCCGAATGAGACTGCGTCCCGCATCGAGCCCCTGGCCAAACTGCCGGTCTTCTGGGATCTCGCGGGAAAACGCGTGGTCATGGCCGGCGGCTCGGACGCCGCGGCGTGGAAAACCGAGCTGCTCCTCGCCTGCGGCGCGGACGTCGATCTCTATTGCGAGACGAGTGATCTCGGAGACGCCATGATCGCGTTGCTCGATCGGGCATCGTTACGACATCATGCGCAACCCTGGTCTTGCTCGATTTTCACGGGTGCTGCGATGGCGCTCGCGGATTGCGACGACGCCGCCCAAGCGCAGGCGTTCTTCTGCGCCGCTCGCGCGGCGGGCGTTCCCGTCAATGTGATCGACAAGCCTGACTATTGTCAGTTCCAGTTCGGCTCGATCGTCAATCGCTCGCCGATCATCGTCTCCATCTCGACGGATGGAGCGGCGCCGGTGCTGGCGCAGGCGATCCGCCAGCGGATCGAAACATTGCTTCCGCCGGCGCTGAAGCAGTGGGGCAGACTTGCCCAAACACTCCGCGAGACCATCAATCTTCGGCTCGCCCCGGGTCTCGCCAGACGGGCGTTCTGGGAGCGCTTCGCCATCCGCAGCCTGTCGACCAATGAGCCGCCGCCGAAAGAGGCGGCCGAGGAGTGGATTGCGTCGACCGACCGGATGTCCGGGCAAACGGGTTCGGTGACGCTGGTCGGCGCCGGTCCCGGCGACGCGGAACTCCTGACGCTCAAGGCCATGCGCGCCTTGCAATCCGCTGACGTCATTCTGTTCGACGATCTCGTTTCACCGGAGGTTCTGGAACTGGCGCGGCGGGAGGCGAAGCGCTTTCTCGTCGGCAAGAGGGGCGGTCGCGAAAGCTGCAAGCAGGACGACATCAACGACATGATGGTGCGCTTCGCCAAATCCGGCAAGCGGGTGGTTCGGCTGAAATCCGGCGATCCGATGATCTTCGGGCGCGCCGGCGAGGAAATCCGGCGGCTGCAGCAGGAGGGGATCGCCGTCGACGTCGTCCCCGGCGTCACCGCCGCCTCGGCGATGGCGGCTGCGCTGAAAACCTCCCTCACGCATCGCGACCACGCCCAGCAGGTGCGTTTCGTGACAGGCCACTCCAGGGACCACGACCTGCCCCGGACTATCGACTGGGCGTCGCTGGCTCAGCCGCATCAGACGAGCGTCTTCTATATGGGCGGACGCATGGCCGGGCAGATAGAAGAACGCCTGCGTGAGGCGGGGATGCCGTCGGACATGCCGGTCGTGATCCTCTCGTCGGTGAGCAGGACGACGGAGCGGCGCTGGGCCGGCCGGCTCGAGGATCTCGGCGCAGCCATGGGCAGGATTGGCGTTGACGAACCGGTCTTGATCGGTGTCGGCCAGGTGTTCGGGGCTGCGATGGAAGACCGGTCCCATATCGATTTGCCTGCTGGGCAGCAGGATCGGGCGACCCGCTACGCATCTCTCCGATCAGCCAAGGTTTCATAGCATTGCAAGTGACGTCTAATTCTTGAGGCGTTGGTAAAGCACTCCGCCTGCGCTCCGGCTCGCGACAGAGCGGAACATCAGGGATGTCAGCGGTTCAACAAATCGGCGCAACATGACGTTGTGCGGTGCAGCACATAATTTTCTTTACAAACGTTACCAAAATTGTGAAGTAGTACATAACTTCACAAATGGGACGATTGCCTTGAACCCGACACGTTTCGCCACCCGCCTCAATTCTTTCGCCTCCGGCGCGCATCTGGCCTGGCCAGGACAATCCGGCAAGCCGTCCGTGCTGCAGATGGCGGAGCGGGCCGCGCGGGTCGATGGCCTGACGGACCTCGATCTGAATTTTCCCGACCACGTTAACGAAAATCCGGCGGAACTTGCTCGAAAGCTCGGAGATTTCGGTCTTTCGATCAATGGCTTCGCCATGCGCTACTATACCAATCCGGCATTCAAGCTCGGGGCCTTCACCCATCCGGACGAAGCGGTGCGTCGCGACGCCATCGACCTCACCAAGCGCGGCATTGACGCAACCCGGGAAGCTGGCGCAAATCTGATGACCATCTGGCTCGGCCAGGATGGCTTCGACTATGCTTTCCAGGCTGACTATTCGAAGATGTGGCAACACGAAATAGATGGAATTCGTGAAGTTTGCGAGCATGATCCGGACTGCCTGATTTCGATCGAATACAAGCCCAACGAGCCGCGCTCCTACAGCCTGATGCCCGATGCCGCGACGACCCTGCTCGCCATCAAGGACGTCGGCGCCGAAAACCTCGGGGTTACGCTGGATTTCGCCCATGTCCTCTATGCCGACGAACAGCCGGCCTTTGCGGCCGCGCTGATCGCGCGCCATAGCCGCGTCCTCGGCGTTCACCTCAACGACGGTTACGCCAAGCGCGACGACGGCCTGATGGTCGGCGCCGTTCACACGCTGCAGACCATCGAACTGCTGCGCCAGATCCGCCGCGACGGCTATGACGGCGCGATCTATTTCGACACGTTCCCCGATCTCACCGGTCTCGATCCGGTTCATGAATGCGAGGTCAACATCAAGACCGTCCAGCGGATGTTGAAGGTCGTCGACCGCCTCGAGCAGGTCAATCGCCTTTCCAGCGCGATTGACCGTCAAGACGCCGTTTCCACGCAGGCCATCATCCAGGAGCTGATGTTCGGCGCGGACCACTGAACCAACCCAACGACCCGGGAGGAAACCCATGAAGAGACTTTTCGCTGCGGCTCTCGCCGCCACCCTTTGTGCTGGCATCGCGACGGCTCAAGACCTCAAGCCGTTGAATTCGGACTCGGAGCCCGACCGCATGGACTGGTCCGACCTCGAAGCCAAGTTCGGCCCCATGCCGAAGCTGCCGGAAGGTCTCAAGGTCGGAGGCGTCTCCAAGACCCTGACCAACGAGTATTGGCGTTCCCTCGGTGAAGGCTACAAGCGCTTCGCCGACAAAGTCGGCGTCGACGTCGCCTATCAGGCTGCGCAGAGCGAGGGCGATCAGCTCGGCCAGCTGACGATCGCCGAAGGCATGGTGACCCAGGGTTACAAGGTGCTGCTCGTCTCGCCGCAGACCGACGCCAACCTTCAGCCGGTCATGGAGCAAGCCAAGGCCGCCAATATTCCGGTCGTGAACGTCAACGACGCAGTAATCCCGCAGGCCGAGCATTATGTCGGCAACGTCCAGCGCGACAACGGCGTTCGCGTCGCCAAGTGGTTCCTCGAGAACCGTCCCAATGGCGGCAAGGTGGCGATCATCGAAGGCCAGGCCGGCGTCTATGCGGCCGTGCAGCGCACCGACGGGTTCAAGAGCACGATTACCGAAGGCGGCAAGTTCAACGTCGTCGCCAGCGTGCCGGGCAACTGGGACCGGCAGATGTCCTATGACGCCGCAACCAACATCCTGCAGCAGCATCCCGACCTCGTGGGCTTCTACTGCAACAATGACGGCATGGCGCTTGGCGTGGTCGAAGCCGTCAAGGCTGCGGGCCTGCAGGACAAAGTGGTCGTGTTCGGCACCGACGGCATCTCGGACGCCTACAAGTCCATCGAGGCCGGCGAACTGACCGGCACTGTCGACAGCTTCCCGGTTCTGACCGGCGAGGTCGCCATGGAAGTCGCCTTGCGGCTCGTATCAGACCAGAAGCTGCCGCGTGTCGTGGCTACGCCCCAGGCTCTGATCACCAAGGACAACATCAAGGACTATCAGGGCGGCGACGTCCGCTCTGTCCTCATGAAGGCCGCAGGCAAGTAACGCCTCACGCATGGGACGATCGGCGTGTCAGCCGGCCGTCCAAACACTGGGAGGATTGAGTTCCATGGTTGCTCCAAGACTGGCGTTTGAAGGCATTTCGAAAGCGTTTCCCGGCGTCAAGGCGCTGTCCGACGTCTCTTTCGAAGTCCGCCCAGGTGAAATCCATGCTTTGCTGGGTGAGAACGGCGCGGGCAAGTCCACGCTGCTCCGCATCCTCTCGGGCGTCTTCCGTCCGACGGAAGGCGAGGTGAAGGTCGATGGCGTCGTGCAGACGCTCCGCAAGCCTGAAGACGCCCGGCGGGCGGGCATCGCCATGATCCATCAGGAACTGCAACAGGTGCCGCATCTGACGGTGGCCCAGAACATGTTCCTCGGTCACTCCCTGAAACGCCTCGGCGGTCTGTTGGTCGATCGCCGCGAGCAGGAACGCCGCGCTGCCGAAGCGCTAGCCATGATCGATCCGACGATCGATCCGTCCGCTCCCATTTCGACGTTGAAGGTCGCGCAGCGCCAGGTCGTCGAGATCGCCCGCGCGCTGCTCGACAAAGCCAAGATCATCGCGATGGACGAGCCGACATCGAGCCTGACGCCCAGCGAGTTCGACCGGCTCGCCGAGGTCATCGAGCGGCTCGCTGCGAGCGGCGTCTCGATCATCTACGTCTCTCACAAGATGGACGAAGTGTTCCGGGTGTGCGAGCGCGCAACGGTCATGCGCGACGGCAAGGTCGTCGGCATGGGCGTCGATCTCAGGAAGACCGCGCAGCGCGATGTCATCGCCATGATGGTGGGCCGCGAACTGCTTTCGGAAGCGCATCATTCACACGCCACAGCCACGGTCTGCCTCGAGGCGCGAAATCTCACCACGCACCGCGTTCGGGATGTGTCCTTCACCCTGCGCAAGGGGGAAGTCCTGGGGGTGGCGGGCCTGGTCGGTTCCGGCAGGACCGAACTTTTGCGCGCCATCTCCGGCGCGGACAGGGTGACATCCGGAACAGTGACGGTCGACGGCGCGCCGCTCGCGCTGTCCAATCCGCGCGCGGCCATCGCCGCGGGGATCGGCCTGCTTCCCGAGGAGCGCAAGCGCGAAGGCATTATTCCCGGCCGGTCGGTGACGTCGAACATGGCCCTGCCGTCGATGGCGCGCTTCTCCCGGGCGGGCATCATCAATCACCGCAAGCTCAACCGCACGGCCGAGGATCTGCTCAAGCGCGTCAACCTCAGGCCCTTCCTGCTCGATCGCCAGATCAAGCTGTTCAGCGGCGGCAATCAGCAGAAGGCGATCATCGCCCGCTGGCTCGCGGCCGGTTCGCGCATCCTGCTGTTCGACGAACCGACCCGCGGCATCGATGTGGGCGCGAAATCCGAAATCTACCATCTGATCGAAGATCTCGCGAAGGAAGGGCATTCGATCATCGTGGTGTCGTCGGAACTTCTGGAGGTGATGAGGGTGGCGGACCGCGTGCTCGTGATGCGCGACGGGGCGATCGTGGCCGAACTCGGCCGCGATCAACTCAGCGAAGAAACAATCGTCTCCCATGCCGTCGGCAACACCGGCAGCCGCGTCGGCGCGGCATAACAGGAACTTTACATCATGTCTGACATATCCCAGAACGCCGCAGCGTCATCATCCCGGTTCCTCGGATCGCTGTCCTTGCGCGACGCCGGCACGCTGATCGGATTGGTCACCATCGTGGTGATCTTCGGGTTGCTGGCGCCGGATTTCCTGTCGCAGCGCAATCTGTTGAATATCCTGCAGCAATCGAGCATCAACGCCTGCCTGGCGCTGGGAATGACCCTGGTGATCATCTCAGGCGGCATCGACCTTTCGGTCGGGCCGACCGCAGCCATCGCCGCCGTCGTCACGGCCACGCTGCTGGTCGCGGGCGTTCCGATCCCGCTGGCCATCCTCGCCGGCCTCGGCATCGGCGTGTTGTGCGGGCTGGTCAATGGGGTGCTCGTCGCCTATGCCGGCCTTCAGCCGTTCATTGTGACGCTCGGCACGCTCTCGACCTACCGCGCCATCGCGCTGATCTATACGGGCGGCAATCCTGTCCTCGGCGTTCCCCAGGGGTTCCGGACGCTGTTCAACGGGTCGGTTGCCGGGATTCCGAACTCGGTCATCATGGTGGCCATCGTCGCGCTCCTTGCCTGGATCCTGCTGAAGAAGACGCCGCTCGGCGAATATCTGCTCGCCGTCGGCGGCAATGAGGAAGCGGCTTATGTCGCCGGCGTGCCGATCGCGATCACCAAGATCACCGCCTATGTGATTTCTGGCGTTCTCGCCGCGCTCGCCTCGATGGTCCTGATCGGCCGCCTGGGCGCCGCCGAACCGATCCTCGGAAATCTCTGGGAGCTTGATGCGATCGCCGCAGCGGCCATCGGCGGGGCGTCCCTGATGGGCGGCAAAGGCAGCGTGATCGGCACGTTGTTGGGCGCGATCATTCTCGGCGCGATGCGCAACGGATTGACGTTGATGAATGTCCAGGCCTTCTATCAACTTCTCGCCACCGGCCTTATTATCCTTGTCGCGATGATGATCGATCGCGTCACAAGGGGACGGGGATGAATTCAGCAGATGACCTCAAGGCGGTGGGCCCGCGCATCCGAATGATGATGCCGAAGCTCACCCCCCTCGAGGCGCGGGTGGTGGAGACGGTGTTCGGCTTGAGAGATTTCTCGGAGGACACCGCTCTCAAGGACCTGGCGGCGGAGGCCGGCGTGTCCGAAGCGATGGTGGTCAAGATCACCAAGAAACTGGGCTTCAGCGGCTATCGTGAATTTCGCACCGCCGTGTCCAGCTATATCCGGCTGCCGACGGCGGAAATGCATCAGGAGCTCTCGGCGGAGGACAGCACCCGGGAAATCATCCAGAAGGTTTTCCGCACCTCGATCAACGCGCTGGAGGAGACTCTCTCCATTCTCGACGTCGAGGGCTTCGATCGGGCTGCCGACCTTCTGGCGAAGGCTCGGCAGATTGACTTTTACGGCGTGGGCGGATCCGCCCAGATCGCGCGCGACGTGGCGCACAAATTCTTGAGGATCGGGGTTCGCGCCAATGTCCAGGACGATTCGCATATGATGCTGATGTCGGCCTCGCTCCTGGGAACGGACGACGTGGCGATCGGCTTTTCCCATTCCGGCAACACTACGGCGGTGATCGATGCGATCCAGCTGGCGCGGAAAAGCGGCGCGCGGACGATCGCCATAACCAATTACGGTGGTTCGGCGCTGGCCCAGATCGCCGATATCGTGCTCTGTTCGACGGCGCAGGGATCTCCCCTGATGGGCGAAAACGCCGCCGCGCGCATCGCGCAGCTCAACATCCTCGACGCGCTGTTCATGGCGGTCGCACAAAGAAATTACGAGGCGGCCGAGAGAAATCTCGAAAAGACGATGTCCGCCGTCACATCCAAACGCAAGGACAAGTTTCCATGACCACGCAAACGCCCTCCGTCGTCGTTTTCGGCAGCCTCCACTACGATATCATGGTGCATGGCCCGGCGCGCCCGCGCAAAGGCGAGACGGTCACGGGCAGCAGCTGGCGGCCGAAATGCGGCGGCAAGGGCGGAAACCAGGCGGTCTCCGCCGCAAAGACCGGCGTGCGCTCGCATATGATCGGCGCCGTCGCCGATGACGATTTCGGCCGCGCCCTCATCGACAACCTCGCTCAGCGCAATGTCGACCATCGTTTCGTCAAACAAGCGCCCGGCGTCGCAAGCGGCATGAGCGTCGCGATCTTCGACAGCGAGGGCGACTACGGCGCGGTGATCGTCTCGGGCAGCAATCTGACGCTCGGCCAGGCAGATGTCGATGCGGCGCGTGAAGTCTTCACTCCAGGCGGCGTTCTCGTCTTGCAGAACGAGGTGCCCGATCACGCCAATGTCGCCGCCGCGCGGGCGATGAAGGCGGTTGGCGGCCGCGTCATCCTCAATGCGGCGCCGGCCCGTCCGTTGTCGGAAGACCTCGAGCGGCTGGTGGATGTGCTTGTTGTCAACGCCATCGAAGCCGAACAATTGGCCGAGACGCCTGTCGTCGACACATTGGCGGGCGCGCTCGCGGCGGCCAAGCTGTTGACCCGAACTTTTCCCGTCGTCGTCGTCACCGCCGGCGGCGAAGGCGTCGCCTGCGCAAGCCAAGCAGGGGAGGAAATCTCCATCGACGCCATCAAGGTGAAGCTCGTGAGCACGCATGGCGCTGGCGATGAGTTTACCGGCGTCCTCGCCGCCGAACTCTCTCGTGGAAAGGACATCCGCACGGCCTTGGTTTCCGCCAACGCGGCGGCTGCGGTTCTGGTGAGCACGCCGCTTCCCGATGGCAATGGCCGTCAATCATCTTGAGAGCGCCGTAAACTCAATCGGCGCTATGAAGTGGCAGTCGGCTGGCTCGGAGAAGGTCATGTCCGAGAAATTTTGTTATGCAAGTCCACTGACAGGGTACAGGTGACAAGACTGGTCTGGCTTCTCATTCTTCTGCAGCAAGGCTCATCGCGGTCTGCTCATCAGTGATGAACGTCGTCGGCGAAACCGTTCGAATGGCTGCCTTGAGCGCAACGACCTTTTCCTTGCCGCCCGAAATCAAAACGCGCTCCGGCGTGCGGCTGAGACGGGTGGGATTGACGGAGATCACCCGAGAATTAACTTCGTGATCAAGGATTTCGCCGTTTTTGCCGATGAAGTTATAGAGCACATCGCCGACGGCCCCGGCTTCGATCAGGGAGCGCCGGTCGGCTTCGCTGATATAGCCGGCGCGATAGCTGGTGGTCAGCGTCGAGATGCCGCCGACGGAGAGCAGCGCGACATCGAGTTTGTCAGCCATTTCGAAGATCGCCGCCAGGCCGCAGCGCTCCAGCAAGGCGTGCTTGGTTTCAATACTGTCGACGACCGCAGGCGCGGGCACGAGATAACCGTCGCCTTGAAACAGTTCCGCGAACTGCCAGGCGAATTCGGCCGGGTTGAACCGGCGGGCGGCGGCGATGCCGCCCAGCAGCGAGACGACGCGAAAATCCTCGAGCGTGCCGCCATTGATGAAAGGCAGGGTGTTGTAGAGCGTGCGCCCCCAGCCCACGCCCACCGTCAGTCCGGATTTCATGATGCCGGAAATGAAATTGCCAGCTGCGGCGGCGATGACGCGAACGGGATCGCCGTCGGGATCGGAAAAGGGCGCCACGATGACCCGATTGATGCCGAAGCGTTTCTCGACATTCCGTTCCAGCTCCACCAGCTCCGCAAGCGGAGCCGAGACGGTCACCCGGACCTCGTTGCGCCGCCGCGCATCGGCCAGCGCCCTCACGACCATCACCCGGTTGATGCCGAGCTGGTTGGCGATCTCGTTTTGCGTCAGACCCTCAACATGATAGAGCCAGACTGCGCGAGCACGAATTCGATCGGCATCGCTCTGCACGCCAGTCAAGGGTTGCGCCACTTGCATCCTCGGTGTGTCCTCCTTGAGACATCGTCATACGGACACCATGGCGGACACGATATGTCGGCGGATGATTTTGGCAAGCCGCTCAGGGCACTCGATCTGCGGCGTATGACCCGTATTGTTCAGGAGATGAATACCAAAATCCCCATCAACCGCAAGCGCATGGCGGCTCGGAAGAATATGATCGCGCTTGCCCCACACAACCGTCGTGGGAATAGCGAGACGTCCGAGCGCTGGGCGCAGATCGAATGACTGTACGCCGTCGGGGAACAGGGTGTCGCAGAGATCCGTCTGATAGTGGCGCAACTGTGGGTCCATGCGCTGCCTCATGGCCGCTTTTGCATAGTCGTCGCTGACACCCTCCGGATCTGCTGTGAGCCGCCTGAGCCAGGGGGCGAGACTTTCGACGCGCGACGCCCGGGCAATGCCATTGAGGGTGGGACCGTCGATTTCGGGCCCCAAGCCCCCCGGCGCTATCAGAGACAGAGAGGCGACCATCTTGGATCTGATGTCGGCGATGGCGATGGCGATCGCCCCCCCAAGGGAATGGCCGACAAGGTGGACAGGTCCCGAACCGACTTCCGCGTCCACAGTCCGACCGACCAGCTTCGCAAGTTCGGCGAAACTGCCGATTTTTAGCCTGGGCGATTTTCCATGGCCGGGAAGATCGATACGGATGAGCGGATTGGGCAGGCTCAACGCGCGTTCGAACGGGGTCCAGCTCGGGCTATCCGCCGCAAAGCCGTGAATAAGCACGATCGGGGCGCCCTGGCCGTTCCGGCGCGACACATGCAGCGGACCGCCTTCGGCGCTCCATCGAGACGTCTGCATGGGCGCTGTTTCGACTCGTCTCTCGAGATGGCGGCGCACATCCCCTGCCTGAATTCGCCCGAGCGGCCCCGTGCCGGAGACGTCGGAAAGCGAAAGCGCCGCTTTGCGCGCCTCGGCGCGCGCCGCCGGCGTCGCGCGCAGACTGTCCGCCAATGAACTCGTCACACTGGCGTCCGCCATCCGCTGTGGCGCTTGGGAGGATGGCGGCGCGTCAGTGGATGTTGCTGCAGGGGTTGGCGATGGCGGGACGATCGCCTCTGCGGCCGACGGACGATCCAGTTGAACCCCTGGCGGGCAGATGTAAGCAATGACCTGCCCCACCGGCACACGGTCGCCGGGAGCGGCGCTCACATGCTGCAGCACGCCCGTAGCCGGGGCTTCCACCTCCATGGCCGCCTTGTCCGTCTCGATATCGAAGAGCGGCGCGCCTTTTTCGACATGAGCGCCTTCGGCGACATGCCAGACCGCGATCTGACCCTCGGTCATGTCCATGTCGACCTTGGGAAGGATGACCTCGACCGCTTCAGAGGCCGTCGTCGCCGGATCGGCGGGCGCGGCGACGCCCTCCCCGACCGGCGCGCTTTCGCCCTCGGCAAGAAGGAAAGCGACCACGGAACCCACGGGAACTCTGTCGCCCGGCTGGGCCGTCACCGCGCTCAATCGTCCGCTGGCGGGGGCTTCCACCTCCATCGCCGCTTTGTCGGTTTCGATGTCGAACAAAGGCGCGCCTTTTTCCACATAGTCGCCTTCCGCGACATGCCAGGTCGCGAGCGTGCCATGGGTCATGTCCATGTCCACTTTCGGCAGGATCACCTCGACAGGCATGTCAGACCTCGCCGCCGAGCAGACGGCGGGCCGCCGCCTCGATCGTGTCGACCTGCGGCACCGAGGCGCGCTCCAGGTCGGGATTATAGGGCACCGGCGCTTCCGCGCCGCCAAGCCTCAGGATCGGCGCATCGAGAAAGTCGAAGGCGTCGCTTTCCGCCACCATCGCGCTGATCTCGGCGCCGACGCCGTAGCTCTTGACGCCCTCATAGACGACCATCAGTTTGCCGGTCTTGCGCACCGAAGCGAGGATCGTGTCGCGATCGATCGGGCGAACCGATCTGAGATCGATGACTTCGACATCCTTGCCGTCAGCCGCAAGCCGCTCGGCCGCCTCGAGCGCGCGATGCACCATGATCGAGCTGGCGACGATGGTGAGATCTTTGCCCTGCCTCCGCACCGCCGCCTTGCCGATCGGCACGGTGTAATGCCCCTCAGGCACATGGCCCTTCATCTTGTAGAGGAGCTTGTGCTCGAAAATCAGCACCGGATCGGGATCGGCGAGCGCCGCCAGCAGAAGGCCCTTGGCGTCTTCCGGCGTGGAGGGCTGGACGACCTTGAGACCGGGAACATGGCCGAACCAGGCCTCCAGGCTCTGGCTGTGCTGCGCCGCGGCGCCCGTGCCGGATCCCGCCGGCATGCGGAAGACGACCGGCACCGAGGCCTCGCCGCCCAGCATGTAGCGAAGCTTGGCGGCCTGATTGACGATCTGCTCCATAGCGAGCGCCGCGAAGTCGGAAAACTGAAATTCGAAGATCGGCTTCAAGCCGGTCAGCGCCGCGCCGACCGCCACGCCCGCGCCGCCGAGTTCGGAAATCGGCGTGTCCATCACCCGATCGGTTCCGTATTTGTCGACCAGATCGAGCGTCACCTGGAAGGCGCCGCCATAGACGCCGATGTCCTCGCCCATCAGGATCACCGTGGGATCGGCGTCCATGGCGAGCGACATCGCTTCGCGGATGGCTTCAGAGTAAGACAGCGTGCGTTCTTCGATGTTTCGCGCGATAGCGTTCATCTCAGGCCTCTGCATAAACATAGCGGGTCACTTCGCCGATCGACGGCGCGAGGCTCGCTTTGGCGAATTCGATTCCGGCCGCCACTTCGGCGACGGCTGCTTCTTCGATCGACTTGGCGCCCGCCTCGTCCAGTATTCCATGGCCGATCAGGTCCGCGCGGAAGCGGGCGATGGGGTCACGCGCCATCCATTCCTCGATCTCCTCCTTGGTCCGGTAGCGGTTGCGGTCGGATTTGGAATGGCCGCGCCAGCGATAGGTGAGGTTTTCGACGAGGCTCGGGCCTTCGCCGGCGCGGGCGCGGGCGATCGCATGATGCACGGCCTCGGCGACGGCGGAAAAATCATTGCCGTCGACAGTGACGCCCGGCATGGAATAGGCGGCCGCGCGCTCGGCGATATTCTTCACGGCAGTCGATCGGGACACGGCGGTGGACATACCGTAGCGATTGTTTTCGCAGACGAAGATCACCGGCAGTTTCCAGATGGCCGCCATGTTGAGCGCTTCGTGGAAGGCCCCTTCATTGTTGGCGCCGTCGCCGAAGAAGCAGATCGTCACGTCGGTCTTGCCCAGGCGCTTGGCTGAGAGCGCCGCACCGACCGCGATCGGCAGGCCGCCGCCGACGATGCCATTGGCGCCGAGATTGCCGGTCTTCACATCGGCGATATGCATCGAGCCGCCGCGGCCATGGCAATAACCGGTCTCCTTGCCGAAGAATTCCGCGAACATCCGCCCGACATCAGCGCCTTTGGCGATGCAATGTCCGTGACCACGATGGGTGGAGGTGATCTTGTCCTGATCCGTAAGCTCGATGCAGGTCGCCATGGCGCTGGCTTCCTGGCCGATCGACAGATGCATCGTGCCGTGAATGAGGCCGCGCATATAGCTCTCTTCGGCGCCCTCTTCGAAACGCCGGATCAGAAACATGCGCTTGAGCGCTTCCCGCAATTGGTCGGGAGAATAGGTGCGGATGGCGAAGGGTCTGTTGTCCGGCGCGGTCATGATCAAAGCCCCAGCATGGCGTCTTGGCGAGCGCGCAGCGCGGCGATTTTGCTGTCGGCCGGGACCGAGGCATTGGCGGTGGTGATCAACTCGCCCTTCTTGATCGGACGGGTAACGGTTGCGCCAGCCAGGAGGCCGCAGGGAATGGCGCCGGCCGATTTCGCGTCCTCCACCGTCATGATCCAGGCGCGATAGCAATATTCGCCGATCTGATCGAGACGGTCGCCCGGCTGCAGGTCCTTCTTGGCGAGCGCGCCCACTTCGGCGACCGGCCGGGGCAGAGGCTGCATGTCGGCCTTGCCGTAAAGCACGACGCGGGCGCAGGTCAGGGGCACTTCGAGCGACGTCAGGTGATAAGGACGGAAGAAGGTGAAATAGGGGCCTTTGCCCATCTTCAGATCTTCCATGCGCTCCCAGATGCGCGGATGATCCATCTCGGCGACGACAAAAACGCCCGGAGCTACGCCCTTGCCGATGGTGAAGTCGACGCGTCCTTCCGACGAGGACAAGACGCCGCCGGCGCTTTCGGGGATCAGAACCTTGTTGAGCTCTTCGCGGCTGCAGGCGGGGCCGTGCATGCCGGGCTTGTCGGGGGTAAGGCCTGTGGCGTTGGCGATGGCCGCCATTTCCACCATGGTCTTGGAGCCGTCGACGAATTCCACCAGCATGCGCGGGTTCATATGACGGTCAGACGCTTCCTTCGCATAGGCGTCAGGCGTCGCGTCGATGTTGAGCGGGTTGTTCTTGCCCTTGCCGGCGCTGATGATCCGGTGGCCCATGGCGCTGACGAACTCGATGAGCTCCATGCAGCTCGACGGCTCGTCACCGGCGCCGAGCGAATAGACCACGCCCAGCCGCTCCGCCTCGGCGCGAAGATAGGCGCCGATGGTGATGTCGGCCTCGACATTCATCATCACGAGATGCTTGCCGCGCTCCATTGCGGTCAGACCGATCTCGGCGCCGACGGCGGGAATGCCCGTGGCGTCGACCACGACATCGATGAGGCCTGCATCGAGAAGCGCGTTCACATTGTCGGTGATGGCGACTTTGCCTTGCTCCATCGCCGCGTTGGCCTGATCGCCATTGCTCACCTCGACGACCCGCTCCTTGTCGCCATAGGCGATTTCGACCGATCTCTGGGCGGCGCCGGGCTTCAATTCGCTGATCGCGCCGATCTGGACGCCATTCATATGCGCGACGCGGCTCACGATGTCGGTGCCCATCTCGCCAGCGCCGACCAATCCGATGCGTATGGGTTTTCCAGAGTCCGCTCTGGCGGCGAGATCGCGGGCGAGGCCCGTGAGGGCGACATTCGTAGGCATGATTTCCTCCAAGGTTATGGCCTTGGTTATTGCACATTTGTTTTTTCTGTCAACATAAGTTTATGCTGCATTGCGGCGATGATTGTCTGAAAAGGAGGATTGACAGGGGTATCAATCCGTACATAGTGTATATCTGTGAAACTAAAGTTCACTTCAGGCAACAGACGCGGGGGAAACGGAGTCGCGTCCTGATGTTCCGCCTGGAAGGCTTGTCACTCGACGCGAGTGACGTTTGGGAGGATTCTGACGATGACATTGTTCAAACAAAGCGTATCCCGTCGCTCGTTTCTGCGCACCACCGCCACGGTGGGTCTTGCAGCGGGAGCGGCCGGCTTGAAACTGCCGGCTTTCGCGCAGTCCAATCTGCCTGACATCCAGGCGACGCTCGACAAGATCTCGGTCGACGGTTATGTGCGCGAGGATTACCGCAAACTCTACAAGCTGAGCTCCGATCCGCTGTGGGATCCGGCCAAGGACTGGATCCGCACCGTCGACTGGGAGAAGGTCCGGTCCGAGCAGTCCGGCAAGACGGTTCGCTTCGCCATCGGCGCCGCCGACCAGGATTCCGCCGCCGAGGGCCTCAAGCCCTTCGAAGCGCTGTCGGGCATCAAGGTCGAACTCGTGCCGATCCCGGACGACAGCTTCTATGACAAGGCCGTCGCCGAATTCGTGTCCGGCAACGCGTCCTTCGACGCGCTGCAGTTCTTCTCGCCCTGGCTCGGCGATTTCGCCGCTCCGGGATTCCTCGCCGAACTCGACGACTACGCCGCCAAGTGGAAGCTGCCGCTTGACGATTTCTACGACACCTATCGCCTGAACTACGGTTACTTCGGCGGCAAGCTCGTCGGCATTCCCTTCGACTGCGACATCCAGATGGTGCATCTGCGCAAGTCGATCGTCGAAAAGATCCTCGGCGGGCCGATCGACAAATCCAAGTCCGTTCCTTCCTATGACGAACTCATCCGCATCAGCGGCGAGGCCAACAAGCTCGGCGGCGGCGTGGCCGGCCTCGGCATGATGCTCGCCCGCGGCTTCTGGTCGACCTACACCTGGGAGCATATCGGCGCTCAGGCCGGGCTGAAGCTGTTCGACGAACAGTGGAATCCACAACTCGCTTCCGACGCAGGCATGAAGGCCATGGACATTATCATGGCGCTGCAGAAGAATGCGATCGAGGGAACCTCTGGCGCAGGCTGGGGCGAAAACCGCGCTGCATGGTTGGGAGGCCAGGTTGCGACCAATATCAGCTGGCAGGATTCGGGAACGCAGGCCATGCGGCCCGACCAATCGAAAATCGTCGACGATTTCGTCACCATCTATGAGCCGCGCATCGCCGGCGGCGTCTTCGCTCCGCCGAACATCGCGGGCTCGACGTCCTGCGTCGCCGCAACCTCGCAGAACCCGGAAGGAGCATTTCTGATGCTCGCCTTCCTCACCACCTCCTCGATCATGGCCATGAACGAAGCAAACGCCAACGGCGTCGCCCCCGGCTATCGTTCGGTGCTCGGCAACGAAAGGCTGCGCGCCATCTCGCAGCCGATGGAAGTCTGGGCCAACAGCCTCGAACACGCCTGGTGCGCCCCGCGCCTGCCCGGCATGTTCGAAATGGAGCAGGCGCTCGGCAACGAGATCAACCGCGCCGTGACCGGCCAGATTTCCGCCAAGGAAGCGCTCGAAAACGGCCAGACCGCCTGGAAGAAGATCATGGAGAAGAACGGCTTCTCGGGCGGCAAGGCGCCGGTCGCTTACGCGGATGTCGCACCCGGCATGTATGTCGGCGCCGGCAAGCCGCTGCCGTTCTGAGGCGATAATGGCTACTTACGCAAGCAGCCAGACCGCAGGGGCGCATCGCGCCGCCCCTGCGCGTCCGTACAAGCGACGTTCGCCCCTGCTGCGGGCCGCCTTCCCCTACCTGCTCGTCGCACCCGCCCTGATCTATCTTCTGGCGATCACGCTCTATCCCGGCGTCTTCGCAATCTATCAAAGCCTGTTCGTCGTCAAATTCGTCAAATGGACCTGGGCGGGCTTCGACAACTACATCGAGATCCTCCAGGATCGCGAATTCTGGGCCGCGCTCGGCAACACGCTGATCATCGGCGGCATTTCGCTCTGCCTGCAGACGGTGATCGCGCTGGCCATCGCTTATTTCGCCTATCGGGATCCCATGGTTCGCGGCTGGCGCATCGTGTTCCTGATGCCGATGTTGTTCATGCCGTCCGCCGTCGCTTTCATCTGGAAGCTCGCCTTCAATGACGGGCGGGTGATTTCAGATCTCCTGATGCATCTCGGCATCGTCAGCGGCAATGTCGACTGGCTTGGTTCCGTCTGGCTGGCGCGGTTGACGCTGATCGTCGCCGACGTCTGGCAGTGGACCCCCTTCCTGTTCATCATCTTCGTCGCTGCTTTGCAGGGCCAAGATCAGGAAATCGAGGAAGCGGCGCGTCTCGACGGCGCGTCCTGGCCGGCGATCTTCTGGAACATCTCCCTGCCGATGATGCGGCCGGTGATCGTGGTCGCGGTGACGCTGCGCGCCATCGACATCACCACAATGTTCGCCAATGTCTTCATCATGACGCAGGGAACGCCGGGCGGGACCACGGAAACCATGAGTTATTTCATTTATCGAACCGGTTTCCGCATGTTCAACTTCGGTTACGCCTCGGCCGCCTCGGTCCTGATGCTGATCATCACCATTGTCCTGGCGCAGACGATCGTCAAGCGCGCCTTCCATTCGGGGAAGAGCTGATGGCTTCCGTACGTAGGACCCGTGGCGAAAGCCTTCTGATCCGTTACCTGATCCTCGGCGCCTGGGCGCTGGTCTGCCTGGCCCCGATCCTGTGGTTCATGACCATCGCCTTCCGCCCGAGAACCGAGATCATCACCACATCGCCGATCTATTTCCCGACCTTCTCGCTCGACGCCTGGCGTCAATTGCTGGAAGACTGGCCGATCGGGAAATATCTGCGCAACTCGCTCGTGGCGGTCACCGGCTCGGTGATTATCGATCTCGCGCTGGCGATCCCGGCCGCCTTCGCCCTTTCCCGATACGAGTTCAAGGGGCGCGAGGATATCGGCTTCTATATCCTCTCCACCCGGATGATGGCCCCTGCGATCGTGGCGATCCCGATCTTCTTCCTGTTCAAGAAACTCGGACTGCTCGATTCCGTCTGGGCGTTGATGCTGGTCTACGCCGCGGTCAATCTGTCGCTGGTGACCTGGATCATCCGCAGCTACATGCTGGATATCCCGAAAGAGCTGGAGGACGCGGCCCGCACCGATGGCGCTGGCGACTTGACGATCCTCCGGGAAATCATCATTCCCGCCTGTCTGCCCGGCATCATCACCGCGGCGGTCATCGCGGCGATCTTCGCGATCAACGAGTTTCTCTTCACACTGCTTCTCGCCTCCACCGAGAACGCCTATACGATGTCGGTCGCGCTCGCCAATTTCACCGGCGGCTCCGACGGCGTCATTTACAATGCCATAGCCCTCGTCTCCTTCCTCGCCTTTGCGCCGATCCTGATCCTGGTTGTCCTCATCCAGAAGCATCTGTCGCGCGGCCTGACGATGGGCGCTGTGAAAGGATAAGCCATGGGTTCGATCAAGCTTCAGAACATCGTCAAGCGATACGGCGCCTTCATCGGCGTCCAGCATATGTCGCTCGACATCGAAGACGAGGAATTCCTCGTTCTGCTCGGCCCTTCCGGCTGCGGCAAGACCACCACCATGCGGATGATCGCCGGTCTGGAGCAACCCAGCGAAGGCGAGGTCATCATCGGCGGCGAGGTGATGAACGACATCGACGCCCGCGACCGCGACGTCGCCATGGTGTTTCAGGGCTATGCTCTCTACCCCAACATGTCGATCTACGAGAACATCCGCTTTCCCCTGCGGATGCGGAAGATCCCCGCCGACAAGCATGACCAGATGATCCGCAACGCCGCCGCCATGGTGGAGCTCGGCGAATATCTCGACCGCAAGCCGTCCGCGCTGTCAGGCGGCCAGCGTCAGCGCGCGGCTCTTGCCCGCGCCGTGGTGCGCCAGCCCCAGGTCTTCCTGATGGACGAGCCTTTGTCCAATCTCGACGCCAAGCTGCGCGCCTCGATGCGGGTGCAGATCAAGCATCTTCAGCGCCAGCTGAAAGTGACGACCGTTTATGTCACGCATGACCAGATCGAGGCGATGACGCTCGCCGACCGGATCGTGATCATGAACCGGGGCGTGATCCAGCAGGTCGGGACGCCGGACCAGATCTATTCCGATCCCGCCAACACCTTCGTCGCGGGCTTCATCGGCAGTCCGCCGATGAACCTGATCGAAGGCGTCGCAAGCGGGGGAACCTTCAACGCGCCGGGCGTCTCCGCGCCCTGCCCCGCCTATGTGTCCGGACCTGCCACGCTCGGCATTCGCCCCGAAGACTGCCGCGTGACGGAAGGCGGATATATCAACGGAACCGTCTATGGCGTCGAGCCGACCGGCGACGTCACCTATCTGACCATTTCCGCTGGCGCAAAACAAATCGAGGTCAAGGCCGACAGACAGTTTCGCCGCGATATCGACGCCCCAATCGGCATCAGCTTCGATCTGGCGAACACATTCTTCTTCGATCAGGCCGGGCAGCGGATACGAGGCTAAGTCATGGCGCCGAAATTTGACTACACCTCCATGGGCTTCATCACTTTCGACGCCCTCTGCCGCCCCGTCACCGCCATTCCTCCGGGCGGCGACACCTATTTCGTCGATGAATTCACGCTGGCCGTGTCCGGCGCGGCCGGCAGCGCCGTCATCGTCGCCGCCAAGCATGGTCTCAAGGCGCGCGCCGTGGGGGGCGTCGGCCATGACGACATGGGCGACTGGGTGCTGATGAAACTTGCAAGCTTCGGCATCGACATCGCACTGATGAGCCGATGCGAGGGCTTCACCACCTCTTCCTCCGTCGTCACCACCCGGCCAGATGGCCAGCGTCCCGCTCTGCACAAGCGCGGCGCGACCGACGGTTTCTTCATCGAGGATTCCGAGATCGACGACCTCCTTGATACGAAGATCCTGCATGTCGGCGGCGTCGGGCTGATGAACCGCATGGACGACAGCGGACGCACCCGCGAGATCATGGCGGAGGCGCGGCGTCGCGGCGTGATCACCACCCTCGACGTCTTCGCCTCGACAAAGGCGGACCTTCCGAAGGTCGAAGCGCTTTTGCCCTATACCGACTATTTCCTTCCATCCGAGGAAGAGGCTGCAGCGCTGTCGGGGCTCACAAACAATCGCGAACTGGCGCAGTTCCTGATCGATCGAGGCGCAAAAAGCGTCATCCTCACAATGGGCGGCAATGGCGCCTATTATCTCGACAGCGACGGCCAGGAAATTCGATCGCAGGCCTATGAGGTGGACGTGAAATGCACCTGCGGCTGTGGCGATTGCTTCAATGGCGGCTTTGCCACAGGATTGCTGAAGGGTCTGCCGCTGCCGGAAGCCGTCGATCTCGGCCAGGCGTCCTCTGCGCAAAATGCGACCGGGCTCGGCAGCCAGGCCGGCGTGCGCGACTATGCGACGACGACAGAATTCATGCGCAGGACGAGACGCCGCGCGTTGCTCTGAGGCTTCCCCCTGGGGCGGCTTTGGATTAAGTTCTCGTCGTCTGCAATGGAGTTGACAAGAGGTGACATCGCCACGGCCCAATCTGATCGACCCCGTCCCGCTCCGCGAAATGCTGCGTGGCATCCGCTTCATGGTCAAGCGGGGCGGAGAAGCGTTGAAATCGCGCGCCACGGCCGACCGGCTGCCCAAGCCGGCGGCGGATTTCGCCAATGCTTTGCTCGACGAGATGATGGGGCTGGGACACAAGGTCAACGCCCAGGTCTCCGTCCTGGCCAAATCGATGATCGGCGCCGAACCCGATTCCGACATCCTGCTGGCGGATCTGACGACACAGGAAGAGCCTGCAGCCCTGTTCGCGGCGACGGTTTACCCGGCGCTGAAGCTCGTAACGGCGCGCATGTCTCTTTCATCGGTATTCGTGAGCGAAACGGCGGCCCGCAAGGCCTTCGGCCAGACGATCGCGACGTCGACGCCGTCATCCGGAGCGGACTTGGCCGCAGCGCTCACATTCGCGATGCTGGACACGGAGGTGTTGCAGGGGCGCATGACCAGCGAGACCAGGATTTTGACCGGCGAGGAAGCGATCGCCGTGGCCGTTTTCGCGGTGCTTCTCTGGCTCCAGTCCCCCCGCGACGAGGCCGATCAGGAGATGGCGCTAATGTCGGCCGTCGATTTGTCGCAGGTCTTCGCCAGACAGATCGTCACGGCCTGCAAGGCGCGAGATGCAGGAGCACTGGCTGCGCTCTATCTGAAGTATGCGGACAATGTCTGATCAGTTCAAACCGATAGCGCCCCTTCCGCCGACCAACGAACCCTATCGCGTCGCGGTGCGCCGGTTACGCTGGTTCAAGGCCGCCTTTCTGAGGTTCGTGGAGACGCAGGAAGACGAACTCGGCTGCGAATTCAGCGTAGATGGAGCCAAGATCGCCGCAGTCTTCGTACGATGGCTGGAAATGATCGACCGCCAGCGGCCGAGCGACAAGAGCGAACGCCCTGCCTTCTTCGCCTTCGCCGCCTCGCTGATGTTTCGCGAACTGATCGCCGACATGCCGATCAAGGCCCGCGGTCCCGCAACGAAACCCGATCCAGACGCGCCGAGCGCCTTCTGGCCAGAGGGCTATGTCTGCACCATGTTCTGCCTCTCCGTCCACGCAGCGGCCATGGAGCAGGAATTTCACCTGCAAACCCATGTAGCGCCCGATATCGACAATATCCGGTCGTGGTGGTCCTTCCGGGAGAACGCCCAGGAAAACGGCAGCTTCGCCGCGGGCTTCCTGCAAAAAATGCTCGGCTATGAGCCCAACTGGTTCATGCCGGCGTCCTTCATTTCAAGGATCGGCGACTGGCTGGTTTCTCCGGAAACGACATCGAACAACGAGACGCTGCAACGGCTCTAGACCAGGCGCCGTCATTCTGTTGCGGGCGAGACTAGCCCATTCACGCAGCGTCGCGCTGAGCAGTCGTCAGGCGCGGGGGATCGTGACTCTCGCCGTCAATCCCCGCTCTTTCACTTCTATGAGAACGTCCCCACCATGTTGGCGTGCGATGGTGCGGGCGATGGACAATCCCAGGCCCACGCCGCCGGTCCCGGCGTTTCGTGAACTTTCGAGCCGATAAAACGGCAGGAAAACCTGCTCGATCTGTTCGCGGGGTATCCCCGGTCCGTCATCGTCGACGCTGATGTCGATCAGCGTCTCGGACGCCTGCAACCTCACCCGGGCATGTCCCGCATAGCGCACCGCATTTTCGATGAGGTTGCGGACCGCGCGTTTTAATCCGTCGGGGCGGCACCGGCATGTCAGCTTGCCGTCATCCTCAAAGGTCACGTCATGGCCGAGTTCGGCGAGATCCTCGCAAAGACTGCCCACGAGCGCGCCGAGATCCATGAGCCGGGTCGCCTCGCCGCTCGCATCGCTCTTGGCGAAATCCAGCGTTGCGGCGGTCATGGCCTCCATTTCGGAGATGGTGACCAGGATTTTTTCCCGAGCCTCGTCGTCGGGAAGGAATTCCGCCCGAAGTCTCAGGGTGGTCAGAGGCGTCCGCAAATCATGCCCGATGGCGGCGAGCATCCGGGTGCGGTCTTCGATGTAGCGGGTGAGGCGCAGTTGCATGCTGTTGAAAGCCTGTTTCAGGCGCCTGATCTCGGTGGGGCCGGCCCCTTCGCTCAGTTGGACCGCCTCCCCCCGCCCAATCGCCTCCGCCGACGTTGCAAGCTCATTCAGCGGTCTCGCAATCTCGCGCGCCAGAATGACACCGATGATGCAGAGCGCAAGCGCAGTGGCGACCATCGGCAAAATCGAATCGCGGCGCCAGAAGCCCCCTTTCAAGGGCTTGAAGTAGAACGCGTTCAGCCAGCGCCCGTCCGCCAGTTGCGTGACGATCGCCATTCCGTCCTTCTGGGCGAATTCGATGTAGCTGGCCGCGGGCTGCTTTCCCCAGGCTTCCGACGTCAGGACGGTCCAACGAAGATCGGAAGCGTCAAGGTTTTCGGCGATATGCAAAAGAAGGCGCTTGTCGTTTTCCCGGTCGCCATTGGCGTCACTCGCCCCCAGGCCCATATCGTAACGCTTCTGGGCCTCCTTCATCCAGGCTGCCGCATCCATCGGCGAGTGATCGGAGGACCAGAAGCGAGTGGAATTGGTCGCGCTTGCGGCAAGAATGTTGTCACGGAGTTCGGGCGCCTTGTCGACAAGGCGCGACAAAGCGGCGGCCCTGCCGATGAACTCCGTCAGCGAGGTTTCTCGAATGGCGACTTTCCGCTCCTGCCAGGAAAGAGCGAAGGGGATGACCTGTCCGAGGATCAGCGCCATCAACAGCAAGGAGATCAGCTGCCGGGTCAGGCTGGCCGTGAACCATCTCATTTGAGAACCTCGACATCCACCGCCAGGCTATAGCCGCCGCCCCAATGAGTCTTGATAATCACCGGGTTCTTCGGGTCGATCTCGATTTTCTTCCTCAGTCGGCTCACCTGGTTGTCGATGCTGCGGTCGAACGGGTCGGCGCTGCGCCCGATGGTGAGATCCAGCAGCTTTTCCCGGCTGAGCACGATCATCGCATGTTCGGCGAGAACCTTGAGCAATCGAAATTCGGCGGTGCTCAACGGCACACTTACGCCGTCGTCGCCGAGAAGCTCCTGACGCCCCATGTCGAGCTGCCAATGGACGAAGCGGAGAAGCTTGGCGCGATTGGTCGAGGTCTGGGCCTGGGCGCCGCCGCGGCGGAGCACGGCGCGAATTCGGGCGAGGAGTTCGCGGGGATTGAACGGCTTGACCAGATAGTCGTCGGCGCCGAGTTCGAGACCTATGATCCGGTCTGCATCTTCCGCCATGGCCGTCAGGAAGATTACGGGAACCTGAGAGGATGTCCGCAATTGCCGGCAGATGCTCAAGCCGTCCTCGCCGGGCATCATGATGTCGAGGACGATGAGATCCGGTTGGGCGCGGTCCATCATCCTGCGGAACTCGACGCCATTTGCCAGCGGCGTGACCCGATAGTCATGATCGGTCAGATATCGGGCGACCAGATCCCTGATGTCCCGATTGTCGTCGACCACGAAGATGTGAGGACTGGACATAAATCTTCTCTCGTCTTTGCCCCGTAGATACAGGCGCTTCCGACTGAAGACACGCGGAAAAGTGTAAAAAAATGTCGTCGCTTCCATCCAGAGACGGCGACGGCATACACTTTGATACAATTTCGTCGGAAGGCTGGCAAACTTTTGCGACAGGGTCTGTCTAGGGATGAGACCATGCTGCGTCGCAACAAGCCTGCAGACGCAAGATGAAAGGCAACCATGACCCGCTCTATCCTCTGCCTCGCGATCGCGCCTCTGCTGCTTGCCGGCTGTTCCGAGGACAACAAGCCGGCATCCGCGGCGGCAAGCAAACCAACCGTCGTATCTGTCGTCGCCATGCAGCCGCAGACCGTGACGCTCACATCAGAATTCGGGGGGCGCATCGTCGCGTTCAACGCCGCTGAAATCAGACCGCAGGTCACTGGCCTGATCGTCAAGCGCGAGTTCACCGAGGGTTCCGACGTCAAGGCAGGCGATCTTCTCTACCGGATTGATCCCGATACATATCAGGCGGCGCTCGCGAGCGCAGAAGCGACCCTGGCGCGCGCCCAGGCCGCCGAACGCAATGCTGCGACCAAAACCGAGAGGCTGAAGCGTCTCAACGATGAGCGCGCCGTCTCCAGCCAGGATTATGAAGACGCGCTTCTGGCTTTGGGTCAGGCCAAGGCTGATGTCGCCTCCGCAGAAGCGGCGATCAAATCCGCCCGCATCAATCTCGGTTACACCGAAATACGCGCGCCGATCGATGGCCGGATCGACGCTTCCACCGTCAATACCGGCGCCTTGGTGACATCGGCTCAGACGACGGCTTTGACGACGATCCGCCAACTGGATCCCATTTATGTCGAAATCAGCCAGCCGAGCGAGAACCTGCTCCGTTGGCGGCAGGCTGTTCGTGACGGCAAATTGAAGCACGCCGACCAAACCTCTGTTCGCCTGACGTTGGAAGACGGGTCGAGCTACCAGCTGAAGGGAAAACTGCAATTCGCAGAAGCGGCGATCAGCGAAACGGCCGGCTCGGTGACCGTTCGGGCCGTATTTCCCAACCCGGATCATCTATTGCTGCCGGGCATGTATGTGCGCGCCATCATAGAAGACGGACAGATCGACAGCGCTTATCTCGCGCCCCAGCGCGCCATCGATCGCAATGTGGCCGGCGACGCGATTGCCAAAATCGTCGGCGCGGACGGCAAGATCGTCGAACGTAAGCTCGGCGTGGCGCGGTCGCAGGGCAATGCCTGGATCGTCACCGGAGGCCTTTCCCCCGGCGACAGGCTGGTGGTGGAAGGAGGTCAGAGGGCGAGGTCCGGAGATGCGGTCGAGGCCAAAGAGGTCAAGCTCGATCCGGCCACCGGTGATCTCGCCGCCGCGGCAGATCCTGCGGCCAAATCCGAATCCGGCTCCGTCGCCGTCACGCAGCGCTGAACGCCATGTCCAGATTTTTTGTAGATCGGCCCGTCTTCGCCTGGGTTCTCGCCATTTCCGTCATGCTCGCCGGCGCGCTGGCGATAACATCCCTGGCGATCTCCCAATATCCCCAAGTCGCCCCGACAACGATCCGGATCACCGCGACCTATCCCGGCGCCGATGCGCAGACGGTGGAAAACTCCGTCACCAAGGTGATCGAGCAAGGTCTCACCGGCATCGACAATCTCGATTACATAACCGCAACCTCGACATCCACGGGCCAGGCTTCGGTGTCGGTGGTCTTCACCTCCGACGCCAGCCCCGACATCGCCCAGGTGCAGGTTCAGAACAAGGTGCAACTGATCACCAGCCAGTTGCCGCAGGCGGTGCAGTCGAACGGGCTGACGGTGACGAAAGCCGGCACCGGCTTCTTCATGGTCGTGTCCTTCGTTTCCGAAGACAATGCGCTGAGGCCTGTGGATCTCGCGGATTTCATCGACAGCAATGTCAACGATCCCATCCGTCGCATCGAAGGCGTGGGCGACACCCAGATTTTCGGTTCCGGCTATGCGATGCGGATCTGGGTGGAGCCGGACAAGCTCGACAAATATCAGCTCATGGTCGGCGACGTGAAGAGCGCGATCGAAGATCAGAATGTCCAGGTCTCCGCAGGACAATTGGGCGCGCTGCCGCAGGTCGACGGGCAGCAGCTCAACGCGACCGTCACCGCCCGCAGCCAGTTGCAGACGCCCGAGCAATTCGGAAACATCATCGTCAAGAGCGACAAGGATGGCGCGATCGTCCGGCTGAGAGATGTCGCCCGCGTCGAGATCGGAGCCGAGAGCTATGTGACGTCAGGGGTCTACAACAAGAACAATGCGGCCGGCCTCGGCATACAGTTGACCAGCGACGCCAATGCCCTGCAAACCGCCGCCGATGTTCGCGCCGCCCTGACGAAGCTCGAATCCAGCCTGCCGGCGAATGTGAAGATCTACTACCCCTACGACACGACGCCCTTCGTGCGACTGTCTCTCGAGGATGTCGGCAAGACCCTGGTGGAAGCGGTCATTCTCGTCTTCATCGTCATGCTGGTCTTCCTGCACAATTTTCGCGCCACGCTGGTGCCGACGCTCGCTGTCCCCGTGGTGCTGCTGGGCACGTTCGGCGTTCTGGCGCTGTTCGGCTACACCATCAACACGCTGACGCTGTTCGCCATGGTGCTCGCGATCGGCCTTCTGGTCGACGATGCGATCGTCGTGGTGGAGAATGTCGAGCGCATCATGGATGAAGAAGGACTTGATCCCCGCTCTGCGACCATCAAGTCCATGGGGCAGATCAGCGGCGCGCTGATCGGCATCGCCACCGTCTTGTCGGCGGTCTTCGTGCCCATGGCGTTTTTCCCGGGATCCGTCGGCGTCATCTATCGGCAGTTCTCGGTGACCATCGTGTCAGCGATGGTTCTATCCGTCGCCGTGGCGCTCGTCTTCACGCCGGCTCTCTGCGCGACGCTTCTCAAGCCGCGCGCGCATGCGACAAAGCGGGGCCTGGCGGGCTGGTTCGAACGGATCATGGAGAGGACGACCAGCGGCTATGGCGCAGCGACCGGCGCAATCCTGAAGCGGGCGCTGCAGTTCTGCGTCTTGTTCGTGATCATCGGCGCGGCGGCCGGCTGGCTGTTCGTCAAGCTGCCGACATCGTTCCTGCCGCAGGAAGATCAGGGCCGCCTGCTCGTCAGCATCCAGCTGCCGCCGGGCGCAACAGTCAACCGGACGCGCAAGGTGCTGGATCAGACGATCGACTACTTCCTGACCAAGGAAAAGGACAATGTCGTCGGCGCGTTCGGCAGCATCGGCTTCAATTTCGCCGGACAGGGCCAGAATGTCGCGCAGATCTTCCTCAACCTGAAGGACTTCAAGGAGCGGACCGCTGCCGGCTCCGACGCGCAATCGATCGCCAAACGCGCGATGGGCGCCTTGTCGGGCATCAGCGACGGCAGCGTGTTCGTCATCGCTCCGCCGGCGATCCAGGGCTTCGGCAACTCGGCCGGTTTCGAATTCTACCTTCAGGACACCGAAAACCGTCCCCGCAGCGAATTGCTCGCCGCTCGCGACGAAGTCCTGCGGCAAGCGAGGGGCAATCCGAAGCTCAGCAACACGCGACAGAACGGTCTTGAGGACGCCGCGGCCTTCGTGGTCGATATAGACCAGGAAAAAGCAAGCGCGCTGAATATCAATCTGTCCGATATCGACAGCACGCTGTCCGCCGCATGGGGCAGCAGCTATATCAACGACTTCAACTATAATGGGCGGATCAAGCCCGTTTACATCCAGGGCGACGCGCCGGCGCGCATGCAGCCGGAAGACCTAGAAAAGTGGTATGTCCGCAATTCGGACGATGAAATGGTGTCATTCTCCGCCTTTGCAAAGGGACGCTGGACGAAGGGATCTCCAAGACTGGAGCGGTTTAACGGCTTCCCCGCCATCCAGATCCAGGGAGCGGCGAACAATGCCAGCTCCGGCGAGGCGATGCAGGAAATCGTCAAAATCGTCGACGGGCTTCCCGGCGGCTACCAGATCGCCTGGACCGGCCTTTCCGCGCAGGAGGAATCGTCCGGCAATTCGGCGCTTGAACTCTATCTCATCTCGGTGCTGGTGGTGTTTCTGGCTCTCGCCGCGCTTTACGAAAGCTGGACTATTCCTTTTGCGGTTCTTCTGTCGGTTCCAATCGGGGTGTTCGGCGCGCTTGCTGCGGCAACGCTGTTCGGACAGTCCAACGACGTCTATTTCAAGGTCGGCCTGCTGACCACGATCGGACTGGCGGCGAAGAATGCAATCCTGATCATCGAATTCGCCGTCGAGCGCATCCGGGGTGGAGACAAACTCCTCCATGCCGCCGCCGAGGCCGCCAGGCAACGGCTGCGGCCGATCCTGATGACGTCGTTCGCATTCATCCTCGGCGTCCTGCCGCTTGCGATCGCCAGCGGCCCAGGCTCGAAGGCGCAGAACTCGATCGGCATAGGAGTTATGGGCGGCACCATCGCCTCCACACTGCTCGGGATCTTTTTCATTCCCCTGCTGTTCGTGGTGACCTGGCGTCTGTTCCAACGAAAGCGCACGGCGTCCAGTCAGACAACGTCGGAGGGCTAATCATGGTTGGACATGTCAATTCCAGCCGCCTTGCGGATGAGCCAAGTGAATATCCCGAGTTTGCGAGCCACCCTCGGGTCACGTGTCTGGTGTTGCTCAAACTCGACAGGCGACAGTTCCCGTTCCTGAGGTGTTTGCGTTTCAGGTTGCCCCCGGCGGTTTGAACCTCAGCAATATCTATGTGAAATGATCCACAGGGATAGGATTCGAGCATCTATTTTGGCCGCTTGTCCACATTGATCTCAAGCAACCTGGAAATGTCGTAACGTTGTAGGCGCCGGTTCAACGAAGAGTGCGTCAACCGAGGAATGGGCGACTGTAGCGTGTAGAGGCAATCATCTAGGGGCAGCAACGAATGCTTTCAGAAGCGGACGATGAAAGCCTCGTGAAGAGACCGTCCATCTCACAGGTTTGCAGCGGCTCGCGCCTCATCAATGGCGTGCTGCTGCCAAGGCCTAAGCTCCTGACCGGGATAGTTCTGGAAGACCGGCAGGAACGGATCATCGATAGCAGTCTTGGCGCCTGAGTGTTGAATTTCAGCTGGATTTGACCCATTTTCATTTCGCGGTGGACCACCTAATTGCAACTATTCTGTTGATCGCCAACATTTTCTCGCGGCGTAGGTGGACCTCTCCGAAATGAAAAAGTGGATCAAATTGATGTGAAAATCAACAATTCGGAGCCGCAACCTCTTCGCAGATGGTCATCAGCGCGTTGACCTCAAGTATTTGCGACTAGCCCCGCCGGCATCTGCCCCGTCCGCTGACCTATTGCGCGGAGGATATGGAAGGCCAGGCTGCGGCAAATGTTTCGGCGATGGCCAGCACAGCGGCGTGAACAGGACCGGAGGTGATCGCCGGGATGACCGAGGCGTCGACGATATAGAGGTTGTCCAGCCCGTTGAGCTTAAGGTCAGCATCGACCACGGCAGCGTCATCGGCTCCCATCCTGCATGTGCCGACCGGGTGATGATGGGTGATGACCGCCTTGGCGATGAACGCGTCCTTTTCCGTTTCGGACATAGGTTTGGAGCCGGGTTGCACCTCTTCCGCGCGCCACTCGTCCATGGCCTTGGCGTGGCCGACCATGCGCGCGTAATCGAGCGCCCGGCGAAACAGCCGGCGGTCGTTTTCGGTTTGCAAATAGGCGGGATCGATGACGGGCGCGTCGGCAATTTCCGGCCCGGTGATGCGGAGAGCGCCCCGGCTGGTCGGATGAGTGACGCCGAACAGCAGGGTATAGGCTTCTCCCGGCGCGAGCGCTGGCAGGCATTCCGAGGCTGAAGGGCCGATGACGCAGCCCAGCACCACATCCGGCCGTCCCGTCGCAATCGATGGATCTTCGGCGTTGAGATACATCAGCGATTCAGAATGCTGCAGCCGCGAGAGCGGCACGGGCCGGCGGGCGCGATAGGCGTTGCCGGAGCCCAGCAGATGATCATGCAGGTTCTTGCCGACCTCAGGCCGCGATAAAATGCAATCGACGCCCGCTTCGGCGAGCACGACCGGATCGCCAACGCCCGACCGCATCAGAAGCAGCGGATCGGCGACCGCGCCTGCAGCCAGAATGACCGCATCTGCGCTATAGACCAGATCCTGACCGTCGATCGTGACGGCGACGCCTGTGACGCGGCGGCCCTCAATGATCAGGCGGTGCACGGTTGCGCCGCCCTGGACGGTGAGATTGGGGCGGGCGAGCGCGGGAAACAGATAGGCCTGGGCGGCGCTGACGCGCTTGCCGTTGCGGATCGTCAGCGAATTGGCCGCCACCCCGTTGAGATGTTCGCCATTGTGATCGCCGAGCGCCGGCGCGCCGATCTCCTGCCCCGCCCGCATATAGGCTTCAGCCACCGGGCTCACCTCTTCCGCAGGTTTCCAGACCGCGAGCGGCCCTCCTTTGCCGTGATATGCGCTCGCCTCGCCGGAAAAATCCTCCATAGCGATGAAGCTTGGCAGCAGTCCCTCGTAGGACCAGCGCGCAGACGCCGTGGCCTCGGCCCAGACAGCGAAATCGTCGCGATGGCCCCGCACATGCGCCATCGCATGCAGGCAGCTCGATCCGCCGAACACCTTGCCGCGCGGCCAGGGATGGACGCGTCCCGCAGTGCCCGGCTGGGGAACGGTCTCGAAGGCCCAGTCATAGGCGCGGCCCTGGATGAACGGCCATTGCAGCGGATCATCGATGTCCGGATCGGTGGGCATGCCGCCGGCCTCGAGCACGCAGACCGTGCGCTGCGCCTCGGCGGATAGGCGGTTGGCCAGAACGGAGCCTGCAGAACCTGCTCCAAGGATGAGGACATCGAAATGCGGCATCGAAAAAACTCCATGGCGAAGCGATCCGGCCGCGCGGGGCGGCGGAGCGAGGAAATTCGGGTCTGTCGAGGCGAAAGCGGACGGCCTAGAAGCCGTCCATGCTTCCGACGCCGAGGCGGGCCGCAATCTTGCGCTGAACCACCGCGAGGTGATCCCACATGCATTTCTCGGCGCGGTCGGGGTCGCGGGCGATGATGGCCTCGGCGATCTGCTGGTGCTCCGCGTCTCGCTGCGCGATGCGCTCGGCGGTGGTTTCGTCGTCGCTTTCGGCAAAGCGCAGGCGACTGTCGTTCTGAACCTGGTTCAGAAGAAGATGGAGTTCGCTGGCGAGGCTGTTGCGCGATCCCGCAGCGATAGCCCGGTGAAACATCTGGTCCGCCTGACTGGGGCTCATGCCGGCGGGCGATTTCGCCGCCTGGGCGATGCGGATGATTTCAGCGGGCGAGGCGCGCAGAGCCGCCAGCCTGGCCAGGGCCGGCTCCAGCATCATGCGCATTTCCATCACCTCAAGCGGATTGGTCGACAGAACCAGCCGGCCGCTCTGCGCCGTCGCCTCGGTCGTCGATGTCCGGCGGCCGGCGCGCGCAGGCTCCAGCTCGCCAAGATCGCGCAGCGTCTGCAGCCCCTTGCGCAATTGGTGGCGCTTGATGTTCAGCCGTTCGGCGAGCTCGCGCTCGGGCGGCATCACCCCATGCTCCTCCATGATCCGCCTGAGAGAGCCGACCACATCGCTCGGCTCGTCGTCATTCGGCAAAGGGCGCGGCCCCGGACGCGACAGCATCTCCGCTGCCTGACGTTTCGCTTGCTTGTCCAACTTCGTCCTCTCTCCGACGCGACGCCAAACCTCCCAGGCGCCATAGTTCAATCCGTGCCGTTCGCATTTTGCTTTGGTGGCCCTATGGTTGGCCTTATGGTTGATGCGAATATCCAGGCTGCGACGACAAATTTCCTTAGCAGCTAAGCCAATCGGGTCAATCCCGCAATTGCTTTTTGCCCGACAAAACCTATTGTGCAGCATCCGGTTCAACCAATAATGAGAATTGGTAGATATATTGGTTGATTTCGCGACATCCCATCCGCCTGGAGAAAAATCCGCATGACACAGCCTCCCAAGGACACGATCTTCACCCTGACCACCGGACCGGTCAATTGCTATCCCGCCGTGCTGCAAGCGCTCGGACGCCCCGTGCTTTACGATTACGACCCCGGCTTCCTCGAAACCTATGCCCGGGCCAGCGCCAAGGCGATGGCGGCCATGCAGACAGCGTCTTCGCCGGTGATCCTGCAGGGAGAGCCGGTGCTTGGTCTGGAGGCTGCCGCCGCGTCCGTGCTCGGACCTGACGATGTCGTGCTCAATCTGGTCTCGGGCGTCTATGGCGACGGTTATCGCTACTGGCTGCAGCCGCGCTGCGGCGACTATCTCGAAATCCGCACGCCCTTCAATGAGACGATCGATCCGGATGCGGTCGCGTCCATGCTGGCGCGCCGCCCCGATATCACCGTCGTCGCCGTCTGCCATCATGACACGCCGTCCGGCACCATCAATCCGGTTGCGGCGATCGGGGCGCTGGTGGCCAAGACGCCGGCGGTGTTCATCGTCGATGCGGTGTCGTCCTTCGGCGGCATGGACATCCTGCCCGACGCCGTTCATGCGGATATCTTCGTGACCGGCCCGAACAAGTGCCTGGGCTGCCCTCCGGGCCTGTCGCTGCTCGCCATCAGCGGCAAGGGCTGGGAAAAGATCAAATCCAATCCGCAGGCGCCGCGGGGATCCATTCTCAGCATTCTCGACTGGGAGCATGCCTGGCGGCCGGAAAAGCCGTTCCCCTTCACGCCCTCGGTCGCGGAGATCAACGCGCTGGAGGCGGCGCTCGACCTCTATCTGGCGGAAGGGCCGGAGGCGGTCTGGGCGCGGCACGCCAGAACGGCGGACGCCTGCCGCGCCGGAATCAAGGCCATGGGTCTGCGGCTCTGGGCGGCGCGCGACGACATCGCCTCGCCCACCGCGACCGCCGTCGCCTTGCCGGACGGCGTCGACGAGACTGAATTGCGGCGCATCATGCGCGACGACTACGGCGTGATGATTTCGTCGGGACGCGGCGAGACGCACAACAAGCTCGTTCGCATCGGCCATATGGGCCCGACGGCTCAACCGATCTATGCGTTGACCGCGGTGGCTGCGCTGGGCGCGGCGTTGAACAAGCTCGCGCCTGAGACCTGCGACATCGGCGCAGGCGCGGCTGCGGTCATGGCATCGATCGACGCGGTGTAACCGATACGACGGGGCGGACCGGCATTGGCCGGCTCCGCCTTCGGCGCTTTTAGCGGGCTCCGCGCACATAGGCGGCTCCGAGCGCATTGGGAAGATTGGCCTTCCTGCCGAGAAACACCAGCACCAGCATCACGGCGGCGAAGGGCAGCATCTGGATGACGTCGGTCGGAATATCGACGCCCGCCACCTGCAGCGCCGTCGTCAGCGACAGACAGGCGCCGAACAGGATGGCGCCGCCCAGCACCCAGAGCGGCTGGCCGCGCGCCAGCATGGCCAGCACGATGCCGATAAAACCCTGACCGCTCGTCATGAAAGGCACGAAAATGCCCGCGCCGACGATCGCCATGAAGGCGCCGCCCAGCCCGACCAGCGCCCCGGTGATCAGCACGGCGCCGGAGCGGATGAGGATGACATCGACGCCCGCGGAATCCAGCGCCGCCGGCTTGTCTCCCGCCGCCTGCAGCGCAATGCCCCAATAGGTGCGTCGATAGGCATAGGCGAAGACGCCCACGAGCAGTAGCGAGAGATAGGCCACGGGTTCGCGGCTGAACAAGGCCGGCCCGAGGACGGGAATCTGTGACAGGCCGGGGATCGTCCACGTCATCGGCGCGGAGAGGCGCGGATAGCTCTGGCTGAACTGCACATGATGCAGGAGCGCTGTGGCCCCCTCCGCGCCGAGCGTCAACGCGATGCCGATGACGATCTGGTTCAGTCCCATGCGCACGCAAAGCAGCGCCATCAGGGCGGCCACGATCATGCCGCCGCCGACGCCGCCGACAAAGCCGAGCGCCGCAGACTCCGTCTTCCACGCCACAAGAAAGCCGAAATAGGCGCCGGACAGCATCATGCCTTCGATGCCGATATTGAGAACGCCTGCTTTTTCGGAGAGCTGCTCGCCCAATCCCGCCAGCAGAAGCGGGATGCCGGCTGCGATGGCGCCGACCAACAAGGCCGTGAGGAAGGCTTCGGTGAAAAGCGACATGGTCAGACCCTCTTGCGATCGCGCCGGCGTTGATCGAGCGTTTCGGTGATGGCGAGCAGGATGAGCAGCACCGCCATGGTCACCAGCGTGAAATAATTGGGAACGCCCATGCGTCGCGCTGCGCTCTCGCTGCCGATCGACAGCATGGAAAAGAAAAACACAAAGGCGATCGTGGCGAAGCCGTTGAAGCGGGCCAGAAACACCAAAGGCACGATGGTCAGCGAATAAGCGGGGTTCCAGTCCGCTCGCACATTGCCGTATTGGCCGAGGATGGCCGTGGCGCCCGACAGGCCCGACAGGCCGGCCGACAGAGCGAATACGGCGACAGTCAGTCGCGACACCGGCAGCCCGGCATGGACTGCGGCGCGCGCATTGGCGCCGACCACCCGCAGCTTGAGGCCGAAAGCAGTTCTGGCCATGACGAAGTGGACGATCAGGATCGCAGCCAGGCCGATGAGAACGCCGCTCGACACCGTGGTGTCGAACAACCGGGGAAGGCGGTCTTCCACCGGCAAGGTCCGCGTTTGCGGCACGGTGGTGGACGGGTCGAGAAACAGCAGTTTCACCAGCACATTGGCCAGCGAGACTCCGAGAAAGGTCATCATCATCGTGGTGATGATTTCGTTGACACCCTGATAGGCGCGCAACAGCGCCGGAACGATCGACCAGACGGCCCCGGCGACCGCGCCAATCGCCAAGCTGACGATCAGAGTGGCCCATATCGGCAGGACCTGGACGAGCAGCGGCGCGGTGGCCGCGACAAACACCGCGCCCAGCAGAAATTGGGCATCGCCGCCGAGATTCCACACCCCCGCGCGAAAGGCTACGATCAAGCTGGCCGCGATCAGCAGCAGTGGCCCCATGCCGGTCAACGTCGCCTGAAGGCCGGTGGGCGACAAGAGCCCCCGTTTGACGATATAGCCGTAATAAGCGAGCGGATCGGCGCCCATCAGCAGCAGGATCAGGCTGGCGATGAAGAGCGCGGCCACCAGGGGCCCCACCGACAAAAGCACCGTATGGAGGCGCTCGCGCAGCGCTTCGCCCGAGGGTGCGGCCGTCGTTTTCGTCGTCGCCTCGCCGCCTTTGGCGACGCTGGAAATGTCCATGCTCATTGGGCCACACCACTCATCAGTTCGCCAATCCGCTGGCGGGCGGCGGCGTCATTGTCGACAATGCCGACCACGCGTCCTTGCGACATGACAGCGATGCGGTCGGACAGTTCCATCAGTTCGTCGAGCTCCGTCGAGAACACCAGCACTGCCTTGCCGGCGTCGGCGGCCTCGCGAATGCGCCGGCGCGATGCCGCGATGTTCTGCAGATCGAGCCCATAGGTCGGCTTGGCGAAGATCACTGCCCGGGCGGCGCCCGTGAGTTCGCGGGCCAAGAGCAGCTTCTGGATGTTGCCGCCGGACAACTTGCCCGCCGGCGTATCGATGCTGGGCGTGCGAATGTCGCACTCGACCACCTGCCGGCGGGCGTTGGCGGCGATCTCGGCGGGGTTTTCGAAGCCCCTGCGCCAGAAGGGCGCCTCGCCGATCTGCTTGAGCAGAAGGTTTATCGATACCGGGAAGGCGCCGACCGTTCCCTCGCCCAGGCGGTCGTCGGTTACATAACGCAGACCGCGCTTGCGCCGGTCGCCCACGGAGAGATCTTCCAGCGGCGCGCCGTCGAGATAGATGCGGCCATTGCGAACCGGCCGCTGGCCGGCCAGCGCTTCCGCCAGTTGCTTTTGTCCATTGCCGTCAATGCCGGCGACGCCGACGATTTCGCCTGCGCGGATCTTCATTTCGACGCCGGACACCGGCACGGCCGGATCATCCACTTCGAGCGCGAGGATTTCCAGTATCGGCTCGCCCAGGGTAGTCCGCGCCGCCGGTCTGGCGTCGGTGGTCGTTGGAGCGCTTCGGTCCTCGCTTTGGCCGAACATCAGCCGGACGATTTCCTGCGTGACCTTTTCCGGTCCAAGCGTCTTCAGGGCGTCCGGCGCGATCGCGCCGACCTTCTTGCCGAGGCGCAGGACCGTGATGCGGTCGCCGTAAGCCACCGCTTCATTGAGCTTGTGGGTGATGAAGATCACGGCGAGGCCTTGCGCCACCAGACGGCGCATCAACTGCCCAAGCCTCTCCGCGTCCTTGGGCGTCAACATCGCCGTGGCTTCATCGAGAATGAGAAACCGGCTGCCGCGCATCATCGCGCGCACGATCTCGGCCTGTTGTTGCTCGCCGAGAGACAGGCTGCTCGCCACGGCCATAGGCGTGACCTCGACGCCGATCGAATGGGCGGTCTCGCTCATCCGCGCGGCGATCGCCTGTCTGTCCGGGCTGCGCCACCAACGGCCGCCGAGATTGACATTGTCCACCAGCGTTAGGCTGGGCACCAGCATGGAATGCTGAAACACCGTGCCGATGCCGATGGACAAGGCGTGCTGCGGGGATTGAATTGCCGTCCGCGTTCCGTCGATATGGATCTCGCCGTCATCGGGCTGCTGCAGCCCGGACAGCATGCTGACCAATGTCGATTTCCCGGCCCCGTTTTCCCCCAGCAGCACATGCACTTCACCCGGGAAGAAATCGATCGAGACGGAGTCGTTGGCGACAATGCCGGGGAAGCGTTTGGTAACGCCTTTCAGGGAGACAATCGGCCGGCTAGGCGCCGGAGCCGCTGCGGGAGTGGACGTCATTTAAGCTACCGCCATAATTTGCGCATTCCGAACAGTCATGTGGTCCAGGGCGGCGTTTCCTCCCCGGACCAGCCTCATCATTTCAACTGGCTGACGAGGGCGTGCACGGAATCCGCATCGAATTTCGGCGTGATCTTGATCTCGCCCGCGATGATCTGGTCGCGGATCGCCATCACCGATGTCCAGACATCGTCCGGGATCTGCTTGGTCTTGAGCAGTGACACCGAATTGTCCTTGAGCGAGATATTGTAGTTCCGCGAGCCGAACTTGTCCGCCTTGAGGTCCTCGATCATGGCCGTATAGACCGGGGTGAGGTTCCACAGCACCGAGCTCAGCAGATAGCCCTTGTCGATCGTGGACTTGTCGCCGATCACATCGATGAACAGCACCTTGCCGCCATCGGTCGCCTTTGTCGTTTCCACCGCCTGCAGCATGCCGAAGGAGGAACCATTGCCCTGGCCGAAAATAATGTCGGCGCCGGCGGCGATCAACGATTCGGTCACGCGCTTACCGCCGGCGGCGTCGGAATAGGCAGCCGGGCCGATGACCGCGTAACGGATGACGGTGGACGCCTTTTCCGCCTTCACGCCCTCGGCGAAGGCGGCGGACTGCGAATTCCATGAGGGCGGCTCGCCGGAGACGACGATGCCGACCGTTCCGGAGCGCGACATCTTGGCGGCAAGACGGCCCCCGAGATAAGCGCCTTCATGGCCGCTGGCGGTATAATCGGCGACTGCGTCCTTCTTGAGCGATTTCGGGCTGTCGACGATCGCCACCTTGACGCCAAGTTCTGCGCCAATCTCGGGCGCTGCAGTGTTGTAGCCGCTGGCATGCGCGATCAGAAGCGCATTGCCGTCTTCCGCCAGTTCGCGCAGAGTCGGGCGCACATCGCCATAGCCGAGATTTTCGGCCGTCACCACCTCGACGCCCGTCGCCTTGCCGGCCGCCTTCGCTCCTTCGACGCCTTGCTGATTCCAGCCAAAGTCTGTTCCCTGCTCTGGCGTAAGAATTGCGATCGATTTTATATCTTGGGCATGCACAATAGACGCCGATATTGCAAAAGCAACTGACGCAAGAAGTCCATAGATAGTTCTATTTTTCATTGCTGTTCCCTTCTTTTTTGTGTCCTTTACATGAATATATCTCGATGGTAGGCCTTTATAAATTCAAAGGAGCCACATATGAGACATATTCAATCTTTTCTGGCCGTAGCTATCTTCTTCGCCGCCATTCCTGTAACCGGCGCCCTCGCCACGCCGCTGGAGCGCGGGTCCAAGGGACTGTTGCCGATCGCCATCACTCTCAAGAACGAGGGCGGAAAGCCCATCGCCTGCGGCGCCACCCTGGCGCACTGGTATTCTCAACCGCTTGGCGCCGTGAAGCCGGGCGGCGCGCTGCATGCCGTTCTCTGGCAGAAGCAGAAGACCGGCGCGGTCTATCTCCTGAACCAGATCGAGGACCGGATGCCTGTCGAACGCCTCTGGTGCGGACTGGCCGACCAATCCTGGCAGACCCGCGCCGAGGTCAGTTTCGAGCGAAAGGCGGGCGTCAGGATCGGGTCGATCATCATGACCTGCGCGTCGGAGGCCGGCGGCGTTCGCTGCCGCCAGGACTGAGGCGCCGCGGCGGCGTTCGCCGCCAGATGTCGATGATAGAGACGCCATGGAAAACTCCGCTGCCATGAGCCTGTGCGGCAACTGCTTGGCCGAAGGAGCTCAACCATACCGAAAATGGTTGGCTTCCTCGTCTGCCGGGGGACTATAATCTCACTGTCGACAGCGTCAACAGAGATTCAACCATTATTTTTTGGTTGGATCTCGGTTGAGAATATCACAAAATTTTTTTGCCTTTTTGTTGGGCTAGAAACGCCGTCAAACGCACTCTGCATGCGGGAAGATGACCTGCAAACTACCGAGAATCCCGTTGTTCTGCGCGTTTTTCGAGCGGTATTTGCATGTGGGGCTATTTTTTAGGCGACCATCAAAATACTCCAACCAATAATTTTGGTTGATTTTAATTGGTTGAAGGTTACCTTGACCTCCGTCGGCTCCAGGAAGCCGCACGGGGCCACACTGGACGCCTGTTTTTCCGTTGATCGCCTGACGAACACGGCAGGGCGGGGCGTCCGACTTGAGGGTTTAGGAGAAGCCAATGGTCAACACACTGTCCGCCGCGAAGACAAAGGTCGTGAGCCGCCTGAAGACAGGCGACGAGTTCAAGGCGTCGCTTGATGATGGGCGTCAGCTCTGGGTCGGCGGCAAGCGCGTCGAGAAGGTGACCGACGAACCGGCGCTGAAGGCAGGCGTCGATCTGCTCGCGTCGATGTTCGACGATCAGTTCACTGAAGAATATGCCGACGCCACGACATATCTCGAGCCGACGACTAATGAGATTGTCAGCCGCTCCTGGCAGATACCCCGCACCCGGCAAGATCTGGAAGATCGTCGCAAGATGATCGAATATACAAGCCTCAAGACGGGCGGCACGTTTGGCCGTCCGCCGGATCTGGCGCCGGCGATCGCCGTGGGTCTGGCCGCCTATCTGCCGACCTTCAAGGCGAAGAAGTCGCTTGTCGACGGCTGCAGCCCCGATTTCGCCGAGAATATCGAAAGCTACATCGCCTTCGGACGCGAAAACAATCTCACCGCCTCCGAAAGTCTGGCGGGTCCGCAGACCGACCGCTCCGATCCGAAGGCGGCAGAGGGTTCGCTGCTGCGGGTCAAGTCTGTCGAGAAGGGTGGCATCCGGATTTCAGGGGCCAAGACCGTCGGCTCGATCGCGGCGCAAGCCAATGAAATCTTCTTCACCAATCTGGGCGGCATCCAGTCGACGCCGGCGGACGCCTGCATCTGGGGGTCTGTTCCGATCAACACTCCCGGCATCAAGATGATCTCCCGCGAAATGGTGTCGCAGCCGGGCTCGGATCCCTTCGATCATCCGGTCGGCCATCGCGGCGAGGAAGCAGACCAATTCATCGTCTTCGACAATGTGTTCGTGCCGACCGAGCGCATCTTCAATCTCGGAGATCCGACCGCCATGCAATGGTATGGTCCGGTTTGCGTGTTCGCCCATTGGCATGTGCTGACGCGCCTGGCTGTGAAGGCGGAACTGTTCGTCGGCGCGGGCCAGATGGTCATCGAGGTCCTCGGCACCGACAAGATCCCGGCCGTTCAGATGATGCTGGGAGAACTGATCGAATATGCCCAGACGCTGCGCGCCTTCATCTATGCGGCCGAGGCCAAGGCCAAGCCGACGGAAGCCGATGTCATGGCGCCGGATGTCGGTATGCTGACGGCTGGCCGTCTCTATTCCATCCAGCATTATCCGCGCATCATCCACATCTTGCAGGAAATGTGCGGCCAAGGCCTGGTGATGCGGTTCGGCAAGGCTGCCTACCAGAATCCGGAGATCGGCCATCATCTCAAGGATCTGCTGCCCGGCCATGGCGTCTCGGCGATGCAGAAGGAATTGCTGATGAACTTCATCTGGGACATGACCGCGAGCGCGCTCGCCGGTCGCGTGGCCCTGTTCGAGAATGTCAACGCCAGCCCGGCTCCACGCCTGCGCGCCCGCCTTTTCGACGAAGTCGATCGCAAAGGTTATGTCGCCCAGGTCAAGAAGCTCGCCGGCATGGACTGGTGATCCGGACAAATCCGGCAAGGCGCGCCCCGCGCCTTGCCTTCCCATCTCCCATTTTGGCAGCCGCGACGCGGCTCGACCGAAAGACGTCCCATGTTGTCTCACGATCAGCTTATCGACCGGTTCTACGATAGTTACAATCGCCATGACGCCGCCGCCGCCGCCGCGCTCTACGCGGATGACGGAAGCCATGTCGAAGTGGCCATGAGCAAGACGCGATCCGGCGCTTCAGCGCTCCAGGCCGGACTGGAAGGGTTTTTCAGAATGATGCCGGATGTCGTCTGGCAGGAGCGGGAGCGCATACGCTCCGCCGACAGCATCGCCGTCGTCTATACGATGACGGGTCATGTCGCCACGCGCGCGACCGAGACTGCTGTGGAGCCAAAACCGTTCGCCTTGCCCGGCCTGCATCTGTTCAAATTCCAGGACGGACGGATCATCGAGACGCAGGATCTCTGGTCCAAGGCTGATTTTCTGGCTCAGATCGCGTGACGTCGATGAAGATCGCGGATTATCAAAGCTTCGACGCGCTTGGCCTGGCAGAACTGGTGAGAACCAAAGCCGTCTCGCCCGGTGAATTGCTGGAGACCGCCATATCGCTGATCGAGGCCCTCGATCCTGTTCTGAACAGCGTGGTGCACCGCCATTTCGATCTCGCGCTGGCGGCGATCCGAAACGGCCTGCCCGACGGGCCTTTTTCCGGCGTGCCCTTCCTGATCAAGAACACCGGCTTCGACGTCAAGGACATGATCCTGTCGACAGGGTCGAAGCTGTTTGCCGATGCGGTGTCGGGACGCGACGGAACGCTCGCCGCCCGCTACAAGGCTGCGGGCCTCGTCATCCTGGGCAAATCAAACACGCCGGAATTCGCCCTGAGCTTCGCAACAGAGCCCGCCGCATTCGGCGTGAGCCGGAATCCGTGGAACACGGATCACGGCCCAGGCGGGTCCTCCGGCGGGTCGGCCGCCGCCGTCGCCGCCGGCATTGTTCCCATGGCCAATGCGTCGGATGGCGCCGGCTCGACGCGGCTGCCGGCATCCCATTGCGGCCTGTTCGGCTTCAAGCCCAGCCGCATGCGCAACCCGCTTGGGCCAGTGGCGGTCGAAGGCATCGCCGGCATGTCGACGCCACACGCTCTGTCCTGGAGCGTGCGCGACAACGCAGCGCTTCTGGACGCCTCGGCGGGCCCGGACATCGGTGATCCCTATGCGGCGCCGGCTCCCGCCTCGAGCTTCCTCGCCGCCGCTGGGCGCGACCCCCGGCCTTTGCGGATCGGCGTGACGCTCGCCTCGCCGCTCGGAACGCCTGTTGACCCCGATATTCTCAGCACGGTCGAGGCGGCGGCGCGCTTTCTCGAACACCTTGGTCATCATGTCGATCCGGTGGACGACGCCGGCTATGACGCGCATGCGCTGAAAGCGGCCTGGCGGGTGATTGCCGGCGTCAATGTCGCGCCTGCGGTTTTGGCGCGCGGCCGGCAGCTCGGGCTTGCCGATCCGGTCACCGAACTGGAGGCCGTCAATGCGCAATGGGTGCGCGAGGGGCTTGAGCGCAGCGGCGTCGAATATCTTTCGGCCGTCAATCAGTTGCACCAGACAGCGCGGTCGCTCGGGCGCTTCTTTGAGCGCTACGACGTTCTGCTGTCGCCGGTGACGGGCGAACTTGCGGCGGTGATCGGCGAGATGGCGAGCAGCCACGGCGATCTCGACAGTTTCTACGACCGCTTCTGGTCGCATGGCCCGTTCACCTGCGCCTTCAACGCTTCAGGCTTCCCCGCCATGAGCGTGCCCTTCGGCCGATCGCAGTCGGGTCTGCCGATCGGCGTCCATTTCGGCGCCGCCTTTGGCGACGAGGAGCTTTTGTTTTCGCTGGCGGGCCAGATCGAGCGCGCGCGCCCGTGGTTCCATTGCCGTCCGCAGAGTTTGCCGGTCTGATCGGCTGGCAAAGGAGAAGAAATGAGCACGATGTCCTACTCCGATATCCGCGCGCTCGGCGCGAGAGACGTGGCCGCTTCTGTCGAAGCCGGCAGGCTCTCCGTGGTCGACGTCGCCGAAGCCTATCTGGAACGGGTCGCCGCACGCGAGCCCGATGTCCAGGCCTGGGAATATCTCGACCCTCGGCAGGCGCTGGCGACGGCGGCGGCATTGGACAAAGTCGGCCCCAAGGGCGCCCTGGCCGGCGTGGCGGTCGGCGTCAAGGACGTCATCGACACGGCCGATATGCCGACTGGCTATGGATCGGCGGTGTATAAGGGGTTCCAGCCGGCCTGCGACGCGCCCTGCGTGGCGCTGAGCCGGGCCGAGGGCGCGCTGGTGCTCGGCAAGACCGTCTCCACGGAATTCGCCATGGCAAGCCCGGGCAAGACGCGCAACCCCTATAACGGCGCCCATACCCCGGGCGGATCGTCGAGCGGCTCCTGCGCGGCGGTCGCGGCAGGCATGGCGCTCATGGCCTTCGGCACCCAGACCGCCGGCTCAATCATCCGGCCCGCCTCTTATTGCGGCGTGGTGGGCTACAAGCCGAGCTTCGGACTGATCGACGCCGCCGAGGTCAAAGTGCTGTCGCACCAGCTCGACACGCTCGGCGTGATCACCCGCACCGTGGCCGATGCGGCCTGGTGCGCGGCCGCCGTGTCCGGGCGCTCGCGGCTGGTCGTCAACGACCTGCCGGACCGACCGGTCATCGGGCTTCTGCTGCCGTCCCGGCTGGACCAGGCGCATCCGGACGCCCTGACGGCGCTGGACCAGGCGGCCAGTAAAATCGCCGCAGCCGGCGGCGTGGTGAAGACCCTTGCTCTTCCCGACTGGTTCGACAGCCTGCACGACTTGCACGCCGCGATCATGGGATGGGATGTAACCCGCGCTCTGGCGCATGAACGCTTGACCCTCTGGAGCAGACTGACCCCGGTGACCCGCGACTTCCTGGCCGAAAAAGCCAAAACAACCATTGAGGAATACGAAGCCGCCTGCATCGCCATCCATGAACGGCGTTTGCAGCTGGCGGCGTTGATGGACGGACTTGACGCGATCATGACATTGCCGGCGCCGGGACCGGCGCCGGAAGGTCTCGCCGCAACGGGCGCGCCGGTGTTCAACAGTCCCTGGACCGTCTTGCATGGTCCCTGTGTGACAGTTCCCGTGATGCTCTCGGCCAAGGGCCTGCCCATCGGCGTGCAACTGGTCGGCGCAGCGGGTGATGATGCGCGCCTGCTGCATGTTGCGGCTTTCGCCGAACGCGCGTTTGGCTTTGCGGGTGGTCGGTTCGCATGAGCATCGCAGATACAGACGGTCCGCGGCGGAGCCATGGCGCCCTGATCATAAACTGGGCCGGACTCCTCCTGCTGGCCATAGTGCTGGCCTTCGTGCTCACGCAGGTCGGCTTTCCCGCGGCGGTGCTTCTGGGTTCGATGGTGGCGGGAATTGCGTTCGGTGTCGGCGGCGCCAAGCTGCGCATGCCGCGGATCATCTATATCTTGGCCCAGGGCTTCGCGGGCGTCTTCATCGCCCGCAGCCTGACTCCTTCCATTCTACTGGATGTGTCTGCCCATTGGCCTCTGCTGATCCTGTTCACGGCGCTGACGCTTGCGTCCGCTTTCTTCGTCGGCTGGTCGATCAATCGCTGGGGTTCAGTGGCGCAAATGCCCGCAATACTCGGCAGCCTGCCGGGCATGTCCGGCGCCATGGTGATCATCGCCCAGGAGCGCGGCATCGACGGCCGGGTCGTGGCGTTGATGCAATATACGCGGCTGGCCAGCGTGATTTTCGCCGTCTCGATGATCACCCATTTCCTCCCGAATGCGCCTCTGACGACCATCACGCCCGATGCGGCGGAAGGATTTTCGTGGACGACCGTAGGACTTTCGGCGGCCTTGGCGCTGATCGCGCCCTTTGCGGCGCGGCTGCGCTGGATCCCGGCCGCCGCCATGCTGGCGCCCCTGGTTCTCGGCGCGTGCCTGGAGGCCTCGGGAGCTTTTCACATCGTGCTGCTGGATCCGGTCGTGTCGCTGACATTCGCCGTCATCGGCCTGGAAGTAGGACTGAAATTCACCCGCGATACGCTCGTCAATCTCATACGCATCGTGCCGGTGGTGCTCGCCTCCTGCCTGTTGCTGATCGCCCTGAGCGGAATTTTGGCGCTGGCGCTCCGGTTGTTCCTGCCCATCGACTTGCTCACGGCCTTCCTGGCCACGGCGCCCGGCAGCATCGAAACCGTCGCCATCGTGGCGATCACCGGCCATGCCGACGTGTCCGTCGTGCTCGCATTCCAGACTGTGCGGATGCTCGTGGTCGTGCTTTTCGGTCCTTTCGTCATGAAGCAGATTGCCCGTATTCCGATTTGGAAGGATTAGTCGTGCCAGATCCTGAAACTCTCTCGTGCTACAAAGCCGACCTTGAGCCGCCCGTCGATGCCTTCAAGGGCGCTATGCGGCGCTTTGCCAGCGGGGTCGGCGTGATCACCGCCGGCCAAGGCGACAGCCGCCGGGGCCTGACCGCAACCGCGATTTCCAGCGTGACCATGGACCCGCCGACCATTCTTGTCTGTGTCAACCGACAGGGCGAAGCCCATCAGGCGATCGAACAGGACGGCGCCTTCTGCGTCAACATTCTCGCGAGCGAAGCCGAGGGGGTGGCGATGGATTTTGCCGGCCAGACCGGGCGCGTGGGAACAGACAAATTCGCGTCCTTCTCCTGGAGCACGCTGGCGACGGGCGCGCCGGCGCTGGATGGCGCGCTCGCCAATATTGACTGCGAAATCACAGAGCGCGTGGAGACAGCCTCCCATACCGTTTTCTTCGGCCGCGTCCTCGATGTCCGCCTTTCGGATGGCGCGCCGCTGATCCATTTCGACCGAAAATTCGTCCGACTGGAAAATTGACCAACCATTCTTTTCAAGGAGTATCCGCCCATGGCCATCAGTGACGCAGATCTCGTCATCGCCTGGAAAAACGTGCTGGACATGTGCAATGTCAAGGCCGGCGAACAGGTCACGATCCTGACCAGCGACGATTCAAACCCGCAGATCGTGTCGACCTGCCGCATCGCCGTGGCCCAGACCGGCGGCGTGCTCACTATGCTGAACCTGCCGCCGATCAATGGCGAAAAGGCGCTGAGCCGCGACAAGTCCGGTTATGTGGGCAAGACGCCGCTGGCGTTCAACTCGGCGGCGCTCGCAGCCCTGAAGGCCAGCGACATGATCATCGACACGATGCAATTACTGTTCTCGCCCGAACAGGCCGAGATCCTGGAGACCGGCAGCCGCATGTTGCTCGCCGTCGAGCCGCCCGAAGTGATGATGCGCATGCTGCCGACGCCGGAAGGCAAGGCGCGCGTGCTGGCGGCGGAAAAGATCCTCGAGAAGGCCAAGGTGATGACGGTGACGTCCAAGGCCGGCACGGATTTCCGCTGCTCGGTCGGGCAATATCCCGTCCTTACCCAATATGGCCTCGCGGACAAGCCGGGCCGCTGGGACCATTGGCCGAGCTGCTTCGTCGCCACCTGGCCGGATGAACAGACATCCGAAGGCGTGATCGTTATCGACGAGGGCGATATTCTGCTGCCGTTCAAGATGTATGCGCGCGAGAAAGTGACGCTGACGATCGAGAAGGGCTTCGTGACCCGGATCCAGGGCGGGTTCACGGCCGAATACATGAAGAGCTTCATGGACAGTTTCGACGACCTGTCGGCCTACGCCATGGCTCATGTCGGTTGGGGCCTCGAGCCGCGCGCCCATTGGACGACGCTGGGTCTTTATAATCCGGAAGCTGGGCTAGGTATGGATGCGCGCTCATTTGCGGGCAATTTCCTGTTCTCGACAGGCCCGAACACCGAAGCCGGGGGCACGCGCGACACGCCCTGCCATCTCGACATCCCGCTCCGGGGCTGCTCGCTGTCGCTCGATGGCGTGGCCATGACGAGGGAAGGCGCTGTCGTGAAAACGGCGTGATAGATGAGTGAGGCTGGCGAAATGTATGCCGCGGCGTAACATAGCCGGCCAGACCGCCTGTCGGGATGGGATCGAGACAGCCTGTTCGACATCATAGATGTTCATGACCGATATTCAGGAGCTTGCCTATATCGTCATCAAGGCCAATGACGAGTTCAAGGACAAGACCACGCGACCGAACGAGATGTGGCAAACCGACCTCACCTACTTGAAGATCATCGGCTGGGGATGGTTCTACCTGTCGACCATTCTCGACGATTACTCCCGCCACATCATCGCCTGGAAGCTGTGCATCAGCATGAAGGTGGACGACGTCACCGACACGCTCGACCTGGCGCCGGCAAGCTCAGGTTGCGAATTGGCCAAGGTCGAACACCGGCCGCGCCTGCTGTCCGACGACGGCCCGTGTTACGTCGCTTCCGATCTCGCTGAATGGCTGGAGACATACAAGATCGACCAGGGGTTCACGGCGCTCCGGGCCATCCGCAGACACAAGGGAAAATCGCCTTTCGGCGTTGCTTGCAACGCCTGCCGGCCAGGGGAAAGCTGGCATCAGACGTTGAAGAACCG
>NZ_STFX01000050.1 GCF_005222915.1 Rhizobium sp. FKL33
CGCCCCGAGACCCGCGACAGTTGGCTTTGCCACTGCCGCTGAGCTGAACCGGACAGCAGTGGGACAGGCCCGAGCATGACGGTGGAGAGGTTTTTGCGCGTCGCTTGACGGCTCCTCTCACCACAAACACCGCTAGAAGACCCGCTGCCCTACCCGAACGACACCAGCCGCGCATCCGCGTCGGTCTCGACCGCGCCGCCCGCAAACTTCGCCACTGCAGCCTTGTAGATCTGGTGCTCCACCTTCAAAACCCGCGCCGCCAGCGCGTCAGGCGTATCGCCTGCCAGGATCGGCGCGACGCCTTGCGCCAGCGCCGGGCCTTCGTCCATGCCTGGGGTGACGATATGCACCGTGCAGCCCGACACTTTCATGCCGGCCTCGATGGCGCGCTGATGGGTGTGAAGGCCTGGAAACAAGGGCAGCAGGGAAGGGTGGATGTTGAGGATGCGGCCCTCATAGGCGGCGATGAAATCGGCAGACAGCAGCCGCATATAGCCGGCGAGGCAGATGAGATCAGGCGCGATCTCGGCGAGATGAGCGAGGATCGCCGCCTCATGCTCGGCCTTGGAGCCAAAGCCCTTGCGCTCGAACACATGGGTCGCAACGCCCAGCGCTTCCGCCTTGGCGAGACCGCCGGCATCGGCTTTGTCGGAGATCACCGCGACGAAATCCACCGGGTAATCGGCCTCGCGCGCCGCCTCGAGCAGCGCGACCATGTTGGAGCCGCTGCCCGAAATAAAGATCACGCCGCGCTGTTTGATCATAGGCCGAGGCTGCCCTGATAGGCGACGCCAGCCGCGCCTTCGGCGCGGGCAATCATACGACCGAGGCGAACGACCGCTTCACCTTCATGGGTCAGGACTTCCGCCACCGCGTCGGCCTGCTCGGGAGACACGACGAGAACCATGCCGACGCCGCAATTGAAGGTGCGCAGCATTTCGCGCTCGGCCACGCCGCCGGTGCTGGCCAGCCACTTGAACACCGGCTTGACCGGGATCGCGGCGAGGTCGATTTCGGCGGCCAGCGTTTTCGGCAGCACGCGCGGAATGTTTTCCGGAAAACCGCCGCCGGTGATATGGGCGAGCGCCTTGATCGCGCCGGTCTCGCGGATCGCCCTGAGCAGCGGCTTCACATAGATCTTGGTCGGCTCGAGCAGCGCTTCGCCGAGCGTTTTTTCCGTGTCGAAGGGCGCCTTGGCGTCCCAGCCGAGGCCGGAGAGTTCGACGATCTTGCGCACCAGCGAATAGCCGTTGGAATGCACGCCCGAAGAGGCGAGGCCGAGAATGACGTCGCCTTCGGCCGCATCCGCCTTGGGCAGCAATTCGCCGCGCTCAGCGGCGCCGACCGCGAAGCCTGCGAGATCGTAATCGCCTTCGCGATACATGCCGGGCATTTCAGCCGTTTCGCCGCCGATCAGCGCGCAGCCGGCCTGGCGGCAACCTTCGGCGATGCCCGCGACGATCGCCGCGCCCTGGTCGGGATCAAGCTTGCCGGTGGCGAAGTAATCGAGAAACAGCAGCGGTTCTGCCGCCTGCACCACGAGATCGTTGACGCACATGGCGACGAGATCCACGCCGACAGTGTCATGCTTGCCGGCCTCGATCGCCACTTTCAGCTTGGTGCCGACGCCGTCATTTGCGGCCACGAGGATCGGATCATTGAAACCGGCCGCCTTGAGATCAAACAGGCCGCCGAAGCCGCCGATTTCGACATCCGCGCCTGGGCGGCGGGTGGAGCGCACGAGCGGCTTGATTTTCTCGACCATCAGATTGCCGGCGTCGATATCGACGCCCGCATCCGAATAGGTCAGGCCGTTTTTGCCATGTTCGCTCATCGCTCTCTCCGGACAGAAAAGGTAATTACGCGGCCAATGGCATGGACGGCCCAGAATTTCAAGGAACGAGCCGTATTCGGCGGCGATTATCTGTTGGTTATCGGCGCGTCGCGCAGCGCTGCCGGCGACCGCGGGCTCGATGTAAAGATCATGATCCGACTTTTATCGACTCCCGCAGGACCGGCCTGGAAAATGTCGAATATGATTGTCTGGTTAAATTAGGCAAGCATTATAAACAATTCCGTTACCAACGCTCCTATAGGCTGCCTGAAACGACCCGCGGCGCCGCCGCCGGCCAAGGAAGGCGTTTACGTATGGCTCAGGCAAAACTCGCATACGACCCCGCTTCCGCGGATGTCGCAGGCGCGGAGGCACAGCATGATCAGAGTGAAGCCCAGCTGCAATTCTGGATCAATTGTATCGGCAGCCCCGTTCTTGTTGCGGAAAAGAGCGCGCGCACGGTCAGCTTCTGCAACAAGATTGCCACCACTTTCTTCATTACCGGCTCGCCTTGCCTGGTCGGCCAATCCATTGACGAGCTGATCGGCGTCTCCGCCAGCCTGTTGCTGACTCAGATCTGGTCGATCCCGGAAAATGGCGCGATCAGCGAACCCTTCCTCATCAAAGCGGTGGTGGACGACAAGGAGCGCTTCCTGCTCACCAATGTCAGTTCGGTCCGGGTCGAAGGGCGTGATATGCGGCTCTACAGTTTTCGGGACGCTCCGCCATCCGACACGCTCGGCATGGTCAAATGGCAGCTGAACCTGATGGAGCTTCTGAACTGGCTGCCGCTCGGTTTCGAGGTGGCGACGCTCCGAGACGAGGTGCAGTTCGTCAATTCTGGCTTCAAGCAGATGTTCGGCTACGATCTCGACCAGCTTGAGGATGTTGAGGACTGGTGGCGTCTGGCCTATCCCGATCCTGACTATCGCGCCATGGCGCGCCAGAAATGGGGGGACGAGATCGCCGCGGCGCGCCGGGAAAACCGGGAGATGACGCCGTTCGATCTCGACGTCATGACCGCGAGCGGCGAGAGCCGCCGCATCCAGTTCCGGCACCGGGCCATCGGTCATTTCCATCTCAATCTCTATCTTGATGTCACCGCTGAGAGACTTTATGCCCAGCGCATGCAAAGACTGGCTGAAATCGACCCGCTGACGGGACTGCTCAATCGTCGCTCCTTCTTCGAGCAGACGGCCGAGGTCCTGTCGTCCGATCCTGTCGACGGCGCGGGTCATGTCGTGCTGATGCTGGACATCGACCATTTCAAGCAGCTCAACGATCTTCAAGGTCATGCCGCAGGCGATCTGGCGCTCGAAGCGTTTGCCCGCTGTTGTCATGGCGCCGTGCGGGGCAGGGATGTCGTCGCCCGTCTCGGGGGCGAGGAATTCTGCGTCTTCCTGCGCGCGGTTACGCTGGACAAAGCGATCGACATCGCCGAGCGCATCCGCGCCGCCACAGAAGAACTGGAAATTGAGGTGGGCGGCAATCCGGTGAAGATCACCGTCAGCATCGGTCTTGCAGAGTGTTGGCCGGGAGAGCGCGCTGTGGATCAGGCGCTGCGGCGCGCCGATCGCCTGCTCTACGAGGCCAAGATGAACGGCCGCAACCGCGTCGCCTGCGCATCCTCGTCGTCCGGCGAGGCCTGAGCCCAGCTTGACCGTTCTGCCGCATCTGCCTATTCCCTGATGGGGTAGAGCGCGGAACGAAAGAGGCGACGATGACCACCCATATTTCCGGCCAGAGCCTGAAGCGTCAGATCCTGTTCTGGTCGCTGGTGCTCGTGCTGTTCATCGGTTTCCTCTATCTGTTTTCGTCGATCCTTCTGCCCTTCGTGGCCGGCATGGCGCTCGCCTATTTCCTCGATCCCGTCGCAGACCGGCTGGAGCGTCTGGGCCTGAGCCGCATGGCGGCCACGGCGCTGATCCTGATCTTCTTCGTGCTGCTGTTGATCGTCGGCCTGATCGTCGTGATCCCGCTTCTGGCGTCGCAGGCGTCTGAATTCGCCCAGAAGGTTCCCGGTTACCTGACGCAGCTGCAGCAATTGGTGGCGGATGCGGATTCTCACTATGCGCCGGCCTGGCTGAAGAGCCAGCTCGCCACCGTGAAAGAGAATTTCTCGCGCTATGTCGGCGAGGGCGCGAGCTTCATCGGCGGTCTCGTGGTGCAGATCTGGGCGTCCGGCAAGGCGTTGGTCGACATCCTCTCGCTCCTGGTCATCACGCCCGTGGTGGCCTTCTACATCCTTCTCGACTGGGACAAAATGGTCGCCAAGGTCGACAGCTGGGTTCCACGCGACTGGTCGCACACCGTTCGGCGCCTGGCGACCGAGATGGATGACGCCATTGCCGGCTTCGTGCGCGGCCAGGGTTCGATCTGCCTGATCCTGGCGATTTTCTATGGCGGCAGCCTGACCCTGGTCGGGCTGAATTTCGGCCTGTTGATCGGCATCGTCTCGGGCGTCGTCTCCTTCATCCCCTATCTCGGCTCGATGCTGGGTCTGTTCCTGTCGGTCGGCGTGGCGCTCGTGCAGTTCTGGCCGGATTACCCCTGGGTCTTGCTGATCGGCGGCATCTTCTTCTTCGGACAGATCATTGACGGCTATATCCTGCAGCCCAAATTGATCGGCGAGAAGGTCGGCCTGCATCCGGTCTGGCTGATGTTTGCATTGCTGGCATTCGGCGCGCTGTTCGGCTTTGTCGGATTGATGGTGGCGGTGCCGGCGTCGGCCTCTATCGCCGTCCTGGTGCGCTACGCCATATCGCGCTATCTTGAAAGCGACCTCTATCACGGCTATGGCGCACGCATCGACGCGGACCCCCGCGTCGGAGTGCTTCCTCCGCCAGAGACATGACATGACCGCTTCCGACACACGGAAACCCGAGCAATTGCCGTTGACTTTCTCGCATGAGGCGGCGCGCGGACGGGACGATCTGGTCGTTTCCGATCCGCTGAGCGCGGCCACCGCTCTGATCGACCGCTGGCCGGATTGGCCGTCGCCGGTGGTCATCCTCGCCGGGCCCCCGGGCTCGGGCAAAACGCATCTGGCCGAGATCTGGCTGCGAAACGCCGCCGCCGCCCGCCTTGGCGACGAGAGCGTCGACGAGGCCGTGCGTTTGGCCGAAAACGGCCCCGTGCTGATCGAGGACGCCGACCGCACCGGCTATGACCAGACGTTGCTGTTTCACATGATCAACGCCGTGCGCGCCCATGGCCGGAGCCTGCTGATCACCGCGCGCAGCCGTCCATCCGCCTGGGGCGTGACGCTGCCCGACCTGATGTCGCGGCTGAAGGCGGCCACCTTGGTGGAAATCGGGCCGCCCGACGATGCGCTTTTGACCCAGGTGCTGTTCAAGCTGTTCGCCGACCGCCAGTTGATGATCGACGAGAAACTTGCCGCCTATATCGTCGGACGCATGGAGCGCTCGCTCGCTGCGGCGCAGACCATCGTCGACAGGCTCGATCGGCTGGCGCTGGCCCGCGGTGTGAAGCTCTCGCGTTCACTGGCCGCCGAAGTTCTGAAGGACGAGACCGGCGACTCTTGACTGTCATGGAACTGTCGTCATTCTGTAATAGTCCCGGCTCACAAATGCCGCGACCCAATCCAGAGAACGGACTGAATTCATGAACATGAACGCGCCCGAAGCCATCGAGACGCAAGCCATCGCCGTCGAAGCGCCCGCCAATCCGCTCCGTCACAGCGATGAGCGCTTCATCAATCGCGAATTCTCCTGGCTACAGTTCAATCGCCGCGTTCTCGAGGAAACCCTCAACACCAATCATCCGCTGCTCGAGCGCGTGCGCTTCCTGTCGATTTCGGCCAACAATCTCGACGAATTCTTCATGGTGCGCGTCGCCGGTCTTGAAGGTCAGGTGCGCGCCGGCGTCCTGATCAAGAGCCCCGACGGCAAGACGCCCGGCGAACAGCTCGAAGCTATTCTCAAGGAAATCAACAATCTGCAGATGGAGCAGCAGGCCGCTCTGGCCGTGCTGCAGCAATATCTCGCCCGCGAAGATATCCTGATCGTCCGCCCCGGCGCGGTGTCGAAGGAAGACCGCAAATGGCTGGAGAAGGAATTCGACGAATCGCTGTTTCCGGTGCTGACGCCGCTCTGCATCGACCCGGCGCATCCGTTCCCCTTCATTCCCAATCTCGGCTTCTCGATGGGCCTGCAGCTCTCCAGCCTGTCCGGCAAGGAGCCGATGACGGCGCTCATCCGCCTGCCGCAGGCGCTCGACCGCTTCATCCGCCTGCCCGACAAGGACGGCGCGCTACGCTACATCACGCTCGAAGACACCGTTCTGCTGTTCATCACCAAGCTTTTCCCGGGCTATAAGGTCGAAGGCTCCGGCACCTTCCGCATCATCCGCGACAGCGATATCGAAGTCGAGGAAGAAGCCGAAGATCTGGTGCGTTTCTTCGAAAGCGCGCTCAAGCGCCGCCGCCGCGGCTCGGTGATCCGCATCGAAACCGATTCCGAGATGCCGCAATCGCTGCGTCAGTTCGTGACCCATGAGTTGGGCGTGCCCGAAAACCGCATCGCCGTTCTGCCGGGCTTCCTCGCGCTCAATACGCTGTCGGAAATCGCCAAGGCGCCGCGCGACGACCTGCGTTTCGAGCCCTACAACGCCCGCTACCCCGAGCGCGTGCGCGAACATGCCGGCGATTGCTTCGCCGCGATCCGCGAAAAGGACATGATCGTCCACCACCCCTATGAAAGCTTCGACGTGGTGGTGCAGTTCCTGATCCAGGCCGCGCGTGACCCCGACGTCGTCGCCATCAAGCAGACGCTCTACCGCACTTCCAACGACAGCCCGATCGTGCGCGCCTTGATGGACGCCGCCGAAGCCGGCAAGTCGGTCACCGCGCTCGTCGAACTCAAGGCCCGTTTCGACGAAGAAGCCAATATCCGCTGGGCGCGCGATCTCGAACGCGCCGGCGTGCAGGTGGTGTTCGGCTTCATCGAACTGAAGACGCACGCCAAGATGAGCATGGTCGTCCGCCGCGAGGATGGCCGCCTGCGCACCTATTGCCATCTCGGCACCGGTAATTATCACCCGGTCACCGCCAAGATCTACACCGACCTGAGCTTCTTCACCTGCAATCCGCTCATGGCGCATGACATGGCCAACATCTTCAACTTCATCACCGGCTATGGCGAGCCCGAAGCGGGGATGAAGCTGGCGATGTCGCCGACCACGCTTCGCCCGCGCATCCTCCAGCACATCAACGAAGAAATCGAGCACGCCAAGGCGGGACGCCCGGCCGCCATCTGGATGAAGATGAATTCGCTGGTCGATCCCGAGATCATCGACGCGCTTTACGATGCCTCCGCAGCGGGCGTGAAGGTTGAGCTCGTGGTGCGCGGCATCTGCTGCCTGCGCCCGCAGGTCGAGGGACTGTCGGACAATATCTGGGTGCGTTCGATCGTCGGCCGCTTCCTCGAACACAGCCGCATCTTCTGCTTCGGTAACGGCTACGGGCTGCCGCACGAGAAGGCGCTGGTCTATATCGGCTCCGCCGACATGATGCCGCGCAATCTCGATCGTCGCGTCGAAACGCTGGTGCCACTCATCAACAAGACTGTGCATGAGCAGGTGCTCTCCCAGATCATGCTGGCCAATATCATTGACAACCAGCAGTCCTACGAGATACTTCCGGACGGTACGTCGAAGCGCTGTGAAGTGCGCGACGGAGACGAGCCGTTCAATGCGCAGGTCTACTTCATGACCAATCCGAGCCTGTCGGGCCGCGGGGAATCCTTGAAGTCGAGCGCGCCAAAGCTGATTGCCGGCAGGTTCCCTTCCGGCAGGAAGTAAACCCGGATTTTCATGGTTGAGTCTGAAGCCCAAGGGCGTTTGCCCGGCATCGTGCCTGTTTCCATCGTCGATATCGGCTCGAATTCCATCCGCCTCGTGATCTATGAGGGCATGAACCGCGCCCCGGCGATGCTGTTCAATGAAAAGGTCATGTGCGGCCTTGGAAAAGGGATCGCCCAGACCGGCAATATGGATCCGGGCAGCGTCGAACGGGCGCTGACGGCCCTGCATCGCTTTAAGGCCTTGTCCAAGCAGGCGCGGGCGCGCACCATGTATGCGCTTGCGACAGCCGCCGCCCGCGAGGCGGCCAATGGTCCTGACTTCATCGAAAAGGCCGAAGCCATCCTCGGCTGTCGTATTCGCGTGTTGACCGGCGAGGAGGAAGCGCAGTTTTCGGCGCTCGGCATCATCAGCGGCTATTTTGACGCCGATGGCATCGTCGGCGATCTCGGCGGCGGCTCGCTCGAACTGATCAATGTCCGGGGCGAGGATTACGGCCAGGGGCTGACCATGCCGCTGGGCGGCATCCGCCTGTCGGAATTTTCCGGCGGCGACCTGCCGCGCGCCCAGGCCTATGCGCGCAAGCTGGTGCGCGCCGTGCCCTTCCTGAAGGAAGGGGAGGGACGCACCTTCTACGCCGTCGGCGGCACCTGGCGCAGCCTGGCAAAGCTGCATATGGAGCTGAACAAATACCCGCTGCATATGGTGCAGGATTACCGGATGCCGTTTCAGGAGGCGATGAGCTTCCTCGATGCCGTCATCCGCAACAAAGAACAGAAAGAGCCCGCCTATCAGGCCGTCTCCCGCAGCCGTCGGGCGCTTCTTCCCTATGGCGCGATCGCCATGCGCGAAGTGATCAGCGTGATGAAGCCGGCGTCCGTGTCTTTCTCGGCGCAGGGCGTGCGCGAAGGCTATCTCTATTCGCTCCTGCCCAACCACGTGAAGATTCTGGATCCCTTGGTGTCGGCGGCCGACGAACTCGCCGTGCTCCGCGCCCGTTCGCCGGAACATGCCCGCGAACTCGCCGACTGGACCGGACGCATGCTTCCCTTGTTCGGCATCTCCGAAACCCGCGAAGAGGCGCGTTACCGCCGCGCCGCCTGTCTGCTCGCCGATATCAGCTGGCGCGCCCATCCCGATTATCGTGGCCTGCAGGCGCTCAACATCATCGCGCACTCGTCCTTCATCGGCATCACCCATTCCGGCCGCGCCTATCTCGGCCTCGCCAACTACTACCGCTTCGAAGGTCTGAACGACGACAGCGCGACAGGCGAACTGGCCGCCATGGCCACGCCGCGCCTGCTCTGGCTCGCCAAATTGCTCGGCGGCATGCTGCGCGTTCTCTATCTCTTCTCCGCCTCCATGCCCGGCGTCGTGCCGCGCCTGCGACTCGAGAAGCCGTCCGATCCGGCCGCAGGCCTCGATCTCGAATTCGTCGCTCCCGCTGAATTTGCGGATTTCGCCGGAGAACGGTTGGATGGACGCCTCGCCCAGTTGTCCAAGTTGACGGGCAAGAAACTCGGCTTCCGCTTCTGCTAGGCCTGGGATCGTCCAACACAGTTAACCTCTCTCTTTGCGAGCAATCTCTGCGTCCCGATTTGGCGCAGAAATGCCCCAGAAAGGGTTGTTGTTTTTCCGCCGTTTTAAATTTTGAGCTGATTTAGTTTTGGGTAATCATGCTGCTGAGCAAAAATATAACACTTCTCCGTTAGAACCGTCTCATCGATCCAAACTTGAGGGGGTTCTCAATGATCAAGGTGACTATCGGCGCGAAGGCTGGCAATTACGATTTCGACCTTTCCAGCATCGACATGGACGAAATCTGGGACACTGAGGCCTATCGGCCGGAGATCATTATTGACAGCCCCGGCAAAACCACATTCACCGGAACAGTCATTCTTGAATCCCGCGATGACGACGCCTCCCTCGAGATTGAGGGCGAGTTCAGCGTCAAGGCAATGAAGAACAAGGACTATGAAAACCTGCTGGTGTCGGCGACCTCGCTGACCGTGATCGAAGGTGGCGTAGAGAGCTACACGATCTCTGGTCTTGACCTGTCGGCCGACGATATCGCCAGCAACAAGTCTCTGGCAGCTTATCTGAAGAGTCAGACGGTTCAGATCGTCGGCAACGACAAGGACAACGAACTGACCGGCTCCGCCGGAAAGGAAGCCTTCGTCGGCGGCAATGGCGACGACGTCTACTACGTCACCTCCAAGGATACGGTCACGGAAGGTTCCGGCAAATCGAGCGGCAACGACACGGTCGTCGGTTCCGGTGAGCTCGACCTCGCCGACTACAAGAACGTTGAAAATCTGACCGGCGGCAAGTCCAACGACGATCTGACCGGCAATTCCGGCGCCAATGTGCTCAACGGCGGCGCGGGCAACGACATCCTCGACGGTGATGGCGGCAAAGACGTTCTCATCGGCGGCGCGGGTAACGACACCTACTATGTCACCGGCAGCGAGACGATCAAGGAAGCCGCTGGCAAGGCCGGCGGCGTTGACACCGTCATCGGATCTGGCGTGATCAGCCTCGCCAAATTCGAGAATATCGAAAATCTCGAAGGCGACCGCAAGAACGATACGCTGACCGGCAATTCCGGCGACAACATGATCGATGGCGGCAAAGGCGCCGACAAGATGACCGGCGGCGCCGGCGACGACACCTATATCGTCGACAACGCCAAGGATAGCGTTGTCGAAAGCGACAAGAAGGGCCACGACACAGTGGAAACGTCGGTGTCCTTCAGCCTCGAGAAGTTCAAGCTCGTTGAAGATCTCTTCCTCGTCGGCAAGGACGATCTCGACGCCATCGGCAATGCCGAGGACAATGTCATTGAAGGCAATTCCGGCGACAACATCATCGAAGGCGCATTGGGCGATGACGAATTGAGCGGCGAAAGCGGCGTCGACACCTTCGTCTTCTCCAAGGGCGACGGCGAAGATACGATCACCGATTTTGTCGCCAAGAAGGGCGCGCAGCATGAGGTGATCGAACTCGAGGGCTTCGGCCGCAAATTCGATTACGACGATCTCAAATTCATCGGCAGCAAAGCCGGCGTGGAGATCGACTTCGGCAAGGGCGACGACAGCATCTTCCTGGAGGGCGTCAAGATGAAGGATCTGGACGCGAGCGACTTCCAGTTCTGATCAGGGAGTTCCAAATCAAAGCGCCGCCGCGAACACTCGCGGCGGCGTCTCTTTGCCGGGTCCCACGGATCATGGGCACTGGAGCACTTTTGTCGGAAACGCTCAGGTCAATTGCAGATCGACGACGTCGACGCTGCGATTGATGAATCTGAGCGCGAGTTCGCCGCGGATCAATCGAAGGGCAGGCAGACCGAACAGATCGCGCCGCCACCCCTTGAGCGCGCCGACATCCGCCTCCTCGCCTTTGGCGGCGATCATGTCGAGATCATCCGAAGACGCGATGATCTTGGCCGCGACCCCGTGCTTTTCGGCGGTCAGCTTCAGCAGCACCTTCAGCATCTCGACCGCCGAACCATTGCCCTCGGGAAGAGGCTGCTGCTTGGGCAGTTTGGGAAGATCCGTTTTCGGGAGCGCCAGAGCGGCGTTTACTGCGCCGAGAATTGCGCTGCCGGCCTGCGAGCGCTCATAACCTTTCGGTATGGTTCTCAAGCGACCCAGCGCCTCGCTGTCTTTCGGCGCCTGTTGCGCGATTTCGAAAATCGCTTCGTCCTTGAGCACGCGGCCACGCGGCACATCGCGGCTGCGGGCCTCACGTTCGCGCCAGGCGGCGATGTTCATGAGGATCTGCAATTCGATCGGCTTGCGAATCCGCATTCGCAATCTCTGCCAGGCATTGTCCGGATGCAGGTCATAGGTTTCAGGCGACTCAAGCACCGACATTTCCTCGGCGAGCCATTCCGAACGATTTTCCCGCTCCAACTGCGCTTTTAGGTGCTGGTAGACATTCTTGAGATGCGTGACGTCAGCGATGGCGTAATCCAGCTGCTTGTCCGACAGCGGCCGGTGGCTCCAGTCGGTGAAACGCGAGGATTTGTCGAGCTGCACATTGCAGATCTTCTGCACAAGGCTGTCATAGGACGCTGAATCCCCGAAGCCGCACACCATGGCGGCCACCTGCGTGTCGAACAGGGGATGCGGGATCAGACCGCCGCGATTGTAGATGATTTCGATATCCTGTCGCGCCGCGTGGAAAACCTTGGTCACCTTCGAGTCGCCCATCAGGCCGAAAAAGGGCTTGAGATCGAGACCCGGGGCGAGGGGATCGACGATGGCGTCGAGTTCCGGGCCGGAAAGCTGGATCAGGCAAAGCTGCGGCCAGAACGTCGTTTCCCGCAAGAATTCCGTGTCTACGGTCACATAATCGCTTTTTGCGAAGATTTCGCAGGCTTTGGCGAGTTCGGCGCTGTCGGAAATGATGAGCATCTAATGGAAATCCATGGAGAAAAACGCGGGGCGCAATGGACGCAGGGCTTCTATTCACAGCTTTCAGACTGGGAAATCAACCCTTTGGCGCCCATGACGGGCCGTCGTGAACATCTTTGTCCATGAAGTCAGCGTTTTCGATGCGCGGAAAGCCGCACGCCAACCCGATTTTGCTCCGTTCGATCTGCCAAGGCCTGACGCCTTGCCCGGGGGATCAGTCACAAGCAAACATGGGCGTGCCGATTTTTGCACCGCTAGGGCGTGTATCAGCTTATCCGCCTCATTATGTCGGATCAATTTCGGTCAGGATCAAGGCTTTTGGCGAGGGCGTACATCCTAGGAAACGCAGATATCAGGCCATGGCGCCGCGGCGCGGCTTGAAGCGGCCGCGCCTCCTCAGCAAGACGATGTCAGAACAGTTCGAAAAGATCCGAGTCAAGATCGGACTTGTCCATGTCCTTCAGAACGAGTTGCTCGCCAGTGCTGAGCGTCAGCACGAGATCGTCGCCCTTTTCGGTTTTCGTCATGCTCGCATAGAGATAGTAATCCATGTAGATGACGTCGTGTTCCGAGCCAAGGTAATCAAAGTCGGTGATCGTATCCTTGCCGCCGCCGCTGGCGAATTCGAACGTGTCCTCGCCGTCGCCTCCGGTCATGCGGTCGTTGCCGGCGCCGCCTGAAAGTATATCGTCGCCATCGCCGCCGTCGAGTTTGTCGTTGCCGTCGCCGCCGTCCAAACCGTCTTCGTCATCGCCGCCGGTGATCTTGTCGTTTCCGGATTCGCCGTAAAGCGTGTCGCTTCCGTCCCCGCCGATCAGCGTGTCGGAACTGTCGCCGCCGTAGATTTCGTCGTCGTCGTCGCCGCCGTCCAACCTGTCGGCGCCGGAGTAACCGTACAGGGCGTCGGCTCCATCGCCGCCCAGCAGCTTGTCCTTGCCGGCGTGCCCATAAATGTCGTCGTCTCCGTCCCGGCCATAAAGCGTGTCATTGCCGAGAAAGCCCCAGAGATAGTCGTCATTCGACGTGCCGTTGACGACATCGTTGCCGGACATCAGTCCATGCATGATGCGCTTCATATCGCCGTCGAGATCGAAGGCTTCGTAGATTGTCTTGGCCTTCACCGACACATCCGTGAAGGTGAAAAGCGTGTCACCGTCGGCATCTACAAATTTTGCGCCGGTGACTGTTCCGGCCGTGATCTCGCCGCTCTTGTTCTCGTCGAAATTCTTTCCGGTGAGGATCATCTGCGCACCGTCGGAATCCTCGAAAACAATCTTCTTCGAGCTGACGGAATCGATCTCGAGCGTGTCTTCGTCGTAGAAGCTGTCGAGCGTCGCGTTATCGCCGAGATTGTTGGAATATTTGACCTTCGCCATCATGGCGCTCCCGATTTGGTTGCCGTGGTGGTGAGGCTAGACAGATTCGCCATGGAGCAACAACCGGTCGGCGAGTGTCATAATCCTCCTGACGCCCGAGCGCACGACCGTCCAGCCTTGACAAATCGGGCGCGTCATGCGCTTGTCCCGCCGGATTCAAAAGCCCGAGAATCCGCGCCTTTCGCGGATTGCCCCAAGACAAGAATGCAGGATCAGACCATGCACCGCTATCGCAGCCACACTTGCGCCGCCCTTCGTAAATCCGACGTCGGATCGACAGTCCGCCTCTCCGGCTGGGTGCATCGTGTCCGCGATCATGGCGGCGTGCTGTTCATCGATCTGCGCGATCACTACGGCATGACGCAGGTCGTGGTCGATCCCGACTCTCCCGCTTTTGCGACGGCGGAAAAGGTGCGCGGCGAATGGGTCATTCGCATCGACGGAACCGTCAAGGCCCGTTCCGACGACACGGTCAACAAGAACATGACCACCGGCGAGATCGAGCTCTACGCTCAGGAGATCGAAGTGCTCTCCGCCGCCAAGGAATTGCCGCTGCCGGTGTTCGGCGAACTCGAATATCCCGAAGACATCCGCCTGAAATACCGCTTCCTCGATCTGCGCCGCGACACGCTGCACAAGAACATCGTCAAGCGCACCCAGATCATCGCCGACATGCGCGCCCGCATGGCCTCGGCCGGCTTCACCGAATACACCACGCCGATCCTTACGGCCTCGTCGCCGGAAGGCGCGCGCGACTTCCTCGTGCCGAGCCGCATCCATCCCGGCCAGTTCTTCGCGCTGCCGCAGGCGCCGCAGCAGTATAAGCAGCTGTTGATGGTGGCGGGCTTCGATCGCTATTTCCAGATCGCTCCCTGCTTCCGCGACGAAGACCCGCGCGCCGACCGCCTGCCGGGCGAATTCTACCAGCTCGACGTCGAAATGAGCTTCGTGACCCAGGAAGACATCTGGAACACGATGGGTCCGCTGATCACCGAGGTGTTTGAAAAATTCGCCGACGGCAAGCCGGTCACCAAGAACTGGCCGCTGATCCCCTATGACGTGGCGATCCGCAAATACGGCTCCGACAAGCCCGACCTGCGCAACCCGATCGAAATGCAGAATGTCACCGAACATTTCGCCGGCTCCGGCTTCAAGGTGTTCGCCAACATGATCGCGTCCAACCCGAAGGTCGAAGTCTGGGCGATCCCGGCGAAGACCGGCGGCTCCCGCGCCTTCTGCGACCGAATGAACGCCTGGGCGCAGTCGCTCGGCCAGCCCGGCCTCGGTTACATCTTCTGGAAGGAAGAAGATGGCAAGACGGCCGGCTCCGGCCCGCTCGCCAAGAATATCGGCGAGGAACGCACCGACGCCGTGCGCGCCCAGCTCGGTCTTGAAGCCGGCGACGCCTGCTTCTTCGTGGCCGGCGAGCCCGCCAAGTTCTACAAGTTTGCCGGCGAAGCCCGCACCCGCGCCGGCGAAGAACTCAACCTCGTCGACCGCGACCGCTTCGAACTGTGCTGGATCGTCGACTTCCCCTTCTTCGAATGGAGCGAGGAAGACAAGAAGATCGATTTCGCCCACAACCCCTTCTCGATGCCGCAGGGCGGCCTCGAGGCGCTGGAAAGCCAGGATCCGCTCACGATCAAGGCCTATCAGTATGACGCGGTCTGCAACGGCTTCGAAATCGCCTCGGGCTCGATCCGTAACCAGTCGCCGGAACTGATGGTCAAGGCCTTCGAAATGGTCGGCCTCAGCCAGGCGGACGTCGAAGAGCGCTTCGGCGGGATGTACCGCGCCTTCCAGTACGGCGCGCCTCCGCATGGCGGCTGCGCTTTCGGCATCGACCGCGTGGTCATGCTCTTGGTCGGCGCCAAGAACCTGCGCGAAATCACCCTGTTCCCGATGAACCAGCAGGCCCAGGATCTGCTGATGAACGCGCCGTCGGCCGCCACGCCGAAGCAGTTGATGGAGCTGTCGCTGCGCGTCATTCCGCCGGTGAAGAAGGACTGATCGGTCGGGCGGCGAAATCGTCGCCCGGGCCAAACTCGCTTCGAGCCGCGTTCCGGCGGCCTCTCGAAAAACACATGGAATCAAAAAGGGCGCCGATGCGGCGCCCTTTTCCAATTGGTCTTACTCGGCGTTCGCCTTGACCTGCACATTCAGCGTCTTGGCGAGATCGGCCGGGTTGCCCATCGCCGCGCCCATGATCTGCGGCACGGGCAGGGGCTGCGCCGGCGTCGCCGACACTTCGATGCTCTTGGGATTGTCGAGATAGGCGTTGAGCGCCGAGGAAATCTGCGCCTGCAGATCGGGAATGTTGAGCTGCGCCAGCATCATCGGCGCCATGCCCTTGAGCGATTGGGCGAACTGCTTGCCGTCGACGCCCTGCTGCTTGCCGGCGTAATCGAGCGCCTTGGCGGTGATGCCCGCATCGTCGAAGCGGATGGACGCGCCGTTATAGCTCAATTGCTGCATCAGGCCGAGCATGGCCATGCCGAGCGCCTGCTGACCGGCTTCCTTGTTCGGGTTGGCCTCTGAGGCCTTTAACGCTTCCTGCAGGCTCTTCACGAAATCGAGCGTATAGCCGGACAGCGAGAATGTGATGTTCAGGCGACCGACATTTTCGAGATCGAGCGCATATTCGGTCAGGTTCACCTTGCCGTCGGCCAGCGTCCAGTCGGCCTTCATGGTGAAGTCGCCGGCGATCGTTTCGAGGCCCAGCGCCTTGACCGTTTCCTGCGTCTTGGGATCCGGAGCTGACGCTGCGTCGATCTTGATGCCGGTGACGGCCGCCTCCAGATCCACCTTGGACTCGTCGTCTGACAGCGTATAGCTCGTGGTGAATTCGTCCAGGCTCGCGACCTGCTTGCCCTTGTCGGTTACGGCGACTGCGCCGACATGGAACGTCTGCGCGATCAGTACCGAGTCCAGCGAGCCCGGCTCGGGATTGGCCGGCAGGTAGACGCCTTCGAGATAGATGTCCTTGGCCGTGACGCCGCCGTCTTTCTCCTTGACGTCGATGTCAGCAAAGCTGGCCTTCTCGATCGAATAGTCGCCTTCCTCTTCCGTGACGCCTTCGAGCGTCACCTCGCCGATCGGCAGGACGGTGTCGTTCGGCTCCTGCGTCGTCGCGGAGGAGAGGGTGAGCTTGGCGCCGGTCAGCGTCACCGTGTCGCCATCGACTTCTGATCCTTCGATGGAAAGTGTAGCGCCGTTTGCCGAGGTCAGCTTGTTGAAATTCGTGACGATGTCCTGACCGTCGAGCGCATGGGCGCTCTGGGCGAGGGCTGTGAAGGACGCGCCGGCGAGAAGCAGGCCGATAAGGCGTTGGCGGTTCATGAAACTCCCTTTCGTTGTTTGACGTCTGAGACCGGCTCTTGCGAGCGGTCGATCCGCGTGAAGGACGGATCAGGTTCTCGAATTATTCAGGCCGCATCCAAAGCGGGCCTGCCGGCTCATTATGCGGATGACCGCAAGCCTTCATCCGCAGGCAAACTGGCGATCGGATATTTCATACAAAGATAACATACCTGTAACAAGAGCGCCGCCCCCTGCAGGAGGCGGCGATCTTGAAAAAGCGGTTTCGAATTACTGAACCGTGATGTCGAAGGACATCGCGCGGCTGCTCATTGGCAGCGCCATCGGGATTTCCACCTTGCCGAAGCCGATGCGGACGTGATCCTTGCCGCGATAGCCCTTGTTCGGCGTATAGAATACTGCCGTGCCCGGGATCTGACGGCCTTTGCAGTTTTTGCGGACGTCGTCCAGCTTCACTTTCGTCCATCTCGACGTGATGGTGCCGTGCTCGGGCGGGGTCAGGATCTTGAAGGTTGGCTTTGCGCCGAAAGAGCAGTTTTCTTCGAGGAAGACGTAGTAGAAGGAAATGACCGACGTCTTGTTGGCCGGCACGGTGCGATCTTCTGCGAAGCTGGAAGTCGCGGTGGAAAGAAGGGCCGCTGCGCCCAGGATTGAGGTGATAAGGCGACGCATGGAGACTCCATTGCAACATGAATTGGCGTCTGACTGTAGCCAGTCGGTCCTATGGCCCGCATATGCTTTGTGGCCAAAATGCCGAGTTCACGCTCTACCGAGGCTTCTATCTCCGCAGCGCGTCCGCCTACATTCAACCGATCTTCAGGAACACTGAGTGTTCACGGAAGATACTCGGAACTTATTGGCGAAATTGCATCGCCGCAACTATTGTGCGAAGCTCTTTGTAATTTAAGTAAACCCTGAAGAGCGTGGTTGCGTCTGGCCGGTCTGTGTCGGTCTCGCCGGTCTCCTCGCCGCATCCCATTTGGGAACGTATGCGCAAGCCGACTTGTTTTCAGGCGGCCATCTGCGTTGGTTAACCGTTCAGGCAGCTAGGCGGTGTGGACGGATTGCCGCATTTAGCTGAAACGGGATTCCCCAACTGAGTGTTGTCTGATTCATGGGATGCCGACTGATTTGGAGGTCGGCATGAGCACGAAGATGACTGACGGTGATTGGGTAGTGGCGCTCGAAGTGTTTAGGGCCTCATTGCCTCGCCGGGGCGACAAAGGCCGTAATGACCGGCTTTTCCTGGAAGCTCTGCATTATTTTGCAGTCCACAATATCACCTGGCGGGCATTGCCCGAACGCTTCGGGAAATGGAATAGCGTGTGGAAGCGGTTCGATCGCCTGAGCAAAGCCGGCACGTTCGATTTGTTCTTCGAAC
>NZ_STFX01000051.1 GCF_005222915.1 Rhizobium sp. FKL33
TCGTCATATGTCGGAGCCTCGTTCGGCCACAACATCAACAATCGCACGCTGATCCGGAAGGTGGGGTCAAAACGGCGCTTACTCCGTTATCGCATATCGATGCGATCAGGACGAACTACCAGGGTGAACTGGCGATCGCTCGCAGCCCAGGTTTTGAGGACGGCATTCGACGACTGATCTACAATTTCGAAATCGACGACACAGTCGCCAATCGTCAGCGCGCGATGTCGAAGATCTTTGAGGGTCGCGCGGCAGCTCTTCTTGACGTCGGCGATCGTCATGAACTCGTTGACCGCACTTCAAGCGAATTCACAGGTGGGGGCAGAGTAATTACACCCCTGACCGAGGAGACTTCTCCTCAAATTAAGCCTGTCGACTATCGCTCACTGTTATTGGGCAAAGATAACGATCAGGCGCCAACCATAGCGGGCCTCAAGGAAATTGCCTACCTCGATTTCTCGCCACTCGCAGAGCCACAGGCAAAGGCGCCGATTGCAGAATCGCAGGTGGCACACCAGCGGGTCGTCCCGCTCGAATCGTTCGAGCAGGAGTGGACTTGCTTCGGAAAAGTGGAGAGGCATTTTCAGATCAAGCGGCCAGTCTCTCAAACTGTGCGGGGCTTAGGTAGTCAAG
>NZ_STFX01000052.1:0-780 GCF_005222915.1 Rhizobium sp. FKL33
TCGAGACGCCGGAATATACCGCCAACGCCGACGGCATCGGCACGCTGCGCCTGCTCGAAGCCATCCGCATTCTGAAGATGGAGAAGAAGACCCGCTTCTACCAGGCCTCGACCTCCGAACTCTATGGTCTTGTGCAGGAAGTGCCGCAGCGCGAAACGACGCCGTTCTATCCGCGCTCGCCCTACGCCGCCGCCAAGCTCTATTCCTACTGGATCGTGGTCAACTATCGCGAAGCCTATGGCATCCATGCCTCGAACGGCATCCTGTTCAACCATGAAAGCCCGCTGCGCGGCGAGACCTTCGTCACCCGCAAGATCACCCGCGCCGCCGCCGCCATCCGGCTGGGCAAGCAGGAAAAGCTCTATGTCGGCAATATCGACGCCAAGCGCGACTGGGGCCATGCCCGGGAATATGTGCGCGGCATGTGGATGATGCTGCAGCAGGACCAGCCCGACGATTACGTGCTCGCCACCGGCGAGACCACCGAAGTCCGCCAGTTCATCACCTGGGCCTTCGAGGATGTCGGCATTCATCTGGAATGGAAGGGCGAAGGCGTCGACGAGAAGGGCTATGACCAGCTGACCGGCAAGGTCGTCGTCGAAATCGATCCGCGCTATTTCCGCCCGACCGAAGTCGAACTGCTGATCGGCGATCCGACCAAGGCGCATACCAAGCTCGGCTGGAAGCATGAGACGCCGGTGCGCGAACTCTGCCGCGAAATGGTCAATGAAGACCTCAAGGTCATGCAGACCGCCACCGTGATGAAGGAAGCGTGAGCCC
>NZ_STFX01000052.1:790-120478 GCF_005222915.1 Rhizobium sp. FKL33
TTCGCTCAGCGGAAAGAAGGTCTGGGTGGCCGGCCATCGCGGCATGGTGGGCTCCGCCATCGTCAGAAGGCTGGCGTCGGAAGGCGCCGAGGTTGTCACCGCCTCGCGCGCGGACGCCGATCTGCGCGACCAGGCCGCCACCACCGCCTGGATCGAGAAGACCAGGCCGGACGCGGTGTTTCTCGCCGCGGCCAAAGTCGGCGGCATTCTCGCCAACGACACCTATCCGGCCGATTTTCTCTATGACAACCTGATGATCGAGGCCAACATCATCCATGGCGCCCACAAGGTGGGCGTCGAGAAGCTGATGTTCCTCGGCTCGTCCTGCATCTATCCGAAGTTCGCCCCGCAGCCGATCACCGAGGATGCTCTGCTGACCGGCGCGCTCGAGCCGACCAATGAATGGTACGCCATCGCCAAGATCGCCGGCATCAAGCTCTGCGACGCCTATCGCAAGCAGCATGGCGCGAACTTCATTTCGGGCATGCCGACCAATCTCTACGGTCCCGGCGACAATTTCGACCTCAATTCCAGCCATGTGATGCCAGCGCTGATCCGCAAGGCGCATGAGGCCAAGCTTTCGGGCGCGCCGTCGATCACTGTCTGGGGCACCGGCACGCCGCGCCGCGAATTCCTGCATGTCGACGACTGCGCCGACGCCTGCGTGCATCTGATGAAGACGCATTCGGAGGCCGGTCACGTCAATATCGGCTCGGGCGAGGACATCACCATCCTCGACCTCACCAAGCTGGTCTGCGATGTCGTCGGCTTCAAGGGCGAGATTGTCCACGACCTCTCCAAGCCCGACGGCACGCCGCGCAAGCTGATGAGCGCCGACAAGCTCCGCGCCACCGGCTGGGCGCCGAAAATCGGCCTCGAAGAGGGTGTCGCCAGCGTCTATCAGTGGTTCCTCGCCAACAAGGTTGAACATGTAGGCGGTGCTGTCCATGGCTGAGGGTAATTGGTCCGCTCAAACCGCTCCGGGTCCAAGCCAAAAAAGTGAATTGCCCCTATCTGGGCAGCGCATAGTGATCTATGGAATGAACTATGCGCCAGAAATAGCTGGGGTCGGTAAATATACCGGAGAGATCGCTGGTCATTTTGCAGCGGCAGGGGCCGATGTTCACGTCGTGACGACCCCCCCCCACTATCCGGGATGGCGAGTTCAGGAAGGATACAAAAATAGCTTTTCGAAATCCCGGGAGGAGAATGTCCATGTGAACCGGACACCTCTGTTGTTGCGCCGGAAGATGAAGGGGATCTGGCGCTTGCTAGCGCCACTGTCGTTCGCTGTGAGTTCGGCGCCAGTCGTATTCTGGAAAATTATCACACTACGCCCACAAACTGTTTTTTGTGTTGAGCCAACTCTATTCGCGGCGCCGGTAGCGCAGCTTGCCTCCTGGATCGTAGGTGCTCGAACCCTACTTCACGTTCAAGACCTCGAAGTGGATGCCGCTTTCGCGATGGGTCATCTGAACCGATCCAAACTTTTGCAAAGGCTTGGAACCGCCTTCGAACGCTCGGTATTGAAGCGGTTCAACCATGTAATCACGATTTCAGGCAAGATGGCGGATAAACTCGTGGAAAAGGGATGTTCCGGCAAGCGGATTACGTTAGTTCGCAATTGGGTAGATCTCGATCACATATTTCCGCTTGCCGGGGAAAACGCTTATCGCACGCAATTGGACCTATTCACACATGACTACGTAGTCCTCTATTCCGGAAACATCGGAGCAAAGCAGGGGTTGGATATACTTCTTGAAGCGGCCAAAAAACTCGAATCTAATGCGAGAATTAAGTTTATAATTGCCGGCGAGGGGCCGGTGAAATTAGATTTGATAGAAAAATACGGCAATCTCAACAATGTCCGCTTTCTGCCGTTCCAACCTCACCAAAAATTGAACGAATTTCTTAACTGCGCAGACCTTCACGCGTTGATGCAGGAAAAAGGAGCAGCAGACCTCGTTCTGCCAAGCAAGTTAGGAGCGATGCTGGCGACTGGAAAGCAAATTGTCGTCACAGCAGACAGCGGCACGGAACTGTATGAATTCCTCGGCGACGCTGCAGTGTTCGTACAAACTGGTGATGTCGAGGCTCTGGTGAACGCGATAACAGCGCTTCAAGAAGGCAGGCTTCCGCACTATCCAGAAAAAATTAAGAAGCTCGCGTTCACCCTCGCCAAAGACGCAGCATTGTCGCAATTGGTGCGCCTGCAGAACCAAACACTCGATGCTCAGGGAGCACTCCCATGAAGGTGGAGATTTGGCATAACATTCTATGGTCCCGTTACAAGGCGGTGGTCTTCACCGAACTGCACCGGATTAGCGTTGAAAACGACGTAGATCTCAAAATCTACCAGATCGCAGAAACCGATTCCGATCGGGTCGGCCTATCCGGCGTTGAGAAGGAGTGGCACGGCTATCCCTACAAACTACTGTTCGGGGGATCATATTCCGCCATTCCACGCCAAACGCTAATCAGTCGCGTTGCTAGGGAAGCATTCAAGACTGACGCCGACATAATCGCTCTCGCCGGCTTCGAACGGCCAGAATACTGGATTCAACTCCTCATACTCAAGGCACGTCGTAAGAAAGTGGTATTTTTTTGCGACTCGACCATTTACGACAATGAACAGACACTGCTCAAGGGGCTGGCCAAGCGGTTCTTTTTCCGCCTTGCCGACGCGGTTTTTTGCTATGGTGTCCGCGCTAAGGAATACCTCATGCATTACGGCATGCCGGCCCGCAAGATTCGCTTTCGCCGGCAGGCCGCAGCTTTGCCTCGGAACTATGATCCTGCCACCGTGGTGGCCGCAAGAATAGCTCAAGATCCCGGTGAGGTGCGTCTGCTATATGTCGGTCGGCTTGCACTCGAAAAACGAGTGGACACGCTGTTGAAGGCGTTCAAGAATTTTCTCCAGCTTCACGGTTCGGGAAGGTTGGTAATTGTAGGTAAAGGGCCAGAGGAGCAGGAACTCCAGCAACTGGCCGAAGAGATGGCGATCATCGGCAATGTCGATTTCGTTGGTGGCAAATCGGGCGATGCGCTTTGGGCAGAGTATTTGGCCGCCAGTGCACTAGTGCTGCCGAGCCAGAGTGAACCCTGGGGACTGGTAGTCAATGAGGCTCTAGCCTACGGATGTCCAGTCATCGTCAGCCAGCGGTGCGGCTGCGTGCCAGAACTGGTGATCGAAGGCAAAACGGGGTATGCCTTCGAATGCGACAATGTGGATGATCTGCTCAAGGGTATTCTTGCTGTACAGGCAATGAGGGATGGAACCTCAAATCTCGCAGAAACCTGCATTGACCACATAGCCTCTTTTAGCCCTTCGGAGGCCGCTCGCGAAATCTACAACGGCCTCTTTGAGTTGGTAGAAACGTCGGACTATTCATCAAGGAAATCCCCGAGCGCTGCGCATGGATAAAGTTAGGTTCATTTCAAAATCAAACGACGGACACAGATCTGCATTCATCTCTGTTTTCGAACGTATACTTGAGGAATATCGACTTAATCACACCTCTCGTTATGGAACAGATTTTTTTCTGATGATCGACGAAGATCTTCGATCGTTTTTTGCTTCTGGCTTTATTAATTTACCTTTCTTGAGACGGACTGCTGGCTTGTTCTTTAGAACCGGAGAGTGCTTTCGGACTGACAGTATTAAATATAAGATAAAGAGGCTTCTGTTCAGCTTGGCAGCAAATTCCAAACTGTACAATATCGTGACGATTATGCCTCACTCCATCGATCAACGCTTCTCTCAAGTATCAAACGGTTGGATTTATGATCCACAATTTTGGGACATTCCTTACTTGCCTGAAACAAAATACATCGATGAATTAGCGGAGATTCTTATCAACAAAGCAAAAGGGCGCCAAATTTGTGTGGCTCTTGGCGCACAAAATACCGACAAAGGATTCGAGTTTTTTGCAAGAATCTGGTTGTCCAACCCAGCTATTCGAGAAAAATTCCTGTTTGTGGCTGCAGGAAGAGTGGCTGAAGGGCTCCGATCTATTGCCTCAGAAATAGCGGAAACAGGTGGGGTAATATTGGATCGCTATATATCGGACAACGAACTCGCAACGCTTTATGTTGCGGCTGACTGTATTTGGAGCTGTTACAGTCCGGCCTACAACCAATCTTCCGGGATACTAGGACGCGCCTTTCAATTGGGAAAGCCGAGCATCGTTCGCGACGGCTCCTACATGAATTTGCTTGCAGATGAGATAGGGCATCCAAACCTACCTCTGCCTTATGATCATAGTCCCGACGCTGCCACTTTATTGTCGAGTTGGAAACCACCTCAAATTGATCAAGACGCACTGGGAAAAAAGATCGAGGATATTAGAAGGAGAGATGTGAGGACAATTTTGGCAATGCTCGGCATTGACCCGGCGTTGTACAAAAGCCCTCTTGATACCAGGCCCAATTTAACATGAACCTGAATTTGAGAAGCAATGCAGTCTGGTCAGCGCTAGAGGTCATCATCTCAGGGCTATCAATGTTTGTCCTATATCGATACGTCGCCATTGAACTCGGCGTCGATAAGCTCGGTCTGTGGTCGCTTGTCCTGGCAACTACGTCATTGGCGCGTTTTGGTGACATCGGCGCAGCGGCTGGTCTTGGTCGCTTCGTCGCCATTGCACTGTCGAGAAATGACAAGCCTCTCGCGTTGCGATATATGGATACCGCATTGATTGTAAATGCGGGACTATACTGCGTTTTTGCCGTTGGTCTCTACGTTCCACTTCAATATGCAATTCTCACTGCGGTTGATGTCGGAGCAGCGAAAGACGCGATCGAGTTGTTGCCCTATGCGCTGACATCTTTCGTTTGTCTCAATCTTTTCTCCGTCACCGTCTCTGGGCTGGTTGGGGCACAGCGCGCAGACTACAAATCAAAGGTGGCTATAATTGCCAACCTAATGCAGCTTTTTTTTGCTGTCTGGCTTTTGTCAACACATGGCCTAAAGGGCCTCGCCTGGGCGCAAATCATCCAATATGCTCTGGCGATGGTCGCGGGGCGTTTACTTGTCGTGAAGCTGATTGGTTCCTCAATCGCCGATGTCGTGCCGCGCAGATTTGGAGTTGCCGCCCTCAAAGAACTATTTCAGTTTGGCGTCAAACTACAACTTGCAAATATTATCTCATTTCTCTTCGAGCCACTGTCAAAGTATGTCATCTCTCTCGTGGGAGGGTTACATATTCTCGGGCTTTACGAAATGAGTTATCGATACATTCTTCAATTCCGGCATGTGGTAGTTGCTCCGGTTCAGAATCTGGTATCAGCTTTCGCATATCTGGAGAATGCGGACGGACAAACCGTAAAACCGCTATACGAAAAGGCGACTGCCACCGTCTTCGTTTCTGCTGCCACGATTCTGGGCGGGGCAGTACTTTTCTCGCCAATGGCGAGTTTTTTGTTGTTGAATCGAATTGATTATTATTTCGTCTTTTGCTCTGCAGTCTTTGGGTTAGGCTGGTTCTGTAACGTTGTTTGTACTCCAGCTTATCTTCTCGGGGTCAGCCGCGGTTCCATCACCTGGAATATTGTCGGGCACGGAGTAGCCAGCTTCATCGGCCCCAGCCTAGCTTGGTGTTTTGGCCAACTTGGTCTGCAACATGGCATCGTTGTCATGATCATGCTAGGGCTGAGCATTGGATCGATCATGTCGGCAATGATGAACTTGAGAAACGCGGATCTATCGCTTTTGCCGTCTAGGTCAGGGGTTTACGAGATTATTGATAAATCCAGAATCGCGGTTAGAAATCTGATCCGCTCGGGCGTGAAATGATACGAGAACAAAACATGGAAAACGGCCCTAGGATTCTTCATCTAATTCATACCCCACGACATTCTGGAGCGGAGTCATTGGTGCGGGATCTGAGCCTTATAGGTATGGAGCAGGGAGTCCCGACTGCTATCGCTTCCTTCGCGCCATGCGAAACTCCTTTCGAAGCTGATCGGCGGCACCTTCAAGAGGCCGGCGTAAAGTTGTATTTCCCCGACCACCCTTTGACGCGATCCCAGCGACTTATGCATTATCGCAAATCGATTTCGGCCTTTCTGCCAGACACCATTTTCGGTCATTCGGTGCTGCCCTCTTTTTATGGCAGATTTGCGAACTCCTTTAGAAAGCCAAAGTCAAAATTTGTTTCAGTGTTGCATAGCGCAAGTAACGACGATTACGGAGGTAAAGCTTTACATCTTAGTGAACTTTTATCCCGCATTTTCATCGATGCAGTGGTTGCCGTATCGGATCAAGGAAAAAAAAATTACATTAGACGTTTTGGAGAAAACGTCCCCGTGCATGTAATTCGGAACGGAATTGACCTGAAGAAATTTGAGAACCTAGATCGCGTAAATATTAGGCAAAAGCTAGGCATCCCCGACACAAAAAAAGTCGTGATACAAGTGGGGCGGATCGCCCCCGTCAAACAACAGCATCTCAGTTACCAAGCGCTGCGAGGCGTTCTCGAAGATTTGAACATTGAGTTATGGTACGTTGGCCTGACGGAAAACAAAGCGTATCAAAGCATGCTCCGCAGAGAGATTGAGGGCGACGGATTAGCCGCATTTACATCTTTTTTAGGCAGTAGAGACGATGTTCACGAATTATTGGCAGCAGCCGATGTGTTCGTTATGCCCTCCTTAGCGGAAGCTCATAGCGTGGCTATGCTGGAGGCTCTGGTCAGCGGCCTTCCCGTGGTGGCATCTGATATAGCCGCATTTTCTTTTGTTAAGGACTGCCCCGGCGTTCACCTCATCCCACCAACCGATGAAAATTCACTAAGAAGCCTAGTGACAGAAAACCTAAGAACCGGATTAATTGAACGGGAAAAAGAAGGATTCTCGATAAAAAAGACATTTTCTTTGTACAAAAAACTATTTTAAGAATATTTCTTAAATATAAACAATAAATATCCATACAAGATCGGAAACACGCCCATGCGAGGAATAAAATCAAAAAACAAATGTCAGAATGTTATGTTTTATACATATTTTCTTTCGATAGCCACATGGATGTTTGACTTCCGCAGCGAAGGTGCCGGGCAAGGGGCAGCAATTCAGGCAATCTTCCTGGCTCTATACATGGCAACTAGCGTTGTGTTTTATGCGTACACACCCAAAAAACGAATAATTGATCTAGCTTTCTTCCTCTTCGCAGTTATCATATTCATAATCTGTGGTCTTATTTCAGGAATAGTGCAAAATAACGACACATACGGACTATTCAGAAATTCGATTACGATATTAATATATTCTTCCTCAGTTGTTTCCACATACTTACTCTTAATAAACTTGCAACCAAGTTTCGATAAATTTCGAGCCGGCCTCTCTTTCGTCGCGCTTAGTTTTCTCATCACGAATATATTAATAGTATTACTTTTTCAGGGTGGAATAGACGTAAATTCCACTAGATATGAGATAATAGGCTCGTCAATATTAGTCTGTCTAAGCTACGTGCCATTATTTCTCCGTTATAGATTAAAATTAATAGAGATAATATGCGCGGCGCTGGCAACAAGTGTCATCGCTCTATCCGTCACGCGGACCTGGGTGTTGGTGCTCGCAATTCAAATGGCATTTAGTTTGCTTTTGGGAGGCTACGCATATTTTAGAAATATTAAGCGACTGTTTATCCCAGCGCTATTAATCATTGCTAGCCTTGGAACGCTACAGTTTATGGGCGCGCCGGTACTGGAGCGCTGGTCAACACGGTTGTTTGCGTCTGAAAGAGTTGGTGTCGATCCAACGTCGCTTACACGACAGCGCCAAATTGAATCAATGATAGACGGCATTGAACGCAATTTTCTCCTTGGCAATGGCTTATACGGAGAAAGCAGTTATTGGCTCGAGCGCGATCTTGGCGGCGGTGATGGAATTCAGACTGGTAACGGATTTGGCCATAATCAGCATATAAGCATGATTTTTGTCGCTGGACTGCTAGGTGGCATGCCACTTTTACTCTGGCAGTTTTACATTGCGATTTTCTCAGTATTCAGCTTGAGAAAGTCATCGGCTTCAGACATATCTGAGAGGATGTTTCTTCATGTCCTTGGCTGTACTATTGTTCTTGGCACCTTGGCCTACGGATTTTATGGCGGAACATTCGGGAATAGAGGATTGACTATGTGGTATGGGGTAGCCACGGGCATTTGCTTGGCTTTTAGCAGAATTACTCGGCGGGCACCATCAGAAGCCTGCCGCTCGCATAGGCTTAGCAACACAATTGTGAGCAAGTGAGGCCCGCGCAACGAGACTCTGTCGCCTGGTTTCCTGGTGTTGGTTTCTGCGCGTGTGTTTCGGCGCGGTCTTTGACCCCACTATAGGCGTCGAATGGTGACCCCAGGCGCTCTAAAGAAAAACAAAGTCGCTCAGCATGTTAGTCTGCAACAGCTGGGGTCATTCTTCCGCGCCGAAAGGGGTCAAAGTTCCGCGCTTAATTACCGTTTTGACGCTCTGGCTATCGATCACGCCAGCCGTCGGACTTGCCTCTCTACTGTCAACGGCGGAGTAAAAACCGGCCACGCGGCGGCGCAAAAGTCGGCCACCTTGGCCCGCGCATGAGACCCGCGGGAGGGCGTAGCCCGAGCGGGGGTCTCATGCGCGGGCGGCGATTTTTTGAGGGGTTTCAGCCAGCCTTGCGGGCGCGGCTTTGGGCGAGACGATAGCTGTCGCCGTTCATCTCGAGGATGCTGACATGGTGGGTGATACGGTCGAGCAGAGCGCCGGTCAGGCGCTCCGATCCCAGGGTTTCCGTCCATTCGTCAAATGGAAGATTGCTGGTGATCAGGGTGGCGCCACGCTCGTAGCGCTGGGAGATCAGCTCAAACAGCAATTCCGCGCCGGTCTTCGACAGCGGCACAAAGCCCAGTTCATCGATGATGAGAAGCTGGTAGGCGGACATCTGTTTCTGGAGCCGCAGCAGCCTTCGCTCGTCACGTGCCTCCATCATCTCGCTGACCAAGGCGGCCGCTGTCGTGAAGCCGACAGACAGGCCCTTCTGGCAGGCTGATAGGCCGAGACCGAGAGCCACGTGGGTTTTGCCCGTGCCGCTGGGCCCAAGCGCGATCACGTTCTCCCGCCGCTCGATCCACTCGCAACGCGCCAGTTCCAACACCTGCATCTTGTTGAGCTTGGGGATGGCTGCGAAGTCGAAACTGTCGAGGCTTTTGATGACCGGGAACCTGGCCGCCTTGATGCGGCGTTCGACCTTGCGGCGATCCCGTTCGATCATCTCCCGCTCGGCAAGCCGAGTGAGGTATCCGACATGATCGACGCCTTCGGTGGCGCACAGCCGGGCCAGCTTCTGATACTCACGCTGGAATGTCGGCAGCTTCAGGGTCTTGAGATAGTGTGCGAGAAGGATCCCAGAGGGCGCATCTGGCGCTTCGGTGCTCATGCCGCTTCTCCCGCATCCGACGACAGGAGGCGCATGTAGGCTTTCGCCGAAGTCGTCTCGACCGTCGCCCTCGGCAGGTAGGGATAGATGGACAGGTCCAGTCGCGGCGGTCGGCGTTCCACCTGGCACAGGATCAGATGCTTGACTGCATCGAAGCCGATCGCCCCAAGTTGCAGGGCCTGCGTCACCGCCGCATGCAAATCGGCAAGGTCGAAGTTCTCCAGCAGGCGCAGGACCAGCACATACTCACGCCGGCCATGCTTGGCCATGCGGCCTTCCATCAGTCGGCGCAGCGTAGCAAACTCTTCCGGCAGGTCCCAGCCCTGAAGGGGCGCTGCCTGATCCAGCGCATTGATCTTCTGCTCGATCAGCGGCAGGTAATGCACGGGATCGAAGACGACGTCTTCCCGTTCCCAGCTCCGGGGATGGCGAGCGATGATCGCGCCTCGGCAACCGATCACCACCTCGTCGACATAGCCTCGAACCCAAACATCCTGATGGCCGTAGGCGACCGGCACGGAATAGTCGTTGGTCTTGTAACGGACCAGCGACTGGGCCGTGACTTTCGCACTCGCCTGGTCGCAGGCATCGAATGGAGAGGCCGGCAACGCACGCATGGCAGCAAGATCACGCTGCAGCCGCTCTCCGATCGTCTCGCTCTCGCCGCGCAGTCTGTCGCGCTGGCGTTTGCGGCATTGCTCTTCCAGCCAGACGTTGAAGGCGTCCCAGGTAGCAAACTGCGGAATCGGAACCATGAAGTTGCGCCGGGCGTAGCCAACGAGACCCTCGACATTCCCCTTGTCGTTGCCCTTGCCGGGACGGCCGTAACGATCCCGGATCAGATAATGGGACAGAAACCCGCTGAACAGCGTCGCGCGCTTGCGGGCGCCATCGGGCAGGATCTTCGCAACACCTTGCCCGGCAGGGCATGCTTGCATGCCCGAGAGGGGGGCAGCGGTCATTGTCGTAGACGATCGATTGCGGCACTGCGCCGAAGAAGGCGAACGCATGGACGTGGCCGTCGATCCAAGCCTCGGCCACCGCCGCAGGATAAGCCCGCACGTAGCAGCCGTCGCTATGCGGCAAGTCGAGCACGAAGAAATGCGCCTTCTGCTCCACGCCGCCAATCACCACCATCGCCTCGCCGAAATCGGCCTGCGCATGGCCCGGTGGATGAGCCAATGGCACAAACACCTCCTGGCGACGCTGATCCCGCTCACGAATATAGTCCTTGATGATCGTGTAGCCGCCGGTGAACCCGCATTCGTCACGAAGCCGGTCGAACACCCGCTTGGCCGTATGGCGCTGCTTGCGCGGCAGCTTCACGTCCTCATCAAGCCAATGCTCGATCGTCGGAATAAACGCATCCAGCTTCGGCCGCCGGATCGGTGATTGCCGCTGATAGCCGGGTGGCGTCGAATAGGACAGCATCTTGGAAACACTGTCGCGCGAAATGTTGAAATGCTTTGCAGCCTGACGCCGGCTCATTCCTTCAGAACAAGCCAGACGAACCCTCAGATAAAGTTCCACGGTATAAATCCCCAGCCCTCCTGCATGCGTCGCAGAAGGGAAAATAGGTGGCCGACTTTTACGCCGCCCGAGGCGGGACTATCCCGCCGCTACCGTGGACTAATTTTGCACCGCCGCTCTCACACGTTCCAGCTTCTTCGTGAACAGGCAGGCTCCTTGGCCATCATGCCAGATGACCTTGATCAGGCCACCGCCACGACCGCGGAAGACGAACAGGTGTCCGCACATCGGATCGCGCTTCAGCGTCTCTTGCACCATCAGTGACAGACCAGGGAAACCCTTGCGCATGTCTGTATGGCCTGTCGCCAGCCAGACCTTCACACCAGCGGGGACCGGGATCATCGCCGACCCAGCACACACTCGAGAATGCGACCGAGCGCCTCCGTGTCGATGCCGCTGTCCACACGGACACGGCGACCGCGGCCCATCTCAATCGTCACATCGCTACGCTTCCGACGGGGTTGCGGCAAAACTGGCGCTTCTGAGGCGGCGGGCTGGACTGCCGGCGCGGCCTCCAACACGATCACAGGCACCAAGGTGTTCGCCACCTGAAGCGACGACTCCTTGATCCGGCAGAGTTCCTTGCGGCACCGAAAGAGCTGGCTCACGTGGATGCCGGCCGCACGGGCAATCTCGGAAAGAACCGCACCGGGCTCAAGGCAGGCTGCAACAAGCCGCTCTTTGTCCTCGCGAGACCAGCGCCGACGGCGCTCGACAGACGTGATCACTTCAATCGGATGCTTCGTCATAGGACTACTCCTAGTGTTTGCACTAGGACTTCCAATGTTCGCATCAAGCTCGCAATACGGCCCTCACCGTGGGCTTACCGTACTTGTGTAGACTGCGTAAATGATAAAATCGAACATGAGCTTAGGAAAATATGGTTTGCAAACACAGCACATTTCCACTTAGAAACGCCTGGGTTCATTTTTGGAAGGGGAATTCTTAGATGGCGGGGAGAGATATCAATCCAGCGTATAACCATATTCCCGCGCTCGACGGATTGCGTGGATTGGCAATCGCGCTAGTGATAGCGGTTCATTGTTACTACAGAGGCCCTAACATTAACGCGTCCCCAATTTTTTCGGGAATTCTCATATTTGGCTGGTCTGGAGTTGAACTGTTTTTTGTTTTATCGGGCTTTTTGATCACGTCAATTCTCGCAAAATCTAGATCAGAAGGCGGCACTTATAGGATTTTCCTCCTTAATCGAACAGCCCGTATTGCCCCCCTATATTTTCTCGTTTTGACAGGATTTCTTCTTTTGTCGTTTTTGCCGCTCCCCAACGAGGCAGCGAACCCGCTCCAAAACTATCGGGAATATTGGTTTGTATATTGGTTTTATATTAGTAATTTCTCTGACATACTCAAATTAAACAACGATTCTGCAAACATCATACTAGGACCCGCATGGTCGCTCGCGATAGAACAGCATTTCTATTTGATATGGCCAATTATTGTTTTGCGTTTTAGTACGAAGGCCGCAAAGTCTATAATTTCACTCTGCTACCTAGTTTTAGTTGTTTTTCGCCTTTTTCTAGTCGGACACATCGATCCCCAGGCGATATACCATTTCACACTTTTCCACTTCGATGGATTGGCCATAGGCTCGTTATTGGCGCTTTGGCTCCCATCGATATCGAAATACCGGGCCCTTGCACCAGCCGCTCTAGTTTTTTCAGCAGCGTCGCTGCTCGTTTTGATACTCTATGCCGGGACCTCGCATTACATGAATCCTCTTATTCAAAAGTGGGGCTATGTGGCGATAAGCACATTTTACGGCTGCCTCATCATTTCAACTATAACGAGCGCACCGATGGAAAGGATCTTCTCGGGAAAAGTCCTCAGAATAGTTGGGAAATATTCTTATTTCACGTATTTAGTACATTGGCCAATTTTGCTTATTCTCGACAAATTACCGCTTTCAGGTTGGACAGCCTGGACAATGTTCTTTTTCCTTTTTACTGCAATTACAACAGCCCTAGGATCTTTATGCTGGCGACTATTCGAAAAGCCTATGTTGGATCTAATACGCGGCCTCGCTAGAGAGAAGACATCTCGGCATCCATCTTGAAATGTCTATGCATGCTGAGCAGAATTGCAGCTATTCGAGGGTGATGGGGGCACCAGCCCTTTGAATATCCCAGAGTTTCGTAGACACCCTCGGGTTAGATTTTCTGCTGCTTTTTGAACTCGACGGGCGACAGCACGCCGCTCCTGACGTGCTTGCGTTTCGGGTTATAGAACATTTCGATGTAGTCCAACACAGAGGTGGCTCGGGAATTTTGAACAGCCGGGAAAAGTGGCGATCATCACCTTTACCACACCGGACGGACCAATCATGATGACGCCTTCAAGGCCTGGATTACGGCGGCAATCGTCACTGCGTCGCCGCCAGAGGCGATCCTGACGATCGCTCCACCAACCTCCAGCTCGATTGCCGCAATGGGAGGCGCTTGCCTCGCTATCGTCTTTCGACATGGCGGAGGCCGCTCTACCGCTCGTTCAACGACCGCAGGCACAACCAGCGGCGGCAAGGCTGGCTCCGCTTACTTACGAACCTGCCGCCGCCAAGTGAACAATTGACCGGAGATAAACCATGCCGTCACGCAAGAGCGCTCACCGACATCTCTCCGCTATAGCTCTCGGCGACGATCCGATCCTTCTCCTCATCGCTCCAGGCGCGCCTGCGGCCGACTCCGGTGAAAACCTCAAACCGTTGCACCGGCACATGCGCGCTGGTGATATGCGTAAACCGTGTAATCTCCGCCAAATCAATCGCAGCACGGAGTTATCTGGTTTTCGGAATTGGCTCTCCTGTTCCTATTCCGAATTCAGAGGACCAAGACTAGCAAGCGACTCGCCTTGGTGTCAAAAAAATCAGTACCAAACACAAGCCTGAAAATATCAAAATGACTGGTGCCAACAAAACTATCGCTAACAACCAGAGATAATGATCATAGCGCTGGGGTCGAAGGCCATAGACGAGACCCGCATAGAACAGCACCGATAACACGACCCATATTTGCCAGACAGCCATGTGGCTCCCTCCAGTTTTCATCTTCGAAGTTAGGTTGGCGCGGCGGGACAATCAAGCGGTTTGGCCCAGTGTTGCGAACCAAAACCCAGCCTTGGTTAAACGCACCGGCGCTCGGCACAAAGGCCAAGGGGACTACCTCGCAAAAAAATACTTTTTTTCAATAAGTTACGATTTATTCGTATTTGCGAAGCAACGAGGCAACTAGCGATGGTTTCGAGCAAGTTTACTCGTCGGCGTATCGATGCCTAAATGCACGCCGAACTGCACGCTTTGCGAACAATATGACGGAACAGGATTGTGCAATGATTAACTAATATTGCAGAATATCTGAAGATGCCTTTAAAACACCACAAAAATGCAAATATACGCTGTTTATAAAATTTCGATTTCAATATATCGCAAAAAATAACTTCCTGACAGGAAATATTTATAGGATTGGCACAAGGATTGGATGCGCGAAAAGATATTCCGGAACTGACAGCACTTCGTTTTGTAGCGGCTATGGCAGTGGTTATTTCATATTTTCACGGGCTCGAATTTTTGAATGCTCCGCTTTTGCATCATATGCTGGACGGTGAACGTCCTGCTGTAGCGTTTTTCTTCACCCTTTCAGGATTTGTCCTGGCACTTCGATATCGCCCGGATGAAATCAGAGCCCCTTACTACCTCGCACGGTTTGCAAAAGTATATCCGGTTGATCTTTTTGGGTTGGCGATATCAGCACCGACCGTCCTCTACGTCGCTGCTACCAGTTCCTCTTTGTCCGAGACGATGTTCTCGTTGAAAGGCAACGTGTCCGCACTGCTTATTGCAAGCCTGATTTGCCAAATTTTGCTGATTACGGCATGGACCCCTATCGCGGACTTAATCAGCCATGGAATGGGCCAGCTTGGAGCCTTTCTTGCGAGGCATTTTTTTATGCTCTTTTCCCGTTCCTCCGTCGTGTGCTCATTCTCCAGAGTGTCCGCGCATTACTGTCTGTCGTCGCTATCGCCTGGATACTTCAATTAATATGGTGCTTACTGATCCCGGTTTTGGCACCACCGAATCGCGCCGGGTTTCTGGTATCCCAATTCCCGCTTCCTCATCTGTTCGACTTCATAACTGGCGCAGTTTGCGGAACGCTCTATACTAGCGGTGAAATGCGGGCGCTGTATCATTACTGGCATGTAGCGGCCATCTCCTTTGCGGCTATTGTACTCCTGAGTATGACGCAGCCTGTCAAACCCGCATATCTAGCGCATGGACCGTTTTTTGCACTCTTAATCTCTGCGGTGGCGACAGGCCTTGGCACGCCGCTTTTAAGCCAACGTCTGGTCGTGCTCCTCGGCGCATCAAGTTATTCACTGTAGATCATTCATATCCCTGTGCTGTTAGCCCTGAAGGCATTTATGAGCATGTTGGTGCCATGGCCTCTTTTGTTGTGCGCCCTATTTCTAACCAGCATTCTGGTGTTCACTTTCGGTGAGGAACCATTACGTAAGAAAATCATGAAATTTGGTAGACGCAGCAATGTCTATTCGCCGATCAAATAAAATAATTCACAACACACGAATCACGTTTGGGATTTTTTCCGTAATGGCTTTTTAGAACTTCTGATTCCATTTATCGTCCGCGATTTTCAGTTCATTTGAACTATATCTAACGAACTGGTCGGTTAACCCCTCTATAATGTTTACCTGGATTTGGAGTTAAATTGCTTTACAGCCTGGCAACAACAGCGGTATGTATTAGCTCGAATAGAGCAGCGAGCAAGACCGGGTAGAAAAGATGCGCATCGTCATGATTGGGTCGGGTTATGTTGGTCTCGTATCCGGCGCCTGCCTTGCGGATTTCGGCCATCACGTCACCTGCGTCGATAAGTCCGAAGCCAAGATCGAGGCGCTCAAGGCCGGCAAGTCGCCGATTTTCGAACCCGGCCTCGAAGCCCTGATCGCCAACAATGCTGCAGCCGGCCGTCTCGATTTCACCCTCGATCTCGCTTCCGCCGTGACTGAGGCCGATGTCGTCTTCATCGCGGTCGGCACGCCGTCGCGCCGCGGCGACGGCCATGCGGATCTGAGTTATGTCTATGCCGCCGCCCGCGAAATCGCCGCCAGCGTCACCGGCTTCACCGTCATCGTCACCAAATCCACCGTGCCCGTCGGCACCGGCGACGAGGTCGAGCGCATCTTCCGCGAAGAGTTCCCGGACAAGGACGTCGCCGTCGTCTCCAATCCCGAATTCCTGCGCGAAGGCGCCGCCATTTCCGACTTCAAGCGCCCCGACCGCATCGTGGTCGGCGCAGAGGATTCGCGCGCCATCGACGCGATGCGCGAAGTCTATCGCCCGCTCTATCTCAACGAAGCGCCGCTGTTCTTCTGCGAACGCCGCACCTCCGAACTGATCAAATACGCCGCCAACGCCTTCCTGGCGATGAAGATCACCTTCATCAACGAGATCGCCGATCTCTGCGAAACCATCGGCGCCGACGTGCAGAAGGTCGCCAAGGGCATCGGCATGGACAAGCGTATCGGCGACAAGTTCCTGCATGCCGGGCCCGGTTACGGCGGCTCCTGCTTCCCCAAGGACACGCTGGCGCTGGTCAAGACCGCCCAGGATTACGACAGCCCGGTGAGGCTGATCGAGACGACAGTCGCCATCAACGACAACCGCAAGCGCGCCATGGGCCGCAAGGTCATCGCCGCCTGCGACGGTTCCGTGCGCGGCAAGAAGATCGCCATTCTCGGCCTGACCTTCAAGCCCAACACCGACGACATGCGCGACGCCCCGTCGATCGCCATCATCCAGGCGCTGCAGGACGCAGGCGCGTCGGTCCATGCGTTCGATCCCGAAGGCATGGACGCGGCAAAGCCGATGCTGGGCGACGTGACCTATGGCAAGGACCCCTACGAGATAGCCGACGGCGCCGACGCCGTGGTGCTGGTCACCGAATGGGACGCTTTCCGTGCGCTGGACTTCCGCAAGCTCAAGGCGACCATGGCCGGAGACGTGGTGGTGGACCTGCGCAACGTCTATAACGCCGCCGAACTCGCCAAAAACGGCTTCCGCTACACGGCGATCGGCAAGGCCCAGAAGGGCTGAAGAGCGTATCGAGACCAAGAAAAAAGCCGCTGGGTCGCCCCGGCGGCTTTTTTTTGCGGTTGCATACCACTCAATACAAAAAACCATCGGATGGAAGAAGCGCATATGCGGTTAGACCCATCGGCGCATGCTGTCAGTCGTTTTGCGGCAACCGCAGCGCATTTACGGGATTCGCCTCCCACATAGAGGTTTCCGCTGATCGGCGAACGACATTAGGTGTTCGCCTACTGGCGCCTTTGTGACGCGATAGAGCAGCGGCCAACCGCCAATCAGCCGTATCTTCCCAGATAACGGCAATGATATCCCGGTTAGAGACAACAGTCCCGCCTGTTATCTTGGGATTGCGGATAATCCTCGCTCGCCAAAGAGCGGTGCAAGCCATTGAATTACATATATCTTGCGCGTCTTGAGCCCATGGTGCGACGAAACTGTTTTCCGACCAAAAACAGGCCAGCAAAAAACATCCCGACGTATTCCATTCGGGCCAAAACCAAAAAAACCGGACTTCTATTCCGGCACTAAGTCACTGTTTTGAAGATATTTTCTCTAATTTTCCTGGCGTTAGGGAAAATTCTTCGGAGACGGGTTCGCGCTAGTTTGCAACCACCGTCAGATCGTTTTGACGTGTCGCATGACGGGTCCAACGTCCCGCTCTGCAACTTTCACGGTCAGCGAATTAGGTCTTCTCCTGCGGGCCTCATTCTCCATCGCCGCCACTCTGCGAAGTTGTCGTGGCCTGCATCCAGCGACCCAGAGCCTCCTCCCCCGCCGGCGTCAGGGCGTAGACCCCGCGTTCGATGCGCGCGAACCAGCCATAGACATTGTTCTGCAGGATCTTGCCGGCGTCGGGACAATCGGGACGGATCTCGGCCGGCCTGGTCCGTCCGTCGCGTATCAGCGCCGCAACCGCGAGCGCCTGCTGCCGATAGGCGGTCATTTGCGGTATTTTCGTCGAGCCCCCGGTCACGGGATCGCCGCGGCGGCGGTCGAATTCGCGCATCAGCCGCGACCGGCGTTTCGGATTGGTGCGCGGCATGGGGGAAACGGATTTGACGATGATCTCTGCTTCGCCGCGATCGTCGACCCCGATCATGCCGAGGCCCAGGCGGCGACAGAGATCGCGAAACCGCCGGTCGGCCTCCCGCCCCCTGCCCTTCGCGGACACTCTCGCAGCGATCCACACTTCATCGGCGACCTGCGCCCGGTCCACCGCCTGCAGCACGAGTTCGAGATTGAAGCTCATCTTGAGTTCGCAAACGACCACAACCTCGCCGGCCTCTCCCTGCATGCGGCCGACCACGTCGCAGCCGCCGATTTCCCCCTTCACCTCGAAGCCCAGCCCCTCGAGAAAGCGCTTCACCGGCAGATAGAGATCGGTTTCCATGAGCGACCCGGAGAGTTGAAGGATATGTGTCGGCAGGCGCCGTACCGATCCAAGGAACGCATTGATCGTCGAATGTGAAGTGATCCGGCCAGAGGCGCGGTGGACCGGCATTGGCCGAAGCGGCGCAATTCCCGAATGCACAGCCGCTGAGCCGAAAAAGGCGGCGCCCGGCCGACCAAGGCCGAGCGCCGCCGCATCATCTCTAAAAGGCCTCACGCCGCCAGGGCGGCGCTTTCCGAGGCGATCAATTGGCCAAGACGCTTGACGCCATCATCGATCATCTCGTCGGAGGCGCAAGAGAAGGACAGGCGAATGGTGTTCTCGCCGGTGCCGTCGGCGAAGAAGGCCTTGCCCGGCACGAAGGCCACGCGCACGGTCTCGATGGCGCGGGCGAGCAGCTTGGCGCCGTTCATGCCCTTGGGCAAAGTCACCCAGACGAACATGCCGCCCTCGGGCCGCGTCCATTCCACACCGGCCGGCATATAGGCGTCGAGCGCGGCCAGCATCTTTTCACGGCGATGGCCATAGGCCTTGCGGATCTTGGCGATCTGCTCGTCGAACAGCCGTTCGGCGACCTTGTGGATAGCCATCTGGTTGATGGTCGAGGAGTGGAGGTCGGCGGCCTGCTTGATCAGCACCAGCTTGCGCACGACTTCGGAATTGCCGACCACCCAGCCGATGCGAAGGCCCGGAGCCAGCGTCTTGGAGAAGGTGCCGCAATAGAAGGTGCGGGTCTTTTCGATATCGCCGCCATTGCGTTCGAGATCGAGCGCCAGAATCGGCGGCACGCTTTCGCCGGCGTAACGCAGCGATTGATAGGCGGCGTCTTCGATCACCGGCACGTCGAGTTTTTCCGCCAGATCGAGCAGCCATTCGCGCTCGGCCCGCGTCATGGTCACGCCGGTGGGATTGTGGAATTCCGGCACGCAATAGGCGAATTTCACCGCCCCGCCCTTCTCCTTGGCGGCGTCCAGATAGGAAGACGGCTCGCGGTTGGAGAGCGGCAACAGCTTGTCGTAGTTCGGCTCATAGGCGTTGAAGGCGCCGAGCGCGCCCATATAGGTCGGCCAGGTCACGAGCGCGGTGTCGTTCTTCGACAGGAAGAGCTTGCCGAGATAATCCAGCAATTGCTGCGAGCCGGAGGTGATGAAGACGTGCTCGGCCGTGCAGGCAATGCCGATCTTGCCCATCTCCTTGGCGATCCAGTCGCGCAGGGGCTTGTAGCCTTCGGAAACGGAATATTGCAGCGCCGCGTCGCCTTGCGGGCTGGCCAGCACTTCGGCATAGGCTTCGGCCACTTCGGCCTTCGGGAACAGGTTCACGTCGGGAATGCCGCCGGCGAAGGAGATGATGTCGGGCTGCTCGAGAAGCTTGAGCAATTCGCGAATTTCAGACGCCTTCATGCGGCTCGCGCGCGTGGCGAAGACCTGTTGCCAATCCATGGATTCGTTTCCTCTCCGATATTATCTCGGCAGAAGATCACGGGAACAGGAATAAGTCAACAATACTGACCTAATTTTCGAGCTCTGAAATCGCTGGAGCCTGGTCTGATGTCCGTGCCGGGTCGCTGTATGACCCCATAATTTTACAGGAAAATAGCTTTGCAACCACCGCTGTGCGGTAGTGTATTTTTATAGAAGTTGAAATACATAGCTTCGGCGAGGTCAAACTCAAGAGGATACCGTGCGCCGGCTCCGCCATCTCACCCAGATCATGATCGGCCTTGATCTCGGTCCGCCGGAGATTCACTGGCGGCAGCTCGCCGAATTGTTCCGCCTAACGCCGCACCTTCTCGCGGCGCTCGGCATCGGGATGGCGGCGGTCCAGCCGTGGCTGAACGGACGAACGGGCGCAGTGGCCGTCGCGGCCGGCCTGATCACGCTTCAGCTGGCGTCCCGTTTCGCCGGCAAGTTCGCCTTTCATCGCCGCGAAGGCCAATCGCTGACGACATGGACACGCCTGTTTGCGGTTCTGTCGGCCGCGTCGGGTCTGTTCTGGGGCCTCTCCCTCGCCTCGCTCTATCTGGGCGGCGATGGCGACAGCAAGCTGATCGTGCTCGCGGTCGGTTGCGGCATCATCCAGTCTTCGGCCGCCCGCGCCTTCATGTCGCCCGCCCCGATGCTCGTCAATATCGGGCTCCTCATGGGCACGGTGTCGATGGCCGCAGCCGTCGAGGGCCAGTGGATGATGGCGCCGATCTGCGCGGTCTATTTCCTGTTTCAGCTCACTTATCTCGCCCGCCTCATCGACCTCTATCTCGGCGAAATCCAGGCGGCGTGCGGCCGGGAACGCGCCCTTGCGCAATTGGCGGACGCCAACAGGAAACTGAAACAGGCCAATGAGCAACTGGCGCGCCATGCGTTGACCGACGGATTGACGGGCATCGCCAACCGCCGCAGCTTCGACACGATTCTGAACGCGGCCTTTGCCCCCGCCGGCGATCGGGAGCCCCTGTCGTTGATCCTGCTCGATATCGATCATTTCAAGGTCTTCAACGACACTCACGGCCATCAGGCCGGCGACGACTGCCTCAGGCTGGTGGCGCGGGTGATCTCGGAAACATTGCAAGACACTCCATACAGCGCCGCACGTTATGGCGGCGAGGAATTTGCGCTCATCCTGCCGGGGGCCGATTCCGTCGAAGCGGCCCGGCTGGCCGAAACCCTGCGGAGCGCCATAGAAGCGGCGGAGACTGCCGATCTGTCCGGGGCGTCGCCCTCGATTTCCGCCAGCTTCGGCGCCGCCACCCGCACCCGAGCCGATGCCACCCCGGCCGATCTCGTGGCCCGCGCCGATCGGGCGCTCTATCGCGCCAAGCAGAAGGGCCGCAACCGCGTGGCGGTTGATATCCCGGTCGACGCCGACGGCGTAAAAGACTGACGGGATCGATCGCCCACGAAAAAACCGGGGTCGCCCCCGGTTTCTCAATCACATAGTCGCTCTCACAAGCCGCTGTTGGTTGCAAGCCTTGTCGACCAGCGTGCTCTTGCCGATCCCCGCATCGCCGAAGGCGTGCAGACGGGATGACCGGAATCGGCAAGCCGCTGTTAGTTGCGGGCCTTGTCGGCCAGCTCTTTCTTGCCGATCCCCGCATCGCCGGAGGCGTGCAAACGAGATGACCGGGATCGGCAAGCCGCGGTTAGTTGCGGGCCTTGTCGACCAGCTTGTTCTTGCCGATCCAGGGCATCATACCGCGCAGCTTGGCGCCGACTTCTTCGATCTGGTGGCTGTCGTTGACGCGGCGGATGCCCTTGAAGCGGGCGGCGCCGGCGCGGTATTCCTGCATCCAGTCCGAGGTGAACTTGCCGGTCTGGATGTCGTGCAGAACGCGCTTCATCTCAGCCTTGGTTTCCGCAGTGATGATGCGCGGACCGGTGACATATTCGCCCCACTCGGCCGTGTTGGAGATCGAGTAGTTCATGTTGGCGATGCCGCCTTCATAGATCAGGTCTACGATCAGCTTCACTTCATGCAAGCATTCGAAATAGGCCATTTCCGGAGCGTAGCCGGCTTCCACCAGCGTCTCGAAGCCGGCGCGGATGAGCTCGACCAGACCGCCGCAAAGGACGACCTGCTCGCCGAACAGGTCGGTTTCGCATTCTTCCTTGAAGGTGGTTTCGATGATGCCCGAACGGCCGCCGCCGACGCCGCAAGCGTAGGAGAGAGCCAGCTCAAGGGCGTTGCCCGAAGCGTTCTGATGGATGGCGACGAGGCAGGGAACGCCGCCGCCCTTCTGGTATTCGCCGCGCACGGTGTGGCCCGGGCCCTTCGGTGCGATCATGACGACGTCGACCGAAGCCTTGGTTTCAATCAGGCCGAAATGGATGTTGAGGCCATGGGCGAAAGCGATTGCCGCGCCGTCGCGGATGTTGCCGGCGATTTCGTCGCGATAGATGTCGGCCTGCAGTTCGTCCGGGGTCGCCATCATCATCAGGTCGGCCCAGGCGGCGGCTTCGGCGACCGTCATCACCTTGAAGCCATCGGCTTCGGCCTTGGCGGCGGTCTTGGAGCCGGCCTTCAGCGCGATCGCAACATTGGCGGCGCCCGAATCCTTGAGGTTCAGCGCATGGGCGCGGCCCTGCGAGCCGTAGCCGATGATGGCGACCTTCTTGGACTTGATGAGGTTGAGATCGGCATCACGATCGTAATAGACGCGCATATTGAATGTCCTTCCCTTAGCTGTCTGTCTTTGAATGCGGCGGCCTTAGCCCGCCATCCCCTTATCGGTTCCGTAAAGGCGAAGGAAGGCGGCAACCGCCCTCTTCGCCCGCGAACCAAACTCTTTTTTCGCCGCCGACATGTCTTCGCCGAGCAGCAGCCGGACATGCCAGTCCTTGACGATCAATCCGTAGAGAACCTCATAGGCCTCGGTCACGTCGTCGAATTCGATAAGACGCGCGCGCTTGGCGGCGATCAGCAGCGTCGCGGCGCGGCGGCCGATCTGCTTGCGGCCGCGCTCCAGCAACATTTCGCCGAGCTGCGAGCCGTCGCGGCTGGCCTGGCCGATGGCGAGCCGATTGAGCGCCAGAGACACGTCGCCCGACAGCACGTCGAGCAGGGCGATGGCGAAATCGTCGAGCATCTTCTCAAGGCTGTCGCGGGTCAGCGCGCCGGCATTGGCTTCGCCCGTCTTCACCTTAGAGGCCTGATAGGCGATCATCGCCTCCATCAGCCCGTCGCGATCGCCGAACCACTTGTAGAGGCTTTCCTTGGAGCAATTGGCGGCGCGCGCCACGCCCGCCGTCGTCAACGCTTTTTCGCCGCCCGACACGAGCAGGCGAAGCGCCTCTTCCAGCACGGCGTTCTGCCGTGGCGAAAACTGATCGGGATTGGCCTCTGCCGTGGTCAACATCGCTCCACCTCAATGCTGCGCTGCGGTACCGTACGGTACGGTTCGCGGCGTTTATGCAGCGAATTGGGGAGGAGGTCAAGAGGAAAGATAAACGCTTCATTATCGTAGACGCCTGTCCCATCAGATGGTACATTCAACCACGAAGGCGATGGGCGCACGATGATCGAAAGCTTCCGCGATGGTTGGCTTGGAGAGTTTTTCAAGGCTGACAGGCCGAGCAAACGAATTCCGGCCGACATCTCGGATCGATTGTTTCGCAAGCTGCAGATGATCGATGACGCGACCTGTGACGCAGACTTGCGAGCGCCGCCGAGCAATCATTTCGAAAAGCTCGTCGGTTCCCTATCCGGCTTCCACTCGATCAGGGTCAACAAGCAATGGCGGCTGCTCTTTCGATGGGATCCATCCCGAGGCGTCGCCTCATCGATTTATCTCGACAATCACGATTACAGGTGAATTCCATGCAAACCACCCTTCGTAAACCCGTCTCGGTCGGCGAAATGCTCGTCAAGGAATTCATGCAGCCGCTCGACCTGACCCAGACCGCGCTCGCCGCCGCGATGGGCGTTCCACGCAAGCATGTCAATGAACTCTGCCTTGACAAACGGGCGGTGACCGCTGCCACGGCCCTGATCCTCGCCCGCGTCTTTGGTAACAGCCCCGATTTCTGGCTGAACACGCAACGCCGCACGGATATCTGGCTGGTGATGAACACGCCCCGGGAACGCGAACGCGTAGAACGCGCCAAGCCGATCGATCAGGCGGCATGAGCGGAACCGCAGGAAAGGCGCGATACCAATCCAAATATCTTCAGCGCTCTCTCCGCGCCCAAGCGCTACTCTTCGGACATTCCCAGCCTGGAGCGCCCCATGCCAAAACACCCTGCCCTGCTTGTCCCTCTGCTTTTCGCGATGACCGCGCCGCTGCATGCGGAAGATCGAACCGCTTCCGGCCTGTTCGATCAGCGATACTGCGAGATCCTCACTGTCGAGCGCCGTAAGCTCAAGCTGCACGTCACCGTCTACAACACGCTCGGCTACAACACCTGCCCGGACGACGCCTGGCGCAAACTCAATGCCCTTGTGCTCGCGCGCGAACTCGACGTCGAAGCGACGCAACTCAACGGTCCGCGTCACTGGCTGATGGACGGGATCATCGGCAAGGGCGCGACCGCGGCGGGCGAAGTCAAAACCTTCGGCGGCATCGAAATGGCGGCGCGCGCCGAGATCACCATGCCGCTGCTCGGCGCGCCAATCGGAAAGACCTATTACCAGCCGACCGAGGTCAACAGGGAGACCGTCTGGCTGTTTGCCGCCGGCAAGCCGGTGTTCGAACTCACCGATCCTCAGGGACGCGTCTATAGGATGCAGTCCTATGCGCAGATCGTCGATCCCAAGCTCACGCTGGCTGACCTGCCCAACCTCGGCGCGCGGCTGAAACTGCCCAGGGGCTGGACCTATTCCTCGCGCGTGCTGACAGAGGATTACAAATTGGAGGCCAGGGGCGTGGCGCATGTGCTGCAGGACGAGCTCCAGAACACCTATCAGCGCCGCGACCCCTGAGGATCAGCCCGGCCAGCGCTTGATGAAATCCACGAAAGCACGGAGCGGCGACGGCATATGCCGCCGGCTGGGATAATAGAGATAAGGCCCGGAAAACGGTTGCTGCCAGTCTTTCAGAACCTCCACCAGGGCGCCGCTCTCGACATGGGGCCGACTGACCTCCTCGAAAGTCGCGAGCACGCCGAGGCCCGCCAGCGCCGCCGATAATTCGATATCGATGAGATTGGCGACCAACGGACCGTCGGGCGTGATCCGAGCGATCTCGCCATCTTTCTCGAATTCCATCGCCGACATTCGTCCGCTGTCGAAACGATGGCGGATGAAGGCGTGCCTGAGCAGGTCGCGCGGATGCTCCGGCATGCCGCGTCGGGCCAGATAGTCCGGCGAGGCGACGGCGGCGAAACGCTGCGTGCGCGGCCCGATCGGCACGGCGATCATGTCCTGCTCGAGGCTCTCGTCATAGCGGATGCCGGCGTCGAAGCCCTGGGCGAACACGTCAATGAACGTATCGCTGGCCTGCACTTCCAATGTCACCGACGGATACTCCCGAAGAAAAGCGATGGCAATCGGCGGCAGGATCTGCCGCGCAATGAAGGACGGCACATTCAGCCGCAACCGGCCGGCGGGCCGGTCCGACGTCTCCGCCACACGCTCCAGCGCCGTCGAAATCTCCGATATCAGCGGCCGGACTTTCTCCAACAGCCGCTCCCCCTCCTCCGTCGGCGTCACGCTGCGAGTGGTGCGGTTGAGGAGCCGGGTCTCCAGCCGCGTCTCCAGCCGCCGCACCGCCTCGCTGAGCGCGGAGGCAGACACCCCACGCAACGATGCGGCGCGTCGGAAGTTACGGCTCTCGGCCACGGCGGCGAAGGCTTCGAGATCGGCGAGCGGCAAGTGATTCATTGTACGATTTTCCGCACAGGTCGTTTCATCAGCGTCGGATTATCGCACAAACTGATACGCGGTAAAAGACCGTCATTCCCGAACGACACGACGGGACGAACGCCAAGGAGACAGATCATGAAGACCACCACTCTCGGAAAAACCGGCCCGCAGACCTCCGTCGTGGGCCTCGGCTGCATGGGCATGTCGGGCATGTATGGCCCGTCCAACCGGGCGGAATCCATCGCGACGATCCACGCCGCCTTCGAGGCCGGCGTGACGCTGCTCGACACCGGCGATTTCTACGGCATGGGCCATAACGAAATGCTGATCGGCGAAGCGATCAAGGGCCGCCCGCGCGACTCCTTCCTGCTCAGCGTCAAGTTCGGCGCGCTGCGCGCGCCCAATGGGGCCTGGCTCGGCTATGACGCCCGGCCGGCCGCGGTGAAGACGGCGCTTGCCTATACGCTGCAACGGCTCGGCGTCGACTATATCGACATCTACCGCCCCTCGCGCCTCGATCCCGCTGTGCCGATCGAGGACACGATCGGCGCCATCGCCGACATGGTCAAGGAAGGCTATGTCCGCAATATCGGCCTGTCGGAAGTCGGCCCGGACACCATCCGCCGCGCCGCAAGCGTGCATCCGATCAGCGATCTGCAGATCGAATATTCGCTGATGTCACGCGGCATCGAGGCCGACATCCTGCCGACTGTGCGCGAACTGGGCATCTCGGTCACCGCCTATGGCGTGCTGTCGCGCGGCCTTCTCAGCGGGGCGTTTAACACAACTGCCATTGCCGCCGGAGATTTCCGCGCCCATAGCCCCCGCTTCCAGGGTGAAAACGCCGAGCGCAATCAGGCGCTGGCGAAAGCGCTGCAGGAGGTGGCCGAAGCTCGCAGCATGACCGCGACGCAGGCCGCCATCGCCTGGGTCGTCGCCCAGGGACAGGACATCGTCCCGCTGATCGGCGCCCGCAAGCGCAGCCAGCTGTCGGAATCGCTCGGCGCGCTGGAAAAAACGCTCACCTCGGACGATATCGCCCATATCGAGGCGGCTGTGCCCGCCGACGCAGTGGCTGGCGCACGCTATGCCGAACAGCTGATGGCGCATCTCGATAGCGAGAAGCGCGGCTGAACGCGCAACCTCATCCATGTCCCGGCGCTGGCCGGGGCATGGCTACACCGCATGCGAAACCGGCAATGCCCCGCTTTGTTTCAACGCCTCCATCGAGATCGAGGCGGACATATCGAACAGCTCCACCTGCCGTATGATCTGCTTGTAGATCACGTCATAATATTCCACCGACGGCAGGGCGATCTTGAGAATATAGTCGTAATTGCCCGTCAGTCGATGCGCCTCGACGATTTCCGGAATGCGCGCGATCGCTTTGTGAAACGCCTCGACCCAGTCGTCGGAATGGCGCGACGTCTTGATCAGCGCGAAGACGGTGGTCGGCAGGCCGATTTTCTTGGGATCAAGCGCCGCGCGACGACCCGTAATATACCCCTCAGTCTCAAGCCGCTGTATGCGCCGCGAGCAGGCCGAAACCGATAGCGCCACGCGTTCGGCGAGATCCACCACCGGCAGGCCGGCATCCGCCTGCATCAGTTCCAGCAATTTCCGGTCTCGATCATCCAACATCGCATTTCCCGCGCAATTTTTGGCGCGCCTTCTCCAGATGTCGCGCAAATCTTCGGCGTCACTCTATTCAACAGCGATCAAAATCGCAAACAATCACCGCCTTAGACGCGCTAACTTCATCTCATAACGAGTTGTGGGGACAAGACATGAAAACTATCGGCCTGATCGGCGGCATGAGCTGGGAAAGCACCGCTGTCTACTACGCAAATCTCAACCGCATGGCGCGCGCCGCCTATGGCGGACTGGCATCCGCGGATATTCTCCTGCGCTCGGTGAATTTCGACGAAATCGTCGCATTGCAAAAGGCCGGCCGCTGGGAGCGCGCGGCCGCCATTCTCGCCGACACAGCAGCAAAGCTGGAAAAAGCCGGCGCCGATTGCGTGCTGATCTGCACCAACACCATGCACAAGGTCGCCGACGAGGTCGAAGCTGCCGTATCCGTTCCCCTCCTCCACATCATCGACGAAACCGCGCTGGCGCTGAAGGCTGCGGGCAAACGCAAGCCGCTTCTGCTCGCCACCCGCTACACGATGGAGGACGGCTTCTATCATCGCCGCTTCGCGACCCACGGCCTTGAAGTCGCCACGCCCAACGAGACGGGTCGCGCCCGCGTCCACGCCATTATTTTCGAGGAACTCTGCGCCGGACAGGTGCTCGACGGCTCCCGCGCCGATCTCACGGCGCTCATCGACACGGCTGCTGACCAGGGTTGCGACAGCGTCATCCTCGGCTGCACGGAAATCTGCCTGAGCCTCGACCCGGACAAGACGCCGCTTCCAGGCTTTGATTCCACCGCCATCCACTGCCGCGCCGCCGCCCGCTTCGCTTTTCCGGCCGAATTGCGTCTCAGCGCATAACGAATAGCAAAAAATCGCGCTTGATTTGGAAATGATCATTCCCTATTAAATGGGAAACGATCATTTCCGAAAGGCGCAATCATGTCCGATACGCTCGATCTGCAGAAAAGTCGCGGTCGCCCGCGTGAGTTCGACACCGAAGCGGCGCTCGACGCCGCGATGGCGCTGTTCATCGAGCGCGGTTACGCCGCGACCGCGGTCAGCGATCTCGGCGAGGCGATGGGGCTCACCGCAGGCAGCATCTACAAAGCCTTCGGCGACAAGCGCGGCGTCTTTGTTGCCGCCCTCGAACGCTACACTTCCACCCGCGATCTGCGCATCGCCGACCATCTCGCGGACGCCGCCAATGGCCGCGAACGCCTCAAGCTGCTGATCGATTATTACGCCGGCAACTCCCATGGCGAGTCAGGCCGCCGCGGCTGCCTGGTGATCGGTTCGGCTCGCGATATGGCTCTGTTCGATCCCGAACTGCGGACCCGCATCGAAAAAGCCGTCGCCGTGCGTGAGAGCTTGATCCTCGACACGATCCGCGGTGGGCAGGCCGACGCCTCGATCCCCGGACATGTCGATGCCGAGGCGACGGCCAAAGCCTTGCTCTGCCTGCTCTACGGCATGCGCGTCATCGGCAAGACCGGACGCAGCGAGGCGGAAATGCGCGCCATCGCCGCCACCGCCATGAAACTTCTCGACTGATCCCCTCCCAAGACGCCAACCTCGATCGGAGCCTCCGATGTCCATCTCCGCCACTGCCGAAGGCGCACGCGCGCCACGGGCGATTTCGCCTTTGCTGACTTTCCTGTTCGCCGCGACCTGCGGCCTCGTCGCCGCCAATCTCTATTACGCCCAGCCGTTGGCCGGGCCGATCAGCCTCGAACTCGGCATGAGCCCGGCCGCCGCAGGCCTGATCGTCACCCTCACCCAGATCGGCTATGGCCTCGGCCTGCTCTTCCTGGTGCCGCTCGGGGATCTCCTAGAAAACCGCCGCCTCGTGCTCGGCCTCATCCTCGCCGCCGGGCTCGCATTGCTCGGCGCGGGATTTTCGACCACGGCCGGCCTGTTCCTCGCCTCCTCGCTCGCCATCGGCCTCGCCTCGGTCGCAGTCCAGGTCGTCGTGCCCTTCGCCGCCGGCATGGCGCCGGATCACGCACGCGGCCGCGTCGTCGGCAATGTCATGTCGGGTCTGATGGTCGGCATCATGCTGGCGCGGCCCTTTTCGAGCTTCCTGTCGGAATTCATGTCCTGGCGCGCCGTCTATTTCATCACCGCTGCGCTGATGGCGGTGATCGCGCTGATCCTCCGGCTGAACATCCCGCAACGCCGCCCCGTAGCCCGCATGCGCTATGGCGCGCTGCTTGCATCTATGGCCAAGCTCGCCGCCACCGAACGCGTGCTGCAGCGCCGCGCGATCTATCAGGCCGGCATGTTCGCCGCCTTCAGCCTGTTCTGGACCGCCTCGCCACTCCTGCTCGCCAGCCCCGCCTTCGGCCTCAGCCAGACCGGCATCGCGCTCTTCGCCCTGGCGGGGGCCGCCGGCGCAGTCGCCTCGCCGATCGCCGGCCGGCTCGCCGATCGCGGATTGACCCGCTTCGCCACGATCGCGGCAATGCTGATGGCGATCGCCGCCTTCCTGATCAGCCATGTCGCCACCGACGGGTCCTTGCTGGCGCTGGGTCTGATGGTCGCCGCCGCCATCATCCTCGATTTCGGCGTCACCACCAGCCTCGTCTGCGGCCAGCGCGCCATCTTCGGCCTGTCGCCAGAAAACCGCAGCCGGTTGAACGGCCTGTTCATGGCCTTCTTCTTCGCGGGCGGCGCGGTCGGCTCGGCGTTGGGCGGTTGGGCTTACGCGACAGGCGGCTGGGAACGGACGAGTTGGGTCGGCCTCGCTTTCCCCACACTCGCTCTCCTCGCGCTCCTCACCGAATTCCGGCCGGGCCGGACTGCACGGAAATCATAGTCGCGGATGTCTTCGCCTCGGATGCGCAGGCTGGTATCATCCGGCCCGCACATCCGGAGGCATTTCATGCGCATCAAGACAATTTTTCTCGCTCTGGCCCTCACCGCGACGGCCGGGGCGGCGTCCGCCGAGAAACTTTGCGGCTGGATCGAAAACCCCACGCCCGGCAACTGGTGGCTCACCGATCGCGACGGCTCGTGGATCCTCGCCGCACAGGGTGCCGCCGAAGCCGAGGGCATGGATCTGATCGGCGATATCTCGGCCGGCGACTATGTCGCGACCAACGGCAATTACGGCTACGGCTGCGCCTGCGTGGACGCCGAGGTCGACGTCTCGGAAAGCCGCATCGTCAGCATTTCGAGCTTCAAGCAATTGCCGCTGAAGACCTGCAAGCGCGACAAGGCGCTGAAAGCACCCTCCGAATAGAGACGGGACAGAACTTCCGGGCTCGGCTCGTCAACTCAGATGGTCGAGCCCGGAGGCAGCGCGTAAGCGACCTGGGTGATCCAGTTTGCCGGATCGGGATCATGCAGCATGCTGCGATGAAAAATGTTCAGACAGCAGGCGAAGGCGACGCCATCCGCGCTTGCACTCTGCACCGGAGGGCAATTCATGACGCCCATCCAGCCGCGCAGCATGGCGTGGACCTCGCGAAGCTTGTCGTAGTGTCCATGCCAATACACGGTCATGAAGGGACCGCCCGACAGAGAGGCCGCGCGGAACGGCGTCTTCGCGGTGACGAGGCGGGGCGTAAAATATCCGAACTCGATCTCCATCTCGCCATTCGGGGCGAAGAGATTGTAGCGAAAGAAGGCCCGACCGTAATCCGTCACCTGCTGGCGGCTCAGTTCGGCCCTGACCTCGCCAAGAAAGACCTGCGCCTGAGTCATCAGCTGTCGCGCATTCAAACGCGACCGCAAGGAGAGATAGGGCTGCTTCTTGAAACGCACCCTTTCGGGCAAAGTCAACATTAGGAAAAATCCCGACCGTTTGCCGCGTTGTTTTCAACGCTCACAGGAGAAGCCTATAGAACCGGCTTACGTCAAAGAAAAGTCCTTCGGCCGAATGCAGCCCTGCTCTTGGCGGTATTTGAACCATTTCTTGGAGTCATGGTTTCAGTTAACGATGAACACTGAGATTTTTAATAGAATTGTAAATTTCACAAACAGCGTCGCCGCACTGGCGTGCAGAAAAGACCGTCCGACAGCGCTGGCGCGCAAGAGCGGTCGGAAAACTGTGAAACAGTAAATTAGAGTATCTCAGCTTATCCGGCAGAATGAAGCGGATAAGCTGAGATACGCTCTCAAGAAGCGACCGTCGCGAAGAGGCCAAGACCGAAGGATCATTGATAAGAACGGATGTGATGGCCTGGACGCTCCCCGGCGGCCGTTTTCCGGGTCACTCGAAGGGCTGGTCGCTTTTGGCTTCCGCACGACGACGAAAACCCTCGCCAGACCTTTCGGTACGACGGTGGCGCTCTGCTAGCCGGAAGACAAAAACGATCCGGCCATATGAATTCTTATCAACGATGCTTGGCGTTAGAGCTGCTGGCCGAGCGCCCGCCGGAACCGACGCACGGTTTCCGACATGCCATAAAGAAGCGCATCGGCCGTCAGGGCGTGACCTATGGACGCTTCGTCAGCATAGGGGATGCGGGCCATCAGCGCCGGCAGGTTATCGACCGTCAGATCATGGCCAATGTTGACGCCGAGGCCGAGGCTATGGGCGCTATCCGCCGTCGCGCCTAGTTTTTCGATCCAGCTCGCGGCCGCAGACGCATCGTTAAAACAGCCGCCATAGGGGCCGGTATACAGCTCGATACGACCGGCGCCGGCGTCCTTGGCGATGGCGACGAGGTCGGAGCCGATGCCGCCATCGACGAACAGTGACGGACGCATGCCGCCGTCGAGAAGACGTCTGCAGATATCCTTGAGGAGACCCCCGTTGGCGGCGAGATCCCAGCCGTGATCGGACGTTGCCTGAGACGGATCATCCGGCACCAGCGTCACCTGATCCGGTCGGGCAGCTTCGACCAATTGCAGGAAATCTTCGGAAGGATAGCCTTCAATATTGAATTCGCGACCGGGAAATTCGCGGTCGATCAACTGACGCAGCGCCGGCACATCGGAAAAACGGATGTGGCGCTGGTCAGGTCTTGGATGAACAGTCAGTCCGCCGGCGCCCGCTTCAAGCGCGACGCGGCCCAGGCCCACGACGCTCGGCCATGGCAAATCGCGACGATTCCGCAACATCGCGACGGCGTTGAGGTTCACCGATAGGCTGGCGGCCATGACAAGACACTCCCAATTCCATGTCCCGGTTTAACTACCCGAAGGCCCCTGCCGACTCCAGCCACTTTTCTTCATCTGTCCACGCGCAAATTTGATCAATCACAAAGTTGGCGCTAGGTTTATCAGGCAGTATATGCTGGTGTGGGGGTGAGATGCGCCCTACGAAAGAAGGTGCTGGAAACAATGATTTTCCATTACCTGTAATTGAAAAATGATGTATAAGGATTATCGAATATTAGAGAGCGCTTCGTCGCTTTTGTGCGGGAAGTTTGCTGATATCAAGATAATTTTTGCCCGGACGCCGCATTTGGCGAAGATGCAGACGGCAACCGGAGGTGCATGAAGCACGAGTTAGCAGGAGATACCCGAACTGCGGCTATGTTGCACAAAAAGCCGCGGACGGGGAGAGGAAACGCCGATCCGGCCAGAGAGACCGGAGAGAGTAGGATGTGATGCAAGAGCATAGCCAGGATCGCCTCCAATTCGTCCAGGACGAGCCATCTGACTGGCAGAGGATAACCCATCTTCCGGAAACGCCGCTTCCGCGTCCTCTTCCGGATCATCCGCTGCCCATCGCCGAAATGGCGAATTTCTTCGGCGTAACGCATCGAACCCTGCATTTTTACGAGGAAAAGGGGCTTTTGCTGCCCGATCGCCATGGCGCAATGCGGATCTATCCGCATCGGCAGATCCGCATGATGGGTCTCATCAATCTCTGCCGGGAAACCGGCATGGCGATTGTGCAGATTCAGGATCTGCTGACCGACCTCACCTATTCGGAGAGCGTTGCGGAAAGCGAGGCCAAACTCAGGGCTGCGCTGATCACCCGCCGCAACGAACTGGTCTCCGAGGAGTCGCTGATCCGCCGCCAGATGCAGCAGATCACCACTGCATTGCAGGAAATGGACGCCGCACGCGACGATGCCGACAACCAGAACTTCCCCGCCCATCCGCCATTCCTTAGCGACAGCGAGTTCCGCTGCCTGAAACTGATGGCCGAGGGCTACAATCCGGTTCGCATTTCCAAATCCCTGGACGTTGCTCTCGAGCAGGTCCTGTCCATGGAAGCCGGGATCGTCCGCAAATTCAGCGCTTCCAACCGCTTCCAGGCGGTGGCGAAGGCTGTCTTGCTCGGAATAGTAGGGGATTGAGGCGCCGCTTTCGCCTCAGACGAGTGCCCTATCTAAAAAAACTGCATCAGGACATGACGGTTGTCATTACTGATAAAATCGTCACTTTACAGGACGGTCGCCTGGACCATAGCAGTGGGGCAACTCACGACAGAACTCCAGGAGCCCAAAATGTACACAATGCTGATGCGCTACGCGACGCCCCTGATCACCGGCTTGTTCGTGGTCAGCCTGGTGTCCGGCGTCGCGCTGTTCTTCCATATCGGCCAGGCCTATTTCCACGGCATGCATGAATGGCTGAGCATGGTGCTGATCCTGCCGTTCATCCTGCATCTGCTCAAGAACTGGCGGCCTTTCCTGAACTATTTCCGCCGCTCGCCGATGGCGATCGCGCTGGCTCTGAGCCTCGTCGCCGCACTGCCCTTCGTCTATCTGGGCGCTTCGGGCGCAGGCGGCGGAAATCCGGTGATGGGCGTCGTCAGGGCACTGGAGAAGAGTACGCTCGCCAATGCGGCGCCGGTGTTCGGCAAGTCGCCGGATGCGCTCAAAGCGGCGCTGGAGCAGAAGGGTTACTCCGTCGCCTCCACCGAAACGACGCTCGGCGATGTCGCCAAGGCGTCCAGCAAGGAGAGCTTTCAGCTGATCGGCGATCTCACCAAGCTCGATCCCTGATCAGCGCACGATGGTGAGCGTCTCGGCGGCGCGGGTGACGGCGGTGTAGAGCCAGCGTTCGCGGCTGTCGCGGAAGGCCCAGGCCTCGTCGAACAGCACGACATTGTTCCATTGCGAGCCCTGCGCCTTGTGCACGGTCAGCGCATAGCCATAATCGAACTCGTCATAGCGCTTGCGCATCGACCAGGGGATCTCGCCGTCGATCTCCTCGAAGGCGGCTTTCAACAGCTTGATCTTGGCCGCGCCGCGATCCATGTCGTCGTCTTCCGGCCGCACCAGCAGATTGATGCCCGGCTTGGTCGTCTCCTTGGACGACGACATCACCTGCCAGAGCGAGCCGTTGAGCAGTCCCTTGACCTGATCGTTCCTGAGGCAGACCAGCTTGTCGCCGGCTGCTGGATAGCAGCTCGCAAAGCCCTTGAGTTCGCGCAGACGCTGATTGTAGCGCTTGCGGGTCTTGTTGGTGCCGACCAGCACCTGATCGGCCTCCAGCACCAGCGCTTGCGTCACATCGTTGCGCGAAATCACCTGGGCTGCGCCATAATCGCCATGCATGATCTCGCGTCCCTCGCGGATCTGCATGGCCAGCTGGATGATCGGATTGTCGCGCGCCTGACGGTGGATTTCCGTGAGCAGGAAATCCGGCTCCTGTTCGGTGAAGAACCCGCCGCCCGACACCGGCGGCAACTGGCCGGGATCGCCGAGCACCAGCACTTTCGTGCCGAAACTGAGCAGATCCTTGCCGAGCGCCTCATCCACCATCGAGCATTCGTCGATGACGATCAGCGGCGCTTTGGCGACCGGGCTCTGACGGTTGATGGAGAACATCGGGGCGATATTCGTCTTGCCCGTCACCTCGTCCTCCACCTCCTCCTCGCCTTTCGGGCGATAGATCAGCGAATGGATGGTCTTGGCGTTGGAGGCGCCGCGCGAGCGCAACACCTGCGCCGCCTTGCCGGTGAAGGCGGCGAACAGCACCTCGCCGTCGACATTCTCGGCGAAATGCTTGGCGAGCGTCGTCTTGCCGGTGCCGGCATAGCCGAACAGCCGGAACACCTGGCTCCGTCCGTCCTTCAGCCAGCGCGACACGGCCTGAAGCGCTTCATCCTGTTGGGTCGAAAATTGCATAGAGCCTTCTGGCAGGATTCTATCCTGCGGCGCAAGCGGAAGGCGCAAAGCAGACCCCGCAGGATCTTTCAAAGCAAGAAACTGTCTTCCGTAAACGCGATCTTTCCTTCGAAGATGACCCGGAACTCCGCTGTCTTGTCCGCGTCGATATTTCCTTCCAGATAGGTTAAATCGCCTTTGTAGCGGAAACGAAGTTCCCCAGCATCGCCCGAGAACTTCGTGGAGCCGATGAAATCAAAATCCTGGCTCCCCCCAAGAAGCGTGTTGGCGTCAACCGACGAGCTGAACGCCAGCTGATCCTTCTGCTTCAGGCTGAAATCGAGGATGCGGTCCGGATTGGACAGCGTGCTGTCCTCCACCTCCGAGATCGTGAAGACGTCCGCGCCGTCCCCGCCGCTCAGGCTGTCCTTGTCGAGCCCGCCGGTGAGATAATCCTTGCCCGCCCCACCATTGAGGACGTCGGCGTCAGCCTCCCCTTGGAAGAGATCCGTGGCCTTGCCGCCGATGAAGGTGTCGACGCCGTCTCCGCCGAACACATAGGACGAGACCGACAGTGGGGAATTCTGTGAGGCCAGCAGGTATTTCAGAAGTCCCTCGTCGATCGGCTTCGCGGTCGTCCCGACATATGTGTCGTCCCCGGCGCCGAGATAGATATAGCCGTTGATGCGCCCATCGTTGAACACGACATTTTCTTCCTGACCACCAAACGCGATCGCGGGAATAGATCGCAAAACATTGATTTCGCCGTAGTTCAATACACTGATAGACGATGTGACGGTGGTCGACGCTTCAGACACGATTCCGCTTTCAATGCCTTCAATCGTGCCTCGATTGACTATTCGGGCATCCACGGCGCCCTCGAACCGAACTCCCGTCTCTCCAAGAATTGAGCCGTCATTGTAGACCTGATAGGTCGCCCCGCCGCCAATCAGAAGTGCTTCGCTGGACGAGGTGGCGGATGTGAGCGCCCCGCTGTCATAAACGCGCAACACACCGGAGCCGCTGCTCAGAGAGACGCCGCCCGAATTGCCTGCAACCGTTCCGTAGATGGACAATCTCAAGCTAACTCCCGTGCCCTCGACGCCATAGTCATCAGTGGACCCCAGGGTGACCCCACTATCGACATAGAGACCAGAATTTGCCGTAAGCACCGCGCGGACGCCAGAGCCGATATTGTCGAAGGTGTAATATGTCGTCGCCATTGCCAGCCTCCCCCGAAAACCTTTGAAGATTACCCTAAATAAGCATTAACGACACATACCTTTCAACCGGTTTGCAATGCCCGAAGTCTAAAATTTGCAGACGAGAGAAGCCAAAAGATGCGTCACGTTGCTGACTGGCCAGAGAAGCAAGCCAAGGCTATACCGGCAGGCTAGCAAGCGGAGCAATGCGCATGAAAATTCTGATCCTCGGAGCCACCGGCTTCATCGGTTCGGCCATCACCGATGCGCTCGCCACCCGCAGTCATCAGATCCTGGCTTTAGGCCGCAACACACGACGCGCCGAAGCGCGCGAAGCGCAGTTGAATCGCGATGTGAGCTGGCTGACTTCAGATCTTAGCGGCTTCCGGCAAGCCTCTGACTGGACTCGACTTTTGGACGGCGTCGAGGTCGTCGTCAATTGCGCTGGCGCGCTGCAGGACGGCCTGTCCGATAATCTCGCCGCCACCCAGCGCGATGCGATGCTCGCGCTCTACAACGCCGCCGCCCGGACACAGAAGATACGCCGCATCGTGCAGATCTCGGCCGATACCGATGGCGCGGGCGCCGACGCCGCTTTCCTCGCCACCAAGCGCGCCGCCGACGATGCGTTGAAGGCCTCCGGCCTCGACCACGTCATTCTGCGCCCCGCCTTGGTGATCGGCCGTAATGCTTTCGGCGGCACGGCGCTCATCAGGGCGCTCGCCGCCCTGCCCTTCGTCCTGCCGCTCATCGACCACGACAGCCCGGTCGCGACCGTCGCGCTGAGCGACGTAGCGGCCGAGGTCGTCGCCGCCGTCGAAGGCGAGACGCAGGCGGGAGCAGATCTGCATCTTGCCAGCCCCGAGATCCCGACGCTCGCCGAACTCGTCAAGCTGCATCGCCGCTGGCTCGGCCTGCCCGACGCGCCCGTCATCGCCCTTCCGGCGCTGGTGGGCCGCCCCGTGGGCGCGGTTGCGGACCTGCTCGGCCGTCTCGGCTGGCGCTCGCCTTTGCGGTCGACGGCGCTCAGGGTCATGTCCGGCGGCCTGACGGCGCGATCGCCGGTCGAGGGCTTGTTGAATGCGGGGCAGACTTTGGCCGCCCATCCCGCCGGCGTCCAGGATCTGTGGTTCGCACGGCTCTATTTCAAGAAGCCGCTCCTCTTCTTCACGCTATCGCTGTTCTGGCTGTTGTCGGGATTGATCCCGCTTCTCGATCCCATGCGGGCGGGCGCGAATTTCCTGCCTTTCATGCCCTGGAGCGCAGCGCTCGGCGTGACCCTCGCCACCTGCGCGCTCGACATCGCCCTCGGTCTGGCCGTTGCCGTGAGGCCATGGTCGCGACGAGCGCTTTGGGGCATGCTGGCGACATCGCTGGCCTATATCGTCGGCGGAACGCTTCTGCAGCCGGACCTCTGGCTCGATCCGCTCGGACCGCTCGTCAAGGTGACGCCATCGCTCGCGCTGACTCTCGTGGCGCTCGCCATTCTGGATGAACGCTGATGGAGATCGAACCCTTCCTTCGGCTCGCCCATGTCGCCGGCGCCGCCGTGCTCCTGGGCACGGGCGCGGGCATCGCCTTCTTCATGGTCATGGCGCATCGCAGTCGTGACGCGCGCCTCATCGCCCATGTCTCCGGCACGGTGGTGATCGCCGACACGCTGTTCACGGCCACCGCAGCAATCCTGCAGCCCATCACGGGCTATCTGCTCGCGCGCGAAATCGGCTGGCCGTTGACCGAGGGCTGGATCCTGGTGTCACTCGCGCTCTACGTCTTCACCGGCTTGTTCTGGCTGCCGGTGGTGGCGATCCAGATCCGTCTGCGCGATCTCGCCCGCCGCGCCGCCGCGGAAGGCGCGCCCCTGCCGTTGGCCTATTTCAGGCTCTATCGCATCTGGTTCGCCTGCGGCTTTCCCGCCTTCGCCGCCGTCGTCGGCATCTTCTGGCTGATGCTCAACAAGCCGGACCTGACTCTCTTCATGAACTGAAGCATTTGGCGCCAAGCCTTTGCGGAGACTCGGAAAATCAGGTCAGCGCAGCATCGGCCACAGGCTCAACACCAGGAGCCCCGCCATGGTGAGATTGAACCATTTCAGCCGCACCGGCTCGGAAAGCCAGTCGCGCAGAAGCGCCCCGAACACGGTCCAGCCGCCCTGGCACGGCAGCGCCAGCAGCAGGAAGGCGAAGGCGACCACGAATACCGATAGCACAGGATGGGCGGGATCGGCATAGGCGGCCATCGACGACACCGCCATCACCCAGGCTTTGGGATTGACCCACTGGAACGCCGCCGCAGACCAGAAGCGCATCGGCTCGCCCACTTCGCCCCCCTCGCCCAGCGAACGCGACATGCCGATCGACCAGGCGATATAAAGAAGGTAGAGCCCGCCGGCGATCTTCAGCAGCGTATAGACGATCGGCGCCGCCTCGAGCAGCGCCCCCAGCCCGAAACCACAGGCGATCAGCAGGCTGCCGAAGCCGACTTCAATGCCGACCATATGCGGGATCGTCCGTCTCAACCCGAAATTCACGCCCGAGGCCAGCAGCATCATATTGTTGGGGCCAGGGGTGATCGAGGTGGTGAAGGCGAACAGGACTAGCGACAGCAGTATTTCAGGCGACATGGGACCCTCATCAAGTCCGGGGGACGATAGAGGTCGCGGATGTTCTGTCCAATGACAAATCTTGAGCAACCATGAACGAAAATTGATCCTTGGCGTCGGCTCTGCAATGATCAGAATGAACGCAAGGAGATACATGATGCCCGTTGCCCCGATCCCGACGCTCCGCCTGAAGAACGGCGCCGAATTTCCCACTCTCGGCCAGGGCACCTGGATGATGGGCGAAAGCGCCTCACAGACGGCTGCGGAAGCGGCAAGCCTCCGCCATGGCCTCGATCTCGGCCTGCCCCTGATCGACACGGCGGAAATGTATGCCGAAGGCGGGGCGGAAAAGGTGGTTGCCGAGGCGATCCGCGGCCGCCGCGGCGACGTGTTCCTGGTCAGCAAAGTCTATCCGTGGAACGCCAGCCGCCAGGGAACGATCGACGCCTGCGAACGCAGCCTCAAGCGGCTCGGCGTCGATCGCATCGATCTCTATCTCCTGCACTGGCGCGGCGAACACCCGCTTGCAGACACCGTCGCCGCTTTCGAGCAATTGAAGCAGGAGGGAAAGATCGGCGGTTGGGGCGTGTCGAACTTCGACACCGACGACATGGCTGAATTGTTGGACGTGGACGGCGGCGAGAACTGCCTCGTCAACCAGATCCTCTACAATCTCGCCCGCAGAGGGCCGGAGGTGGACCTGATCCCCTTCTGCCGCGAACATGGCGTGTCGATCATGGCCTATTCGCCCATCGAGCAGGGCAAATTATTGAGCCACCCTGACCTCATCCGCCTCGCCAAGGCGCATCAGGCGACGCCGGCGCAGGTTGCGCTCGCCTATCTCCTGGGACAGGCCGGCGTGATCGCCATCCCCAAAAGCAGCCGCGCCGAACGCGTGGCGGAAAACCGCGCCTCGGCGGAAATCAGGCTGACGTCCGAAACCTTGGCGACGCTCGACCGGCTGTTTCCCCGGCCGAGCCGGAAGATCCCGCTCGAGATGATCTGACCGCGAGCGGGCTAGAATTCAGCCTTACATGCCCTGCGAGCCGCGATTCATCGCGGCGATGCCGGTGCGGCAGACTTCGATCAGACCGAGCGGCTGCATGATGGCGATGAACTGGTCGATCTTCGACGGCTTGCCGGTGATTTCGAACACGAAATGATCGGTGGTGGCGTCGATGACCTTGGCGCGGAAGGCGTCGGCGAGCCGCAGCGCTTCAACACGATGTTCGCCGTTGCCCGCCACCTTGATCAGGCCCAATTCGCGCTCGATCGGACGCTCCTGGCCCATTTCGCGGGCGCGGACAGTCAGATCGACGACGCGATGCACCGGCACGATGCGGTCGAGCTGGGTCTTGATCTGTTCGAGCACATGCGGCGTGCCGCGGGTGACGATGGTGATGCGCGACAGATGCGACTTATGCTCCGTCTCCGACACCGTCAGGCTCTCAATATTGTAGCCGCGGCCCGAGAACAGGCCGATGACACGGGCGAGCACGCCCGGTTCATTCGACACCAGAACCGATAGCGTATGGCTTTCGGCAAGCTCGGTTTCCTTGGAGATGAAATAGGCCGAACCGGTCGGCTGAAGATGTGCGTTCATGTCTGTTTCCTGCCCTTGTGTTTAGTGCGCCAGCTCGACGCTGACTGAATTCTGAGATTTCTGCGCCGCCCGCGCAAAAGCGCGGTCGAAAGTTATGAAGGTTCCGCCGGATCGCATGGATGCGAGGTGAAAGGCGTCAGCAAAATCGAGACCGTTCTCACTCAGTTCCAGCGCCCATTGAAACCGTTCTGACTCCTCGATCGCCACTGTGGACAACATCGCCAGTCGCCGGAGCAAGTTCAGCGTCGAAGCCTTATCCAGTTTGAGCACCTTGCGAAGCACCCACTCCGTTTCCAGCAGCACCGTGGACAGCAACAGAACATCCCCTTGGCTGAAGATTTTCGCTGCGACCTCCCATTGCTCGCTGTCGTCTCTTGCGAGATATCGAACGAGCACATTGGTATCGACGACGCGGATGTCCATGGCTACCGACTCTTCCGCTCCCAACGTTCCCGGACTTCCTCAGCGATCGCCTCTTCAATGAGCGCATCGGTGATCGCCGGTCCCTTGTAGCGCGGAAGCCCGGCAACGAACTCATCCGGCGTCAGCTTGCGCTGAGGCTCCGCCACCGTAGACGCAACTCTCAGCCGCACCTCTTTGCGATCGCCAGACACCTCAACATCGTCGCCTTCGGCGATGCCATGCGCCTCGAGCACCGCTTTCGGCAGCGCCACCACGTCGTCGGGACTGATCTTCACCTTGGCCATCGAGATCTCCGGGCGGGAAGGACATGCTCGAGCATATCCCTCCCGCCGATCTTTATCAAACCAGCTGGCGGCCCTTGGCGTCGATGGCGTTGGCAACCACTTCATCGGTCGCCTCGTCCGGCAAGAGCATCTCGTTATGCGCCTTGCCCGACGGGATCATCGGGAAGCAGTTGGCGAGATTGGCGACGCGGCAGTCGAAGATCACCGGCAGCGGGCTTTCGATCATCTCGATGATCGCCGCGTCGAGATCCTCGGGCTTTTCGCAGCGGATGCCCTTGCCGCCATAGGCTTCGGCCAGCTTGACGAAATCGGGCATCGCCTCGGTGTAGGAGTTGGACAGGCGGTTGCCGTGCAGCAGCTGCTGCCACTGGCGCACCATGCCCATATACTGGTTGTTCAGGATGAAGATCTTGATCGGGGCGTTATACTGCACCGCCGCCGACATTTCCTGAATGCACATCTGGATCGAGGCGTCGCCGGCGATGTCGATGACCAGGCTCTCCGGATGGGCGATCTGCGCGCCGAGCGCCGCCGGCAGGCCGTAGCCCATCGTGCCGAGCCCGCCGGAGGTCAGCCAGCGGTTCGGCTCTTCGAACTTGTAGAACTGCGCCGCCCACATCTGGTGCTGGCCCACTTCGGTGGTGATGTAGGTGTCGCGATCCTTGGTCAGTTCGTAGAGCCGCTCGATGGCGTATTGCGGCATGATCACGTCGTTGCTCTTTGTGTAGGCGAGCGAGTTGCGGCCGCGCCATTTCTGGATCTGCGCCCACCAGTCGGCGAGACGATCCTTGGAGGCGGCTTTCGCCTGGGAGCGATAGATCCTCAGCATGTCCTCGAGCACCGAGGCGGTGTCCCCGACGACGCGAACGTCGGCATTGACGTTCTTGTTGATCGAAGAGGGATCGATGTCGATATGGATCTTCTTCGAATTCGGCGAAAACGCGTTCAGGCGGCCGGTAATGCGGTCGTCGAAGCGCGCGCCGACACAGAGCATGACGTCGCAGTCATGCATGACCATATTGGCCTCGTAGGTGCCGTGCATGCCGAGCATGCCGAGCCAGGCCGGACCGGAGGCCGGATAGGCGCCGAGACCCATCAGCGTCGAGGTGATCGGGAAGCCCGTGAGGTCGACCAGTTCGCGCAGCAGCTTGGACGCGACCGGACCGGAATTGATCACGCCGCCGCCGGAATAGATGACGCCCTTGCGCGCGCCGGCCAGGAGCGCCACGGCCTTTTCGATCTCGCTCAGGTCGCCCTGGATCTTCGGCTGGTAGTTGGCCTTCAGCGGCACTTCGGAGGGCGGCACGTAAGTGCCGGTGGCGAACTGCACGTCCTTCGGGATGTCGACGACGACAGGACCCGGCCGACCGGTCTGAGCGATGCGGAAGGCTTCATGCAGCACGCGGGCGAGATCGTTGACGTCCTTGACCAGCCAGTTGTGCTTGGTGCAGGGGCGCGTGATGCCGACCGTGTCGCATTCCTGGAAGGCGTCGGAGCCGATGAGCGTGGTCGGAACCTGGCCGGTGATGCAGACGAGCGGGATGGAATCCATCAGCGCGTCCTGCAACGGCGTCACAGCGTTCGTCGCTCCCGGGCCGGAGGTGACCAGCATGACGCCGACCTTGCCGGTGGAGCGCGCATAGCCTTCGGCGGCATGGCCCGCGCCCTGTTCGTGACGGACGAGAATGTGCTGGATGTCGTCCTGCTGGAAGATTTCGTCATAGATCGGCAGCACGGCGCCGCCGGGATAACCGAAAATGTGCTGGACGCCATTGTCCCGCAAGGCTTGCAGGACGATCTCCGCCCCCGTCATCCGCATGTCGCTCATTGTCTCTGGTCCTTCCCTTCGAATTGTCGCGCGCATTACCAAGTTTCAGGGCATAAAAAAAGGCCCCCGGAGGAGCCTCGTTTTGCGCATGGGTGGCTATTGCCGGACGGTCACACCGTCCTGCCCATGCGCCTTCCCACTACAAGAATGTTTGCGAATTTGATCATGGGCCCTGCATAGAGCGAAATTCACCGGACGTCAACCGCGACAGAAGGAAAGACCCGCGAGCGCTAGAACCGGAACCGGCAGCCAATCTTATCTATCTAATACAACGATTTAACATATTCGGGAAATCGGCCCCCAAATCACTACGCTTGGTAAGTATTGGCTTGATTTTGGTAAAAATACGAGATTGAGCAGGGCATGGGGAATTTCAACAATCGCATTGGGACCGAACCGCATCTTTCCTGGAGCCCGACATTGTCCATCAAGAGCGCATTTTCCTACATGAAGAAGATTCTCACGGTGAGCGAGAATGCCGCCATTGCGGACACCCACCGGTCGGTGATGTCCTATCTCCTGCTCGCCGGCATCGTCTATTTCCCCTACAAGACGCTCGACTCCATCCTTGCAGGGCTAACCCCGACGCGTTACCTGACGACGTCCTGCAGCCTCGTGACGAGCATCGTTTTTGGCGCGGCGTATCTTTGGCTGAAATCGCGCAAGACGGTCACTCTCGCCATCATGGAAAGATTGTGCCTCGCGCTGCAAGTGCTGCTTTATGTCGACGTAATCGTCTACATTCAGACCGACTTCAAAGAATCGAAGCTTGTCTATCTCCTGCTCATCGCGATGGTGTTCGCGATCGGCAGCGCCACCGCGCGCCTGACGATCTTGAGCGTCGCGGCGCCGATCGCCACGCTTGGCGTCTATGTCTATGTCTGCGTGCCGGATGCGGATACCGAATATCTGCGACTGGCGGCGGCCACGGTGGCGGTGGTGATCGGGGCCTTCGGGGCCCTGCGCAGCGTCCTCATCGACCAGATCCGGGCCCGCAACCTTGCCCAGAATTATGCCGGCGAGCTGGAGAGGCAGGCCTTCATCGATCCTCTGACAGGAATCGAAAACCGGCGCGCGGTCTTTGACAATCTCGACCGGCTCACGCTTCAAGCGCAGCCGTTCTGGTTCGCCGTCCTCGATCTGGATGGTTTCAAGCTGGTGAATGATCAGCACGGACATTCGGTCGGCGACGATCTCTTGTGCGCGGTCGCAGAAAGACTGCAGCAGATGTCCGACGGCGACCTGATGGTCGGGCGGATCGGCGGCGACGAATTCGCGCTGGTCTTCATGGGAGCCTGCACAGCAGAAATGGCGACCAATGCGGCCCGCAAGGTGATCAACGCAGTTTCCGAGCGCTATCGGCTGGAACCGGTCGACCTGAAGATCGGCGCGTCAATCGGGCTCGTCTCGTTTCCCGGCATGGCGGCCGAAGCCCGTCGCCTTTATGAAAACGCAGATTTCGCACTCTACAAGGCCAAACAAAACGCCCGCGGTTGCGTCGTGATCTACAATGAGGCTGAGGCCGCAGAACAAAAGCAAAAAGAGACGCTCGAACAGGCCTTGCGTCTCGCGGATTTCGATCGGGAATTGCACCTGCTTTACCAGCCGCAGGTTTGCCTCGCCGACCGTAGGCCGGAGAGCTTCGAGGCTCTGGCGCGATGGAACAGCCCTGCTCTCGGCCCCGTGCCGCCGGGCGTCTTTATCGGCGCAGCCGAGCGCACGGGACAGATCAAGGCGATAACATCCGTGGTGGTGGCCAAGGGTCTGGCCACGCTGGCCGCCTGGCCGGAGCGGATCGGCATGTCCTTCAATCTGTCCGCACAGGACGCAGGCGACATGAACTTTGTGGCCAGCCTTCTGGAACTTGTGCGCCAATCGGGCGTCGCCCCAGAGCGCGTTGAGTTCGAAGTCACGGAAACGGCGATCCTCACAGACCAGGACGCCGCGCATCGAGCCTTGTCGATTCTCGCCGAGGCCGGCTGCCGCATCGCGCTCGATGATTTCGGCTCAGGCTATTCGAGCCTTCAGCATCTGCGCGTCCTGCCGCTCGACAAGATCAAGCTGGATCGCACATTCGTTCAGGACGCAACGGAACCCGGCGCTGCGCGCGAAATCGTCGCCAGCGTGGTGGCGCTGTGCGAGAGGCTTCACCTGCGTTGCGTTCTCGAGGGCGTCGAAACCGAGACGGAGCTCGCCGCCCTCTCGGACATGAAGCTTGACATCATCCAGGGTTATCTTTTCGGTCGCCCGATGTCGGACACCGCCGCCGCCGAATTGATCGCCGCCTCGACTTGATCGGTCAGCGGCGCGCCGAAATGACATACCGGTGCTGCGCCGCTCTTTCGAGCCATTTCAACAGACCGAAATCAACCCTCTGCGCCCTATGGATTGCCCCGAGTTTTGCGTCGACGACGATGTCATGAAACCCCGCTTCCTGCAGCAGCGCCGCCACGTCCTCGGCGCGCGCGCCGCTTGAGAAATGCACCCGCGACAGGATGCTCCGATGCGTCGCAGCGAGGTCTGGCCCCGCTCCATGCTGAGGGGGCGTCTTGCCACTCAACCGGCCGATCCAGGCGGCCAAGCCGCCGAACAGCCGTGCAAGCGGCGTGGTGTTGACGAAATCGCCGTCGACGATCAGCAGCGTCCCGCCCGGCTTCAGCACCCGCCGCCATTCCCTGAAACAGGAGAGCGGATCGACCAGCGTCCAGACGAGATGGCGGTTGACGATAACGTCATAGGCCTCGTCAGGCTCCATCGTATTCTCGGCGTCGCCCATCAGAAAGCGGATCTTCCGTCCGCGCGACTTCGCCTTCGACCGCGCGCGCTCCAGCATCGGCTCCGCCCAATCCAGGCCGGTCACGTCGAAACCGAGTTCATCGAGGAGATGGCTGATCACCGCAGTCCCGCAGGCGAGGTCGAGCGCGCGCCGCCCCTGCCCTTCGCCGATATGCCGACGAAAAAGAGCGAGCCAGGCCAGTCGCTCGGCCTCCGAAAAAATCTCATGTCCCGGCTGCGTGTCGAAGGTCTCGGCCCTGGCCGACCAGTAAGCCTTGATCTCGTCTCTCAAATCATGATTGGCGCCGTCGTTGGCTCTGGCGGTCATGGCCATCCTTTCATCCCAGTCTGGAATCGTTCGAAAAGATAATAGTTGACTACATTAATCATGAATTATAAGTCGCAGTTAACCCAACCAATCGGGACAAGTAAAGATGTTTATTTTCAATAAGGTGGCTGTCGCCGCCTCGATCGCCTGCACCCTTCTGTCAGGCTCCGCCCTGGCTGGCGAACTCGTGACCGTCAAGGATATCACCGGCCGCGAGGTCAAGGTCAGCGTGCCGGTCGAGCGCGTCATTCTCGGCGAAGGACGCCAGATCTATTTCACCGCGGCTCTCGACACCGAGGCGCCGTTCAAGCGCGTCGTCGGTTGGCGCGACGATTTCAAGAAGGCCGATCTCGACGGCTATAACGCCTATCTCGATAAATTCCCCGAAATGGACAAGATCCCGACCTTCGGTGGCATGAAGGACGGCACGTTCGACATCGAGCAGGCGGTGACGCTGAAGCCCGACGTCATCATCATGAATATCGACGCCAAGTCGGCGACCGAGGAAAGCGGCTATATCGAAAAGCTCGACAAGCTCGGCATTCCGCTCGTCTATGTCGATTTCCGCGAAAAGGCGATGGAAAACACCGATCCTTCCATGCGGCTGATCGGCAAACTCTATGGCAAGGAAGAGCGCGCCGAGGAATTCGTGAAGTTCCATGACGAGCAGCTGAAGCTGGTCACCGACCGGCTCGCCGCCGCCAAGGATCTCAAGAAGCCGCTGACCTTCATCGAACGCGCCGGCGGCTATAGCGACGATTGCTGCATGTCCTTCGGCTCGGAGAATTTCGGCAAGATGGTGGAGCTCGCCGGCGGCGTGAACATGGCCAAGGACATCATTCCCGGCACCTTCGGCACCGTGAACCCTGAACAGATCACCGCCTCTAATCCGGACCAGATCATCGTGACCGGCGCCAATTGGGAGCTTTACGTTCCCGGCGGCGCATGGATCGGCGTCGGTCCCGGCGCGGACAAGGCCGTCGCCGCCAAGAAGCTCGCCGCGCTGATGCAGCGCCCGGCCTTCACGGATGTGAAGGCGGTCAAGGACGGCAATGTCCACGCCATCTGGCACCAGTTCTACAACAATCCCTACCAGTTCGTGGCCGTTCAGCAGATCGCCAAGTGGCTGCATCCGGATCTGTTCAAGGACGTCGATCCGGAAGCGACTTTCGCCGAACTGCACAAGCGCTTCCTGCCGGTGGAGTACCGCAGCGGCTACTTCGTCTCCCTGAATTCGGGTCATTGATGCCCGAGCCGGCGCGCAAGCGCCGGCTTTTCCTTTCGAAAGGCGGTCGCGCATGGCGGCAATTCCTCAGGACGACGGTCTGGTCGAGGGCGCGGTGAAATACCGCGCCCTCGCCGCGCGTCGGATCTTCATTCTCGTCGGTCTCGTCGCCGCGCTCGTCTTCACCATTGCCCTCGACATGGGTCTCGGCCCGGCGCGCTACTCGCTCAGCGAAGTCCTCTCGGCAATCTTCACGCCGTCCGAGGTCGCCAATCAGCTGCGCGTGGTGATCTGGGACATCCGCATGCCGATCGCGCTGATGGCGGTCACGGTCGGCGCTTGTCTGTCGCTGGCCGGCGCGCAGATGCAGACCATTCTCGCCAACCCGCTCGCCAGCCCCTTCACGCTCGGCATTTCCGCCGCCGCCGGCTTCGGCGCGGCGCTCGGCCTGGTCGGGGGCGTGGCGATCTATCCGGCCGCCGTGCAATATATGGTGCCGATCAACGCATTCCTGATGGCGATGCTCGCGTCGCTGTTCATCTATGGCATGTCGACGCTGCGCGGCGTGACGGTGGAAACCATCGTGCTGCTCGGCATCGCGCTGGTCTTCACCTTCAACGCGCTTCTGTCGCTGCTGGAATATCTCGCTTCCGAACAGGCGTTGGCCGCCGTGGTGTTCTGGACGATGGGCAGTCTGACCAAGGCCACCTGGTCCAAGGTCGGCGTGACGGCGCTCGCCCTCCTCCTGTGCACGCCGCTCTTCGCCCGCCGCGCCTGGGCGCTGACCGCGCTCCGGCTCGGTGACGACAAGGCCGCGAGCCTCGGCGTCCGTGTAAAGGCGCTCCGGCTCGAAACCATGATGCTGGTCAGCCTGCTCGCCGCCATTCCCGTCTCCTTCGTCGGCACGATCGGCTTCGTCGGTCTCGTCGGCCCGCATATCGCCCGCATGCTGGTGGGCGAAGACCAGCGCTTCTTCCTGCCCGGCTCCATCCTGAGCGGCGCTCTGTTGCTGTCGGCGACGTCAGTCGTCTCCAAGATGATCATTCCGGGCGCCGTGCTGCCGATCGGCGTCATCACCGCGCTGGTGGGCGTGCCCTTCTTCTTCTCGCTGATCTTCACCAACAGGAGGCGCGCATGGTGAGCCTGAAACTGGACGGTCTCGGCGCCCGCTACGGCCGCACGGAGATCTTCGCCGAGATCACCACCGACTGGCTGAAGGGCGGCGAACTCACCGCGTTGATCGGCCCCAACGCCGCCGGAAAGTCCACGCTCTTCAAGCGGATCGCGGGCCTCATGTCCGGTCCCGGCGTCGTGGCCATCGAAGATGTGCGCGAAGGCCGCCTGCCGGTCTGCTACATGCCGCAGGACACCGGCGCCAACGCCGTGCTGACCGTCTACGAATCCGTGCTGCTCGCCGCCAAGCAGGGTTCTGGCTGGCGCGTGGCCGAAAGCGATCTCGCGGCCATCGACCGCATCCTCGGCGCGCTCAAGATCACCGATCTCGGCTTCCGCGATCTCGGCGCGCTTTCGGGCGGCCAGCGGCAGTTGGTGGCCATCGCGCAGGCGCTGGTGAGGCGACCGGAAACACTGCTCATGGACGAGCCGACATCCGCGCTCGATCTTCACAGGCAGATCGAGGTGCTCGACTTCATGCGCGGGCTCGCCGCCGATCAGGGCATGGCCGTGCTGATCGCCCTGCACGATCTCAACCATGCGCTCCGCTACTGCGCCCAGACCATGGTGATTTCAGGCGGACAGCTGATCGCCAGCGGCCCCAGCCGCAAGGTGATCACGCCGGAGATGCTGCGCGACGTCTATCGCGTCGAAGCCCGCATCGAGCATTGCAGCCAGGGAATGCCGCTCGTGATCGTCGACCGGGCGCTCAATGCCGCCTGAGGCGCATCCTTCGCGCATTTTACGCTTGCATGAATAAAACGCCGCAGGAATTCTGATTTTTTGGGGCATAATCTATACTGAAAATAAAAACTGCCGTTCTACAGTCGCGCTCGTAGATAAGGGGACGATCGGGCGCGATGGGGCACGGAGCAATCAGGCAGCGAACGGCGATGCCGGCGGACAGGCGGCGCCAATGAAAGCGTTGCGCATTTTTAGAGGCAAGCACGCTTGGACCGACATCGAGCGATCGCAAGCGCTCGCGGACGCCTATCGGCCAATTCTCCGGGGTTTCCTGCTGCCCGGCTGCGCCTATTACATCTTCGTGACCTACGCCCATTGGGGCGATGAGAGCGGGATTGCGCTGGCGATCCTCGCCGGCATCAGCGCGCTCACCGCGCTGGCCTATGGCTGGATGCGCCAAAAGCCCTTGAACAGATCGATCGTGACGCTCGGGCGGCTGGAACTGTGCGGACTGGCCACAAATCTGCTGATGTTTTCGAACGTCTTCGCCTATATGCTTTTGCATTTCGAAGCGCCGAAACTCATCTATTTCGTCTTGATGGCGGTGGTGTTTTCGACCTCGGGCGTGACGCTCCGGCTGACCATCGGCAGCATTCTAGTGTCGATCGGCGCCATGTTCTGGTTTTCCCGGCACGCGTCGCCCGAACTGCAGCACCAATTCGCTTTCATCGGCGTCGCCACCAGTTTCGCAGCCTTCGGCATGGCGTCGCTTCTGCGCCGGGCCATGGTGCGGCAGGTGGAAGCCCGCCTCCTCGCCGCGCGCCTCGCCGCCACCGATCCCCTGACGCTGTTGCCCAACCGCCGCTCCGTCTTCGATAGGCTTGAGAACCTGGTGTCGATGCGCAAGCCGTTCCGGCTCGGCATTGTCGACCTCGACGGCTTCAAGGCGATCAACGACATTTACGGCCATATCGTCGGCGACCAGTTGCTCGTCAGCGTCGCCGACCGGTTGCGCAGCATCGCCAAGACAGGTGTGTTCATCGGCCGGATCGGCGGCGACGAATTCGCGCTGATCATCGAGGACGAGATGAGCGCCGAGGAGACCCAGGCGTTCGGCGACGGCCTGATCGCGGCGATCACCGAACCCTACGCCATCCATTTCCTGCGTCTTTCGGTCGGCGCCTCCGCCGGCTTCAGCCATTTCCCCGAAACCGGCGCCACCTGCGCCGAACTGTATGAAAAAGCCGACTTCGCGCTCTACAAGGCCAAGAAGAACAGCCGCGGCCGCTCGGTCCTGTTCGACATCGGCGAGAATGTGGAGTTGCAGCAGAACAATGCGCTCGAACGCGCTTTGCGCGAGGCCGACCTCGAAAGCGAACTCTATCTGGTCTTCCAGCCGCAGATGCACCTGGCGGCCAAGGAAATCAGGAGCTTCGAGGCTCTCGCGCGCTGGAACAGCGCGGTTCTAGGGCCGGTGCGCCCCGATCTCTTCATCTGCGCCGCCGAACGCGCCGGATTGATCCACAAGGTCACCGATATCCTCTTCAGCAAGATGCTGGAGACGCTCGCCCGCTGGCCGACAAGCCTGTCGATGTCCTTCAACCTCTCCGCTCAGGACGTGTCCGACACCGCTTTCACCCAGGCGCTGATCGAGCGCATTCAGGCCTCCGGGATTGCACCCGAGCGGGTGGAATTCGAGATCACCGAAACCGCGGTGATGACCGATCTGCCCGCCGCCCGCGAATCCCTGCGCCTGATCGCCGGCGCCGGTTGCCGCATCGCGCTCGACGATTTCGGTTCCGGCTATTCGAGCTTCGCCTATCTCGACCAGTTGCCGCTGAACAAGGTCAAGATCGACAAGAGCTTCGTCCGCAAGGTGGCGGACAGCCCCTCTTCCCGCCAGATCGTCGCTGCCATCATCACGCTCTGCCGCAATCTCGATCTGCGCTGCGTGCTCGAAGGCGTGGAGACCGAGCAGGAGATGGACATTCTCTCCCCGCTCATGCCGGATATCATCCAGGGCTATCTCTTCGGCCGCCCCATGAGCGAGGCCGACGCCATGAGCGTGGCGGCGACCACCCGCGCCGCCTGACGGCTTCGAGACATGCTGCAAGCGCCCCTGTGCCGAAACAGGGCGCCTGTGTCTAAACAGGAAATTAACTCCGGGGCCTTAGTTTTGACCGCTAAAGCCTTATTGGAGAATTCATTTGTATAGCAGGGAGTTGCAGAGCGCCCCACAAGCGGGCTTGCAGGAGCGGCGCGTCCATGGCGACGCCTCTCGCGCGCTCGGCCATGTCGTGGCCTGCAACGGCTCCACCGCCACCCTTCTCGCCGTCACCGGCGGCGACGCCGGCGATGTCGCCAGCCAGCTGACGGTCGGCAAACTTCTCTCCATCGCCGTCGAGGACCGCCGCGTCGTCGCGCTGACGCGCGCCGCGCGCTCTGCATCCGACCAATGGCGAACCGGCGCCGCCAATGAGTTCCTCGTCGATCTGGAACTGGTCGGCGAAGTGCGGACGGGAACGGATGGCGTCGAACGCTTTTCCTCGGGCATTTCCAGCTATCCCTATCTCGGCGCCCCCGCTCACCAGATCCGCTCGATGGACCTGATGCGGATCTATGACAACGGCAAGCGCGAGAACTGCATCGTCGGACGGCTCAGCCAGGACGAATCGATCGAAGCCTCGATCCATATGCCCTCGATGCTGTCGCGACACTTCGCCATCGTCGGCTCCACCGGATCAGGCAAGTCGACCGCCGTGACGCTGCTGCTGCGCGAGGCGATCGCCTCGGATCCCAAACTCCGGGTGCTGATCCTCGATCCGCACAACGAATTCGCCGCCGCATTCCCCGACAAGAGCGTGGTGATCGACACCGGCAATCTCGACCTGCCCTTCTGGCTGTTTCGCCTGGAGGAGTTTTCCGAAGTTCTGTTTCGCGGCCGCCCCGCCGTTCCCGACGAACTCGATGCGCTACGCGATTTGATCCCCGAAGCCAAGCGCGGCTTTCGCGGCGCCGAAGCCGGCTCGCGGCGGCTGTCGGAGAAGAACGGCATCACCGCCGATACGCCCGTGCCCTATCGAATCGCCGATCTCATGGCGCTGATCGACGAACGCATCGGCAAACTCGACGGCCGCAACGAAAAGCCATACCTGCGCGCGCTCAAATTAAGGCTGGCGGCGGCGATCAACGATCCCCGCTATCGCTTCATGTTCTCATCCAACACGATCAGCGACACGATCAACGAGACGATCGCCACCATCTTCCGCATTCCCGGCGGCGACCGGCCGATCAGCACCTTCCAGCTGGCCGGCATCCCCTCCGAAGTCGTCAATTCCGTAGCCTCGGTGCTCTGCCGCATGGCGTTTGAAATCGCGCTCTGGAGCAAAGGCGCGGTCAAACTGCTCGTCGTCTGCGAAGAAGCGCATCGCTATGTCCCGGCCGACGTCAATCTCGGTTTCGTGCCCACCCGCCAGGCCATCGCCCGCATCGCCAAGGAAGGCCGCAAATATGGCTGTTCGCTCGGCGTCATCACCCAGCGGCCCGGCGAACTCGACCAGACCATTCTATCGCAATGCTCCACCGTCTTTTCGCTCCGGCTTTCGAACGAACGCGACCAGGACATCATCCGCAAGGCGCTGCCCAATTCATCCGGTTCGGCGCTGAGTTTCATCTCTTCGCTCGCCAATGGCGAGGCGATCGCCTTCGGCGAAGCGGTGCCGGTGCCGATGCGGCTGAAGTTCAACCGCGTGCCCGAAAATCGTCTGCCGAGCGCCCATGGCGTGGAGGTGGAGGAAGCCGAACTCGATCCGAACTCCATCAATCTCGGCATGGTGGTGGACCGGATGCGCTCCACGGGCGGGCCTGATATTTCCGATTTCCAGTCGCGTATTTCGGCGGTGGAAGCCTCGATCTTCGACGCCGTCGTCACCGCCTCCGGCGGCGATGATCTCGACCTGCCTGCCCTTCGCGCCGATCCCGGTCCCTCGCCGCTCGAACCCTACAATCCGGGCATGCTGCCCGGCCAGGCGCGGGTGGAGCAGCCGGAGGCGCCGCGTGCCGATTCCCGGCTCGACCGCTATTCATCACTACTGAAATCCGAACACCGGCGTGAAGAGACGCCTTACGCCCCGACCGGCGGCGCCATGCCGCGTGAGGATCTCCTGGCGCGACGCCAGAGCATTCTGAAAAAGCCGCTCGACAGTCTGATCAAGCGCTGAGCGGACCCAACTCTGAAGCCGAACCGATTCTCGTCCAGCTCGCATCCATCTGGTTGCGGAACCAGGTCGACTGCCGTTTGGCGTATTGGCGCGTTGCGGCGGAGGAGCGTTCGATCGCCTCCTCACGGGTGATTTTACCGCCGAGCATCTCGGCGATCTGTGCGACGCCGATCGCCTTCATCGCCGGCATCGCGGCCGGCAGACCGAGCGCCAGAAGCGCTTCGACCTCGGCGACCGCTCCCTCTTCCATCATTGTCTTGAAGCGTCGGTTGATGCGCTCATGCAGCAGGTTTCGGTCGGGCTCGAGAATGATCTTGCGTGCGGCGGCAGGGTCGATCAAGGCAGGTCCGGAGGCCTCCTGCAACGCGCGGATCGAGCGGCCGGTCACGGAATGGATTTCCAGGGCCCGCACGATGCGTTGGCCATCGGCGGGATTGAGCGTGGCCGCAGCCACAGGATCGCGCCGGCCAAGCTCAGCATGCAGCGCCTCGGCCCCCTCTTCCACGAGCCGCTGACGCCATGACGCGCGAACCTCCTCGGGGATTTCGGGCATTTCGGAAAGGCCGCCGGTCAGCGCCTTGAAGTAGAGCCCAGTTCCGCCGACGAAGACCGGCAACTTGCCCCGCGCTTTGATGTCGGCAAGCAGAGGCTCGACCCGACGCAGCCATGATCCCGTGGAAAACGCCTCGTCCGGAGCAACGACGCCATAGAGATGATGCGCCGCGCTGCGCGTCTCTTCCGGCCGCGGTCGCGCCGTCAGCCAGTCGAGCACCGAATAGACCTGCATGCTGTCGGCGTTGATCACCTCGCCGCAATGACGTTGCGCCAGCTCCGCCGCCAGAGCGGACTTGCCGCTCGCCGTCGGCCCGGTTATCAGGATCGCGTCCATTCACCCATCCGAGGAAGTCCGATGGCTCTTGTCGCCACTCTCATTGCCAATCCGTCCCATCCTGTACTGGTTCCGCGTCTGGCTGAAAAGGCGGCGGCGGCGATTTCCGCATCGGGATTGTACTGGCTCGCCGATGGCGTCGCCGCCGACATCGCGCTGCGCGACGGCGTGAGCGCGCCAGAAGCCGATGCGGCTTTGCGACAGGCGCTGGACGGCGAAACGATCGACGTGGTCGTGCAAGACTACGAAACGCGCCGCAAGCGCCTGCTGATCGCCGACATGGACTCAACCATGATCGGCCAGGAATGCATCGACGAACTCGCCGCCGAAGTCGGCCTCAAGGATCTGGTGGCGGCGATCACCGCCCGCGCCATGAATGGCGAGATCGCCTTCGAGCCCGCCCTGCGCGAACGGGTCGCGTTGCTCAAGGGCCTGCCGCTGTCTGTGGTGGACGAAGTGATCGCCAAGCGCATCACGCTGACCCCCGGCGGCATTGAGCTCGTACGCACGATGAAGGCCAAGGGGCATTACACCGCCCTCGTCTCGGGCGGCTTCACCGTCTTCACCGGCCCGATCGCCGAACAGATCGGCTTTCATGAAAACCGCGCCAACATCCTTCTCCATGACGATGGCCTGCTGACCGGCGAGGTCGCCGAACCCATTCTCGGCAAGCAGGCCAAGGTCGACGCGCTGCTCGACATCGCCGGCAAGCTCGGCATTTCGCCCGAAGACGCCATGGCGGTCGGCGACGGCGCCAATGACCTCGGCATGATCAAGCTCGCCGGCTCAGGCGTCGCGCTGCACGCGAAACCTGTTGTCGCCGCCGAGGCCGGCATGCGCATCGATCACGGCGACCTCACCGCGCTCCTCTACATCCAGGGGTATCGGAAGACGGATTTCCATAACGCCTGACGCGCGCTACGCTCGGCGGTGTACAGGCGCCGCCGATTGGGCTAAGCTCATGCTGTTCGAATGGGATGAAAACAAGAACCGGATCAACAAAGCCAAACACGGCGTGTCGTTCGAATTGGCGGCGCAAGCGTGGAAGGATCCGCATCTTTGGACATTCCAGGGTGAAGTCATCGATGGAGAGGCGCGCGAACATTCGATCGGCATGATCGGCGCGGCAACCCTGTTACTGGTGGTCCATACGGGTCGCGATCGCAATGGCCAAGAAATCATCCGCATCATCAGCGCCCGTCGGGCCACGGCTCGGGAAGCGCATGTTTACCGACATGGACGAGATGTCCGCTGAGCTTCAGGCGGAACTCGCCGCGCTTGAAGCGAAAGGCGATCGGGACATCGACACCAGCGATGCGCCTGAAATGTCGATGGAACAGATGTTTGCGGGGCGTCGCCGGTCGGGCTCCGGCGTAGGATTGGTTTCGATTGATCCCGACATCCTGGCCGATTTTCGGCGCACAACCGGGCAGGATGATCCGACCACAGAGATCAATCGTGTGCTGCGCGCTTATACGAAGACCCTGGAACGCAATCCTGCCGAATAGACCGACATGCTCATCCTGAAAACGCCCCGCCTCATCATCCGCAACTGGCGCGATGACGACCGCGATCTCTTCCATGAGATCAATTCCGATCCGGTGGTGATGGAGTATTTCCCGCATCGCCGCGACCGGGCGGAATCGGACGCCCTGTTCGATTTCAATCGCAGCCGTATCACCGAACGCGGCTTCGGCTTCTACGCCCTGGCGCTCGCCGAGACGGATGAGCCGATCGGATTTTGCGGGCTGGCGCTAGTTACCGTTTCAGGGATTTTTGCAGATGACGCGATCGAGATCGGCTGGCGGCTGGCGCATCGCCATTGGGGCAAGGGCTATGTGACGGAGGCGGGACGCGCGCTGCTGCGCTATGGCTTCGAGACGCGGGGCCTCGACGAAATCGTCAGCTTCGCCGTCACCCAAAACCGGCGCTCGACCGCCGTCATGGAGCGGATCGGCCTCAAGCGTCAGCCGGAACGGGATTTCGATTCTCCGCGCATTCCTGACGACATGCCGCATCTGAAACGCCATGCCGTCTATGCGCTCACGGCGGAGGAATGGCGCGCCGCGCCGCTCGCCTGACCTCCCGCTGCTATTCGAGCGGAACCGCCACCAGCCGCAACTCGCCCTTGGCGTTGGCGATCATCAGATAGGCGTTGCGGCGATCGTTTTCCTTGAGGCCGGCCAGCTTTTCCGCCAGTTGCTCCGGCGTATCGACGAAATCCTGCGCGACCTCGACGATCACGTCGCCCTTGCGGATACCCTTGGCATAGGCCTCGGTGTCCTCGGGCGCGTCGAGCACCAGAACGCCCTCGACGGATTCCGGGATCTTCAATTCCTTGCGATTTTCCGGCGTCAGCGCTGCGACCGTCAATCCCAGCGTATCGTCAGGGGTGATGCCGGCCGGCTTGTCGCCCTTGTCCGCGTCATCGGCCTTGCCGGCGTCGGGCTCAGGATTGGTTGCAGCCGCCTCGTCGGTCTTCGCCTTGGCGTCTTCTTCCGGCTGGCGGGCCAGCGTCACCTTGATCGTCATCTCCGCGCCGTCGCGCAGGATGACCATGTCGAGCGGCTTGCCGATCGGGCTTTCGGCGACGATGCGGGTAAGATCGCGCATTTCACGCACGTCGAAGCCGTCGAGCTTGAGCACGATGTCGCCGGTCTTCAACACGCCGTTGTCGACCGGTCCCCCCTTGATGACGCCGGAGATCAGCGCGCCGCGCGGCGTCTCGAGTTTCAACGTGTCGATCATGTCCTCGGTGACGGGCTGAATACGCACGCCGAGCCAGCCGCGCCGCGTTTCGCCATAGAGCCGGAGCTGGTTGACGACATTCGCGGCAATCTCCGTCGGCACTGCGAAGCCGATGCCGATCGACCCGCCGGTCGGAGAGATGATGGCGGTGTTGATGCCGATCACCTCGCCATGCATGTTGAACAGCGGACCGCCGGAATTGCCTCGGTTGATGGCGGCGTCGGTCTGGATGAAATTGTCATAGGGCCCGGCATTGATGTTGCGGTTGCGGGCCGAGATGATGCCGACCGACACCGAACCGCCGAGACCGAACGGATTGCCGATCGCCATCACCCAGTCGCCGATCCGCATCTTGCGGGAATCGCCGAGCCGCACGAAGCGCAGCGGCTTCTTGGGCTCGACCTTGAGCACCGCGAGGTCGGTCTTGGTGTCGGTGCCGACGAGCTTCGCCTTGAGCTTCGAGCCATTGGCGAAATTGACCTCGATATCGGTGGCGCCTTCAATGACGTGGTTGTTGGTGACGATATAGCCGGCCGGATCGATCACGAAGCCGGAGCCGAGCGAACTGACTTTCTCGTTCGAGTCGGTGTTGCCGTCCTTCTTCTTGAAATAGTCGTCGAACAGATCCTGGAAGGGCGAGCCTTCCGGCAGGTTCGGCGAGGGGAATCCCTGATCCGCCTCCGCGCCATCGGACTTGGCGTTCTGCAGGATGGCGATGTTGACCACGGCGTCGGTGAGGCTTTCCGCCAGATCCGCCACGGATTCGGGACCGTGATCGCGCGCGGTCGATTGGGCCTCCTGCGCGGAAAGCGCCGCTGGCGACAGAACGGCTCCGCATGCGATCGTCGCCGTCGCCGCGAGCGTCACCGCCCGTCGCGCGCCGAACCTGCCGACGCCCTTACCTTCTGCTTTCATACCGTAACCCTCACCAAGCCGGGCGCGCCTCGCCCGGAATCAGGCTGGCAGCATGCACGTCATTTTTGACGAAGAAGGGGCTGCTGGCTAGAGCAACCCCTTCTCAACTGATTAAATTCGCCGTGAGCGGCGGATTTATTGCGCCGGCGCCGGCGCTGTTTCCGATTTCGGAACTTCGCTGTTGAAGTACTGGAAGAATTCCGAGTTCGGCGACAGCACGAGGGTCGAGTCCCCCGACCCCAGCGACTGCTGATAGGCCTGCATCGAGCGGTAGAAGGCGTAGAATTCCGGATCGCGGGAGAAAGCCTCGCCATAGATGCGGTTGCGCTCGGCTTCGCCCTGACCGCGGAGGATCTGCGCGTCCTTGCTGGCGGCGGCGACGATTTCCACCTTGCCGCGATCAGCCACGGCCCGACGACGCTGGGCGCCTTCGTTACCGCGTGCGCGGATCGCTTCGGCTTCCGCCAGACGCTCGGCTTTCATGCGGTCGAAGGTCTGCTGCGAAACTTCCTTGGTGAGATCCGTGCGGCGGATGCGGACATCGGTGATGGTGAGGCCGAGGGACTCCGCATCCTTGGTGATGTCGTTGCGCACTTCCTTCATCATCGAGGCGCGCTCGTTGGACAGAGCGGCTTCGAAGCCGCGCAGACCGTAGACGCGGCGCAGAGCCGAATCGAGGCGGGTGCGCAGCCGGCTTTCAGCCTGCACGACGTCACCGGCGGCGATTTCGCGGAACAGCCGGGCATTGGTGATCTTGTAGACCAGGAAGGCGTCGACTTCATAGAATTTGCCGCCTGACACCTGCACGCGCATATTGTCGAGGTCCAGACGCAGTTCCTGGTTCGACACATACTGGACGCGGTCGGCGTCGAGGAAGGCGAAGGGCATCTTGAAATAGATGCCGGGTTCGGTCTTCACGTCGGTGATCTGACCAAAGCGGATGACGATCGCCTGCTGGCGGGCGTTGACAATGAAGAAAGACGAAAACAGCCCGACGACGATGACGAACAGGCCAATGGCCGCGAAAGCGAGACGATTGGTCATTTCTGCGTCTCCTTCTGGACCGGCTGGGTCAGCTGGTTGAGCGGCAGCAGCGGCACGACGCCATTCTGACCGCCGTTCGAGTCGGTGATGACCTTCTTGGAGTTCTGCAGCACCTGCTCCATGGTTTCCAGATAGAGACGCTTTCGGGTGATGTCCGGAGCCTTCTTGTATTGCTCATAGACCGACAGGAAGCGCTGTCCCTCGCCTTCCGCTTCCTTGACGACGCGGTTCTTGTAGGCTGCGGCTTCTTCGCGGATCTTGGCGGCCTCACCATTCGCCTGGCCACGAACCTGGTTGGCGTATTGGTTGGACTGCTCGATCATCTTGTCTTCGTCCTGCTCGGCGCGCTGGACTTCATCAAAGGCGCTCGACACTTCCTTGGGCGGCGACACGTCTTCGATCGACACGGTGTTGACCACGACGCCGAGCTGATAGCGATCGGCGGTCTGCTGGATCGAGTCCTTGACTTCCTGCGCGACGGCCTGGCGGTTGTCGCGGAAAATGTCCTGCGCCGGACGACGGCCGACCATTTCGCGCATCACCGAATCCGCCACCTGCGACAGCGTCTTGCCGGGCTCGGCGACATTGTAGAGATAGGCGCGCGGATCGCTGACCGAAAACAGCAGCGAGAACTGCACATTGACGATGTTCTGGTCGCCGGTGAGCATCAGGCCTTCGCCCTGGTCGCCGATGGCGCCGATCTTCTGCTGCTGTTCGGCGACATTGACCAGCTCTACGGTTTCGACCGGCCACATCACGAAATGCAGGCCCGGGCCCGAGATTTCTTCCTTGGGCTTGCCGAACAGCGACTCGACGCCGCGCTCGTCCGGCTGGACGGTGTAGACGGCGTTGAGCAGCCAGAACACTGCGAGCAGGATCACCACGATGACGACCACGCCGCCATTCATGCCGCCGGGGATCATGGTTTTCAACCGATCCTGGCTGCGCCGGATGATCTCGTCGAGATCCGGCGGCGTTCCGCCGCCGCGCGGCCGGTTCGGTCCCTGCCCCCAGGGACCCTGGTTTTTACCGCCGCCGCCGCCGCCCCATGGGCCGCCGCCGCCGTTCTGATTGCTCCAGGGCATTCACACCTCTTTTTGACAAACCTCAAGACCGACCATTCACGACAGCCGGTTTCCCGAACACTTTATAGGTATCCACCCCTGGTGTTTCAACGACGAGCGCCAGAGAACAGCGTTTTTTGCTGAAATTATGTCCCTGTGACGGATCGCCGCCGGTAAGTGACGAACCGCGTCGGATAGTCGTCTTTTTCGCCAGCCGGCAATTCGTCCGGCTCCCCCGCCTCCCAGATCGCCGGATCTATGGCCGGAAAGAAAGTGTCGCCGTCGATCTCGGCGAGAATATGGGTGACATGCAGGAGATCGGCCGTGTCGATGGCGATGCGATAGATCTCGCCGCCGCCGATCACGCAGATCTCGTCGACGCCGAGGCGCTTCGCCTCTTCCTTCGCAAGCGCAATGCCGGCTTGATAGTCATGAACGACGGAGACGCCGTCGGCGGAAAAGTCGCGATTGCGGGTGATGACGATGTTCGGCCGGCCGGGAAGCGGCCTGCCGATCGAGGCGTAGCATTTGCGTCCCATCACCACCGGCTTGCCCAAGGTCATCGCCTTGAAGCGCTTGAGATCGGAGGATTGACGCCAGGGCAGACCGTTGTCGCGCCCGATCACGCCATTCTCCGCCATGGCCACAACGACAGAGATCGTCATACCGCCACCGGCGCCTTGATGCTCTCATAGGCCTCGTAGCCCACGAGTTCGAAATCCTCGTAGCGGAAGCCGAAGATGTCCTTGACCCCGGGATTGATCTTCATGGTCGGCAGCGCTTTCGGCGTGCGGGTGAGCTGCAGCTTCGCCTGCTCGAAGTGGTTGGAATAGAGATGCGCGTCGCCCAGCGTGTGAACGAAATCGCCAGGCTTCAGCCCGGTCACCTGCGCTGCCATCATGGTCAGTAGCGCATAGGCGGCGATGTTGAATGGCACGCCGAGGAAGATGTCCGCCGAGCGCTGATAGAGCTGGCAGGACAGCTTGCCTTCGGACACATAGAACTGGAACAGGCAATGGCAGGGCGGCAGCGCCATGCGCTCCACTTCGGCCGGGTTCCAGGCGGTGACGATATGACGGCGCGAATTGGGATTGGTCTTGATGGATTCGATCACATTGGCGATCTGGTCGATCTGCCCTCCGTCGGGCGCCGGCCAGGAACGCCATTGCGATCCATAGACCGGGCCGAGATCGCCGTTTTCATCGGCCCACTCGTCCCAGATCGTCACGCCGTTTTCCTGCAGATAGCGGATATTGGTGTCGCCCTTGAGGAACCACAGGAGTTCGTGGATGATCGAGCGCAGATGCAGCTTCTTGGTGGTGACGAGCGGAAACCCTTCGGCGAGGTCGAAGCGCATCTGATAGCCGAACACGCCGCGCGTGCCGGTGCCTGTCCGGTCGCCGCGATCGGCGCCGCGCTCCAGCACATGGGCGAGAAGTTCGTGATATTGCTTCATGGCGGGCCTCCGGCGCAAAGAGCTCGTGCTGAGGAGCAGATATAGCCGACTTGCCGCCGCTCACAAGTTTGGAATGACGGCGGCCGAGGGTTATGCAGGGACGATTTTTTGTGACGGCGTGATGACAAGCGCTCCATTTTCTTGAGCGCCGCACTTCCCAAGCCGGCAGCCACGCCCTATATAGACGCTGCCGGTTCGCCGGCTATGGCAATAAACGGGCGGTGCAATAAACCCATTGGACCCGGGGGCGGTACCCGGCGCCTCCACCAAAAACGGCTCTCGAAGCGAGCCGTTTTTGATGGGGGCGAAATAGGATCGACAAGGGCGTAAAGATCGACTTTTTGCTCGGCATGATACCACCGTTATCGGGTCAACAGAGTAGTTGCAAACGACAACAACGCTCAGGGTTACGCTGTCGCTGCTTAATCGCGGTGCCAGAAACCCAAATTAAGTCCTTACGGGTAGCACTGTAAGGCGGGGCTCGGAGGCGCCTGGCAACAGAAGCCTCCACTTACCTTCCCACCCGCCATGCACCCGTCCGGACGACGAAAAGCTTTGCCAAAGCATCAGAAAATGGCATAGTCAGACCAACATCTGGAATTGGAAATGGGAATCGACATGGGGCAGGATCACATCCGCTACGATATTTTGGCTCAGGATGCGCTGAGAGGCGTCATCCGCAAGGTGTTGTCGGAAGTCTCCGCCACGGGCAGCCTGCCGGGCGATCATCATTTCTTCATTACCTTCCTCACTCAGGCGTCGGGCGTGCGTCTGTCGCAGCATCTGAAGTCGAAATATCCCGAGCAGATGACCATCGTTGTCCAGCATCAGTTCTGGGATCTCAAGGTGCATGAGGCCTATTTCGAGATCGGCCTGAGCTTCTCCGACAAGCCCGAAAAGCTGACGATCCCGTTTGCCGCCGTGCGCGGTTTCTATGACCCCTCGGTGAATTTCGAACTCGAGTTCGACGTCTCCGTTGCGGAAGACGCCGGAGAAAGCGCCGAGATCACCGCCTATCCGGTGTCCACCGACGAGCCCAAGACCACCGAAGGCGAAGCCAAGGGCGACGACGCCAAGGCCGGCGGCTCCGTGGTGTCGCTCGACGCCTTCCGCAAGAAGAACTGACGCGCCATGGCGGCCGACATCATTAATCTCCGGCAGGCCCGCAAGGCGAAGGCCAGGGTTGAGAAAGACAAGACCGCCGAGCAGAACCGGGTGACGTTCGGACGCACGAAAGCCGAAAAGCAGCTGACAAAGGCCCTGAACGACAAGGCCGAACGCGCGCTGGATCTGGGCAAGCTCGAGCGTCCGTCAGAGGATTGAAAATTCGGTGACGTTGGATGATGGCGCGGCTGTTTTCGCCGCGCCTTTTTGTTGGGCCGACGTCAGAAGATGAAGTCGCCGCGATCGAGGTCGGAGGCCTCGACGCCATCCAGACGAATGGAACTCGAAGACGAGATCTGGATCACCGCGTCGCCATCGTCCTTCATATGATTGCGGACCAGGTCCTTATAACCGGTGATCTCCGAAAGCCTTGAGAGATCGATGCGGTCGCCGTCCTTATCGGAGAAATCCATGACGACGTCGCGGCCGCTTTTGGCGGCAAAGCAGAACACATCGCCGCCGCCGTCGCCCCACAGAATATCCCGCCCCTGCCCGCCGTCCAGCGTGTCCTTTCCGCCGAAAGCGTAGATTGTGTCATTGCCCTTGAACGCCTGCAGAAGGTCGTCGCTATCGCTCCCCCACAGGGTGTCCTTCTTGCCCGTGCCGTTGATGGTGTTCCAGACGCCGTTGACGGTCACGGTGAGGCTGCCCTCGGTCATCGATGCGCCGTCGGTGACGATATAGGCGATATCGATCTGAGCCTTCTCGCCGCGCGCGAGGTCTTCGCCGTCATAAGCGACGCGCAACTTGCCGTCTTCCATCACGGCCGCGCCATTGTCGGAGGAGACCGAGGCGGAGATCAGCGTCAGCCCGTCACTGTCGGCGTCGGCGTCGTTGGCGAGCACATCGACCAGAACGGTCTTGCCCTCTGTAAGGGTCGCCTTGTCGGCTTTGGCCTCCGGCGCCGTATTGGCCTCCTTCACGACGATGTCGAAAACATCCGAAGCGGACTTGTCGCCGTCGCTGGCTGTCACCCGCACCGAAATCGTGCCGACATCCCCGGCGTTCGGCGCGACGGTGAATGTCAGCGCCTCGGCGTCGAAGCTCAACCAGTCGGGAAGATCGGACCCGTCGCTAAGTTGCGCCGAATAGGAGAGCGGGTCGCCATCGGGATCCTCGAAGGCTGAAGGCGAGATCTCGAAACTGAAGTTGGTTCCGGCATTTGCCTGGATGTCCGCCAGCGACGCAACCAGCACAGGCGACAAATTGTCGAAAAGATCGACATCGCCGTCGCTGAAGGACAGAGTCTCGATATCGATCAGCGTGTCCTTGCCCTCATAACCGGCACGTGCGGCAACCGTATAGGAGCCGTCGTCATAAGCGGTGATCACATAGTCGGAAGATGCCCCGGAGAAGATCGCGGCGTCCACCCCCGCCCCGCCGCGCAAAAGGTCGTCGCCCGCCCCGCCGGTGAGCTTGTTGTCGCCGTCATTGCCGGTAATCTCGTCGTCTCCCTCCCCGCCGACCGCGTTTTCGATCACGGCCGTATAGGCGATGGCGATGTTGTTGGTCATTTCGTTGACCGAGGAGAAGGCGCCGGAGATCAACGAAATCACGCTTGCCGTCAGATAGCCGCTCAGATTGAGCGTATCCTCGCCCCCGGAATCGAAGATGGTCAGGATCGGCGTGTCATTGATGGAAAAGTCGAAGATGTTTGCAGCGGCCCCGGTGATGTTGCTGCCGAAGCCGTAAACGGTGTTGCCCGTCCGGGTCGTCGTCTCAACGCCGTAGATATACTGGATCGCCATGATGTCGTTGAGCATCGGCGTCTGGGCGGAATAAACCACGCCGTCCTTCTCCCAGTCGGCCCACATGACCTTGCCTTCGCCGAGATACTGGTCCGGACCGAAATAGGACATGATCGACAACACGGTGCTGTCCTGGAAACTCGATGGCGTCCAATCGCCGCTGCCGTTGTAGTCGCCCATGTGATCGAGACCCAGGGCGTGGCCGAGTTCATGAATGATGGTTTCGTAGCCGTATTCCCCCACGACCGGATTGAAGACATCGTCGTATTCGGGATTGAACCAGACGCTGCCCGTGAAGGGATAATAGGCATGAGCGTAGCTGATGCCGGTCGTGGTGTAGGCGATCTCGATATCGGAGGCGCCGTCGACGCGGGAAAAATTCGCGGCGATCAATTCGTCCCAGCCAGCCAAGGCATATTCGACAATGTCGATCTGCGCGTCGGTCATGGCGAGAAAGCCGTCAGCCTCGTTCCAACCCAGATAGCGTGTGCTATCCTGCGGGAACGCATAGGTGATCTCGCCGCCGGACCATGCATGTCCGGAATTCAACTGATTGAGGACCTCGTCCAGTGTCCATTGCGCCGCCGCCATGCTCAATCCCCGTTGTCAGCGCAGGAATGATTGGGTTCAAATGCTAACAATCGGTTGATTTACGACACCAAACTTTGTCGATCGGTTCACTATAGGCCTTACACCCCATGTTCCGAACGTCAAACGACCCCAAGCCCGATCAGCCGGCCGCAATATTTTGGCTTCGGCAGTGGGGCGTGATAGCGAAGCATGATGGCGATGTCGTCTCGCTGGACATCGGTAAATTCGGCAATCAGTCCATCGTTTCGAATGAGCGCGTAGGTCGCCTCCTGGGCAGCCGACAAACGGCCAATGGCATCGTAGATTTCGAGATAGATATGCAGAACGGAGCCGCCTGCATTGAGCAACCGAAACGATCCACGCAAAGGCGTCGCCTGCCTGATCGGTTCGAGATAGCTTGTCATAGCCTGTCTTGGCGCCATTGCGCAGCCGCTCCGCGCGCGATAAGCCTCGCCGCAGTCGAGGATGGCGAAGCCGCTTTCGGCGATTCCGTCGAAGATGCGCGCCATGCCCCATGGTGAAAGGCTGCCGGCGGGGTCGAACCAAGCTTGTTCGGTGCGCAGTCCATAGGCGATAACAGGCGTGTCGAAAGTGATGGGTTCAACCAAGGCGAGCTCACGCTTAAGTACGTCATAACATTCTTATTTATAACGAGTTAGGCAAAGATCAAGCCGCCGCGTCGACGCGTCTCGCAGGGAGTTTTTGACATATGGGCATCTCCAAGATCAAGCCGGGGGTCCGCAACGAAACCGGCATCGCCAAAGCCGCCTCCGCCTATGCCGAACTTTTCGGACAGCGTTTCTCGACGGCGCAAGCCTATCGCGACCAGCATTGCCACACCACCACCTGGGTTCCCTCTCAGGCGCCCGACGGCGTGATCTTCATCGAAAGCGCCGACGACGTGAAGGCGGCGGTCCGCATCGCCGCAGACTATCGCGTCCCGCTCATCCCCTTCGGCGCAGGCTCTTCGCTGGAAGGTCAGGTCAATGCCGCCTCAGGCGGCTTCTCGCTCGATTTCAGCCGCATGAACCGCGTTCTCTCGGTCAATGCCGAGGATCTCGATTGCACCGTCGAACCGGGCTTGACCCGCGAGGAGCTCAACACGCATCTGCGCGACACCGGCCTGTTCTTCCCGATCGACCCCGGCGCCAACGCCTCGATCGGGGGCATGGCCTCGACCCGCGCCTCGGGCACGAACGCCGTGCGTTACGGCACGATGAAGGACAATGTGTTGGCGCTGACCGTGGTCACCGCCAATGGCGAGGAAATCCGCACCGCCCACCGCGCCCGCAAATCCTCGGCCGGCTATGATCTCACCCGACTGTTCGTCGGCGCCGAGGGCACGCTCGGCGTCATCACCTCCGTGACGCTCCGTCTCCAGGGCATTCCGGAGGAGATCGCCGGCGGCTACTGCACCTTCCCCTCGCTCAAGCACGCTTGCGAAGCGGTGATCATGACCATCCAGCTCGGCATTCCCGTGGCGCGGATCGAACTCATGAATGCGCCGCAGGTCGCGGCCTGCAACGCCTATTCGGGGCTCACGCTACCGGTGCAGCCGTCGCTCTTCGTCGAATTCCACGGCTCGCCCGCCTCGGTGGGGCTGCAGGTCGAGGCCTTCGGCGAGGTGGCCCGCGACAACGGCGCGACGGGCTATGTCGCGACCTCCAACGCCGAGGAGCGCGCGAAGATCTGGAAGGCCCGGCACAATGTGTTCTGGTCGGTCAAGGCGCTCGCGCATGGCAAGGCCGTGCTCGCCACCGATGTCTGCGTGCCGATCTCGCGCCTCGCAGACTGCGTGACCGAAACCGAGGCCGATCTCGACGCGCATGGTCTCGAGGGGCCGATTGTCGGCCATGCCGGCGACGGCAATTTCCATGTCTCGCTGATCGTCGACGACAAGGACCCCGCCGACATCGCTCGCGCCGAGGCCTTCATCGAACGTCTGAACGCCCGCGCGCTCGCCATGGACGGCACCTGCACCGGCGAACACGGCATCGGCCAAGGCAAGCAGGAGTTTCTGGAGGCCGAATTGGGCGGCGCTGTCGACCTGATGCGGCAGGTCAAGACCGCCCTCGATCCACTCAATATCTTCAACCCCGGAAAGATCTTCGCGCTCGACCGGGGATGAGCCGCCTTCGCGCTTGCGTCATCGACAATATCCCTTAACCTACAATCGACTAGCGCGGCCGGATAGTCCCGCCGCGCGCCCTGACCGACAGAACCAGAGGAAGACAAGACCGTGCTGGCGCGCCTGTTCATCGTCGTCGGAAGCCTGGTGGCCGCAGCGCTGTTTTCAGCGCTGATCGCCCCCTATTTCGTCGACTGGACGAATTTTCGACAGGATTTCGAAAATCAGGCGAGCCGCATCATCGGCAAGAAGGTGGTGGTGCATGGCTCGGTGGACGCCCGGCTCCTGCCCTTCCCCTCGGTGACGCTGACCGATGTCCGCGTCGGCGAGGATGGCCAGGGCGGCGCGCTGGTCTCGGCCAAGAGCTTTTCGATGGAAACCGAGCTCGCGCCCTTCCTGAGCGGCGAGGCGCTGATCTACAACATGCGCATCGACCAGCCCAAAGTGACGCTGCGGCTCGGCGCCGATGGCGCGCTCGACTGGGTGAAGACCGGCGAACCGCGCATTCCCGCCTCTAGCGTGGTGCTCGAAAAGGTCCAGGTCACCGACGGCGCCGTCGACTTCATCGACGAACAGACCGGCCGCACCCGCAAGCTCACCGATCTCGATCTCGACCTGTCCGCCAAGACGCTCGCAGGGCCCTGGAAAGTCGCCGGAACCGGCGCGGCGGACGGCCAGCGCGGCAGTTTCGCGCTCTCCACCAATGTGCCCGAAAACGACAAGGTCTTCCTCAAGCTGCGGCTCATGCCCCAGAGCCCGGCGGTCGCAGCCGAAATGGAAGGGCTGATCGGGCTCAAGGATCTCCGGCCGGAATATGCCGGCTCTTTCCGCTTGCGTCGGCAGCTGGCTTCCGAGCGCGAGGGCGGCGAGACTGACGCGGTTTCGGCCACCGCGCCGCGCGTCACCGGCGACTTCAGGCTCAACAACGATCGCATCCGCATCGACAAGTACCAGTTCTCCATGGGACCGGTCGACGATCCCTACACCGTCACCGGCGAGGCGACGATCGACGCCGGCCGCAATCCGGAATTCCTGCTGACGGCTGCCGGCCAGCAGGTCGACATGAGCCGGATCGGCGGCGGCGAAGGCGAAAGCGCGGCCCTGCCGCTCAAGGACCGCCTGCGGGCTTTCCTGGCGCTGGCCGGCGACATTCCCGTGCCGCCGATGCCGGGCCGCGCCGAAATCACCCTTCCGGCCGTGATCGCCGACGACACGGTGATCCGCAACATCACGCTCAAGACGCGGCCGGCCGGCGACGGCTGGCTGATCGACGAGGCCGAAGCGGAACTGCCCGGCCGGACGCGGCTCTCCGCCAAGGGCAAACTGACGCTCGCCGCCGCGCAGGGCTTTCAGGGCGAATTGCTGCTCGCCTCCAACCAGCCGTCGGGTTTTGCCGAATGGGTGACCGGCAAGACGCCGGACGCCATCCGCCGTCTCAAGACGGCCGGTTTTTCCGCCAATGTGAGCCTGACGCCCGATCTGCAGCGCTTCGAAAATCTCGAAATCGTCTTCGGCGACGCCCATCTCACCGGCCGGCTCGAACATGAGATGAACGACGGCGAACAGCCGGCTCTGTCGACCGAACTCTCCGGCAACGATTTCGACCTGGAAACGATGACCGCGCTTGCGAGCCTGGTGACCGGCGAAACCCAGACCGCCGATCTTCTCGATCACCGTATCGGCGCGCGGCTCAAATTCGATCACTTCTCCGGTCTCGGCCTCAAGGCGCGCGATGTCGAGGCGGCGATCTCCCTGTCGCAGGGCGCGCTTACCGACGCGCGCCTGACGCTCGGCGATTTCTATGGCGCCCGCATCGGCGTCGAAGGCGGCTTCGACCGGCTGGCGGAACGGCCGACAGGCGCAGCCCGCATCAGCGTCAAATCCGAAGATCCCTCGCGCCTCTTCGCGCTGATGGCGGAGCGGCTGCCCAATCATCCGGCGCTCGCGCGGCTTGCCGGAAATGCGCGCTATTACGAAGGCTCGGACTTCCTCATCGATCTCACGATCGGCAAGGGCGACTGGCCGATCGAGGCGACGCTGTCGGGCATCGCCCATGGCAGCCGCCTGAGCGGCAAGCTCGCGGCCCAAAGCCTCGACCTCGCCAATTCCGGCGGGCTTTCGCTCGACGCCACGATCGAAAACCCCGACGCCTGGGTCATGCTCGGTCAGGCGGGGCTCAACACGCTGCCCGTCGACGCTGATCAGGACGGCCTGCTGACGCTCAAGGTCGATCAGCCGGCCGACGCCGATCCACAGGTGAATCTGACCTTCAACTCGGGCACCACGGATCTCACGCTGCGCGGCCAGACGGCGCTCGACGCCGGTCGTTTCCTGTCCGGCTCCTATGCGCTCAGCCTCGAAAGCGGCGACATCGCCCCCTACCTCGCCATGAACGGCGTGGCGCTGCCGCGCCTGATCGAAGGCATGCCCTTCTCTGTCAGCGCCAACATCTATTCGGAACGGGACGCCGTCGCCTTCGAGAACGTCACCGGCAAAGCCGACGGCAACGCCTTCTCCGGCGCAGCCAGCCTCGACCGCACGCAAACCGTCCCGAGCGTGGGCGGCGAATTCTCGATCGACGCCGCCGATTTCGGCTGGCTCGCCGAAACCGTCTATGGTCCGCTTCAGGATCTCGACGGCAATCTGTCGGCGGCTTCCCTGCCCAAGCGGCCGGTCACGCCCTTCAATGTCAGCCTCGGGCTGAATGCGAAGACGATGCGCATCGGCGCGCTGGCCCTGATCACCGATTTTTCCAGCCAGATCACCATGGAGCCCGGGCGCTTGGCGCTGTCGGGCGCAAAGGGCAATCTTCTCGGCGGCGCCTTCGGCGGCCAGGCGGAACTCGGCGACACCGAGGGTTCGGGCTATCTCCGCGCCCGCTTGTCGGTCAAGGACGCCAGCCTCAAGACGAGCTTCTGGCGGTTCGCCGGCCAGCCCGCGGCGGCGTCGAGCGCCGATCTCGTCATGACCCTGGACGCCGCTGGCGACAGCCCCAGGGCGCTGCTCGACGGCGCCACCGGCTCCGGCGCGCTGACGCTCAACGATCTCACCATCAACGGCCTGAATGCCGGAACGGTGCCGCCGCTTCTCGCCGAAGCCGACAAGATCGACGGCCAGTTCACCGACGCCGCGCTTCGCCCGCTGATCGAGAACGCTCTCTTCTCGGGAAGCATAAAGGCGGACAAGCTCGAAATTCCCTTTTCCGTGGCAGGCGCGAAACTACGCGCCGACAAGGTCTCGGGCGTGATGACCAACGGCGCGCGGCTCGACGCGCAGGGCTCGATCGAACTCGCCACGGGCGCGCTCGACGGGCAGATGACGCTTGCCTTCGATCCCGGCGAAGAGCGCATGAGCGGGGCCGAACCTTCGGTAACGCTCGCGTTCCAGGGTCCCTTCGCTGCGCCGGAGCGCAAGGCGGACATCACCGCCATGAGCAATTTCCTATCGCTGAGGAAATTCGAGCAAGAGCGCCGTCGCGTCGAAATTCTTCAGGCCAAGATGCAGGAGAAGCAGCGCCTGCGGCGAGAAACCATGCTCTGGAAAGCCAAGGCCGCCGAACGCGAAAGGCTGCGGCAGAAGGCTCTGAACGAGGCGCGGTTGTTGCAAGAACAGCAGGAAGCCCTCGCCCGCCTCGCACGCGAAGAGGAAGAGCGCCGCAAGGCGGAGAAAGCTCTGGATGACAGCCTCAACGGCGATGCGCCGGCAGTGCAGTGAGATCTCGTCGAACGACCGCCCCTTGTAAGTCCGGGGCCGCGCTCGATCTCCCTCAATCACCCGCCGGCGGTGGCCCGGCCCGGTTTCTCACGGCGCGAAGCACATAGACCCGGAGCGCGGACGAAAGATTGTCGCCCTCGTCGCGGCCCTCGTCGACTTCGGCGATCAGGCCGGCGAGCGACAGGCCGCGTTCGGCCGCGATGGCGCGAAGCTCGGCATGAAACTCCTCTTCGAGGGAGAAGGACGTGCGGTGGCCGTTCAGCGTCACTGAACATTTGCGGATCATCGTCGCCTCCGGTCACGCGGCCGCGAGCGGCATGTCGTCAAGGTCGCGCGCCTCCGCCTCGCTCATTTCCCGCGCCAACCTCTCCTCTTCATGCGCATGCGGTTTGGTCAGTCCGGCGATCAGCAGATAGGCGACCGGCGTGATGTAAAGCGTGACCAGCGTGGCGAGGCCCAGACCGCCGACGATCACCCAGCCGAGCGCCACGCGCGCTTCTGCGCCCGCGCCCACGGCCAGCGTCAGCGGCACCCCGCCGAGCACCGTGGCGATCATCGTCATCATCACAGGCCTCAAGCGTATGCGGCAGGCGTTGCGGATGGCGTCGCCCACCGATTGGCCTTCGTCGCGGAGCTGATTGGCGAATTCGACGATCAGGATGCCGTTCTTGGCCATGATGCCGACCAGCAACACCAGGCCGATCTGGCTGTAGATATTGACGCTCTGGCCAGTGAGAGCCATGGCGAACACCGCGCAGGCCAGCCCCAGCGGCACGGTGGCCATGATGATCACCGCCGACAGGAAACTCTCGAACTGCGCCGCCAGCACCAGGAAGATGATCACCAGCGCAAAGCCGAACACCAGCACCATGCCGGAGGAGCTGTCGCCGAGGGTTGCGGCCTCGGACAGCGGCAGCAGCCCGACCCCATCAGGCAGCGTCTTGGCCGCGATGGATTGCGCCAGCGCCAGCGCATCGCCGAGACCGAGATCGCCCTTGGGGCTGGCCGTGATGCTGACGGCGCGGGTCTGGTTCTCGCGGGCGAGCTGCGGCGGGATCGACCGTTCCTGTAGCGTGGCGACGGTGGAGAGCGGCACGAATTTGCCGTCGGTGGTCTTCAGGAAGATGTTTTCGAGATCCTGCGGATCGTTGACCGGATTGCTCGACGAGGTCAGGAACAGGGCGATGCGGCGGCCGTCGAGGAACACGTCGCCGATGCTGGAGCCGCTGAGCAGCGCCTGTAGCGCCGACGCCAGTCCGTTGATGTCGACGCCGATATCGGCGGCGCGCTCGCGATCGATATTGACCGAGATCTGCGCCTGGGTCGGGTCGGCGTCCAGCCGCACCAGCTCGAAACGGCCGGTGGCGTTGAGCGCGTCGATCATCTTGGCGGCGGAGGCGTAAAGCGCGTCATAGTCGTTGCCCGTGAGCGCAAAATTCAAGCCGCCGCCGGCGCCGCGAATGCCGAGACTGTTGGGCTGCACGATATTGGCCTGCAGCGCGGGCGCGACGCGCAGCGCCGCGCGCACGTCGTCGGAAATCTCCGCCTGGCTGCGGACGCGCTTTTCCCAGGGCGCCAGCGTCAGCACCATGAAGCCGGAATTGGCGTTGCCGCCTTGCCCCGAAATCACGAACATGTTGACGACCTCGCCGGAATCGACGAGCGGCTGCAATTCGGCCTGCACCCGGCGCAACTGCTCTTCGGTGTAAGCGAGGCTCGATCCCTGCGGCGTCTGGGCGCGGACCAGCACTGTCGCCCGGTCCTCGCGCGGCGTCAGTTCCTGCGGCAGCGCGAAGAAGGTCACAGCCGCGGCGAAGGAAAACAGCAGCGACAGCGCAATCACCGGCCCCGGCGCAGCCAGCATCACGGCGAGCGATTTCTCATAGATATAGGCGAAGCCGCGGCCGAAGGCGCCGATCAGACCGCCGCTGCCGCCATGCTCGATGTCCTGCGCGCCGATGAAGCGCGAGGCGAGCATCGGGCAGAGCGTCAGCGCCACGACGCCCGACAACATCACCGAGATCGCCAGCGCAAAGCCGAATTCACGGAACAGTCCGCCGGCCTGTCCGGGCAGGAAGGCGAGCGGCACGAAGACGGCGGCGAGCGTGATCGTGGTCGCCACCACGGCGAAGAACACCTGCTGTGTGCCGAGCACTGCCGCCGCGCGCGGACCCATGCCCTGGGCGCGGAAGCGCACGATGTTTTCGAGCACCACGATCGCGTCGTCCACCACCATGCCGGTGGCGAGCACGATGGCGAGCAGCGTCAGGATATTGATCGAGAAACCGGCGAGATAAAGCGCCGCCAGCGTGCCGATCAGCGCCACCGGCATGGTGATCGTCGGGATCAGCGTCGCCGACAGGCTGCGCAGGAAAAGATAGATCACCGCCACCACGATGACCACGGCCAGCACCAGCGACACCACCACTTCGTGAATGGCGCCGCGAATGAAGTTGGCGTCGTCGGAGGTGACGCGGATCGTCATGCCCTCGGGCAAGGTCTTGGAGATCTCGGCCACGGCGGCGCGGATGCCCCGGGAAATGTCGAGCGTGTTGGACTGCGCCTGGCGGATGACGCCGAGGCCGACGCCCGGCGCGCCGTTGGAGCGCAGCGACGAGGTGCCCTCTTCGGCGCCGAGCGACACGTCGGCCACGTCGCCGAGCCGCACGCGGCCGGAAATGATCAGTTTCTCGAAGGCTTCCGGCGTGGTGATGTCGGAGGTGGCGCGCACGACGATGTCGGTCTGGGCGCTTTCGATGGAGCCCGCCGGCACGTCGAGCGCGGCATTGGCGAGCGCCGTGCGGATATCGGCGATGGTCAGGCCGCGGCTTGCGAGTTTCGCCTGGTTGATGTCGATGCGGAACGCCTTTTCGCGCTCGCCGTAATATTGCAGATCGGCGACGCCCTCGACGGTGGCGAGCCGCGGCTCGATCTTGTCCTCTATATAGACGGTCAGGTCTTCGGGTCGCATCGTGGTCGAGGTGACCGCGAGCCGCATGACCGGCTGCGAATCCGAATCCGCCTTGATGATGCGCGGCGCGGTCACATCCTCGGGCAGCGTGTCGTTGACGCGGCCAAGCGCATCGCGAACGTCAGCCGCCGCCGCCGCGAGATCGGTGGTGTCGGTGAATTCGAGCGTCACGCGGCTGGAGCCGAAGGCGGAGACGGAGGACACGGATTTGAGCCCTGTCACCCGCGCCACCGCGCCTTCGATGACGTCGGTGACTTCGCGGTCGATGGTTTCGGGCGATGCGCCGTTGAGTTCCGTGCGCACGGTGATCACGGGCTGGTCGACGGACGGCAATTCGCGCACTTCGACGCCGCTCAGCGCTGCAAGCCCCGCCACCACGATCAAGGCGTTGACGACGAGCGCGAGGATCGGGCGTCGGACGAAGAGCGCGGCCGAAAAGGCCTGTTTCAGCGCGCCGCCGCTCATGGTTTCACCGTGGGCGCGGCGTCCGCCACCTTATCGGCGTCCTTTTTCTTTTCGCCGTAGATCTGCACCTCGGCGCCGTTGCGCAACCGCTGCAGGCCCTCGGTGACGATCATGTCGCCGGCGGCAAGCTTGGCGTCGACCAGAACACGATCGGGATTGCGCTCGATCACGGCGGCGGCCACGCGCTCGACCTTGTGATCCCGAACGCGCCACACGAAGGAGCCCTGGCTATCCCATTGCACCGACAGCGGACTGACGCTTGGCCAGCGGTCGCCGCCGAGCGCCAGCGTCACCTCGAAGGATTGGCCGGCGCGCAACTCGTCACCGTCATTGGCGATCTCGGCGCGCAGATGAATGGTGCGGCTGGCGGGATCGATGCGATTGTCGATGGCCGCGATCTTGCCCACATAGCTCTTGCCCGGCCGGGCGATCGGCTGCGCCGATATCTCCTGCCCCTCCTCGACCAGTCCCGCAAAGCGCTCCGGCGCCCAGAAATCGACCAGCAGCCGCGACCGGTCGTCGACCGTCACGATCTGCGTGGCGGAGGTGATGTAATCGCCCTTGGTGATGTTGACGATGCCGGCGACGCCGTCGATCGGCGAGCGGATCAGTCGGCGTTCGAGATTGACGTCGGCCTCGGCCACGGCGAGACGCGCGGTCTCCACCGCCGCTTCCGCCACCTGCAGGTCGGCGCCCGAGACGATCTTCTTGAGATCGCGGTTGCGGGTCAGCGTCGTCTCGGCGCTTTGCAGCTCGACCTTGGCGCGATCAAGCGCAATCTTCTCGACCTCGTCGTCGAGCCGGGCCAGCACCTGCCCCTGCTTCACCCGATCGCCGGCATTGACCATCACTTCGGCGATCTGGCCGGACACGAACGGGGTCACCGCAACCGAACGGATGGCGTCGCCATCGCCGAGCGCGGTCAGCCGGTCATTGACGCGTCCCTCGCCCGCGGGTTCGACCACCACGACCAGCGGCCCTTGATTGCGGCGGCGATTGTTGGATTGGGCCGGCTGCGCATCCGGCTCCTCACGCGCCACCAGAGCGATCACCGGATCGGGCACGCCGATGGAGCGGGCGAGCGATGCGGAGCCCGGCATGAAATGCATGAGGATCAATGCGCCCACCACAAAAAACACGAGGCCGGTGAGGATCTGGACGAGATATCGCATTCATGTCTCCAGTCTTGCGCCGCCGGGTGTTTACGACTTTTGAAACTCCCCGGATCTGCTTATCCGCAATTCGCTCGCCTGCGACAAGCATATGCGCCCGACATAACCGAATTGTAATGATCGCAATCCGCTGCGCCTTGACAAAACCTCGTAATGGGAGATTTTTTAGGCAGACCATCAGAGCGCACAGATTTCGAGCAGGACTATGATGTCGACACACCAAGAATTCCTTCGTGGCCTGCCGAAGATGGAAATGCATCTGCACCTCGAAGGTTCGATCAGACCAAGCACGGCAGCAGCACTGGCGCATCAAAACAACGTGATGTTGCCGCCGCACGACAAAGTCGAAGATCTATATCACTATCGCGATCTTAAGGAATTCCTCGATATCTACACCGCCGTCTCCGACAGCGTGCTCAGTGCGGACGATTACAGGCGCATAACCTATGAAATGCTGGAGAGCTGCGCCTCAAACAATGCCCGCTACGTCGAATTCTTCTTTTCGCCCCAGGTGCATTTCGTCCATGGGGTGAGCTTCGACACGATGATCGGCGGCATCACCACCGGCATGGATGACGCGAAAGCCGATTTCGGCGTCGAAAGCCGCATCGTCCCCGGCGTCAACAGAGAACTCGGTCCCGCCGCCGGCGAAGAGCTTCTCGACATGATCCTCGCGCGCAAGGAGGAGCGGCTGATCGGAATCGGCCTCGATTTCCTCGAAGCGCCGTTCCCGCCCGAACCCTATGGCGATCTTTTCGCCCGCGCCCGCAAGGCCGGGCTGAAGGTCACGGCGCATGCCGGCGAAAGCGGCCCCGCCGCCTATATCGCCGGCTCGATCGACGCGCTCGGCGTCCGCCGCATCGATCACGGCTATCATGTGGTGACCGACGAGGCGCTGATGCGCCGCTGCCGGGATGAAGGCATCCTCTTCACCTGCTGCCCATCCACCGCGGCGGTCACCTCACCCTGGACGGTCCTCGACGCCGACCATCCGATCCGCAAGATGGCCGATTTCGGCTTGAGGCTGACGATCAATTCCGACGACCCGCCGATGTTTTCCACCGATCTCGGCGAGGAATATCGCAAGGCGCATGATCTCCTCGGCTTTTCGCCCGACATGCTGCGCCGCTCCATTCTCGACGGCATCGAGGGCAGTTGGCTCGACGACGGCGAAAAACGGGCGCTCTCGGTGGATTGGGCAAGGGAAATCGACGCGCTGATCGCGGAATTTCGGTCGATCCCCTCCCTTTCGACATGAACAAAGCGGAAACTGTCGCTGGCCATCGGCAGCCGAATCACTACATTAGGCGGCATGACCAGTGGTTTCGACGACATTCCCTTCTTTGACGAGGAGCCGGACGCCCCGTCCGCGCGCCCCAGGACCAATCGCGAGCCCGCGCCGGAACGCGGCGGCGGCAGCGGCATCGCCGCCCGGGCGCTGGCCGCCCGCAATGGCGCGGTGGCCCGGCCATCCTATCTCGAAGGACTGAACCCCGAGCAGCTGCGCGCTGTCGAAACGCTGGACGGCCCGGTTCTGGTGCTCGCCGGCGCCGGCACCGGCAAGACCCGCGTGCTCACCACCCGCATCGCGCATATCCTCGCTACCGGCCGGGCCTATCCCAGCCAGATCCTCGCGGTGACCTTCACCAACAAGGCGGCGCGAGAAATGCGCGAGCGCATCACCCATCTCGCCGGCGAAGTCGTCGAAGGCATGCCCTGGCTCGGCACCTTCCACTCGATCGGGGTGAAATTCCTGCGCCGGCACGCCGAACTCGTATCGCTGCGCTCGGACTTCACCATTCTCGATCAGGACGACGTGCTCCGGCTGATCAAGCAGCTGATCCAGGCCGAAGGCCTGGACGACAAGCGCTGGCCGGCCCGGCAATTCGCGCTGATGATCGACGGCTGGAAGAACAAGGGTCTCGATCCCAGCCAGATCCCCGAAGGCGATTCCCGCGCCTTCGCAAACGGCAAGGGGCGCGCGCTCTACACCGCCTATCAGAACCGGCTGCTCAGCCTGAACGCCTGCGATTTCGGCGATCTCCTGATGCATCCGATCCGCATCCTGAAGACCAATCCCGACATTCTCGCCGATTACCAGGGCCGGTTTCGCTACATTCTGGTCGACGAATATCAGGACACCAACTCGGCGCAATATATGTGGCTCAGGCTGCTGGCGCAGCGCCCGGGGAGAAAGAGCCCCTCCCCAACCCCTCCCCACAAGGGGGCGGGGCTTGGAGCCCGCGGCGACCATTTCGGCGCGACCTCGGACACAGATGTCGTGGATGGCGAGGATTTTCCCGGCGACGCGCCGCAGCCAGACTCCCTCCCCCCTGTGGGGAGGGTTGGGGAGGGGTCTTCATCACGCGCCTCCGTCAATATCTGCTGCGTCGGGGACGACGATCAGGCGATCTATGGCTGGCGCGGCGCCGATGTCGACAATATCCTCCGCTTCGAGAAGGATTTCCCGGGCGCCGCCGTCATCCGGCTCGAGCGCAACTACCGCTCCACCGCCCATATTCTCGGCGCGTCGGGCTTCCTGATCGCCCATAACGAGGGTCGGCTCGGCAAGACGCTGTTCACCGAACGCCACGACCCCGACGACGAGAAGGTGCAGGTGCACGCCGCCTGGGATTCCGAGGAAGAAGCCCGCGCCATCGGCGAAGAGATCGAGCGTCTGCAGCGCGGCGACGGAGCCGATGGGGCCAAGCATCTCCTCAACAACATGGCGATCCTCGTGCGCGCCTCTTTCCAGATGCGCGAATTCGAAGACCGCTTCGTGACATTGGGGCTGAACTACCGCGTCATCGGCGGCCCGCGCTTCTATGAGCGCCTCGAAATCCGCGACGCCATGGCCTATTTCCGGCTGGTCTGCCAACCCGCCGACGATCTCGCTTTCGAGCGCATCGTCAATACGCCGAAGCGCGGCCTCGGCGACACCACGGTGCGCAATCTCCACGACTATGCCCGCGCCCGCAACATTCCCATGCTGGCGGCCGCCGCCGACATGGTCGAGACCGAGGAACTGAAGCCCAAGGCGCGCAAGGCGCTGTTCGATGTCGTGGCCAATTTCCAGCGCTGGCAGAAGCTGCTCGAAACCATGCCCCATACCGAACTCGCCGAGCAAATCCTCGAAGAGAGCGGCTATACCGACATGTGGAAGAACGACAAGACGGCCGAAGCGCCGGGTCGTCTCGAAAACCTCAAGGAACTCATCCGCTCGATGGATTCTTTCGAGAGCATGCGCGGCTTCCTCGAACATGTCTCGCTGGTCATGGACGCCGAGCAGAATGAGGAGATGGACGCCGTCTCGATCATGACACTGCATTCGGCCAAGGGGCTGGAATTCGACACGGTATTCCTGCCGGGCTGGGAGGAAGGCCTGTTTCCGCATCAGCGCGCGCTCGACGAAGGCGGCCGCAACGGGCTGGAGGAAGAGCGCCGGCTCGCTTATGTCGGCCTGACCCGCGCCAAGAAGCGGCTGCATATCTGGTTTGTGTCCAACCGCCGCATCCACGGCCTCTGGCAATCGACCATTCCCTCGCGCTTCCTGGATGAACTGCCGCCCGATCATGTCGAAGTCGCCGAAGCCGAGCAGAGCTATGGCGGCTATGGAAGGGGCAATCCTTACGGCCAGTCGCGCTTCGACAAGCAGGAGCCGTTCGCCTCGTCCTATTCCTCCCCCGGCTGGCAGCGCGCCCAGGCCAACAAGACCGAGGCGACCCGCAGCAACTGGGGCAACCGCTCTGGCGTATCGGTGGAGCGCGTCGGTTATGGCGAAGCCGGCCCCACCGGCCGCGTCATCCAGGGCGAGCTGATCGCAAAATCCAAGGTCGACGAACCCTCGAAATTCTCGATCGGCGACCGCGTCTTCCACATCAAATTCGGCAACGGCAATGTCGCGGCCATCGACGGCAACAAGCTGACGATCGATTTCGACCGGGCGGGACAGAAGCGGGTGCTGGACGGGTTCGTGGAGAGGGCGTGAGGGGGCTAAAGCCCCCTTTGTCTGCTTAGGCCGAAAACGTCACCGTCACGCCGCGCTGACGGAAATAGGCCTGCATCAGCTTGCGGCCGGAGCGGTTGTTCTGCACGAGCTTGGTCGGATCGAACACCGCTTCCCTGAGCCCGGCTTCCGCGAGCGCTGTCTTGAGCGCGGCGATGCGCGGGTCGAGATCCTCGTTATCGGCGCGCAGCGAGTCGTAAATGCTGTTGATGGCGGCTTCGACGGTCGGGTTGCTCACGGATAATCTCCTGTCATGTCGTTTTCGGCGCCGGGCGCCGGCTTGGAGAGACCCTATCGGGGTGATTGCAGCGCGCGTCAAGGGCGACCGTGCGATGGCGACGCCGCACGCACTCCATTCGGCTTCTCATATATTCGAAAGCCCTACACAAGCGCAGCGAATTACAACACCGGACACAAAATGCGTGTTCCGGAAAAACCATGAACCAGCCGCTCCCCACCTGGACGATCACCCTCAAAGACGGCGTCGGCGTTGTTGCGAACGCCGATGTGCGACGTATGACGTCTTATGTGTTGCTCGAACAGGAAGACTGGTTTGAAGCCGAAATGGATTTCATCCGTGCGCTCGCCACTTCTGACATGCAAGCCCTGGACATCGGCGCCAATCACGGCGTCTATGCGCTGACGATTGCAAACCGGCTCACCTCAGGACATGTCTGGGCCTTCGAGCCGACCTCTGCGCCGGGCGGAATGCTTGCGAAGAGCATCGCCGACAGCAGGCTCTCCGATCGCCTGACGCTTGTTGCGGCGGGCCTCTCCGATCGCGACGGCGAAGCCGACATTTCGATCTCCGGCAATAGCGAGACCAATTCGCTGCACACGCGGGGCCCCGCAGCCGAGCGCATCCGTCTCTATGCGCTCGACGAATTCTGGCGCCGGGCGGGACTGGTCCCCGACATCGATTTCGTCAAGCTCGACGCCGAGGGGGAGGAAATCGCCATTCTCAAGGGTGGCGACGACTTTTTCCGCAGCCGCTCTCCCCTGCTCATGTTCGAATTGCGGCATGGCTCGGCTGTCAATCACGGGCTCATCGAAGCCGTGACCGGGCTGGGCTACGATCTCTATAGGCTGGTCCCCGGTCTCAATGCGCTCGCGTCCTATGATCCCCGGCACGCGGATGGATTTCTACTCAATCTTTTCGCCTGCAAACCGGATCGGGCCCAACGCCTCGCCGCGCGCGGACTGCTCGTCGATCCAGAAGCGAACACTGATGCGCCGCGGCCGGATCTGCCTGAACTCCTTCTGCGCCAGCACTGGGCGCAGCCCTTCCTCCCCACCTGGATCGACCGCCTGTCGACGCTCACCCCCGCCTACACCCAAGCTCTCGGCGCGGCTTTGGCAGCCTCGGAGACGGCCATTCCCGCAGCGACGCGCTACACACTGTTGATGACTGCGTTCCAGGCGATTTCGGACATCACCGAGAGCGGCAAGGGCGACCTTCACCATTGGACGCTTCGCGTCAGGCTCGCCGATATCTTCGGCGCGCGCGCCACCGCGCTTCAGATTGCCGGCAGGCTGATGGAGCTGAACGACGCCGCTTATCGGACGATCGAATATCCGGTCCCGCCGCCCTCCTCGCGCTTCGACACGCGTCCATTCGGAGACGACTTTTCAGGCCTGAAAAGGATGATGCTTGAATATCATGAACTTAATCTCAGCTTCTCCTCCTATTTCACCGCGCCGTCGCCGCGATTGGTGGAGATCCTCAAAACATCTGGACATGATCCGGAATTCGACCGCCGCTTCGGCCTGATCGCCCGGCGCGCTGGGCGGGAAGCCAGCTACGCCGAGACGCACCCACTGTTTGCCTCCAGCTCCAGCCCCAATGCGGCGATCTGGCGGCAGATTTGCGCGGCGATCCACCGGGCGGCGTCATAGAATATCGGAGCTTCTCTTGTCTTTCCAGCAACAGGCTCATCTCCGGTGATGGTCAAATTCAACACATTCACTCGCCCGGAAAGTTGTTCGGCGCAGCGGCTATCACATCAGAGTAAATTCTCGAAAATCTCATCAGCGAGGCTTACGGCAATCACACAATCTCAACATTTTCAAAAACAGAAACAAGAATAAAAACACTGGATAGTTGCAACAATTAACCCATTGCCTCTTCATCGAATCCATTGACTCGATTTAGAAAATATTTGTAACTTCCCCTGCAGAAAATGAGGGGAAACAGCCTATGAGAAAGACGATCGCATCTATCGGCTTCAGCATTCTTATGCTGTGCGCAACACAGTCACATGCCGAAGTTTTGGACATGTCCACGCTGAAATGCTCCGACACGGCCAGCTGGTCCGAAGATGAAGCCGGCTTGGTGATGTTCTGGATGCACGGCTATTACGGCGGCAAGGCGGGAGACACGCGGGTCGACTTCGATGCGATTACCGCCGTTGCTGCGAAACTCTCCGAAGCCTGCGCCGCCAATCCCGATATCGGGCTGATGACGGCCTTGAAGACGGTTGTCGGTGAATAAACGCGACCGAGTTAACCTCAATCATATGGCAGGTGAAGCATGCGCGCTATTTCCAGAGCGGCGGCTGTGATTCTTTTGGCGGCGACCTGCATCAGCAGCGTTGGACCGTTGGGTGCCACGATGGCGCAGGCTGCGGCGTGTGAGGAGGCTCATGACCCTTCTCCGAATTCAGACGCGGCGACAGGCATCAATTTCCACAATGAAACGCCCTATGCCTTCCGGGTGTTCTGGATCGATTTCGATGGCTTCCTGAAGGAATATGGTCTGGTTCAACCGGGCGAAACTGCGAGCTTCAACACCTTCATCGGACATAAATGGATGGTCGAGCTCTACGCGTCGGAAGAACGTACGGAGTGCTTCGGACCGGTTGTTCCCCGGGACAACGAGAGCTGCGAAGCGCGTATTTTGTGGGATGACGGCATCGGCATCGACGCCGGCTACTGCGATTTCTGACAGGCTAGGTTCCGGCGGCCGCCCGTCCGACCCAATCAGAGACCTTTCGCCGAGAGCGTTTCCCGGCGTTCCGACAATTTCAGAAAGCGATAGCCTTTGGCTTTCAGCGCCAGCACACCCTTGACCACGCCCTCACCGGCCGCATGGGTCGGCTGGTTGATATGGGCGATGATCACATCGCCGTCGCGGGCCGAGGCGAAATGCTTGGCGGTCACCGATGCGCCGAGCAATGAGCCGCCGTCGCCATTGACCGAATAGCCGGCGATCTCGAAGCCCATTGCCTGGATTTGCTGGATGGATGTCCTGGTGTATTTGGCGGTGGCGCCGCGAAACCAGGTCGACCGCTTGCCGGTCGCTTTCACGATCGCCTCGGCGCCGGCCTCCACCTCGCGCGCCACCGCTTCCGGCGAACCGGCGGCCGCGATGCCATAGATGCTGGCGGGCCGATCGACCGCCGGTACATGGTTTTCGCCATGGTTCTCGATCTCGAACAGCTCGGGATGCGCCATCATTTTTGCCAACGGCTCGGGATTGCGCTTCAGCCAGCGGGCGGTGACGAAGATCGTCGCAGGAATCTGATTGTCGATCAGCATGTCGAGAATGCGGGCGTCGGTCTGGCCCATGCAGGCGTCGAAGGTCAGCGCCACCGCCGGCCCCTCACCCGGGATCTTGGCCATCACCAGCTTCGGCTCGAGGAGACGCGGGCCCTGTGTCTTGGCCGCAATGGCTGAAAGCGGCTTTACCGGCGTCGTCGGCGCCTCCGGCGTTCCGGCAAGAGCGGGCTGAGCCGCAAGCAGCGAAAACGCCAGCAGGCCGCGCGCCATCGAAATCGCCATGTCACTCATTCCTCTTGGTCCAGGGTCACGCCGGCAGCCCCGCGCTTGAAGTCGGGGGCGCGCGGCTTTATCTCTGACGCGAACGATTCAAACAATCGGTTAATTCAAAAAGAGAGTGTGCCTTGCCCGCCTTCAAAAATCTGCCGGAACCGCCCAGAGCCGCAAAGAAGCCCGTGACCGATACAAGGCACGGCGTCACGCGGACGGATGATTACGCCTGGCTCAGGGCGGAAAATTGGCAGGCGATGTTCAAGGACACCTCGATTCTCGACGCCGAGATCCGCGCCTATCTCGAGGCGGAAAACGCCTATCAGGACGCCGCGATGTCCGATACGGCCGATCTGCGCAAGAAACTGTTCGACGAAATGAAGGCCCGCATCAAGGAGGATGATTCCTCCGTGCCGATGAAGGACGGCCCTTTCGCCTATGGCACGCTTTATGTGAAGGGCGGCGAGCACGCCCATTATTTCCGCACCAAGCGCGACAAGGATGGCCTCAAGGAAATCCTGCTCAATGGCGATCGCGAAGCCGAGGGCAAGGCCTATTGCCGCTTCTCCGGCCTCGATCATGCGCCAGGCCATGACAAGGGCATCTGGGGCTTCGACGACAAGGGCTCGGAATATTTCACCCTGAAGATCCGCGACTTCAAGACCGGCAAGGACCTCGCCGATCTCATCGAGAACACCGGCGGCGGCGGCGTCTGGGCGCCGGATGGCAAGAGCTTCTTCTATACGCAGCTCGACGAGAACCACCGCCCGTCCAAGGTCTTCCACCACGTTCTCGGCCAGCCGCAATCCTCGGACCGGCTGGTCTATGAGGAACGCGATCCCGGCTTTTTCATGGGTGTAGGCGGCTCGATGCTCAACGACTTCGTCTTCGTCGACATCCACGACCACGAGACCTCGGAATATCGCCTCCTGTCGACCAAGAACCTCTCCGCCGAACCCATGCTGGTGGCCGAGCGCGTCGAGGGCGTCGAATATTCGATGAGCGAAGGCGGCGACGTCTTCTACATCCTCACCAATGACGGCGACGCCAAGGATTTCAAGATCATGCAGGCGCCGGTGAATGCGCCGGGCAAGGAAAACTGGACCGAGGTCGTGGCGCATCGCCCGGGCACGCTGATCCTGTCGGTGGAAGCCTATAAGGGCCATCTCGTCTGGATGGAGCGGCATGAGGGCTTGCCGCGCATCATGATCCGCGACCGCGTGAGCGGCGAGGATCATTCGATCGCATTCGCCGAGGAAGCCTATTCGCTCGGCCTGATCGGCGCGATGGAATATGACACGGACTGGATCCGCTTTTCCTATTCCTCGATGACCACGCCGTCGCAACTGTTCGACTACAATCTCAAGACCCGCGAGCGGGTGCTGCTCAAGACGCAGGAAGTGCCCTCGGGCCACAAGATCGACGATTACGTCACCCGCCGCGTCTTCGCGCCGACGGCCGATGGCGAGAAAGTGCCGGTCACGCTGCTCTATCGCAAGAACACCAAGCTCGACGGCGGCGCGCCCTGCCTGCTCTATGGCTATGGCGCCTATGGCATCTCCATTCCCGCCTCGTTCAACACCAACTGCCTGTCGCTGGTGAACCGAGGCTTCATCTACGCCATCGCCCATGTGCGCGGCGGCAAAGACAAGGGCTTCGCCTGGTATGAGAATGGCAAGATGGAGAACAAGAAGAACACCTTCTCCGACTTCATCGCCGCCGCCGATTTCCTCGTGCGCCAGCAATATACCTCCTTCGACCGCATCGTCGCCGAAGGCGGCTCCGCCGGCGGCATGCTGATGGGCGCGATCGTCAACATGGCCCCGGAAATGTTTGCGGGCGTCATCGCCGCCGTGCCCTTTGTCGACGTGCTCAACACCATGCTCGACGACACGCTGCCGCTGACGCCGCCGGAATGGCCGGAATGGGGCAACCCGATCGACAGCAAGGAGGAATATGACTACATCGCCTCCTACTCGCCCTATGACAATGTCGGCCCGAAAGCCTATCCGCCGATCCTGGCGCTCTCCGGTCTCACCGATCCGCGCGTGACCTATTGGGAGCCGACCAAATGGGTGGCGAAGCTGCGCGATCACACCACCTCCAAGAACCCGGTTCTGCTGAAAACCAATATGGGCGCCGGCCATGGCGGGGCGTCAGGCCGTTTCCAGCGGTTGGAAGAAGTCGCCTATGAATACGCCTTCGCTTTGAAGGTTGTCGGCAAGGACTGATCGGCAGAGACTTTCGGGACATGTGCGAACGGGCCGGCGACGGCCCGTTTTTCGTTTCCGCGGGTGCGGACATCCACGCTTCGCAACCTATATTATATTTTTATAATCATTAACCTGACAATAACAATCAGGTTGTACAATCAAAAGATAAGCAATTTATAATTTAGAGATACCCATGCGACCACCCTGTTTTTGCATATTGAAGAGGGCGCTGCTCTATCTGCTTCGCGACCGGAGCGGAAACATCGCCCTCACCTTCGCCTTGATCATGACGCCGCTTCTGGTCGCGGTCGGCTGCAGCCTTGATTATGTCCGGGCGATGAACGTCCGGACAAAGCTGCAGAACGATCTCGACGCCGCGCTGATCGCGGCCATCAAGGACATCGACACCAAGAACGAAACCGAGCTGAAAACCTCGGTCATCAACTGGATGACCGTCCTGCAAGGCAGCGCCAACGCCTACAGTCTCTCCGCGGAAGACATCGATCTCGACACGTCGTCATCGACCATCAAGGCCACGGTGCGCGGCGGCGTGCCCACCAGTTTCCTCAAGATGGCCGGCATCGACCGGGTCAACGTCGCGGCAGTCAGCGCCGTGCTCGGCGGAACCGCCGTCACCACCAAGAGCCCGCTGTCGCTCTATCTGGTTCTCGACCAGTCCGGGTCGATGGATGAAAACACCAATTCCACCTACACCACCACCTGCAGCTTCGGCTGGTGGACCTATCAGTGCACCCTCACCTATACGAAGATCGCCGCACTGAAGCTGGCGGTCGCCAGCTTGATGACGCAGCTCAGCACGGTGGATCCCGAGACGAAATATGTCCGCACCGGCGCCGTCTCCTACAACTCGCAAATGCGCGGCTATTCGGATCTCGCCTGGGGCACGTCGGCGGCGCTGACCTTCGTCAACGCGCTGGATGCGACCGGCGGCACCTCCTCAACAGACGCTTTCGCCAAAGCCTATGCCGCCGTCAGCGCCACGACGGAAGCGACGATCCACAAGCAGAAGAACGGCGGCAACCCGTCGCGCTATATCGTCTTCATGACCGACGGCGACAACAACAATAGCTCGGACGACACCGCCACCAAGCAATATTGCGACAAAGCCAAGGCGGCGGGCGTGGTGATCTACACCATCGCGCTGATGGCCCCGGCGAAAGGCCAGGCGCTGCTGAGATATTGCGCCTCGAGCACCGACACCTACTTCACGACCGACACCGCCAGCGGATTGGTCGCCGCCTTCCAGTCGATCGGCGAAAGCTCGTCCAAGACAATGTTGCGGCTGACGCAGTGAAAAGGATTTGGCGAGAGGCGATCTTGGCTTTTCATCGTGTTAGAGTAGACCTTTGGCGCGCAGGTCAGGCGCGAAGATCGCCAGCGGCATGACCAGAGTATGAGGCTTGTCCTTAAGCGGCTCCGCCCCGAACGAAGCGTACCAATCGGCGGCGCGGGCTCCTTTTGCGTCGATGATCAGCAGAACGCCGCCGCTTTCATTGGCGATCCGCAAACAGCGCAAGGCCGCAGCGGCCAGCAATTGTCCTCCCAGCCCTCGCCCCGCCACGGATAAATCCGTCGCTAGACGGGCAAGCCGGAAGCCGGGAACGTCATGCCGCGCCAGTCCCTTCGTCATCGATCGCGGCGCGGCTTCATGGACGACTGAAGCAGGCGCGATGGTGTAAAACCCGAGGACGCGGTTGGGAGAAGAATTGTCAACTGCGCAGAAGGTCTTGGCGGCGTTCTGTTCGTGTCCTTGTCGGGCAAAGCGCTGCAGAAATTCGTTCATCTGCGCGTCGCCACAATCGAAAGACGCCCGGTCATGAGTTTTGCGTATCGCCTCCTCACGCCAGGACGGTATGCTCATAGACTGTCCGGCAGAGCGTCGATTGCGGCCCGCAGTTTGGCGTTGGGCTTTGGCGGGTTTTCCAAGAGGTTGAGGATGCGCAGATAATCGCGCTCTGAGGCCTTGACGGCCTCCGCGTCCGCGATCACCGCTTCCGCTTCCCTGAGCGCAGACTGCGTCACGAAGTTAGTGAGGTCGGTATTGCGCAGAGAAGCCGCCCGCAACAATTTGGACTTTGTCTCTGCTGCGACCCGCAAGCTCATCCGCTCATTGTCTTCGACTGCTGCTCTCGGCATGGACGCCTCCGGTTGCGCGGATCACACTTTAGGCAAGCGCGCGCGCTGCGTCAATCGTACACTTTCAATGCGTACCCGGAGACTGCGTGGCTGTGCGTTGGCGCTGTAGCCTGAACTACCCCGGCCCGTCTACATTTTCGGAACAGCCTTCAGATACGCCGCGATCGCCTCGACATCCGCCTGGGGCAGCTTCGCCATGTTTTGCTGCACCTCGACCATGCTGCCGCCGACGGAATCATAGTCGGGGGTAAACCCGGTCTGCAGGTAAGTCACGATGTCCGCTTCGGACCAGTTTCCAATCTCGCCGCCGGGGGTGATGTTGGGGATTCGCCCTTCGCCCTCTGGATTGGGCGCTCCGGCCAGCCATGCGTCGGCTTTGAAGCCGCCCAGCGCGTCGCGCGGCGTATGGCATTCGCCGCAATGGCCTGGGCCTTCGACGATATATTGACCGCGTCGGACCTTGTCGTCCGCGTTGGCGAGCTCCACCCGCGGACTGTCGTTGAGGTAGAGGAATTTCCAGCCGCCAACTGCCAGCCGGATATTGAAGGGGAAGCCGAGCTCATGCGGCGGCGCGACATTGTCGCTTTTGGGCAGCGTTTTCAGATAGGCGAAGAGATCGGCCACATCCTGCACGCTCATGCGGCTATAGGAGCCATAGGGAAAGGATGGATAGAGATGCTCTCCCCCGGGACCCACGCCGCGCGTCATGGCGTCGCCGAACTCGGCCAGCGTCCAGCCGCCGATGCCGGCCTTTTCGTCAGGAGAGATATTGGGAACATGGAAGGTCCCGAACGGGCTCTTCAGCGCCAGGCCGCCGGCGAGCGTCAGCTTGGCGTCGTCCTTTGCGCCCGGCGCGGCATGACAGCTCACACAGCCGCCCATGGAGAACACGATCGCGCCCCGGGCGGCGTCGCCCGCGCCGGCCTGAGCCCAATGCTCCGCTGGCCAGGGTTGCGGCCGCGTGATGAACAGGAACGCGCCCGCGCCGATGACGCCAAGCCCGATCAAGCCCGCCAAAACCTTGACTGCCCGTTTCGCCATGTCTCGTCTCCACAAACGAAAGCCGCCGGCGCGAAGGCCGGCGGTCATTGCCTCCTAGGCGATTATTTCTTCAGACGGTAAGACTGATGGCAGGCGCCGCAATCCTTGCCGAGCACGCCCATCGCCGCGCCGACGCCGGCCTGATCGGCCGGAAGCTGGGCCAGAAGTGTCGCCGAATCGGCGGCGAGCTTGTCGGCATGCGCATCGAAATCGGCCTTGTTGGTCCAGATCGCCGGGCTGGCTTCCTTGGAGTCGTTTTCGGAGCCGGCCGGGAACAGCGTCTTGAAATGGGTGATCGAGGTGTTGATCGTGGTCAGCGCGCCCTTCACAGCTTCGGCGTCATAAGCGCTCTCGCCCTTGGCCACCTTGCCGAGCGTCGCCATGGCGCCGCCGATCTTTTCCATCGTGTGTTCGCGTTCCTCGCCGAAGCCAGCGGCCGAAACGACCGTGGTGGCGGAGATGAGACAGAGCGCCGTGGCGGCGATGAATTTCCTGAGCATATACCTCTCCTGGACTGTGATCTTGACCGATCCGGTCGGCGCGACAGATGAGCGCGCCCCATAGCAGTCGGATGGAATTCGCGTGAAACAAAATGATTTTTTTGTGAAGTGTCCGCATCCCCGGCGGGATTGACACGCCGGCGTCCGGAAACCGCCCGCTAAGCCCGGCATTGTCGTCGACCTGGAAACGGTATGTTCACAAATGCAAAAATCCCCGCGGACGCGAGCCAGCGGGGATTTTCGAAAACGATCAGCCTTACTTAACGGCGGCTTCGTACATTTCCAGCACGTAATCCCAGTTGATCAGGCTGTCGACGAAGGCTTCGAGATATTTCGGACGCGCATTGCGGTAGTCGATGTAGTAGGAATGCTCCCACACGTCGACGCCGAGGATCGGCTTGGCGCCATGCACGAGCGGGTTTTCGCCGTTCGGGGTCTTGGAGATTTCGAGCTTGCCGTCCTTGACAGAGAGCCAGGCCCAGCCGGAGCCGAACTGCGTCGTGCCGGCGGCGATGAAATCGGCGCGGAACTTGTCGTAGCCGCCGAGGTCGGAAGTGATCGCTGCGTCAAGCTTGCCCGGCAGGCTCTTGCCGCCGCCGTCCTTCTTCATCCACTTCCAGAAGTGGATGTGGTTGTAATGCTGGCCGGCATTGTTGAACAGGCCGGCATTCTTGCCGTAGGACTGCACCACGATCTCTTCGAGCGAGAGGCCGGCCATACCAGCTTCCTCGGCGAGCTTGTTGCCGTTGGTCACGTAAGCCATGTGATGCTTGTCGTGATGATATTCGAGCGTTTCCTTCGACATGAAGGGCGCGAGAGCTTCGTAATCATAGGGAAGCGGCGGCAATTCGAACGCCATGGCGGTCTCTCCTGTTATTCCTTGTGGAAGGTTGAAAACCCGTTCGGAACATAGGTTTGAGCAGCGCTGATGGCAACCGTTCACCCACAATAATTTGCCGCCCACGAAACCGCCTCAATGGATCCGCATTGTCTGATTGGGCGGCGCTGCGCCGTTGAAGAATCAACAGGAGACATCTTGATGCCATCCCGTAACATCCTCTTTCTGGCGGCAGCCGCGACATTGGCGCTCCCGATGGCCGCATCAGCATCCTCGCCGGACGCCTGGGCCGAATTCAACGAAACCGTGAAAACCAAATGCGCCGAAGCCGCCAAGGCGGAGTTCCGCCGCGTCGACGTCGTCGTCGATCCGACCGGCAGCGAGAGCTATGGGCTGGCGCTGGTTCACGGTCGCCTGAAGACGGAAAAAGCGCGCGGCGCGGTGCTTTGCGTCGTCGATAAAAAGACCGGCAAGGTCGAAATCGGCACGATGCTCGGCAAGGATGTCGTGCGCGTCATGCGGCCGAAACCCGCCGGCGCGGAGGCCAACAAGGCCGATGCTGCAAAACAGCCCGCCAACTCGGCTGACGATGACGCCGGCGCAGACGCCGAATAATCGAATCAGAGACAAAGGCCGGCGCCAGCCGGCCAAATACAATGGTCGCTCGCGCTCAATCCGGCGCTGTTTTCAGGCGGTTTCCAGATCCTCACCGACGCATTCCGGCGCAATCATCTCGGGACAGCCGGAGAAACTGCGGCCGCAGCGCTCTTCCCATTCCTGAGGCGGTTTGCCGTTGACGGCGCGCAGCGTGTAAATCACCTTCTGCATCAGAACGATGAAATTTTCCCGCTCCTCGGACGTCAGGCCAGACAGCGCCAATTCGTTGAGTTCGGTGGCTTTTTCCAGCGCTTCGGACCAGATCTCCTCGGCGCGGGACGTCAGCGACACTTTCTGGACGCGGGCGTCCTTTTCATAAGGGCGACGCACCACCAGACCGTCACGCTCCATGCGCGCCAGCGTGTTGGCGACCGTCGCCTGCTCCTGATCGAGCGCCTCGACAATATCCTTCTGAAGCGGAGAACCGGTCTGATCGATGGCGAGCATCACAGCGAATTGCGCCGGAGCAATGCCGAGAGTCTTGAGCCGGTCTTGCAGCAGAGACGCCATCAGACGAGACATCGTCTTGCAAAGGTAACCGGCATGCTCCTCCAACCGCATTTCATCCAGTCGCATCTACAACAATCTCCACTTCGGCAAGGCTGCCTTGCTTCTAGCACATATCTCGCCTATCAAAAGGGGCGAGGCAAGAAATACTATACCTCGCCAACCACCATTCGTTAAACAAACTGCGACAGACCGGGCACAGATGCGATAACCGCATCCACCGTCTCGTCGCCTGCATATTGACGCGCCACCGCCATGGTTTGTTTCGCGAGCGCGGTAATTTCTCCCATGCCAAGGCCGAGGCTCATCAATTTCTGGCCGAGCCCCATGATGCCGCCGCCGAGCAAAGCGCCGAGAATGCCGCCGCCGCCGCCGCTCGCGCCATCCGCGAGCTCGGCCGCGCCAGGAATGGCCGCAATCATCTTTTCAACAGCCGCGTCATCGCCTTCCTTGCGCAGGAAGGCCAGCATAAAGCCAATCGCCTTTGAGGCGACGTCCGCTTCGATCCCGACCGCATCCGCAACCTTAGTCACCAATTCCGACATTGAATCCTCCGTTTATTGACGTTTACGTCAATGTAATTCCTGTTTCGCCGCAGGGCAAGCCCGCCCCGCCGCTTTCCCGCATTGCGTGAACATACGCATCGCCCGCAGCGTCATCACCCTCTATAGCAAATCCCCTATGTTTCAATTATGTACAGGACATCTGAATATATCCGGAGGACGATATGCTGGTCGATGGCAAGATTTATCTGGGAACGAGCCGCAAGCCCGACGATTCTGTCAACAAGCCGGAATATCTCGACCTTAAATTCGCCAATCGCCACGGATTGATCACCGGCGCTACCGGCACCGGCAAGACGGTCACCCTGCAGGTGCTGGCCGAAGGTTTCTCGAACGCCGGCGTGCCGGTGTTCTGCGCCGACATCAAGGGCGACCTTTCCGGCGTCGCCGCCCTCGGCGAGTTCAAGGATTTCCTCGACAAGCGCGCCAAGGATATCGGCTTCACCGATTATGATTTCCAGCAGTTCCCGGTGATCTTCTGGGATCTCTATGGCGAAAAGGGCCATCGCGTCCGCACCACGCTGACCGAAATGGGTCCGCTGCTGCTATCGCGGCTCATCAATGCGTCCGACGCCCAGGAAGGCGTGCTCAACATCGCCTTCAAGATCGCTGACGAAGGCGGCCTGCCGCTGCTCGATCTCAAGGATCTCCAGGCCATGCTCAACTATATGGGCGAGAACGCACAGGAGATCTCCACTAAATTCGGCTTCATCTCTAAGGCCTCGGTCGGCTCGATCCAGCGCGAACTACTGATCCTGGAACAGCAGGGCGCAACCAAACTCTTCTCCGAGCCGGCGCTCAAGATCACGGACGTCATGCGCACCACCAATGACGGCCGCGGCGCGATCTCGGTGCTCGCCGCCGACCGGCTGATGATGAATCCGCGCCTCTACGCCACCTTCCTGCTCTGGCTGCTCTCCGAACTCTTCGAGCAACTGCCTGAGGTCGGCGATCCCGACAAGCCGAAGCTGGTGTTCTTCTTCGACGAGGCGCATCTTCTGTTCAAGGACTCGCCCAAAGTGCTGATCGAGCGCGTCGAGCAGGTGGTGCGGCTCATCCGCTCCAAGGGCGTCGGCGTCTATTTCGTCACCCAGAACCCGATGGATGTGCCGCAGACGGTGCTCGCCCAGCTCGGCAACCGCGTCCAGCACGCGCTGCGCGCCTATACGCCCAACGAGCAGAAGGCGGTGAAGACCGCCGCCGACACCTTCCGCCCCAATCCCGACTTCAGCTGCGCAGATGTGATCACCACGCTCGGCACAGGCGAAGCGCTGATCTCCACCCTCGAAGGCAAGGGCGCGCCCTCGGTGGTCGAACGCACCCTGATCCGCCCGCCCTCGGGCCGCATTGGCCCGCTCAACGAAGACGAGCGCCGCCAGGTGATGTCGGTCAGCCCGGTGCGCGACATGTATGACGAGGATTTCGATCGCGAAAGCGCCTTCGAGATCCTGACCAAGAAGGCCGAAGCCGCAGCGCAGTCGCAGTCGCAGTCGCAGACCCAGGTCCAGCAGCCCGACCCTGCCCAGGCGCCGGCCGACCAGACCGGCTCGATCACCATCGGCGGCTGGACGCTGCCCGGCTTCGGAACCGACCCGACGCCCCAGGCCCAACAGCAGAAAAAGAGCGGCTACCAGCGCGAAACCATCATGGAAGCCGCGATGAAATCCGCCGCCCGCTCCGTGGCCACGGCGGTGGGCGCGGCGATCGTGCGCGGGATCTTGGGAAGCTTGCGGCGGTAAAGGCGCTTAGGGCCGCCCTTCTTCAACCACGCGGCCGTTATCGACATGGAGCGTCATAAATGACCCGTTTTCGGGGGTGCGCCTAAACAGAGACCATTCGGGTTGTTCGCCCCCCGTATTGAACGTCACGACATAAGTGTCGCCTTCCAAAGCCAGATTGAGTTCCGGCAACCGGGCGAACAGGGACAGATTTTCCACACGACGGCCAACTAAGGACTGGAAATGTCTTTCCCAATCATTTTCCTCAGTCCAACTGGCGCAGAGGATCGAGGTCTCGCTCTCGATGCGCCAACTCCATTCGATCATGATCCCGAATTCACCGATCAATCGCCGGCCAAACTCGCTCTTCATGTTTGGATCGGCAAACAATGCGCCGACTTCAACGAACAATGCCGACCCGTTCCCTCGCCAAACTGAACTCACTCTTTGGCCGCGGATATCGCGCGCAAAGGCCTCGAACTGAGATTGGGCAGAAACCAATTGAGCTTTTTCGGTATGCAATGGGCGCTTGTCCCTTTTTGATGTCGAAACGCCGGCAAGAAGACGCCGTCATCCGAAAGGTAAACTTTCTCAAATGGAGACGCAATTTTTTTAAAACACGGGTGGTGATAGCAACGAACGGCTGCAGAGCAGTGACGATCCAGCGCGGCTCGTTCAATCCTCCGTTCGAGAACAACGCGGATTTCGAACGACGTCGGTAGTATCATCGCTCGCCGGCACCTCAGCGAGCTGCGAATTATCCAGAAACTACCCACGAGACCATGAAAAGCTTCATGGCGAACTTCCGGGAACACATGATTATAAATCTCGGCTTTCTATGACCTGAGAATGGTAGGTCTCGCGGAACCTTCGAAATCACCCCTCGTTCCTCCAACGCAACCCAACCGCCGCAGGAGGACGATATGGGAACGGAACAAGCGCCGACGCCGCAGGGCAAGCAATCATCCAGGGATCTGCACGAAGCTGCCGCCGGCGAGGAACGCAAGGTCGAAGCCGAAAAGGGTTCAGACTTGAAGAAGGGCGCCGACCGTGTCGAGGAGCGGTCCCGCAGCAGCGACGGCAAGGGCGCTGGCGAAAAGCAAAGCTGACGCGAAGAACCCTTTGATGGCTTATGGCACGAGCGTCGCCGCCACCCGATCCATCGCTTCCCCGCTCGACGCGAGCCCTTCCCGAACGCTGTTTCGATCCGCCTCGCTGCGGTTCTGGCTCATCTTGCGCTTGCCTTCGAGCTTTTCGATCGGCATCCGCAGACCGACGATCCCGCGTAGCTGGCCGGCGATGTAGCTTTCGGGCGCGTCCGACACCGCCCAAGGCGATTTGCGCCCGGTTTCATGCAGGCGCGTGAGGCGTGTGACAATGTCGAGCAACCGGTCGCCGTCGTCGAAGAACTCCACCGGACCGGAGGCGTGCACGCTTTCATAGTTCCAGGTCGGGACGACTTTGCCATGCTCGGCCTTGGACGCATACCAGGACGGCGTCACATAGGCGTCGGGACCCATGAAGATCGCGAGCCCCGGCCCGATCGGCTGGACCTTCCATTGCGGATTGGGGCGGGCGAGATGGGCGTAGAGCACACCATAGTCGCCTTCGCTCTCGTCCAGAAACATCGGCAGCGGCGTCGCCAGAGGCCCATCGGCGGTGGCGGTGACGAAATTGGCGAGCCGGCAGGCGGCTATCATCCTGCGGATGTCCGAGAGGTCGTCGACGGCGAAGGCGGGCGGCGTATACATCATTCACCCCAAGAAGACAGGCGCGAGGCGTTTCGCCCCGCGCCTGCATTGTTTCCAAAAGCCGCCCGCAATGCAAGGCGCGGTCACTCGCTCTCGGACATCAGCGAAAACGCCGCGCCCTGTGGATCGAGCGCCGGGCAGATCCAGGCGCCGCCCGGCACCTGATGCGGCTCCATCAGCACCTGCCCGCCAAGTTCAGTGACCCTGGCTGCGGCGGCTCGGATCGCGGGGACGAGGATGTAGAAGTTCCAGAATGGCATGGGCATCTCGGGCCGCTTGTTCATCATGCCGCCGATGCCGCGCTCACCGAGCTTGAAGGTCTGGTAGATGCCCATGGCGTCCATGTCGACAGCCATGTCCTTTTCCCAGCCGAATCGGGCGGCGTAGAAATCCCAGACCTTTTCCCAGTCGCCGGCCATCAGCTCGTTCCAGCCGACGGTGCCGGCGCTGCCCGGCGTCGGCCAGCTGCCGGTCTCACCCTCAGGCATCTGCGGGGTCATGAGGCAGACGACGGCCCCTTGCGGATCGGCGACGACGGCGAATCGACCGATGCCCGGGATGTCTTCGGGGGCTTTGTGGATTGCGCCGCCGTTTTGCTCGTATTCAGCCGCCGTCTTGTCGACGTCATCGACGGCGATGTAGCCGTTCCAGTTGGGCGGGATGCCTTGGGCTGCCATGTCGGGGGTGAGCGCCATCATGCCTGCCACGCCGGAGGGGAAGCCCGGGACCGCAAAGGTGGTGTAGGTGAAGCCTGCCATCTCCATCTCCGTCGGCTGCCAACCGAGCAGTGAACCGTAAAAGGCTTGTGCCGCCGCCGGATCAGGCGTCATCAACTCGTGCCAGATAAATGTGCCATGCATGCACAGTCCCTCTCTCTTGCTTGGAGGTCGGCTCTCAGCCGACGCGTTTTGCTTCGCTGGTCATGAAGGTCTTGAAACTGCCGTCCGCCTGGCGAACACTGCCGGAGAAGCGTCTGTTATCATCATCAATGAAGTGGATGACGTCGCGATAAAGCTCGGTGCGGTCAGGGTCTTCCATGCTCGGGCCTTCGGCCTCCAGGACGAGTGTCTGGCCGTCGTCCTCCAGCCACCCCTTGTAGACCCAGAATTTATCCATCATAGAACCGATCCAGCTGCCCACATAGTGGCCGACACGCGGATCGTAGCCGAGGGTGATGATCGCGGCGCCGCGCTCGCCCTCGCCCATGCCGCCCTCCGCTTCGGCGACGATCCAAAGGCCGCCGATGGAGCGGACCTTCTCGGTCCAGCGCTTGAGCGGGTCTTCGGGGTCATAGCCTTCATGGCCGGTGGAGGTGAGATAGAGCCAGTCGCCGACGAGGCGATCGAGCACGCGATGATGTTCGGTGGGTTTGGGAAACTCCATGAGACGCCCTCCCTCAATGGCAGCAGCCAGCCTTTTCAGCCGGTTTCTGGACATACTCGTCCTTGCGTCTGATGAAGCTCAACGTGCCCGTCTCGTTGCGGCCGAGCGGCGCGTGATCAAGGAACATCAGCGTTCCCAGCGTCTCCTCGCCGCCGCGGGCATATTGCGAATAGGTGTGATAGATCGTCCCGTCCTCGTCCTTGTAGAAGCTCGACAGGCCCGGCAATTCGTCATTGGCGCGCTCCGAGGGGATCGAGGTGTAATTGTAGGACACCGCCCCTGCCGCCAGTTGCTCGGGCGTGAAAGAGACATGGAAATCGTAATTGAAATCGCTGCCGAGGGATGAGACCCAGGGGAATGTCCAGCCCATGCGCTTCTTATAGGCGAGCAGTTTCGGCAGCGGCGCGCGCGACACGGTGACCAGACTGACATCGTGATGATTGAGATGGACGAGCGCGCCGTCCATGTGATCGGCGCCGAAGGAGCAACCGGGGCATCCCGCCTCCCAATCCGGCCCGAACATGAAATGAATAATGATCAGCTGGCTGTGACCGGCAAACAGATCCGCGAGACGCGCCGGTCCGGTTTCCGTTTCGAACACATAGTCCTTGTCGACCTTAACCCAGGGCAGAGCCAGCCGGTCCCGGTTGACGGCGTCGCGCTGGCGGGTCAGCGCCTTCTCCTTGACCAACAGCGCCTTGCGCGCCTCGAGCCACTCTTCACGCGATACGACTTCATGCTCCATCAGGCTTCCTCCTCGCCGCTGGACTTGACATTTACGTTGATATCAACATATATGAGACATGTCAATTCAACGCGCCGTTCCCTTCCAGACCACGATTTTCGTCAAGGATCACTGCATCTGCCTGCATGCCCAGCGCGCGGCGCGGGCGCTCGCCCGGCGCTTCGACAAGGCGATGAAACCCTTCGGCCTCACCAATGGCCAGTTTTCACTGCTGATGTCGCTCAACCGGCCCGAACCGCCGCCTTTGTCGGCAGTGGCGGATCTCCTCGCCATGGATCGGACGACGCTGACGGCGGCGTTGAAACCGCTGGAACGAGACGGCCTGCTGAAAGTTATCCCGAGCGAAAAGGATCGCCGCGCCCGACTGTTGCTGCTGACCGACGCCGGCCTCGACGTCCTGGCGCGCGCTTTGCCCGTCTGGAAATCCGAACACGAGGCGCTAGATAAAGAAATGCCGCAGGGCGACATGGATCGCCTGCGGCAGGATTTGCGTCGGATCGGCTGATCCGGATCAGGCCAGCGTGACCTGAACTTCGGTCGAGGTGCGCATCGCATGGCTGTAGGGGCAGACGATGTGGGCCTTGGCGACGAGATCTTCCGCAACGGCGCGATCGACATCGGGGACATCGACCGACAGCGATACTTCGATGCCGAAGCCCGTGCCGTCTTCGCGCGGACCGATGCCGACGGTGGCGGTGACATGCGTTTCGGGCGAGAGCTTCACCTTGGCCTGGCCGGCGACATATTTCAGCGCGCCGAGGAAGCAGGCAGAGTAGCCGGCTGCGAACAGCTGTTCGGGATTGGTGCCGGGGGCGCCGTCGCCGCCGAGTTCCTTCGGGGAAGTGAGGTTGACGGAGAGGTTGCCGTCATCCGTCTTGGAGGAGCCGACGCGGCCGCCGGTGGAGGTTGCGCGGGTGGTGTAGAGAATGGGCATTTCTGTCTCCCTGTTTGGATCTGACATGAGTTATATAGGGCGCAATTATGTTGTGCGCAATATAATTTTACAAAATTCATTTCGACGTGTATGGATGGGCTCAGGAGACGACCATGACCCAAGATCCCTTGAGCCTCGACAACCAGCTCTGCTTCGCCATCTATTCGGCCAGCCACGCCTTCACCAAGGCTTACAGGCCGCTGCTCACCGAGCTCGGCCTGACCTATCCGCAATATCTGGTCATGCTGGTTCTATGGGAGAAACGCGCCGCGAGTGTGACAGAGATCGGGGCAGCGCTGGGGCTCGACACCGGAACGCTGTCGCCGCTGCTGAAACGGCTGGAAAAGACCGGTTATATCAGGCGCGAACGCAGCCGCGAGGACGAGCGTCAGGTAATGATCGCATTGACGACGCCGGGCATGACGCTGAAGGTGCGGGCGCAGGAGGTCTTGAAAAGCATCGGCCAGGCGATCGGCTGCGATCTCGAGCAGATGCGGACCTTGATGGACGGATTGCGCCGGGTCAGGCGCAATCTCGAAGAGGCCTGATCAGAGAACCACGATCTCGGCGCCGCGGCCGACGCGGCGATAGAGGTCGACGACATCCTGGTTGAACATGCGGATGCAGCCGGACGAGGCCTGCTTGCCGACCGATTTCCAATCCGGCGTGCCATGGACGCGGAACAGCGTGTCCTTGCCATCGGCGAAGATATAGAGCGCGCGGGCGCCGAGCGGATTGTTGACGCCGCCCACCAGGCCGCCATAGGAGGCGGAGAACATCTTCATCTGCGGCTTGTCGGCGACATAGTCGTCCGACGGCGTCCAGCGCGGCCATTCGCGCTTGAACTGGATCACGCCGCGCCCCTTCCAGGCATAGCCCTGCCGGCCGATGCCGACGCCGTAGCGGATGGCGCGGCCATTGCCGAGCACGAAATAGAGATGGCGCGAACGGGTGTCGACCACCAGCGTGCCGGGCTTCTCCGACGTCCGGTAAGCGACTTCCTTGCGCAGGAATTCCGGATCGACATTCTCCACCGGCACCGCCGGCACCCGGCGACCGCCCTCCTCGAACTCCGCATAGGCGGCGACCCTCAACTTGGGCTGGGCGTACATCAAAGACGGATGCTGCATCATCGCCGCGCTTGCAGCCGCAGAGGCGACGGGATAGCCGGCCGTATCCTGATAGACCACCGTCGGCTTGATCTCGTTGACGTCGGAGGTGAACGGGGTCTTCTTCTTGACCACCACCGGCCGCGCCCAGACAGGATAGGTCTGCGCCACGAAGCGATCGGCGTCGGTGGAGCCGGTGTCGTAGAAATTCAGATCCTCGGGAGAACTCAGGCAGCCCGCCAAGGGCACAGACAAAAGCGTAAGAGCCAAAACTGTCTTGATCGTGCGCGTCTTCATGTCGGGACTCCGCGAGAAGGTTTTCCGCCTTCCGCCATCGCACAGTCAACTGGCGCGGAGCTTATGTGAAGCGCACGCCTCAGGAGGCGGCGTCGAGCTTTTCCGAGAGCCACACCTTGATCAGGGATTGATAGGGAACGTCGCGCTTGTTGGCGGCAACTTTGATTCTCTCCAGAAGAGGCGTCGGCAGGCGCAGCGAAATCGAGGTCGTTGACGGCTTCAGGTTCGGCAACCGAACGCGCTCCGCCTTGCTCCAATCCACAAATTCGGCGCTGTCGGTCGTCTCCCAAAACTGCCGTTCCTCGGCCTCGGACTGGAAAGCTGGAAGCATGCTGTCAGGCTTTTTCATAAGCGTCTCTCTCTTTCCGGCTCATGGGTCTAGCGGAAATGACCCGAAGTTTGGTGTTGTCAGCCCGCAAGGTGAACGTCACATGGAGCAATCTGCCGACATCAGTCTGACCCAAAGCGTGAAAACGGACCTCATAGAAGCTATGACCTATGTCTGACGCGATCACCAAAGGGTCGTTGAAAAAGATCTGCTCCGCTTCGACTTGCCTAACATCATGCTTTGCAACGCTTTTTCGTGCATTGCCGTCATCCCAGTCAAAACCGACGATCTGCGACCAATCAATCATGATGTATATTACCAGAATATACAGAAGTGACAATATTGACGACTTTTAGGGTGATCGCTTCCGTCAATGCGTGCAAATTACGGATGATCCGCTCCGGGAAACGCTTACGCGCGGCGCCGTTCGAAACGTCGGTCGGGAACGAGCCACGCCAGAGCGACGAGGAAATAGATGCCGAGACTGATCCAGGGCGACAGGAAGGCGCTGGGAACAGCGATCAGATAGGCGACAGCTGACAGCTTCCCCTTGACGTCGCGGCCCAGAGCGCGGGCGAAGTCGCTATCGCGTCCATTCGCATGCAGGAGCGCCCATTCCAGAATGATATAGGCAACGCCGCACATCAGAAGCACGCCGCCATAAAGCGCGACTGGAAACGGAGCGAAATGATTCTCGCCCATCGTCGCGGTGGTGAAAGGAACGAGAGACAGCCAAAACAGCAAATGCAGATTGGCCCAGAGCACCCCGCCGCTCACATTCTTGACGGCATGCATCATATGGTGGTGGTTGTTCCAGTATATGCCGACATTGACGAAGCTCAGCACATAGGACAGCAGCACCGGCCAAAGTGGAAGAACCGATAGCCAATCCTCGCCATGCGGCGTCTTGAGTTCCAGGACCATGATGGTGATGATGATCGCGATCACGCCATCGGAAAACGCCTCTATCCGTCCTTTTCCCATTTTCCCTCGCATGCGACGACATGACTGGTGTTCGGGCCGAGACTCACGCATCACCGCCCCACTCTGTGCCAAAGTAGGGCAAAGCTCGCTGGCACACAAATTGCTGGACGACGGCATGATCAGCAATACACGCATCTCGAGACGATTTCTCCTTGCTGGCCTCGGCTGCAGCCTTCCCAGCTTGGCTCTGTCCGCGCCGAAGCTTGCCTTCGAGCGGGTGGATTTTCGCGGCGCGATCAATTCGGAAGAATTCGGGGTGCGGCCCGGCGCGGTCGATCCGGCGAGCCGCGCCTTCCAGGCCATGCTCGACGCAGCGGCCAAGCGCGACGCGCCCGTCTTCCTGCCGCCAGGACGGTATGAGATCTCCGATATCACCCTGCCCGAAACAGTGCGGTTGAGCGGCGTGCCCGGCGCCACGCATCTCATCTACACCGGCTCGGGCCGCTTCATGCAGGCGGAGGGTTCAAAGCGCGTGATGCTGTCGGGTCTGACGATCGACGGCGCCAATCGCTGGCTGGGCGATGACCAGACCGGTCTCGTGACGCTGCGCAATGTGCCCGACGTCGACATTTCCGGCATCGAGCTGCGCGGCAGCCCGAAATTCGGCCTGTGGGTCGAGCGATCGGGCGGAAAGATCGCCGACAACGCGCTGTCAGGCGCCGGCGAAAGCGGCCTCTATGCCGTGGAGTCGACCGGATTGCAGATCACCGGCAACCATGTCTTCGATTGCGGCAATGGCGGAATTCTCGTCCATCGCTGGACGAAGGGCGCCGACAACACCATCGTCACCGGCAACCGCGTCGAGCGCATCGCCGCAAAATCCGGCGGAACCGGCGAAAACGGCAATGGCGTCAACGTCTTCCGCGCCGATGGCGTGATGGTCGCCAACAATCACATTTCCAACTGCGCCTTCTCCGCCGTGCGCTCCAACGCCGGCTCGAATGTGCAGATCCTCGGCAATCAATGCCTGGCCTCAGGCGAAATGGCCATCTATTCCGAATTCGGCTTCGAAGGCGCGATCATCGCCATGAACCACATTGATGTCGCGGCCAACGGCATCGCGGTGGTCAATTTCAACGAAGGCGGGCGTTTGGGCGTGGTCAGCGGCAACATCGTCCGCAATCTGAAACCCGAAGGCCCCTATGTGCAGGACGGTCAGTATTTCGGGATCGGCATTTCAGCGGAAGCCGAAACCACCGTCACCGGCAATGTCGTCGAAAACGCGCCCTTGTGGGGCCTGCAGATCGGCTGGGGGCCTTATCTGCGCAATGTCTCCGTCACCGGCAACATCGTCCGCCGGGCTGGCGTCGGCTGCGCGGTGACCGTGGTCGAGGGCGCGGGTTCGGCGCTGATCCAGTCCAATCAGTTTTTCGAGACGAAAGGCGCGGCCATCGCCGGTTTCCGCTGGGCGGAAAAGGTGACGGGCGAACTTGTCCAGGGCTCGGGCGAGAGCTTCCCCCATTTGAGTCTCCTGGGCAACCAGGCCGCATAGGCCTCACGCCCCTCGTCTCGCAGCCCCCTCCTGGAGCCCCGGATCCAGTCCGGGATCGGCTCTCAGGCGTGGCGGCCGATGCTGTTGTAGATCTGGCGTCCGACCAGCCACGCGACAGGCAAAGCCAGCACCGCCCCGGCAAGCGCCGCGCCTGCGATCTCAGAACCGTTGGTCATCCGCATCGCAAGCAATGCGGTGACCGCCGTTCCCATCAACACGGTGGCGCAAAGAACGTAGATCATGGCGACCAGGCGAAACATGGCTCTCTCCCCTCCTGAAGGATGATGGCTCTGACTGTGTTCAGTGGCGGCTCGGCAGGCGGCGCGAAAAGCGGCCGTGCAGATTGCGGATCCGCGTCTGATGGCGCGGATCGAGACCGGCGGTGACTTCGGAACGGCCCATGGCGAGTTCGATCGCCGCTGCTACGCCGATCAGCCCGAGAAGAACGATGAATGGCATGAAGAGTTCGACAATGTTGCGCATGGCGCGCCTCCTTCATCAGCAATGATGAAAGGCTACACCCGCTTGTCCTGAGCGCTTTGACCTCGCTCAACCGCTTTTCCTGACAGGTGAGAAGAACGGTTTCGGCAAGTGGCTGCGGCGGCTCGGAAACCCCCTGCTGAAAATTGATGATCGTCAGCTGAAAAAACAAACACTTGTCGACAAATTCTTCATGACCTTGAAAGCAGGCGCCGGCGTGACCACTCTCAAGGACGAATGCGATCATCACGAGGAGACGATCATGAAGATTTCAAAGGGCCTGGTTTTCGGTGCGCTGATGGCGGCGTCGGGCGCCTCGGCCTCATTTGCGGCCGACCGGGTCGGCGAAGTCGGCGTTGACTGGACCGGCAACGACATCGTCGTCGACGCCGTGCAGGACCCGAAGGTGCAGGGCATAACCTGCCATGTCGCCTATTTCGACCGTGGCGTGATCGATCGCCTCCGCAAGGGCAACTGGTTCGAGGACCCCTCCAACAGTTCCATCGCCTGCCGCCAGACCGGGCCGATCACCATCGGCGACATCGATCTCGACGAGGATGGCGAGGAGGTCTTCCGCTCCGGCCTGTCGCTGGTGTGGAAGTCGCTGGTGGTCAATCGCATCTACGACAAGAAGAACGACACGCTGATCTATCTGATCCACTCGCGCGAAGTGGTGGAAGGCTCGGCCAAGATGGCCATCTCCACGGTCCCGCTCTTCAATCAGCAGGTCACCTGGACGGAAGGCAAGCCGCAATAGGCCGCATAAACGGCCAAGGCGCGGGAACCCGCCAACTTGGCTCCCGCGCTGAATGGTTTTTCAGATCCTGTTGGGCTCAGGCGGCCTGCTTGAGCTCGTCGGCGATCACCGTGTCGAGGTTGAGGAAGCAGACCATCGACTTTTCGAGCGCCACGATGCCGCGGCAGAAGGCGCGCTGGGCTTCCGGAATGATTTCCGGGGCTGGCTGCAGGTCGTCGTTCTTGATGGTCATCATGTCGGAGACCTGCTCGACCAGAAGACCGACCAGCTTGCCGCCGATATCGGTGACGATGATCGCCGAACGTTCGGACGGCTCGGTCATCTTCATGCCGAGACGGCAGGCCATGTCGATAACCGGAATCACCGCGCCGCGCAGGTTGATCAGACCCAGGACGTAAGCCGGCGTATGCGGCATCGGCGTCACCGGCGCCCAACCGCGGATTTCGCGGATGGCCATGATGTCGATACAGAATTCCTGATCGCCCAGGTGAAACGACACGATTTCGAGGTGCGATCCGGACTGCTTGATCGTCATGCTCATGTTAGAACTCTTCCCAGTTGTTGGCGTTGGAGCTGGAGCCCGCCGAAGCGGTGGTTTTCGAGCCGAAAGCTCCTGCGAGCTTGTCGACCAGATTCTTGGCCGGCGACGGACGCGGCCGCGAGGCCTCGCTGGCCGGTTTCGCCGGGGCGAACAGTGACTTGGCGCGCACCGGCGGCGAGGACGGCTGCGACGGCTGGCGTGGCTGCGGCGCGGCGTGATCGGAGCCGCCCGAGGAGAAGGCGGCCGAGCGGCCTGCCGTGGCGGAAATCTGGAACTGCTTCATCAGCGAGGTCAGACCGCCCGCATCCTGCGCCAGCGTGTGGCTCGCGGCATTGGTTTCTTCGACCATCGCGGCGTTCTGCTGGGTCATCTGGTCCATCTGGCTGATGGCGGAGTTGATCTGCTGGATGCCGACCGACTGTTCCTGGGCGGTGGTCGAGATCTCGCGGACGATCTCGTTGATGCGCGACACTTCGTCGGCGATATCGACGAGCGCGTCGCGGGTGGCGGTGACCAGCTCGACCCCGGTCTTCACTTCGCCGCTCGAGCGGGCCACAAGGCTCTTGATGTCCTTGGCGGCGCCGGCGGCGCGGCCGGCGAGTTCACGGACTTCCTGCGCCACGACCGCAAAGCCCTTGCCGGCTTCCCCGGCGCGGGCGGCTTCGACGCCGGCGTTCAGCGCGAGCAGGTTGGTCTGGAAGGCGATTTCGTCGATGACGTTGATGATCTTGCCGATTTCGTTCGACGCCGTCTCGATGCGCTCCATGGCGTTCATCGCTTCGGAAACGACATTGCTCGACTGCTGGGCGTTGGCCTTGGTGCCGTCCACCATGCGGGTGGCCTCTTCGGCGCGCTCGGATGACTTCTTGACGGTGGCGGTGATTTCCTCGAGCGCAGCCGATGTCTGCTCGAGCGAGGCGGCCTGCTGCTCGGTGCGGCGGGCGAGATCGTCGGCGGCGCCGCGCATCTGGGACGCATTGGCCTCGATGGATGCCGAATTGTTCTTCACTTCGGCGATCACCGACTGCAGCTTGTCCATCGCGCGATTGAAGTCCTCGCGGACCCGCTCCAGATCCTCGCGGAACGGCTTGTCGATCTGCACCGTGAGGTCGCCGTCGGCGAGCCGGGCGAGCGCATTGGCGAGATTGTCGACCGCGAAACGAACCTGTTGCTCCTCTTCGCGGCGGGCGGCGTCGCGCGCCGAACGTTCACGATCGTTGCGGTCGCGTTCCTGATTGGCGTTGTCGGCGAAGGCGCGCTTGTCGAGGCCTGCGACGCGAAGCGCTTCGGCCGCGCGGGCCATGTCGCCGAATTCGTCGCCGCGGTCGCTGCCGTCGATTTTGGTGTCGAGATCGTCGTTGCGCATCCGCTCCAGGCCGTCGCGGATGGCGTAGACGCCCCGGCGGATGGCGGACGAATGGATCGGAAACAGCACCGACATCACGCCGATGCCGATCAGCCCGAGCAGAATCTGCATGTAGAGAGCATTCTGCGTCAGGGACTTGGCTTCCAGCACGGTGCCGTCGGCCTTCGCCTTGCCTTCAAGCGCCAGTTCGGCGAAGAGGTTGCTCAGCCGCTCGCCGGCGCCGTCGATCGTATCGTCGATCTTGGCGAAGTCCGCATCGGGCGCGCCCTGTTCGATCAGCTTCGGCAAATCGGTCAACACCGACGCCCTGACGGCGTCGATGTCGGCTGAGTAGGTCTGCGCGAGTTCCGGCTTGCCGATCGTGGCCGATAGCCCGCTGACCAGACCAGAAGCCTGTTTCATGCGATCGAGCGCTTCCGACATCAACGTGATGCGATCGGCGGCGACCTTCTTCTCCGCTTTGTCGACGATCGAGTCCATGGCGGCCAGCACCATGCTCAGATTGTCGATCCTCAGTTCCTGGACCGCAGCGACATCGTCACGGAGAGTCTGCCCCTGCTCCAGCGTTTGCACTGCATGGCGATTCTGCAGCCAGCCGACCGCGACCATGGCGCCAAAGCCCAAGATCGCAGCGGCCCCGATCGAGAAAAGGCGCTGATTGACTGAGAGGGATCGTTTCTGTTCCATTGGCCCCGCCGACTGCAACATAAATCTTTAGCGCACCCTAATTCATCAATGGCTGCGAAGTGGTTAACGCTTGCTGTAGCCCCAATTCTACTTTCTTGCCGCAGTTTAATATTGCGCGGTTAATCGACTGTTAATCCTTCGTTGGCGCAACCCAAAAGCAAGGATGCGCCAAATTGCAATTCGGCAATTTTCCTGAGCTTCCAATTGTCGCCTTGCGGCGGACGCCGATTTTTGGTCAATGCCTGTTTCACGAGCTTGGCAGACACGCCGCGCCAGGAAGGAATGAAACCATGAAGACCGTCCGCATCGTTCTCTTCATCCTCGCCGCCATCATGGCGGGGCTGTTCTTCTGGCTGTGGCAGACCGCGAAGCAGCAGGAAACGGCGCTTTCCAACGAACCTTTCGGGGCTCCTTTCACGCTGACGCGGCAGGATGGCCAGCCGATCACCGAACAGGCGTTCCGCGGCAAGCCGACCGCCCTGTTCTTCGGCTTCACCCATTGCCCGGAAATCTGCCCGACCACCGTCTATGAACTCTCCGGCTGGCTCTCGACGGTTGATCCTGACAAATCGAAGATTCAGGCCTATTTCGTGTCGATCGACCCTGCCCGCGACACGCCCGAGATCCTCGGGACCTATCTCTCCAACGTCACCGACCGGATCACCGGCATTTCCGGCGAGCCCGCCAAGGTCGAGGCCATGGCGCGGAGCTTCAAGGTGTTCTTCAAGAAAGTGCCGACCGATCCGGCGAAACCCGAAGAAGACTACACGATGGACCATACGGCGTCGGTCTTCCTGCTTGACAGGCAGGGCCGCTTCGCAGGAACCATCGCCTATGGCGAAAATCCCGATGTCGCCGTCGAAAAACTCAAGAATCTGATTGCGAGAAACTGACCGTGAGCGAAATCCGCCTCTATGTGACCACGACGGAAGCCGTGGCCGAAGCCGTACTCAACGCTTTGTCCGAATTGTTCGGCGAGGAGGACTACGCCATCGCCACCCAGGAGGTGGACGAGGCCAACGAGGTCTGGGAAGCCTCGATCTACATGACCGCCGACCAGGAGGCCGACATCGCCGTCGTCTTCGGCGAACTGGTGAGCCAGGCCTTCCCCGATCTCACCGTCGCCCGCGAAGTTCTGCCCGACATCGACTGGATCACCAAGTCGCTCGAAGGGTTGAAGCCCGTCCGCGCCGGCCGCTTCCTCGTCCATGGCAGCCATGACAGGGACAAGGTGAAGGCCAACGACATCGGCCTTTTGATCGACGCCGGTCAGGCCTTCGGCACCGGTCATCACGGCACCACCGCCGGCTGCCTCAACGCCATCGACCGGGTGCTGAAATCGCGTGAGATCGCCAATGCGCTCGATCTCGGCACCGGCTCCGGCGTGCTGGCGATTGCAGTCCGCAAGATGGCCCGCATCCCCGTGGTGGCCACCGATATCGATCCGGTCGCGATTCGCGTGGCGCGCGACAATGTCCGCATCAACGGCATTTCCGAAGGCGTGCATCTCGCCACCGCCCCCGGCTTTCATCACCCCGTCTTCAACGAACATGGTCCGTTCGATCTGATCATCGCCAACATTCTCGCCCGGCCGCTGATGAAGCTGGCGCCGGAACTCGTGCGCCATCTCTCCGATCGCGGCACGGTGATCCTGTCGGGCATTCTCGCCGCACAGCGCTGGAAGGTCATCGCCGCCTATAACGGCGCCGGTCTCAAGCACATCAAGACGACCTGGATGAACGGCTGGGTGACGATTGAACTGAGGCGCTGACCGCGCCTCTCCTCCCCGATCCGGAACAGATCCTGAAAACCGCGCATAAAAAAGGCGGCGCCGGGAGGAGGAGGGCGCCGCCTTCGATCAGCAAGGCTGACCAGTCTTTCGGAAGCTGGGAGGAGGAGTGCTTCCGAAAGACAATATCATGTTCAGGACAAGCGGCTTGGGAGGAGGAGGATGCCGCAGGTCCGTAGGAACATGAAACTTTTGACCACAAGGCCGAAACTTTTATGTTCTCGCCGCTTCGTTTCCGTCCTGGCGATAATCAGAAGATAATTCACTCGGATTGATTTTGTAAGGGGGCTCCCCACATGGGAGCCATGCATTTTTTGCATGCGCGAACGCTGACGCCCCTTCCCCAGCCGGAAAAGCGTGCAGATTCAGCGTGCTTTTGCCTGCATATTGTGCTTTTGCACTGCAACGATTATACCACCTCGCAACAAGGCGAAAACGCCGGGGAGGACATGTGCTGATCATTTCGACGATCGCCGCCATGCAGGAGCATCTGCGGGACCAACGCCGCGCCGGAAAATCCATCGGCCTCGTTCCCACCATGGGCTATCTTCATCAGGGCCATATGGAGCTCGTGCGCCGCGCCCGCAGCGAAAACGACGTGGTCGTCGCCTCGATCTTCGTCAATCCCCTGCAATTCGCCGCCAATGAGGATCTCGACAAATATCCCCGCGCGCTGGAGCGCGACAGCGCCATGCTGCGCGAGGGCGGCGTCGACATTCTCTTCGCGCCCGGGGTGAGCGACATGTATCCCCGGCCGATGGAAACGGTGGTGGACGTGCCGAAACTCGGCGCCCAGCTCGAAGGCGAAGTCCGCCCCGGCCACTTCGCCGGCGTCGCCACCGTCGTCACCAAGCTCTTCAACATCGCCGGCCCCGACCGCGCCTATTTCGGCGAGAAAGATTACCAGCAGCTGCAGATCATCAAGCGGATGGCCGAGGATCTCGCCCAGCCGGTGCAGGTGATCGGCGTACCAACGGTGCGCGAGGCCGATGGCCTCGCCTGTTCCTCGCGCAATGTCTATCTCAGCGTCGCCGAACGCCGCGCCGCCGCAATCGTGCCGCGGGCGCTCGACGAGGCCCAGCGCCTGATCGACGCCGGCGAGCGCGATCCCGCCGCGCTGGAGCGCGCCGTCGCCGATTTTATCCGCACCGAACCGCTGGCCGCGCCCGATGTCGTGGCGATCCGCCATGCCGAGACGCTGGAGCGGCTCGATCGCATCGGCGACGCCCCTGCCCTCATCCTGCTCTTCATCCGCTTCGGGTCCACCCGATTGCTGGACAACCGCGTCCTGGTCCCCAAGGGGAACCTGGCCCGCCCCGCCTGAACGGAGACCGCCCATGAGCGTCCAGCCCCTGCAGAAACGCCGCACCGCCGCATCGATCCAGGCGCTCAAGGGCGTCCGCCCGGTCGTCAGCCTCACCGCCTACACCGCGCCCATCGCCAAGCTGCTCGATCCGCATTGCGACCTGCTCCTGGTGGGCGACAGCCTGGGCATGGTGGTCTATGGCCTGGAATCGACCGTGTCGGTGACCGTGGAGATGATGATCGCCCATGGCCAGGCCGTCATGCGCGGCTCGAAGGACGCCTGCGTGGTGGTCGACCTGCCCTTCGGCTCCTATCAGGAGAGCAAGGAACAGGCTTTCCGCACCGCCGCCCGCATCATGAAGGAAACCGGCGCTTCGGCCGTCAAGCTCGAAGGCGGCGAGGAAATGGCCGAGACGGTCGCCTTCCTGTCGAGCCGCGGCATTCCGGTGATGGGGCATATCGGGCTGATGCCGCAGCTCGTCAACGCCACCGGCGGCTACCGCTCGCTCGGCCGCTCCGAAGCCGAAGCCGAAAAGATCCGCCGCGACGCCCGCGCCATCGATGACGCCGGCGCCTTCTCCATGGTGATCGAAGGCACGATCGAGCCCGTGGCGCGCGAGATTTCCGAAGGACTGAAGGCCGTGACCATCGGCATCGGCGCGTCCGCCGCCTGCGACGGTCAGGTGCTGGTTTCCGACGACATGCTCGGCGTCTTCACCGAGTTCAAGCCGCGCTTCGTCAAGCATTTCGCCAATCTCGCCCCCGAGATCTCCGCCGCCGCCGCCGCTTACGCCGAAGACGTGAAGGCGCGGACATTCCCGGGCGAGGAACATACGTTCCAGATGAGACGCCAGAAGCTCTGATTGAGGTTTGCGGCCCCGCAGGATAGAGCCCGGCGCGGGGGCAAGACCACGCCGGGCCATCGACGTTATGGGGTAATACGCCGAAAGGTAATGCGCCTTGACGCGCCGAAGCGCGTCATCTCCTCCGAACCACCGGAGTGTGAGCCGAATACGCGGAACAGCGGGCGCGCCACGTGGTGAAAGCGAATCTTTCAAAACGCAACTGCAAAAATTTGGCTCACCCGCCACCCAAGAACATGGCATAGTTTTTTCCGGAACAATGGCGGATGATCCCGCGCACCACGACGAGAAAGGGAAAGCGTGAGACCTGCAGCAGCCATCGATATCAGTTGCGACGCGTCGCGATTCCGCGACGACGTCGCCATGATCATGGCTTCGGCCGAAATGCCTCGCGCGGTGCGCAGCTTCGCCAAGAGCTATGTCGCCCATTTCGAACACCGCCCCCTGCTCAACCTGGTCACCAGCGATCGCGGCCGGGTGATGATGGCCTGGATGGCGCTCTATTTCGACGCGCTTTATGATCCCGCCATTCCCGGCTCCGGCCTCACCGTCAACCGTTTCAAGGCGGCCTGCGCCGACACCGGCCTCTGCAGCCAGGGCCGCGCCTCCGCCATGCTCGGCGTCATGCGCTTCGCCAAACATATCGAACCGGTGACGGAAGCACGGCGCGGCCATTCGCTCAGACTGCGTCCCACCGACAAGCTCAAGACGGCATTCCGGGAGCGCATAACCAATGCGCTCAAGGCTATGAGCCTGGTGATGCCCGAAGGCCGGCTCGGGCTCGACAATCTCGGCGATCCCATCTTCGAGAAAGCGTTCATCATCGGCGCCTGCGAGGCCTTTCTCGCCCGCGAACGGCCGATGGCCTCCTGCCCTCTCGCCAGGCTCTTCGCCGACAAGAAGGCCGGCTTCCTGATTCTGTTCAGCCTGATCCTGTCCACGGACGACGACGGGCTACCGGCGGATCAGCCGATGACCGCTTCCATCGCCTCGCTCTCCAAGGCCTTCGCGGTGTCGCGGCCGCAGATCAAGCTTCTGTTTCGCGCCGCCGTCGAAAAAGGCGCGCTTCGCCCCCTGGGCGACGACGCCGGCAACCGCTTCTATCTGTCGAACGCCATGCGCGAGGATTGCATGCGGCTGATGGCGGGCTTCTGGGTCATGGCCGCCTGCGGCGTGCGCGCCGGTCTCGCCGCGCTCGAGCCGAGACGGCATCACGCAGTTTTATGAACCGATCAACAAGTCGAGATTGTCTTGAGCGCCCAAACGGCTACAAGACGTCAACCTCTCGACGGAATCCCTCATGAATCGCGACGAAATTCTCTCCGGCATGCGCGCGACGCTGCCGTCGCTGATAAGCGCCCTGCCCTTCGGCGTGCTTCTCGGCGCCGTGTCGACCAATATGGGCCTGTCGATCAGCGAGATCCTGCTGATGAACATGACGATCTATGCCGGCGCGAGCCAGCTGGTCGGCATCGAGCTCTTCCGCCACAATGTCGCGCCCTGGCTGGTGGTCGCCTCGATCTTCGCGGTGAATTTCCGTCACATCCTCTATTCCGCCGCGCTCGCCAATCACATCGAACACTTCTCGCTCGGCAAGAAGCTCGTCGCCTTCTTCCTGATGGTCGATCCGCAATTCGCCGAAAGCCTGAAGCGCGCTGAGAGCGGGACAAAGCTCACCTTCACCTGGTATCTCTCCTTCGGGCTGACCTTCTACATCACCTGGCAGATCACAGCCGTGTTAGGGGCGATCTTCGGCTCGCTGGTCGGCGATCCCCGCGCGCTCGGCCTCGACGTGCTCTTGACCGTCTATTTTCTCGGCCTGACCCTCGGCTTCCGCAAGAAGGACAACTGGCTGCCGACGGTGCTGGCGAGCGGGCTCGCGGCCATCCTCGCCAAGCATCTCGTCGGCTCGCCCTGGCATATCAGCATCGGCGCGCTGTTCGGCATTCTCGTCGCCACGCTTCTGCCCGTGCGGGAAAGGAAGGCCTGAGATGGATCCGACCTTCGCCCTCACCATCCTCGCCGCCGCCGTCGCCACCTATCTCACCCGCGCCGGCGGCTATGTGCTGATCCGCTCGATCAAGACGATCTCGCCGCGCATGGAGGCGGCGCTGAACGCCGTGCCGGCGGCCGTGCTCGCCGCCCTCGTCGCTCCCGCCTTCGTCTATGACGGGCTCGACGTGACGCTGACCATGATCGTCGCCGCGCTCATCGGACTGCGCGCGCCGTCTCTGGTCATGCTGGTGCTGGCCTGGATCTTCGTGGTGGCCTTCCGGCATCTGGTCGGGTGAGGATTGCAATCCCCCGTCTGAACACGCATAGTTGGCGTCGACAGGCAGGAGCGCAGGATGGGTTTTGAGAATTTCCATCGCCTCGCAGACAGGCGCTTGACCGGCAAACCGCTGAATTCAGAGACGGATGTCATGGCGGCTGTGCAGGCGCGGCTGCCGTCGGGCGTTCTCTCCTTCATCCAGTCTCTCGGCGTGACGCAGGATGAAATCGCCAGCTTGATCATCAAGCAGGAAGAGCCGCAGCAGGCGGAGCGGCTGACGGTTGATCAGTCCGATCGTGTCGTGCGTGTCCTGCGCCTGATTGCCGATGCGAGCGACGTCTTCGGGGATCGCGCCAAGGCTTTTGTCTGGCTGCGACGTCCTCTTCGGGAATTGAACGACCAGTCGCCTCTCGCGGCTGCAGAGACCGACGCGGGCGCACGCGTCGTGCAGACGATTCTCGCGCAGATCGCTTGGGGCGCCGCGGCGTGATCCTCTGGCGGCTGTCGATCCGACGCTACGCGCGGACCTTCGATGGCGGCTATGGGCTGGCGAATTCCGGACGGTGGAACAGCATCGGACATCGCATCACCTATATGGCGACGTCGCCTTCGTTATGCGCGTTGGAAAAGCTCGTGCATGTCGAAGACCCATCCCTGCTGCCCGAACTGGACATGATCGCCTATGACGCTCCAGACGACATATCCTCTACAGCAGTCGACCTGTCAGACTTGCCCCCGGACTGGATATCCGGCCAGCACCTCACACAAGCGCGGGGCGACCGTTGGCTGACGAACAAGACGGAGGCGATCATGTTCGTCCCGTCAGCCGTCATTCCGCTCCATCGCTCGCCCGACGTCAATGTCCTCGTCAATCACGCGCATCCGGATGCGGTCCGGATCAAAATTGCAGCAATCACACCATTCGTCTTCGACGCGCGACTTCTTCCGCAGCCTATTCCCCAGCCTTGACCTTTTCGAAACGGCGTTCGAATTCCTGGCGCAGGGCCCGGCGCTCCAGCGCGGCCTTTTCACGACGCATCTTGACGTCGCTGTCCAGGGAAAGCTTCGGCACCGACGTCGGTTTGCCCGCAGCGTCGACCGCCACCATGGTGAAATAGCAGGAATTGGTGTGCCGGCGTTCGCCGCTTCGGATATCCTCGGCCTCGACGCGGATGCCAATTTCCATCGAGGTGCGGCCGGCATAGTTCACCGAGGCGCGGAAGGTCACGAGTTCGCCGACATGGATCGGCTGGCGGAACACGACCTGATCGACCGACAGCGTCACCGCATATTGCTGGGAGAAGCGCGAGGCGCAGGAATAGGCGACCCGGTCGAGCAGATTGAGCAGCGCGCCGCCATGCACCTTGCCGGAAAAATTCGCCATGTCGGGCGTCATCAGCACGACCATTTCCAACTGGCTCGGATCATGCGCGCGGTCCATGGCTCATCCTTTCGCAACTGCAGCATTTAGAATGGTTTTAATCGGAGAATGATCGAACGAAAAGGCTGACAGGCAAATTGTTTTTCATTGAACCTCCACACCGCCATTGATAGCGTTTAGCTGGAACGATTTTTGCAAACTCCTGTTGCGATAACACTGTTGGATTTTCATGCGTATTTTCACTGAATGGCTGCGTCGAGCGGCTTCGATCCTTCCTCTTGCGGTCTTTCTTGCGTCCTGCATGGGGCCCCCGCCGACTGGTAAGGTCATGGTCACCACCAACGGCGCTGGGCAAGTGCAAAGCATCGTGGTCAGCAAAAGCACCGGCGATCCAAAAGCGGACAAGCGCGCTTTGCTGTTCGTGAAGAACACCTTCGCACAGCGCGTGCCTCATCCCCGGGCGCGCCACCGATATGTCTACCCGGTGGCGATTGCGACAACCGGCCAGTATGGATTGAGGGTTAGTTTGTTCTAGCTACAAAGTATGCGCATGAGCGCCGCGTCTCGCGGCGCACGCCAGCTAGGCCTCGCCTCACCCCAAGGGCGCCGTCGCCCGCTTCAGCCAGGTCTTGGCCGCCTCGTCCTCGATCAGCGGCAGGAGTTTCTCGCGCGTCTCGGCGTGATAGGCGTCGAGCCACAAGAGTTCCTCGCGCGTCAGCATATGCGAGAGGATCAGGCGACGGTCGATCGGGCAGAAGGTCAGCGTCTCGAAGCCCAGCATCGGCCGATCGCCGCCCTCGATCATTTCAGGCTCGGTGACATAGATGAGGTTTTCGATGCGGACACCATAAGCGCCCGGCCGGTAGAAGCCGGGCTCGTTGGACAGGATCATGCCCGATAGCAGTTCCTGCATGGCGGCGCGGGAAATGCGCTGCGGACCCTCATGCACCGAGAGATAGGAGCCGACGCCATGGCCCGTGCCGTGGCCGTAATCGGCGCCCGCCTTCCAGAGCGCGATGCGGGCGAGCGGATCGAGATCGACGCCGCGCGTGCCCTTGGGGAAACGCGCGGTGGAAATGGCGATCATGCCCTTCAGCACCAGCGTGAAAAACCGCTTCTGCTCCTCGGGAACCTCGCCGATGGCGATGGTGCGGGTGATGTCGGTGGTGCCGTTGATATATTGACCGCCGGAATCGAGCAGGAACATCTCGCCCGAACGGAATTTGCGGTTGGTCGGTTCGGTGACGCGGTAGTGGATGATGGCGGCGTTTTCGCCCGCCCCCGAGATCGTGTCGAAGGAAATATCCTTGAGCGGGTTCTGCATCCGCTCGCCGACCCGGACGCGCGAAGCCTCCAACGCCTTGACCGCCGTGATCTCGTCGAGGCTGTCGAGCGCCTGCGCGTCGAGCCAGGCGAGGAATTCCACCATGGCCGCGCCATCCTGCAGATGCGCTTTCAGCGAGCCGGCGAGCTCGGCGACGTTCTTGCGCGCGCGCGGCAATTTCGCCGGGTCGTCCCCGGCCATCACCACACCGCCCAACGCCTCGATCAACAGATGCAACGCATAAGGCGCGAGATCCGGATCGAGCATCACCGGGCCTGAGGCCGCCGCCGACGTCAGGCTCGCGGCGAAGGCTGCAGGCTCCTTCTGCTCGGCCATCTGGGCGAGATAGGCGCGGGCTTCGATCCCGGTCTTGCGGGCGTCGAGAAAGATCTGCGCCTCGCCCGAGGCGTGGATGATGGCGCGCGCCAGGGGATGCGGCGTATGCGGCACATCCTGTCCACGGATATTGAAGGTCCAGGCCACCGAAGAGGGATCGGTGAGCGCGACCGCGCTTGCGCCCTTCTCTGAGACCAGCGCGGCGATGCGTGCGATCTTGTCGACCGCCAGTTCGCCGGCATGGTCCAACTGCTGGATCGTCACCGCGCCGAGCGGCTCGGCGGGACGATCGTCCCAGATCGCATCGAGCGGATTGGTCTCGAGCATCACCAGTTCGCCGCCGCGCGCGCCAAGCGTCTTTGCGAGCTTGTCGATCTCCGCCTTGGTGTGAACCCAGGGATCGACGCCGAGGCGAAGCCGGTTCGGGCCGTTCTTCTCCAGCCATTTCTGCGGCGGCTCGCCGACCAGATCGCCGCCGGTGAACACCGCGCCGTCCACCTGTTCCTTGAGCTGGGTGGTGTAGCGGCCATCCACGAAGACCACGGCTTCGTCCTTGAGGATCAGCGCCACGCCCGCCGAGCCAGTGAAGCCGGTCAGCCAGGCCAACCGCTCGGTCGACGCCGGCACATATTCGCCCTGGAACTCGTCGGCGCGCGGCACGAGAAAGCCGTCCACACCCAGCTCCGCGAGCTTCGCCCTCAGCCGCGCGACGCGCTCGGCGCCAAATTGCGGATCGGCGGTGGTTTCGAAAGTCTGGAACATGGCGCACTCCGGCGGATCGGGAAATCGGTCGCCTCTGTTTAACGCCGAGTCGGGCCCATGGGAACACGGCGCTGGCGAAAGGGCCAAAGCGTCGCGGAATAATGAAAAACTGTCACATCAGCTGTCTGGAGCCGGGAAAACCTTAACAAAAGGTTAACGACGCCAGTTTCGTACAATCCTCGCGGCGCAGGGTTTTGCAAAGACAGCCCAAGGGCGACTCGACGGAAGGACATGAGATGGGAATGATCAGCTCACTCGGATCCCCGCTTATCGGCGGGTATTACCCGACATATTTTCAGAACCAGCGTGGCGCGGTGAGCGACGGCTTCAACCAGGCCGTCGACCAGACCACAGACGACACGCCGCGCGGCCGCGGCGCGGCCCAGACGATGACCGCCAACGATTGGTCGGAGGACGACGCCGAACAGCGCGCAGCAGCCGTGCAGCAGGTGGAAGAGCCGACTGAAGACGTGGTGGAAACCAGCGAGGAACTCGCCGCGCTCGAAAGCGAACTCGACGAATTGCTGTCGGTGTTCCTACGGTAAGCTCAGCCGGCGATGAGGGCCAGCCACTCATCCTCGGTCATGACCGCCACGCCCAGTTCCCGCGCCTTGTCGAGCTTTGAACCCGCGCCGGGGCCAGCGACCACATAGTCTGTCTTCTTCGACACCGAACCTGCCACCTTGGCGCCCAGGCTTTCCGCCCGCGCCTTGGCCTCGTCGCGGGTAAAACGCTCCAGCGAGCCTGTGAACACCACCGTCTTGCCGACAACCGGGCTGTTGGAGGCGACCGGGGCTTCCATTGCCTGCGGCGTCACCTCTTCCAAGAGACGTCCGATGACCGCGAGATTGCGCGGCTCCTTGTAGAACTCCACGATCGCGCGGGCCACGACTTCGCCGATGCCCTCAATGGCGTTGAGCTCGTTCCAGGCGTCGCCTGAGAGGCTTGCCGCCTCCGTCATGCCGGTCGCAAAGGCTTCATAGGTTCCATAGGCGCGCGCCAGAAGCTTGGCCGTCGTCTCTCCCACATGCCGAATGCCGAGCGCATAGATGAAGCGGTTGAGCGCGATCTCGCGGCGGGAATTGATCGCGGCATAGAGTTTGGCGACCGATGTCTTGCCCCAGCCGTCGCGGTTTTCGAGCTTCGACAGCAGCGACGCCGACTGCCGGCGTTCGAGCGTGAAGATGTCGGCGGCGGTCTCGATCCTGAGAGAGGGATCTTCCGTCGTAAAGAAGAACTCGATCTGCTTGGCGCCCAGCCCTTCGATGTCATAGGCGTCGCGCGACACGAAATGCTTGAGATGCTCCATGGCCTGCGCCGTGCAGACGAAGCCGCCGGTGCAGCGACGCACGGCGTCCACCTTGCCGGTCTTCTCATTGACCTCGCGCACCGCATGGCTCCCGCAGACCGGGCAGGTCTTTGGGAACTCATACGCCACAGCCTCGGCGGGCCGCTTGTCCATCACCACATCGACGATCTGCGGGATGACGTCGCCGGCGCGCTGGACGATGACGAGATCGCCGACCCTGATGTCGCGGCCTTCGCGGATCGGCTCGCCGGAATTGCCGATGCCCTTGATGTAATCCTCATTGTGCAGCGTGGCGTTGGTGACCACCACGCCGCCCACGGTAACAGGCGTCAGCCGCGCCACCGGCGTCAGCGCGCCGGTGCGGCCCACCTGGATGTCGATGGCCTCAAGCGTGGTCATCGCCTGTTCGGCGGGGAATTTATGCGCGGTCGCCCAGCGCGGGCTGCGCGAGCGGAAGCCCAGCCGCTCCTGCAGGTCGAGCCGGTCGACCTTGTAGACGACGCCGTCGATATCGTAGTCGAGATCCGGCCGCATCCGGCCGATCTCGTAGTAATGGGCGAGGATGTCCTCGACAGAATTGAGCCGCCTGGTCAGCGGATTGGTGGGAAAGCCCCAGGCCTTGAACGCCTCGACCAAGCCATGCTGGGTGTCGGCCGGCATGGCGCTCATCTCGCCCCAGGCATAGGCGAAGAAGCGCAATTTGCGCGTCGCCGTCACCTTGGGATCGAGCTGGCGGAGCGATCCCGCCGCCGTGTTGCGCGGGTTCACATAGACGGGCTTGCCCTCGGCCTCCATCTTGGCGTTGAGCGCGAGGAAATCGGCTTTGGCCATATAGACCTCGCCGCGCACCTCCACCACATCGGGCGCGCCTTCGGGCAGCGCCTCAGGGATTTCCGAGATGGTGCGGATATTGGCGGTGACATTTTCCCCCACCGCGCCATCGCCACGCGTCGCCGCCGTCACCAACAGGCGATTCTCATAGCGCAGCGACATCGAGAGCCCATCGATCTTCGGCTCGGCGGTAAAGGCGATCGACCCATCCGGCAGCACGCCGAGGAAGCGATAGACCGAGGCGACGAAATCGGCCACATCCTCATCCGAAAATGTATTGTCGAGCGACAGCATCGGCCTGACATGCGTGACCTGCTGGAAGCCGGAAGCCGGCGCCGCGCCGACCTTGCGCGTCGGGCTGTCCGGACGGACGAGATCGGGAAAAGCATTTTCCAACGCCTCGTTGCGGCGCTTGAGCACGTCATAGTCGGCGTCCGAAATCACCGGCGCATCCTTGCCGTGATAGAGCGCGTCATGACGGGTCAATTCCCGAGCGAGGAAAGCCAGTTCCTCGGCGGCGGCCTCCGGCTGCATCAGTTCGACGGGCGTGGCGGTGTCGGGCATGGTCGCTTCCTGGTCAGTCGGGTCAGTATCTTCAGGCTCCCGATTTGCCAGACTTAGCTTTTGAGCGCCAGACCCAAGTGAAGCGCAAGCGCGTCTTCAACGGCTTTGAGGCTGGTGGGGGCACCTGACTGAGAAGCTCACAATGTTTCCCGCCGTCATCCTCGGGCTTGTCCCGAGGATCTGCAAGTGGCTGATAGCTCATTCCATTTCGCCGCTCAGCAGATCCTCGGCACAGGGCCACTGCTGTCCGGTTCAGCTCAGCGGCAGTGGCAAAGCCAACTGTCGCGGGTCTCGGGGCGGCGGTTCCGGGGGTGATTTG
>NZ_STFX01000053.1 GCF_005222915.1 Rhizobium sp. FKL33
GATAACGCGGGGTGGAGCAGCCCGGTAGCTCGTCAGGCTCATAACCTGAAGGCCGCAGGTTCAAATCCTGCCCCCGCAACCAGTTCCAGCATAAATCGCTGATCACACCTGTATAGCAGCGGCTTAACTGCAAACCTTCCCCACCGCCTCTGTCATCCAGGGGCGGTTTTTGCGTTTGAAAGCGCGAGGGATCGGCCGAATCTTGGCAAATCCCGTCCCGCCAATCTGCCAGACTGTTTGATGGCAGGAAGATAGTCGGGCCGATGATCAACTCAGCAAGCTTGCCAGCAGCAAGCTGATCCTTCGCAGCTCTGTATGGAAGTGGAGTGCCCCCGTTTCACCGGACATGTCGGCTAGTTTGACTTAGCCCTGATGAACTGCCGAGGGGAAGCCATCTTGAGCGCGGAACGGGGATGGATTTCGTTGTAGTCCTCGTGACCTGAGCCCCTGAACTTCTTCCAGAATTTGGTAGAGTCCGTGACATCAAGGAGACGGACGGATGAAGCGTTCACGGTTCACGGAAGAACAGATCATCGGGATATTGAAGGAGCAGGAGGCGGGCGCGAAGACGGTTGATGTCTGCCGCAAGCACGGCATCTCGGATGCAACCTTCTACAAATACAAGGCGAAGTATGGCGGCATGGATGTGTCCGATGCACGCAAGCTGAAGGCGCTCGAGGACGAGAATGCCAAACTGAAGAAGCTGCTCGCCGAGGCCATGCTGGACAATGCGATCCTGAAGGATGTCGCTGCAAAAAAATGGTGACGCCCGATGTGAAGCGGAATGCGGTGGCTCACGTCTGTGCGCAGCATGGAGTGAGCCAGCGTCGGGCGTGCGAGGTTCTATCGTTTGATCGGTCGAGCATGCGATATCGCAGCGTGCGGCCTGACGATGCTGGACTTGCTTCGGAAAAGTGGAGAGGCATTTTCAGATCAAGCGGCCAGTCTCTCAAACTGTGCGGGGCTTAGGTAGTCAA
>NZ_STFX01000007.1 GCF_005222915.1 Rhizobium sp. FKL33
CAGGGAAATCTCGCCACCCACAGAGTTCCGGCACTGAAAAGCGCAGGACCTCATTCACCCGAAGAGTTTTAAGACGGTCTGCAGGATTTTTGCGGCGAAGTGATTTTCGAGCATGCGGCGGGGAATGGGCATTTGCTGCAGTGCAGAAGGATAAACGATTGTAGGAAATGTCAGGGCAACATGCCGATTTTCTTCAGCCAGATCATCACCAGATCGGGCCACTGTCCGATGGGCAGGTCTGGCTTTCGGAGCGCAAACGCATGTCCACCTTTGTCAAATATATGCAGTTCTACAGGCACATCTGCCTTCTTGAGCCTTTTCGCGTAAACCAAACTATTGCAGACGTTGTTTGTGTCGTCGTCGCGCGCGTGGACTAAGAAGGTTGGCGGTGCATTTTTCGTCACCTCAAAATTTGTCCGTCGCGCTTCTCCGGAATCAGTACACATGTGCCCAGGGAAAGCCGCGATGGCAAAATCAGGTCGGCTACTCAATTTGTCGGCGTCGTCAACTGCCTCGTAATTTGCTTTCAGAATATTACTTGTCTCCGCCACCAGAAATCCGCCTGCCGAAAAACCTATTACGCCAATCTTGTGCGGATCAATCTTCAGCGTATCTGCACTTGCTCTCACCAGCCGGACTGTCCGCTGAGCATCCTGAAGTGCCCGAAGAATCTTTGGGGTGATACGGCACTTGCAATCCAAGTCCCAATAATCGTCGCCCCCCGGCACTCGATATTTGAGAAGGATACACGTTATGCCATTGGCGGTTATCCAATCGCAGATTTCAGTCCCCTCCAGGTCCATCGCCAGAACTCGGAATCCACCGCCCGGAAACACCACCATGGCAACGCCGGTGTTATCCCCTTTGGGAGGGTAGACGGTCATTGTTGGGTCGGTGACATTGAGAATAGTCTGCGTTCCGGGCTTCAAGCTTTCCGGCGGACGCGAAAGCCCTTCCATATCAGGCGCACCATGCGGCCAGATCGGAATTTGTTGGGCATCGCCTTGGGGCTGCCAGACCCTATTGTCTTTCGCCTCGGTTTGCCCACTCGCAGTGATCGAGCTGACCAGACATAAAATTACAAAGAAAAATATCCGAGCCACTTTTCAAAATCTTTCCCTTCTGCCACCGGCCAATCAATCCGTCATTCATAGAGACCGAAAATGTTTGAATTTAGGAACGGTGTGTTCAGAGCAGCCGTTCCACATGCCGGAGATGAATATCTGCTCAGATCCGTCGTTACAAATTCAGCTGTCGCAAATCTCCCAATTAAAATTTCAATTTTGCGCCTGATATTTGCAATGCAAAACACAGGCGCTCGCGACCATCAAAATCCCAGGTTCGAGCCGACTGGGCCACCTTCGCCCCGCATGCGCGGGGAAAGGTGGCGGCAGCCGGATGGGGGGCCGGGTACGCTATCAATGAAAATATCCCCGCCGCCAAAAAGCGCAGGCGCGCTTGGGGAGCCGGATTTCAAGTCCGGACCAGCGTCTCGCACACCAGCGTCATCGCGCCTTCGGCATCGATGCCGACGCAGCCGAGCTGGCTTTTCTGGCCGTCCCAGGCGCTCGGGCCAAAACCCATGCCATCGGGCTTCTGCATGGTCTTGCCTTCGCCGAGACCTCCGGTGAAGACGCGGATCACGCCGGAGCGGGTGGTGAACAATTCGGGGGCCACGACATAGAGGCAGGCGCAGGTGTCGTGCACCACCATCGAATCCTTGAAATGGCCGTCGTAGAAATCGATGTAGAACTGGCTCAGACGGTCGAGCAGCTTGACGGCGTCGTCGCCCTGACTGGCGAGGTCGCCGAGCTGGCTGCGGCTCATCACAAGCTTCAACGTCACGTCGAGCGGCACGAGCACGACATCCCAGGGCGCGATCATCACCGCGTCGGCCGCGGCCGCATCGCCATGTATATTGGCTTCGGCGGCGGGCGTGACATTGCCGGGCACATCGAGCGCGCCGCCCATGATCACCACCTGCTTGACGAGGCCTGCGATCTCCGGGGCTTTTTTCAGCGCATTGGCGAGATTGGTCATGCGGCCCACGGCCACCAGCGTCACTTCGCCGGGATTTGCCTTCACCGTCTCGATGATGAAATCATCGGCCGCGCGCGGGTCAAGCGGCACGTCGGAGACGTCGGGCACGCCGATATTGCCGAGCCCGTCATCCCCATGGATATGCTTGGGGTAAGGATGGACCTCTTCGCCCGGCAGATATTTGACGCCAGCACCCTTGGCGACGGGTGCGGCGATCTTCCATTCGCGCTTGAGATAGAGCGCGTTGCGCGTCGTCGTCTCGATTGCGGCGTTGCCGAAGGTGGTGGTCACGCCGATCAGGTCGATGTCGGGATGCTTTTCCAGGAACAACAGCGCCATCGCGTCGTCGACGCCCGGGTCCGTGTCGAATATCACCTTATGCATGCCTGACCTCTTTCTGTCGTCGTTTCCCGGCGAGCATTGGCAAAGGGCGAGCAAAAACGCCAGCAATTTTTACCGATCAGTCAAAAGACCGCGCCAGCGCCAGGGTCACGCGCCGCATCAACCGTTTTTCGACCAGGAGTTCGGCCCCCTCTCCCGCCAACGCAAGCGCTGCGGCTTCGGCGACGCCATGGCACCCCATCAGACGAAAGATGGTCTCGGACGGTTTTTTGAGACGCGGCGTCTCGCGCTCCAGCCGCTCGGCGGAGAACAACATGACGGGACGCCCAAACAGGGTCTCGACACGACCCACAGCAGGGTGGTCGGCCCGGCGGTCGATCGTGCCGACGCCAGCGAGATCGGCCGGCGTCAGACCGAGTTCCGAGAACAGCTCGGCGATGGCGTCGACGGCGTCACCGGCCGCAGCGGCTTCCGACAGGCCGAAACCGAGCCAGAGCCGAGCCGCCATGTCAGACTGCCGAACTGAGGGCCGGCTGCACCCGTCGCGGCGCAATGGCGTCGCGATCCGTCTGATAACGCGCCTTCAACGTCGCCGCCATGTCCTCCGGCATCACCAGTTTCGGCGACCGCGAAAAACGTTCGAGCGGCAACAGCGCGTAACGCCGGCCGATCTGATGAATGCGAGCCCGCCAGCGTGGATTGGGCGAAATCCGCGTCGCCAGCGCGCTCCAGCGCCGATAGCGCTCCACCATGCCGGAGCCGATGGAGATATTCTTGTTGGGCAATTCGCGACCCTTGTCGCCGAGCGCGGCCATCACATCCGGAAACATTGTCCGGAGAAAGCCGATGGGATCGGCGATCATGTCGGCATGGTCGAAAATGCCGACCCGGCCGGGTTCGAAATGCCGGCGCAGCGCCGAAACGGGCGCTTCCCAACTCATGCCCTTGAAATCATAGCCGCGTAGAAACTCCGAAAAGCGCATGGCGCTGCCCATGCGCACCTGCTGCACATACCAGGACGGCAGGAAACCCGCATAGTCACGGATCACGAAGCGGACATCGACATCGTAATCCTGCAGCGCCAGATGCAGCCGCTCGGCGCGCTCTTCGGCGCTTTCATAGAATTTCCGCTTCGGCCCCATGAAGGGCTTCCCAAGCAGGTTTTCATTGGAAATGATCAGCGTATGGCATCCGGTCTCGGCGCGGATCTTCTCGATCACCTCCGCGATGTGGAAGCGATAGGCCTGATTGTCGTTCTCCGGCTTCGACATTTCGCCGAGCAGGATGCGGACGTCATCCTTGACCCGCTTCTTGCGCGACACCGCAGGACAGTAAAATCCCTTTTCCAGGAGCAGCGGCCGGTTCGCGTAGAGCAGATGCTGGAAACTCGTGGAGCCCGTCTTGGGCGCCCCGCAATGCAGGATGATCCTGGCTTTCATTCAGAGTGTCTTTCCTATTCCAGTGTGGCGCTTTTGACACCGGTCAGGCGCCGGGGTCAAGAGAAAGCCGGTTTCCTCCTTCGTCAGGGTGAACGCGCTTGAAACGAAGCCCTTCGAATGGCATGGGTCGGGCCGCCAAAGGATGCTCGTTTTGCCCGAAATTACTCTTGCCCTTCTCGCCTTTCTCTTCGCCGCCGCCTTCCTCGCCGGCTTCATCGACGCCATTGCCGGCGGCGGCGGCATGATCACGGTGCCGGCCATGCTGATCGCCGGCTTTGCGCCGATAGAGACGCTCGGCACCAACAAGCTGCAGTCACTGTTCGGTTCTGGCTCGGCGACGCTGGCCTATGCGCGCGGCGGCCATGTCGAGCTGAAGACGCAATTGCCGATGGCGCTGATGTCGGCGCTCGGTGCGGCGCTCGGCGCCGTGCTCACCACCTTCATTCCGGGCGATGTGCTGAAAGCGCTGATGCCGCTTCTGTTGATCGCCATCGCGCTCTATTTCGGCTTCAAGCCGAGGATCAGCGACGACGACCAGCATCGCCGCATCACCCCCTTCCTGTTCGGGCTGACCATCGTACCGCTGATCGGCTTCTATGACGGCGTGTTCGGCCCCGGCACCGGCTCCTTTTTCATGCTGGCCTTCGTGACTCTGGCCGGCTTCGGCCTGCTCAAGGCCACGGCGCATACCAAAATGCTGAACTTCGCCTCCAATATTGGCGCCTTCCTCGTCTTCGCGATCTCCGGCATGATCTCCTGGCAAACCGGCCTGGTGATGGGCGCAGGTCAATTTCTCGGCGCCCAGCTCGGCTCGAAGCTCGCCATGAGGAGCGGCGCAAAGATCATCAAGCCGCTGCTTGTGGTCACCTGCATCGCGTTGGCGGTAAAGCTTCTGTCCGACCCCGCCAATCCTGTCAGGATCTGGCTGGGAGTTTGAGGGCGCCGATAAGGCTAGACCGTCGCCTCAATGCTCCCCGTGGCAGCGCCTATGATCGCTCAGCACCTCGATGATCTGGCACTCTCCCGCCGTCCCGCCCCGATGGTCTGACAGCATCCGCTCCAGCTCCGCCTCCAGCCGTTTCAGTTTTTCGATCCGCCGCCTCACGTCGTCGAGACGGTCGCGGGCGATGGCGTCGGCGCGTGAGCAGGGCTTTTCCGGATGTTCCGACAAGTCGAGCAAGCCGCGGATCGCCTCGATCGAAAAGCCCATGTCGCGGGCATGCGCGATGAAGCCGAGACGATCGCGCGCCGTGTCGCCATAGCGACGCTGGCCGCCCTCGCTGCGCGGCGGGGCCGTCATCAGGCCGATCTCCTCGTAATAGCGGATGGTGGGGACCTTGACGCCCGTCAATTTCGCCAGATCGCCAATCGAAAATTCTTTGAGCATGCGCTTGACCCTCTAGTCACTAGAGGGATTATGGGTAGCGTCCGCAGCAAAAACAAGAGGAAGACCGATATGGGCGCCGGACACGACCACAACCACTCCTTCGAAGGGCTCGACCCCATCTATCAGCGCCGGCTGAAAATTGTCATCGCCATCAATACCCTGGGCTTCGCCGTCGAGATGGTCGCGGGGCAACTGGGCGGCTCGCAGGCGCTGAAAGCGGACTCGCTCGATTTTCTCGCCGATGCGCTCACTTATGCGTTGTCTTTCGCCGTAATCGGCATGAGCCTGAAGATCCGCGCCCGCGCCGCCCTGGTCAAAGGCGTATCGCTGGTGTTGATCGGCCTCTGGGTGGCCGGCTCGACTGTGTATCGCATCTTCTATCTCAACCAACCCAGCGCTGAGACGATGGGGCTGATCGGCGCGCTGGCCTTCGCCGCCAATCTCGCCACCGTGCTGCTGTTGATCCGCTACAAGGATGGCGACGCCAATGTCCGCTCGGTATGGCTGTGCTCGCGCAATGACGCGATCGGCAATGTCATCGTTGTCATCGCCGGCCTCGGCGTCTGGGGCACCGGCACGCCCTGGCCCGATCTGATCGTCGCCGCGATCATGGCCGGCCTGTTCCTTTGGTCATCCGTCCAGATCCTCACCCAGGCTCGCGAGGAACTGAGGGAGGCGGAACAGGGCGGACACGATCACGATCATCACGATCATGCGCATGGCCACGACCACGCGCATTGAACAAAACCAATGGCGGGGCGTCAGAATTCGACGCCCTGTTGCCCTTTGATGCCCGAGCGGAACGGATGCTTGATCAGCTCCATTTCGGTGACGAGATCGGCGATCTCGATCAATTCGTCCTTGGCGTTGCGGCCGGTCAGCACGACATGGCACATCGGCGGCTTCTCATGGGTCAGGAACTCGACGACCTCGGCGATATCGATATAGTCGTAGCGAAGCGCGATATTGATTTCGTCGAGCAGCACCATGGATTTCTCGCCCGAGGAAATCAGCTCCTTGGCCTTCGCCCAGGCCTTCTGGGCATGCGCCACGTCGCGGGCGCGGTCCTGGGTTTCCCAGGTAAAGCCTTCGCCCATGGTGTGAAACTCGCAGATATCGGAAAAATGCGCCTCGATCAGGTCGCGCTCGCCGGTGGCCCAGGCGCCCTTGATGAACTGGATCACCGCGCAGGGCATCTTGTGGGCGATATGGCGGAAGATCATCCCGAAACCGGCCGTCGACTTGCCCTTGCCCTTGCCGGTGTTGACGATGATCAACCCCTTCTCGCCGCTCTTGCCGGCCATGATCTTGTCACGCGCCGCCTTCTTCTTGGCCATCTTCTCGGCATGGCGGGCGTCGTCTTGGGGGGCGGTGGTTTCGGAGGGGAGCTCGGTCACTCTGTCAAATTCCTTGTCAATTGGTCCGCGTGCAAACGGGTCAGGTTTGGTTTGCGTGTGCGCACGCTGTAGGCTGCCAGCAATTCCGGCTTCTAACGTTGCGCCGTCACAAACGATTTCTGCATATCGTCAGCCGACTATGCAGTCCTATCATCAGGATCGATCAATGTGCGAACGTCACCCTGCGCCGCGTTTGCTTCGGCGATAGACGCGCGCAGCCGCTCGGCATTGGCGGGGCTGGATAGAAGATGACATGTCTCCATCATGCTTTCGAACTCATCTTCCGAAAGGATGACGACAGCCTTCTTCCTGTTGCGCGTGACGAACAGGGGCGCGCGATCAAGCTCGACCGCATCAAGATGAGCCGAAAGATTCTGGCGAAAGTCACTCATGCTGATATGGGGCATGACACGGTCCTCCTGCACATGTTCACCTCCTGCTATAGGTCTGCATTTATCATTATCCCAGCGAGTTCCTCCAACTCAAACCGAGCCGAGTTGGATTTCGGGGACCAAAGTTTGCGATCCATCGCCTCGATCAGCTTCTGGGCCATTTCGCGCAGCGCCGCCTCGTTCTTCTCACTGAGAAAATCGCGCACCGTCTCGTCCATCAGATAGGCCTGATAGGCCGCCTCGAAGTGGTGGCTTTTCACTGCGCCAGTGGTCGCGGCATAGGCGAACATGAAGTCTACGGTGGCCGCCATTTCGCTGGCGCCCTTGTAGCCGTGGCGCATCGCGCCGGCGATCCATTTCGGATTGACGACGCGGCCGCGCACCACGCGCGAGATCTCTTCTTCCAGCGAGCGGATCACCGGCTTTTCCGGTCGCGAATGGTCGTTGTGATAGATGGCGGGCTTTTGCCCCGACAGATGCTCCGCCGCCGCCGCCATGCCGCCCTGGAACTGATAGTAATCGTCGGAATCGAGCAGGTCGTGCTCGCGATTGTCCTGGTTCTGCACCACGGCCTCAATCTGCGACAGGCGCGTCTCGAACAGGCCGCGCTCGGCCTCGCCCTCCTCTTCGGCGCCATAGGCGTAGCCGCCCCATTCGACGAAACTTTCGGCGAGGTCGGCCTTGTTCTCCCAACCGCCTTCGTCCATCAGCGCCTGCAGGCCTGCGCCATAGGCGCCCGGTTTGGAGCCGAACACGCGGTAGCCAGCCTGTCGCGCCGCCTTCTTGTCGTCAGCCTCGCCCTTGGCCGCGATCGCTTGCGCCTCCGCCTTCATGCGCGCGGCAATCGGATTGTCGGCCTCGTCCTCGTCGAGCCCGCCGATGGCGCGCACCGCCTTGTCGAACAGCGCGATCTGCTCCGGAAACGCATCCCGGAAAAAGCCGGAAATCCGCAGCGTCACATCCACGCGCGGGCGCCCAAGCATGGACACCGGAATGATCTCATAGCCGGTCACCCGCGCCGAGCCCATATCCCACACCGGCTTGGCCCCGATCAGCGCAAGGGCTTGCGCGATATCATCGCCGCCGGTGCGCATATTGGAGGTGCCCCAGGCGGTGATGCCCAGGCTTTTCGGCCAATCGCCGTGATCCTGCGCATAGCGCGTGACGAGAAGTTCCGCCGATTTTCGTCCGAGTTCCCAGGCCGTCGGCGTGGGCACCGCGCGGGTGTCGACCGAGTAGAAATTCTTCCCCGTCGGCAGCACATCCGGCCGCCCGCGCGTCGGCGCGCCGGAGGGTCCGGGGGAGACGAAACGGCCGGAGAGACCGCGCATCAGCGCCTCGATCTCCGCATGGCCGCAGGCTTCGATCGACGGCTTCAATCGCGTCTCGACCTGATCGAGAACAGTGCGAGTGCGCAGCCATGTGTCGGGGCAAGGGATCTCGCCGGAGACGAGTTTCGACGCCAGCAATTCGATACGCTCGACCGCGTCGCCATTGGTGCGCCAAGGGGCGTCTATGAGCGTGGTAAGAATTGGGGCGCGCGGGCCGGTCCAAGGGGCGGCCATGTCGCAGTCCAGCGGGTCGAAGGTCGAGCCAGGATTACCCCCCTCTGCCCTGCCGGACATCTCCCCCTCAAGGGGGGAGATCGGCTGGGGGCCACCGCCCGCTTGAGCGGCAAGCTCTAACGTTTCATCGCCGAGGCTGGTGGGTCGCGAGGATCGCGCATCCTCCAATCTCCCCCCTTGAGGGGGAGATGTCCGGCAGGACAGAGGGGGGTGAGCCACCCTTTCCGTAAGAAGCGCCTCCTCCATCAAATCCAAAGCCATCGCCCGCTGCAGGCTGGCGTTGCCGCCCTCGCCATCGCCGCGCGGCACGCGCACCAGCGCCACGGTCAGATCCGTCAGCAAACGTCCCTGCGGCGCGACGCCAAACACATGCAGCCCGTCGCGGATCTGCAATTCCTTGAGATCGCAAAGCCAGGCATCGAGCTTCTGCAAGGCCGCGTCCTCGTCGAGTCCGGCGATGCCGACATCCTCGCCAAGGCCGGTGTCGGCGGCGAGATCGAGGATCTGCTTCTTGAGCAGCACGATGCGGCGCGGATCGGAACCCTGGGCGAGGAAATACTCGTCCACCAGCGCTTCGAGATCCTTCAGATAACCGTAGCTCTCCGCCCGCGTCAGCGGCGGCGTCAGATGGTCGAGAATGACGGCCGAAGACCGCCGCTTGGCCTGCGTGCCCTCGCCCGGGTCGTTGACGATGAAGGGATAGAGATGCGGCAGCGGCCCGAACACCGCTTCGGGATAGCAGGTCTCCGACAGCGCCAAAGACTTGCCCGGCAGCCACTCCATATTGCCATGCTTGCCCATATGGATGGCGACATCGGCGCCGAACGCCTCTCGGATGAAGGCGTAAAAGGCGAAATAGCCATGCGGCGGCACGAGGTCAGGAGAGTGATAGGTCTCCTTGGGATCGATATTGTAGCCACGCGCCGGCTGGATGCCGGTGAGCACCTGCCCGAAGCGGCAAAGAGGCAGCGCGAAAGCGCCGTCGAGGAAGAACGGATCGTCCTCCGGCCCGCCCCAACGCGCCGTGACTTCATCCTGAATCTGAACGGGAAGACGGGCGAAGAAGTCCTTGTAATGACTCAAGGACAGCGTCTCGCGGATCTCGCGTCCGTCGGCGGCGGCATTGGTCGGCCCCGCCATCAGATGGTTGATCAGGCCGTCGCCGCTTTCGGGAAGATCCTCCGTCACATAGCCCGCCGCCTTCATCGCCTTGAGCGATTCCAGCGCGCCGGCCGGCGTATCGAGGCCCACACCGTTGCCGAGCCGGCCATCGCGATTGGGGTAGTTGGCGAGGATCAGCGCCACGTTTTTCTGACTGTTTTCCAAACGCCGCAGCCGCGCCCAACGCGCCGCCTGCTCCGCCACGAAAGCGATGCGCGACGGCTCGGGCTCCGGCCCGACGATATTGACCTGCGCCCGCGGGTCAAACCGCGCCGCCTTCTTGAAGGACACCGCCCGGGTCAGAACCCGGCCATCCACTTCCGGCAGCGCCACATTCATGGCGAGGTCGCGCGTTGCGAGGCCCATCGTGGAGCTTTCCCAGGCCTCGCGGGTCAGCGCCGAGAAAATCACCTGCAGCACCTGCGCGCCGGTCTCATCCAGCACCGTGCCGGTCTTTTCCGCCCCCGGCGAGACGACGGCGAAACTCGTGGCGTTCAGCACGACATCGGGCGCGTAAGTTTGAAAAAGCGCCCGGATCGTCTTGGCCGACACCGGCTCCTTGAGGCTGGTGACGAAGATCGGCAGCACCCGCAAGCCGCGCGCCTGCAAGGCCTCGATCAGGGCCTCGACCGGCGCGGTCTGGCCGGATTGGACCAGCGCTTTGTAGAAGGTGATGACGGCAAGTGGGGTTTGGGCACTCGGCGCACTCTCCTCCGGATGGCGTAGCGCCTGCGGGATACCCCCCTCTGTCCTGCCGGACATCTCCCCCTCAAGGGGGGAGATTGGCTGGGCGCGCGACCTTCGCCCAGATCTCGACGGCTCCAATGAGAGCGAGGCCTCGCCTCCTTCGATCTCCCCCCTTGAGGGGGAGATGCCCGGCAGGGCAGAGGGGGGTGATCCACCCACCGACACCTCTTCCCACACATCCACATCGACCACGCCCCTGCCCGGCCACCAGATCCCGGCCTTGTCGAGCTTCACCGGCGCCGCAGGCTTTTCCCCGCGCCCGCTCAAAGCCTCGCAATAGCGCGAAAACCCCGCCACATTCTCCGCCCCCGCCTCGACCAGATAGGTCCACAGCGTCTTGACGTCCTCCGCCGCAACAGTCGACCACGCGTCGACGCCGGCGTCAGGTCGATCATCGCCCGGCAGCGTGGCGAATTGAAAGCCATGCCGCTGGGCCGCCCCCATCAGCGCCTCGATCAGATAGGTGAAATAGCCGTAGCCGCCGAGCGCGCGCAGCACGACGAGCTTAGAATGCCGCGCCGTTTTCTCGATCCAGAGATCGATCGACATCGGATGTTTGAGGCTGGCGAGATTGACGATGCGCCAATCGATCGCGCTCTCAGCGGTCGCCCGCGCCACCGATGCAATCTCGGTGTCGGCCGCCGACAGGAACACGATCTCCCCCGGCGTCTGGCCGAGATCGACGGCGTCTTCGCTATCGGAGAGCGAGCCTTTCTGGGCGAGGAGGAGATGCATTCGATTTCTATCTCGTTTTCTTCTATGGTGCTGAGCCGGCGTTAACCGCAACAAGAGCGGAAGCGCCGCTTCTGCGCGAGCCTAACCACGTCTTCGATAGACATCTTTTCGGTGATCGACCGTGACCACAAGAACGAAGAGTTGCGCATCCCGCAATTCGCAGATGATCCTGTAATCGCCGACACGATACCGCCAGAGTCCGCCCAAATCACCGGTCAAAGGCTTGCCGATCTGGCTAGGATCATAAAGCTAGCAACCAAGCCCACGCCAGATATCCTCGGACGAAACGACTTTCTCTTCGCCGCGCCGGACGCGGTCGAGCACGTCCTGGGCGGCGTAATAGTCTTCCATATCCTCGAGACCCTGTGAAATGATCCACTTCAACTGGTCCTCGCGGGCATGGCCGGTCTTCCGGGCCAAAGCGGAGAGCCGCTCCTCGAATTCGGGCGGCAAGGTCACCGACATCGTCATGTCTCAACTCCTTCACCGCCTGAAACTAGCATATATCTCGGGATGGGCCAAACTCACCCCAGCGCCTTGATCTCCGCCGTGATCGCCGCATCGTCCATTTCGTCATGCAGGCCGATCACCACCAGGCGTGTGGCGCGAGCCTCGCCGGGCGCCCAGGGGCGGTCGAAATAGGTCTCGATGCGTGAGCCCACGGCTTGGATCACCAGCCGCATCGGCTTGCCGGCGACATCGGCGAATCCCTTGAGGCGGAGAATGTCGTGCTTGTCGATCACCGGCTTCAGCGCCTCGACGAAAGCGCCCGCATCCTTCAGCGCGCCAAGCTCCACGACGAAGCTCTCGAATTCGTCGTGGTCATGGTCGTGCGGCGCGCCCTCATGCTCGAGTTCGTGATGCGACTTGCGGTTTTCGATGTCGCTTTCGGTGCCGACGCCCAGGCCGAGCAGGACGGAGGCCGGGATCTCGCCATTCCTGGCTTCGATCATCTTGGGCTTGCGGGCGGTGGCGGCGTTCACCGCGTCGCGCACGGCCTGGATGCCGGCGGCGTCGAGCAGATCGGTCTTGTTGAGCACGATCAGGTCGGCGGCAGTCAGCTGGTCCTCGAAGAGTTCCTCGATCGGGCTTTCGTGATCGAGGCCTTCGTCTTCCTTGCGCTGCGCGTCCAGCGCATCGTGATCGTCGGCGAAACGACCGGCGGCCACGGCGGCGCTGTCGACCACCGTCACCACGCCGTCGACCGTCACGGCCGTCTTGATGCCCGGCCAGTTGAAAGCGGCGACCAGCGGCTGCGGCAGCGCAAGGCCAGAGGTCTCGATGACGATATGGTCGGGCTTCACGTCACGGGCGAGCAGCTTTTCCATGGTCGGGATGAAATCATCGGCGACGGTGCAGCAGATGCAGCCATTGTTGAGTTCGATAATGTCGTCTTCGGTGCAGGCCTCGGCGCCGCAGCCCTTCAGCACGTCGCCGTCGACGCCGAGATCGCCGAATTCATTGATGATCAGCGCGATCTTCTTGCCGCCGGCGTTCGACAGCAGATTGCGGATCATTGTCGTCTTGCCCGCGCCGAGAAAGCCCGTGATCACGGTGGCCGGTATCTTCTGCATGGTTCAACCCTTCATTTTCAGCGGCAATCCGGCCGCTACGAAATAAACGTCCCGCGCGACCTGCGCGATCATTTGATGGAGACGGCCGGCGTGATCGCGGAACTCCCGCGCCATCTTGTTGTCCGGCACGATGCCCAGGCCGACCTCGTTGCTGACGAGCACGATCCGCGCTTTCGGCGCAGCAACTGCATTCGCCAGCGCTTCGAATTCAGCCGCGCGCGCCCGCTCCTCCATCATCAGATTGGTGACCCAGAGCGTCAGGCAATCGACCAGCACGACGTTCTCAGGATCATCGATTGCCGCCAGCGTCCCGACCAGATCGGTCGGCGCCTCATGCGTGGTCCAGGCCGGTCCGCGATCGGCGCGATGAGCCGCGATGCGCGCCTCCATCTCACCGTCCCAGGCGCGGCCTGTCGCGATGTAATGCAGCGTCAGGCCGCTGTCGCGGCAGATCTGCTCGGCGAAACGGGATTTTCCCGATCGCGCCCCGCCGAGCACCAATGTCGCAAAGCCGCTCACGCCGCCCGATCCACATAGCGCTGATTGAGCGCGCCGATGCCGAGCCCAATCATCACCCAGAAGAACAGGCCAGTCGCCAGCGCCGCCGAGGCGTATTCGGCAGCCAGAAGGGCCGGAACCGAGGTCGAGACATCCTCAGGCTGCGGCGCGCCGATCGCATGCGGAGCGAGCATCAGCACGACGCCGAAGGCCTTGGCCCAGATTTCCGGACGCAACAGGAACAAAGCGAGCGCGCCTGCAGTCGCCGCCGCGCAGCCCACCCACCAGATCTGCCGCGCCATCAGGTCGCCAGCCGGGAAGCCGGGCAATTCCGGCGGCAGTCCGAGCGCCGGAGCCATCTGGAACACCAGCCAGCCGAGCACGCCCCAGACGGCGCCGTTGGCGAGCGTGACCGACCGGCCGGAGAGAAGCGAAGCCGCCATCAGGATGAGCGCGAAGCCCGTGCCGGTGACGAGATTGGCCATCAGCGTGCCGGTGAGACGGTCGACGCCAAACAGCATGCCGCCCTCGTCTTCGCCCTCGGCCGCATGTTCATGCGCCTGAGCTGGCGTGAAGAGGCCGAGATCGAGCGCAGAGGAATGGTCATGCGCCGCATCCGGCGCGGTTTCGTATTTCTCGGCTTCGAGAATGAGCGGCACGACGCGCGCATGTTGCGCCACCGTCGCCAGAACGCCAGCAAGCAACCCGGCCACCAGAGCGACCAAGAGATATCGTGTGATCATGGCAGTCCCTTTCGAAGGACCCGCGAGACCGGCGCATAAACGACAGTTGCGCCCGAGCCCGAAAGCTCCGGCGCATGCCGTCGGGCCGGGATCGCTGGCTTAGTGGCAGGGAAAGCCGTTGGCGTGACGAACGTCATGAGCGGTGTCATGCAGAACGTTCGAATGCGCAAAGCCGGCGCCGAAGATCATGAATGCGCCGAGAGCGGCGGCAAACAGACCGGCCACCATACGGTCGGACAGGGAAAGGGGAGAAGAAATCGTGTTCGTGCGGGCCATAACAACCTCCGTGCTGCTGGCAAGAATATATGCGCATCTCTGCGCGGCTGTGTCTGGCAGGTCTCCTGGCTCACGGCTCTCGCATGGGCGCACCCATGCATCAGCATTCCCTCGCCTTCCCGGAAATAATGTCTGATGCGCAGAACGGACGATTCGTAGAAATAGAGGCGTCCAGGACCGTGTTGTCGCGTCAGTCTTTCCAGTGGCTTTGAACGCCGCTCTTCCGCTTTTTCGCGCCAGCCCCATGCCGGCAGTCCGAAAACACGTCGAACGGCATCCCGGGAATACCTCTGCCGCTCTACAGTCGCGGGGTCGGCCGGGATAAAGATGCCCGCTTGGGTCCATCCTTCCCGTTCCCTTTTGATCCCTTGGACTTTGCGCCCTCCGGGAACCAAACAAGATGACCATAAAGGAGGGCATTGAACCGCGTCAATCCAAATGCGACATGAACGACGCTGCTCTCAACAAAAGACAGCGAGTGCGAGCATCAAACCCGCATCAATCCGTCGAGCCAGTCGGAATCGAGCACTGCTTCGAGTTCGACCGCGACATCGTCGAGAGCCTGCTCCACCTCGGCGCGATAATCGAAACCGCCACCCGCCACGCCGAAACTCCCAAGCAGCGCCCGCCTGAAGCCGTCGGCGTCGAAGATCCGGTGCAGATAGGTGCCGACGACCCGGCCATCGGCCGACATCGCGCCATCAGGTTTCCCGTCGATCTCAACATAGGGCCTGACACAATCGCCGCCGATCGTATCACCAAGGTGAATCTCGTAGCCTTGCAAGGGCGCGCCATAGACGACAGAGCGCGCCGAACTGTTGGCCAGCCGCTTCTCCGGCGCCATCACGGTTTCCACATCCAGCAGCGCCAGACCGTCGATCTCGCGATCGTCGCCTTCCAAACCCAGCGGGTCGCGGATCTTGCGACCCAGCATCTGGTAGCCGCCGCAAATTCCCATCACCCGACCGCCGCAGCGCACATGCTGCGCAATATCGCGGTCCCATCCACACTCTCTCAAGGCCTTGAGGTCGCCGATGGTCGATTTGGATCCCGCGAGCACGACCAGGCCTGCGTCCGCCGGTATCGCCTCGCCCGGCTTTACAAAGATCAACTCGACTTCGGGTTCGGCGGCGAGAGCGTCGAAATCGTCGAAATTGGCGATTCGCGGCGTCACCGGCACGACGACTTTGAGAGCGCCGCTCTTTCCTTTCACCAGCCGCTCCAGCGTGACCGAATCCTCGGCCGGCAGCCGCGCGGCGGCTTTCAGCCAGGGGACGACGCCGAAACAGGACCATCCGGTGAAGCGCTCGATCGCCCTGATCCCGTCGTCGAACAGGCTGACATCGCCGCGAAACTTGTTGATCAGATAGCCGCTCACCATGGCGCGATCCTCCGGGTCGAGGATCAGATGCGTGCCTGCGACGGAGGCGATGACGCCGCCCCGGTCGATATCGCCCACCAAAGCCACGGGGATATTTGCAGCGCGGGCGAATCCCATATTCGCGATGTCGCCCGGGCGCAGATTGATCTCGGCGGGCGACCCGGCCCCTTCGACGATCACCAGATCGGCGTCTTCAGAGATGCGGCGAAAGCTGTCGAGCACATGAGCCAGCAGTTCCGGCTTCAGCCGCTGATAATCCCGCGCCTTGGCCTGTCCATAAACCTTGCCCTGCACGATGATCTGGCTGCCGGTCTCTGATTGCGGCTTCAAAAGTACCGGGTTCATATGAACGCTGGAGGGAACGCCCGCGGCCAACGCCTGCAGCCATTGCGCCCGGCCGATTTCGCCGCCGTCGTCGCTGACCGCTGCGTTGTTGGACATATTCTGCGGTTTGAACGGACGCACTTTCAGTCCGCGACGCGCCGCGATCCGGCAGAGACCAGCGACCAGCACCGTCTTCCCGACATCGGAACCCGTCCCCTGCAGCATGATCGCTTTGGCCATCTTATCACTCCCTCGGCATCCGGCTCGGGCATGCCACTCCGCGACGCCATAGACAAGACAGGCCTGCGACGCAGACGCGCCGCCTAGCGCAACATCAGCGCGCTTGATCAATCGAAACAGGAGGAAAAGAGGAAAATTGCGGCGCGAGGTGCTCCGGTACGCAATACCTGAACCGGAGAAGCGGTGCCTCGGCCCGCCGCGAATAGAGATTTATCGACACATTCTTACCGGATGGTTTATGAGCAGCCCAAGTTTCAAAAAAAGGGTCGGCGCCCTCCCCGCGATTTTTTTTGAAGATCCGCCAAAAAAAATTTTGCCGACGGCGGCGCGACGCATTTTCGACACATTAGGTCTCAAGCCGAATAACATTGCTGTACAGAGCCTTGGCGAGGGACCGGATCACCACCATGGCGCGCAATATTTCACAACAAACGCATAAAGGGACACTGCATGCGGCGACAATCCGTCGCAATTGGAATAGGATTTTTTAAGCCTGAACTCAGCTCGGCCAAGGGGGTGTTGATTTATTCATTCGAAGCCGTACAGTTCATTTTCGTGAGTGCAAACAGTCTCAAGCGACGCTACGGCGACGTTTAGAGATATATAAAAAATGCTCACGCCTGGGAACGGAAGACTTGTGGAATATCGCCGCGCATGCGCCTATGCGACGCGGGCGATCATTCAACTGAGACCGAAGCGGAGATCGTTTCGGACAACTGGGAGACATGCTCTGTATGGATGACAGCGGCAAGCGGCATCTCGGCCAAAGCGCAGGGTCTGCTTTCGAATCCTTCCCGACAATCTATGCCTTTCGCCAGACGGATCGACGCGCCGCGCCGCGAGCCGCGCAGATCGGTTTCACCACAATCGCTGGGGCCCTTTGGGGAACAACCGGCCATCAGCCATTCGCAGCATAACAAGGGAGACCACACATGAATGACTTCGAAAGCAAACTGAAAGCGGCTGAACAGCTCGCCCGCAAGGGCAGCCTTTCCCGTCGTGATTTCATGCAGCTGGCTTTGGCCACCGGCATCGCGATCCCGGCAGCATCCTCGATGTTCTCCAAGGCGCAGGCCGCCGAGCCCAAGAAGGGCGGCACGCTGCGTCTCGGCATGGAAGGCGGCTCCGCCTCCGACTCGCTCGACCCGCGCACCTATGCCGACTCGGTGATGATCGCCGCTTCGCTCGCCCTCATGAACTGCCTCGTCGAATTCGACAGCGAAGGCAATCCGACCGGCGAACTGTTCGAAAGCTGGGATGTAGAGCCGGGCGCGCAGCAGTGGACCTTCAACGTCCGCCAGGGCATCAAGTTCTCCAACGGCAAGACGCTCGACGCCGACGACATCATCTACTCGATCGGCCTGCATCGCGGCGAAACCAAGTCGCCGGCCAAGGGCATCCTCGAGCAGATCGCCGATATTTCGGCCACCTCGCCGAGCCAGGTCAGCATCACGCTGTCGGCCGGCAACGCCGACTTCCCGGCCATCCTCGGCGACTACCATCTGGTGGTGGTGCCCAAGGACTTCACGGATTGGAACAACCCGATCGGCACCGGCGCCTATACGCTGGAAAGCTTCGAGCCGGGCGTCCGCATCGCCTTCAAGAACCGCGGCGATTACTGGAAGCCGAACCGCGGCAATTTCGACGCCGTCGAACTCATCTACATCCAGGACCCGGCCGCTCGTTCGGCTGCCCTGCAGTCCGGCCAGGTGGACGCGATCAACCGCATCGACGCCCGCACGGTCGACAATCTGATGAAGGATCCGAACGTCGCCGTCGTCCGCACCAAGGGCACGGGCAACCGCTTCTGCTTCGTCTCGCGCGTCACCGACGCTCCGTTCGACAACAAGGACCTGCGCCTTGCTCTGAAATACGGCATCGATCGCCAGAAGATCATCGACCAGGTCTATTCGGGCTACGCTATCCCGGGCAACGACCATACGCTCGACCCGCTGAACCCCTATTACAACGCCTCCATGCCGCAGCGCGCCTATGATCCCGACAAGGCCGCCTTCCACTTCAAGAAGGCCGGTCTCGCCGCTGGAACCAAGATCGAACTGCAGACGTCGGAAGGCGCCTGGGGCACCGCTGTCGACTGCGCCACGATCTACCAGGAATCCATCAAGAAGGCCGGAATCGACCTCACCGTCAACCGCGTCTCACCCGATGGCTACTGGGACAACGTCTGGCTCAAGGTTCCCTTCTGCGCCGTTTACTGGGGCCGCCGCCCGACCGCCGACCAGACCTTCACCCAGGTGTATGGTTCGGCTTCGGATTGGAACGACTCCAACTGGCGCAAGCCGGACTTCGACGCCCTCGTGGCCGAAGCCCGCATCGAGCTGGACGACGCCAAGCGCAAGGAAATCTATGGCAAGTGCCAGGAAATGATTTCCGAAGACGGCGGCATGATCTGCTTTGCGATCACCGACTACCTCGACGGCTACTCGCCGAAGGTTCAGGGCGTGAAGCCGCATGCCCGCTACGACATGGACGACAACCGCGTGGCCGAAAAGGCCTGGTTCGCCTGATAGCGATTTCGGGCGCGGAAAGGATTTTCCGCGCCCGTATTTTATCCGCTGTCCAACCGCGCGGGGATGTGGGGACGGACGCGGATTTTGCCCATAAGACTATAAAGGGGGCGATGACATGCTTCGCTTGTTAACCACGCGGCTCGCGCTTGCGGTCGTAACTTTGTTCGCCGTCAGCGTGCTGATCTTCGCCGCGACGGAAATCCTGCCGGGCGACGTCGCCTCGGCGGTGCTCGGACAGGGCGCCACGCCCGAAACGCTCGCGGTGTTCCGCGCCGAACTCGGCCTCGACCGTCCCGCCTACATCCGCTACTTCGAATGGTTCACGAACGCCTTGCAGGGCGATTTCGGCAAAGCCATGACCAACAAGCGCGATATTCTGCAGTCCATCACGCCGCGTTTTGAAAACACGCTCTTCCTCGCCGGCTTCGCCGCCTGTATCGCCGTGCCGCTCTCGGTGGGCCTCGGCATCCTGGCCGCCATCAACGAAGGCAAATGGCCGGATCGCCTCGCCAACATCGTCTCGCTCGCCACGATCTCGGTTCCCGAATTCTTCATCGCCTATGTGCTGATCCTGGTGTTCGCCGTCGAGCTCCGCTGGCTTCCGTCGCTGGTCATGGTCTATCCCGGCATGTCGCTCGGCATGAAGCTCTGGACGACCATGCTGCCCGCCATCACCCTCACCCTGCTGGTCGCCGCGCATATGCTGCGCATGACGCGATCGGCGGTGCTGGCGATCATGTCCCAGCCCTATATCGAAATGGCCTTCCTGAAGGGCCTGCCGCGCAGCCGCGTCATCGTTCGGCACGCGCTGCCGAATGCGGCGGCTCCGATCATCGCGGTCATCGCGCTCAATCTCGCCTATCTCATCGTCGGCGTGGTCGTCATCGAGAAAGTCTTCAACTATCCGGGCATCGGCCAGTTCATGGTCGACGGCGTGACAAAACGCGACCTGCCGGTGGTGCAGGCCTGCGGCCTGGTCTTCGCAGCCGCCTTCATCGTGCTCAACACGACTGCGGACGTGATCAGCATTCTCGTCAACCCGCGCCTGCGCAAGCCTTCTTTGGGGAAGTGACATGACGATCTTCGGTTACAAACCAAACGGAGCCGCCTGGCTCGGCATCGCCATCGTCCTGGCATTCATCTTCATGGCTGTATTCGCGCCCTGGATCGCGCCCTACACCGAATCGGAATCGGTCGGCTCGCGCTGGGAGGCCATGTCGGCCGCCCATTGGCTGGGCACCGACCAGAACGGCCGCGACATGCTCTCGCGCATCATCTACGGCGCCCGCATGACCATCGGCGTGGCGCTCGCCACCACGATCCTGTCCTTCACCATGGGCACGATCGCCGGCCTGCTCGCCGCGACCGGCGGCGTGGTGATCGACCAGATCCTGTCGCGCTTCGTCGACATCATGCTGTCGATCCCGCTCCTGGTCTTCGCGCTGATCGTGCTCTCGATGTTCGGCTCCTCGATCCCGACGCTGGTCATCACCATCGCCATCCTCGATTCCACCCGCGTCTTCCGCCTCGCCCGCGCCGTGTCGATGAACATCGCGGTCTTGGAATTCGTCGAGGCGGCCCGCCTGCGCGGCGAAGGCCTGTGGTGGATCATGCGCAAGGAAATCCTGCCGAACGCGCTGCCGCCGATGATTTCCGAATTCGGCCTGCGCTTCTGCTTCAACTTCCTGTTCGTCGCAGGCCTCTCCTTCCTCGGCCTCGGCATCCAGCCGCCGCATGCCGACTGGGGCGGCATGGTGTGGGAAAACCGCGGCGCGATCGTCTCTGGTCTGCCGGCGCCGCTCTGGCCCGCGCTGATGATCGCCATCATGACCATCGGCGTGAACCTCGTCGTCGACTGGATCCTGTCCATCAATGCCCGTCCCTCGGGCGCCTCGGCGGAGATGTGAGCCATGGCCTATCCCATCCTCAAGATCACCGACCTGCGCATCGAATCCGTCTCGGGCAATGTTCTGGTCGACAACGTTTCGCTGGAGCTGCAGCGCGGCGAAGTGCTCGGCCTGATCGGCGAATCGGGCGCCGGCAAGTCGACCATCGGCCTGGGCTCGATGGTCTATGCCCGCGCCGGCTGCCGCATCACCGGCGGTAAAGTCGAGATCGACGGCGTCTCCGTCCGCGATCTCTCCCCGGAAGGCCGCCGCGACATGCGCGGCCAGCGCATCGCCTATATCGCCCAGTCGGCGGCGGCGTCGTTCAACCCGGCCCATACGATCATGGATCAGGTCTGCGAAATGCCGATCCAGCACGGCCTGATGAAGCCGGACGAGGCGAAGAAGAACGCCATCGACCTGTTCCGCTCGCTCGGCCTACCCGATCCCGAAAACTTCGGCTCGCGCTATCCCCACCAGGTGTCCGGCGGCCAGCTGCAGCGCGCCATGGCGGCGATGGCAATCTCCTGCCGCCCCGACATCCTGGTGTTCGACGAGCCGACCACCGCGCTCGACGTCACCACCCAGATCGAGGTGCTGGCGCTGATCAAGAAACTGATCAAGGAGCTCAACACAGCCGCCCTCTACATCACCCACGATCTCGCGGTCGTGGCGCAGGTCGCCGACCGCATCATGGTGCTGCGCGGCGGCAAGATGGTCGAACTCGGCGAAACCGAGCAGATCCTGATGCGGCCGGAAAAGGAATACACCGCCGCCCTCGTCTCCGAACGCAAGGCCGCCGACAAGCTCGACGAGGACACGATCGAGGACGTGCGCGGCGACATCGTGCTGAAGGTCGACAATGTCGTCGGCAGATACGGCGATTTCACCGTGCTCAAGAACGTCTCGATCGATGTCGCCAAGGCCGAGACGGTGGCCGTCGTCGGCGAATCCGGCTCCGGCAAGAGCTCGCTCGCCCGCCTGATCACCGGACTTCTGTCACGCACATCGGGCTCGGTGAAGTTCGGCGGCAAGGAGATGTCGCCGTCTTACAAGAGCCGCTCAAAGGAGGAGCTGCGCCGCATCCAGCTGATCTACCAGCTGCCCGACGTCGCGCTCAATCCCCGCCAGACGATCGGCGAGATCATCGGCCGCCCCTACGCCTTCTACTTCAACAAGTCGAAGGCGGAAGTCGACGCCCGTGTCGCCGAACTTCTGCGCCAGGTCGGCCTGCCCGAAAATTACGCCGGCCGCCTGTCGACCGCGCTGTCGGGCGGTCAGAAGCAGCGTATCTGCATCGCTCGCGCGCTGGCCGCCAATCCCGATCTGATCATCTGCGACGAGCCGACATCGGCGCTCGACCAGCTGGTGGCCGAGGAAATCCTTAAGCTGCTCAAGCGGCTGCAGGACGAATTGGGGATCGCCTATCTGTTCATCACCCACGACCTCGGCATCGTCCGCCGCATCGCCCACCGCACCACGGTGATGCTGCGCGGCGAGGTGGTTGCCGATGGGCCGACGGCGCAGATCTTCTCGCCGCCCTTCCACCCTTATACGGAAAAGCTCATTTCCTCCGTGCCGGAAATGCGCACCGACTGGCTCGACGACGTGCTGGAGAAGCGCAAGGTCATCTGAGTTATATAAAGCGGGGACTCGAAACTCGGCCGCGCCCACAAGGCGCGGTCTTTTTAGTTTTGTATTACAATTGCGTCCGATTGACTTCCGCCCCTCTGGCTGAAAAATGCGCCTCAAAAGAGGAGAGACCCTATGCAATCACGTCAGTTCAGCCGGACGCCCTGGTCGGTGTCGGAAATCGGCTTCGGCGCCTGGGCCATCGGCGGCTCCTGGGGCGACGTCGCGGAAAGCGACGCCAAGACCGCGCTTCATGCCGCGCTCGACGCCGGAATGACCTTCATCGACACCGCCGATGTCTATGGCGACGGCCGCTCGGAAAAGATCATCCGCGACGTGTTGAAAGAACGCGGCGGCGAGCGCCCGATGGTCGCCACCAAGGCCGGTCGTCGCCTGCCCAAACAGGTGGTCGAAGGCTATAGCCGCGACAATCTCGAAGCCTGGATAGACCGGTCGCTCGCCAATCTCGGCGTCGACGCGCTCGATCTTGTGCAGCTTCATTGCCCGCCATGGGATCTCTATTACCGCGCCGACATTTTCGGCCTGCTCGACGATCTCGTCGCCAAGGGCAAGATCCGCTATTACGGCGTTTCGGTCGAAAAGGTCGAAGAAGCGCTCAAGGCGATCGAATTCCCCAACGTCGTCTCGGTGCAGATCATCTACAACATCTTCCGCCAGCGCCCGGCGAGCCTGTTCTTCCGCGAAGCCAAGGCGCGGAATGTCGCGACCATCATCCGCGTTCCCCTCTCCTCCGGCATGCTGACCGGCAAGATGAGCGCGCAGAGCCAGTTCGCCAGTGACGACCATCGCGCCTTCAACCGCAATGGCGAAGCCTTCGATATGGGCGAAACCTTCTCCGGCGTGCCCTATGACGTCGGTCTCGCCGCGGTCGAACGCCTGCGCCCGCTGGTTCCGGGCGGCGCGACGATGGCGCAATTCGCCCTGCGCTGGATCCTCATGAACGACGCCGTCACCGTCGTCATCCCCGGCGCCAAAAACAAGACCCAGGCCGAGGACAACGCCCGCGCCTCCGCCCTGCCCGCTCTTTCCAACGAGGTGATGGCCGAGGTCAAAGCCGTGTATGACGAGATGATCGCCCCGCACGTTCATCAGAAATGGTGAGACGCGAATGCGGCGGCCGTCTCCGGCCGCCGCGTCATACGATCCCGGGCGTCAGGCAGACGCTTATTGGCCCGGCGCGCTCGGGGCTTTCGCAGCGGATTTGTCGGTCCAGCCTGGAGGCGCCCCCACCATGCCTGCGACCATGCCGGGAACGCCAGGCGCACGACCGAAGGCTTCGCAGGCGGCGTATTTCGGCTTTCCGCCGAACGTGGATTTGAGTTTCTGCCCGGATGGGATCTTGGGCATCATGCCTGGTGCCTTGCCGTCGATCACAAGCCTCGAAAATTCCTGACCGAAGGCGCCCGACAGTTCATAGGCGTCACCGATCTCCGACACTCTGGGGCTGTTGGTGATGGCGTTCGCCCCGCGCGACCACACCATCGCGGCGCGTTGTGCGCCGACGGCGTCCAGCGCCTCGGCCTCGACGGCGATTCCGCCCAGCCCGATCGGCAATCTCGGCGCACTGACCGGCAGAATGAAGCTGCTGCCGAGCGTGACCGCCGTCGACACGCCCGCCGCCACCTTTCCGGTCGGCGTCAGCCGGGTGACGGTGGTGCGGACGGTCAGATCCGCCGGCTCATCCGCCCCGACGATCCGGTATTTGTCGCTGAGCCCGACACACAGCGCGCGGCTCACGGCGTTGGCGACCAGCGCGCGATCCTTGGGATCCTTGACCCGCGCTTCCGCATCCGGCGACAACCGGGCCAGTTCGATACGCGCGGTTTTTGCCGCGCCGACCGCTGCGGGATCGACAAAGATCCTGCTCTTGCTGAGGCGACCGGTTTGCGGACCCAGCCCAGTACTGGACGTCAGGGTATGGCCGTCCGTCAGCGCCACGGAGCTGCATCCCGAGACAGCCGCCGCCAGTAGCGAAAGCACTAACAGCGGGGCAAAAGGCGCGCGTCCATACGCGCGACCGGGTGTCGAGACGCGAATCTCCGATGATGCATATGTGTCGTCCATGTATTGTCCTTCCTTTTCAGGCTTCAGGCTCGTGGTGTCGGCGCTGAGGGCAAAGGCGGAAGGGAGACGCATCTCCCGTCAGTCCGTACGATCCGGCGCTGAGGTTCAGGGAGCCGGCGGCGTCCTCTCCCCCCCGCAAGACACGTTGCGACAAGCGTCCCCATCTCATGGAGAATGCGCGTCCTGCAGGTCTTCGCAGCAACAAAGCCAGTGCGATTTTCCCTGCCGGCAAACCGCTCCATCCCGTCCCGGCAGATCCGCGATGATCGCGAAGAATTGGCTAAATCCGTCAAACCGGTTCCCTGGTTTCAACACGGCCCTGATCCAGAGCCGTTTTCATTTTCGCGGCCACATTTACACCTTTCCGATATGTTGATCATTGCGCATCATGTTGGGGGTGCATTTCCCCGGAGGAAATGAATTGGACTCTCTCTTCAGCCTGAAAACCTTCCTGGCGGTCGCTGAACTGCGCAGCTTCTCTACTGCGGCGCGGCGATTGGAAATCTCTCCGGCGATGGTAAGCAAGCACATCATGCGTCTGGAAAAGCGCCTCGGATCGCGTCTGCTCAACCGAAACAGCCGCAATGTCAGCCTGACCGAAGCGGGCCAGCGTTACTTCGATCGCGTTCGTCCCTTGCTCGAAGGCCTCGAAGAAATCGAAACGGAACTCGGCGCGACAACCCAGACGCCGCGTGGGACCTTGCGGCTGAGCGCGCCGATCTGGATGGCGAATGCGCGGTTTGCAGGCATCCTCTCCGCCTATCGCCACCTTTATCCCGAGGTAAAGCTCGATATTGAACTCAACGGGCGCCTGGTCGATCTGGTCGAGGAAGGGTATGATTTGGCCATACGCGTGGCCAGGGCGCTCGAAAAAGACGTGGTCGGCCGCAAACTGATCGATATGCGTTTCGTTTTGGTCGCCACCAGGGCGCTGCTTGAGCGCATCTCTGTGCCGACATCGCTTGCAGATCTCGATGGCGCGCCGTTTCTCTCCTATACGCCGGTCATGCCGACAGGACAGTTGAAGCTGCAAACCGGCGGCGAAGAGCGTATCATCCGCTTCGAGCCGGTGATGCGCAGCGCCAACGAGACTTTGATTCATGCAGCATGCCTGGAAGGCATGGGCATTACGATCCTTCCGCGGTGGCAACTGGACGAAGATCTCAAAACAGGAAATCTCGTGGAAATCCTGCCCGGCGATGTGGATCTGGCTGTTCCGCTCTACGCGATTTACCCCAATCGCGCCTACCTTTCCGCCAAAGTCAGAACCTTTCTCGACTTCCTCGCCGCCGAGAACCGTCTGCGCTGAAATGGCGTTTGCGCCCTCCCAGGCGCCAAAGTCCTTGCATCCATATAAAGATATCTTTATATCTTTCTCCATCAGCAATCGCGAGGATACGCCCATGACCGCCAATCCGCTTTCAGACCTGCTCGCCCAAAAGGGCGTCCTCCTCGCCGACGGCGCCACCGGCACCTCGCTTTTCGCCATGGGTCTCGAAGCCGGCGAAGCGCCGGAACTGTGGAACGAAGCCAAACCTGAAAACATCACCAAGCTGCATCAGGATTTCGTCGACGCCGGCGCCGATATCATTCTCACCAATTCCTTCGGCGGCACCCGCCAGCGGCTCAAGCTGCATCACGCCCAGGACAGGGTGCACGAACTCAACAAGAAAGCGGCGGAAATCGCCCGCGCCGTCGCCGACAAGGCGCCGCGCAAGGTGATCGTCGCGGGCTCGGTCGGTCCGACCGGCGAACTGCTCGTTCCGCTCGGCGCGCTGACCTATGAAGACGCCGTCTCCTCCTTCGCCGAACAGATGGAAGGCCTCAAGGCCGGCGGCGCCGATGTCGCCTGGATCGAGACCATGTCCTCGGCCGAAGAAATCCGCGCCGCCTGCGAAGCGGCGGTGAAGACCGGCCTGCCCTATGTCTATACCGGCTCCTTCGACACCGCCGGCAAGACCATGATGGGCCTAGCGCCCAAGGATATCCACGGCGTCGCCGCCGATATCGGGGAAGGCCCGGTCGCCGTCGGCGCCAATTGCGGCGTCGGCGCGTCCGACATTCTGGCGACCCTTCTCGCCATGACAGAGGCCAAGCCGGACGCCACCGTCGTCGTCAAGGGCAATTGCGGCATCCCGGAATTCCGCGGCGAGAAGATCTATTATTCCGGCACCCCGCCGCTGATGGCCGATTATGCGCGTCTTGCGCTGGACGCCGGGGCGAAGATCATCGGGGGTTGCTGCGGCACCTCCTGCGAGCATCTCGCGGCGATCCGCGAAGCCGTGGACAACCACACGCCCGGCCCGCGCCCGACGCTCGACAGCATCGTCGAGCGCATCGGTCCGCTGCGCAACAAGACCGCCGAGGAAGCCGCAGCCCCCCGCGAGCGTCGCGGCCGCAGCCGCGGCTGACGCCGACAACGGCCGAGAGTATTGAGAAGGGCCCGGCGACGGGCCCTTTTTCATGGGATCGACAGAGTCAGGGTCGGACAAGCATAAGTCGTGATATCCTTTAGCAAAAGGAGAAACACGGCGCCGATGATTCCATTTCAGCCGCGATCGAATATGGAGGCTCCATGACGTCGGCGCTCGAGGATGCGCTCCGGCGATATCAGGGCGGCGATTATCACGGCGTCATCGCCGACTACGGCGTATTGGCCCAGGAGCAAGATTGCCCGCAGGCTCTCCTCGTCATTCTGGCGCAATGCCATTTGCGGACAGGCTCGCCCTTGAGGGGCGCTCGGCATTTCCGGCGCGCCGCCGAAACCGAAGGCCGCGATCACGCGGCATTCATGCTGATCGCCGGTCACCTCTTTCTCGAGCATTTCGCAATCAACGAAGCCTATCAGGCAGGGCTTGCCGCCCGTGATCTCGCGCCTGCCGATGCGCGCACGCATCGCTTCTATTATCGCGCGCTTCGACACACCTGCCTGTTTCGCGATATCGCCGAGGAGAATGACGCGCTTCTGGCGCGGCTGCGCGGCGGCGATCCGTTCTGGCGTTCGGCCGAAGATCCCTACACCCATATCGACTGGTCCGTCGATGAGGCCCTGGCCGCCGACCTCAGACTTTTCCCCCAGCCCCTGGTCGAGCAGCCCAGACCGGCGCTGCGCAAGACGAGAGACAGGCTGCGGATAGGCTATTTCCTTCCCTCTCTGGCGCCGGAAACCTCGCCGATGCGGCTGATGGCGCCCGTTCTGGCCCGCCATGACGTCAATCGCGTGGACATCGACCTGATTACGCTCGAAACCGATCCGCCCGAAGGCCTTCCCTTTCGCTCCCTGGCCATCGGCGGCATCAATGACGAGAGCGCGGCCGACAGCATCCGCGCCCTGAACCTCGATATTCTCGTCGATCTTGCAGGGCATGCGCCCTCGGGCCGACAGAACCTGCTGGCGGAAGGGTTGGCGCCGCTCAGGGTCGGTTTTCTCGGAGTCACCGGTCCGAGCGCGGGGCTGAACTACGACTATATCGTCGCCGACTCATCGGTCGCGCCTGCGGATGCTGTGACGCGCCGCCAGGAAAGGCTCTGCCGCCTTCCGGGCGTCTTCACGCCGCTCCCGCCGCGCCCCGCCGACATCGAGCCCCGCAGCCGCGCGTCGCTGGATTTGCCGGAGGACGCGATCGTCATCGCTTTCTTTCATGAAAAGAGACGGCTCTCTCCCGCTTGTTTCATGAGCCTCGCCGCAATCCTCAAGGCAGACGACCGTATCGTGCTCTGGCTGCAATTCGCCAATCGCTTCAGCAGGGACAATCTGCTTGCCGCCATGGTGGAGGCCGGCGTCCCCGGCGAGCGTATCCGTTTCTCGACGCCCGCAGCGAGACGCAGCGAGCGCCTGGCGCGGCTGATGGCGGCGGATATGGTTCTCGACAGCTTCCCCCACAATGGCGCGGCCATGATCGCCGAAGCGTTGCAGCTCGGCCTACCCATCGTGTCGCTGCGCACGGAGGCGTTCTGGGGTCGGATGACCGACAGCCTGCTTGCGACGCTCGGTCTCGACGAATTCACGGTCACGGACGAAGTCGCCTATGTCGATCTTGCGCTTTCTCTTGCCCGCGACGACGAAAAACGGAAAGCGCTTTCGGCAAAAATCCTCGGAAAAGTCGGGGCTTCGCCCGTCTTCGATCCCGCAACTTTCGCCCAGAACCTCGAATCGGCGTATGAGCGGATGATAATGCGCGTGCGGGCCGGTCTTCCGCCTGAGGATCTCGATCCGCCGCCGCCCGCTTCGAAGACGAACTGAACGGATGAAGACGCCATGACCGCAGCCCCCTTTCCCGATCGCGACGCCGTCGCCGAAAAAGCCCAGAGTTTTCAGGACGCCGATCAGAGCTTTCTCAAGCTGCTGATGGAAAATCCTGTTCAGGACGACAATCTGATCGAAGGCCTGACGCTCTGGCTGAACCGCGCGGCCGAAGCCCGTTTCCTGAACTCGCTCAAGCTCGAAAAGACCGGCGAATGGCTGGGGCACAATGCGCCTGCGCGGCTGCAATTCCGCCTGATGGAACTGGCGAAATCCTCCCAGCACCCGGCTTACGCCGCCTATCGCGAAGGACTCCGCAAATCCAGGGGCCTTGAACTGGCCTTTCCCAAGGCCCCTGTCTGATGCAATGTCCGGGCGTGCGGCGCTCCCTCAGCGGGGCGCCAGCGCCTTGGCGATCGACACAAGCCGGATGAATTCCGCCCGGTAGCCGAAGGGATCGGCGCCACGCGCCGCCTCGGCCAGCGCCCGGACCTGATCCCAACCATAATCCGAAAGGTCCGGGTCGCCGCGCAGTTTCCGCGCGAAGGCCGCGACTGCGACAGAAAAGCGGGCGTCGGTGGATGCCGCATCGACGCTCTTCAAGGCGGCTCCCGCCATGACCGGGAACGAACTCAGCCGGCTCTCCTTTTCGCCCGGGCGCTTGTAGCGCAGCTTCACAAAGGCCAGTTCATCCGAAGCCGGCTTGGCGGCGTCCGGCGCGCCGTAACGCAGATCGTCGATCCGCGTGGCCGGGCTGCCCTTGGGCGTGATTTCATAGATTGCCGTCACCTCATGCCCCGAGCCGATTTCGCCGGCGTCGACCTTGTCGTCATTGAAATCCTCGCGGTTGAGCGCCCGGGTCTCATAGCCGATCAACCGGTATTCCGAGACGCGGGCCGGGTTGAACTCCACCTGAATCTTGACGTCCTCTGCGATCGGAAAGAGCGCCGACATCGCATCCTGGGACAGGGCTTTTTCCGCCTCGGCGAGCGTGTCGATATAGGCGGCCTGGCCATTGCCGTTCTGCGCCAGCGCCTGCATCAACCCGTCATTGTAGTTTCCGGAGCCGAAGCCGAGCACCGACAAATAGACGCCGCTTTTCCGTTTGGCGGCGATCAGCGATTTCAGCGCGTCGTCGCTCGACGCGCCGACATTGAAGTCGCCGTCGGTGGCGAGAAGCACGCGGTTGACGCCATCCTTGACGAAACTCTTTTCCGCCAGCGCATAGGCGGTTTCGATGCCCTGAGCGCCCGCCGTCGAGCCGCCGGCCCCGAGCGCGTCGATGGCGGCGAGTATCTTCGCCTTGTCGCGCACTGACGTCGACTCCAGCGCCACGCCCGAGGCTCCTGCATAAGTGACGACAGACACCTTGTCTTCGGGCGTCAACGTGTCGACCAGCATCCGGAAGGCGGTCTTGAGCAACGGCAATTTGTCGGGCTCGTCCATCGACCCCGATACGTCGATCAGGAAGACCAGATTGGCCGGCTTGCGTTGCGCAGCGCTCAACTGATAGCCGCGCAACCCGATATGGAGAAGCTCGGTCCCGGTATTCCAGGGAGTGGGCATGACGGTGGCGGTGGCGCGGAACGGTTCCTCCGGCGAGGCGGGCGCAGGCCAGTCATAGCGGAAATAATTGATCATCTCCTCCGGCCTGACCGCGTCGGGCGGCGGCAGCGCGCCATCGAGCAGCATCCGCCGCGCATAGGCGTAAGATGCGGTGTCGACATCGATGGAGAAGGTGGAGACCGGCTCCTCCGCCACACGCTTGATCGGCGAGGCGTCTTTGCCGGAAAAACGGTCGCCTTGTGAAACGGGCGCCGGTTGCGCAGCGTCACTGTCGGCTAAGGCGTCGATCGGAATACGGAAACGATTGGCATGAGCGTTTTCTGGCCTCGGCGATCCCTTCGCCTTACCAGCCGGCGAAAGGCCCTGAGCAGCGAGGTTTGAAATGGCGACGCCTGGCGCGGCGGCAGGAGCCTCATGCGCGGAGTTTATATCCAACGCCTTTGGTTTTGTAGGCGATAGCATCTGAGGCGACTGGTCAAGCAGGCCCTGAACCTCGGATGCGCTGAATTCGCTTTCCCGTTTTGTCGGCGCGCCAGCCACCTTCTTCGCGTTTGGTTCAGCGGCCGGCGTAACTGCCGGCGGTTCAGCCTGCCGGGCGAGATAGAGGCCGGCGGGCACCAGCATCAGCATGGCGATCGCCGAACCGGCGAAGAGTGGTCTGGGCATATCGAAGATCCTCATCATGGTTTTGACGAGGCTTGGACGGCGGCCATCTCTGAAAGCTTGGGGCGCCGTCGCAGATTTTTGCTGCGCGTCGAACGCGGCCATGGCGGCGTCGAGCGCCGCTGCGCGCGCCGTCTCGGACGCTTCCGGAGGCGCCAGATGGGAAAGACGGTCGAGATCTCGTGTCATGGTCAGTCTCCTTACGCCGCGTTCATGCCGAAAAGCGCCCGCAACCGTTTGCGGGCGGCATGCAGGTGCCAGGCGATGGTGCTTTCGCCGCAGCCGAGGATCTTGCCGGCCTCGGCATGATCGAGACCTTCGGAATAGACGAGCAGCACCGCATCCCTCTGCCGAGGAGACAGGCCGAGTGTCGCCTGCCACAGCGCCTCGAGCCGCTCGTCATCAGTCCCGTCATCTTCTACAGGCCAATCCGCCTGCCGGTCGCGCTTGGCGTCCCGCGCCCGCTTGCGCGCCTGATCGCGGACGGTGTTGAGGACCAGCGCATAGAGCCAGGTGCGAAACGCGGCATCGCCGCGAAACTGCGAGATCGCGCTTGCAAGCCGGATACAGACATCCTGGGCTGCGTCTTCCGCATCGGCCTTGTTGCCCGTCCACTTCCACGCGGTCGCGTGAATGAAGCCGTAATGCCGCTCGATCAGCGTCCTGAACGCCTCACGGTCTCCGGCGCCGGCGCGGCGCGCCAATTCCTTGTCCAAGCGCCCCTCCCTTTCTGTCTAAGCTCTCGAACACTGAGACGTTTCATCTTCAAAAAAGCTTGGGGCTCGGATCAAGAAAATTTAGCGGCCACTTTCAACCGCTTGCGCTAGATAGGCCGAGAAGTTTGTTCTAACTTTGTTCGGACTCTCCGCAAAGGCTCCCATGACACCGCGCCGCGACTATCAACTTGGGCTTCTTCTCGTCACGCTCTCGGCCGTGGCCTGGAGCACCGCCGGCTTTTTCACTCGCCTGATCCCGCATGACAGCTGCACGCTGCTGGCCTGGCGGGGCATTTTCGGCGCTCTAAGCCTGCTCGTGGTGGTCATCCTGATGCATGGTCGCGGCTGGACGCGCGAATTCCTGCGCATCGGCAAGCCGGAAGTCGCCTATATAGGCATCACCATCTGCGGCATGATCATGTTCATCACCTCCTTCGCCCATACATCCGTGGCGCATGGGGCGGTGATCTACGCGACCATTCCCTTCATTGCCGCGTTGCTCGGCTGGATCTTTCTTGACGAGGTTCCCGATCGCGGCGCCATCGCAGCCAGCGCCGCGGCGCTGGTCGGGGTAGCGGTCATGGTCGGCTTCGGCGCTGATGGCGGACTGTTCGGCGATGCGCTCGCTCTGGGCATGACGCTCTGCATGGGCTTCTCGATCATCCTGATGCGCAGGAACCCGAAAATGGCGGCGGCGCCAGCCGCAGCGATCGGCGCGCTTCTGAGCGGACTGATCTGCTGGCCGCTCGGGGATCCGCTGTCGGTCACCACTGTCGAACTCTGGCAGCTTGCGGCCTTCGGCGCGGTCAATTCCGCCATGGGCCTCGCCTGTTTCGCCTGGGGCTCCAAGCGCCTGCCGGCAATCGAGACCGGCCTGATCGGCGCGCTCGACACGCCGCTTGCGCCGCTCTGGGTGTGGATCGCCTTCGGCGAACACGTTGGTCCCCAGACTATGATCGGCGGCGGGATTGTCATGGCCGCCGTCGTCGCGCATGTGCTGTGGAGCCAGCGCCGCCAACCCGTAGGAAGCCCGGCATGACAGAGTTGACGCTCGACCAGATCCATCGCGACCGCCAGATCGGCGTGATCTTCGTCATGCTGGCCGCCATCACCTGGAGCACGGCCGGCTTCTTCACCCGGCTGATCGGCCTCGATTACGCCGCCATGATCGCCGGCCGCGGCATTTTCGGCGGCTTGGGCCTGTTTGCGATCATTGTCATGACCGAAGGGCGCAACTGGCCGCGCCTGTTCGCCGCCATGCGCGGCGCGTCCCTGCTCTATGTCGTGCTGGTGGTGGCCGGCATGACCGCCTTCGTCGGCTCGCTCGGCTTGACGTCGGTGGCGCACAACGCCGTTATCTTCGCCACGCTGCCGCTGATGGCCGGATTTCTCGGCTGGATGATCCTCCGCGAAAAGCCGACGCCAGCCTCCGTCGCCGCTGCGGGCCTTGCGCTCATCGGCGTCGCGATCATGGTGGGATTCGGCGCCGATGGCGGGCTCTCGGGCGATGCGCTGTCGGTGCTGTCGACGCTCTGCATGACGCTCTGCATCATCGTCATCCGGCGCCATCCGGAAATCTCGATCGTCGCCTGCTCCTGCGTGGGATCGCTGACCAGCGGCCTGATCTGCCTGCCTTTCGCCGATCTCTCGGTCGCGGCGCCCCATCAGCTCCTCTTTCTCGTCCTGTTCGGGCTCGTCAATTCCGCCGCCGGCCTGACGCTGTTCTCGCTCGGCTCCCGCAAACTGCCCGCCATGCAGACGGCGCTGATATCGACGCTCGACACGCCGCTCGCTCCGCTCTGGGTATGGATCGCCTTTCAGGAACACGTCACGCCGCAGACGCTGATCGGCGGCGCCATCGTGCTGGCGGCGGTCATCGGCAATATCGTGTGGAGCAGGCGCGCGGTGGCGTGATCAGTCCGATCCAGTCGACGCGCGATCGCGATGACCGGCGGCATATGCCAGAACAGCCGCGATATCCTCTGGCTCAAGAAGCGGATGATCTTCAAGGATCTCCTGCGCCGAAGCGCCGCTCCCGAGAAGATCAAGGACATCCACCACGCGGATTCTCAGCCCCCGAATGGAGAGCCGCCCTCCATTTTTGCCCGGCTCTGTCGTGATACGGTTTAAGTCGTTCATCTCGGCGTTCCCGGAGATCCGGAGCAGTCTACCAGGACGCCGCCGAAAGTCACCTCACAGCGACAATGCCTGCATATGAAACCGCAACTGCTCGACCGGGTATCGGTGCTCCGCCCCGACCGGACAGGCAGCGCGGGAGAGGCATCCGCCCGCCATGCAACTTGCTTTCCCCTCCTCCGAGGCGAGGTATCCGCGACAGGCGGCATAGCCGAAGCCCGCTGCGGTTATCGCACCAGCCGGACAGGCCGCCATGCAAGGCTTGTCGGGACAGTGATCACAGGGATGGTGTTCAAACGGAACCGTGGCCTCGCCGATCCTCTCGGCAAAACCGATTGCGCCGCGATAGCCGTGCCACAGGCCATGCACTGGATGGATGAGTATGCCGAGCGGCGAGGCTTTCAAGCCTTCGGCCTGCATCGCCCATTGCTGGAACGGCTTCCAGGGCTTTTCCGAGGGAAACCAGGCTTCGCCGGAGACGGATGCGGCCAGTGCACGGACGACCGCCTCCGACCAGGCGTCGAGCGGATGGTCTAGCCCCGCCCCCTCCTGGCGTCTCCAGCGCGAAAACGCCGGCCACATAGAGCCGCCGACATTGCCGATCAACACGACGGTCCCGGCTCTCTCGCCGGTCGCGATCTCCGGCCCGTCGCCGTCGAAGTGCAGAACGCCGCGCAAAAAAAGTCCGTGCGGCGCAAGCGCCGCACGGATGTTTTCGAATGTGTCCGAGGAGTGTGTCATCGCATCCAGTCGGGCTTGTAGTGCGGACGCCAGACGTCCCGCTGGATCATATCCTCTACCTGCGTCCGCCCGCCGCTCTCCCTGGCAACGGGACCCCTTCAAGTGAAGGCGTCGGGCATGGAGTCCTTGCGCTCCTTGATATAGGCGAGCAGGGCTTCATCGATCGCCGGGTCGAGCGCGGGCGCTTCATATTGTTCCAGCCAGGAACGGCACAGGGCGTTGGCGCGCTGTTCGATCCGCTTTTCGCCTTCCACTTCCCACTGTTCGAAGGAATTGTTGTCGGCGAGCGCCGAACGATAGAAGGCGGTCTGGAAGTTGGCCTGGGTGTGGGCGCAGCCGAGATAATGGCTGCCGGGGCCGACTTCGCGGATCGCGTCGAGAGCCTGCGCCTCGACCGAGAGGTCGACGCCTTCCGCCATCTTCTGCATCATGCCGAGCTGGTCCTGGTCGATCATGAACTTCTCGTAGGACGACACGAGGCCGCCTTCGAGCCAGCCTGCGGCGTGCAGCACGAAATTCGTGCCGGCGAGCAGGGTCATGTTGATCGTGTTGGCGCTTTCATGCGCGGCCTGGGCGTCCGGCACCTTGGAGGCGCAGAGCGAGCCGCCGGTGCGGAAAGGCAGACCCAGACGACGGGCGAGCTGCGCCGCGCCATACGACACAAGCGACGGCTCCGGCGTGCCGAAGGTCGGCGCGCCCGACTGCATCGAGATCGAAGCGGCGAAGGTGCCGAACAGCACCGGCGCGCCCTTGCGGATCAGCTGGGTGAAGGAAGCGCCGGCCAGCACTTCGGCGAGGATCTGCGTCAGCGTGCCGACCACCGTCACCGGGCTCATCGCGCCGGACAGGATGAAGGGCGAAATCACCGTCGCCTGATTATGACGGGCATAGACTTTGAGCGCGCCCACCATGGTTTCGTCGAACACCATCGGCGAATTGGCGTTGATGAGGTTCAGCGTCACGCAGTTGTTCTCGACGAAGTCGTCGCCGAACACCAGCTTCGCCATGGCGATCGTGTCCTCGGCGCGTTCCGGCGCAGTGACCGAGCCCATGAACGGCTTGTCGGAATATTTGATGTGGCTGTAGATCATGTCCAGGTGACGCTTGTTCACCGGAACGTCCACAGGCTCGCAGACCGTTCCGCCGGACGAATGCACGGACGGCGCCATATAGGCGAGCTTCACGAAATTTCGGAAGTCCTCGATCGTGGCGTAACGGCGATTTCCCTCGAGATCGCGCACGAAGGGAGGGCCGTAGACGGGCGCAAACACGGTGGCCTTGCCGCCGATCTGGCAGTTGCGGGCCGGATTGCGGGCGTGCCAGGTGAACTCGGACGGCGCAGTCTTGAGAAGTTCGCGGCACAGGCCCTTGGGGAAATGCACGCGCTCGCCGCGGACATCCGCGCCGGCTTCCTTCCAGAGCGCCAGCGCTTCCGGATCTTCACGGAATTCGATGCCGATCTCTTCGAGAATCGTGTCGGCGTTCTTCTCGATCAGCGCCAGACCTTCCTCATCCAGCACTTCATATTCGCGGATCTTGCGGGTGATATAGGGGAGAGACGGGTTGGGACCTCCGCCTGCGCGCGACGCCCTGCGCGCCGCAGCGCCGCGTCCGCGCCGTCCGCCGCCTTCTCCCTGAGCGGCTACTGGTTCGACTGTCTCATCCATGGTCTCGTCCTCTGCGATCGCCGCGCATGCGGCCTAGTGTTTGGTTTGATCCTAAACCATGCCGCAAAAGGGACATTCCTAAAAGCGCCACCCATGTCGCTGGAAGCGAAGCGCGGCGGAGATGGAACAGCGCCTGCGGCGCCAGCCCGTTCACCCGGCCATCAACCTGCCGCCTGCTTTGCCGATCCGCTGTTCGCCGAGCGAGGCCATCAGCGACAGATCCGACATCGGACGGGCGAAATGATATCCCTGGCCGAGCGGAACGCCGAGCCCGAGCAGAAGCGTGCGGTCCGCCTCCGTCTCGACGCCTTCCGCCACCACCTCCATGCCGAGATCGCCGGCCATACGGGTGACATGGCGGACGATGTCATAGGTGCGGTTGCAGATGGCGATGCGGCGGATGAGCGACTTGTCGATCTTGATCTGGGCGAATTCCAGCTCGGCCAGCCGGCTGAGATTGGAATATCCCGAGCCGAAATCATCGACCGACAGCCGGAGCCCCGCCGCCCGGAGGCTTTCGAGATTGGCGACCACCGTCTCGCTCAACGACATCGCCGCGTCTTCGGTCAGTTCGAGAATGATGCTTTCCGAGGGACAATTGCGCTTGGAAAGCACATTGGCGATCGACTGAGCGAGATCGGGAATCGACAATAGCGCCGGCGACAGGTTGACCGCCATGCGCGGCGCGTCGCCGGACACGGAGAGCTGCTCGCGCAACAGGCAGGCGCGGTCGAGCATCACCAGCGTCATCGGCAGGATCAGATTGCCGCCCTCCGCCGCCTGCACGATGTCGGGGGCAGGAATCGCCCCGAAGCGCGGATGCGACCAGCGAACCAGCGTCTCCACGCTGACGGTCTGCCCCGTCTTCATCGACACGATCGGCTGGAAAGCGGCGTCGAGATCGCCTTCGGCGATAGCCTTGGCAAGGTCCTTGGCGAGGAAACGCTTGCGGGCATTGTCGGCGATCATGTCGGCGGTGGTGAAGCGGGCGCAATTGCGACCATCCGCTTTCGCCGCATAAAGCGCGAGATCGGCGTGTTTCATCAGCGTTTCGACAAACGGCGTCGCATCGCGGGCGTCGCTGGAATGCGCAACGCCGATGGAGGCCGTCACCTGGATGTTCTTGCCGTCGACCATCAGCGGCATGGCGATATCGGCGAGCGCTGCCTCGGCAAAGTCCATGGCGCGGTGCCGCGATCCTTTCAGCAGGACGGCGAATTCGTCGCCGCCGAGACGCGCCACCACGCCGACGGAATGTTCGGCGTTCGCCGCGAGCGCCTTCGCCACATGGCGCAGAAGGGCGTCGCCGGCGGGATGTCCCATCGTGTCGTTGATTTCCTTGAAACCGTCGAGATCGACGAGCAGCAGCGAGAAATCGCTGAAGGGGGGACGCGACGATAACTCCGTCTCGAAGCCGCGTCGATTGCCGATTCCGGTCAGGCCATCGGTCACCAAAAGCGCCTCTTTTTCGGCCATCGCCTTCTTCAGACGCAGGTTGACGCGCTGCGAAATGAAGAGTTCGAAAATCACGAAAAGGACCAGTACGGCCGCCAGACCGGCGAATTGCGACTGCATCGACTTCAGTGACCCGAGGCTTTGGATCTCCCGTTCGATCATCTTCTGCATCTGGAAGCGCCGCGCGGCATAGGCGTCGCTGCTCATGTCGTTGACCCGCGTCTGAAACTCGCGAATCAAGACCAGAAGCGGGCGAAGACTGGACCGTTCCCCCGGAACGAGTTTATCGATCGCAGTCTCGAAATCGGAGAGACGCCTTTCTATTTCGATTGCGACCTTGGCGTCCTTGATATTCGCCTCTTCGAGCGCGCGCTGATAATTTTGCGTGGCGACCACAGTCACCCGCGACCAGAAGATGTCGAGGGCGAGATCCACAACTCGACGCTTGATGTCCTTGTCGCCGTAGGAATATCTGTGCGCCTTGACGAGCAGATCGGAGAGTTCCATCTCCATGCGCGTCGCTTCTTCATAGCGCGCGGAGTTGAACAGATGCATGCCCAAGCCGTCGGCGATCGCGGAGATGTTGCCGATGGTGACGACGAACATAGTCCCCATGGCGAAAAGCATCGCCGGAAAGCGCAGCAAGGCCAGGCTCCGAAACGCGCGCCAATCCTTCATCGGACGGTGATCTCTTTCAACTGCCAGACGCTCCGCGCCTCATAGATCGGATTGTGGCGAAGCTCCGGATGCGCGTCCGAGGGATAGACAATCCAGAGCGGCCCCTTTTCCCGCAGGGTCACTTCCTTGCCGTCGACCTCGCGGGCGACGATGACCGCATAGTCGTCCATATCCTTGAACGGAATATCCGCTTGGTAGCGGTCATAGCCGACAGCCAACAAGGAATCGCCCGAGAAACCGGACAGCGCGACGACATCCTTCAGCAACGGGCCTTTCACGCGATGCGCCCTGTCGTCCATGCCCGGGGGGAAAGCGACATAGTCGGTTTGCGGCAAAGCGTCGATTTTCGCCAGCGGGATTTCGACCGTCTTTTCAGCGTGACGGAAGACAAGCATCATCTCTTGGGCGCCCGATGTCGCGGCCCAGGCAAGAAAAACGAGAAAACTGCAAAACCATTTCATGCGCATCACCGCCCTCTATGCACTTTCCCTTACGTGAGCACCCGTTAAAAACGGCTTATTCGAAAATAAATTTACTCCGATTGTCGCAAATGGCCGTCGCTTTCGTGGGCGAGAGCGTCGCTTTCGAAAACGCTTTGCAAACGTCCAAGGCTAACTATAGTGAAACATAGGGTTTCGCCGAATCCGGCGCCCGCAGATTGATGACGAGGAGCGCCATGGCAGACGATGAAATCATTCTCTCCGAGCTTTCGGACGAAGAGCTTGTGCAGCAAATGCACGACGATCTCTACGACGGGCTGAAGGAAGAAATCGAGGAAGCCACCAAGATCCTTCTGGAGCGCGGCTGGGCGCCTTACGACATCCTGACCGAAGCGCTGGTCGAGGGCATGCGCATCGTCGGCGTCGACTTCCGCGACGGCATCCTGTTCGTTCCCGAAGTGCTGTTGTCCGCCAACGCTATGAAAGCCGGCATGTTCATCCTGCGTCCGCTGCTCGCCGCCACCGGCGCGCCGAAGCTCGGCAAGATGGTCATCGGCACCGTCAAAGGCGACATCCATGACATCGGCAAGAACCTTGTCGGCATGATGATGGAAGGCGCAGGTTTCGACGTGATCGACCTCGGCATCAACAACCCGGTCGAAAACTATCTCGAAGCGCTGGAGAAGGAAAAGCCGGATATTCTCGGCATGTCGGCGCTGCTCACCACCACCATGCCTTACATGAAGGTGGTCATCGACACGATGAAGGAAAAGGGCATCCGTGACGACTACGTCGTGCTCGTGGGCGGCGCGCCGCTGAACGAGGAATTCGGCAAGGCCGTCGGCGCCGACGCCTATTGCCGCGACGCCGCCATCGCTGTCGAAACGGCGAAGGACTTCATCAAGCGCAAGCACAATCAGCTCGCCGCCGGCGTCTGATTTCGGCCTTCAGGCACAAAACGCAAATGGCCGCAGCGGAACCCCGCGCGGCCATTTTCAGTTTCGACCGATGTCGATCAGTTGGCGACGTCCTTGGCTGCGTCTTCGGTCGCGTCGACGGTGTTGGATGCATCCTTGCCCATGCCGCGAATGGTGTTGCCGCAGGACGACAGCGCGAGCGCGGCGATGAGGGCGAAGGCGATGTGGGTCGAGATCTTGGTCATGTCTGCTCTCCGTGATGACGTCGGATCGGGAGAAAAGCCGGCCGATCCACCGGTTGTCCGCCGGTCTAACGAGCGAAGAGCGGAATTGTTCGCGGGCGACGCGATGAAACGCGCTATTCCATAGGGGAAATGCAGATGAGCCAAGCCAACAGGACGGAAACCTCGCCGGATCGCCTGCGCGTCATCGCCTGCGGCGCTATCGCCCGCGAAGTCCTGGCGATCCGCGATCAGCATGGTCTCGACCACATCGATCTCCAGTGTCTTCCCGCCATCTGGCATGTGTTTCCGGAAAAGATCGCGCCAGCCATGCGCGAAAAGATCGCCGAAGCGCGCGCGGAAGGCTTTCGGAAAATTTTCATCGGCTATGCCGAATGCGGCACCCAGGGCGAACTCGACAAGATCTGCGCCGAGGAAGGCGTCGAACGAATCGCCGGGCCCCACTGCTACAGCTTCTTCACCGGCAACGAAAAATTCCTCGCCGATTGCGAGACGGAGTTCACCGCCTTTTATCTGACCGATCTGATCACCCGCCAGTTCGAGGCCTTCGTGATCGAGCCGCTGAAACTCGACAAGCATCCGGAACTGCGCGACATGGTGTTCGGCAACTACACCAAGATCGTCTATCTCGCCCAGACCGAGGACGAAGAGTTGCAAAAGAAGGCGAAATGGGCGGCCGACTACCTCAAGCTCGACTATGAATATCGCTTCACCGGCTATGGCGACCTGACAGACGCACTCAAACGCGCCTGATCATAACGAATAAAAAAGCGACATTGTTGTTTGATAGCGTTGCCGCGACCGTTACATGGGTAGCGGATCAGCAACCGGAGACAGTGTGAACGCATGGATATGAGCGCGACGACGTCCCATAGGTCTCACGACAGGCAGAGCCTGTCGCATTTATTGCGCGAGATCTCGGACAATGCCGGGGAAAAAATCACGCTGGGTGAAATCGCCGACGGCATGGAGCAACGGTCCTTCGGCGCGTTCCTCGTGGTCTTCTGTCTTCCCAATCTCATTCCCCTGCCGCCGGGCGCCACGTTCATCCTCGGCCTGCCGCTGGTGTTCGTCGCCTTCCAGATGGCCTTTTCGCGCCTCGACACGATCTGGCTGCCGCGGCGGCTGCATGAATACGCCTTCGACAACAGGGCCTTCGCCAAGGTGCTCGACAAGTTTCTTCCCTGGATCGCCTGGACGGAACGCTTCGTCAAGCCGCGTTTCTGGGCGGGCGAAGCCCGGCTTCATGAACGCTTTCTCGGCCTGTTCGCACTGTTGCTGGCGCTGATCATCTTTCTGCCCATCCCGCTCGGCAATATGGGCCCCGCTTATGCGCTTGCGCTGATGGGCCTCGGCCTCACCGAACGCGACGGATTGGTGATGGCGGCAGGCGTGGCGATCGGCGTGATCTTCACCGCCGTCATCAGCTATGTCGGCTACGAAATCCTCACCGCGATACCCGGCGTCATCCGGCAACTCCCCGTCTATTGGGCGAGCGTGAAGGCCTTTTTCGTCTTCTGATCCGCATCCGCGCATGCGCTTTGTCAAACCGCCTGTGGGCGTGTCGCATTAAGACCAATGCGACGTCGTGACTAGCCGGGCCACGCCCCCCCTTCCCGCTCCATTGTACTCCGCATCGGAGGAGAGCGGGCCGGCGCGTTTTGGTCGGACCGCGACAGCATATCCTGACAGGAGAATTCGGGAATGGCGGACCGCATCATCGTCTACTGGCGCGACATCCCCGCGCAGGTGATCATCAAGAAGGGACGGCAGAACGCCAAGCGCGAATTGTCGCTGCGCTTCACGGAGGCGATCGACATGTGCGCCATGCGCACCGGCGCCGCAGAGACGGACGATTACCTTGCCGAGTGGCGCAAGGCCGACCCCGTTTCGGTCTCAGACGATCTCGAAGCCGAGGCCGACAAGGCCGCCGCCGAGCTCGAAGCCGCTTATGACCGCGATCGTCTCGTAGCGCTGGTGAAAGCCGGCGGTCGCGAACAGAACTAATCCAGGCCCCGCACGCAAGGACCCCATCCATGTCCAGAATACCCGCTTCCATCGAAGTCGCCCCCAAGCAGGCGATCGAATCCGCCGACCTGCCGGGCCTGTTTCCCGCCGGAAGCCGCGTCTACATCACCGATATCGGCACCGACACCACCGACACGCTGGTCGCCGCCGCCCGCCGCGTCACGTCCCTCGGCTACACCGCCGTGCCGCATTTCGCCTCGCGCCGCCTGTCCACCAAGACCGCGCTCGAAGAACGCATCAAGCGCACCGTCGGCGAAGCCGGCGTCAAGGACGTTCTGATCATCGGCGGCGGCCTCGATAAGCAGGCCGGTGAATTCGGCTCCACCATGCAGGTGCTCGAAACCGGCTTCTTCGACCAGAACGGCATTCTCGACATTGCGGTCGCCGGTCACCCCGAAGGTTCGCCGGACTTTTCCGAAGCCGTGGCGCTCGAAGCTCTCAAGCTCAAGCAGGCGTTCGCAGAGCGCACCGGCGCGCGCGTGCGCATCGTCACCCAGTTCGGCTTCGACGCCAAGAAGTTCATCGCCTGGGCTGACGGCCTGAAGGCCGCTGGCGTCGACCTGCCGGTTCATCTCGGCGTCGCGGGCCCGGCCAAGATCACCACGCTGATCAAATACGCGGCCATGTGCGGCGTCGGCAATTCGATCTCCTTCCTCAAGAAGAACGCGATGTCGCTGACCGCGCTCGCCACCAGCCACTCGCCGGAAGATGTGGTCGGCCCGATCGAAAAGCACTTCCTCGCCAACCCCGACTCTGCCATCAAGCAGATCCACGTTTTCCCCTTCGGCGGCCTCAAGAAGTCTGCGGAATGGCTTGTCGAGCGTGGCTCTTGGGATATGAACTCTTCCGCTGCCGTTTCGGCGCGCGCCGCATCTTAATTTCGAGGATCAGACGGACATGACCCGCACCATCGTTGCTTCCGCCACCAAGGAAATCATCATCGGTTTCGACCAGCCCTTCTGCGTCATCGGCGAGCGCATCAACCCGACCGGCCGCAAGAAGCTGGCCGCCGAAATGCAGGCCGGCAATTTCGAAACCGTCATCAAGGACGCGCTCGAACAGGTCGCCGCCGGCGCCACCATGCTGGACATCAATGCCGGCGTGACCTCGGTCAACCCGAACGAAACCGAGCCGGGCCTGCTGATCCAGACGCTCGAAATCGTCCAGGGCCTGGTCGATGTGCCGCTCGCCATCGACAGCTCGGTGACCGCCGCCATCGAAGCCGGCCTCAAGGTCGCCAAGGGCCGTCCGCTGGTCAATTCCGTCACCGGCGAGGAAGAAAAGCTCGAAGCCATCCTGCCGCTCTGCGCCAAGTACAACGTCCCCGTCGTCGCGATCTCCAACGACGAAACAGGCATTTCACAGGATCCGGACGTCCGCTTCGCCGTCGCAAAGAAGATCGTCGAACGCGCCGCCGATTACGGCATCAAGCCCTATGACATCGTCGTCGACCCGCTGGTGATGCCGATCGGCGCCGTCGGCTCGGCCGGCCTCCAGGTCTTCGCGCTCGTGCGTCGCCTGCGCGAAGAGCTCAAGGTCAACACGACCTGCGGCCTCTCCAACATCTCCTTCGGCCTGCCGCATCGCCATGGCATCAATGCCGGCTTCATCCCGATGGTCATCGGCGCCGGCATGACGTCCGCGATCATGAACCCCTGCCGCCCGGCCGAAATGGAAGCCGTGCGCGCCGCCAACGTTCTCAACGGCACCGACGAGAACTGCTACAACTGGATCAAGACCTATCGCGACTACAAGCCTGCCGAAGGCGGCGCAGCGCCTGCTCCGTCGCCGGCGTCGGCCTCGACCGGCGGCGGTCGTCGCGGCGGCCGCGCCGCTCGCGTGGGCGCAGGCGCGCCGACGGAATAAGCGTTAGGCCTCCGACTTTTGGAAAGCCCGGTTGCGAAAGCGCCGGGCTCCTTTATTTCCGCTCGGCGAAAGCCTAAAATCTTGCCTATGAACGACGGGATTGAAAGAAAGCCGCTGCCAGACTTCGCATCTGACGAGGACGCGGAGGATTTTGTCGATTATGCGGATCTCTCGGATTATGATCTTTCCGATTTCAAGACGATGCGCTTTTGCTTTGCGCCATCAGAGGAGACGGTGACCCTCCGGCTACCGGCGCCTCTATTGGCGGCGCTCAAGGCCAAGGCTGACAGCACTGGTCTGTCCTACGATCGACTGGTCGAGCAAGCGCTTTCTGCAGCCCTTCAGGACTGATTGGCTCCGACACGCGCAACGCCACGCCAATACCTCACTCAACCGCCACCAATTTTCCGCCCGGTGATCTTTTCATGTCGGGAATAGACAACTATCACTGCCGCGTCGCGGGCATGCTGCCGTGACCCAGCCCTCAATCCCCGTCCCTTGAAGACGCCGGAAAGAAGATCATGACAGACGCATTCGAAAAAGATCCCCTCGTCCTCTTCATGCCCTCGGGTAAGCGCGGCCGGTTCCCGGTCGGCACGCCGGTTCTCGAGGCGGCGCGACAATTGGGTGTCTATGTCGAAAGCGTCTGCGGCGGACGCGCCACCTGCGGCCGCTGCCAGGTCGAGGTGCAGGAAGGCAATTTCGCCAAGCACGGCATCACCTCCTCCAACGATCACATCTCTCCCGTCGGCCCCAAGGAAGAACGCTACGACCGCGTCCGCGGCCTGCCGGAAGGACGCCGTCTCTCCTGTTCCGCAACCATCCAGGGCGATCTCGTCATCGACGTGCCGCAGGACACCGTGGTCAATGCGCAGGTGGTGCGCAAGGCGGCGAGCGACCGCGTCATCGAGCGCAACGCCGCCGTCCAGCTCTGTTATGTCGAGGTGGAGCAGCCCGACATGCACAAGCCGCTCGGCGATCTCGACCGCCTGAAGGCCGTGCTCGAGAAGGATTGGGGCTGGAAGGATCTCTTGATCGCGCCCCACCTTATTCCGCAGATCCAGTCGATCCTGCGCAAGGGTGAATGGGGCGTCACCGCCGCCATCCATCGCGACATGGATTCCTCGCGCCCCTTCATCGTCGGCCTGTGGCCGGGCCTCAAGAATGAGGCCTATGGAATCGCCTGCGATATCGGCTCGACCACCATCGCCATGCATCTTGTGTCGCTGCTGTCTGGCCGCATCGTCGGCTCCTCCGGCGCCTCCAATCCACAGATCCGCTTCGGCGAGGATCTGATGAGTCGCGTCTCCTATGTGATGATGAACCCCGATGGCCGCGAAGCCATGACCAAGGCGGTGCGCGAAGCGGTCAACGGGCTGATCGGCAAGGTCTGCGAAGAAGGCGGCGTCGACCGTCACGACATTCTCGATTCCGTCTTCGTCGCCAATCCGATCATGCATCACCTGTTCCTCGGCATCGATCCGACCGAACTCGGACAGGCGCCCTTTGCGCTGGCGGTGTCAGGCGCGTTGCAATACTGGGCCTATGACGTGGAGATCGACGTTAATCGCGGCGCGCGGCTCTATATGCTGCCCTGCATCGCCGGCCATGTCGGCGCCGACGCCGCCGGCGCGACGCTGTCGGAAGGCCCCTATCGCCAGGACAAGATGATGTTGCTGGTCGATGTCGGCACCAATGCCGAAATCGTGCTCGGCAACAGCCAGCGCGTCGTCGCCGCCTCGTCTCCAACGGGCCCGGCTTTCGAAGGCGCGGAAATCTCCTGCGGCCAGCGCGCCGCCCCCGGCGCCATCGAGCGCGTCCGCATCGATCCCGTCACGCTGGAGCCGAAATACCGCGTCATCGGCGTCGACAAATGGTCGGATGAAGAGGGCTTCGAGGAGGACGCGGCGAAAATCGGCGTCACCGGCATCTGCGGCTCGGCCATTATCGAGGTCGTGGCGGAAATGTACCTCTCCGGCGTCATTTCCGAAGACGGCGTCGTCGACGGCGCCATGGCGGAAAAGAGCCATCGCATCATCGCCAATGGCCGCACCTTCTCCTATCTGCTGCGCGACGGCGAGCCGAAAATCACCGTGACGCAGAACGACATCCGCGCCATCCAGCTCGCCAAGGCCGCCCTCTATGCCGGCATCAAGCTGTTGATGGAAAAGCAGGCCGTCGACAAGGTCGACACGATCCGCTTCGCCGGCGCCTTCGGCTCGTTCATCGATCCGAAATACGCCATGGTTCTGGGCCTGATCCCGGATTGCGAACTCGCCGAAGTCAAGGCGGTCGGCAACGCCGCCGGCACCGGCGCGCTGATGGCGCTGCTCAACCGCGATCATCGCCGCGAGATCGAGGCGACCGTCAAGAAGATCGAGAAGATCGAGACCGCGCTCGAGCCGCATTTCCAGCAGTTGTTCATCGACGCCATGGCCATGCCCAACAAGGTCGATCCCTTCCCGGAACTCGCCAAGGTCGTCACCCTGCCCGAGCGCAAGGTGATCACGGCAGGCGGCGACGAAGGCGGCGGTCGCAGACGTCGGCGCGAGCGCGGCTGAGGCTGAAGATTGCGCCGCGCGCGCCCGAATGTTTAGTTCCGCGCGTCGCGATCGGCATCGAGGAATTTTCGCAACTCCTCCAGATGAGGAAGCAGGCGGACAACATGTTCATGTGGGAAGCCGTCGGCGATCCGCGCGATATCGGGAGCGAAGGAGTCGATGATCCGCTGGCGCAGTGTTCGGCCGCTGTCGGTAATGTAGACCAGTTTCGACCGCCCATCCTGCGGGTTCTTGCGAACCTCGATCAAGCCCTCGCGTTCCAGAACGCTCAGTGAATGCGTCATGGAGTTCTTGGGAACCTGGAAGGCCTGAGCGATGGCGAGAGGCGTTCGGCCATCTCCGACCCGCACCAGATGGTTCAACACCGTGAACTGTGCGGCCACGAAGCCCGGAGGCAGCCGGGCTTCAAGCATGGTGCGCGACAACTGTTCAATAATTCCTATCTCGTTGAAGAGCCGAAAATAGTCGGACATTACGCTTTCATGCATTCATGATCCTGCTTTCCAAAGGCCATCGCGGGCTTGGCCCCACCACCGGACCATAGCCGATGCGCGCCAACATTTGAACCGTGCCTCCATTGGGCGCGAGACGTTCATGCGCCTGGCGGAAAGGTCCGGCCATTTCCGGAAACTCCTGCAGGGCTTGGCTCAAAGGCTGAATTCCCAAACCAAAACTCGTCGCCGCCAGATTCACCCGCAGCCAATCTGCACCTGTGGCGATCTGCGTTTGGCGACTGTTGTCGTTCGTCACCAGCCAGACATGGCCCATGGCGGTATCGGTGTTCGCAAAAATCGCCTCCATGCCCGACTTGTAGGCGAGACTCGTGGGATCACCGGCCATTTCTCGGGTGAACAGCCCGGTCATATGGAGCGTTTCGAAAAGGGGCCCGGAGAAATCGATGCCGTCCGGGTTCGCATCCACTTCGCGCCTGCCGATGCGGAACAGATTGACGCTCTCCTGAAAAGTTTGGGGCGTTTCGACCTCGATCCGCAACGCCTCATGGGTCAACGCGCGCCATTTGAGCACTTCCACCAGATCCACGACGCCGCCGAACCGTGCGCCGTTGCGGACGACAATTGCGATCTGGTCGAGTGTTTCGACCGCGACAGGCTTACTGACGTCGAATGGCTCCTTGTTGGACCGCCGAACGGACGCCTGCGCGAACAGCGGATCTTTCGCCACCGCGGGATCCTCCGCCAGCGTTATGCGGGCCACGGGACGTTGGTCCAGGCCCGCGTCATTGCTGCCTTGCGGGAAGAGCGCCGTCTCGGCGCGATAGCCCTCTTCGGCAGCCGCCATGCGAAGAAGTTCGAGAAAGCAGCCGAGACCGATGGTGATCTGTCGGTTCAACGGGTCCGTTTGCGGCAGCATCCGCTCGCGGTCGGCATACAAGGTGATGACGCCCGCCTCCGAAAGATCCGCCAACCAGGGCTGGCGATTATGCGGATTCGGCGCAAGCAGGGCCCAGGACAAGGCGCGCATGCGCGGATCGGCATAGCTGCCTGCGCGTTCCCAGGGAAGATAGGCGGTGTGCGGGCTGCGTGTCGCCGCATAGCCGAAGGCGCCGACCGCTGCCAGGACAACCCCTCCACCCGCGAGGAAGATCATATTACGTCGTGTCGTATTCATCGCCATCTCCATAGTTCGACAATGAACTATATAGTTCTATACAGAACCAAATGCAAGAGGCGGCCGGCTTTAGCGACCCGATGCGATCGGGACCTCGAAACCGGACTGAACATCGAAGACGCCACCGATCCCGCAGAGACACGCATTCGAGCGAGAAAAAGCGGAATGGAAGCCGGCGCATGTGAGATCGCCGCGGAAATAGATGGAGGAAAAGAGGACGGCCGGCGTGGTCTCGCGGCAGCCGCCTGACGTCAATCAGCAGCCCGACCCCGTTCTAAAGATAACGGCAGTCGCATCCCGCGCGCCTTGTGACAGATGCATGACGCGCCGTCCAGCCTCAATCGCGCACGGACGCCCGAGGCCCTGATCCCGCGCCGCCAAGCGCTACCGGCGACGCGCTCAAGCCGGTTATGACCGAACGAAAAACTCCCCGGCCAGACGGACGGGGAGTGGCGTCAATTCCATCACACGCTTGCGTTTCAGAGCAGCAGGATATCGTTGAAGTCGAAATTCTCGAGCTTCTTGCCGATGAAGGCGATCGCCTCGGCGGCGTCGCCGCCCTTGCCATCGGCATCATAGGAGAGGATGCCGGTCTTGGAGTTGTAGATGACGGCGGCCTCATCGGCGATCTTGGCCGCAGAGCCTGCGACGAAATCGGACGCGACGAGATGGCCCGCAGTGCGGGCGAGGCCGGAGAACACCGAGCGATCCAGCGCCACTGCGTCATTGCCGTCAAAGTCCATCACGCGATCGGAATTGTCGGCGCCATAGGCGGCGAAATGGAACAGGTCGCTGCCGCCTTCGCCATAGATCTTGTCATTGCCGAGGCCGGTCTCAATGTCGTTCGAGCGATTATTGCCGCGCAGGACGTTGTCGAGATCGTTGTCTTCGATGTCGACACTGGCTTTGCCGTTCAGATCGACATTTTCGACATTGGCGTAATCGCCGAGGTCTATCGAGAACCGTGTGACGATCAAATCCACGCCGGCGTTGCTGTCTTCCACGATGACGTCCCCATCGGCATTGGTCAGCTGATAGGTGTCGTTGCCGGCGCCGCCTTGCAGCGTGTCGTCGCCGAGACCGCCATTCAGCGTATCCTGGCCGTCATCGCCGTTCAGGACGTCATTGTCAGCGCCGCCGAAGAGAGAGTCGGCGCCGCCGCCGCCCTGAAGCGTATCGACGCTGGCGGAACCGGTCAGGGAGTCAGCCAGCGAACCACCCAAGACGATCTCAAAGCCGGATACCGCATCGATGGCTGTCGCCGCACCCGTGCCGAGATTGACGGCCACGGACAATCCATAATCGCTGTAATCCAGCGTGTCGACGCCGTCGCCGCCCGTGACGCTTCCATCGACCAGAGCCTGATCGCCGGTCATGGCGAACGTGTTGTCGCCCGTGCCGAAAACAACGGCCATTCCATTGCCGCCGGTGATCGTTCCGCCATTGCTGATCGTGTCGTCGAGATCGCTGACGATCTTGATGCCGGTGTCCTCGACACCGGTGATCGAGCCTTCGTTGACGATCGTCGTCAGATAACTGGCGTTGCCGCGCGAACTGTCGTCGATCAGGATGCCCAGACCCAGACCGCTGATGGTGGCGCCATCATAGTTGTAGATGGAGCCGCCGCCGGCCGCGATGCCCTCGGAGGTGTTCTCATAGCCGTCCGAGCCGTTGCCATTGGCGCCCAGCCCCTGGATCACGCCATAATTGTGGATCGTCGCTTCGAAATCGATGTCGACGCCGTCGCCATCGCCGTCATAGATGCCGTCGGCAACCTCGCCTTCGGGGCCGTTCACGTCGACGCCTTCGGTATAGCTGCCGGTGATCGTGCCGTGATTGGTGACGGTGGCCGATCCGTCGGAACCGACGCCCGAGCCGTTGCTGCCGGTGATTTCGGCGCCTTCGGCATTGTCGACGGTGATCACGGTGTCTTCATCGGCATTGACGCCATGCCGGTCGCCGAGGATGATCCCGGCGAGGTTGTTGACCGAACCGGACGAGCCTTCCTCGAACTGGACGCCGTCGGCGTTTTCAATCAGATCGTCGCCGCTGCCGCCATAGATCGTGCCGGAATTGTCGATGTCGCCCACGCCGCCGACGCGCAGGCCGTCATTGGTCGCGCCGAGGATATTGCCGCTATTGGTGACAATGGCAATGAAATCACCGGTCCCACCGGCGAAATCGATCGCCTGGCCGATGGCCGATTCGATATCGCCGGTGTTGGTGATGGTCACCTCGCCCGCCGTCACTGCTCCAGCCTGGATCTGGATCGCGTCGTCGTCGCTCTCGATCTGGCCATTGTTTTCAATTGTGGCGGCGAGCGTCGCGCCGACCGATGTCTCGAAGCGGATGGCGCGGCCGCCGTCTGCGGTGTTTTCGATCAGTCCGTTATTTTCGATGGAAGCGCCGTCGGTCGCGCCATTGAAACGAACGGTCTGCGAATTGGCGGAGACGCTGAATACTCCCCCGGCATCGACAATCAAAGTGTCCTCGCCGGACATGCTGAGGCGAGCGGCAAGGGTCGTGGAAGCGGCGACTGTGGTGTCGGTCATCGTTTACCTGCGGGTTAATGAAAGGTTAATCGAGCAAATGATGATGACTTATGTCGCCTGGATGACAGCATGATGACTATCCGCCAGCCCCGGGAAGCAGGGCCGACGCATGATAAAGACCGGGATATTGCGAGAAAGACGGTCCGTTCAGGCCGCCGAAGCCATCAACCGCTCGAGGCCGCGATCGGCCAGCGTCATGCGGATATAGTCGGCGACGGCCTTGACCGGCGCGGACGGCTCGTCGCAGACGGCGAGCCCGATATCGTAATGTCCCATGTTTGGAAGCCCCTCGGCCTCGCCGAGCACCGTCATATCAGGTTGCACCATGAAGCGCGCTAACGGCGCGATGGCGAGGTCGGCGTCGATGGCTGCGAGCTGGCCCATGTGATGGCCGCAGAAATAGGCGACGCGGAAGGGGCGACCGGAACGCGTCAATTCCTCAATGGCGCGTTTGCGCCAGACGCAGCCTTCGTCCCAGACCGACAACGGCAGGGGATCGCGCAGATGCGCCCGCCCGTTCCGTTTGCCGACCCAGACCAGTTGTTCGGTCATCACCCGTTCGGCGGGATTGGGCGAGATGCTCGGATCGAGGAAATTGAACAGGGTCAGATCAAGTTTGCCCTCGGCCACCGCTTTCTTGAGCGGGACCGAATTGTCGATCGTCACATCGACGGCGAGCGAGGGAAACATTTCTCCGAAATGGCGCAGGATCGCCGGCAGCATCAGCGTGCCGATGTCGTCGGGCGAGCCGAGCCGCACCACGCCCGCCATTTCCGGCGTCACGAACCGCGACACCACCTCGTAATTCATCGCCAGCATGCGGCGGGCATAGCCGAGCAGGACCTCGCCATGATGAGTGAGCGCCACCGAGCGTGCATCGCGGCGAAACAGGCTGACCCCGAGTTGCTCTTCCAGCTTCTTGATCTGCATGGACACCGCCGATGGCGTTCTGAACACGCGTTCGGCAGCCGTTGTGAAATTGCCGGTATCGGCAATGGCCACGAATGTCTTGAGAATATCGAGTTCGAGCGTGGGAAGGCTGGAGGCGATCTGCGAGGTCATCGGTCTAATCCTTCAGAAAATCTCACAAATGAAGCCGCTTGATTGCGTTTCATTGAACCTCAAATCTGAGTTTTCGTCAATCCCTCGACTTGACGATGAACCAATCGCGCCGACAATCACCCCGTCAGGAGCAAAGGAGCGCGTTTGCGCCGTCTACCCTTGACGAACTGCTAATCTACCGCGCAAATGCCGATACATAATCACATTTAATAGCAGGCTGCAGGCCCGGGAGGACACGACATGACGATCCACATGGACAGGCCGCAGCCTGCGGATGCCGTTGCAGATGCCGATAGCTTGAACGCGCTCCTCGCCCGCCAGCAAACAGCCCATCGCGGCGAGATGTCGCCATCGCTTGCGACGCGCCGCGACCGTCTGGACCGTCTGGAGGCTATGCTGGTCAAGCATCAGGACGACTTCGCCCGCGCGATCGACGCCGATTTCGGCCGGCGCGACGCCATTGTCACCGGACTGACCGAAACCATGACGGTGCGCGCCGCCCTCCGCCATGCCCGAAGTCACCTCAAGGCTTGGATGAAGCCCGAACGCGTCGGCGTTTCCTGGGCGTTCCAGCCAGGCCGGGCCTATATCCATCGGCAGCCGCTCGGCGTCGTCGGCATCATCGCGCCGTGGAATTATCCGCTGCAGCTGCTTCTGAGCCCGCTTGTCGGCGCGCTGGCCGCCGGCAATCGCGCCCTATTGAAGCCCTCGGAATACACCCCGCTTTTCGGCGAGGCGCTGCGCAACGCCGTGGCTTCCGTCTTTCGCGAGGACGAGGTGGCTGTCGTCACGGGCGGGCCCGACGTCGCCGCCGCCTTCACCGCCCTACCCTTCGATCACCTGATCTTCACCGGCTCGACCAGCGTCGGCCGCAGGGTGGCGGAGGCGGCAGGACGCAATCTCACGCCGGTCACCCTCGAACTCGGCGGCAAATCACCGGCGATCATCGACGCCTCTGCGGATATGAAACTGACGGCAAAGCGCCTGGCATGGGGCAAGCTCCTGAACACCGGCCAGACCTGCGTGGCGCCCGACTATGTCCTGACCCCGCGCGAGCGATTGACCGAAACGGTCGAGGCGTTGAAATCGGCGATGCTGGCGCAATATCCAGGCTTCTCCGACAATCCCGATTACACCAGCATCATCGCGCCCCGGCACTATGAACGGCTGAAGCATCTCGCCGCCGAGGCGCAAGCGGCCGGCGCAGAGGTGATCTGGCTCGGCGAACCGGACGACGCCAAACGTATTCTGCCTCCGGCGTTGATCGTCGGCGCGACGCCCGACATGACGGTGATGCGCGAGGAGATCTTCGGTCCGCTGCTGCCCATCATCCCCTATGACGGCGTCGACGACGCGATCACGCGGGTCAACGCCAGCGACCGGCCTCTGGCGCTCTACTGGTTCGGCGAGGATGCCCGCACGCGCGATCACGTGCTCGCCAGCACGATTTCCGGCGGCGTCACGGTCAACGACGTCATCCTGCATCTCGCCCAGGACGGATTGCCTTTCGGCGGCGTCGGCGCATCGGGTTACGGCCATTATCACGGCGAACACGGCTTCCGCGCAATGAGCAAGGAGAAGCCGGTTTTCGTTCAATCGAAACTCGCGGCGGGCGGCCTGCTTTATCCGCCCTATGGCGCTTTGGCGCGGCGCATGCTGGCCCTCCTGCAACGCTTCGCATGAGGCTTGGGGCCTGATGCGGGCAACGCTTCAAGATTTCTGATACCTGGGTTCACATATATTCGTTTGTCTTATGGGTTCGCCAGCGCGATACTCCTAACGTCAGCAAAGCGGAAAGGAGATCATCATGGCTTTGTCCAGTCTAGACAGCGGGTTCAGCGGCACCCGCGGCATCGGAAGCACGTTCCTCGCATCTTTCGGTACGGTGTTTCTGGGTTTCGCCCGTCGTTGGCGCGCCTATCGCGAGCTGCAGTCGCTCGATCACGTCCCCTTCGAGGTCATGAAGGATGTGGGCTTTCCGGGCGCGGAGCGAATGAATGAAAAGTGACGCAGCCAGCCAGCATCGATATTGGGGATCCGGAAGCGAAACCGGGTCCCTTTTTCTTTTCAGGAAATCAATATTCTCTGTGAGAAACTCTGCGTCTTGAAAGGCGAATATTAGCGCAAAGCACGGAACAAAATCTCCTCGCCGCAAAAAAGATACAAACTGTCGCCATAAGACCATTGCAAAGTGACGCATTCAGACCACTTTGTTTCTCAGCGACAGACGAGGATTCACCCTGCCATGCGGCCCGAAAGCTACTCCGTTTCCAAGAAGACTCAGCAGGTGAAGCGGACGATCGTCTTCTTCCTCGTGCCCAATTTCACCATGCTGCCCTTCTCCGCCGCCGTGGAGACGCTGCGCATCGCCAACCGCATGCTGGGCTATGAGGCCTATCAGTGGCGGCTCTGTTCGGTGGATGGACAGAAGGTCTATTCCTCTTCCGGCATCGGGCTCGAAGCCAAGACGTCGCTGATGGACGAGCGCAAGAACCTGACCGGCGAAGCCCGTCCGAACATGGTGCTGATCTGTTCCGGCATCTATGTCGAGGATTTCCGCAACAAATCGGTCAACGCCTATCTGCGCGAAGTCTTCAATCGCGGCATCGCGGTCGGCAGCCTCTGCACCGGCGCGCATGTGCTGGCCCAGGCCGGCCTGCTCAACAACAAGCGTTGCGCCATTCACTGGGAAAACCTGCCGGGCTTCGCAGAGGCCTTCCCGCAGGCCGACGTCCATGCCGATCTCTTCGAAATCGACGGCAATGTCTATACCTGCGCCGGCGGCACCGCCTCGCTCGACATGATGCTCTATTTCATCCGTGAGGATTTCGGCGACAATCTCGTCAACCGCGTCTGCGAGCAGCATCTCACCGATCGCGTCCGCTCGGCCAACGACCGCCAGCGCCTGCCGCTTCGCGCCCGTCTCGGCGTGCAGAATTCCAAGGTGCTCTCGATCATCGAGATCATGGAAAACAATCTCGCCGAACCGTTGTCGCTGGTCGACATCGCCGACAAGGCCGGGCTGTCGCGCCGCCAGATCGAGCGCCTGTTCCGCCAGGAAATGGGCCGTTCGCCCGCTCGCTATTATCTGGAAATCCGGCTGGACCGCGCCCGCCATTTGCTCGTGCAGTCATCCATGCCGGTCGTGGAAGTGGCGGTCGCCTGCGGCTTCGTCTCCGCCTCGCATTTCTCCAAATGTTATCGGGAACTCTACGGCCGTTCGCCGCAGCAGGAGCGCGCCGACCGCAAGCAGCTGGCGACCATGCCGAGCGTCAACGGCGCCGTCATGTGACGGCCTCGCAGTCCGGGGAGACAATCAGGCCACCGCCATGCGGGCGACCTGATAGTCCGAAAACACCCGGTTGCGGCCCGAATTCTTGGCCAGATAGAGATATTGATCGGCGGCGTTGAGGTAGTTGTCGAAGCTTTCCTCGTCGGTGATCGCCGCCAGCCCCATCGAGACGGTGACGGAAATCTCTTCGTCGCCGACGACGATGCGGACCTCGCCAATCTCCTCGCGCAGCCTTTCGCAACAGGCCAGCGCCTGCTCCATTTCGAGCCCGACCAGCAGCACGCCGAATTCCTCGCCGCCGAGACGCGCCGCAAGATGTGGCGTGCTCGCCACCAGTTGCACCAGGCGCTTGGCGACCGCCTTCAGCACGACATCGCCGACTTCGTGGCCGTAAGTGTCGTTGAGCCGCTTGAAATGATCGATGTCCATCAGCGCCATGGCGAGCCCCTGCCCTTGGCGGAGCCCCGATTCCACGAGCTTGGGACCGCGATCGTAGAAATAGCGCCTGTTGTAGAGGTCGGTCAGATAATCGCGCGAGGCCATGCGCCGGAGCGAATGAATATGCGCCTGTAGCGCCAGCATGTGATCGATGCGGCCGAGCAGCTCCGACCCCGTGACCGGGAGATGCACGAAATCATCGCCGCCGGCGCGAAAGAACTCAGCGACATCGCCGTCGCGCGCTTGTGTCGAAAAGCCGATGATCCTCAGCCGGTCCTGCTGATAGCGTTGCTGCACCCGGTCCATGAAGGCGGCGCATTCGGCGATGCCGACATCGGCGTCGATCAGCGCCAGTTGCACGCCTTCGGAATGGTCGAGAATCCGCATCGCCTCGCTTTCGCGCATGGCGACGATAAAGGGATGCGGTCCGCCATCGAGGCTTTGCAGCAGCGGCGAGCCGGCGCCGCGGCCGTCATAGACGAGCACAGAAGCCGAGGCGTATGACAGGAATCGCTCGACGGCGCGCATCAACACATCGATCGATCCGGACGAGCATTTCGGCACATAGTCGACCACATCCCGGGCGAGCAATTCCTCGCGCTTCTTGTCACTGGAGATGCCGCTGAAGACGATCGCCGGAATGCCACGGCTCATGACGAAGTCGAGCGCCTCGCCATTGGCGGCGTCGGCCTGGCAGAGATCGAGTATGGCGAGATCGAAGCCGTCTCCCTCCGTCTCGATCAGCCGCACCACGCCCGCGAGAGTCTGGCTGTGATAGACATCGCTGTTGAGACGCCGTTCGAGCCGTTCACGAATGGCGATCGAATAGAACCGCGTGTCCTCCACAAGCAGAATGCGGCCTGACCGCTTCGCTGCGGCGCTTCCTGCGCTTCGTTTCGGATCCCACAGCAATGATTGGGCCCATCCCCTGAAGAACGAAAGTTATCAGCTGTAATCGCATGCGCCGGCACCTCTGGGGATACACCCGCAAATTGCGCCAACTGCTTCATCATATGGTTGAAATATGGTGGTCACCCCTTAACGCTACGTTAAGTCCGTGGGGCAGCCTGTGGGAAAACCAGGCTTTTCAGCAAATGCTACCAAAAATGATCAGAAAAAATACACTTTTAAAGGGAGTTTTCGATCTGGAACGGCCCGCAGTTTATTAGCTCATCAATAATAGACGTCGACGGGAACCGGAGCATGGTTTTCGCCCCGGTCCCCGCGAAAAGGGCAATCAGGCGCGCTTCTTGCGCTCCAGCATGAATTTCATCTGCGCCAGCGTATCGAGGTTCTGGTTGACGCGGCAATAGAACTCTTCGTCGATGAACGGCCGGAGCATGAAGTCGTTGCCGCCGGCCTTCAGGAACCGCGCCGACAACAGCCGGTCGGTGGACGAGGACACGCCGATGATGCGGATCTCGTTCGAGCCGATATGCGAGCGAATGCGCCGCGTCAGCTCGAAGCCGTCGATATCGGGCATGTTGTAGTCGGTGATGACCAGATTGATGTCGCGATTGGCTTTGAGGATTTCCAGCGCCTTCTGGCCGCTGTCGGCGACGCTGACCTTGAAATTATAGCGCTTGAGGCGGGTCGTCAGAAGCGCCCGCGCCGTCTGGCTGTCGTCGACGATCAGCACGTGATGATGGTGGTTGGTGAGAAACCGGCAGGCGGCCTCGACCAGCATGTCGACGGCGAAGACGCTGTCTTTCAGGATATAGTCGACGATCTGGTTGGCGAGCAGCTTGTCGCGCGTGGCGTCCTGCAAGGTGCCGGTGAACACGATGGTGGGGATGCCGACATCGACGAGATAGTTCAGCGCCTCGCCCTTTTCCGCCCCCGGAAGGTTCATGTTGGAGATGGCCAGCAGGATTTCCTCGTCCGACGTCTCGTTCGCCTTCTGCATCTCTTCGAAGTCGCGGCAGATCTCGACGTCGATCTCGAGCAGTTCCTTCATCCGCTGCTTGATCATCGAGGTGAACACCGCCGAATCCTCGGCGACGATCACGCGGCTGCCTTTTAACGACACGCCGGAATAATGCATTCCGGAAACACCCAGGAAATCCATAAAAGCCCCTTGTCTGGATTGCGCCCCTCTAAAACCGTTTAACAGCAAGCTTTTGACATTCGGTTAAGCAACGGCTCATGAACGCGGCGCAAGGATGCCGAATGGAGCGGAGGGGGCTGGGTCGTGTGTTTAACGTTACCGGCGGGTAAGCGGCGAAATGTGAGAAATCGTTTTGTCAGCGCAGCGCATGCGAAATCACTGACGTGTACAGGTCAGAATGCCGTTGGGGGCAGGATAGAGCGCCTACCCCTCCTCTCCTTCGGCCCCCGCGATCGGCAGCGCCGACAGTTTCAACCCCATAGCCTTCATCAGTTTGAGAACAGTGGCGAATTCCGGATTACCGCTTTCGCCGAGCGCCTTGTACAGGCTTTCCCGCCCGAGACCGGCCTTTTCCGCGACCGCAGACATACCCAGTGATCGAGCTACCGTGTTGAGCGCCCGGCGGATCTCGACTGCATCGCCCTCCTCCAGCGCCAACGCCAGATAGTCGGCGCGCGCTTCGGCGCTGCCGAGATAGTCGGGGGCGTCGAAGCGGGGAAGATCCTTAATGGAGGTCATCAGGCTAATCCTTCAATTCCTTAGCGAGGCGCTTGGCGACCAAAATGTCGCGCGTCTGGCTGCTTTTGTCTCCGCCGCAAAGCAGAACCACAATTGTTCGGCCCCGCTGTGCGTAATAAATCCGGTAGCCCGGACCATGGTCGATCCGCATTTCGTAGACACTGTCGCCGAGTGTCTTGAAATCACCAAAATTCCCGTCCGCCAAGCGCTCCAGACGCAAGGCAATTTTGGAAATAGCGCGTAGGTCTCTCACGCTGCGTAGCGAGCGATCAAAAAGCGGATGACGTCGGACATCCATGACCACAGTATCCCATAAGATACGATTTTTCAAGAAAAATTGTTGACTGCAAAGTCAGCAACCGAAAATAGCAGTAAAGCTGTCAAATTCCAGCAAAAAACCCGCCGGTCTCCCAACCGGCGGGCTCAACATTCACAAAACTCCAGCGCGTCTTACGTGCGCGGCTTCAGGTTTTCCGGGTCATACAGCGGCTTGTAGCCCACCGCCGCCACTTCCACCGGGAAGGTCTCGGTGAAATATTCGACATTCAGCTTGCGGCCGACCTGGCAGTAGTCCCAGGGCAGGTAAGCCAGCGCGATGTTCTTGCCCAGCGTCGGGCCGAAAGCGATCGAGGTGGTGTAAGAGCGGCGGCCGAGTTCGTCGATCAGCACCGCGCCCGTGTCGGGGTCCATGACCGGCAGCGTGCCCACGGGGTAGCGGGTCACGCCGTTCTTGTCGACAGTGTCGGTCAGCACCAGCGTGCAGAGCATGGCGGGCTGATGGTCGCGGGCCTTGTATTCCAGATGCTTGGCCTTGCCGCGGAAATCGGCTTCCTTGACCTTCGGACGCGCGAGATCGGCTTCGATCAGGTTGTACTGGGTCAGGAGGTCGGCGTTCTGCAGGCGCAGGCTCTTTTCCATGCGGCGGGAATTGGCGTAGGTTTCCACGCCGAAAGCCATGACGCCGGTGGAGCGCAGCGCGTCCCAGACGGCCAGGCCGTCCTCATACTTCATATGCAGTTCCCAGCCCTGCTCACCGACATAGGAGATGCGGAAGGCGGTGACCGGCTTGCCGGCGATCTCGATCGGCTTGATGGCGGCAAAGGCGAAGTTCTCGACATCGAGACCGGCGGGATCGGCGACAACCTTCTTCAGCGTGTCGCGGGCGTTGGGGCCCCAGATGCCGATGGTGATGAATTTTTCGCTGACATCGGTGATGGTCACGTCGAGGCCGCGATCTTCGGCGACGCGCTTCATATAGTGGAAGTCGCGCGGGCCGGCGTCGGCGCCGTTCACCAGGCGGCAGCGATCGGCCATACGGAACACGGTGAAGTCGGCCCGCACCATGCCCTCGTCATCGAGGAAGTGGGTGTAGACGCCCTTGCCGATATTGGCGTCGCCGCCGATTTTCGCGGCGCAGAGCCATTCGAGCAGTTCGACATGATCGGGGCCTTCGATGTCGACCATGTGGAAATGGCTGAGATTGACGATGCCGCAATCCTCGCTCATCGCCAGATGTTCGGCATTGGAGACGCGCCAGAAATGGCGGTTGTCCCATTCATTGGCGCGCACCGGCACGCGGTCGGCGTATTTTTCGAGCAGATGCTCATTGGCCTTGTAGCCATGGGCGCGCTCCCAGCCGCCGAGCTCCATGAAATAGCCGCCGAGTTCGACTTCGCGCTCATACATCGGCGAGCGCTTGACATTGCGGCTGGTGGCGTAGGGCTCGCGCGGATGCACGGCCGGGAAATAGATCTTCTGCGCGGCTTCAAAGCAGCGGTTGGCGATGAACTCTTCCGTCAGCTGATGCGGATAGAAGCGGGCGTAATCGATCGAGTTGTGGTCGATCTCGGTGCGGCCGTCGGTCAGCCAGTCGGCGATCAGCTTGCCGTAACCCGGGCCGTCCTTGACCCAGATGGCGACGCAATACCAGAGACCGCGCACCTTCTGGCTCTCGCCGCAGGACGGGCCGCCGGCGGCCGACACCTGCAGGAGGCCGTTGAAGGAGTGGCTTTCATTATAGCCGAGTTCGCCGAGGATCGGCGTCAGCTCCATGGCGCGCTCAAGCGGCTCGAGGATCTGCTCCATTTCCAGGTCGCGCTGCGAGGGCGACAGGCGCGCCTCATGCTTTTCGAGCAGGTCACGCGGATGGCACATGCGCGGATTGGTGGTCTCGTAATAACCCCACTCGATCTGGCCGCCTTCGGTGGTCTTCGGGTCGCCCGTGTCGCGCATATAGGCGGAGTTGCCCTGGTCGCGCAGCAGCGGATAGCCGATTTCCTTGCCGGTGCCTTCGAACTCGTTATAGGGGCCGAAGAAGGTCAGCGGATGGTCGACCGGCATCACCGGCAGGTCTTCGCCGACCATTTCGGCGATCAGGCGGCCCCAGAGGCCGGCGCAGACGATGACGTGATCGGCCATGATGGTGCCGCGATGGGTGACGACGCCCTTGATGCGTCCGCCCTCGACGATCAGCGATTTCGCCGGCGTGTTGGAGAACACCGAAAGCTTGCCGGTCTTCTCAGCCGCGTCGATGAGCTTGCCGGCGACCGTCTGCGAGCGCGGCACCACGAGGCCAGCGTCGGGGTCGAACATGCCGCCCATCACCTGATCTTCCTCGATCAGCGGGAAGAGCTTCTTGATCTCGGAGGGGCTGACATAATGGGCGCGGGTGCCGAAGGCCTTGGCGGAGGAGAGCTTGCGCTTGATCTCTTCCATCCAGGTCTCGTCGCCGGTGCGGGCGACTTCGAGACCGCCGATGCGGGCGTAATGGCCCATCTTCTCGTAGAAATCGATCGAATACTGCGTCGTCCAGACCGACAGATAGTCATGGCTGGTCGTGTAGCAGAAATCCGACGCATGCGCCGTCGAGCCGATATCGGTCGGAATGCCGGATTTGTCGATGCCGACGATGTCGTCCCAGCCGCGCTCGATGAGATGGTGGGCGATCGACGCCCCCACGATGCCACCCAACCCGATGATGACGACTTTTGCCTTTTGCGGAAACTCTGCCATGTGCATGCAACCCCGATTGTTGTTGGCGGGGATTTTACGGGGTCAGGCGACGTCGTTAAAGCCTGAATGCGACATTCTACCCAAACTGCACGACTGAGGGAAAATCTCTTGTGCACGAGGCGCGCCTGAGGGCGTCGGGATATGGGGGATGGGTGTCGCGGGGAGGAAAGATATGGGCGACGAGCCACTCGCCAGCATAACTTGCATACGGCGCTAGCATCCATTCCGACCGCCACGAAGCTCTGGTGCCGAATAGTTTGCGCCACAGATGATTGGAGGAAATGTGATCATCTGGGCAAAAGATATAGAAGAGCACGCCGGAACCCATTTCACAGCCCATTCGTCGCTCGCTCCTCCTTAAATCAAAGGGGGACTGAATCACTCAAACCTGGGGGCTTCAACACCGATCGATTTTAATAATATCGCCGACGATATTTGCTTTCCAAGTTCTCAAAGAAACGCTTCCGCCAGGGAGCAGATGGAACCATTGCCACCAGACAAAAGATATAGGCAAACTTGAATGTCTGATCAGATACCGCGCTATCTCCAAGAAGACTGTTTGCGCCGTACAAGGCAAAGAAGACCAAGCTCAGTATCAGCCCATGGGTCAGTCCGCATCTTGGACCGCAAAGAAGCCACCAAACCAGGTTCATCAATCACTCCAATCTGAGGGCGATGCTCCTAACGCATTCACAACCTGATTAAGGCGCGAAAGAGAGTTTTTCAACAAAATCCGCAAAGATTGTCGATCACCGGACACGTAGCACCTCGATTAACCCAACCCGGCGTCCAATTCTTCCGTCGCGATATGATAAACGGTGAAATGGGGCTCATGACCCGGAAAAAGATAGAACGCATTCAAGAGACTGACTTCAATCACTTTTCCCTGCTTACTCAGGACAAGGTTGAGCGAAGAATCTTCACGTTCCGCCGAACATGTCTTCCAGTCGAGAGCAGCTTCCAAGACATGATCAGCCGTCATTCCGAGATAGAAGGGATGAACGCCTTCGCCGAAAACGAGTTCGAAATCAGCTCGGCCTTCAGTTTTTATTTCACCCATTTTCGTCTTCCAAAGCCGCAAGCATCATGCGATCCCGGCATATTGCGACGAATATGCCGAGCCGCAACCAATCTGCCACCTATTCCCCCACCAGCATCACCAGCTTGCAATCCGGCCTGTCCGCCGGCCGAAACGTATACTGCCGGTAACGCACTATCTCGCGCTCCGGATGGCAGAAGCCCCGGTCGCCGCCCTCGCGATCCATCACCGTCTGCGCCTTCCACAAAGCGGCGAAATCGGCGCTTTCGGCGATCAATTGCTCCACCAGCGCCAGCATCGGCGGGTCGTTGAAGCTGGCGCCGAAATCGGCGCGGAATTCGGCGAGCGCGCGGACGGCGCGATCGGGCCAGTCGAGAATGAAGCGCCGCGCCGAGGGATCGAGGAAGATGTAGCGCAGCAGATTGTGGTCGCGCCGCTCGCCAAGCCAGCCGGAGAAGAGATCGGCGGCGGCGGCGTTCCAGGCGATGGCGTTCCAGAACCGGTCGAGGCCATAGGCGGGATGCGGCAAAGCCTCGACCGCCGCGGCCAGACTGTCCGGCGCCCGCTCGCTCGGCTCAGCCAGGGCATGTTCGGGATCACGGCGGCCGGCGAGCTCGAACAGATAGGCGCGTTCGGCCCGCGTCAGCAGCAGCGCCTCGGCGAGCCGCGCCAAGGCCTGCGGCGACGCCTGCGCGTCGCGCCCCTGCTCGATCCAGGTCACCCAGGTGGCGGAAAGCTGGGCGCGGGCGGCCAATTCCTCGCGTCGCAGACCCGGCGTGCGCCGTCGCCCCAGGGGCGGGTCGGGCGTCAGCCGCTCGCGATGGGCGCGGACGAAATCGCCCAGCAGTTTTCGTTGATGGTCACCGGTCATGGCAGATCTTATACCAGGATAAAGCCTCATCTTGTAACAGAATAAGTGCCTGTCATAGTCGCCTCGCCAAGACAGGAGAACAATTGATGCAAAAGAGCCACCAGACCCATGTCGAGGGACAATTCGGGCCCCGCGCCCAGGCCTATGTCGCCTCGAGCGTGCATGCCCAGGGCGCCGATCTCGGCTATATCGGCGAGGTCGCCGCCGCGATCCGACCTGCCCGCGCCATCGATCTCGGCTGCGGCGGCGGCCATGTCGCCTATCGGCTGGCCGAACATGCGGCCCAAGTCACCGCCTGCGACCTCTCCGCCGACATGCTGAAAGCCGTGGCCGACACCGCCGCCGCGCGCGGGCTCGCCAATATCGACACCGTCCGCACACCGGCGGAAAAGCTGCCTTTCGAGACGGCGACGTTCGACATGCTCGGCTGTCGCTTCACCGCCCATCACTGGCGTGACGCCAAGGCCGGGTTGCGCGAGGCGCGCCGCGTGCTGAAACCGGGCGCGACCGCCCTCTTCGTCGATGTCGTCGCCTCGGCCGATCCGCTCTATGACAGCCATCTGCAGGTGGTCGAGACGCTCCGCGACACCTCGCATGTCCGCGATTACTCGCTGGCCGAATGGACCGTGATGCTGGAACAGGCGGGCTTCGAGGTCACCGGCGTCAGGCGCTGGCGGATGCAGATGGAGTTTTCAAGCTGGATCGCCCGCATGGCGACGCCGCCGGCGCTGGTCGCGGCGATCCGGGCGGTGCAGGACAGCGCCTCGGCGGATGTGAAAGCCTATTTCGAGATCGGGCCCGACGGCTCCTTCATGCTCGACATGGCGCTGGTGGAGGCGCGGGCGGCCTGACCTGCTGGAGAGGTTGGCGGCAGGCGCGGGAACTCTGCCGCCTGCCCATCGTTTCACAGGAAAAGGAGACGATCATGACCCCGAAGCCCGTTGCCCACTCTTCGCATGACGCCGCGCCGCAGATCGACCCGCTTACCGGCAAGCCCATTCCGATCGCGCCTAATGGCGAGTTGTCGGATCGGGAAATCGAGGACGGAGCCAGGGGAGAAGAGGATGCGGCGCGGATTAATCCCGAAAGCCGGATCCCGCGCCCGCCGCAGCCGGATCTCGCCTGATCAGCCGGGCTCCCAGCCCGGCTCGGCCATGGTGAAACCGGCAAAGTCGAAGCCCGGCGCGACCGTGCAGCCGACCAGGGTCCAGTCGCCCCGGCTTTCGGCGCATTGCCATTCGTCCTTGCGCACCACGACTTGCGGATGCTCGCCGTTCAGAACGTCAGGGCCGAGCGTCACGGCGCGGACCGTCTTGTCGTCGTCCGAGAGCCGCAAGGTCAATGGCGCCCCGGCGTAATAATGCCAGACCTCCACCGCATCGACCTTGTGCCAGTGCGAGCGCTGCCCCGCCTCCAAGAGGTAATAGATACAGGTGGAGCAGGCTCTCCCGTCCCGGGTCTCGTCGTCCTTGAAGGTCTGCACATACCAGCCGCCTTCGGGATGCGGCTCGAGCTTCAAAGCGTGGATGATGTCGCGGGCGGTGGTCATGGGCTCTCCGTTGACGTAGCCACAAAGCAGCGGCTTATTGTTTTGTCAGCTTTATTGACATTGCCGCGTTGGAAAGTCGACCACCCGTCCAGACGTCGGAAGACTGCTACCGCGACACTTTTGCTGCTCAAACCAAAAAATCCGTCTCCTCGAGCCGGATCTTTCCATCCAGCTTGAAGGTGAGATCGGCTTTGCCGTCGCCATCCCGGTCGACCGTCACCACGGTGTCGCCGCCGCTCCAGCGCCAACCGATTTCGGCGCCGTCGCCGGAAAAGCCGACGCCACGTGCCAAAAGATCGTAATCGCCATCAAGCGCCTTGGTCAGCGCGATCTGGTCTTCGCCCTTGCTGAAGTCTTCGATGAGATCCGACGCCTTGCTCGTGCTGTCTTTCAAAGTCGAGAAGACGAAGAGATCCGCGCCCTCCCCGCCCGTCATGATGTCGCGCCCGGCGCGACCGACGAGAATGTCGTCTCCCGTCCCGCCAGAAAGCGTATCGGCGCTCGCGCGGCCGATCAGCATATCGGCGTCGTTCGCAGCGCTGTCGGCGCTTGTTCCGTCGCCGTAAAGCGTCGTCATGCCCTTGTCGGCAGCGAGCAGTTCCTCGACCTCCATCTTGGTCGACAGGCCGAAAGTCTTGAGCGCGGCGCGAATGGCCGGCGCCAGTTCTTCGGTGATGTCGCCGATCGTCTCGACGCCTTTCACCGACGCCGCCGTATCAGGATCGTAAGCCGCCTCGTAACTCAGGATCTTCTCATGCCATTCGGCCAGCATCTGGCCGGTTTGCACAGCCTCGGAGAACGTCGCCTTGCCGTCCGCGTCGTAGAGGCCGAAAAGATCGGCTTCGACATAGCGCCGGTTGGCGATGCCCTGCCCGGCGCTCGCGCCGCCATTGGAATAATAGCGGATCTGGAACCAGGCTTCGGCCCTATCCCCCTCCTCGATTGCCGCCTTCAGCCCGGAACCAAGCAGGCTCGGATTGTTATAGGCCAGCGAGAACAGCGCCATGCGTTCATCGGAGTCCGGAATGCCCGATAGCCAGTTGTCGACGTAACCGTCATAGGTGGGGGAAATCAGGTCGAGCGCCTCGGCGATCTGCGCGTCGCTCGAAAAAGCGAATGTCTTGGGAACGTCGCTATCGACCGACTTGTTCCAGGCCGCCATGACCTTGTCGAGCGCCGAGATCAGCGTGGCGCTGGAGCCGTAGGAATAACTCTTGTCCACCACCGCATCGAGCTTCGCCAGAAGCTTGCTGCTGTAGTGATCCTCCCCCACCATCGCCAGCAGCACCGTGTCGAGATTGGCGCGCAGGCTGAAACCGATGCCGATCGTCGGCACGCCGACAATGTCGACATAGGGCTTGAACGTCGCGCCTTCGAGAAGCGTCAGGAAAGATGAGCGCTCGGCGGCGTAATCGTCATGATCGGTGATCCCGTTCCAGTTCAGCATGTGCGGCTCCTTCCGCCCGATTGTTAGTCGACGCGGGTAAACACCACGTCGAAAGTCTTGGTGAACGGATTGACAGGATTTAAATGTTATACCATTACATATGCGGCGAGCGGGACATGTCGCAAACCGGCTTGCGCGACTGGAGAGTTGATGGCATGACAAAGAGGAATGGCGCTGTCGCCGCGAAAATGGGCGACGGCTTAATAGGGAACACGGTGAGGATGACCCCAGAGGGGCCGATGCCGTGGCTGCCCCCGCAACTGTATGCGGCGAGCCTGTCTGCAACGAGCCACTGGCGCAAGCTGGGAAGGCGCAGACCGGCGAAGACCCGCAAGCCAGGAGACCTGCCATTCGCAGACAGTAACCACGGACGGGGTGTTCCGATGCGATTATCGAAGAACGACCGGCACAAGGCCGGTCAAGACGCTATGCCAATGGCGGCGCAAAGCCGCGACTTCACTTACAAATCTACCCTCCAAGTCGAGGCCGCCTCATGAATTGCGCGGTCGAAGGATTGGATCTCGAAGCCCGCGGCGTCAGCTTCTCGCCGCCGCGCGGCCCCAAACTCATCGCCGACATCTCCCTGCGCATTGCGGCTGGAGAACGCCTCGCGATCGTCGGCCCGAATGGCGCCGGCAAGACAACACTCTTGCGCTGCCTGTTTCGCGGCGCCCGCCCGAGCGAAGGCTCGGTGCTGCTCGGCGGCGAGGACATCTGGTCGATCCCGCAGCGCGAATTCGCCCGCAAAGTGGCGGTGGTGTTGCAGGAAAGCCCGGCGACCTTCCCTTTCAGCGTGCGCGACATCGTCATGATGGGCCGCATCCCCTGGCGGCGCGGCATGAGCCGCTGGTCGGAGGAAGACCGCGCCAAGGTGCATCACGCTTTGGAGCATCTCGGGCTCGAAAGTCTCGCTGAGCGGCAGTTTTCCACCCTGTCGGGCGGCGAAAAACAGCGTGTGCTGGTGGCCCGGGCGCTCGCCCAGGAGCCGAGGCTCTTGATCCTCGACGAGCCCTCGAACCATCTCGACATCCGCCACCAGCTCGACATCCTGCATCTGCTGGAAGGTTTGGGCGTGACCGTGATCGCCACGCTGCACGACATCAATCTCGCTGCCGGCTTCGCCTCGCGCGCCGCCATTCTCAACGGCGGAAGGTTGACGGCTTTCGGGCCGCCCGAGACCGTGCTGACAGAGACGGCCATCGCCGGCGCCTTCGGCGTCGAGGCCGAAAAATTCCGCATCGGCGCCGAGGGCGCCGCGCGCTTCGCATTTTCCCGTTCGTCTTATTCCGGAGCTTTCCTGTGAAAACCCTCTCTCTTCTCGCCGGCGCCGCCCTTTCGTTCCTCGCTACGACCGCCTTCGCCGCCCCCGTCACCGTGAAAAGCTGCAACCGCGACGTGACCTTCGACGCCGCGCCGAGCCGCGCCATCTCCAACGACGTCAACCTCACCGAAATGATGCTAGCGCTGAAGCTGCAGGACCGCATGGTCGGCTATACCGGCGTCTCAGGCTGGAAGACGCTCGACGAGAAATTGCGCGAAGGCGTCAAGCAGCTGCCGGAACTGTCGCCCAAATATCCCACCAAGGAAGTGCTGCTCGGCGCCGACGCCGACTTCTATTTCGCCGGCTGGAATTACGGCATGAAGGTCGGCGGCGACGTGACGCCGGAAACGCTTCAGCCGCTCGGCATCAAGGTCTATGAGCTGACCGAAAGCTGCGTTCACATCATGAACAAGGCCAAGCCGACCATGGACGACATGTTCGTGGACCTCCTCAATCTCGGCAAGATCTTCCGCGTCGAAGACCGAGCCGAGGCTCTGGTGGCCGGCTATCGCAAGGAATTGGCCGAGATCGTCAAGGGTGTTGGCCCGATCGAGCGCCCGACCCGCGTCTTCGTCTATGACTCCGGCGAGGAAAAGCCGTTCACCTCGGGCGAATATGGCATCCCCACCGCGATGATCGAGGCCGCCGGCGGCGAGAACATCATGGACGATGTCGCCAAGAGCTGGACCGAAGTCTCCTGGGAGCCGGTGATCGAGCGCAATCCGGAAGTCGTGGTGATCGTCAATTACGGCGAAGTGACCGCCGAACAGAAGATCGCCTTCATGAAGAACAATCCCGCGTTCAAGAATGTGGACGCGGTCAAGAATGATCGTTTCGTCGTGCTGGAATATGTCGAGGCGACGCCGGGTCCGCGCAACATCGGAGCGATCGCCCGGCTGGCCAAGGCGTTTCATCCAAGCAATATGTGAGAAGGATGAGAGACAGCTAGCGGGCGCTGCGGACCGGAACACCCCCCTCTGCCCTGCCGGGCATCTCCCCCTCAAGGGGGGAGATCGGCTGGAGCGCCGGTTTCCGCCGCATTGCATGACGTCTTTGCAGCAACTGCCGGCGTCAAGAAAGGGCGAGGCCTAACCGCGCATCAATCTCCCCCCTTGAGGGGGAGATGTCCGGCAGGACAGAGGGGGGTGGCCAAAATCCCCGACATCTCTGAAACGCAGGAACCGGGCACGCCAAAACGCCTTCATCCGAAGTTTACCTCCCAAAACTGAAACCAAGACAGGTAGCCACCGCTCTCCATGCCCCCTCTCCGCCTACTCCTGATCATCGCGGCTGTCCTCGGCTTCCTCTGTTTCACCGTGATCACCGCCGTGTCGCTCGGCGCGGCCTCGATTCCGGCTCTGACCGTCTGGAAGATCGTGGCCAACAAGATTGCGCCCGATATGATTGCAGTCGACTGGTCGGCGGGACGGGAAAGCATCGTCTGGGATGTCAGGCTGCCGCGCGTCATTCTCGGCGGGCTGGTCGGCGCGGGCTTGGGGCTGACGGGCGCGGTGCTGCAGCCGCTGACCCGCAATCCGCTCGCCGATCCGCATCTGCTCGGCGTGTCCTCGGGCGCGGCGGTGGGGGCGGTGATCGCGCTCATTCATGTCGGCATGGTGCTGGGCGGGCTGACCGTGCCGATTTTCGCCTTCGCCGGCGCCCTCGTCGCCATGGTCGCCGTGCCGCTCGCCGCCCGGGTGGGACACGCCAATGGCGCCGATCGGCTGGTGCTGGCGGGCGTGGCCGTATCCTTCGTCTTCACCGCGCTCGCCAACCTGCTGGTTTTCCTCGGAGATCCCCGCGCGGCGCAATCGGTGACCTTCTGGATGCTCGGCGGTCTCGGGCTGGCCGAATGGCCGCATCTTCTCTATCCGGCCGTCACGTTGATGATCGCTCTCGCCTTCCTGCAACCGAATGCCCGGGCGCTGAACGCCATCGCCATGGGCGACGAGACGGCGGCGACCCTGGGCGTGTCCGTGCAGCCTTTCCGCATGGCGCTGTTTACAATTTCAGCACTGCTCACAGGCGTGATGGTGGCCTTTTCAGGCGCGATCGGCTTTGTCGGCCTGATGGCGCCGCATTTCGTCCGCGCGCTCGCCGGGCCCGACAATGCCCGCGTTTTGCCGCTTTCGGCCTATAGTGGCGGGGTGGCGCTGATCTGGGCCGATCTCGCCGCCCGCACCATCATGGCGCCCGAAGACATGCCGATCGGCGTCGTCACCGGGCTCGTGGGTGGACTTGCCTTCCTCTGGATCATGCGCCGAAGCTGATCCGCCGCTTGCCGCATCCGGCTTTTCCGTTAAGGAAGGGGAAACCATGCGCATGATCAGCGCGATTCCGGAACCTTGCGACGAGACCGCCATGAAAAGACTGTCCCTTCTCTCCCTGTTCCTCGCTTCTGCGCTGATGACGGCCCAAGGCGCGGCGCTGGCGCAAACGGCGCCACAGCCGGCTGTCGCGACCCAGCCCGCCGCCGCCCAGCCGTCGACCCAGCGCAATGTGGTGAAAAGCGCGGTCGACACGCTGCAGGAAGAGGTGCAGGCGAGCGTCAACAAGGCCGCCAGCGATCTCGAAGCCCTGCGCGGCAAGGCCACGCGCTCGAATGACGACGATTCGGCGCTGTCGCTGCTGAAGCTGGAGGCCGATGTGCTGGCCGAGGATATCGCGGGCTCCACCGCCGACCTCGAAGCGCGTTATCAGGTGGTGACCAAGCGGCTTGAGGAACTCGGCCCCGCCCCCACCGACGGCAAGACCGAGGACAAGGCCGTCACCGACGACCGCAAGCGCCTGCAGGACGAAAAGGCTTCGATGAATTCGCTTCTGTCGGACGTCGATGCGCTGAAGACCGAAGTCGCCCGCGTCAGCGCCGAGATCACCGAGCGCCGCCGCACTCTGTTCACCGACACGTTGTTCCGCCGCATGCCGATCTCCAGCGATCTGCTCTCGGAAGCTTCAACGGCAGCGGTGACACTGTCTGGACAGGTTCTCTCCGCGATGACAAATTCTCTGGAATTCATGTGGAATTTCAAGCGTGGCGGCTTCCTGATCGCGATTTTCGGGGCTTTTGTCGCCGCAGTGCTGTTCAGGCTGCCGCTCAAGCGAAAGCTGGCGCCGCTCGCCCATCGCGATCCCACCGTCCTCGATCCGCCCTATTTCCGTCGCGTGTCTGCGGGCTTTCTGTCGTTGATCGTGCCGACGGCGGCGGCCGGGGCCTTTGTGCTGACCTGCCTGATCATTCTCTACAATCTCAAGGTTCTGCGCGAGGATCTCTACGCCATCCTGGCCTCGGCGCTCTGGGCCAGCGTCGGCGTCTACTTCATCTGGAAACTGTCGCGCGCCATCTTCTCGCCGCTCAAGCCGCAATGGCGGCTGGTCGACATGACCGATCGCGGCGCCAATTGGCTGGTGACGATCGGCATGCTGCTCGCGGTCTTCAACGCGGTTTCTTCTGTGCTGACCCAGACCTTTACGCAATTCAGCGCCCCGGTGTCGCTGAGCATCGTCAAGGGCATCGTCTCGGCGCTGTTGATCGGCGGCACGCTGATCGTCGGCTCCTTCATCAAGCCGCGCCTGCCCAAGGAAGAGGGCGGGCCGAGCCAGGCCTGGCCGATCTATGTGCGACTTTTGCTGCTGCTGACCGGCGCCGGGCAGATCCTGGCGGCGCTGTCGGGTTATATCGGACTGGCGCAATTCGTCTCCAGCCAGGTCATCGTCACCTCCACCATCATCGTGACGATGTATATCGGCTTCTCCGCCGCCCACGCCATTTCCGAAAGCGGCTCCTTCGCCCAGACCAATATGGGCGCGGCGATCGCCCGCCGGCACAATCTCGACGAGATCCGCATCGACCAGGTCGGCCTCGTCGTCGGCCTCGCCGGCTATGCGCTGGTGGTGCTGATCGGCGTTCCGCTGATCCTGTCGCAATGGGGCTTCCGCGCCGCCGACATCCTCGGCATGTTCGTGGATCTGTTCACCGAGATCCATATCGGCAATATCAGCATTTCGCTTCTGGGCATCTTCGCCGGCGTTCTGGTGTTCTTCGCCGGCCTGTTCGGCGCGCGCTGGTTCCAGCGCTGGCTCGACGGCAATGTGCTCGCCCGCTCGCAGATCGATGTCGGCGCGCGAAATTCGGTCAACACCGCGCTCGGTTACGCTGGCGTGGTGATCGCCGCCGTCATCGGCATTTCCGCCGCCGGCATCGATCTCTCCAGCCTCGCGCTGATCGCCTCCGCGCTGTCCCTCGGCATCGGTTTCGGCCTGCAGACCATCGTGCAAAACTTCGTCTCTGGCCTGATCCTGCTCGCCGAGCGCCCGTTCCGGGTGGGCGACTGGATCGTCAACGGCAATGTCGAAGGCTTCGTGCGGCGTATTTCGGTGCGCGCCACCGAAATCGAGACCTTTCGCAACCAGTCGGTCATCGTGCCGAATTCGCAGCTCATCAACGCCGCCGTCGGCAACTGGACGCTGCGCAACAAGCTGGCGCGCTCGGAAATCCCGGTCACCGTCGCCTATGGCTCCGAGCCTCGCAAGGTGATGGACATCATGCTGGAGGTGGCGCGCAACCAGCCGCTGGTCTTGACCATGCCGGAGCCGCATGTGGAATTCGTCCGCTATGGCGACGCAGGCCTCGATTTCGAACTGCGCTTCTACCTCGCCGATCTCTTCACCGGCATGGGCGTGCGCAACGACATCCGCATCGAACTTCTCGAACGCTTCAAGGAAGAAGGCGTGGAGCTGCCGGTTCCCCGCCAGATCCTCACCATCGGCCGCGAACCCGGACTTTCCAACGCCGAACTGGCCCAGGCGCTGCGCGGCGAAGGCATGACTGATGACGAAGCTCAGGCGCTCGCCCGCGCCCGCGACGGCGTGCGCAAACGCGCCGAAGACGCCGCCCGCGACATAGACCAGGTCGCCGGCGCACGCCACAGCCACCACAACCATCGCGACGACGAGGATGCAGACGGTGGGGACGGCGACGACGACGGGCGTTGACGGACGCGCGGACGCCGTTTCAGGCGTTACGGCGCATTGAGCAAGGCCGTGCGCCGCCCCTTCCCCCCTGCCGCCACCTTCTCCCCGCGCCTGCGGGGCGAAGGAGGATGTGGCGAGGTCGGCGCTCCATCCCCCTTCTCCCCGTCATACGGGGAGAAGGTGGCGGCAGCCGGATGAGCAAGGGGCCGGGCAGAACATTCACGCCCAACCGCAGCACACCTTACGACCTCCCCTCAAAACCACTCTTTCGCCTGCGCCGCCGTGACATTTCCGCCGCAGAGCGGCGTCGCCAACCTGAGCCCCTGCAGCGACGCTCTGTCCTTCAGGATCGCCGCCAGTCCCGCCGAGCCGGCGGGCTCAACGATGCGGGTCCATTCATCCCGGGCGAAGCGCATGGCGGCGAGGATCTCGTCGTCGTCGACCAGCACGACCTCATCAATCGTGTCTTTCAGCCATTCCACCGCCTCCGGCACCGGTTCGCGCACGGCGATGCCGTCGGCGATGGTGTTGGCGGAGCGCGTCGAGACGGGATGGCCGGCCTGATGCGACAGCGCCATGCAGGGCGCGCCTTTGGCCGCCACCGCGATCACCCGCGTCTCGGGCGACCGCGCCTTGAGCCAGGCGCCCATGCCGGCGGCGAGCGCGCCATTGCCGAGCGGCAGATAGACCCGGTCGAGGCGCCCTGCGACCTCTGTCAGTTCCAGCGCGATCGTGCCGGCGCCCTCGGCGATCTCGGCGGACGCGCCGTCTTCGACAAAGACATGGCCCGAAGCGTGGGCGAAAGCGCGGCCAGCCTGTTTGGCGGCGTCGAAATCCTCGCCTTCGAGCCGGACCTCGGCGCCGAAGCGCCGCATGGCCTCGATCTTCAGGGGATTGGCGTTGACGCTGGCAAACACCGTCAGCGCCCGGCCCGAACGCGCCGCGTTATAGGCGAGGCCCTGGCCGAAATTGCCGGCCGACGCCGTCACCAGCGGGCCGTCGCCGGGATGCGCGGCCAGGAAATAGCCCGTGCCGCGGCCCTTGAAGCTGCGGATCGGATTGTCGGTCTCGTCCTTGGCGATGAGGTCGAAACCCAGCGCCTGCGAGGCGAGAACAGGCGAATGAAGAAAGACGGGATCGATGCGGCCCATGGCCTCGACGATGCGGTCTGCGGAAAGTTGTCTGTGCTTTGTCATAGAGACAGGATAGAAAAGACCCGCGCGGAGTGACCGCGCGACTGCGGAGATCGACGCCGAAATTCCGCGTCCAACAGGAGTTTTCCGCCGTGGATGAGATCGACCAGACCATTCTCGACCTGCTGCAGGAGAATGCCGACCAGCCCGCCAAGCGCATCGCCGACCGCGTCGGCCTCTCCCCCTCCGCCGTCGAGCGCCGTATCGCCAGGCTCAAGCAATCAGGCGTGATCCAGAAGATCGCCGCCGTCATCGACCCCAAGGCGGTGGGCCGCGGCCTGACCGTGCTGGTGGAGCTCGACATCCAGAACGAACACCGCCACACGCTCGACGCCTTCCAGGCCTGGGCCGTGAAAGCGCCGGAAGTTCAGGCCTGCTGGTATGTCACCGGCGACATGGACTATGTGCTGCAACTTGCGGTGCGCGATCTCGACGAGTATAACGACTTCATAGACCGGATGATGCGCGAGCAGCAGGGGCTGGTGCGAAAGTATAAGAGTTTGATTGCGTTGAAGGTGGTGAAGTGATTCAGCCACTTCAGAAAAGCATGCATTAGATATATTTAATCAATATTTCTAAATTATACTCGCACCCCTATCCACAAAAACGACAATAAAACATGAAAATCAACTTGAAATCAAAGCTTTTCTAACAGAAAGATGAAGCACAAATCTCTGATCCATTATTGGATCAGCGGCACCTCGAAAACTCCAAACATCACGAACTTTCGAATATCCGTGCTCTTTTATTTCAAACTGATTCCCAATCATTCCAACCCTAAATAAAAGACGGACTATTTCGTTGATACCGTAATCTCTTAGAAGATTCCTAGCAGATTTATCTTTAACCGCAGCATCTCTAAGTCTGATTTCCAGATCATTTACTGTAAAAGCAAAATGCTTTCCGCGGAACATCCCTAAAATTGCGGCCTTCGAGGATTCATCAAATGATGCTGATATTTCTTCGGTAAATTCCTCGAGCATCGCTTCACCAAAAGAATTCTCCGATGACAGAAAGTCAGCCGAAGAAATGCTACTCTTTCCAAAAGCCAATTCAGCAGCGGCTTTTAAACGAAGCAGAACTCCTCTCGGTCTATGAAGGCCAGCATCCAATAGATATCTTCGAATATCCTTCTGACCAACAAAATCAGGCAAATAAACAGACAACGGGTCGCCACTCTGAGAGCCACAATATTCTATCTCGGATAGGCGTATTTTATTTTCAAATATATTTACAACAGGATGATTATCTATATTATCATTATACCAATTTAAATTTACCCCAAACGCATCTATAATCTTCCCCAATTCTTGTGTTGTAAGTTTTATTGAGCCAAGTATTTCAGATCTAAGAGTAGCATAAACATTTACATCGAGGCCCGCCTCAGAAAAGTGATTATTCATATTATAAGCTGCGAACAGAAGATCTCGAACCAGCCTTCGATCCCGATTCCCATCTCCATCGTCACTCATAAAAAATTCTAGCTCGTCGAAGTACAATCGCACAGACCTATCATGCTTTAGCTTAATCATGCGAAGAGAATGAATAATAATCCTCACAAGATCGAGAAGCTGCATCCTACCTTCGGCTGTACGTCTTGCCTCAACTTCTGCCCCAAGCTCTGACTTCAAAGCTCCGAAATCTACAGAAACCTTTATTGATCCTTTCGCACGCTCAACATACATCTTATCGTAAATAGTATTGAACTTATGATTATCAACCTCAAGCAAAACAGAAATATCTCTATAAACATCCAAGCCCGAAAGAACAGCATCGGATGGTATCAATCTAAATACATTTTTGAGAATATACCATTCCCAAACAGTCTTATAGTCAGCATCTGGACGAACACTGTGTTGATCCTCGACAACGATGATATTCGTCATTTTATCGAGAGCGTCCCTGTCCTCCTTACGGATATGCGACTTGAATAGCACTAAACCACTATAAGCCGGATTTTGATGACGCCGCAAATGGAGCATCAGAGTTGTTTTGCCACTGCCCTTTGGGCCAACAATAAAAGTCCGAGCCCCCGAATTTAGCTCATTCAGCTTTATGCGTGGTGGCACAACAAATGCATTGTCCAGTATACTGGATCCCTGTTTATCCTGCTTAATGAACTCGTGAAATGCATCACGTTCCCCGAACTGCAATTCTTCAATTGGAATAGGGATATGATGGTTCATTGAAATTCCCCGAAGACAAATATTGCTATCGAACAAAGATCAAAATCGGACCTGCATTGACAGGTGTTCCCACCAATTGTCTACAACGATTGGATGAAATTTCAAGCCCTCCACCCTTGAATGTCTGCACATCGCGGTGAATTGCCTTCTACCCTCTCACCCGCTCCGCCTTCGCATCATACATCGCCGCCAGCGACGCCTTCGCCTTCACCCTCACCCCGGCAATCTCCACCTCGTAACGTGACGCCAGCACCTCCGCCTCGCTCTCGCCCTCACACGGCACATAGCCCAGGCCTACGGCGCCGCCGAGGTGGTGGCCGTAATTGCCTGATGTGATGGTGGAGACGATCTGGCCGTCGCGGACCAGCGCTTCGTTGTGGAAGAGCAGCGGCTCGGGGTCTTCGAGCAGGAATTGCACGAGGCGACGCGAGAGGCCTTTGTCCTGTTTCGCCAGCACCGCGTCGCGGCCGATGAAATCGGGTTTCGCCGTCTTCACCGCAAAGCCGAGGCCGGCTTCGAGCACATGGTCCTCGTCGGTGATGTCATGGCCGAAATGGCGATAGGCTTTCTCGATGCGGCAGGAATCCAGCGTATGCAGGCCGCAGAGTTTGAGGCCGTGCGCCGCGCCCTCCGCCTCGATCGTCTCGAACACATGCGCGGCCTGATCTGCGGAGACATAGAGCTCCCAGCCGAGTTCGCCGACATAGGTGACACGATGGGCGCGGGCCAGCCCCATGCCGATCTCGATCTCGCGCGCCGTGCCGAAGGGATGGGCGGCGTTGGAAAAATCGTCGGGGCTGACGGCGGAGAGCAGATCGCGCGATTTCGGCCCCATGACGCAGAGCACCGCCTCACCCGCCGTGACATCGGTGATAACGACGAATTCGTCGCGGAGATGCTTGCGCAGCCAGGCGAGATCGCGCTGCAGCGTCGCGCCGGGCACGACGAGCAGGAAGGCGGTCTCCGAGAGCCGCGTGACGGTGAGATCGCTCTCGATGCCGCCCCGCGCATTCAGCATCTGGGTGTAGACGATGCGGCCCACGGGCACATCGATCTGGTTGGCGCAGAGGCGGTTGAGGAAGGCCATCGCGTCGCGGCCCTCGACGCGGATCTTGCCGAAGCTCGACATGTCGAACAGCCCGACGCCGTGGCGGACAGCGAGATGTTCGCGGCGCTGATTGTCGAACCAGTTCTGCCGGCCCCAGCTATAGCGGTATTCGCGCTCCTGCCCCGGCTCGGCGAACCAGTTGGCCCGCTCATTGCCGGCCACCTCGCCGAACACCGCGCCCCGCGCCTTGAGATGTTCATGCAGAGGCGAGCGGCGCACGCCGCGGGCCGTATCCATCTGGCGATAGGGATAGTGATCGGCATAGAGCAGGCCGAGCGTTTCCGACACGCGTTCGCGCAGGTAAGCGCGATTGCGCTGGAAGGGCTGGGCGCGGCGGATATCCACCTCCCAGAGATCGAAAGGCGGCTCGCCATCGTTCATCCACTGCGCCAGCGCCATGCCGGCGCCGCCGGAGGAAACGATGCCGATGGAATTATAGCCCGCCGCGACCCAATAGCCCTTCAGTTCCGGCGCCTCGCCGAGATAATAGCGGTCGTCGGGGGTGAAGCTTTCCGGGCCGTTGAAGAAGGTGTGGATGCCCGCCGTCTCCAGCATCGGCAGGCGATTGACCGCCATTTCCAGGATCGGCTGGAAATGGTCGAAATCCTCCGGCAGCTGGTCGAAGCAAAAATCGGCGCGGATCGCCTCGCCCTTCGGCGGCCAGGGTTTTGCCTTGAGCTCGAAGGCGCCCACCAGCATCTTGCCGGCGTCTTCTTTGTAATAGGTGCATTCATCCGGCACGCGCAGCACCGGCAATTGTTTCAGACCCGCGATCGGCTCGGTGACGATGTAGAAATGCTCGCAGGCATGCAGCGGCACGGTGACACCGGATTGACGCGCGAAATCGCGCCCCCACATGCCCGCGGCGTTGACGACATTCTCGGTCTCGATCGTATAGACCTCGCCGTCCTGCTCGCAAGTCACGCCGGTCACGCGGCCGTCTTTGGTGGTGACGCCGGTGACGATGACGCCCTCGATCACCTGCGCGCCATTCTGCCGCGCGCCCTTGGCGAGCGCCATGGCGATATTGGCGGGATCGCATTGCCCGTCGAGCGGCAAATGCACGGCGGCCCTCACATCCGCTACATTCAGATGCGGATACATCTCCTTGACTTCGCTGGGCGAAATCTCGCGCACATCGACATTGAAGGCGCGGGCCAGCGAGGCCTGGCGGTAGATCTCCTGCTTGCGCGCCTCGGTCAGCGCCACGGTCATAGAGCCGTTCTGCTTCATGCCGGTGCCGATGCCGGTCTCGGCTTCGAGCTTGACATAGAGGTCGGCGGAATATTTGGCGAGCCGGGTCATGTTTTGGCTGGCGCGCAACTGGCCGATCAGGCCGGCCGCATGCCAGGTGGTGCCGCAGGTCAGCTGCTTGCGTTCGAGCAGCACCACATCGGTCCAGCCGAGCTTGGCGAGATGATAGGCGACCGAGCAACCGGAGACGCCGCCGCCGATGATGACGGCGCGGGCCTTGGACGGAATGGGCTTTTTCATGCGCGCAGCCTTTCATTCATGGGATCATAAAGCGGCGTGTCGCCATGGACCGTGGCCTTCAGGCGTTCGCCGAACACTTCGACTTCGAGCTCCTGGCCGGGCACGGCGAGATCGGATCTGACCATGCCAATGGCGATGGATTTGCCGATGCGGTAACCCCAATTGCCCGAGGTCGTCTCGCCCACCACGCGGTCGCCATGCCAGAGCGTCGACATATAGGGCGCGTCATAATCGCCGGCCTCGATGGTCATGAGCACGAAGCGTTTGGTCACCCCCTGCTGCTTCTCGCGCGCCAAGGCCGCCTTGCCCTTGAAATCGGGCTTGGCCCAATCGACGAAACGCTCCAGACCGCCCTGCAGCACGGTGTAGTCGGTCGACAGATCGCCCTTCCAGGCGCGGTAGCCTTTTTCCAGTCTGAGACTGTCGAGCGCCTCCATGCCGAACGGCTTCAGCCTGTGCTTCTGGCCGGCAGCCCAGACGGCGTCGAAGACAGCGGCCGTGTCCTCGGTCTTGGTGTGGATTTCCCAGCCGAGTTCGCCCGCAAAGGAGACGCGCACCAGCTGCAGCCAGCGCCCGGCGATCTGGCAGGATTGATGGCTGAGCCAGGATTTCGTGAGATCCGCATCCGACACCTCGGCCAGAATGGCCCGCGAATTCGGCCCGCTCAGAATCTGGCAGGAGAACTGGTCGGACACGTCGGTGAGCGTAAAGGCTGCGTCCTCGGGCTTGTGCTTGGTGAGCCATTCCCAATCATGCCATTGCGCGGTCGCCGCCGTGATCAGGAAGAAGAAATCCTCGGCAATCGTCATCACCGACATTTCGGTAACGATGCGGCCCTTGTCGTCGGCGAAATAGGCAAGGCCGATGCGGCCGGGCTTGGGGATCTTGCCGGTGGTGAGGCTGGAGAGCCATTCCGTCGCCCCCGGCCCCTGCAGCCGGTAGCGCGAGAAGCCCGGCAGATCGAGAATGCCGGCCGCATCGCGCACCGCCAGGCACTCCTCCTCGATGCGCGGGCTCCATGGTCCCTTGCGCGCCCAGGTCTGCGCCGCCTCTTCCGAGGTGTCGTCGCCCGGCTTGGCATACCACATCGCCCGCTCCCAGCCGTTATAGGGCTTGAACACGGCGCCGAGGGCGGCGATGCGGTCATGAATGGCCGATTGCCGCCGGTCGCGGCCCGCCGGCCAGTAATGTTTCGGGAAGTGGATGGCGTATTCGTGGCCATAGACCTCCATGCCCTTGTCGACGCAAAAGGCCGGGTCGGTATAGCTCGTATAGCGCCTGGGATCGCAGGACCACATGTCCCATTCCGTCTCGCCTTGTGTCACCCATTCCGCCAGCACCTTGCCCGCGCCGCCCGCCTGGCAGATGCCGAAGGTGAAGACGCAGGCCTCAAACGCATTGGGCACGCCCGGCATCGGCCCGATCAGCGGATTGCCGTCGGGCGCATAGGGGATCGGGCCATTGATGACCTTGGAGAGGCCTGCCGTGCCCAGGATCGGCACACGGGCGACGGCGTCGTTGATATGCCATTCCAACCGGTCGAGATCGTCTGGGAACAGCTGGAAGGAGAAATCCTTGGGCATCGGATCGTCATCCGTCACCCAATGCGCCCGGCAATTGCCCTCATAGGGGCCGAGATTGAAGCCGTATTTCTCCTGCCGGAGATAATAGGAAGAATCGACATCGCGCAGCAGCGGCAGCTTGTGGCCGGCCTCTTTCGACCAGGCTTCAAGCTCGGGAATGGTGTCGAACAGCATATATTGATGGCTCATCACCATCATCGGCACGTCGCGACCGAACAGTTTGCCGACTTCGCGCGCATAATAGCCGGCGGCGTTGACGACATAGTCGCAGCGCACCTCGCCCTTGGCCGTCGCCAGCACCCATTCGCCGTTCTCACGCCGCACCGAATCCACCGGGCAGAAGCGGACGATCCTGGCGCCCATGTCGCGTGCGCCCTTGGCCAGAGCCTGGGTCAGCTGCGCCGGATCGATATCGCCGTCATAGGGATCGTAGAGCGCGCCTTCGAGCTCATGCGTCTCGGCAAAGGGATAGCGCGCCTTGATCTCCGCAGGCGAGAGAATGTCGAGATCCATGCCCTGATAGCGGCCCATGCCGACCACGCGCTTGAATTCCAGCAACCGTTCCTTGCTGTGCCCCAGCCGCACCGAGCCGGTGACATGGTAATTCATGGGATAATCGACCTCGGCGCCGAGCTTGCGGTAGAGTTCTGCCGAATAGCGCTGCATGTTCATCAGCGACCAGGACGAGGAGAAGGTCGGCACATTGCCGGCCGCATGCCATGTGGAGCCGGCGGTCAGCTCGTTCTTTTCGAGCAGCAGGCAGTCCGTCCAGCCCGCTTTGGCGAGATGATAAAGGCAGGACGCCCCCACCGCGCCGCCGCCGATGATGACCACACGCGCTGTCGCTGGCAGTTCCGACATGATCCGCTCCCCCATGTCCGAGGCAAAGCCTCGTGAAATTTCTCATTCATTTTTTCATGCGAACAGAAAGCTAGCGCGAATTCTTCAGAATGCAAGCATGAAAATCTTGCATGAAATTTTCATGAGGATTAGGTTGGCTGCATCGAAAGAGGTTCCATGCCCCCACGTCCGCTGCTCTCCCAGGAAAACGCGCTTCAACCCGGCGGCGGCGCCGAGATCGACGAAAGCGTGATCGGCGGCCAGATCCGCGAATTGCGCAAGATGCGCGGCAAGACGCTGCAGCAGATCGCCGACGCGGCCGGCATTTCGGTGGGCTATCTCAGCCAGATCGAGCGCAACCAGTCGCAACTGCCGATCGGCGTGTTGCGCAAGATCTGCGACGCGCTGGATGTGCATATGAACTGGTTCTTCCAGCCCGCCGCCGATGCGCCGGCAGAAGAACGCGACATCGTCGTCCGCGCAGAAAACCGCCGTAGGCTCACCTTCACCGGCCTCGGCATCCAGGAAGAACTGCTGTCCCCCAATCTCGGCGGTCCCCTGGAGCTTCTCTACTCCACCATCGAACCCGGCGCCGACAGCGGCGACTACAGCCACAACGGCGCCGAAGCCGGGGTGGTGATCTCAGGCGTGCTCGACCTCTGGGTCGGCGACCGCTTCTTCCAACTCAAAGCCGGCGACAGCTTCGCCTTCGACAGCACCGAGACGCATCGCTGCGCCAATTCCGGTACAGAGCCGGTCAAGGCGGTCTGGGTGATCACGCCGCCCCATTATTGAGGGATTTAGAGGATCACGCAGGGACCGACCGCTGCTCCAAGTCACTGAGGGTCTGTTCGAAAGCCCGCTGCAAAGCGCGCGCTTCGGCGTCAGAGGGCGCGGCGCTCATCGTTCGATAAATCACCGGCTCGGAGCTGGTATTTCCATCCACCGACATCTCGTCGTCCACGCTCCTGAGATAAACGTCTTCTACCGAAAGCGGAAACGCCCCCAGTTCGAACGCCCTGAGCAGCAGTTGATAGGCTTTCCGTCGTCCCGCGCTATCGACGAGGCTGGTGACGAGGCAAAACTTCCAGGCTTCGAGCGCCGGATCAAACGCCCACTTGGCCGACTGCACAGCCATGCCCATCTCATCCAGAGCCGTGAGCGTCGCTCGACCTGCAGCGATCAACTGCGGAGATAGATCTTTTCGAGCCATGGAAAAATGCCTTTGCTCGGGTTGAAGGCCGCCGACATCAGGTCGAGGGCCTCGGCTTTGCTGGTTTTAGCGCCAGGAAATCTCGCATTGCTGTTCCAGTCGCGCGCGGTCAGCCAGTTGGCGTAACGTATTCTGTCCGTCTTCAGTCCACCGATTTCGACTTGAAGTTTAGCATGTTCGGCGATGACTTCAAGCTGATGCCATTTCGCGCCGCGAGCGTGTTCCGGCATCAGAGCCAGAAAGTTGCGGCGAAGGTAGAGCGCTTTGAGAGCGAATTCGAGGCTTTGACCTGCATGGTGATAGCAGGCGCGCCACCGCTCGGCCGCCATCAAGACGGTGGCCGTATCCTTCTCCTCTTTCGCATAGGCCCACCACTCATCCGCATCGCCGCGCATGGCGTGAGCCTAAACAGAATGACGCGCCAACACAACCCAGAAGGGAATTTTTAACGCTTATCAAAGCAACCGCTTCAACTGCAAAAAACAGCCCGCCGCCAGAAAGCCGATTCCCGCCATGACTCCGAGCGCCAGCGTCGGGCCGGACCAATGCATCAGCAGCGAAAAGACATAGGGCGCGGCCGCCGACGCGCCGAGCCGCCAGCCGGACATGCGGCCGGTGATTTCGCCATAACCGTCCGAGCCGAACAGCCAGAGCGGCAGCGCGCCGGCGGCGATGGAGTTGATGCCGGAGCCGATGCCGAGGCAGATGGCGAAGAGGCCCGCGCCGATCAAACCGCCGCCAGAGACCAGCAGCACCACAACCGCGCTCGCCATGAACAGGCCAGATAGAAGCGACAACGTCAGCGGGCTGAGCCGGGCGCCGAACACCATGTTGATCAGCCGGCTCAGCACCTGCGAGGGGCCGAACAGCACGCCGATCGACACCGCCGCCGCCCCCAGCCCGAGCGCCGTCAAAAGCGGGACCATATGCACCAGCATGGCCGACAGCGTGAAGCCTTGCAGCGTGAAGGCAGCCGCAGCCAGTCGATAGCCCATCGCCCGTTGCTGATCCTTGAGCACGCCTATCACTTTGGCGGGCCCTGATCGAACGTCGCCGCGGGCGGCTTCGGCGCGCCTCCGCAGGACCACGAACAGATGCGCCGGCGCACAGAGGCCGAGATTCAGCGCGGCAAACAACAGATAGACCTCGCGCCAATCGAGATTCCCGTGCAGCCAGGTGGTGAAAGGCCAGAACAGCGAGGACGCGAAACCCGCCATCAACGTCAGATAGGTGATGCTGCGGCCGGCGACGCGCGGCGCGATCTCGACCAGCGCCGCAAACGCCGCCTGATAGAGCACGAGGCCCGCGGCCACTTCCGAGGCCACGACGCCGACCCCGAACACAACAGGATTGGGAGCGAGCGCAGTCAACGCCAGCAACATTGCCGAGACCACGGAGCCCCAGGCCATCATGCGGCTAGCGCCGAAACGGTCGAGCAGCTTGCCGATCCAGGCCGAGGCGAAGCCGCCCGCCATTAGCGCGGCGGAGAACAGGCCGAAGACGACATCGTCACTCCAGCCGAATTCGCGGCCCATATCGGGCGCGAGAATGGAAAAGCTGTAATACAGCGTGCCGTAGCCGACGATCTGCGTCAGGCCGAGAATGGCGATGATCAATTTCGGCAGGCCCTCGGCCTGAATGTTGAGGCCGGAGGCCGCTACGCTCATAGAGATTTCAGCGTCACCCGCTCCTCCAGCTTTTCCGCCGCTTCTTTCCGCTCGCTGTAACGATCGGTCAGATAGGGGGATATATCACGGGTGAGGAGCGTAAATTTCATCAATTCTTCGCATACGTCGACCACGCGTTCGTAATAGGACGACGGCTTCATGCGTCCGTTCTGGTCGAATTCCGTCCAGGCCTTGGCGACGGAGGACTGGTTGGGAATGGTGATCATCCGCATCCAGCGCCCGAGAATGCGCATCTGGTTGACGGCGTTGAAACTCTGCGAGCCGCCGGACACCTGCATGACCGCAAGCGTCTTGCCCTGCGTCGGCCTGACGGCGCCCACCGACAGCGGAATCCAGTCGATCTGCGCTTTCATGATGCCGGTCATCGCGCCATGCCGCTCCGGGCTCACCCAGACCTGGGCTTCCGACCATTGCGACAATTCCCGCAATTCCTGCACCTTGGCATGCGTCACCGGCGCGCCGTCGGGCAAGGGCAATCCTTCGGGATTGAAGAAACGCACTTCGGCTCCGAAATGGGTCAGCAGCCGCCCCGCCTCTTCGGCAAGCAGGCGACTATAGGAGACCTGCCGCAGCGAACCGTAGAGGATCAGGATGCGCGGCTTATGCGTCGAAAACGGTCGGCGCAACGCATCGAGATCCGGCATACGCAGATGCTCAGGCGCGGCCGCGGGCAGATCGACGGCGTCAGGCTGGGCTTGCGGATCAGACAAGGCGCTTCCCCTGCTCATCCAGGATCAACTCGCCGTCTTCCTTGGCGAAGGGGCCGGTGAAAGTGTCGGGCAGGATGTCCAGCGCCTTCTCGGACGGGCGGCAAAGGCGCGTGCCGAGCGGCGTCACGACAAAGGGTCGGTTGATCAGGATGGGATGCGCGAGCATCGCATCGAGCAATTGATCGTCGGTGAGCGCGGGATTATCGAGACCGAGTTCCGCATAGGGCGTTCCCTTCTCGCGGATCGCCGCGCGGACGGTCAGCCCCGCATCAGCGATCATCTTCACGAGTTCGTCGCGGGATGGCGGCGTCTTGAGATATTCGATCACGGCGGGGGCGATGCCCGCATGCTCGATCAGCGCCAGCGTGTTGCGCGAGGTGCCGCAGGCGGGGTTATGATAGATGGTGGCAGTGAAGCTCACACTGTTTCTCCCATGGGTTTTTCAGGATGAACGGGGCGCTCGGCGAACAGCCAGCGGCAGAGCGCCAGCGCGACAAGGGCGCCGATCAGTTCGGCGAGGATGAAGCCCGGCAGGTCGATTGGACGGATGCCGGAGAATGTGTCGGTCAGCGAGCGGGCGATCGCCACCGCCGGATTGGCGAAGGATGTGGACGCGGTGAACCAGTAGGCCGCGGTGATATAGAGCCCGACCAGCGTCGGAATCTGTTCGGGCCTGTGACGCAAGCCGCCGAGAATGGTGATCACCAGCCCCGCCGTCGCAACCACTTCGGCGAACCACTGCGCGCCGCCGGTGCGAACTGTCGCGGAGGCAGCCAGGAGCGGCAGATCGAACATCAGATGCGCAACCATGGTCCCGGCGACGCCGCCGAGGATCTGCGCGCCGACGTAAAAGCAGGCGTCGCGGGCGCCGATCTCACGCCTGACAAGGAAGATCAGTGTGACGGCCGGATTGAAATGCGCCCCCGAGATCGGCCCCAGCAGCGTGATCAGCACGAACAGGATCGCCCCTGTCGGGATGGTGTTGCCGAGCAGCGACACAGCGACGTCATCGCTCAGACGGTCGGCCATGATGCCGGAGCCGACCACGGTGGCGACGAGCAGCGCCGTGCCAAGCGTTTCGGCGACGAGGCGACGTGAAAGATCGGTCATGGATCACACGGCCTCGGACAGGGAGCGGCCGATATCGCGGACGCGGCCCTCGGTCGTCAGCCGATCGAGGCTGGCGAGCGGCAGGCTGACAAAGGCGTTGACGCGGTTGCCGAGCATGCGATGCGCCTCGGCGAAAGCCAGACGCTTCTCGCTTTCGCTGCCTTCGGCGGCGGCTGGATCGGGAACGCCCCAATGCGCGGTGATTGGATGGCCCGGCCAGATCGGGCAGGATTCGGCGGCGGCGCTGTCGCAGACGGTGAACACAAAATCCATTTGTGGCGCGCCGTCGGCGGAGAATTCCACCCAGCTCTTCGAGCGGGCGTCGCTGACGTCATAATTCAGGCTGCGCAGCAGATCGAGCGTATAGGGATGCACCTCGCCCTTGGGCTGAGAGCCCGCCGAATAGGCGCGAAACCGCCCCTTCCCGGCGCGATTGAGCAGCGCCTCGGCGATGATCGAACGGGCGGAATTTCCCGTGCAGAGAAAGAGAACATTGTAGATCTTGTCCGTCATGACGATACCCCCATTGTCGGTGCGGATGGAATGCAGCAGGCGGCGGCGTCCAGCGCCGGCGCGCAGATTTCGGGATGGCCGGCGCAGCAGTCGCGCATCAGAAACTGCACGAGCGCGCCGAGCGCAGAATAATTGGCCGTATAGATGATCGAGCGCGAGGCGCGTTCCGAGACGATCAACCCGGCGCGATCGAGTTCCTTGAGATGGAAGGAGACGTTGGAGGCGGAGACGCCGGCGCGCTCGGCGATGTCGCCTGCCGCCAGCCCGTCCTTGCCGGCCACGACCAGCATGCGCACGATGCAGAGCCGCGTCTCCTGCGCCAACGCGGCAAAGGCTGAAAGCGCGTCCTTGTCTTCCATGATTCAACATTCCTATGATTCTTGAAATATTGAATAATGAAAGAGCCCGCCGATGGCAAGCGCCGGCGGGCTTGAACGTCAGATTTTGCGGGTGATCAATTCCGCCACGGCCGACCAGACATGATAGAGCGAGCTGCCCGGCGCCGATTTGGCTATCATTTGACCGTCGAGATCGTAGCAGTCGCGCCAGAAGCCGAGTGGGCCGCCCGCCATATAGGCGTCGAGGAGATCGGCGGCGGCGGCATCTGCGAGCGCGCTGTGATCGCTGTCGGGATTGGCCAGACCGAGCATCAGATGCGCCTTGACCCGTTCCGCCTGCGCCCAGAGGCGGCGGCTTGTCTTGAGCGGCTGTCCGTCCAGGCCGACCTCGTCGATCAGGAAACCGCTTTTCGGGTCTTGCCCCAGCCTTAGCGCCGTGTCGAGAAGGCGCGCGGCGAGGTCCGAATGGTCGTCGCCGGAGAGCTCGTCGTAACGTCGGATCAGCCAGACCCACTCCGCCATATGTCCCGGCTCCAGTCGATCCGAGCCAAGTTCTGACGAAAGATCCCAGAATGGGCCGAAAAACTCTCGCAGGCCGCCGAGGCGCTCATCGAAGAATCGAGACTTGAACAGGCCGAAGAGTTCACCCGCGCGGGCCGCATGACGCGGATCGCAGCCCGTGTCCCACAGCGCGATCATCGCTTCGAAATAATGCATATGCGGGTTCTGCCGCCGCGGCAGCGTGCCCAGATGATCTTCCGCCCAGCCGCCGGCCGGGGCTTTGAACGTGACATCCATGGCCGCCAGCGTCTCGGCGATCGCCTCGTCATAGACAGGCTTGCCGGTGGCCTCCGCGAGCCAGGCCTGCGCCAGGAGCACGCAGGCGTGATCATAGAGATCGCGGACGGGATCGGTGATCGTACCATCCGTGAGGCTTATCGAACGGGCAAAGCCCGGTTTACCATCCGCCACCCAGGCCGTGCGCCGGAGATGGTCATAGGCGCGCTCCGCCTTTTCGAGCCCTCCCTCGGGGCCGACGCCGAGAGACGCCGCCTGGGCATAGACATAGATCTGCCTTGCGGCGGTGCGAATGCGCACGACGCCGCTTCTGTCCTGCGCGCCGTCAAGATCGAGACCTTCGACGAACTGGCCGGCGTTCTCGTCAAACGCCGCCTCAAGCCATTCCGGCAGAATTTTGTCGACGAAATACTGGCGAAGACGGGCGAGAGACATGGAAAATCCTTCGTTGTTGCGAGCCGAAATCTAACTGGACTTTCCTGTCGTCACAATGAACAGCTGCGGACATGGTGAATGCTGCGGCGCAAAAATATTCAAAGCGCCGTCCCTGCAGGGCTGGAACCGGCTTTCGTCCCAGGAGTTTCCGCCTCTGCCCTCTCCCAATGGAACCTCGCTTCATGACGCTCCCCATCGCAACCTACCGCCTGCAGTTTCGCAACGGCATGACCTTCGATCGCGCCATCGACCTCGTTCCTCATCTCAACCGTCTCGGCGTCAGCCATCTCTATTGCTCGCCGATCTTCACCGCCGCCGCCGGCTCCACCCATGGCTACGATATCGCCGATCCCAACGAGATCGATCCGGACCTCGGCGGCCGCGACGGCTTCGACCGGCTGGCCAACGCGCTGAGCGCCGCCAATATCGGCGTCATCCTCGACATCGTGCCCAATCATCTCTCCGCCTCGCTCGACAATCGCTGGTGGCGGAGCGTAGTCGAATGGGGTGAAGACAGCCCCTATGCCCGCCATTTCGACATCGACTGGAGCCAGAAGCTTACTTTGCCCTTCCTGTCGAGGCCGCTCGAGGAGGCGGCGACGCTGGACGAGGCGTATCTCGCTTTCGACAGCGACCGCGGCGCCCTCGCTTTCTCCTTCTATGGCAGCGCCTACCCGCTTCATCCGCGCAGCTATGCGGACGCGCTGAAGGGCTTCGCCGCGCCCGGTCTCGCCGAGATCCTCGCGCTGGCCGCCGCCGCCCGACCCGACAATGAGGCCGATTTCCACGACGCGATGCGGCAGGCGCTCGCCGGCGCTGTCGATCTGAACGCCGACTTGCGGGCCGCCATGTCTCCCGAGAGGCTGGTGGAGATCATCGGTCTTCAGCCCTGGGTCCCGATCCAGTGGCAGAAGGCGGCGAGCGGGCTCAGCTATCGACGCTTTTTTGAGATCACCGGTCTGGTCGGCCTGCGCGTGGAAGACGAGCAGGTGTTCGAGGATAGCCACGCCCTCATTCTCGATCTCATCGAGAAAGGCGTCGTCGACGGCGTGCGCGTCGACCATATCGACGGCCTCGCCGATCCTGAAGCCTATCTCGTCAAGCTCCGCCAGCATATCGGTCCCAACGCTTATCTGGTGGTCGAGAAGATCCTCGAACATGAGGAGCAGTTGCCGAGCCACTGGCCGGTGCAGGGCACGACCGGCTACGAGGTCATCGCCACGACGGCATTGGCGCTGGCCCCCGATGATCTCGCCCCTCTCGATCGCGCCTATGCCGCCCTGACCCAACCGGATTACGATCCCCAAGCCGATTTCGACGAGGCGCGCCGGCTGATGATCGACGTCAATTTCGAGGGCGAGGTCAAGGCGCTCGAACGCCTGGCGCTCGATCTCGCCGTCCGCGAGGAAGACTGTTCGACGCCCGATCCCGACGGCATGAGCCGGGCGCTGCGCGCGCTGCTCGCCGCTTTCCCTGTCTATCGCACCTATGGCTCCAAGGCGGGCCTGAGGTCGCAGGATACGGAGGTGCTGCTCAGGATCTTCGAAAAGCTCTATCGACAGGTCGATCGCGCCGACGCCGCGACACTGCGTTGCCTGCAGGCCATTCTGCGTGGCGACATGCAGCCTGAAAATCTCGACGACGCCATCCGCTTCCGCACCCGCATGCAGCATCTCACCGGCCCGCTGCTCGCCAAGGCGCTGGAGGACACCTTCTTCTACCGCTACCACAGGCTGCTGGCGCTGAACGAAGTCGGCTGCGACCCGTTCATCCAGGGCGGTTCGATCGAGCATTTTCATGCGCGAATGAAGGACCGCGCCCTGCGTCAGCCGAATGGCCTGTCGGCGACCTCGACCCATGACACCAAACGTGGCGAAGACGCCCGCGCCCGCCTGTTCACGCTGGCGGAAGCGCCTGATATCTGGGCCGAGGCGGTGACGCGATGGCGGGACATGAACAAGGGCGCCATCGCCGGTCTCTCTGATGGCACTGCCCCCGAGCCCGACGTCGAATGGATGATCTATCAGGGCCTCGCCGGCGCATGGAGGCTCGGCGAAGACGGCGACAGCGAGACCAGCCTCGCCGCCTTCCGTGACCGCTTCCTCGCCTATGTCGAGAAGTCGGTCCGCGAGGCGAAACGGCGCGGCAACTGGTCCGACGCCGGCAACAACTATGAAAAAGCCGTTCTCGCCTATGCGGAACGGTTGTTCTCGCCCGACGCCGCCGCCTTTCGCGCCGATTTCGAAAAGACGCTCGAACCGTTCGCCCGCGCCGGCCTGATCAACAGCCTCACCCAGACGCTGATCAAACTGACCGCGCCCGGCATTCCCGATATCTATCAGGGATCTGAAGGCCTGGATTTCTCGCTGGTCGATCCCGACAACCGTCGCCCGGTCGATTACGCCGCAATGGAGGAACTCGAAACCTTGCGGCCATCGGCTTGGCCTGAAACGGCCGACGATATGGCGGCCATGAAATTCCGGCTCGTCGCGGAAATCCTGTCGTTGCGAAAGCGCCTGCCGGACCTGTTTTCCGATGGTCACTATACGCCCCTGTCCCTGCACGGCCCGGCCAGCGGTCATGCAGTTGCCTATGCCCGGATATTGGGCAATACGGCGTTGATCGTGATCGCCCCAAGACTGCCGTTTACCTTGATGCGTCAAGGGGAGCCGAAAACGATGTTCGCCGGCACAAACCTTGTTCTGCCTGCAGACGCAGCCGACCTACCCTTCGCGTGTCTCGCGTCGGGACAATCGCTTGAAATAGAGGATGGCAGGGCGTCGCTGAAGCATGCGTTCGATCAAGCTCCCTTCGCCCTGTATCTCGCGACGGCTTGACCGAAAAAGAGTATCGCGAACCGTCGCAACAGACGGTTCGCCTAACCATGCGGAAATGGCCCGAAGCACATCAAAGTGAGGGAGACGCCAGTCCTGCGAGCGGCTGTTGAACGCCAAACGGCATGTTTCGCCGCAACGCTTTCCGCTGCGGTTTGTCAAGCGCCAGACATTCCCGCCGCTCAGGCGACCGGCGCTTCCTTGACCTTACGGGCCGCAGGCTTCTTGGCGCTTGTCTCCGATTTCACCGCCGGCGCCTTCTTGGCGGCGGGCTTTTCGGCGCCGTCCGTTTTCTTGGCGGCGCGCGGTTTGGCGGCCTTGGCGGGAGCGGCGTCCTCGGCCTCTATTTCAGCGACCGCTTGCGACCAATGCTCTTCATGAAGGCCTTCTGGTTGGCCTGCATCTTCCCAGATCTTGTGCGCCCGTTTGCGGATGCGGTCTTCTTTGGTGTCTGCCATGCTGTGAACTCCCCATCGTCGGACTATGTAAGGATATCGTCCCCTTGGCGGCGGGTTCCGCCTGCCGCGGCCGGCTAACGGTTCAAGCCTGAAGTTGTTCCACGCGCGACGACTGCGCTCCAGGTGGAATCGAGCATATTCTAGCAGCTGCGGCATGGAAACACCGGCGCCGCAAAAAGCCAAATTTTGGACAGGAACTTTGCGGCATTGACAGCATTGACCCGCGCATTTACGCCTTGAGCTCCTTTGATCCAGACCGGATAGGCATGACAACTCCCCAATACCTCGCCCTCGGCGTCATCGCTCTCATGATGGCCGTCTTCATCTGGGACCGTATTCGTTACGATGTGGTCGCGTGCGGCGCATTGGCGCTGAGTGTCGTCGTCGGCATCGTGCCCGCTGAGAAGGCTTTTTCCGGCTTCAGCGACGATATCGTCATCATCGTCGGCTCGGCGCTGGTCGTGAGTTACGGCGTCGCCCGGTCCGGCATTGTCGATCTGACCATCAAGCGTTTCTTTCCCAACCTGCAGACGGTGCATGCGCAGCTGGCGCTGCTGGTTCTTTCGGTCGCCATTCTCTCCGCCTTCATCAAGAACATCGGCGCGCTCGCGATCATGATGCCGGCCGCCTTTCAGTTTGCGCGCAAGAGCGGCAAATCGCCCTCGCTCTACCTGATGCCGATGAGCTTCGGCGCCCTGCTCGGCGGCCTGATGACCCAGATCGGCACCTCCCCCAACATCGTCGTTTCCCGCCTGCGTCATGAATTGACCGGCGAGAGTTTCACGATGTTCGACTTCACGCCAGTTGGGGCGACGCTGACGGTGGTGGGCGCCGCCTTCCTGATTTTCTTTCACTGGATCCTGCCCGAGCGCCGCAACGAAAACCCGTCGATCGAGGAATCGCTCGACAGCAAGATCTACTCGACCGAGGCGACGGTCACCGACGAGTCCCCGATCAATGGCAAGGCGCTCAGCGAGCTGCTGCAGTATAGCGATCGTGAAATCGTCGCCACTGCCGTGATCCGCGGTCATACCCGCATGACGCCCTTCCCGGATCTCGTCATGCATACAGGCGACACGATCATTCTCGAAGGCAGCCCGAACAATCTCGACCGCGCCGTATCGGGAGCGAAGTTGAAGCTGCAGGGCTCTCGGGCCCTCGTCAAGGATCGCGCCGATCTGATTTCCGTCGAAGCCGTCATCACCCGGGAGTCCTCGCTCGTCGGTCTCTCAGCCCGGCAATTGTCATTGTCCAACCGTCGCAACGTCAATCTGCTGGCCGTCAGCCGCCAGGGACATCGCCTGTCGGAACGCCTGTCCGAACTCGTGCTGCAGGAAGGCGATGTCATCGTGCTGCAGGGCAGCCGCGCGACGCTGCCGAGCGTGCTGCAGGATTTCGCCTGTCTGCCGCTCGCCCAGCGCGACATCATGCTCGGCGCGTCGCGGCGCGCCTATCTGCCGGTGATCATTCTCGCAGCGGCCATGGCGGCCACGGCGGCCGGGCTTGCATCGGTGCCGGTGGCCTTTTTCTGTTCGGCGCTGGCCATGGTGATCTTCGGCGTCATTCCGCTGGCTGACGTCTACAAGGCTTTCGACGGCCCCATCCTGATCATGCTGGCGGCGCTGATCCCTGTCGCCGACACGCTCAGGACGTCCGGCGCCAGCGAGATCCTCGCCCACCACCTGGGCGAAATTGCCCACACCATGCCGTCTTGGGGCGCGCTCACGCTGATCCTGGTCACAGCGATGGCCGTGACGCCCTTTCTCAACAACGCCGCCACGGTGCTGGTCATGGCGCCCATCGCCGCCTCTTTTGCAACCACGCTCGGCTACAAGCCGGAAGCCTTCCTGATGGCGGTGGCGATCGGCGCGGGCTGCGATTTCCTGACCCCGATCGGCCATCAATGCAACACGCTGGTCATGGGTCCGGGCGGCTATCGCTTCAGCGATTATCCACGACTGGGCCTGCCCTTGTCCTTCATCGTCATAGTGGTCAGCGTGCCGATGCTGCTCTGGGTCTGGCCGGTCAGCTGACCAGTTCCAGATCGACGACGATCGGCAGATGATCCGACGCCTTTCTGGCGAGCGGCGTGTCGATCACCCGCGCCGAAATCGGCCTCAGTCGCTCATTGTGAAGGATATGGTCGAGCCGCAGAAGCGGCAGCCGCGCCGGGAAGGTCGCCAGCCAGCGGCCACCGAGGCGTGGCGCGGCGACTTGCAGAGGTTCGGAAAGCCGCCGAAACGCGCGGGAACTGGGAATGGCGTTGAAATCGCCCAAAAGCAGCACCGGCGCGCGCCTGCAGCAATCATGCCCTATCCAGCCGGGACCAAGCAGCGCCTCGGCCTGCAGCATCCGCTCCGAAGAGGACAGTCCGAAATGCGTGTTGAAGATCTGCATTCTCTGTCCGTCCAGTTGGATTTCTATCCACAACGCTCCGCGCGGTTCGCCGCGTGACGGCAGCGCTGCGGCGCGGTGACGGATCGAGGGCAAGGCGGTGAGGATGGCGTCGCCATAACGCTCATCCTCGACATAAAGAGCCGGGTGGAAATGCGCCCGCATCTTGAGATGCGCCGCGATCGCCTCGGCCTGGTCGATTCCGCCGGAGCGCTTGCGCCCGACATCGAGCTCCTGCAGCGCGATGACATCTGCGCCCGATGCCGCGATTACCTCGGCGATACGTCCGGGATCGTGGCGGCGATCCGAGCCTCGGCAACTGTGAATATTATAGGTGAGCGCGCGCAACACGCGCCGGGAGGGGGGAACCTTCGGCGTCATCATGCGAGGGGAACCCATTGCGGCCGGATTCGTTCCCTTCCGACACTTCAGGAGACCGGCGGTCCATGCTTCTCAAATATCTCGCACGCGCCATTTTCGTCATCGCCGTCATCGGCGCGATCTATCTTCTCGTCAGGACGCTGAGGCAATATTCGCTCGACGACGTGCTGTCCACGCTCGGCGCCATTCCACTCAGCCATCTGGCGATCGGCCTGGGCTTCGCCGCCTGCTCCTACTTCTGCCTCGCGGTCGGCGACTGGCTCGCGACGCGCTATGCCGGCAAGCCGCTCAAGTTCCGCCAGACGGCGCTGGCCTCCTTCGTCAGCCTGTCGATCGGACACAATGTCGGGGTCGCGGCGCTGTCGAGCGGCGCCGTGCGTTACCGCTTTTATTCGCGCTGGGGTCTGGATGGCGAGGCCGTCGCCAAGATCATCCTGTTTTGCGGCGTCACCGTCGCGCTCGGCCTGTCGACGCTGGGTTCGATCGGCATGGCGCTGCGGCCGGAGGACGCCGGCGACATGATGAAGCTCGACACAGGCGCGATCCACCTGCTGGCGGGCGTCTTCGCCATCTTCCCGGTGGTCTATCTCCTGCTCTGCGCCGTGTTGCGCAAGCCGCTGCGCATTCGCTCCTGGAGCATGAAACTGCCGACGATGCGACTGGCGCTCGCGCAGGTCGTTGTGGGCACGATCAATTTCTCCTTCGTTTCGGCGGCTCTGCATCAGATGCTGACCGCCTTTGCGCCCGCAAGCTATCTCAAGGTCGCTGCCGCTTCGATCACCGCCAACATCGCCGCCATCATCTCGCATGTGCCGGGCGGTCTGGGCGTGCTCGAGGCGACCATCGTGCATATCCTACCCGGCGCGTCGTCGATCGCCGCGGTGATCGCGTTCCGCGTGGTTTATTATTTCATCCCCCTCGCCTTCGGCCTGCTCCTCCTGGCCGCGAGCGAACTGACGCTGAAAAACAAGGCGGCGGGCTATCAACCCGCCGCCGCCGAATAGTGTGCGTTTTCTGAAGACACGGAGACTGCGGTTCCGTCTTCTTGCGGTGGAACACCTCGTTACACGTCGTTGCGTTTCTGCGGCGCGGTCAGCCAAGACAGTCGACCAGTCAGCGCATCCCATAGACGACGCGCACCCTTGATCGGCGTGAAGGGCTTGCGCGGATCGACAACGCCGGTGCCAAAGACAGGTCCGGTCTGGCCCTTGCGGACGTCGATATTAAGCGCGCGCAGCCCGCGGGGCTTCACATTCAAGTCTTCGATTGCAGCGATCAGGCTCGCGCGTTCGGTCACGGCGGCGCGCACATCCTGTTCGGCGCAGTCGAGATGTTCCGCCATCAGCCGGTCGCGCAGCGACAGGATCGCACCCTTGCAGGCGCCGCTATCGGCTTCAATCGCAATATCGGATTCGGTGTCCAGACCTTCTGACCGATTGTTGAGGTTGGAGGAGCCGAGCCGGATGAACCGGTCGTCCACCACCACCAGCTTGGCGTGGACGAGGATATCGCATTCGCCGCCGTTGCGATCGGGAACGACGGGAGAAAGCGCCCGGAACCGGCCGTAACGATCGGCGCGCTTCAACCGGCGGATCAGCCGATCGCGATTGGCGCCCATCATCATCTTCTCCAAGAAGCCATGCGACTGCTTGGTGACGATCACCACGACTTCGGGGCCATTCGGCTCCGCAAGCCGTCTGGCGAGCAGCCGGCCGACCTCGAAAGAGGCCAGATATTGAGTCTCGATATATATCGAGTCCTTTGCAGAGGCGAGCGCATCCATGGTCAGGCGCATGGCTTCACGCCGGCTCTTGCGACCGCGGATGCCCGGCTCGGTGCGGGCGAGCGCCACCTCGCAGCCGCCGAATTCATCCGACACGCTATCGGGCCATATAGCCTCTTCGCCCTCAACTAAAACCGGCATGATTTCCTCGCCCATCGCATGGCGCCAGCGTCGTCGAGCCAGATCCCCGATCATCGCCGCCGCCGACCCCGACAGCGCCGCCTGCAGATCATGCACCGGCTCATAGGCTTCGCCCTTCGGCGTGACGCGCAGCGGATTATCGGGATCATGGCGGGGGTCGTCCCAGCGCTTGTGGGTCAGATCGATGCCGCCAATGAAAGCCACCTGATCATCGATCGCGACGAGCTTCTGATGATGCGATCCGCGGATCGCATGCCGGCGGTCAAAGCGCAGATGAATCCGGGGATGCGTCGACCAACTGTTTTCGGAAAACAGCGCCAACGACTTGCCCGAATAGATCGGTCCCATCGCCCAGACCAGAATGCGGATTTCAAGTGCGTCGTTCTGTTCGACAAGGCCGCGAAGCAATTCACCCAAGGTTTCGTTGGGACGGTCGGGACGGAGATAGATATCCGGGTTGAAGTCCCAGCCGACAATCCAGATTGTCCTTCGCGCATTGCGCAGCGCCTCGTCGAGCGCGGTGAAATAGGCGGCGCCATCCACCATGAAGCCGACGCGCTCGGCGACGGCCGAGCGCCAGGCATTGACGCCGACCTTGACGATCTGATCCGGCTCGAATGAGAGGTAATCGGGCTTCTGCATATTGTCTTCCCCTGATCCGCATGCGTGTGATCCGGATCAACACGGCAGCAGCCGAGTTGTTCCGTTTCGCATGCGGAGAATGGCCGCTCCGCCGGCCTTGCGCCCCGGAGGTCAGCCGAGCGTTCGATCCGGAGAGCCCCCCCCGCAGGAGTTCAGGTGGATCGCGTATGGAGTTCTCCTGCGCAAGGACAACAAGAACTGCTCATGTCGGTTCCGATGTGTCCGCAAAAGATATAGCGGCTGCGCAATTTCGGAACGGAAGCGCGTCCAGCATCGTTGTCGGGGCAGGTCAACAGGAGCAGATGATGACAAAAGCCCAAATCGATATCGAAGGACGTCAGGGCGAAGGCAAGCCGCAGGCCGAGACCAAGAACGCGCCAGCCGAGGGCCCCCATGCGCGCCCCGATCTCACCGATGACGAGAAAACGCCGGGATCGGGGGCATTGGTGGACAAGGACAACGAAGGCGGCGACGCCGACGGAGGCGTAGGCTGATCAGTTGGAGGCTGACACATTGTCGCGGCTGAAGAGGCTGTCCCCGATGTCGGACAGTGCGTCGATGGTCCCACGCAGCACAAAGCCGCCATGGTCCTGCACCGATCGGCCGGCGCTTTCCCCAAATGCGAAAACGAAGGGAATACCCAGTTCGTCAAGCCGCTCGCAAAGCAGGAAAGCCTCTTCCGTCTCGATCTCGATATCCAAAATCGACGCATCCACGCGTCCATCGCTCAAAAACTCCACCGCCGTACGAACGCTGTCGAAAACAACGAAAGAGCCGCCCCACTCCTCGATCATGCGGCGGGCCGCGTCGACCAGAAAATAATCTTGATCCACAACCAGAAAAGTCTTGCCATTGAAGCAGTCCCGCGCAGCGCCGCTTTGTGAATCCATAACAAAAGCCTTAAAGTCGATGATCAGCTTTTACGTCGGGATCATCGACACAGTTCTGGGACGCCGAGATATTTCTCCAGCCAACTGATTAGACAGGCGAAAGATCCTACTCAAGCCCCGCGGCGGGTGCTTTCGATTGCTTCGGACAATTCGTCCTGTTTCAGATAGGCGTCCGAGACTCTGCTATCGCCATCCGACTTCCGGATGAATTCCGCGATTTCCTGAGAGGGCATCGCTTTCCCGAACAGGTATCCCTGGCCGAAATCGCATCCCAGGGCCTGGAGGTCGCGCACCTGGCTTTCCTTTTCGATGCCTACGGCGGTGGTGGCGATTCCCAGCCCCTGGCCGAGACCGAGCATGGCGCGGACGATCTTTTCCTGACGCTCGTCGTCCTGGAAACTGGCGACGAAACTGCGATCGATCTTGATCTTGTCGAACTTGAAGCGAGAGAGCTGCGAGAGACTGGAATATCCGGTTCCGAAGTCATCAAGCGCGACATGGATGCCGGCGGCATTGAGATCGGCGAGCACCGTTTCGGCCGCCGCCATATCCTTCACGATCGCGGTTTCGGTCACCTCGATTTCCAGACGATTGGGCGGCAGTCCTTCCTCGGCGAGAATGCGAAGAATGCGCAAACCCAGTAGTTTGTCCGAAAACTGCGCTGACGACAGGTTGAAGGCGAGTCTCAGATGCGGCGGCCATTTGACCGCGTCGCGACAGGCGCGTCGAAGCAATTGATCCGCCAGTTCCACGATTAGGCCCGTTTCTTCCGCAAGCGAGATGAACTCCACCGGCGGCACTTGCCGACCATCGACGCCCGTCCAGCGGGCGAGCGCCTCAAAACCGCGTAATCCCCCTGTCTTGAGGTCGATGAGCGGCTGATAATTGGGAACGATCGCCCTCCGCTTCAGGGCGTCACGCAGCGCTATCTCGAGAGCGGCCCGATGCTCGAGGGAGGTCTTCATGGCGTCTTCGAACACAACGACCGTGCCTTTGCCGCGGCGCTTTGCCTCGTACATGGCCGCGTCTGCGGCCAGCAATCCTTGTTTGGGGTGGTCCACATGATCAGGATCGAGCGCAAGACCAACGCTTGCGCCAAGCTCGGCGGTGACGCCCGAGGATAGGTTATAGGAGCGAGAGAGATAGTTGGTGATGCGACGCGCCTTGGCCGCGGCTTCGGCGAGATCCCTGATCTTTTCGATCACGACAAATTCATCGCCGCCGAGACGGAAGATGACTTCGGGATCGAAGATGGCCCTGAGCCGGTCGGCGACGGCGATCAACACTTCGTCGCCGGATTGATGGCCGAGAAGATCGTTGACGCGCTTGAAGCCGTCGAGATCGATGGAATAATAGGCGATACGGCCGCCTCGACCGACGCCGCCCGCCATTGTGTCGAGCAGAACGTTGAGGCCGGCGCGGTTCGGCAGCCGGGTCAATGGATCATGATTTGCGATCCAGGTGACATCCCGTTCGGCGGTGCTGCGCCTGGTGATTTCCGCGTGGAGTTCTCCGAGACGCGAGAGCGAATAGATCAAGCCGAACAGCCCGATGATGACGAGCGCGGTCAGAACTTCGTCGACCTCGAGCGCTTCATGGCTTTCGACATAATCCACAAGCGCTTCGAAAGCGTCATGCTGAATGGCGAACACCCAGACCACAACGCCAAGCCCGGTCAACGCCAGAGCCTCGACTTGCATGCGGCGCGCCTTGAGCCAGCGAGTAATCAAATCTGTTTCCCCCAACTGGGAGTAGTTTAGGGAAATCCATTTAAGGAAAATCTAACAGGCGATTGAAAAAAGGACCAAGACGACTTCGAAATGAACCATTTGCTTCATCCGGCGTTGATGCCGAGAGGAAACAACTGGCAAAGAGAATGGCGTATTTCGGTGACGCGCATAACGCAGCAGGATCTTCAAGCGGCCTCGACCAGGCGCGGGCGCTGGTGATCCGTTTTCTCGCCGATCTTCGCGATCAACCGATCGGCCACGATGTTCTTGACGCCGCCGAGTTGCCAGCCACGCGTCCGGCAATGATCGAAGCCTTCCGGCTGCTGATCGCAAACGAGCCGCGATTTCGCATTCGCGATCAGTTGAAGCTCGTCGGGCTTCTCTTGGCGCAGTATCAGGACGGCGTCGGAGCACGATTGCAGGTGAAAGCCGCACCCTGTCCCACTGAGCCGCCGGGGTCGGATCCTCCCGATAATCCCACCATCAGGCTGATCGAAAGAACGCTTTCGGCCGTCGAGCCGGATCGCCTTGCGTTGGCGCGCTTGTTCGACCGCGCGGCGATACAAGCAAGATCTGGCCCGGTTGGCGCAGGGACTGCGCAGCCCTGGCGTCACAGGGAGCATGTTTCAGAGAAGAGCGAATGGATGGCCCGCTAGACTGACGATGAAAAAACTTCGCGAGAGGCTGAACAGCCCGGACACCGATGCAAGAACGCCGCACGGCGCGAGAGGGAGCTGGTGACATTGACATCCCAACCCGATCTCGACGCATGCGCGCGGGAACCCATTCATATTCCTGGCGCCATTCAGCCCCACGGGGCCCTGGTCGCGCTCGACATGGCGTCGTTAACGCCGATTTGGGCGTCCCAGAACTTCGAGGCGCGACTTTCGTTCCCGCCCGAAAAGGCTTTATTCGAGAATGGCGCTCTCGCGCCGCTGGCCCAGGCCATCCGAGCCTGGCTACCGAGCCGTGAAAACACGCTCAGGAAAACCACGCCGGAGGTCGCCAGCACCGCCTTTGTCCATCGAAGCGGCGACCTCGCGGTCATCGATTTCGAACCATTGTCGGCCGACGCCACCGACGAACTGTTGTCCCATCTCGCCAATTTCGCGCCGCTGCTCGCCGCGCGCGCCGATATCGCCTCGGCGCTGGAGGCGACGGCGCGCTTCGTCGGAAAAACAAGCGGCTTCGACCGCGCCATGATCTACCGGTTCGACGAAACGTGGAACGGTCAGGTTCTGGCCGAATGGAATTCCGGCGCGCTGCCATCCTATCTCGGTCTGCATTTTCCGGCCGACGACATTCCCGCGCAGGCCCGACGTCTCTATGCGCTCAACCGTACGCGCATCATCCCAACGACAGACTATCTGCCGGTGGATCTCGTTTCGCTTCATCCGCAAGCGGTTGGACCGCTCGATCTCAGCTTCTCCCAGGTCCGCAGCGTGTCTCCGGTCCATCTCGAATATATGCGCAATATGGGCACGGCGTCCTCCATGTCCATATCCATCATGGTGTCCGGACAGCTCTGGGGATTGTTGGCCTGCCACAGCCGCGAACCTCATTATGTGTCGCCGGCGCTGCGCGACGCCTGCGATTTCGCCGTGCAGTCGCTCGCGATCCGGATTTCCTCGCAGCGGGAATCGGAAAACGCTCTGCACCGCGCCCGCCACGCCAGCGTGCATGGTCATCTGATCGGAGCAATGAGTTCGGCCGCCACCTGGAGCGAAGGCCTGCTGCGGGCCAGGAAGCAGTTGCTCAGCTTTGTCTCGGCGGGCGGCGCCGCCGTCATCGAGGAAGACACGGAAATCAAGACCGTCGGTCAGACGCCGCCGCACAGCGAAATCCGCCGCCTCGTGGCCTGGCTGTGTCACCGTGACGACGGGGACGTCGTCGTCACGGATCAGCTGTCGGAAATTTTCAACATGGAGCCGCCGGCAACGGACGTCGCAAGCGGCATGCTGGCGCTGCGCGTCTCCGAACATCACAACAGCTGGCTGATTTGGTTTCGCCCCGAAGTCGTCCGGACCGTGACCTGGGGCGGCAGACCGCACAAGACCGTCGCGGAAAACGGCCGGATCCACCCGCGTCAGTCTTTCGCCGCCTGGCAGCAGCAGGTGCATGGCAAATCCGCGCCCTGGCGCTCCACCGAAATCGAAGCGGCGCGCGCCTTGCGGGCGGCGATCATCAATATCGTGCTGAAGAAGGCAGAAGAACTCGCGCAATTGAGCGAAGAGCTCCAGCGGTCGAACAAAGAACTCGAGGCGTTCAGCTATTCGGTTTCGCATGACCTGCGCGCGCCCTTCCGCCATATTGTCGGCTTCGCGCAGCTCCTGCGAGAGCACGCGCCGGAGCTCGATGAGAAATCGAGACATTATCTGGCGACCATCACCGATTCCGCCATGGCCGCCGGGCGTTTGGTCGATGACCTCCTGAGCTTTTCCCAGCTTGGCCGAACCCCCATCGCGTCCCGGCCCGTGGATATGAACAAGCTGGTTGCGGAGGTCGTGCGAAGCCTTCAGCATCCGATCGAAGGACGCAACATCGTCTGGACCATCGGTGAGCTGCCGCCTGCGGTCGGCGATCCCGGTCTTCTCCGGCAGGCCTGGTTCAACCTGATCGAAAACGCTGTCAAATATACCCGACGGCGCACCGAGGCGCGCATCGAGATTTCAGGCGAGCGGGTGGGCGACGCCTGCTCCTATGCCGTGTGCGACAACGGCGTCGGCTTCGACATGGCTTACTACGGAAAACTTTTCGGCGTGTTCCAGCGATTGCAGCGTGTCGAGGACTTCGAAGGAACCGGCATCGGCTTGGCGCTCACCCGCCGCATCATCGAACGACACGGCGGCGGCATCGCCGCCACCGGCGAACCAGATGTCGGGGCATGTTTTGAATTCCGTCTACCTGTCCGTCCGAAAGGAGAAAAGACCCTTGCCTGAACTCCGGCCCATCCTGCTCGTGGAGGACAGTCCCCGAGATCTGGAGCTGACACTGACCGCTCTTGAGAAATGCCAATTCGCCAACGAGATCGTCATCGCGCGCGACGGCGCCGAAGCGATCGACTATCTCTTCATGGAAGGCGCACAATCTGAACGGATGCCGGGCGACCCGACCGTTGTGTTGCTCGACCTCAAGCTGCCGAAGATTGACGGCCTTGAAGTGCTGGAGCGCGTCAAGAGCAACGAGAAGCTTCGCCATATCCCCATCGTCATGCTCACCTCGTCGCGCGAGGAGCAGGACCTCATCCGCAGCTATGAACTCGGCGTAAACGCTTTTGTGGTCAAGCCGGTGGAGTTCACGCAGTTCTTCAAGGCGATACAAGATCTTGGCGTCTTCTGGGCGCTTCTCAACGAACCGCCGCCGGGATACCGCATCCATGACTGACGTATCGAACGCAACGCCCTGCATCCTTTTGCTGGAAGACAGCGCCATTGACGCCGAACTGATTTCCGAACAGATCGCCAGGATCGAGCCGAGCCCGCGTCTGGTCTTCGCAACCAGCCGGCTGGAATTCATGGCGGCTTTGGCGCAGCACAGATGCGACCTCGTTCTTTCCGATTACTCGTTGCCGGATTTCGACGGCATGGCGGCGCTCGACATCGTGGTGGAGCATGCGCCGGAAACTCCTTTCATCTTCGTATCCGGGGTGCTTGGCGAGGATGCGGCCATCGACGCATTCCGTCGCGGCGCAACCGACTATGTGCTGAAGCAGAAGCTGAACCGCCTGCCCTCCGCAGTGGAACGGGCGCTTTCCGAAGCGCGCGAACGTCATAGGCGCCGTCATGCCGAGCATCAGCGCGAAATCCTCGTTCGCGAACTGAGCCACCGTGTCAAGAACAACATGGCGGTGATGCTGTCGCTGATCCGCCGCACAGCCCGGGTCGCCAAAACCGTGGAAGAGTTCGAGCGGAGCCTCAGCGCCCGCGTCACCGCTCTGGCCGACGGACATGCGCTTCTGTTCGAGAACAACTGGAACGAAACGGCGCTGCACGACGTGCTGACCCGCGCCGCGGCCAGCTTCGACGACCTCCAGCGACGGATTTCCGTCGAGACGTCGCCGAATATCCGCATCAGCCCGCGCATCGCCCTGTCATTGGCTCTGGTGTTTCACGAGCTCATCTCCAACGCGACGAAATTCGGCGCGCTGTCACAGCAGGAAGGTCGCGTCTATGCCAGCTGGACGCTGGAGCCGCGCCAGGGCGACGCGCCGCTGCTTCACTTCAACTGGATCGAAACGGGCGGACCCGCCATCAGCGCGCCCGGCCAAGGCGGCCTGGGTTCGCGACTGATCCGCAGCATGATCGAATATGAACTGGAAGGACGGGCCATCATGGATTTCGCCAATGACGGCCTCAGATGCCTGCTCAGCTTCCCGCTGGCTGAGGGGCTGAAGGCGCCGTGAACTTTTCGGCGAGCAGCCTCGACAACGCGCTGAAATCGCAGGGCTTTGGCACCATCGGGACATCTGCGAGCATGTCCTGAACCCCGCTCAACTCGGCGTAGCCGCTGCAGACGACGACTGGCACGCCGCGCGATTTCAGGGCTTCGATGACGGGAATGGAGAGTTCGCCGCGCAGGTTGAGATCGACGACGGCGCCATCGAGTTCGACCGTCTCCACCTTTTCCAGCGCCGCCTCGACATTGGAGATGGGGCCGACGACCTTGCAGCCTACGCCGAGGAGGAAATCCTCCATGTCCATCGCGATGAGCACGTCATCCTCAAGCACCATCACGCGCCGTCCCCTGAGAGCGCCGTCGAACCCGTTCATAACTAACTCCATATCGTCTTTTTCGGTACATCCGCGCAGCAGGGTCGAGGACCCGCTACGGGTCGAGGCACAACGCATTCAGGCAGGCTAGGTTGCGCCGCACTGCGGAATTTTTTCCGTTTTAGGGTGTCAGCCTCAAGAAAACCCCTGAATTCCTTGGGCGTGTTAACTGTGAATTATCATTCGAAAGCGGTAATATGCGAAAAGGGACATGAACCGCGATGAGAGCGGATTCGCGGAGGCGGCATGCGAATTTTGCGACACAAGAAAAACGGCTTGAGCCATGCCGGAATGGTGGTGGTCGTCGGCCTGCTCCTCGTGGCGCTCAGCGCGACCCTCGCCGCCCTGGTGGTCCAGTCCGTCACATCAATCTATCATAATGCCGACCGGATCGACGACGCGCGCGCCGTCACGGCCGCCCAAGGGGCGTCGAAATCGCTGCGCTCGCGCCTGTCCGCGACATTGCGCGACAACGCTTTCTGGGATGACGCCTATGACGTCGTGCAGACGCCGGACGCCAAGCAATGGATCATCGACACCTGGGCTTTGACCACGGCGAACTACCCGCTTTATGACACGGCGATCGTCTTTGACGGCTTCAACCGACCGCTGGTGGCGTATCAGAACGGTTCCGAAATCGATCACGCCGATCAGTTCTTCGATCTTTCCCTGTCGACGCTGCTCGCCAGAGCCAGGGAAAAGACCATCAGTCACGACAGGCTGACGATAGGCTTCACCAGAACCCGGCTCGGCGTCGCGGTGGTTGGCGCGGCGCCCATTCAGCCGGCGGCGTTCAAGCCCGGGCAATCTTACGAACGCTCGCATGTGCTGCTGTTCGCCAAGCATTTGACGCCGGAAATGATCGGCGACGTGCGCGGCACCTTCAACATTCGCGGTCTCACGCTGAGCAATGCCCCCGTGGAAGGCAATCTCTCGATCGCGCTGCGCAACATCAAGGGCGAGCGCATCGCCTATTTCGTCTGGCCGAGCCAGAAGCCGGGAACGGCGAGCTTCGAGAAGGTGCAGGCCAGTCTGGAGACAGCGGCGGGCGTTTTCATCGCGATCGTGGCGGGAATCGTCGGCGTTGCGGGACTGCTTCTCCGCGACGCGCGTCGGCGTGAAACGTCTCTCGCCTGGCAGGCGGCGCATGATCCGCTCACCGGACTTTTCAACCGCTCCGGGCTGTATCAGCAGGCCGAACGCAGCTTCAATTCGCCGGGCCTGCGAGCGCTGACCCTGCATCTCGTCGATCTCGACGGCTTCAAGGCCGTCAACGACATTTGGGGGCATCCCGTCGGCGACCAGCTGATCCGAGCCGCGTCCGAGCGGCTCACTCTCGCCCTTCCCGCCGATGTGACGATTGCCCGCCTCGGCGGCGATGAATTCGCCGTTCTCTCCGAAAACCATGGCGACGCCGGCATCGGCGCCTCGATTCAGCAGGCGCTGTCGGCGCATTTCGACATCGACGGTCGGGTGATGAAGATCGGCGCGAGCGTCGGGATCGCCTCTTCTGACCCGTCCGCCGGCGATATCCACGAATTGCTGCGCCGCGCCGATCTCGCGCTTTACCGCGCCAAGGAAATGGGACGCGGCGTCAATGTCGACTACGAGGCAGGGCTCGACCGCGACGCCCGCCGCCAGCGCGATCTGGAGCAGGACCTGCGCCAGGGGCTGGCCGACGGCGAAATCGACGTGGCCTTCCAGCCGCTGATCAACGCCCGCACCGGCGCACTCGGCGGCGTCGAAGCCTTGGCTCGCTGGCGAAAGGCGGACGGCATGCTGGTGGGACCGGATCTGTTCATCCCCGCCGCGGAGCGTTCGGGCCTGATCGACCAGCTCGGCCTGCGCATCGCCGAACTTTCGTTCAAGGCTGCGGCCGATTGGGGCGACACGCGGCTGGCGCTCAACATTTCGCCGATCCAGCTCAAGAACCCCTTCCTGGTCGCCAATCTCGCCGAACTCATGCAGCGGCATCGGTTCTCGCCGCAGCGTCTGACCATCGAGGTGACCGAAGGCGTGCTGATCTCCGATCCGGAACAGGCGCACAAGACCTTCGACGCCTTGAAGGCGATGGGGGTCAAGATCGCGCTCGACGATTTCGGCTGCGGTTACGCCAGCATCGGCGCTCTCAGGGAATTCGGCTTCGACCGGCTGAAGATCGACCGCTCACTGGTGGTGGCGCTGGAGGCGGATGAAAACGCCAGCGCCGTGCTGCAGGCGACGATCTCGCTCGCCAATGCGCTCAAAGTGGCGGTGACCGCCGAGGGCATCGAGACAGAGACGCAGGCCGCCTTCGCCAAGCTGTCGGGTTGCGACGAACTGCAAGGTTACCATTTCTCCCGGCCCGTTTCGGCCGCCGAAATCGCCGCCCGCTACTTTCCCCTGCTTAAATCCGCCCACAAGGTCGCCTGACTAAAAGGCTTATCGCGGAGTTTCTAGCGGTCCCCGCGACAATGCTGTCTTGCGAAGTCTTATCGGAGATTGGTTTCCGCCCGAGTTTCGCCGACGGACAGCGAACGGGAGAACGGAACGAGCTGCCAGAGCGCCGACAGGCCGACAAGCACATAGATGATAGTCGCGAGCGCCGAATTCTGGCCGCCGAACAGCCTGGCGACCAGATCGAGATCGGCAAGACCGACCAATAGCCAGTCGAGCCCCCCGACGATGATGAGAAGCAGTGTAACGATATTGAGCAAGCGTATGGAAAACTCCTTTGAAGTAACGCGCGCCCAACCGTCTCTTCGTCGCTAAAGTTCCTCAATCCCCGCGTAATTCGTCCGTTCGCAATAATTTCATCAATCGCGACCATTAAGACGCTTCCCTAACACCCGGCCTTGGGCTAGCGAATCGCGCTGCAAACGGCGCTTACGAGACAACAGACATGGCGATCATTACAGACTCGGCAGAAATCACGCCCTCGGCAGAGCAGGCGTCGCGAACGCCGCGGCGTTCGGCTCTGGTCGGGCCGACTTCGGCGGCGCGATGGCTGCTGCTGTTCGTGCTCATCGCCGGCGTCTATTTCTTCTACGGCTTCGTCGTTCCGGTGCTGGCCGCGCTGGTGATCGGCTTCGCCACCTGGCCGATCTACCGGCGTCTTCTCGACGCCGTGAACGGCCGCAGGACGCTCGCCGCCTCCATCGCCCTTGCGCTGGTTCTGCTGGTGATCATCGCGCCGCTGTCGCTGGCCATCATCGCCGCCGTCAAGGAAATCAAGGTGTGGAGCGCCTGGGCCATGGCCGCCAATGCGGCCGGCGCTCCCGCGCCGCTCTGGCTCCTGCAGATCCCGCTGGTCGGCGATTTCCTGAGCGAGCAATGGACGCTGCATTTCGGCAAGCCGGGCGGTTTCGGCGAATTGGTGCAGGTGGTCTCGGGCGCCAATATAGGCAATATCGGCCAGGGCGTGCTCGTCATCGGCGCAACCGCGTTCCAGAAACTGCTCAGCCTGTTGTTCATGCTGATCACGCTGCTGTTCGTCTATCGCGACGGCGAACATCTCGTCGCCCAACTCGACCAGCTCGGCGAACAGGTGCTGCCGGGTCGCTGGCGGCGCGTATCGCGGATCGTGCCGCTCACCATCAGTTCGACCGTCTCGGGCATGACCATCATCGCCATCGGCGAAGGCATCGTGCTCGGCGTGGCCTACTGGCTGGCCGGCGTGCCCTCGCCGGTCACCCTCGGCATCATCACCGGCGTCATGGCGCTCATCCCGGGCGGGGCGCCCTTGTCCTTCACGCTGGTGTCGATCTATCTGGCCGCCAGCGGCGATTTCATGGCCGGCGTGGCGCTGATCACCTGGGGTTCGGTCGAACTGTTCATCGTCGACAAGACCCTGCGTCCCAAGCTCGTGGGCGGACCGATCAAGCTGCCTTTCCTGCCGACCTTTTTCGGCCTGATCGGCGGCGTCAAGACCATGGGCTTCCTGGGCCTGTTCGTTGGCCCGGTGCTGATGGCGCTGCTGGTGTCGATCTGGCGGGAATGGGTTTACGAAGCCAAACAGGCCAATGAGGCGAGACCGATCCTCCCGACCGAAATCGACGGACCCTGACGCCGCCTACAGAGCGTCATGAATGCGAAAGGCCGGCGGATGCATGATCCGCCGGCCTTCGACGTTTGAGAGTCCGCCGTCTCTCGCGCGCCGGTTTACCAGAGCTTGTTGATCTTCAGCATCACGGTGCGCCCGGCGCCATAAGAGCACACCAGAGTTCCCTGGCAGCCCGTCACATAGTCCTTGTCGAACAGGTTGCTCGCGGTCAGCGAGACGCCGAGATTGTCCTTCTGGTAACGGATGGCCGCGTCGGCCACGACGGCTTCGGGAACCCGCAGTGTGTTTTCCAGATCCGCCCAGCTCTTGCCCTGGTAGCGCAGGCCGCCGCCGATGCTGACGCCCTCCAGCGCTCCGGCCGGCAGTTTGTAGTCGAGCCAGGCCGTCGCCGACACCTCGGGGATCAGATAGGGCGAATTGCCGACATAGGACGCCACATTGTGCTTGGTGATCTCCATGTCGAGATAGGTGAAGCCGGCGACAGCGCGCCATTGTTCGGTCAGATCGACCTTGGCCTCGAGTTCGACGCCGCGCGATTTGACTTCGCCGATCTGCTCGCTGGCGTAAGTCGTGGGATTGGTGAGCGTCCAGTTCTGCTTGACGATCTGGAAGACGGAGGCGGTGAAGACGCCGTCGATGAAATCGGGCCGGTATTTGACGCCTGCCTCGAGCTGGTAGCCTTCTTCCGGATCGAGCCCCTCGCCGCTCGCGGTCGTGCCGATGACCGGATCGAAGAAGGTGGAGGCGCTCACATAGGGCGTGACGCCATTGGCGAATTCATAGGCCAGACCCGCCCGGCCGCTGAGCGCCGTGTTGTCGGCGACATAGTCCGTTCCGCCGAGATCATAGTCTGAATCGGTATGAACGAAATCGTAGCGGCCGTTCAGCGTGGCGACCCAGCCGGAGCCGAAACGCATCTGGTTCTGGGCGTAGATCCCGACCTGCTGCTGCACGAGATCCTGGATGAGATAGGGCGTGGTGACGATGTCGGCGCCATAATCCGGATCGAGAACGCTGATCGGCGCGGCGTAGCCTGAAGCCTGGACCTGGTCGATCTTGAAATATTTGTAGTCGATCCCGACCATCAGGTCATGGCTGATCGGGCCTGTGTCGAAGGAGCCTTCGGCATGGTTGTCGACATTGAGCGCGTCGACGCTGGTGTGATGTTCGAAACCGATGCGATAGAACTGCGCATTCTCGGCGTCGGCGGACGAGCAGTCGCTGAAATAGGTGACCGCGTCATAGCAGCCATAGGTGTAAGGCGCGTTTTCGTATTTCTTCACATGGCCGTAGCGCAGCGACTGTTTGAGCGTCACGCCATTGTCGAGTTCGCGCTCGAAATTGTAGCCGATCATGGTCTGGCGCGTCGTGCCCTCGTCGAGATCGGGCTCGCCATAGTAGTTGTCCGGATCGATCTTGCCGAACGGCGCGTCTTTGACCGTGCCGTAATAGGGCAGGAAGCTGCCCGCGCTATGGCGCTGATCGAGCGTCGAGTAGTAGGCGAAGATATTGAGCTTGGTGGAATCGTCCGGGCTCCAGGTCAGCTGCGGCATTACCGCGCTGCGCAGGTCGTTGCCGTAATCGGTCTGGTAATTGCCGCCCGAGACCTTGGCGGCCAGGCGATAGCTGAAGGCGCTGTCCTTGATCTTGTCGGATGCGTCGAAGGCGACATAGCCGTTGCCGAAATTGTTGACGCCGGCTTCGGTGGAGAGAAGCGGCTCATCGGTTGGCGTCTTTCGGGTCATGTCGATGATGCCGCCGGGGCTGCCGCCGCCGTAAAGCGCCGAGGACGGGCCCTTCAGCACCGTGATCCGGTCGAGGAAATAGGAGTCGACCTGGAAACCACCGAAGCCGTAGCTGTAGAGATTGAGGCCGTCGAGATAGCCGCCGGTCTGGGTGGCGTCGAAGCCGCGGATATAGGTCCAATCCGTGTCGGGATCGCTGCCGAAAGGCTGGGCTGTGACGCCGGAGACGTAACGCAGCGCTTCGTCGATCTTGCCGGACAGGGCGCGATCCTCGAGTTCCTCGCGGCCGATCACGCTCACCGATTGCGGCACGCGGCTGATCGGCATAGCGGTCTTGGCGCCCGCTTCGGTCGCTACCGCCGCATAGCCCTTGACCGGCCCGGTCGCCTTGTCCTTCTCGTCCGTGTCGACGACGATCTTCTTGAGCTGGGTGGCCTCCTGTGCGGCGGCGCCCTGCGCCGAAAGGATCGCTATCGCCGCCACGCCGGCCGCAAGCCAAGGCTGAGGGCGCGCCCGTCTGTTCATCTGTGTCATGCTTGTCCCCATCGCGAGCGCTCGCGCGCCTGCATCATGCTTGATAATAAGCTGACTTTATAAGTCAGCTTTTATCCCGCTGCTTGACCGTTCTTTTGCGGGCTTGAACGATTTTGTCCGAAATCAACATCGCGAGGCCGATAGGCCATCATTCGGCTCGATCCCGCCGCCATACGGATGGCGGCGAGCCGACATGGCGGCGAAACATCCGCGTCAGATGGGCAGCGTCCGAAAAGCCCATTTCCGCAGCTATTTCCGCCAAGGGTTGACGGCTCTCGGCCAGCCTCTCCTTGACCCGGCGGATCCGCGCCCGCATCTGCCACTGATGCGGCGGCAGGCCCGTGGTGGCCTTGAACGCATGGCTGAAATAGCAGGCGGACAGGCCGGCGATCGTCGCGAGTTCATCGAGGCGAATGGTGCGCAGGCAATTGTCCTCGATAAAATCCGTCACCCGGCGCAATTGCCATTGCGCGAGCTTGCCCCGCATGCGCCGTTCCGGGGCCGGCAGTTTCATCACCGCAATAAGGAGAGCGAGCGCCAACCCGTCCCCATAGAGATCGTGCAGCGGCTCTTCCGTCAGGCATTCGCCAGCCAGGAGTTCGGCCAACGAGAACAGGTCTGGCTCCGACAGCATCAAGCGTGGTTGTTCGAACACTGAAGGCGCCACATCTTCGCCAAAACGGCGTTCCAGCGTTTCGGCGTCGAAATGCAGATCGAGATGACGAACCGAGCGAATGCCGTGCGAATAGGCCTCCAGATCCATGCCGGCCGGGATGAAGGAGATGAAGGGCGCAACGCTCCGCGCGCTCATGCGTCCGCCGACCTCGCGCATCTCGAAACGCGCGTCGCCGCCGCCATCGGCGGCGAGCGCCACGAACAGACGGGGATCCCGGGCGCTATAAAATCCGCCGGCTCCAGGCGCGCAGGTGACGTCCCAGAGATCCGCCGCCATGCCGTTCCAGTAACGGCGATGGAAATAGCGCTCGACGGTGTAGCCGCCGATGCGATTGTTCATGCGGGGAACGAAATTCATTGAGACACGAGACCTTGTCCATACCTGGCGCGGCGTAGCGGCCGCAAGTTAACTTGACTTAACTTATCATATTATGTAGCGGCGTTTCAACGCAGATGACGCGACAAAGCGCCCGGACACCGGAGCGGCGCGAAAGGTATTGAGATGTCTCCCAGTCAGCCTGTCTTTTCCACACGCGGCCTGAGTTTCAAGGTCCCCGAGCGACTGCTTCTCGACGACGTGTCGATCGATTTCAAAAGCGGCTGCGTGTCGGCGCTGATCGGCCACAACGGATCGGGAAAATCCACGCTTCTCAAACTTCTGGCCAGGCAGATCGCGCCGTCGGGCGGCGATATAATGTTTGCCGGAGAACCCGTCGCCGCCTTCGGCGCCCGCCGCTTCGCCCGCGAGGTGGCTTACCTGCCGCAGGATCTGACGACCGCCGCCGGCATGACGGTGGGCGAACTGGCCGCCGCCGGCCGCTATCCCTGGCACGGCGCGCTGGGCCGCTTTTCCGCGATCGACCGCGCCAAGGTCGAAGAGGCGCTCGACATCACCCATACCGCGCCCATGCGCGACCGCATGGTCGAAACCCTGTCCGGCGGCGAACGCCAGCGCGCCTGGATCGCCATGCTGATGGCGCAGGACAGCCGCTGCCTGCTTCTGGACGAGCCGACATCGGCGCTCGATGTCGCCCATCAACTCGAGCTTCTGGCGCTGATCCGCCGCCTGTCGCGGGAAAAATCGCTGTCGGTGATCATCGTGCTGCACGACGTCAACATGGCCGCGCGTTTCGCCGACGAGATCCATGCCCTCAAGGGCGGGCGGCTCGTCGCTTCCGGCCCGGCGCGAGACATCATGACCGACCAAACGCTGCGCATGATCTACGGCGTCGACATGACGGTGATGCCGCATCCGGCCCTCGACATTCCGCTCGCCTATGTTTCCTGACCGCCTCCCCCTCAGCCGCCGCGCGGTGATCGCCAGCCTGGCGGTCGCGCCTCTCGCTCTCACGGCCCGGGCCGAGACGCCGCGCTTCCGCCGCATCGCCACGCTCGATTATTCCGTGGCGTCGACGCTGATCGAGACCGGCGGCGGGCTCGCCGCCGTGGCCGAAGCCGCCGACTGGGACAAATGGATGGGCGCGCCGGCTTTGCCGGCCGGCGTCGTCAATCTCGGCAGCGCCTGGGAGGTGAATTTCGAACTGCTGGCGTCGCTGAAGCCCGATCTGATCATCACCACGCCGTTTCTCGACGCCTTGCTGCCGAAGCTGAAGGACATCGCGCCCTGCCTGCGCATCTCCGTCTTTGACGGCTCGGGCGACCCGGTGCTGCCGAAAGCGATCTCCGAAACGCGGCGTATGGGGGACTATCTCGGCGCATCCGGAGCAATCTCCGCCTATCTCGAACGCGCCGACCACATGTTCGCCGATTGCCGAGCCCGTCTCGCCCGGCTGCCGAAAGGCGATCAGCTGCTGTTCTATCTGATCGACGACCGCCATGCCTATGTCTATGGCGCGCCGGGCCTCTATCAAGGGGCGCTCGACCGCCTGGGCCTCAAGAACGCCTGGACGTCGCCCTGCAATTACTGGGGTTTCGCCATGACCGGGCTCGAAGGCCTCGCTTTAGCCGCCACGGAAAACACCCATGCCGTCCTCTTCGAGCCGACGCCGCGCGACGTGATGGCCAAGGTCGGCGAGAGCCCGATCTGGAAGGCTCTGCCCTTCAACCGCACGGGTCGGCTGTCGGTCCTGCCGCCCGCCCTCGCCTATGGCATGGTCGTGGAGGCGGTCCGTTTCGCCGATTTGCTGACATCGGCTCTGGAGGCGCGCGCATGACCCTGTCTCTCATCGATCCGCGCCGCAGTCCCTTGGCGCTGACCCTCGGGCTCACGCTCCTCGCCGGCCTCATGGTCTGGATCAGGATCGACCGGTTTTGGGCGCTCGATCCGTCCGCCGCCGGCTATCGGATGGCGGAACTCGTCTTCATCAACGCCGCCTTGCCGCGCATCGCGACGGCGCTGATGGTCGGGGCGGCGCTGTCGCTGTCGGGCGCGATCCTGCAGCAGGCGCTGCGCAATCCGCTCGCCTCGCCCACGACGCTCGGCATTGCCGCCGGCGCGCAATTGGCGCTCGCCGCCGCGATGCTCTATGCGCCGGCGCTCCTCTCCCTCGGTCGCGACGGGATCGCGCTTTTGGGCAGCGCCGCTGCGGCGGGCCTCGTCTTCCTGATCGGGGCGCGACGCGGCCTCACCCCCTTTTCGCTGGTGCTGTCGGGCATGGTGATCAGCCTGTGGTGCGGCGCGCTTTCCGCCATCCTGATCCTGATGAACGACCGCTATCTCGTCGGCCTGTTCGTCTGGGGCGCGGGATCCCTGTCGCAGCAGAGCTGGGCCGTCCCGCTCGCGCTCGCGCCGAAACTCGCTTTCCTCACGGCGCTTGCTTTTCTGGCGGTGCGGCCGCTCGGCCTTCTCGATCTCGGCGAGGATGGCGCGGCGGGGCGCGGAGTGTCGGTGCGCTACGCCCGTTTCGCGGCGGTCGCCATCGCCGTGACGCTCGCCGCCGTCGCGACAGCCGCCGTCGGCGTGATCGGCTTCATCGGTCTCGTCGCGCCGCTCCTTGCCCGCATCAGCGGCGCGAGGCGGCCGCTGTCGCTGTTCATCTGGTCGAGCCTGATCGGCGCGGCGCTTCTGACGCTGACCGACGCCGCGCTCGTGGCGCTGCTCGGCGATCTCTCGGATTCGCTGCCGACAGGCGCCGTCACCGCCGTCTTCGGCTCGCCGCTGCTTTTGCTTCTGTTGCCGCGCCTGAAGACGCGCTTTCGCGCGAGCGCGGCTCCGGTGGTGACCGAACGGTCGACGCCCGCCTGGGTCCCGGCGCTCGCGATCCTTCTGGCGATTCTGATCATAGCCATCGCCCTGCTGGTTGGCCGGGGACTGGACGGGGGCTTCGAACTGTCCCTCGGCCAGACGCTGACCGATGTGTTGCCCTATCGCGCACCCCGCGTTTTCGCCGCGCTCGGCGCCGGCGCGATGCTGGCGGTCGCGGGCGTCATCCTGCAACGGCTGACCGGCAACGAGATGGCGAGCCCCGAAGTGCTCGGCGTGAGCGCCGGCGCGACCATGGGCATGGCGCTGTCGCTGTTCCTGGTCGCCACGCCTGTCGTGTCGTTGCAACTCGGTTTCGCCGGGCTCGGCGCGGGGCTGGTATTGCTCGGCATTCTCGCCATGGGACGTCGCTCGGCCTTCGCCGCAGAACGCGTGCTGCTGACAGGCGTCGCAATCAGCGCCATGGCGGACGCCCTGTCGGGCGCCCTGAGTTCGATGGGCGATCCCCGCGGCATGGCGCTGGTGCGATGGATGAGCGGTTCGACTTACGCCGTCGACGCCGAGACCGCCTTTGTTTCGCTTGCAGCCATGCTCGTGCTCGTGGCGCTGGCGTTCATGGGGCGGCGCTGGCTGCAGATCCTGCCGCTCGGCCCTGCGCCGTCGCAGGCGCTTGGTCTCGCTCTGCCGAAGGTGCGCCTGACCCTCTACGCCTTGGCGGCGCTCCTCACCGCGGCGGCGACGTTGACCGTTGGTCCGATGAGCTTCATCGGCCTGATGGCGCCGCATCTGGCCCGAGAAGCCGGCCTGCGCCACGCCGGCGCCCAGACAATCGGCGCGGCGCTGATCGGCGCGGCCCTGATGGCGCTCGCGGATTGGTGCGGTCGGATGCTCGCCTTCCCCTACCAGATCCCGGCTGGACTGGTTTCCGCGATGATCGGCGCGCCGGTGCTGGCATTCCTCATGAACCGCAGCCGCAGCTGAACCGCAGGATTTCGATTTCGAAAGGAATCTCTTGTAGGGTCGCCGCATCTGCGCGATGAGCGCCCCCGCCTGGAGCCGACATGTTTTTCTATCTGTCCAAACTCGTCGACACGCTGATCCTGCCCTCGAATGTGATGGTCGCGCTTGGCCTGCTGGCGGCGCTCTTGCTGGTGTTGCGCTGGCGCAGAACCGGCTTTGCAATCGGGGCGCTGGCGCTCGCCATCCCCTTTGCCGCCGGCTTTACGCCGCTCGGCAACCTGCCGGTGGCCATTCTCGAAGATCGCTTTCCCGCGCCCGATCTTTCCGAACCGCCGACGGGCGTGGTGATGCTCGGCGGCGCTGTCGATCTGCATCTTGCGATCAGCCGTGACCGGGTGATCCTGAACGACGCCGCCGAAAGGGTGACCGAAACAGCCGCGCTCGCAAATCGCTATCCGACCATGCGCATCTTCCTCTCGGGCGGTTGGAGCTTCGACACCGACAAAGGCCGCGTCAGCGAATCCTATTTCGCCCGGGAGGCCTTGATCGGCATGGGCGTCGCCCCGGAGCGGATTGAGATGGAGGAAAACTCCCGCACCACCTTCGAAAACGCCGTCGAGACCAAAAAGGCTGTTACGCCCAAACCCGGCGAACGCTGGCTGCTCCTGACCTCGGCCTCGCATATGCCGCGTTCGGTGGCGGTGTTCCGCGAACAGGGGCTGGATTTCATCCCCTACCCCGTCGATTATCGCACGCGTGGCCTTTCGCATCCTCTCAACCGGCCACGCTCGACGGCGGTCGGCCTGGCCAATCTCGATCTCGCCGCCCATGAATGGATCGGCCTGTTCGGCTATTGGCTGTCGGGGCGCACCAAGACGTTGTTGCCCGCCCCCTGACCCTCTCGGAGAACTGTCGTGCGGGCCATTCCCGGCGCTACGCCTGCAGGGCGTAGACGTCGACGGGATGATTGAGCCCCTTCAGCACATGCAGCCCGACGCTGTCGACCTCGTCCTGACAGCCGGCGCGCTCGACGAATTCGCCGGACAGGAGCACGCTGCGACCGAGATCCTTGGTCAGGGTTTCCAGCCGCGACGCGATATTGACCACGGGACCGATGGCGGTGAAGTCGAGCCGGCGGCGCGAACCGATATTGCCATACATGACATCGCCGATATGCACGCCGGTGCCGAAGCGCAGATTGGGCAGGCCCCGATCCTCATGAACCCGGTTCAACGTCGCCATGCGCCGGCTGGCGTGGCGGATGGCGAGGAGCAGCTTGGCGCAGGCCTGTGGGTCTGAAAGCGGAAAGATCGCCAACAGACCATCGCCCATGAATTTCAGGATTTCGCCGCCCTGCCGTTCGATCGGCTCCGACAGCGCGTCGAAATAGGCGTTGAGCATGTCGATGACGTCGTCGCGCGGCCAGAGATCGGACAGCGAGGTGAAATCTCGGAGATCGCAGATCATGATCGCCGCCTCGGTCGTCGCGCCGCTGCCGCGCGTCGATGCGCCGGCGAGAATCTGTTCGCTGGCATGCGGTCCCACATAGGTTTCGAGCAGCGTGCGCGCCATGCGGTTCTTGACACGCACTTCGGACGCCAGCGCGAAGACAGGGAGAATGTCCCGGAGCGCCGTGATCTCCCAGTGCTGAAACCCGCCCGGCCGATCGCTGGAAAACGTGATGATGTGCTTCTTGTCGAGCGTATATTCGAGCGGCCAGGCGAGATATTCGGTCAAGCCCTGTTTGTAGAGATCGCCATAGAGCGGGAAATGCTCCGCCAGAGCGGGATCGCCGAGAATCTGGCGCACTTCATTGACGCCGCTATAGAGCAATCGCGCCGGGCTGCGCTGAAATTGCGGCGTCTCCTCGATGCCATAGTCGAACGTGTCGACTTCGGCTTCTTCCATACCCCGACGCCAGAGAATGCGCGCGCCCAACCATTGCGGATGATGCACGCGCAGATGGATAGTGGCGCGGCCGATCATAAGGCCGGCGGCGTTCAACCGCACGCACATGTCGCGGAACAGATTGTCGAGAAAGCGTTCGCTACGGGTTTCGCTGATGAGCCAGTCAAGCACGGCATGCCGCGATTGTGGCCATGCGCCCACGATCTCGCCGTCTCGATCCGGTTGCGCGGCGCCCTGATGATCCTGCGCTGTCGTCATTCTCTACATGCCCTCTCGCTTGTCCGACCGCCGGCCACTCTTATTGGACCCCAAGTCCGACGGCGGCGCGGCAAATCACTTAGCAGACATAGTTTCATCGAAGCCGAATGTAAGACGCGGCTCGCAAAAAAGCCGCGCTGTTGCCGAGACGGTACAGGCTTGAGAAGAAGGCGCAAGCGCCTTCGCGACCGCTCGGGCGTCAATCATCAAAAAGCCCGCCGAATGCAGCGGCGGGCTCGAGAGGCGACGTGGAACGAAGCCGGTGCGATCAATCGTCGGCGCATTTCGTGACGACGACCGAGCAACCGCTGTCGTTCTGATTGCAGATCTTCATGGCCTTGCGCTCGGCCTCGCCCATATGATCGCCCCAATTAGCGCCCCAACCGCCGTTGGAACCGGCCGCCAGCGAACCGCAGGCGTTTTTGAAATATGTCGCAACTTCGCAATCATTGGCGCGGTCGGCGCAATTGCCCAGGGCTTCGCGCTCTGCGGCGCGGCGCGTGCTGAATCCCGTGCTCCAGCCAAAAGAGCCGGTGGAGCCCGAATAGGCGATGGCCCCGAAGAGATCGTTGGCCAGGGCCGCGACAGGAGCCGTCATGGCGGCCGTTGCGATGGCCGCGGCGAGCAGGAACTTTTTCATTTCGGAGAACTCCCCTTTTTTTGTCTATGGATATGCGCGTTTGCTCATTTGGCGCGCACTAAATCACGACCGCCGCGAGGTCTACAACGGGCATTTCAGCTGCACCCAAATTTGGTTTGCAGCCTCATCCGCCGCCCCCGCGGGTTTGCCTTGCCGTCAGGCCTCGTGCTAGCGTCGCGATGTCAACGGAGACAGTCATGGCGGTTCGGATCGGGACATTCAACATCGAAAACCTATTGAATCGCTTCGATTTCACCGGCTTTCGCAACCAGCTCCGCCAGGACCGCGCGCTCCGTCTCTACACCATCGATTCGGAAGCCGATTACCGGCGCCTCGAGGAGGCGCGGATGGTGTCTTCGACCGACGACACGCGGCAGATGTCGGCGCTCGCCATTGCCGACGCCGACGCCGACATTCTCTGCCTGCAGGAGGTCGAAAGCCTCGAAGCGCTGAACGCCTTCGAATATGGCTATCTCTACAAAATGGTCGGCGAAGGCTATCGCCAGAAATATCTGATCAAGGGAAACGACAGCCGCGGCATCGACGTGGCGGTGATGATGCGCGACCGCACCCGCGACGGGGCGCCGATAGAATTCATCGATATCCGCAGCCATGCCGCCGTCACTTTCCGCGATTTCGACCTCTTTGAGGAGGCGCTCACCGCGACAGAAAAGCCCGACGATCGCATTTTCCGGCGCGACTGCCTGGAGCTCGACGTCCGCATCGGCGGCAAGCGCTTGACGCTGTTCGTCTGCCATTTCAAATCCATGACCAGCCCGCGTGACGGCATGGATGGTCGCACCGCCACCATGCCGCTGCGCCGCGCCGAGGCGCGCGCTGTCCGGCGCATCATCGAAACCCGTTTCGGCGAGGGCGTCGGCCATCGCAACTTCGTCATCTGCGGCGACATGAATGACTATCAGGAAAAGCTGCTGATCGGCGGCGACCGTCGTACGGGGTTCACCTTCACTCCGGCGCGCGAGACGGAAAGCGCCCTCGACGTGTTCAGCCATGACGGCTTTGCCGAAAACGCCGTGACGCGCCGCCCTGAGGACGATCGCTGGACGCTGTTCCACGCCCGCGGCATTGAGGACCGCCATCTCTGCCAGCTCGATTATATCTGGCTGTCGCCGGCGCTGTCCGCCGCCAATTCTGACGCGGCGCCCGACATCGTCCGATCTGGCCAACCCTTCCGCACGCCCTTCCCGCCGGGACAGGAGGTGGATCGTTATCCGCGCACCGGTTGGGACCGGCCGAAGGCCTCCGACCATTGCCCCGTCGTCATGGAGCTGCATCTGCCGTGAATACCCAAACCAGTCTCGAAGCCGCAGGCTTTCCGCCCGCCGGCCAGGTTTTTCCGATCGTCGGATATCGTCTCGCGGTGCATGAGGGGGACCATCCCTGGGTGACGGACAATCGCGCCGCCATCGAGGAGAACTGGACCCGGGAAGTGGCGGCCAATCCCGCTTTGTTCAACGGACGCATGGTGTTCCAGCGTCGCCTGTCCTTCGCTGAAGGCCGCATCGAGGGAGACGCCTATCTCGCGCCCTTCGCCACCTTTCTGCATTGGCGGAAACTGGCGCGGCCGGCGGGCGGCTATCATCTCTTCGGGCTGCCCTTGCCGATTTCGTCGGACGGCGCGCTGATCGCCATCCGCATGGGGCGCCACACCGCCAATCCCGGCCGGGTCTATTGCGCGGCGGGCTCGATGGACGAAAGCGATGTGATCTCGGGCCATTGCGATCTCGACTTCAACATGCGCCGCGAAGTGCAGGAAGAAACCGGCTTCGACCTCGCATCCGCCCGGGCGGAGGCGCAATCCTACGCCGTCCAGTCGCACAACACCGTGACCGTGTTTCGTCGCTTCTTCTTCGACCTGACGGCCGACGAAATGCTGGCCCGCATCGCCGCTCATATCGCCGCAGATCCCGAACCCGAAATCGACTGCGCGCTGGCGATCCGCGATGCGGATCCCGCCGCGCATGACTATCCCGCCTTCATGCCCCACCTACTCACCTGGCTGTTCGACCGGAAAGGATGACCATGTCCCGCGCCTACGCCATCTACGATGTCTTCACCGCCGCCAAGCTGAAGGGCAATCCCCTCGCCGTCGTCTTCGACGGCTCCGGCCTCTCCGATGAGGCGATGCAGACCATCGCCGGCGAATTCAACTTGTCCGAAACCGTGTTCGTGCTGCCGCCGGAAAACCCTGCGCACACCGCGCAACTGCGCATCTTCACGCCAGGCCGCGAACTGCCTTTCGCCGGCCATCCCACCGTCGGCTGCGCCATCGCGCTCGCCGAACGCCAGGCGCCGGACGCAAGCATCGATCTCGTCAGCGTGCTTGAGGAGAAGGTCGGCCCGGTGCGCGCCGCCGTCCGCCTGGCCGCGGGCGAAACCTCCTTCGCAGAATTCGATCTGCCTCGCCTGTCGGAAGAAATTCCGACCGAGTTCGACATCCAGGCGATCGCCGACGCGCTGTGCCTCAGCGCCGGCGATATCGGCTTCGAAAACCACCGCCTGTCGCTCTGGAGCGCTGGCGTGCCCTTCGTCATGGTCCCTGTCTCGGGACTGGCGGCTGCCGCAGCCGTGCGCTTCGACCCGAAACTCTGGACGAAAGCGGTCCCGACAGGCGCCTGCTATCTCTATTGCCGCGGCGGCGAGGATCACCGCGCCAGCTTCCACGCGCGCATGTTCGCCCCCGATATGGGCATCGCCGAGGACCCCGCGACCGGCGGCGCCGTGGCCGCCATGAGCGGCGCGATCCAGCGCTTCGACGGCCTCACAGACGGCCATCACGCCCTCTTCATCGAACAGGGCGTGGAGATGGGCCGCGCCTCTCACATCCATCTTCACATCGACACCGAAGCCGGCCGGGTCATCCGCGCCCGCATCGGCGGCCAGGCGGTGAAGCTCGCGGCGGGAGAGCTTTTCCTGTGAGTTTTCAACAGGTCCGAAGCCTTCTTCGCTTTTGCGGAATTTTTTCAGATTTGTGACGCCCGAGGGGTTGCCAAGCTCAGGCAACCCCTTTATACGCCCCCTCAGACGCGCAGCAAGCGCATCTGGACGGGTGATTAGCTCAGTTGGTAGAGCAGCTGACTCTTAATCAGCGGGTCGTAGGTTCGAGCCCTACATCACCCACCATTTTTAAAGCCTTGATTTTACTTGTTTTTCCGGGTTCGGAATGCTTCCGACACTTCAAAGGCTTGCAAGGCGGAGACGCGCCGCGTCTCAAGAACACCCACCAAGTTTAGGCGATTTTTCCCCTTTTCGGCGGCACTGTCTCTGCCGCGTAGTTTTCTGTTCCCCGTAATTTTTGAACAACGGGTCGAAGGTTTGCGCAGTTTCTGCGGGTGGGCATGCGGGAGGCCGTTTCGGTTTCTCCGGTTTTGCGTCGGCCAAATCTCGCTCGGAAGGATCATCTTTCCAACGCAACACATGCGCGTATCAACCGTTTTAAATTACTTTAAGGTGAAGTTTTAACTGAAACTACGGGGGCTTAATTGTTCTCAACATAAATCCATGCCATCGATCACCGCACAAACTCTGGCCGACAAATTCTCTTAACAAAGTCAATCAGTTAAAAATCTACAGGAGATTAGTTCGAACGTATTGCTTGCCCACCACTGTTACGCCCTTGATTTCATTCACTTTTTTCGGCTCGGAATGCTTCCGACACTTCAAAGGCTTGCAAGGCGGAGAGGCGCCGTGTCTCAAGAACCTCCACCAAATTTAGGTGATTTTTCCCCTTTTCGGCGGCATTGTCTCTGCGGCGTAGTTTTTTGTTCCCGGTAATTTTTGAACAACGGGTCGTAGGTTAGCGCAGTTTCTGCGGGCAGGCAGTCTGAAGGCGCTTGCGGTTTCTACAGGTGTTTCGTCGGTCAAATCACGCTCGGACGGGCCATCTGTCAAATGAAGCCTTGACGCAATACATGCGGGCGCACGCGGAAAAACTATACATAAGATGATGCCCCGACTGAAACTACGGGTACTTAATTGTTACCAATATGAACCCATGGCATGCAGACAGGCCTTGTTGCAGCCAGACAACCGACCAACGTTTAATCCTTGCCAGGATTTTCGTAAGTCATGAGATCTCGACATTTCGTGTGACGCTATCCGCACAATCGATGCGAGGCGGTCTTTTTGGCAGGATGGTCTATTTCATTCTGGCGTAGATGGTAATTTGGAAAGATCGCCAAAATTTTTGATATTGACCGAAGCATCAGGAAATCTCGCGACAATTTCGAGCTTGCCGCCCAACGCCTCGATGTAGCGGCGGAGATTGCTGACATAGATGTCGGCGCGCTGTTCCAGTTTTGCGACGGCGGGTTGCTTTACGTGAAGCTCCCGCGCCACATCGGCCTGCGTTTTCTCGCGCGCCAGCCTCAGTTCATGCAGAGCCATTTCATGCAACATAGCCTGAGTTGCATCCGCATTGCGCGCGCGGCGTTCGGGTGACATGCGATCTCGCAGGGCATTAAACGGTTGGTGTCCTGTCATGGCGTCAGTCCTTCCTTCCTGATTTCGATCAGGTACTGGCTATACAATCGATCCGCGATTGGGATCATCTCATCATAAAAACGATCGTTTCCAACCTTATTGCCGCCAATGAGCAAGATTGCTGTTCGTCGCGGATCAAACGCGTAGAATATTCGATAAGGTTCGCCGCCGCATTGTATTCGCAACTCGCGCATATGCTCGTGCTCCGACCTTTCGATGCCGGAGGAATAGGGAAACGGCAGCTGTGGACCTTTTGCTTCCAGCAACCCCACCACACGGTCGATATCGTCCTGGATGGCTTCCGCCAACGGCGTATACCAGTGACCAAATTCATCGGTATATTCGACGTTCCAACTCATCCGTCTTCACACTGTATTCCATCCGCGGAATAATTCAAGCTTCATTCATGAATGGAGTGTACGGGTGAAGGTGAAGGTCACAAGCAGAAACGGGCGCTCTGGCAGTTCGAGAGGCCACTTGTTGGCGTCCGTCCGTCAAAGGAGCCATGATCAAAGGCGGGGATCGAGGGATGCAACGCTGTTTCTGCAAGCAGGCAGTCAATAGGCGTTCAATTTTATCGCTTAGTCTCGTCGGCGTGCGACGCCTGATCGATCGTCCCGTTTAAGAACTGAACCAGATACAATTGGACAAACAGTCGATCGGATGCGAACTTTCCTCGGATCCTGCCTTTATTGCCGAAATTCGGTCCCCCCACCCCGCCATTAACCTGGATTTGTTTCAATTTCTGCTCAGCATTGAATATTGCGCCGCAGCATAATACGATGCTTGGCATACGAAACGTGGGCGGAACAGCCCCAGGGTCTGCCATGAGTAAAAGCGGACTAAAGCCTCATCGAGCACGCGGAAACATTGTTGTTTTCTGGCTGGGTCTCTTTGTGCTGCTATCCGCCCTATGCGCCGTCTTGCTGCTCGCCCATGATGGCCGCAACCTTCGAAGAGTGGCGGATATCCTGAACATCGATCTTTCGGAACCGGAAACGATCGTCGCGCACAAGACGCCGAAGACATCGAGGCTCCCGGCATCAGGAAAACAGCTTACCAAAGCGCGGCTTACAACCGAACTGATGGGCCCGCTAGCAAGCTTTGTGTCGGTGATGCCAGATGGCCAGACGCTGTGCGACGCTCTCCGGAAACAGGGCGTGCCAATCTCCAAATGGGCGCCAGACGCTTTGAAAAGCGGCGCCTTCGAGTGCTCCTGGGAGCGTGTTTTCGGAGCCAGCAGGGTGCGGCCGGATGGAAGCGAGCGACTTTTCATGATTGTCAAGGGCCACGAGGACGAAGCGGCCGGCAACGTGCGCGTCAAATTCGTGCTTGGCTCGCCAAAACTCTCCAGCGACATGACGAAGACGCTGACAAAAATTGTCGACGCCTTCAATGGCCTTGAACAATGGCGCGGCGTGGCGGGCGCATCCTCGCAAATCCTCACCGTGTCTCAATATGAGAAAGACGATTACGCCCTGTCGGTCCGGTTCCGGCAGGAAATGAGCCGACCGGGGAACTACAATCTGGTGATCTATCCCAACCCCAAAGGCGCAGAACAAAAGCGGACAGCGGCTTACTTCAAACGCTCGAGCTTCTTGAAGCCCTTTGGCGGCCCGGCCTGGAATTGCTGGAAAGCCGGCTGCGAGCGCCAGCTTCTCGTCCGTGACGACGGACGAGACCATAAGATCAGTCAAAAGATCCCACAGGTCACAGCGCCTTCACGGCCAGACGAAAAGCTTGAAACAGGCTCGATCGAAAGAGCCGTATCAAAAACGCACTTCGATAAAAATTGAGGCAATTCTGTAAGCGGACCCAAATCGCTCTCTCCTATCCTTGGCACATCGCAAGGAAAGACCGGCATTCAAAGAGCCGAAAACAAGGAGAACCGCGATGCGTCCCGTTGCAAAGACCTTCATTGCCCTGTCTGCCGCCTTCATGGGCCTGACCATGGCGCAAGAGTCTGCGGCATTTTCCCTGTCGAGCGCGAGCCGCACGGCAGGCGCCGGCGCCAAGCAACTCGCCTTCATCTCCGAAAAGATACAGACGGTCGGTCCCTTTGCCCATGTGCTGTTTTGCAAGGCGAACCCGGATGATTGCCGCGCGACAAAGCGGACCCGTTGGGGCCGCGCTCCGGTTTTCCTCACGGCAAAGAGGCAGGAGCAACTCCGCCAGATCAACATGGCGGTGAATTCTGCCATTACGCCCAAGAACGATCAGATTGCCGCCGGCTTCGGCGATAGCTGGGCGCTGAGCCCGAAGGCCGGAGATTGCGAGGATTACGCCATCACCAAGCGGCACAAGCTCATCAGCATGGGCTGGCCCGCACGGGCCGTGCGTCTGGCTGTGACCTATACTGCGAGCGGCGAAGGCCACATGGTGCTTGTCGTTCGCTCCAACAAAGGTGATCTCGTTCTCGACAACCGCATCGACGCCATCCGCATGTGGAACAAGACCGGCCTCAAATGGAAGATGATGCAGGCCAGCCTAGATCCCCGGAAATGGGTGGGCGTCTGATTGTCCCGGAGCGGCGCATCAAGGATGCGCCCCTCGTCCCGGTTCCTTACAAGATCGAGACACCCTGTCGGCCGATATGCAGCACCGTCAATTTGTCTGTCATATAGGCGCCGGTATCGACGCCGATGCGCCTCGTTCCGAAGACAACCTCTTGCGTGGCCGTGTGTCCATGCACCACCGTCAGATCCAGCTCGGGGCCGCGCGATAGGAATGGTTCCCTCATCCACATCAGGTCCATGTCGTCCTGCTCCTCTAGCGGGACGCCCGGCATGATGCCGGCATGCACGAACAGATATGGTCCGCAGCGCACGCTGGTCGGAGCATTCTTCAGAAACATCAGATGCGCTGGCGCGACTTCCAGCTTCATCAATCGTTTCAGTTCAGAGCCATCCGGAGAGGTCTGCAGCACATAGCTGCTGTCTATTCCATAGGAACGCAAGGTGGCATCGCCGCCGAACTCCAGCCAGCGCTTATCGAAGCTCTTCGCCATCGCGAACTGGAAGAACGCGTCGTCGTGATTGCCGCATATACAGATGCGCTGGAAGGGATACGGCAGCGGCTCCATCAGATAATCAAGCACGCCCTTAGAGTCAGGCCCGCGATCGACATAGTCGCCGAGATAGATCACCAGACGGATTTTCTCGGTATCAGCAGGCTGAGCAAGTATCTTGCGCTCGGCTTCTCTGACGAGATCCAGCCGTCCATGCACGTCGCCAACAGCAAAGATGTCATGGACAGCATCGGGAGAAATTGTCAGACGCGGACGCTGCGCAACGGGCTCGCGTGTCTTAAAAAACTCTCTTAGCCGCCTGAACATATTACACTCTCTCTTGCGTCGCGCCGCAGGATTGATACTGAAAAGATCGGCACGGCTCAATCTCATGATTATTCATGAGAAAAGCGTTACCGGACGGATACTGTTGCGGCGACCGGCGCAATATCGGGGGGACTATCGATGGCAAAGCTGTTTTCGCATTCGGTCTCATGGCTGGAGCGGGTATTACGAATTGTCTATCTGATCCTCTTTCCGGCGCTCCTGCTTCCTTTCGGCTCAGTAGAACCAGGCCCTCTGCATCTGCTTGCACTTTTTTCGTTCCTTGTAACAGTCCTTTCGGTTTTGATTGCGGCGCCATCGACCGGCAATCGCTTCGCCTTCGCAGTTGCGGCATTTCTTGCCTTTGCACTGGCGGGCTGGGTCCTGTTTCAGGCATCCGATTACGCACCCGACAGCCTCGTCAACGCGATCTGGCGCACATCCGCCGCTTATTACGGACCAAGCCACCATTCGATATCAGTCGCTCCCGCAGACACAATGCAGGGCCTGATCGCGGTGCTCCTGCCTTTCTCAGTCTTTTTATCCGGCATTTGTTTGTTCAGACAGGACGAGCAGGCGCTGAAAATGATCCGCTTCCTGGCGCTGACGGGCGGCGCGATCGCCGCCTTTGGCCTGATCCAGTTTCTGTTTTTTCCCGACAGTCTGATGTTCGAGAAGAAGCGCCTCTACCTCGGTGACCTGACCGCCGTCTTTGTCAACCGCAACACGGCGGCCACCTATCTCGGCATGTCGACACTGTTCGCCTGCGCCCTCGCCTTTCATCATGTGCAAAATGCAGGCCTCGGAAATCTCTGGCGACGCATGATCGGCGCGCGCAGCGCGACGAAAACACCCGACGCTCTGTGGACCGCGCTTTACATGTTGTGCGCAGCCCTGGCGCTCAGCGCTATGTCTCTGACTCGCTCACGCGCCGGTCTCGCGGCGACCATGGTCGGCCTCCTGTTTATCGTCTTCATGTTCTCCTTCCTGGGAGGTCAACAATCGATGCAGAGCCGGAAAAGCGGCTTCTCGTCATCGAGACCGAAGCTGGGCTTCCGGCTTGCACGCGCTTTCATAGCCATCGCCGTCGTTATCGGCATCGGCTTGTTGTTCTCGGGACGCGCCCTTCTGCGCGCAGAAACACAAGGAACCGAGGACGCCCGCTTCTGCATCATGCCTGGCCTATTGCGGCTGGCTGATGACAACCTGCTCACCGGAACAGGCCTTGGCACATTTAGAATGGTGTTTCCGGCCTACAAAGACGCCGCCTGCGGATTGTATGGCACTTGGGAGCGGGCGCATAATTTCTATCTCGATGGCGTGATTGCGCTGGGACTGCCCTTTCTCGTGGCGACGCTCATCACGGTCGTCTGCCTCATCTGGATCTTTGCCCGGGGCATCAGCGCCCGCCGTAAACTTCGTTGGGCGCCGGTTCTCGGCCTCTCCATTCTGATCCTGCAGATGCTTCACAACATCGTCGACTTCTCGATACAGATTCCGGCTGTGGCGGCCGTCTTCGCAGGCGCCTTGGCTGCCTGCGTATCGCTCTCCACCAATCGTGGTTCAACGTCGACAAGACGCGTGAAGAGATCAGAGACTGTAGCAAACTGACCCAACAGATTCTCGCCCTGTCCAAAAATTAGAAAAAAGACACACTCAATAAAATTGTACTGAACCGTTTAGCGGGATGGACAGTCCAACCGCGTAACTTGGCCCCATGGAAAACACGGGGCGCGCGCTGAAAAGCAAGCCGACGTAAAGTCAGCGCCCCGATTTTTGAAAAAACGGGGATGTGTCATGAGAATGAAATTCTGGATGATCATGTCGGCGGCGCTGCTGATGGGCACAACGGCCGCAACCACGGCTCAGGCCTTCAGCCTGGGCAGCGCTGCCCGCAAGGCGGCGCCGGACGCGAAAACCCTTTTCATCAGCGAGCGGAGCCGCTCGCTGGAACCCTTCGCCCATGTCCTGTTCTGCACCAAGCAGCCGTCCGAGTGCAGAGCATCGGGAGGAAGAGACACGGTCACCCTGACATCCGCGAAGTTCAAGGAATTGAAGCGGGTAAATTCCAGGGTCAATCGTCAGATTACGCCTCAGAACGACTATGGCGCGATCGGTGGCGATGAGTGGTCTCTGGCCCCTGTTGCAGGCGATTGCGAAGATTTCGCCATCACCAAGCGCCATGAACTGATCCGGCTTGGTTGGCCCGCCAGGGCACTGCGTCTTGCACAAGCCCGCACCAGCTGGGGTGAAGGTCATCTGGTGTTGGTGGTGCGCACCTCGGAAGGCGATCTGGTTCTGGACTCGCTCACCAGCCGCATCCGCAACTGGCGTGAGACAGGCCTCAACTGGATCATGATCCAGGCGGCAGGCAACCCACGCGTCTGGCATTCGGTGTAAACATCAAGCTATCCGAAAACCTTTCACCGCGACGGGCGCATCCTTATTGGAGCGGCTACGCAAATCTAAGGGATGGCAGCCCCCGAGGGGGCCACACCTCGAATCGAAATCAATGAAGCCGGCTGGACTTGTTCAGCCGGCCACGGATAACTTGAATATAATTCTTTCTATCATCCGCGAGCCTGCTGATTTCGGAATCCACCACAGCGCTCAAACTCACTGGCGTATTTTCAAGAAGTGGCTTGAGGAGGCGCTGATCCCCATAGTTGAGGATGGTCGAAACATCCGCAGTCATAACGTCCTGCGCGGCCTCAAGCGTCGTCGGAGTAAGCTTCTTCCACAATGCCAGGCGCGCTTGCAGTTGAATTGCCTCATTTGGGCTAAGAGCAACATTGATGGCGATCTTGTCAGCAAGTTCTGTCGGATTCTCCGCGATCGCCCGCGATAACAGACTATCTCGAACCCAGACATTTCCTTCTGAAGGCATACAGCGCGCCATATGGCGTACTAAGGATTGGGCTTGGCCCATCGATCGTGACCAACCGTCAAAATCAGCGCCCACATCTCTCATGGAAGCAGAGACAAGCTGAACACTCAAAGCAGGCCGCAAAACATCTGAACGACATGTTTCCATGGCCAAAGCCATGCCATCAGACAAAACAAGTTGGTCAAGTTGCGACGCAGAATAGGACGTCCTACTCTTCTCCAACTCACGTGCGGCCGCGACCATCTCCCGAGCCCGCCCATTCTCGATTGCGAGATGCATCGAATAGGCGGCGCTGCAGGCAAACAGACCAGCCACGGCCAATCGCAAAAACATCGACTTCCCCGCCTCAGTCTTCGCGATAATAACTGGAATACCTTGAATAGTAGTACTCCGAAGATCCGTACTGCTGGTAGAGTTTCATCTTATTGTTGTCGACCTTGTTGAGCACCACGCCTGCGCATTTGTTGACGATAGTCGGAGAATGTTCAAGCGTCTTGCGGACGACATTGCGGGCAGTGCGACCCCACTCGACGACGAACAAAAAAGCATCCATTTTGGAAGCAACCGCGCGGGCATCGACCACTGGCGCCAGTGGCGGCAAGTCGACGACGATGTAGTCGAACCGCTCTGACGCTTGCGCGAGTAGCCGATCCATACCCTCAGACGCGAGCAACTCAGACGAATACGGTATTCTGCGCTTCACAATCGCGGGCAGGAAGGCAAGTTTGGTCTTGGGATTGACAAGAAGCAGGTCCCAAACCGATGCGCCATCCTGGATGACTTCGAGGACACCAGCCTCAGCATGTCGACCCAGCATTCTGGTGGCACCCGGATTACGCAAGTCTGCATCGATCAGCAACACGCGCGCTCCCTGCACGGCAAGCAATTCCGCAAAATTGACCGAAACCGTCGACTTACCTTCCCCGGGCAGCACAGAAACAAGCCCGATTATCTTCGGCTTCTTGGCGCCTGTGTAAATATCGACAGCAATCTTGGCGCTTCGCAAGGTTTCCGCAAAAGCGGACAACGGATGATCAATTACCTGATCAGCAATCTTGCTCGTCTTGATTATCGCTCGCTTATGGCTCGTGTCCGCAGATTTGACAGGTCCGGCATCGGCAGCAAGCGGGATCGTCCCTAGAAATTCGAGACCAAGGGCAGAAGAAATCTGATCGCCGGTCCGGAAGAAACGATCCCTGAACTCACGAAATGCGCCGATACCGGCACCAGCCATAAGCCCGAGCAAGGCAGACAGGGTTAAGACGAGCGGCTTCTTAGGCGCGCTCGGCTTCTCCGGGATAGAAGGATTCGTAATGATGCGCGCTTCCGTTACCGGGAAAGACTGCTGCTGAATCGCTTCCTGATACCGCTGCAAAAAGGTTTGATAGAGATTTTTGTAGGTTTCGGCCTCTCGTTCAAGCTCTCTGAGTTGAACCTGTGAATCATTTGCAGAAGCACTGATGCCTTTAGCTTGAGCGACTTGGTCTTCGAGATTCTTCTGACGATCCCGCGCAACAGCATAGGTGCTGCGATAACTTTCGGCGATGCGAGACAACTCCTCAAACATTAACCGTTTGTATTCGCTCATTTCCGTTCTGAGCCGAATAGCCTGAACGTGTCTTGAGCCGAGGCGATTTGTTATGTCCGCTTCTTTACGGGATGCTTCAAGAAATTTTTCGCGCAGTGTCGTAATAACGGCGCTTTCGATCGAGTCGGTAACGGCTGCGTCCAACTGGCCACTGTCGATAATCGATTTAATCCGCTGATAGCGGGCATCCGCATTTGCGGTCTCCGCTTGGGCTACGATCAACTGACTAGTTAGTTGGGCCAACTGTTGATCGGTGACAAGCTTGCCGTCTGTCGCAATTAGACCCTTTTCAGCACGAAACCTCTGGACCGCCATATCCGTTTCAAGTGACTTTTGCCGGAGTTCTCCTATGCGCTGCTGCAGCCAATCGCTTGCACGTCGAGTCGCATCATATTTTGAGTCGAGTTGATCGGTCAGATACGCCTCAGCATAAGATCGAGCAATTTTTGCCGACAATCCTGGATCTGGGGATGTGTAGCTCAGTTGCAGGACATAAGTTCGACCAACCCGGGATATCGCGAGATTACTGGAGAGTGTGTCGAGTATGGACCTTTGCGTGGCTTCATTGGACACTATATCTGGCGTTTTCGAGAACCACGATGAAACGTTCAAGAACGAACGTACAATAGCAATGACAGACTGCAAAGGCCCCGTTTTCGAAGCCATGAAGAGCTTGTCGTTCTTCAGGTCAAGCTTGTCGCTAACCGCTTGAGCGATTTTCTCAGATTTCAAGAGCTCTACCTGGCTTAGTACCGAAGCCTCATCCTCCAAAACCCCACTGACTGCAGAGAGCTGGTCTACAATCTTCTGGTTGCCCGAGTCGATAAGAAGAGATGCTGACGATGTATAAAGGGGCACCGCGGTAACGATGTAAGCGATACCAAGCAGTATACCAGCCACTCCAGCAACCGCAACAACGCGCCACTGGCGCCGGGCAACGGCTAGCAGAGCTTCAAAATCAATAGATTGTTCAAATTCGCTGTTGGACTCGTCTGCAGCAAGAGCCATTTTGTCTGCTTTCACACCAGTAATTTCACAGGCCCCAAATTTAAATTCAGCCCGTATACAGTCAAACAAAAAACGCTGATATTTCGGCAATATCAGCGTTTTAGTTAATTTATATAGACGATGTTAATCTGTAACGCCGCTGATCACTTCGGTTGCGGAACCGCCGGCATCACCGACATCAAAAGCAGAACCGGCAGACTGAGCAGTTGTCGCATTACCACCGAAAGTCGTGGAGTTATCTGCATTCGTCTGGCTTGACGTATCAGAAGTATCACCACCCCCAACACCACCACCGGCCGCGCCGACGCCTGCTCCACCAACAGCGGCCACCTGGACATCAGAAGACGCAGCCATAAAGGCGGCGATCACAGTACTATCACCGAGACCTGCAACGAGGTTCTGGATATTTGCTGCATAGTCAGGGAAACTCGCGCAGGCCTGGACCACACGAGACAACCCAGCGCCGATGGCAGCCTTCTGGATGTCTGTCGCGGACTTGGACAGATCAACCATCTTGGCGGCAGCCTGGCTGCTGGAGCCAGCAAGCGCGCGCACCTTGTTCGAAAGCGGCAAGCCACCCGAAGGCTCATCTGCCAGCAACTTCGCAGGGTTGGCGAGGAAGGCATCGACTTCCGCAGCCGACAGCTTTGCCGGAGCCAAGAAGCAAGACGTGTCCGCCTTGGCTTCCTGCGCAGTCGGGGCTGCAACGGGAGCATCTTGTGCAAACGCGGCAACAGGGGCAACCAGACCCGCGAAGACAGCGAAAGCTGCTCCAGCGAGCACTTCACGCGAAAACTTATTCATTCGTGTCTCCTTTAACATTTTCTTACCCATACCATTCTGGTCGAGAAATGCAATAGATTTACACTCATCTTATCGGCGGCACCGATTAGTTAGTTAACCGCCGAATAGAATTACGTGTCGTCAATGCATTTGCAGGGACATTCGCTGTCGTGTTGGAGACGCCGTTGACGAAGCTCAGGAACTTACTGATTTCAGTGGCGTTCGAATTCGACACGTAGATGATGTCCTTGTCCTTCATCTTAAACTGCTGAACAGCAAAGAAGGTCCCGGGATCACGAAGATTGGCTCTGAATACCGTCGGGATCAAATCGCCGGAGAAGCGAGACACATCAACGCCAGTCTCCTGAAGAGTTTTGCGATCGACTTCACGATAGAGGAACACCTGGCTAGGATCAGCACGATCATCCAGCAGACCACCAGCTTTGGCAACGGCTTCGCCGAGGGTCAAGTTGGAGTCTTCGAAGTCAATGCGACCGTTGAGACCAGACGCACCGAACGCCAGATAGGTCCGACGCTCGCGATTGACGTAAACAACGTCGCCTGGGCGCACATAGATATTCTCGGACGGCTTGTCGATCAGCGTGCGGAACAGGACGGTCGCCTTCTTTCCTCGGCGCTCGATCGTTACGTAAGTCTCATAACCAGGAGCATTGATGCCGCCAGCGCGCGAAATAACTTCCAACACGCGCTCGCCCGCGGGATTCAGGTCAAGTTGCGCCGGAGAATTCACATCACCGAGGATAGAGACCATTTGCGAACGGCTGAGAGTCGTCGTGATAACGACCTGAGGCTCGATGGCGCGGTTTGCAAGACGCTTTTCAATATCCGCCTGAACCGCCGACACCGGACGCCCGGCAGCCTCAACGGAACCGGCATACGGAACCGTTATCATGCCAGCACGGTCAACAGTCTGCTTCGGCAGAGTGATGTAATTGCCGGGACGGCTTCCGGCGTCATCCGGAATAAAGAGACCGCCAGCCTGCGCTTCGAAGATAGAAATCTCAACCACATCACCAACGCCGAGCTGGACCTCCGGTGGGGCCGACCTTCCAACTCCAAATCCAGCCTCAAGCGACGAGATAATGCTATACTCGTAGTGACCGACAACATTCTTTGTAATATCGACCAACGCGTAGCTCACACCCGACTTCTTATCAGCAGACACAAGCTTCTCAGACGCCTGAGAGTCGATCGCCTGATGCGTCGGACCGGACCGCGGCAAAGTCGTGCAGGAGCTCAGCACAACCATCATCGCCCATACGCCAATATGTTTCTTCCGCACCATGATATATTCCCCTGACACACGCACCGTAGCGCGAATAGATGATTCCCCGTCCACACTCCGCCAAGAAACCGGCGTATAAATCAAGTCAAAAGTTGAATTCCGACTTTACGCTACATAAGCACTTTACACTTGTTGCCCACATGCAACGCAAAGACCAAACGGATCCGAAATCAAAATCAAGATCCACTCGCGCAACGCAACTCATTAACAACCGTAGCAACCAGAATCTCGGCATCAAAAAACCAAGACGCGTGCTCGATATAGTAAAGATCAGCCGCTATACGCGCTTTCGAAGCCGACGCAGACTCTGTCGAACCCCGCCAACCGCGAACCTGAGCAAGACCCGTCATCCCCGGCCGGACGCTGTGGCGCAGGTGATACTCAGGAACCAATTCTTCATACAGCACACCCGCCGCTCGCATGCCGATCGCGTGACAACGAGGCCCCACAAGCGACATGTCGCCAAGAAGGACATTGATCAACTGCGGCAATTCATCAAGGTTGGCCTTACGAAGCCACCTTCCGACACGCGTTATGCGAGGATCGTTGTCAACAGTTTGGGCGACCCCAGTTGGATCACACAAATCGACATACATTGATCGAAACTTGTAGACTTTGATTGTGCTGCCGCCTCGTCCCCAACGCCTCTGTGAGAACAAAGCCGGACCGCTCGATTCCATGCGGATCAAAAAAGCAATGAATAACAAAATCGGGGAGAGCACGATCAGCGCGAAAAGGGAAACGACGACGTCTGTTGCCCGCTTCAAGCCTGCATTCATGTAGCGCGAAACAGTCAAGGACCGCGGATTCGACAAAAGAATTCGCAAGCCATTCTCAACTTGAGACGAACGAGCCTCCACATCAAGATACATGATTAGCCCCTCATTCACTACGCAGCACTATTGCAGCGCAATATACATTTCAGCCGAGAAGAGTCCAGAGCATTAAGATTTTTTTTACTAAAGCCTAAATTTATATCAGCCAAATAGGCGAAACGTATATTTTTTGCGCTGATGCGGCCTATTTTTATGGTTAACTCGACATTAAGGTATTCACTTAAATGCTGATTGTTTTCTCCGCAACGTTGGCGAGCTATGAATTCATGCGGGCCAAGCGCTCGAATTCCCTGCCAGTATCAGCGACTTTCAGCGTTTGAAGCAATTGACAGCATTGTTGGTGAGCTTCCTGGGCCACCCAATTCCGGAAATCGCACGCAATCGTCTTTGGGGTTTGTGCAGCCATTTTTTGTATTTGTTCATACTTTTGCGATACGTTGTCACAATTACTCATTCAAAGTGACTAATAATGGGCAATATTGAAACGCCTCGCATTCCGATCGGCGAAAATGACTTTCAATCCCTGTTCGCGACCCATCCGTCGCCGATGTGGGTGTACGATCCCAAGACACTTGAATTCCTGACGGTCAATGACGCCATGCTCGATCTCTATGGCTACAGCAGAGAGCAACTAGCGGAGATGACCGTTCTCGACATCCGTCCGAGTTATGAACGTAGGCGCATGCAACTGGCCGTCAATGTGCGCAGCGACATTGAGAGAACCGGCCGTTGGGTCCACCTTAAGGCGAATGGCGAGACGTTTGAGGTCCAGACCTACGGGCGTTCGATACGCTTCAATGGCGTCGACGCAATTCTGGCGATCGTTCAGGACCGTACGGAATTCAACGAGGCCCAGCGTAGACTGGATGAAACGCAGACCATCCTGAACGCGATTATCGAAAACATGCCGAATGGGGTGTTCGTCAAGGACATCGCAGCCGAAAGCGCCTACATCATCTTCAATGCCGTCAGCGGCGCCAATGACGGCAAGGATCCTGCCGATGTTCTGGGGCGTCGCGATGTCGACATCTTCCCTGCTCATATCGCCCAGACATTCCTAGCGTCCGACCAGGTCGCGATCACATCCGGGGAACCGTATGTCTATGAGGCGGTGCATCAAATCGCCGATGGGGCCACCCGCATCATCAAGACCACCAAGAAAATGCTCCAGGTCGGCGACGGCAGCGCCCCACGCTTTCTTCTGGGGGTTTCCGAGGATGTCACCGAGGCGCGGATGTTTGAACGGAAGCTCGAAAAGCTAGCGCTTGAAGACACGCTGACAGGACTAGCCAATCGGGCGGCCTTTGTCGACGGGCTCAACAAGGCAATAAAGAAGGGCGGAGTGGTGGCGCTCGCCTTTCTGGACGTGGATAACTTCAAGGACATCAATGACACGGGCGGCCATAGCGCCGGCGATGCGCTGTTGCGCCAACTCGCCGTTCGGCTCACCTCCACCCTCCCCGACACGTTGATCGCGCGACTAGGCGGTGACGAATTTGCCCTGGTGGGGCAACTCGCTGACGTCAGTGACGTCGAGGCCTTTGGTCAGAAAGTGCAGACCGTGTTCGCAGAGCCATTCGCGCTCGAAAACGGCGAGGAAATGCTGAGTTGCAGTCTCGGCATTGCCCTGGCCCCCCATCACGCCGGCGCCGATGAGGATTTGCTGCGGCTTGCCGACATCGCGCTCTATGCCGCAAAGGAGGCTGGCCGGGCGACATTCCGCGTCTATTCGCCGATCATGAGCGCTGCCGCCCAGCGACGCCGGCAAATGAGCGTGGAGTTGCGTGAGGCGATCACACGCAATGAATTGGAACTGGATTTTCAGCCCCTTTTCAGATTGGGCGACCGGAGTCTCGCCGGCTTCGAGGCGCTTGTGCGCTGGCGCCATCCTCGCTTTGGCCTGATCGGCCCCGGCCATTTCATCGACCTGGCCGAAGCGACCGGCCTCATTTCGCAACTCGGTGAATGGGTGCTTCGCCGCGCCTGCGCCGTCGCCAGCGCATGGCCAGAGAAGCTGACGGTGGCCGTCAATCTTTCGGCGCGGCAAATGCAGGGCGCCGACATTGTTAAGGCAATCAAAAGCGCGCTGGACGAAAGCGGGTTAGCGCCGCAACGCCTTGATTTGGAAATCACCGAGTCGGTGTTCGTAGGCGACGCCCAGCACAGCCTTGTTCTGTTTAAGTCATTGAAAGCCCTGGGCGTGAAGATCTCGATTGACGATTTTGGCACGGGATATTCTTCCCTCGCTTATCTTCGCGATTTTCCATTCGACAAGATCAAGCTCGATCGCAGTTTCATCACCGACCTCGAAAGCAACAATGGCTCGCTCTCGATCGCAAAGGCCGTAGTGGCAATCGCCTCGGGTTTTGGTGCAATCACGGTCGCCGAGGGCGTGGAAACCGAAAGCCAGGCCTCAGCCTTGACCGAATTGGGTTTCGATCTCGGCCAAGGCTATCATCTCGGCCGGCCGCTCACGCTGGACGCAGCTGAGGCGTTGATCGCATCCCACCAGTCTCTTGAGGCGCCGGTCCAACGTCGGCTGAAGCGCAAACGTTAAAGTGTACCGCTGTTCCAAGGGCTGCCTTTAACCCTGTTGATAACCATCGCACTTTCTGACCAGGTGGCCCTTGCCAAGTTGGCGGAAGCTGATTATACGGCCCCTCAGACGCGCAGCAAGCGCATCTGGACGGGTGATTAGCTCAGTTGGTAGAGCAGCTGACTCTTAATCAGCGGGTCGTAGGTTCGAGCCCTACATCACCCACCAAAATCAAAACTTTGATTTCATTAACCTTTTCCCAAGGGCGCTAGAATTTTCTCGCAATATCGCGGGTTAAACTTCCTCAACCCTACATCAGCTCGTCCTGATCCACCCAAGCAATCGGTATTTCAACGCTGCGCGTCAGTTTGCGCAGGGTCAATTCCGGCGGCTGTCGTCCCGACAAGATGGCTTGTGTCACCTTCGGCGAAAGGAATGCCAGCGGAAGAACCCGGCAGAGGTCGGAGCCATTCATGCGAAGATTGGTTGCGACTTGGGAAATCGATCTTCCCTTTCTTTCTGTCAGCATCGTAACAGCGATATGAGCTTTGGCGATCGCGGCGATGAGTGTTTCATCATATTCCGGGCGCATCGCGGCGGCATTTTCGACAATCAGTCGCATCTCCACGCCGCGGCGCTTGATGACGCAGGGCTGAACAATCTCGATCAATTTCAGGCCGTGATCTTCGTCATGCAAATCATCAGGGAAACATGAAGACAAGCGGCGGATAAAGTCTTGTTCGACGTTGAAATCCCATTGATTTGCAAGGATGCGCAGCAAGATGGCGATATTCAAAACATAGCGAATTTCAGCCGCCCCGATTATCACACGATCCATGATCGTCCGGAAGATAAGTCGACGCTGCACACCACTACGATCGGCCTCAAGCCGCAAGGACAGAATGTGGGCTTGTTCGAGCAGCGTCTGCACCTCACTCTGGTCCCCGAAATCCGCAATCCATTGCGATAGTTTTGGGCCGTCTCTCAGCATTTGTATCATCTGCGCGATCACGACCGGCTCAATGACGGCAGCCGCGATCCGCATTTTGGTTGCCTTCTCGCTCCCCGCTCGACGCATGTCGGTCGCGTAGTAGCGGTAGCGTTTGCCGTGATTGGTGGCGTGGACGGGCGTCAGTCGATGCCCCTCATGATCGAAGATTTTACCAGTCAGCAGATGGATGTCGGGGTTGAGACGCGCTCCCTTCGCCACAACAGCATTGTCGGCCATGGCTCGTTGAACGGCTGCAAAGGTCTCTGGCGCAATGATAGCGCTATGTTCGCCATCGTAGACTAAATTCTTATGCCGGACTTTTCCCGCGTAAATGGGGTTTGCCAGCATGGACAAGAGATTGCTGTAGCTATACCGCCTCGCCTGCTTCGATGCGCCAACACAAATCCCAGCTTCCGCAGATGCCTGCAGCCCATTGAGCTCGGCCAGTAGTTTTTTCGCGGACTGTAACTCAAGATAGCGATCGAAGACGCGCCGCACCTGTTTGGCCTCGCCTTCATCAATGACAAGCTTGCGGTCGTTTACCTTATAGCCGAATGGCACGGTGCCTCCCATCCACATTCCCTTCTTCTTAGACGCGGCGATTTTGTCGCGGATGCGTTCCGCCGTGACTTCCCGCTCGAACTGAGCAAAGGACAGCAGCACGTTCAGCGTCAAGCGGCCCATGGACGTGGTCGTGTTGAATTGCTGGGTGACGGAGACAAACGATGTGCCGTGCTTGTCGAACACATCTACGAGCTTGGCGAAATCCGTGAGCGAGCGAGTCAGGCGATCAATCTTGTAGACAACGATGATGTCGATGGCGCCGTTTCGGATGTCGCGCAGCAACCTCTGGATCGCAGGACGCTCAAGCGTACCACCGGATATGCCGCCATCGTCGTAAAGTTCGGGAACAAGCCGCCAGCCGAGGCTCTCCTGAGACGCGATATAGGCCGAACATGCCTCCCTCTGTGCGTCGAGCGAGTTGAAGGCCTGATCGAGCCCCTCGTCGCTGGACTTGCGGGTGTAAATGGCGCAGCGGAAAGTCCTCTTCTCGCTCATAGGCCAAAAAACCTGGGGCCAGACCATTTGACGCCGGTGATCCGGAAGCTTAGGGCGGTGAGCGATTTATAGTGTTTGCCGTCCATAATATATCCGTCTTCAACAACATCAACCACATAGCGCCGCCCATTCCAGTCACGGATCAAGCGTGCGCCTGGCGGAGGCAGTGGTCGAGGCGCATTCTGAATTGAGAGGTTGCGCCTATTCTTGATTAAAGAGCCACCTCGCACCACTGAAGAAGACGCGTTTGTGCGAGACGACTCCAACTCAGCCATCACACGTTTGACTGCGGCTTTCAGAAGCCGTTTTGTATCGGCCGAAAATCCATCCTGCGCCCTTGCTTGAAAGTGCCAGGCTATCGCGCGGATCATCAGCGGCTGCCTCATGCCCTTCGGCGGCGAGCACTTATAGGTTTCGGTCCAGAGGTCGACCAAGTGGGATCTGGGCAATGCGTTCAACTGGTTGATGCTGTCTATGCTGTCCATCTTCGGCATGTCACTCTGTCTCACTCTCGATGCCGGGCGCATCTTTCGTGGCCTTGGACTTCAACAGAAAGGCTGGAATATCGACAGGTTCGGATGGCTCCGTAGTTACGATGGTTTCAAGAGGCGCATCGGTACCGAGACGATATCGCCGCTCCCCAGAGCAGGTGGTTTCGCATGTCACCACAAGCGCCAAGCGCTTACGCACTGTGCCTGACAGAAATCCCCGCACCGAATGCGCCTGCCAGCCCGTCGCAGCCATGATTTCAGCCAAGGAAGCGCCCGACGTGGAGCGGAGCATCGCCAGAACTGTGGCCGATTTTGTGTTTGCTCTGCCGGCTGGCAATGGACTGGTCGCCAAGACAGCATCCCCGGCGCAGGCCCCTTCCATTATAGATTCATTCGACTCCGCGCCGATTTCGCATAGATTTCCGTCACCTACGGGGTCTTTGTGGCGAGATTTGGAACGTTTGCTGGTCATGCTGATCTCCGTCGATACAGCGCCGGACCATCCAGCGCTTGCACTGACGAAAGCCCGCATAGTTGTGGCGGGCGTAGGCAGGCGGAGGCGAGTTCCGCTCCGCCCTGACAGCAATGCTTCCTTTGCGGCTGAAGTCCAGTCGCGTGAGCGGGGAGTTCGCTTATTCCTCAGCCGGCCTACGTCCACCCCCTCGTGGCGAGGCGGGGCCGGCAGCGCGGGCTGCATTGACAACACGAGCCTCCCTGCTGCGGGAAAAACTTTTCGTTTCCGCGCCCGCCTCGCCGCGCAACGATCATGCCTCGGCGGCGAGGATCTCATGAACCTTGCTCATGATGATTTCCATGTTCTCAACCATGACCGTCCTTTCCGGAAAGACATAGCCACGCGGCAGGTCTTTGCCGAGGCCGCGCCATGCGCCATAGAGCTCCTTCATCAGCGCCCGCTTCGGCATGCCTTCATATTTCATCATCCGCAGCAACCATTCGGTGTCGGTGAGCCTCAATCGCGGCGGAATGCTCTTTTCCAGGAGATGGGCGCACAGACCGGCCGCTCCGGGGTCGCGCATCGGCTCGCCGTCAAGACGGCTGTCGCTGCGCTGGTCGAGCGCGTCCTGCATGATCAGCGCATCCCGGTAGCGAATGGTCTCTTCCAGCTTTGCCTGCCAGACTTCGTCGATGGGCCCTTTGAAGCGGACGCCCTCCTGCACATCGAGAATGATGTCATCAGGGTGAGGCAGAGGCGTTGGCGGCGGCAGCCCCTTCCTCTTTGCAGCCTCGATCTGGGCCCAGGTCTTCTGCTGGTAGTCGCGCCAGAAAGCGATCTCCTCGGCGCGTTTGCGCGCCCTTTCCGCGTCGGCACGCATGATGGTGTGCACAGCCAGCGTTTGAGAGCGGGCATTGCCCTTGGCGGCATTGGTAAAGATCGAGCGCATGATCGCCTCGCGCCAGGGAATGGAGTGCGTCTCCCCTCCCTCCCGGACCGGCACATGGCTATCGGCAAGACTGAGGGCCGCCGACAGCATCGGCTGGTCGAACAGCGCATGATCGGCAATGGCCTTCTTCGGCCGCCCCTTGGGATTGCCGGACTGACCCTTCTGGAACTGGCCGCGATTGGCGGGGCGCTTTGGCTCGCTGTCCTCGCCGAACAGGATCTGCCTCTTGATCGCCTCTTCATCCATGGCGGCGGCTCCTGGGCTTGCGGGTTGCAACTGAAGTGACGGCCGGCTGAGGATGTGCGGTGCTCGTTGGTCGATGGGGCGTTTCATCGCCGGCGCCGCTTTCTATCTGCCCCTCCAGCCGTTCCTCTCGCATTCTCTCGAAGGTCGCCTGATCTCCCCTGCCCTCCAGCGCCGCCTGCTTGCCGGTATAGCGCTGCCAGCGCTCGATGATCGTGTCGCAATAGAGCGGGTCATACTCGATGAGACGGGCCGCCCTGCCGCATTGCTCGGCGGCGATCAGCGTCGAGCCGGAGCCGCCGAAGAGATCCAGAACCGTCTCGCCGCGCCGCGAGCAATCCTTGATGGCGTCCGCCACCAGCGCCACCGGCTTGACGGTGGGGTGCATGGCCAGATCCTCCATACGCCTGACCCCGAGACTGCTGATGCCGGCATAGTCCCAGACATTGGTACGATAGCGACCGCTGTCGCCCAGACCAAAGCTGTTGGTGTGCGGCTGAGAGCCGACCTTGAACACGAAGACCAGCTCATGCTTGGAGCGATAGAAGGTCCCCATGCCGCCATTGGTCTTGTTCCAGACGCAGAGGTTCTTCAGCTCGGAAAACGCCGCCTCGCCGGCATCGAGCATCTCGCGCATGTGACGCCAGTCCATGCAGACAAAGGCGATGGCGCCGTCCCTGGCGACACGGGCGGCGTTGCTCAATGTGACAGTCAGGAAGTGGGTGAACTCTTCCCTGCTCATCTCACCGGAGGCGAAGGCGAATTCGCGATGGCGGACAGAGCCCAGTCCACCGACATTGCCGTCGATCGCCACATTGTAGGGCGGATCCGTGAAGATCAGATCGATGTTTTCTCCACCCACCAGCTGATCCACATCCTCACTCGACCGCGCGTCGCCACAAAGCAGCCGATGCCGGCCAAGCCGCCAGAGATCACCCGTCCGGTTGACCGCCGGCCCGGACGATGGCGCCACGATCCGATCGGCGTCATCGTCCACCGTCGCTGGCGACGCCTCACGCGCATGATCCAGAGCGAAGTCGACTTCCGCCAGCGAGAAGCCGGTCAGCGTCACATCGAAGTCGAGATCGATGAGCCCCTGCAGCTCGATCGCCAGCACCTCGCTGTCCCAGCCGGCATTCAACGCCAGCTTGTTGTCCGCCAGCACATAGGCGCGCCGCTCGGCCGGCGTCAGATGCGACAGGCGCACCACTGGCACGTCCGTCAGTCCCAACTCCTTGGCCGCCCTCACCCGGCCATGGCCCGCGAGGATCTCGCCGTCATCGCCGATCAGCACGGGATTGGTAAAGCCAAACCGCCTGATGCTCTCGGCAATCTGGCCGATCTGCTTCCTGGAATGGGTGCGAGCATTGCCGGCATAGGGTCGCAAGGAACCAACCGGCAGCAGTTCAATCGAAGGCGAATGCGTGTTCATGAAAGACCTCAAAAGCATCGGACAAATCACGCCTCAATGATTTGCGATGGCGAGGTCGGAAGCAAGTGAGGAAAACCAGCACACTCAACCTATGAGAGCCGCAAAACAACAAAATCCAGCCACTACCTAAAACTTGCTTTGAAGCGCCTTTGAAGGGGGTTTGAAGCCGCTTTGAAGAAATGTTCGACCAAGGGTAGAAATGATGAAAAAAGACAAAAGTCAGAATATTGTGGAAAACTATAACATTATATTTCAAATACTTAACCATCTCCGGCGACACCTGATGATCGAAACCTACACGGAATGATCCGAGCCAACAAATGGCCCCGTACTTTTGGTGTCATAACACGCCCTTAATGCAGAACAAGCTACAAGATATGCGAAATATCGGCAAGGTAGGGGCATGTTACCCTTATCGACAAGAGTGTATCGCTTCGAGGACACCAACTGGAGGATATGATGAATGCCTGCAGCTTCGTCAGTTCAAAGTTTAATAAGAAAAAAATCAACTGCGAAAATTATTCGATCGATTACCGGTTTTATACCGGTCGGTTATCAAACTACGAAAGCATCGTCACTAAGCTCTCGAAAGACCCGACGAGAACTCCGTGCGGTGGAGCAGAAATCGCGCGCATGGAATTTGTTTCGCATAACTCAGACCCAAACGGCTCCCGCCCATGATCAGGCGACTGCAGCATATTGCATAGAAAATACCCAGATTTTGGCGCTTAACTAGGCAATGCCGCACAGTTTACCATTCAGGAAACACTTCGTTGCGTTGCAACACAGACAAGTTTATCAAGAACACTAATTCAATCTGATCGTTCACAACATTGGGGCAATCTCATATGGCAACTGATAAGAAGAAGGTAGCGCTGATCACCGGCATCACCGGCCAGGACGGAGCCTATCTCGCCGAACTCTTGCTGAGCAAGGGCTATATCGTCCATGGCATCAAGCGCCGCTCCTCCTCCTTCA
>NZ_STFX01000054.1:0-1064 GCF_005222915.1 Rhizobium sp. FKL33
TCGAGACGCCGGAATATACCGCCAACGCCGACGGCATCGGCACGCTGCGCCTGCTCGAAGCCATCCGCATTCTGAAGATGGAAAAGAAGACCCGCTTCTACCAGGCCTCGACCTCCGAGCTCTATGGTCTTGTGCAGGAAGTGCCGCAGCGCGAAACGACGCCGTTCTATCCGCGCTCGCCCTACGCCGCCGCCAAGCTCTATTCTTACTGGATCGTGGTCAACTACCGCGAAGCCTATGGCATCCATGCCTCGAACGGCATCCTGTTCAACCATGAAAGCCCGCTGCGCGGCGAGACCTTCGTCACCCGCAAGATCACCCGCGCCGCCGCCGCCATCCGGCTCGGCAAGCAGGAGAAGCTCTATGTCGGCAATATCGACGCCAAGCGCGACTGGGGCCATGCGCGGGAATATGTGCGCGGCATGTGGATGATGCTGCAGCAGGACCAGCCCGACGATTACGTGCTCGCCACCGGCGAAACCACCGAAGTCCGCCAGTTCATCACCTGGGCCTTCGAGGATGTCGGCATTCATCTGGAATGGAAGGGCGAAGGCGTTGACGAGAAGGGTTATGACCAGCTGACCGGCAAGGTCGTGGTCGAGATCGATCCGCGTTATTTCCGCCCGACCGAAGTCGAGCTGCTGATCGGCGATCCGACCAAGGCGCACACCAAGCTCGGCTGGAAGCATGAGACGCCCGTGCGCGAACTCTGCCGCGAAATGGTCAATGAAGACCTCAAGGTCATGCAGACCGCCACCGTGATGAAGGAAGCGTGAGCCCGATGTACTCGCTCAGCGGAAAGAAGGTCTGGGTGGCCGGCCATCGCGGCATGGTGGGCTCCGCCATCGTGAGACGGCTGGCGTCGGAAGGCGCCGAGGTTGTCACCGCCTCGCGCGCGGACGCCGATCTGCGCGACCAGGCGGCCACCACCGCCTGGATCGAGAAGACCAGGCCGGACGCGGTGTTTCTCGCCGCGGCCAAGGTCGGCGGCATTCTCGCCAACGACACCTATCCGGCCGATTTTCTCTATGACAACCTGATGATCGAGGCCAACATCATCCATG
>NZ_STFX01000054.1:1074-45127 GCF_005222915.1 Rhizobium sp. FKL33
AGTGGGCGTCGAGAAGCTGATGTTCCTCGGCTCGTCCTGCATCTATCCGAAATTCGCCCTGCAGCCGATCACCGAGGATGCGCTGCTGACCGGCGCGCTCGAGCCGACCAATGAATGGTACGCGATCGCCAAGATCGCCGGCATCAAGCTCTGCGACGCCTATCGCAAGCAGCATGGCGCGAACTTCATCTCGGGCATGCCGACCAATCTCTATGGTCCCGGCGACAATTTCGACCTCAATTCCAGCCATGTGATGCCGGCGCTGATCCGCAAGGCGCATGAGGCGAAGCTTTCGGGCGCGCCGTCGATCACCGTCTGGGGCACCGGCACGCCGCGCCGCGAATTCCTGCATGTCGACGACTGCGCCGACGCCTGCGTGCATCTGATGAAGACGCATTCGGAGGCCGGTCACGTCAATATCGGCTCGGGCGAGGACATCACCATCCTCGACCTCACCAAGCTGGTCTGCGATGTCGTCGGCTTCAAGGGCGAGATCGTCCATGACCTTTCCAAGCCCGACGGCACGCCGCGAAAGCTGATGAGCGCCGACAAGCTCCGCGCCACCGGCTGGTCGCCGAAGATCGGCCTCGAAGAGGGTGTCGCCAGCGTCTATCAGTGGTTCCTCGCCAACAAGGCCTGACATCAGGGAGCCGCGCATGGCCGATCCCCGGCAACAACTGGGATTTCTCGATGGGTTGCGCGGCTACGCCTCACTCTGGGTGCTGGTCGGTCACGCCATGTTTCTGACCGGCTACAAGGTCGGCCTGTTCGCCCAGCCGGATCTGGCGGTGGAAGTCTTCATCATCATCTCCGGCTTCCTGATGACCTATCACTATCAGCTGCGCGAAAGCCGCGAGCCCTGGGACAAGGTCTCGACCTGGACGATCTTCTGGATTCGCCGTTTCTTCCGCATCGCGCCGCTCTATTATGTCTGCCTGGCGCTGGCGCTGTGGTTCGGCCCCGAGCTCTGGCAGGACAGGCTCGACGCCGCGTCCGTTTTCCCGGGCGGGGTCGAGGAGCAGATGCGATACGCCGACCGCTATCTCGATCAGTCGCTCACCAATATCCTCCTGCATGTGACATTCGTTTTCGGGGCGACATGGACGCATAATTTCCAGACGCCCCTGCCCGACTGGTCGATCGGGCTGGAAATGCAGTATTACGCTTTTCTACCGCTGATGATGCTGCTGGTGCTGAAAGCAGGGCGGCTTCCGACGATGCTGATGCTCGTCGCAGTGATGTGGGCGTTCGGCGCCTGGCTGCAGGCGAACGGCTTCGTCAAGGGCGCCTATTCGATGCTGCCGATGAAGTTCCATCTCTTCGCCGCCGGCATGCTGATCGCCATGTCGCTGAAGGCGGAGGGCCAGGCGAAATGGCTCTACCTGATCTCCGCCTGCGCCGTCGTGTTCGTGCCGCTCGGCGGCGGTCGCGACAGCCTGCACCGCGCCATCAAGATCGGTCTCGTGCTGGTGTTTTTCGCCTTTCTCTATCGAGACCGGCTGCCGCAGATCGCGCAGATGGCGCTCGGTTGGCTCGACTGGATCTTGTCCAACGCCGTCAGCCGCTTTTTCGGCGACGTCTCCTATGGCGTCTACCTGATCCATCTTCTGGTGATGCTGCCGGTCTGCGGCTGGCTCGCGCGCACCCAGCCGGGTCTCGCACCAGAGCCGCGCTTTGCGGCGGCGCTCGGGCTGACGCTCATCATCACCTACGGACTCGGCTATATCGCCTACCGCATGATCGAAACGCCAGGCATCGCGCTCGGCCGCCGTCTGGCCGGCGGCGTCCCAAAACCCGCCGCGCCCCTGGCCTGATCCGCGGTTCCGACCTCAGACATCACATATCGGCATGCCGCGTCATTGCGGCGGAACGCTGGACTTCCGTCGCCGTCGTCCCGACGCCCGGGCGAGCAATTCGAGCGACCGGGTTTCAAAACAACACATAAAAAAGCCCCGCCATCGGCAGCGATGGCGGGGCTTTCTGATGAGAGCGAGAGACGCTTACTTCGGCAGGTCGCCTTCGACGCCTTCGACGTAGAAGTTCAGGCCGCCGAGCACGTCGTCGCCGGCGCTTTCGCCAGCCTTCAGCCATTCCGTGCCGTCCTGCTTCTTGAGCGGGCCGGTGAAGGGCTTGAGTTCGCCCGACTTGATCTTGGCTTCGGTTTCCTCGGCCATCTTCTTCACGTCGTCAGGCATGTTGGTGTAGGGCGCCATGTAGAGAATGCCGTCCTTGAGGCCGTCCCAGCTCATTTCCGACTTCCAGCTGCCGTCGAGAGCGGCATTGACGCGCTTGACGTAATAAGCGCCCCAATTGTCGACGATCGCGGTCAGCTGCGCATTCGGGCCGGCCTTGATCATGTCGGAGGCCTGGCCGAACGCCTTGATGCCGCGTTCTTCGGCGACCTGCATCGGGGCGGTGGAGTCGGTGTGCTGAGTGATGATGTCGACGCCCTGGTCGATGGCGGCCTTGGCGGCGTCGGCTTCCTTGCCGGCGTCGAACCAGGTGTTGACCCAGATGACCTTGAGCTTGAAGGCCGGGTTGATCGAGCGGGCGCCGATTACGAAGGAGTTGATGCCCTGCACCACTTCCGGGATCGGGAAGGAGGCGATATAGGCGGCTTCGCCCTTCTTCGAGGTCTTCGCGGCGATTTGGCCGAGGATGTAGCGGCCTTCATAGAAGCGCGAATTGTAGGCGGTCAGGTTCGGCGCGGTCTTGTAGCCGGTGGCGTGCTCGAACTTCACCTTCGGGAACTTGGCGGCGACCTTCACGGTCGCGTCCATGAAGCCGAACGAGGTGGTGAAGACGAGGCCGCAGCCCGAACGGGCAAAGCGCTCGATGGCGCGCTCGGCGTCGGGGCCTTCCGGCACGTTTTCGAGATACTGGGTCTCGATCTTGTCACCCAGTTCCTTTTCGAGGAGCTGGCGGCCGATATCATGGGCCTGGGTCCAGCCGCCATCGGTCTTGGAGCCGACATAGAGGAAGCAGACCTTCAGCTTGTCGGCGGCCTGGGCCTGCACCGAAAAGCCGAGAACGGCGGCGGTCGCGGCGAGGGAGAGAAGGAGTTTCTTCATGGGTTTTCCCTGTTGGTTGTTGCTCTTGGAGGTTATCTGTCGGGAACGAACGGTTTCCCGAGGGATGCGGGCGTGTTGATCAGCGTCATCCGCCGGTTCTGCGAAATCACGATCAGCACGATGACGGTGGCGGCGTATGGCAGCGCCGACAGGAATTGCGAGGGCACCTCGATGCCGAAGGCCTGGGCATGCAACTGGCCGATGGAGACGGCCCCGAACAGATAGCCACCCACCAGCAGGCGATAGGGCCGCCAGGAGGCGAAGACGACCAGCGCCAGCGCGATCCAGCCGCGTCCGGCGGTCATGTTCTCCACCCATTGCGGCGTATAGACCAGCGACAGATAGGCGCCGGCGAGACCGGCACAGGCGCCGCCGAACACGACGGTGAGGTAACGGATCGGGATGACCTTGATGCCCAGCGCATGCGCCGAGGCATGGTTGTCGCCGATCGAGCGCAGCACGAGACCGGCGCGGCTCTTGAACAGCATCCAGTTGGCGCCGACGATCAGCGCGATCGACAGGTAGAAGATCAGATCCTGCTTGAACAGCACGGGCCCGAGAAACGGAATGTCGGACAGAAGCGGGATAGCGATGGGCTGCAGCTTGACGCCCTGCATGCCGACATAGGGTTCGCCGATCATGCCCGACAGGCCGAGCCCGAGAATGGTGAGCGCGAGACCCGTAGCCACCTGATTGGCGACCAGCGTCAGAGTCAGAAAGGCAAACAGCAGCGAAATGGCGGCGCCCGCGAGAATGCCGACGACAATGCCGAGATAGGGCGAGCCGGTCATCTGGCTGGCGGCGAAGGAGCAGACCGCGCCCATGACCATCATGCCCTCGACGCCGAGATTGAGGACGCCGGCGCGTTCGGTCACCAGTTCGCCCAGGGAGGCGATGACCAGCGGCGTCGAAGCGGTGATGATGGTGATCAGGATCGATTCCCACACGCCCATGTCAGTCTCCCTTGACCAGTTGGGCGGCCCGCGTTCCCACCAGCCGGATCTTGTAGAGGATCAGCGTGTCGCAGGAGAGCACGAAGAACAACAGCAGCCCCTGAAACAGACGCGTGACCTTGTCGGACACGCCGAGCGACAATTGCGCCGCTTCGCCGCCGAGATAGGTCAGCGCCAGGATGAGACCGGAAATGATGGCCCCGAGCGGATTGAGACGGCCGAGAAAGGCGACGATAATGGCCGTGAAGCCGTAACCGGGCGAAATCGACGGACGCAGCTGGCCGATTGCGCCCGAAACTTCCGAAATGCCCGCCAGCCCCGCCAGCGCGCCCGACAGCAGCATGGAAAACCAGACCATGCCCGAGGAGGAGAAGCCGGCGAAGCGCCCTGCCCGCGCCGATTGCCCCAGCACCTTGACCTGATAGCCGCGCAGCGTGAACTCCATCATGAACCACAGCAGCGCGGCGGCGATGATGGCGAAGGCGAAGCCCCAATGGGCGCGGCCGGACTCCGGCCAGATCGGCCCGAGCACGGCGGCTGCGTCGAACAGACGCGTCTCGGGGAAGTTCTGCCCTTCCGGATTGCGCCAGGGACCGCGCACCAGCCAGTCGAGGAAGAGCTGGGCGATATAGACCAGCATCAGGCTGGTCAGGATCTCGTTGGTGTTGAAGCGGGTCTTGAGAAAAGCCGGAATGGCGGCGTAGGCCGCGCCGCCGACCATGCCCATCAGCAGCATCAGCGGCAAAACCAGCGGCGAGTTCCAGCCGTAGAAGACCACAGGCAGGATGGAGCCGACGATGCCGCCGAAGATGAACTGTCCCTCGGCCCCGATATTCCAGTTGCCGGCGCGATAGCAGATCGACAGGCCGGCGCCGATCATGATCAGCGGTCCCGCCTTGATCGCCAGTTCATGTAGCGACCATTCCTCGCGAAGCGGATCGATGAAGAACAGATAGAGCGCCTGCAGCGGATCCTTACCGAGCGCGGCAAACAGGATCGCGCCGCAGATCAGCGTCAGAACCAGCGCAATGATCGGCGACGCGATCGAATAGAAACGGGATGCGCCGGCGCGCTTTTCGAGCTCAATGCGCATGCGCCGCTTCCTTCGCCTTGTCATGCATGCCGCCCATCAGCAGGCCGATCTTTTCACGGTTGAGGTCGGCGGCCGGATAGGCGGGCGACAGCGCTCCATCCGAAATCACCGCGATATGAGTGGCGATCTCGAAGATCTCGTCGAGATCCTGGCTGATGGCGATGACCGCCGAGCCCGAGCGGGCGAGATCCACCAGCGCCTGGCGGATGCGGCTCGCCGCGCCCGCGTCCACGCCCCAGGTCGGCTGGTTGACCACCAGCAGCGTCGGCTTGCGGTCGAGTTCGCGGCCGACGATGAATTTCTGCAGATTGCCGCCCGACAGCGAGCCGGCGGCAGGGTCCTCGCCGCTCTTGCGCACATCCATGTCGTGACAGATCTTGCGCGACAGCGCCTTCACCGTTCCGCCCTTGATGACCTTCAGGAGACCGCCCGCCAGAAGCGAGGCGCGATCCGAGGCGTTGCGCGACAGAACGAGGTTTTCGGACAGGCTCATGCCTGTCACCGCCCCGTGACCATGGCGTTCCTCGGGCACGAAAGCCCCGCCCATCAGCCGCCGCGCGGAAATGCCGGCGCGGCCGCAGGGCTTGCCGGTCAGTTGGACTGCGTCATTGGTCTGGGCGAGATATTCACCCGAAAGGATATCGAACAATTCGCCCTGGCCATTGCCCGCCACGCCTGCAATCGCCAGCACCTCACCGGAGCGGACGCTGAGCGACACCGACTTCAGGGGAACAGCGAAGGGCGTGCGGGCCGCAGCATTGAGCGCGCGCGTCTCCAGAACCACCGCGCCGGCATCGGCATGGTGCGGCCGCGACACGGCGGCGACATCAGAGCCCACCATCATGCGGGCGAGCGAGGCCGGGGTTTCCTGACGCGGGTCGCAGGCGCCTGTCACCTTGCCGTGACGCAGCACCGTGGCGCGATCGCAGATGCGCTGCACCTCTTCGAGCCGATGGCTAATGTAGAGCACCGAGCGTCCCTCGGCCTTGAGCTTGTCCAGCGTCTCGAACAGCCGGTCGGCCTCCTGCGGCGTCAAGACCGAGGTCGGCTCGTCGAGAATGATCAGCTTGGGGTTCTGCAGCAAAGCGCGGACGATTTCGATGCGCTGGCGCTCGCCGACCGAGAGATCGGCGACATGGGCGTTGGGATCGAGCGGCAGGCCATAGGCTTCAGACAGCCTCCGGGCTTCGTCGGCGATCTTGGAGAGCGGCGCCTTGCCATCGAGCGACAGCGCGATGTTTTCGGCGACCGTCAGCGCTTCGAACAGCGAAAAATGCTGGAACACCATGCCGATGCCGGTCTTGCGCGCCTCGCCGGGGCTGCCGATCGAAATCTGCCGGCCTTCCCAGAGGATCTCGCCCGCGCTCGGCTGCAACACCCCGAACAGCATCTTGACGAGGGTTGATTTGCCGGCGCCGTTTTCGCCGAGAAGGGCGTGAATTTCACCCGGCTCGATTGTAAGGCCTATCGCGCTGCAAGCGGCGAACGAGCCGAACAGCTTGGTTATCCCGCGCACTTCCAACAGAGGACGCGAGCCCCCCGATTGCGTGTTGACCACGAACCACCCCAGTCTTCGCCGCCCGCCCGGGCCTCATGACCTCAGGGAAGCAGCAGTGTCGTTCCGCTCGTTTTTCTATCTTCCAGATCGGCGTGAGCGCGTGCGGCCTCCGCCAATGGATAGGTTTGGTTGATATTGATAACCACTTTGCGGCTGCGAACAACAGAAAAAAGCGCCGCGGCGCAGTCATCCAGTTCTTTCGGCGTCGCAATATAGTTAAACAATGTCGGCCGCGTTGCAAAAAGCGAGCCCTTCTGCGCGAGGATGCCGAGATTGATCGGTTCGATCGGGCCGGAGGACTGTCCGAAGGACGCCCAGAGCCCGCGCGGCTTCAGACAATCGAGCGATTTCGGAAATGTATCCTTGCCGACGGAATCATAGACGACGTCGACGCCCTTGCCTGATGTCAGATCCTTCACGGCCGCGACGAAATCGTCCTTCCGATAGTCGATGACATGGTCATAGCCATGCGCCAGCGCGAGCTTGACCTTGTCGGGACCACCAGCGGTGCCGATGACTGTCGCACCAAGGGCTTTGGCCCATTGGCCGGCGATGAGACCGACGCCGCCAGCTGCGGCGTGGAAGAGAAGCACAGTCTCGGGCCCGACCTTGTAGGTACGGTTGAGTAGATATTCCGCCGTCATGCCCTTCATCATCATGCCGGCGGCGGTTTCCAGGGAAATGTCGTCTGGAACCTTGACCAGCTTTGAGGCGGCGATGTTGCGGATCTCGCAATAGGCGCCGTCGACGGCCGGATAGGCGACGCGGTCACCGACGGACAAAGACGACACGCCCTCGCCCAGCGCGGTCACTTCGCCTGCGCCTTCCTTGCCCATCACATAGGGAAAACCGCCCGGCGCCGGATAAAGTCCAGTGCGGATATAGGTGTCGATGAAATTGACGCCGATGGCATGGTGACGGATCTGCACCTCGCCGGCCGCCGGCGCGGACACGTCGATCTCGACATGCTCCAATGCGTCGCGGCCTCCATGGGCGCGGATGAGGATAGCCTTGCTCTTTGTCATGACGCCTCGCTTGAACTCAACGACCGAGTTTGGGGAAAAGCTGCAGGATGAAGCCGATCACATAGAGATAGAGCCCTGTGGCCATCACGCCCCAGGCCACCCAGTCCGGCGCGCGGAAATGCATCAGGAGCGAAATGCCGCCGAGCAGCGACCAGAGCAGAAAGACCGCCAGATTGAGCTTGCGCAGCCGCTTGACGCGGACCGGATGCAGGAAATGGATCGGGAAGAAGGTCAGGATGACCGAGACGATCACGACGGAAAAGGCCACGGCCTCGCTGGCGTCGATGACGAACAGCGTGAAAATCACCATATTCCACACCACCGGAAAGCCCGAGAAGAAATACTCCTCGGTCTTCATGCCCGTATCGGCGTAATAGATTGCCGAGGACACGACGATCAGCCCCGCCGCCACGAAAGACCAGGGCTCGCCGATCATATGGCTCTGATAGAGCGCAAACGCCGGCAGCAGCACATAGGTCACATAGTCGATGATGTTGTCGAGCGTGTCGCCCGACCAGTTGGGCAGGACTTCCTTGACCCGCACCTTCCGCGCGATCGGGCCATCGATGCCGTCGACGAGGAGCGCCAGCCCGAGCCACCAGAACATGTCGACGAATCGCTTTTCGGACGCCGCCACCACGCCCAGGAAGGCGAGGAAGGAACCCGACGCCGTCAACAGATGGACGCAGAAAGCCCGGATTTCAGCATAGGGCGCGGCCTTGTAATTGAACAGGTAGCTGAAAATCCTCATACCCAGGCCTCTCCCTTGGCAACCGCTGACGTCATCCGCCTGAGGTTTTTGATACATGCTGAAAAACGGATGCGCCAGACAAAATCGGTCCCGGCGACTTCAGCGGGCAGCGGAATGCCCACGCTCTTTTCCCGGCGTGACATGACTGTCACTCGCTCCAAATCCGCAACAACAACAGTAGCGGCGAGGCAGAAGTCAGGCAAAATCGTCAGAGGGACAAAGCACCAAAGCATTCGAGAAAAGATTATTTCCTCTTCTCGTGAAACGGATGATCAAGAACACGCGCGGATCTGATTGGATCGTGGAATGCGATGCATATACATTTGCGGATTGTTTTGAAATTTCCGTTGTCCACTCAACATCCTGGCTCTTATTCAAGATGTCGTGGCTTTCAAAGAACGTCTGCTTCATGACCGTTTCATTTAGAAAGCCACTGCTGAACACCCGGGTAAACGCATCCCAATCGCCGCTTATGCAGTGTTTCATGGCCAAAGTGATGGTCCTGTTGATCTCATCTTCTATGTCCACTTCCGCCACTCTCCACGCGCATCCAATTTAACTTCCGTCATGACGCAACAAAGGGCGAGTCGCCCCGCCCTTTGCTCAACAATGCCGGAAAACCTCAGTCTTCCTTCTTGGTCCGGCGCTTGCGCGGCGGCTCGTCTTCGGTGACGCTGGAGGCCTCGACCGCCACCGTTTCAGCGGGCTTGGAGCGCGGCGATCTGCGCGAGGGGGTGGAGGCGACTTCGGCCTCTTCCTTCGGTTTCACCGGCGCATCCGGCAGGGATTCCAGCACGATGCCGGTCTTGCCGTTGTCCAGCGGCCCGACGCTGACGCGCACCACGCCGCCTTTCTTGAGCTTGCCGAACAGGATCTCTTCGGCGAGCGGCTTCTTGATGTTTTCCTGGATGACGCGGCCCAGCGGACGCGCGCCCATCTTTTCGTCGTAACCCTTTTCCGCCAGCCAGTCTGTGGCTTCCTGGGTGAGTTCGAAGGTCACATTGCGTTCGGCCAGCTGCGTTTCGAGCTGCAGGACGAACTTCTGCACGACCTTGTGGACGACGGTCATCGGCAGCGGCGCGAACGGAATGATCGCGTCGAGACGGTTGCGGAATTCCGGCGTGAACAGCTTGTTGATCGCCTCGATATCGTCGCCTTCGCGGCGCGAGGAGCCGAAGCCGATGGCCGAACGGGCCATGTCGGCGGCGCCCGCATTCGTGGTCATGATGAGGATCACGTTGCGGAAGTCGATCTTCTTGCCGTTATTGTCGGTCAGCGTGCCGTTGTCCATCACCTGCAACAAGATGTTGTAGATGTCCGGATGCGCCTTTTCGATCTCGTCGAGCAGCAGCACGCAATAGGGATGCTGGTCGACCTGGTCGGACAGAAGGCCGCCCTGGTCGAAACCGACATAGCCCGGAGGCGCGCCGATCAGCCGCGAGACCGTGTGACGCTCCATATATTCAGACATGTCGAAGCGGATCAGCTCGACGCCGAGCGACGAGGCCAACTGCTTTGCGGCTTCCGTCTTGCCCACGCCGGTCGGACCGGAGAACAGGTAGGAGCCGATCGGCTTGTTGGGCTCGCGCAGGCCGGCGCGCGCCAGTTTGATCGCCGAGGTCAGCGCCTCGATGGCGATTTCCTGACCATAGACGACGGCGCGCAGTTCCTGCTCAAGATTGGAGAGCAGCTCCTCATCGTCGCGCGACACGGTCTTCGGCGGTATCCGGGCCATTGTGGCGATGGTCGCCTCGATCTCCTTTTCGGTGATCAGCTTGCGACGCTTGTTGACCGGCAGCAGCATCTGCGAGGCGCCGGTCTCGTCGATCACGTCGATCGCCTTGTCCGGCAGTTTGCGGTCGGTGATGTAGCGCGCCGACAGCTCCACCGCCGCCTTGATGGCGTCGTTGGAATAACGCAGGTGATGGAACTCCTCGAAATAGGGCTTCAGGCCCTTGATGATCTCGATGGCATCGTCGATGTTCGGCTCGTTGACGTCGATCTTCTGGAAACGACGCACCAAGGCCCGGTCCTTTTCGAAGAACTGGCGATATTCCTTATAGGTCGTCGAGCCGATGCAGCGGATCGCGCCGGAGGACAGAGCCGGCTTGAGCAGGTTCGAGGCGTCCATGGCCCCGCCCGAGGTCGCGCCCGCGCCGATCACCGTATGGATCTCGTCGATGAACAGCACCGCGCCCGGGAAATCCTCGAGCTCCTTCACCACCTGCTTCAGACGCTCTTCGAAATCGCCGCGATAGCGGGTGCCGGCGAGCAGCGTGCCCATGTCGAGCGAGAAGATCGTCGCGTCGAGCAGCGCCTCGGGCACCTGCTTTTCGACGATGCGCTTCGCCAGACCTTCGGCGATCGCCGTCTTGCCGACGCCGGGATCGCCGACATAGAGCGGATTGTTCTTGGAGCGGCGGCACAGGATCTGGATGGTGCGGTTGACCTCGGAATGACGACCGATCAACGGATCGATGCGGCCGTTCCGGGCCTTCTCGTTGAGATTGACGCAATAGGCCTTCAGCGCGTCCTGCGGCTTCTTCTGGGCGTCTTCGCCTTCCTTGGAAGCCTTGGCTTCCTGGGCCTCTTCTTCCACGCCCTTGGGCGAACGCACTTCGCCGCCGCCCGGACGCTTGGCGATGCCATGCGAGATGTAATTGACCGCATCGTAGCGGGTCATGTCCTGCTCCTGCAGGAAATAAGCGGCATGGCTTTCCCGTTCGGCGAAGATCGCCACCAGCACATTGGCGCCGGTCACCTCTTCACGTCCGGAGGATTGCACATGGATCACGGCGCGCTGGATGACGCGCTGGAAGCCGGAGGTCGGCTTGGAGTCCTCGTCGTAACCGGTGGCGAGGTTGGCGAGATCGTTATCGACATAGTCGGTCACGGTCTTGCGCAATTTGTCGAGATCGACGCTGCAGGCCCGCATCACGGCAGCGGCGTCGCCGTCGTCGATCAGGGAAAGCAGCAGATGTTCGAGGGTTGCATATTCGTGGCGGCGTTCATTGGCGAGGGTTAGCGCCCGGTGAAGGGCCTTTTCAAGGCTTGACGAGAATGTGGGCACGATCAGAACCTCATTTCTTTTCCATGACGCATTGCAGGGGATGCTGATGCTCGCGGGCGAAATCCATGACCTGCATCACCTTCGTTTCCGCGACTTCATAGGTATAGACGCCGCATTCACCCACACCGTGGTTATGAACCTGGAGCATGATGCGCGTGGCGGCTTCCTTGTCTTTCTGAAAAAAACGCTCGAGGACATGGATGACGAAGTCCATCGGCGTGTAATCGTCGTTCAAAAGCAAGACGCGGTAAAGGCTGGGTTTCTTGACCTTTGGCTGCACGCGGGTGATCACGGAAGTGCCCCTGTTGCCAGAGAACCCGTCCCGTTCGCCTTCGCCCTGCATGCGGTATGCGTGGTTATTCATGTGTGCCGTAAAACCTGCCGTAACTGCGACTGCACTCCAACTCTGAATGCAACGCACTATGTGGTGTCCCAAAGCGCCATTTTAAGGCCCTTTCATCAAGCCGCAATAATAATTAACCAGGCTTAACCGGAAATGACGTCGCGGACGCAATCCTCCGGGATTATGGCAAAGCGCAAATGAAAAAGGCCGCCCCGAGAAGGAGCGGCCGTCAATCCGATGAGGTCGGATGAAATCAGGCGGCGGCGGAAGCTGCAGCGCTGGTCATCTTCTCGGCCTTGGTCTTGACGATTTCGGTCGCGGCCGGAACCACGGTTTCAACCGGCTTGTAAGCTTCCTTGGCCAGATCGGTGTACATCTCGCCGAGCTTGGTCATTTCTGAGACATAGCCTTCGAGTGCAGACTTGGTGAAGTTGGTCTGCAGTTCGATGGCCGCTTCGAAGCTCTTGACGCCCATCAGCGCCTGCATATGCGCGACGGCGGATTCGAAGGACTTCTTGGAGTATTCGCTGGTTTCGGTGGCGATCGCCTGGAAGCTCTTGGCGGTGCTGGAGTAGCTCTTCAACATCTTGTCCATGGCGTCCTTGCCGAACATATTGGCGTCGTCGAATTTGAACATGAATGGTCTCCTTCCCATTTCCGTTGCTGCTAATACTTATGTGCAGCGCACAAAAAAGTCAAGGATTCTGCCGCGTCGCAATATCCGTTTTGCGCCATGTCCCTGATTGGAAAGGGTTAAATTTTCACGACGCGCTCAATCTGCGCGAGCACGATTTCGGCGCCAACTTCGGCGGGAAGCCGAGGGGCCGACATGCGATTAAAAACCTCGCGGAAGCCGGTCAGCATGGCCTTGCGGTCCTCGGTCCCGCGCATCAATTGGGCGAGCGAACGCATCAGCATTGCGGGTCGGATAAATTCGTCGAAATATTCCGTAATGATCGGCCTGTCGGCGATCAGGTTCGGCAGCGCGGCGCTCCAGACCTTGATGCGGTTGAGCACCAGCCGGATCAGCACATCGGTCTTGTAGGTGGAAATGGTGGGGATGCCGCACAGCGACAGTTCCAGAAGCACCGTGCCGGACGCGGCGAGCGCGACATCCGCGCTGGAAAAAGCCACCCATTTGCTCTCCTCGCCGACGAAGACTTCCGGCTTCTCCTCCCAGTCGGCGATGACGCCGCGCACCATGGCCTCCTTGTGCGGCACCGTGGCGATCACGAAACGCGTCCCGGGATGGGCGGCGCGCAGCTGCCGCGCCGTCTCGCCGAAGATCGGCAGCAAGCGCTTCACCTCATGACTGCGCGAGCCCGGCAGCAGCAGCACGGTCTTGCGCTCCGGCTCGCCCGCCTCCCAACGGGCTTCGTTGGCGGCCCGGGCCGCGAGCACCTCGCGCAGATAGCGCAAACGATGGCCGATATAGCTGGTCTCCGGTCCGCCCAGACGACGCATCACGTCGGGTTCGAACGGCAAGACCGCCAGAACATGATCGACATAGGCGCGCATGGCGGCGGCGCGATATTCCTTCCAGGCCCAGACGCTCGGGCAGACATAATCGACCACCGGCAGATCGGGCAGCGCCTTGCGCACGCGCTTGGCGACGCGGTGGGTGAAATCCGGGCTGTCGACGATCACCAGCACGTCCGGTTTGGCGGCGATGATAGCGTCGGCGGTCTTGCGGATCAGCGACAAAAGACGCGGCAGCTTCTTGATCACCGCGACGAAGCCCATGATCGAGATTTCGGAAAATTCGAAGACGGAGGTTAGGCCTTCGCGCGTCAAAGCAGGACCGCCGACGCCGACCAACTCGACAGAACGTCCGCTCTGCGCCTTCACCGCCGCGATCAGGTCGGCGCCCAGAAGGTCGCCCGAGGATTCTCCCGCAACGATGCCGATCCGCAGAGGTCTCACGCGCCGCCCTCCCCGATTTCAGGCTCAAGGCCGACGACGAACAACCCGTGCCGGTCGGCAAGCGTCCTGACCTCGTCCGCATCGAGCAGCAGCGACCGTCCGGCCTCCAACGCGATGCCCGACAGGCCGGCCTCGACGGCCGCTGTCACCGTGCGGAGACCAGCCGACGGCAGATCCACCCGCATGTCCTGACCGGGTTTGCAGAGTTTCACCAGCACGCCCTTGCGCTTCGCCGACACCCGCCCCGCCGCCTTGAGATCTCGCACGCGGGCGATCATGGCGTCGGTGCCCTCGGGGCCCTCCAGCGCGACGACACGGCCGCCGACGGCGATGGCGCCCTGGCCGATATCCAGCGTTCCGATCAAACGCGCGGCGCGCACCGCCGCTTCGATGTCCCTCCGCGCCGCATCATCCGGCACGACGGCCCCGAGCGGACCGGTCTGGGCCAGGAGATCGGGCGCGACTTCATGAGCGCCGATGACGCGTCGCCCCGGTCCTTCCAGAAATTCGATGACGGCGGTCAGCACGGTGTTATCGCCGCCGGCCGTCAGTTTGCGGATTACGCCGGGGATCTTGATGAGGCCGGACCAGCCGAGCTTGACTTCGCGGATCGGCGGACGCCGGGAAACGCCGCCGGACATGATGATGCGGTCGATGCCGAGATCATCCGCCATACGTTTGAAGCGGGCGATGTCGCCGAGGCCGATCGAGACATGATCATAGTTCGACCAATCGCCGTCGGCTTCGCCCTGAAGAGCGAAGATGAAGGGTTTTTCGCCGGCTAAGGATGCGGCGTCCGCCACATATTTCGGCAATTTGCCGCTGCCTGCGATGATCGCCAGCCGGCCCTTGTCGCCCGCCCCGACCATCGGGCGCGTCAACCCTTGCTGCGGTTCGGCGACGACAGAGCGCGATCCGAATCGGCGGCGATGAAATCGAGGATTTCGAGAACTTCCGGGCAATCGAGATAATCGTCGCGAATGCGGGCTGCGGCGACGCGAACGGCTTCCTCGCCTTCGAAAATGTCCTTGTAGGCGCGGCGCACGCGATGGATCGTCTCGCGCGCAATGCCGGCCCGTGTCATGCCCACGATATTGAGGCCGCTGAGAACGCCCGGATTGCCGTTGATCATGCCGAAGGGGATGACGTCATAGGCGACGCCCGTCAGCCCGCCGACGAAAGCCTGGCGGCCGATGCGGGTGAACTGGTGCACGGCGCAGCCGCCCGACAGGATCACGCGGTCCTCGACGCGAACATGGCCGGCCAGCATCACATTGTTCGACAGGATGATGTTGTCGCCCAGGCGGCAATCATGCGCGACATGGCTGTTGGCGAGGAACAGGCAGTTGTTTCCGACCGAGGTTATGCCGCCGCCGCCGACCGTGCCGGCGTTCATCGTCACGCCTTCGCGCATGGTGCAGTTGTCGCCGACGGTCAGCACCGAATCCGCGCCGGCTTCGTGCAGGCTCTGCGACACGCCGCCGATAACGGCCATGGGATGGATAACGCACCCCTTGCCGATCGTCGTCTTGCCGGTCACCACAGCATTGGACAGAAGTTGGACCCCCTCGCCCAGCACCGCCTGTGGTCCAACCCGGCAGAAGGGGCCGATGACACAATTGTCGCCGACAACGGCGCCGTCTTCGACGACAGCCATCGGATGAATGCGGGCGGAGGCGGAGATGCGGGTCATGCTTTATCCTTAGCCACCATCATGGCGCCGACATCGGCTTCGGCGACCAGCACCCCGTCCACCTTGGCGTCGCAATGGTATTTCCAGATATTGCCGCGCTGTTTCTGCTTGACCACATGGAACTCGACGCGATCGCCGGGCACCACTGGCTTGCGGAAGCGGGCGTTGTCGATGGTCATGAAATAGACGAGATTGGCCTTGCCGCCGGTCTTGAGCGCGCAGATCGCGCCCGCCGTCTGCGCCATGGCTTCGATCAGCAGAACGCCCGGCATGATCGGCTGTTCCGGAAAGTGTCCCTGGAACTGAGGCTCGTTGAATGTGACATTCTTGACGCCGATCGCCGAGTCGTCGCCATCGATATCGATGATCTTGTCGACGAGCAGAAACGGATAGCGATGCGGCAGAAGTTTCATGATTTCCAAAACGTCGATCGACGTCAGAACCTTCTTGGTCTCCTCGCTCATTTGCCGGAATCCCCCTTCTTGCCTGATCTGGAACGCAACAGAATTTCGCCCATGTCGCGCATGAAATCCTTATAGGGCCGCGCCGGAACGCCGCCATAAATCTGGCCTGCCGGCACATCTGCCGCCACACCGCTCATGGCCGCGATCTTCGCCCCGGAGCCGACCTCGATGTGACCATTGACGCCCGTCTGGCCGCCGATCTGCACGCCGTCGCCAATGCGCGTGCTGCCGGCAATGCCGACCTGCGAGACGATGGCCGTGTGACGGCCGATGCGGACATTGTGGGCGATCTGCACGAGATTGTCTATTTTCGTGCCTTCGCCGATCACGGTGTCATCCATGGCGCCGCGATCGATGCAGGTGTTCGCGCCGATCTCGACGTCGTCCTGGATGATGACGCGACCGATCTGCACGATCTTGACCATGCCTGTCGGCCCCGGCGCATAGCCGAAACCATCCTGGCCGATGCGGGCGCCGTTATGGATGATCACGCGATTGCCGAGATAAGCGCAAAGAACGGTCGCATTGGAGGCGATCGAGCAGTCGCGACCGATCTTGACCTGCGAACCGATGACCGCGCCCGCGCTTATCCGCGTTCCCGAACCGATATGCGCGCCTGCCCCGATTACCGCCATCGGTTCGACGATCACCCCGTCTTCGAGCACCGCTGTCGGATCGACGAAGGCGGCAGGATGGACGCCCTCACTGGCAGTCAGCGGCAAGGGCCGGCTCGCCGCCGGATGAAGGAGATTTCCCGCCCTGGCGAAGGCCGTGTGCGGATGCGCAGTCGTCAGCACTGCTATGTCGGACGGAATCATCGAGGCAAGCGCCGGATCGCAGATAACCGCAGTTGCCTTGCAGGTCTCCAGCTCCGACTTGTTCTTTCGCGAGAGAATGTAGCAAAGATCGCCTTGCTTGGCGCGATTCACAGGCGAGACCCCGTTGACGATCAGATCGCCATGCTCGCTGTTCGCCAAACACAAATTGAGGGCAGCGGCGAGATCATCAAGCCGCACGCCCCCATGTGGCGGAAAAAATTCCGAATGGGTCATCATACACCATGCGGCCCCGCCCGATCCGCAGACCGGGCGCAGCCGACCGTCAAGATATTAGAACGAACTGGAGATACCGAACTTCAGGCGCTGCTGCTCGTCGTAATCTTCCTTCATGAAGGGGATCGCGTAGTCGACGCGCAGAGGACCGAAGGGCGAAGCCCAGATCAAGCTGGCGCCAGCCGACGCGCGCAGAGCGAATGCAGCGCCCTGAGCTTCATTGTTCTTCACCTTCACCTCATTACCCCAGAGCGAACCGGCATCCATGAAGAAGCCGCCGCGGAAACCGGAGTCCTGCGGAATGCCGGGGAGCGGGAACGTCACTTCCGCCGAAGCGGTGAAGTAGGTCGTGCCGCCGAGCGGATCGTCGTTCTTGTAGGCGCGCGGACCGATGCCCTGGCTTGCAAAGCCGCGAATGTCGTTCGAACCCAGCATGAACTGGTCGAAGACATGCAGATTGCCGCCATTGAGCGGGGTGACATGGCCGGCGCTTCCGGCCACGGATCCGATCAGATCCATCTCGTCGGACAGCGTGTAGTAGTTGCGCGCCTTAGCGCTGATCTTGTGGAAATAGGAGTCTCCGCCCAGACCAGCAACTTCGTTGGTGAGAGAGGCGTAGATGCCCTCACGCGGCAGAACCGTCGAGTCCAACGTGTTGAAAGTGATGGTGTTGGCGACGGAAGACGTGACCCACGGGCTGCCATTGACCATGCGCTGATACGGCTTCGACAGATCGGCGACATCGTCGTCGTCGGCGTCATACCGCATTTCGCGATAGGTGTACTTGAACTGGCTGCTGATATCGTTGGTGATCGGAGCCGCAACGCGCAGGGAGAAACCCTGTTCGCCGTAACTGTAGTTGTCGTAATAGGAGTTCTCGGTCTTGAACAGATCGAAACCGGCCGCCAGACGATAACCGAGGAAATAGGGCTCAGTGAAGGACAGCGAGTAATTGCGGGTCGAAGCGCCGCCGCCGGCCGCCACGCGGATATACTGGCCGCGACCGAGGAAGTTCTTTTCTTCCACAGAGGCTTCAACGATGAAACCGCCATCGTAGCCGGTTGCGTAACCACCGCCGATGCCGAAGGAGCCGGTCGACTGATCGACGACATCAACAATGATCACGACGCGGTCGGACGCAGAACCCTGCTTGGTGGAGATGTTGACCGATTGGAAGTAACCGAGACGCTCAAGACGGCGCTTGGCTTCAGCAATTTGCTGCTGGTTGAATGCGTCGCCTTCGGAAAGGTCGAACTCGCGACGAATGACGTAGTCACGGGTATTGGTGTTGCCGCGGATCTCGATACGCTCGACATAGGCGCGCTCGCCCTGATCAACGAGGTAATCGACAGAGATCGTCTTGCTCACCGTGTCGCGATTGCCGCGCGGAGTCACGCGAGCAAAAGGATAACCGGCGGCAGCGACGCGCTCGGAGATCTTGCTGATCGATTCCTGCACATCCTTGGCGCGATAGGTCTTGCCTTCGACGCTTTCCGTCAGACCGCGCAGATCGTCGGCATTGACGCCATCAACGGTGCTTTCAACATTGACCGGACCGAAGGTGTAACGCTCGCCCTCATCCACGTCGAAGCTGATCGTGTATTTGTTGGTCGCGGGATCCAGAACCGCGTTCGAAGAGATCACGCGGAAATCGGCATAACCGTGGTTGTAGTAGAACTGGCGCAGCGCCTCTTCATCGGCGCGCAGCTTGTCTTCGTTGTAGATGTCCTTGCGCGTCAGGAAGGAAAGGATTCCCGATTCCTTGGTCATGATGACCGAGCGCAGGCGACCGGCGCCGTAATGTGTATTGCCGGTGAAATTGATGTCAGCGATCTTCGTGCGATCACCTTCATTGATGACGAAAGCGAGGTTCACGCGCCCCTCGCCAACCGGCGCGGTCTGCGTGGTCACCTCGACATCGGAGCGACCGATATCGGCATATGCCTTCTTGATCGCCTGAATATCGGCTTCGATCGAAGCCTGGCTGTATGGGCCGAGCGCACGTGAGCGCACCATGCCCGCGAGCTTGTCGTCCTTGATCTTGCGGTTGCCGTTGAAGACCACCTGATTGAGCAGCTGGTTCTCGTTGACGGTCACGACAAGCGAACCACCGGAGACGCTGATGCGAACGTCGGAGAAGAAGCCTGTCGCATAGAGCTTCTTGATCGACGCATCGATGTCGGCATTGGTGAAGTTCTTGCCAGGCGCGATCGTCAGAGCCGCGCGAACCGCCTCAGGTCCAGTGCGGTCAGCGCCGTTCACCACGATGTTGCTGATAACTGCGGCTTCGGCGGAAGCAGGCGCGACGAACACCATAGTCCCGGTAGAAGTCAAAACACTGGCCGTTACAGCCAGGACAGAAACCGCGTTCCGAAATCTCGAACTACCATTCATTGTAACGTCTTACCTTTTTCCGCTTCACAGCAGCAGCAACGACGACCTTGGTCCCCGTCTGCCGTTTTAACCGCTTTTCCCCTACAAGCAAGGGAGACAGTTAAATTCTGTTTACTTCATTTCGATGCGTGGCTGTTTCGCCACGCGCAGTCGAAGACATGGTAAACAAATCCCTGCCGAATTCTCCACTCAACCGATCAGAGACGTGATGTCGTTCCAGGTGGCGAAGACCATCAAGGACAAAACCAGCGCCATTCCGATACGGAAGGCCACCCCTTGCGCAGCCTCCCCCAAGGGCTTTCCGCGCAAGGCTTCAATCGCATAGAACAATAAATGGCCGCCATCAAGTACCGGAACCGGCATCAAATTCAGCAATCCAATCGAAACCGACAGCACGGCGGCGAGATGCAACAGGGCCACGACGCCGAGAGTCGCAACCTGTCCCGAGGTCTGCGCCACGCGAATGGGGCCGCCGAGTTGATCGGCGGACATCCGACCGGTGACGAGATTCGATAGATAATCGAAGGTGCCGGTGACGATGCCCCATGTCTCGCGCACGCCTTCCTTGACCGCGCCGAGCGGTGAATAGGTGACGGTGCGCATGTTTCCGGCGTCGCGAGTCGTGAGAACGCCGATGACGCCGATCTCCATCTTGTTGCCGAAGTTGTCGGTAATTTCGGTGAGCTTCGGCGTGATCGTGAGCGGCAGTTCCTGGCCGTTGCGCCTGATCGTCAGCGAGATCGGCAGTCCCGGCCGGACGCTGACATAACGGCGCACGTCGTCGAAGGTTTCCACAGTTTCGCCGTCCATCGTCAGGAGCACGTCGCCCTTGAGGATCCCCGCTTCCGCAGCGGCGCTCGCGGGCTTCACATCGCTGACGACGGGATCAGCGACATATTTGCCATAGGCCATGAAGATTCCGGCCAGAATGACGATCGCCAGGATGAAATTGGCGATCGGACCGGCCGCCACCGTCGCCGCGCGCTTCCAGAGAGCCGCGCCGAGGAAGGTTTTGTTGCGCTCCGATTCGGGCAGAGCGCTCACGCCGTCGAAATCGGGCGAACTCGCCGCGTCGGCGTCGCCGTAGAATCGCACATAGCCGCCGAGCGGGATCGCCGAAATCTTCCAGCGCGTTCCATGCTTGTCGGTGAAGCCGACCAGTTCCGGGCCGAAGCCGAAGGAAAAGGCGAGGATCTTGATGCCGCTCCAGCGTCCGACGAGGTAATGGCCCATTTCATGGACGAAGACGATCAGCGAGATCACGACCAGAAAGGGCAGGACATATCCGAACAACGTCGAGAAGAAATCGGCGATCACGATCATTGGGTTTGCGCCTCCTTAATGCGGGTTGCGCATACTTAGGATGTTCAGGGGCCGGTCACAAGCTTGCCGGCGTCGGCCAGAAGGCCGCCATTGATGATCGACAGCGCCAGACCGCCGAGGAAGGCGACGAAGCAGGCCGCCACCAGTCCGTCGGCGCGATCCATCACGCCGCCATGGCCGGGAATCAGCCGGCTGGAATCCTTGACGCCGGAACGGCGCTTCACCCAGGATTCAAAAAGATCGCCGCATTGCGAAGCGGCCGACAGCGCGAGGATGATCGGAACGAGCCAAAAGCTCGCGGGTTCGCCCAGGCCGAGAATGACGCCAAAACCGGCGATCACGGCGCAGACGGCGCCGCCGATCGCGCCGGACCAGGTCTTGCCGGGCGAAATCGCCGGCGCGAGCTTCGGTCCCCCAAGGGCGCGGCCAATGAAATAGGCGAAGATGTCCGTCGCCCAGACGATGGCGAACAGGAACAGCATGGTGATCAGGCCGTCCCGATCGGCTCCGCGGAGCGCCGCGAGCGACACGGCCGACAAACCGGCATAGAGCACGCCGCCGGGCAGCCACCAGGTCGACCGGCGCAAGGCCGCGAGGATGAACGCGGTCAGGCTGAAGCCGACAAGCAGCACGAGCGCCGTCTCGATGGAGCGGAACGCCGTTTCGAACGACACCAGCGCAGTCGCAGCCCAACCGAACATCAGCCCGAATCGGTTGGCCTTGAGCCCGGTCATCGTCGACCATTCATAGAAGATCAACAGACCGATCAGCGCCGACAGCAGACGGAAATAGAGACCGCCCTGCCAGGTCGCCGCAAGCACCAGCGGCGCGAGGACGAGCGCCGAGATGATGCGCAGCTTGAGTTCACGCGTCATCCGGTCACCGCGGCGGCGGCACCGATGCCGCCATAGCGCCGTTCACGACCGGCATAGACCGCGAGCGCCCGATAGAAGACCTCGCGGGTGAAATCCGGCCAGTATTCCGGCACAAACAGCAATTCGGCATAGGCCGCCTGCCACAGCAGGAAATTCGACAAACGCTCTTCCCCCGATGTGCGGATGACGAGATCCGGATCGGGAATCCCTTGCGTGTCGAGCTGACCGTCGAGCGCCACGGCGTCGATCTGGTCGGGGCGCAGCGCGCCCGCCGCAACCTGTTCGGCGAGCTTGCGGGCCGCGCGAGCGATTTCGTCGCGCGCGCCGTAATTGAAGGCGATCACCAGCGTCAGCCCGGTATTGGCCTTGGTTGTCTCCTCCGCCTCGATCAGCAGCGGCAGGATGTCGCCGCGCAGATTGTCCCGCGCGCCGATGATGCGAATCCGAACGTTTTCACCGTGCAGTTCGGCGAGATCGCGGCGGATGAAGGCCTTCAGGAGGCCCATCAGGTCATTGACCTCCGTTTCGGGCCGCGTCCAGTTTTCCGAGGAAAAGGCGAACAGGGTGAGATAGCCGACGCCCATGTCGCCGGCGACCCGGACGGCTTCGCGGACGGCCTCGACGCCCTTGCGGTGCCCCATGGCGCGCGGCAAGCCGCGGCTCTGGGCCCAGCGGCCGTTGCCATCCATGATGATGGCGACGTGCCTAGGTATCTTCACCGTTTCCAATTTATTCATAAGAATAAGCCCGCCGTTCGCTGCCGCCCGAAATACAGATCAATTTAGACCTGCATGATTTCCTTTTCCTTATCCTGAAGCAAGCGGTCGATCTCCGAAATGGTCTCGTCGGTCATCTTCTGGACCTTGTCGGAATTGGACCGGCTGTCATCCTGGCCCATGTCGCCGTCCTTTTCCGCCTTTTTAAGGGCGTCCATGCCGTCGCGACGGACATGGCGCGCGGCGACCTTGGCCTTTTCGGCATAGTCATGCGCGACCTTGACGAGCGACTTGCGACGCTCTTCGTTGAGCTCCGGCAGCGGGATGCGCATGTTCTGGCCTTCGATGATCGGGTTCAGGCCGAGATTCGATTCGCGGATCGCGACTTCGACCGCCTTGACCATCGACTTGTCCCAGATCGATACCGCAAGCATGCGGGGTTCCGGCACGGTGATGTTGGCGACCTGGTTCAGCGGCATGCGCGAGCCGTAGGCCTCCACCTGCACGGGGTCGAGAATATTGGCCGAGGCGCGGCCGGTGCGCAGCGAGGCGATGTCGCTCTTGAACGCCGCGACAGCGCCTTCCATGCGGCGCTTCAACTCCTTGAGATCGAATTTCAGGCTCATGACAAGCTCCCGTTTTCCTATCCTGCCCGCCGCCCCCGCGGCAGGCGCCATCCAGTTGTTTTAAATGTCCTTGACGATGGTGCGGCGTCCGCCGCCGGTCAAGATCCGCGCAAATTCGCCTTCTTCATGGATGGAGAAGACGATGATCGGAATATGGTTTTCACGCGCCAGGGCGACGGCGGCGACATCCATCACCGCAAGGCCCTTTTCGAGCACTTCGGAATGGGTCAGTTCGTCGAAGCGGGTGGCGTCCGGGACCTTCTTGGGGTCGGCGGAATAGATGCCGTCCACCTGCGTGCCCTTGAAGATCGCCTCGGCGCCGATTTCGGCGGCGCGGAGCGCTGCGGCGGAATCGGTTGTGAAGAAGGGATTGCCGGTGCCGCCGGCGAAGATCACCACGCGGCCGAGCGACAGATGATAGAGCGTGGCGCGCTGGGAGAAACTTTCGCAGATCTCCGGCATGGCGATGGCCGAGAGCACCACGGTGTCGATATCGAGCTTGCGGAGCGAAGTCGCGAGCGCCAGCGCGTTGATCACGGTCGCCAGCATGCCCATGTGGTCGCCGGTGACGCGATCGCCGCCCTTGGAGGCCACGGCGACGCCGCGGAAGATATTGCCGCCGCCGACGACGACGCCGACCTCGACGCCGAGCTTGCGCGCTTCGGCGATATCACTGGCGATGCGATCGGCCACCGCGACATCGATGCCGAAGCCCTGGCTTCCCATGAGCGCTTCGCCGGAGGCTTTCAAAAGCACCCGTTTGTAAAGTGGAGTGGATGTCATGTCATCTCCCGAACATCTGGTTTGTAACGCGACGGTCAGACGTCGCTTTGGAAAAGCGGAGACCGCAACGGGCGGGACCTAGGCGCGACCATGCGAGGACGACTCCGAGCGGAATCATCCTTTGGTGTTGCCGGATACACGAAGGGCATCGCGTTGTCACGCAATGCCCTTCGGTTTCGTTTCGACCTTTTGAATAAAAGGTTTTCTTAGTCTTACTTCTTGACGGCGGCGGCGACTTCGGCGGCGAAGTCGGTCTCTTCCTTCTCGACGCCTTCGCCGAGCAGGAGGCGGACCATGCCGGTCACTTCGATGGCGGCGCCAGCGGTCTTTTCAGCATCCTTGACGGCCTGGCCGACAGTGATGTCCGGGTTGATCACGAAGGCCTGCGAGAGCAGCGCGACTTCTTCGAAGAACTTGCGCATGCGGCCTTCGACCATCTTTTCGATGATCGCTTCCGGCTTGCCGGATTCGCGGGCCTGTTCGATGAAGACGTTGCGTTCGCGCTCGGCGACGGCGGCGTCGACTTCTTCGGCGCGGATCGCGAGCGGGTTGGTCGCAGCGATGTGCATGGCGACCTGACGGCCGATCGAGGTCAGGACTTCCTTGTCGCCCACCGACTTCAGCGCCACGAGCACGCCGAGCTTGCCGATGCCGTCGCCGGCAGCGTTGTGGATGTAGGTAGCGACCACGCCATGCTCGACTTCGAGCAGAGCCGAACGGCGCAGGTTCATGTTTTCGCCGATGGTGGCGATGGCGTCCTTGATGGTGTCTTCAACCGACTTGCCGGTGGCCGGATAGGTGGCCTTGGACACGGCTTCGACGGTGCCGTCGGTGCCGATCGCCACATTGGCGACGCCGCGGACGAGATCCTGGAAGGCGTCGTTGCGGGCGACGAAGTCGGTTTCGGAGTTGATTTCAACGGCGACGGCCTTGTGGCCGGCCGAAACGATGCCGATCAGGCCTTCAGCGGCGGTGCGGCCGGACTTCTTGTCGGCCTTGGCGATGCCCTTGGCGCGCAGCCAGTCGATGGCGGCTTCCATGTCGCCAGCGGTTTCGGCGAGCGCCTTTTTGCAGTCCATCATGCCCGCGCCGCTCTTTTCGCGCAGGGTCTTGACCATTTCAGCCGTGATAGCAGTCATTTCAAACCTCTTTCATGTCGGCGTGCCGCGCCGTGCTTCCAGATGAATTCAGCGGGCCGCGCTTTGCGGACGGAGTTTAACCAGACGCGTGACAGGCATGTGACAGGCCCTTGAGGGCGCCGCGCGCCTCGATCGTCGAACGCAGTCCTGGATATCAGAAAGGCAAAGGCCTCGGGCGGTGACCGCCGGGACCTTTGCCCTGAAGTCTCTGGGCAGGCGTTAAGCCTGCCCATGTCTGTCTTAGGCGTCTGCCAGAGCCGGCTCGACGATCGGCTCGGCGACAGCGCCGAGGTCATGACCGGAAGCGGCGTGCTGACGGGACAGACCGTCGAGAGCAGCGCGGGCGAACAGGTCGCAGTAGAGAGCGATGGCGCGCGAGGCGTCGTCGTTGCCCGGGATCGGATAGTCGATCAGGTCCGGATCGCAGTTCGAGTCGATGATGGCGACGACCGGGATGCCCAGGCGCTTGGCTTCATCGATGGCGATCTTTTCCTTGTTGGTGTCGATGACGACCATCAGGTCCGGCGTGCCGCCCATGTTGCGAATGCCGCCGAGGGCCTTTTCGAGCTTTTCGCGCTCGCGCTCGAGGTTCAGGCGTTCCTTCTTGGAGTAGCCCGAGCCGTTCGAAGCGAGGATTTCGTCGACCTTGCGCAGGCGCTGGATCGAGTTCGAAATGGTCTTCCAGTTGGTCATCATGCCGCCGAGCCAGCGGGAGTTGACATAGTACTGTGCCGAACGCTTGGCGGCGTCGGCGATCAGATCAGAAGCCTGACGCTTGGTGCCGACGAACAGGACGCGGCCGCCATTAGCGGCGGTGTCGCTGATGACCTTCAGCGCCTGGCTGAGCATCGGCACGGACTGTGCGAGGTCGATGATGTGGATGCCGCCGCGATCACCGAAGATGAACTTCTTCATCTTGGGATTCCAGCGATGGGTCTGGTGACCAAAGTGAACGCCTGCTTCGAGCAGCTGGCGCATGGAAAAATCGGGCAATGCCATGCCTTGTTACTCCTTTTCCGGTTGAACCTCCGTGAAGCTTGAAGCAGGTTGCCCCGCCACCGGGTGGACCAGACCGGATTTCTCCCGGAAAGGCCCGACTTCACGTGTGGAATGGGCGCGCCTTAAACCGAAACGCCCGGGATTGCAAGCGACGGCGGGGACATTTTAACGCCCCGCGCCCAAATCCGCCCTTTATTTGGTCTTGCAGCTCTCTTCCGGCAGCATGTCGAGCTTCACGAGGCTGCCCTTCAGCACGAAGTCGCCATAGTCCATGGTCAGGTCGCGGGAGACGCCGTTCGGATAGAGCTTGAAGGACATGCGGTAGTTCGGCAGCGCGTCCGACATCTTGCCGTCATCGAAATAGGCGATGGTGACGGGCCAGGCCTTCTCGTCCTTCAGCGCGCCGATGGCCTTGAGGTCCTTGGCGTCCGCTTCGGTGGCGACGGGCGCGCCCACCACTGTGGAGGTCACCAGCGTCTTGTCGCCGTCGTCGGAGCCGTCGAAGATTCGCGCCTCGTAGAAGTGCTGGCCCTTCGCGGCGATATTGAGCACGTCGAGCGTATGCTGGGTTGGGAAACGGGCATTGGCGAGATCGACCTGCTTTTCCTCAGGCGAGGTGATGTCCACCGCGATGCCGTCAGGCTTGCGCTCGGCGAAACCGTTCACTTCCTTCTCCAGGCGATCCTCGTTGTAGGTCCGCGATTCGAATTCGAAGCGGCCGGATTTGGGATCCTCGAAGGTCGAGCTCTGCTGGTCGGTGGTCTTCTTCTCGCCGCCCGAATCGAGCTGGGTCACGAAACGGAAGTTGACCCGCCAGCCTTCGCAGGCCGAGCCGGTGAATTCATAGACCATGCGGCCGAACATGTTGGAAATGCCGGATCTTTCAGAGGCTTCGGCGAGTTCGAGATTGTAGACGGCGCGATGCGGCACGAGGCCGGCCGCAGGCTGCGCCAGGGCTGGCGTCAGGCAGGAGGCCGACAAAACCGAGAGGATCGCCGCTGAAAAACCACGCCGCGAAATCATGCAATTCTCCTGTTGCGCCGCATCCGATTGCGATTAAGTAAGAGCCATCAGCTTCACTTGAAGTAAACGATCATACCGGATCGGCAAACAAAAATCATTGGAAAGGCGAGGACGACCATGGCGAACGCGATCGACGCGAAACTCGAAGAACTCGGCGTGACCCTGCCGCAGGCGGCGGCGCCGGCGGCCAATTACGTGCCCTTCGTCCAGAGCGGCGCCCAGCTGTTCATTTCGGGCCAGCTGCCGCTCGTCGACGGCAAGCTCTCCCATACCGGCCAGCTCGGCGCGGGCGTCATGGTCTCGGAAGCCCAGGAGGCGGCGAAGAACTGCGCGATCAATATTCTCGCCCAGGCGAAGGCGGCGCTCGGCGGCGATCTGAGCCGGATCACCCGCGTCGTGCGTATAACCTGCATGGTCTCATCCGCGCCTGATTTCTACGAGCATCACCTGGTCGCCAACGGCGCCTCGAATTTCCTGGCCGAGGTGCTGGGCGAGGCCGGCAAACACGCCCGCGCCGCCTATGGCGTTTCCGCGCTGCCGCTCAACGCCGCTGTCGAAATCGACGCCATCCTGGAAGTCAAATAATGGCCGACGCATCTTTCATCACCCGCCGTCCCGTCGCCCATCGCGGCCTTCATGACGGCAACAAGGCCGTCTGGGAAAACACGCTGTCGGCGTTCGAGGCGGCGATTGCGGGCGGCTACGCCATCGAATGCGATCTTCAATACGCCTCCGACGCCGAGCCCGTGGTGTTCCATGACGACGACATGGAGAGTCTGTGCAACATCAAGGGCGACGTGCGCGAAAAGACCTCCGGCGAACTCGGCCTGATCTCGATCGGCGGCACGAAGGACAAGGTGCCGTCGCTGAAGGCGCTGTTGAAGCTGGTCAAGGGCCGCGTGCCCCTGGTGCTGGAGCTGAAGGGCCGCGAAGGCGATGACGAAGGCTTCGCTTCCGCGGTGCTGGAAACTCTCGACGGCTATGAGGGTGAAGTTGCGCTGATGAGCTTCGACGTCTGGCTGCTCGAAGAGCTGAAGGCGCTCGAAAGCCCCTACCCGGTCGGCCTCACCGCTGAGGGGGTGAAAGAGAGCGATTTCGACATCCATCGCAAGGCGATGGCGCATGGGCTCGACTTCATCTCCTACAATGTCATGCATCTGCCCAACGCTTTCGTCAGCGAACAGAAGGCGCGCGGCATTCCGGTGATTTCCTGGACGGTGCGGACGCCTGAGCTCAAGGCGCATTCCGACGCCCATGTCGACCAGATCACCTTCGAAGGCTTTACGCCGGAAGCGTCCGCCGCATGAAGACGAGGCTGGTTCAGAGTTTCCGGGACATCGAGCCCGAAGCCTGGGGCCAGCTGACCGGCGCCCGCCGCGGCGGGCCCGGCTACAATCCATTTTCATCCTACGCTTTTCTCTCATCCGTCGAAGAATCCGGCTCCGCCGTCGCGAAAACCGGCTGGATGGGCCGGCATCTGCTTCTCGAAGACGAGGGGCGTCTGATCGGCGCCGTGGCCGGCTATCTCAAGAGCCACAGCCAGGGCGAATATGTGTTCGACCATGGCTGGGCGCAGGCCTTCGAGCGCGCCGGCGGCCGCTACTATCCGAAACTGCAGATGTCGGCGCCGTTCACACCGGCGACCGGCCCTCGCCTGTTGGTCGCCGACGGCGAAGACCGGCCGGCGGTGATGCGCCGCCTCGCCGCCGCCGTCAAAGCGGAGACGGATGAACTCGGCCTTTCCTCGGCGCATGCGACTTTTCTGCCGGAGGAGGAATGGCGGCTTCTCGAGGCGCAGGGCTTCCTGCACCGCACCGACCAGCAGTTCCACTTCCACAATGCCGGCTACGCCAATCACGACGCGTTCCTCGAAACGCTGGCGTCGCGCAAGCGCAAGGCGCTGAAGAAAGAGCGGCGCGCGGCGCTGGAAAACGGCATTTCCATCGACTGGCTCACCGGCAAGGATCTCACCGAGGATGTCTGGGACCAGTTCTACGCCTTCTATATGGACACCGGCAGCCGCAAATGGGGTCGCCCCTATCTGACCCGCAGCTTCTATTCGCTGATCGGCGAGCGCATGGCGGACGACATCCTGCTCGTGATGGCCAAGCGCGAGGGCCGCTATGTGGCCGGCGCCATCAATTTCATCGGGGCCGAGACGCTCTATGGCCGCCATTGGGGCTGCATCGAGGATCATCCCTTCCTGCATTTCGAGGTCTGCTATCACCAGGCCATCGATTTCGCTCTCGCCTGCGGGCTCAAGACGGTGGAAGCCGGCGCGCAGGGCGAGCACAAGCTGGCGCGCGGCTATCTGCCGGTCACGACGCATTCGGCGCATTACATTTCCCATCCCGGCCTCCGCAGGGCGGTCGACGATTACCTCAAGCAGGAGCGCGCCGAGGTCGAGGCGATCGGCTCCTACTTGACAGAACACAGCCCGTTTCGGAAAAGCGGAGCCGAAGAAGAGTGAATTGCCGCCGTAGCGGCTTGAAAACAAATCGTTTCGGGCGCAAATTTCTCCGATCAGACTGAGGAGAACGCGCATGCCCGGAACCATTCCCTACGATCCCGAAAACATTTTCTCGAAGATCCTCAAGGGTCAGATTCCGTGCCACGCCATCTATGAGGACGAGCACACGCTGGCCTTCATGGACATCATGCCCCAGGCCGAGGGGCATGCGTTGGTGATTCCCAAGACGCCGTCGCGCAACCTGCTGGACGCCGACCCCACCACCTTCATGTGGCTGATGCCGACCGTGCAGAAGATCGCCCGCGCCGCCAAGAGGGCGTTCCATGCCGACGGCGTCAGGATCGTGCAGTTCAACGAGGAAGCCGCCGGCCAGACCGTATTCCACCTGCATTTCCATATCATCCCCATCAAGGACGGCGTGCCGCTCAAGCCGCATACCGGCAAGATGGAGGACGGCGGCAAGCTTGCCCACAACGCCGAAATGATCCGCGAAGCGTTGAAATTCGTTTCTTGAAAAGACCATGATTGAATGCGAGCCGGATGACGGGGGCGGAAAGGAACTGCCATGAAAACCGTATTCATCGTCATGAGCATTCTCGGCTGCGACGATTCCGGAGTGCATTGCACGCCCGTCGCATCGGTGTCGCAGGAATGGCGGACAATCGCCGCCTGCGACGCAGCCTCGGAAAGCGTTCTCAAGCGCTATCAGAACGTCAACAAACCTGTCGTGGCGGCGATTTGCCAGACGGCCGATGTTGGAGACGACATCGAACCGCCGTCCGAAATCGCTGAGGCGACCGCCTCTCAGCCGCCGGTCCCTCCGCCTGTCCACAAGAACGATCATCAGGGCCTGATGACCCGGGCAAAGGCGCTGTTCAGTCACGCCCTGCCCAGCCGCCTCGCCCTGCAGAAATCGATCGAAAAGCCGGTGCATTTCGTCACCGACACCTATTCCTGGGTGGCGAAGAAGGTTCGCCCCTGAGCGGACATGTCTCCGACGTAAGGCTCGTGGCGGAGCCTTTGTGTAAAAGTGAGTAAAGATCGGTAAATTTTTTCCTTGATTAATTTACTCATGTTTTGTAGGCCGCCGTTCTGTCGAAAACAGACATGAAACAGCAAGTACCCGGAAACTTTCCGGCTGATAGCCCCTTCATGCGCAACTGAAGAACGTTTTGCCGTGATGCAAATTGCATTTTCCGGAGCGGGATCCCTTGTGCTAACGGACCCGTTCGCCCTTTCCATTCTCCGCACCATGCTGCGCCTCGGCCACTTTGCAGGCCTGGTGTTTGGCCTTGGCTTTGCGCTGTTCATAGACTTCTTCGTTCAGCGGAAAGCGCCGGACGGCCTGACCAGACAGGATCTCGATCTTGTCGTCTGGGCGTCGCGCTTCGTCAGCCTCGGCCTCTTGCTGCTGTGGATTTCCGGCCTTGGATTTCTGGCGCTTTATGCAGTGTCGGACCCGGCAAAGCTCGCCAATCCGAAAATCTTCGCCAAGATCGTCATCGTCGCCATTCTTACCGCCAATGGAGCGCTGATCCATGCGCGCGTCCTGCCTGCGCTGCGTCGGCTTCAGGGTGCGCCGCTGTTTGCGGCGGCCCGCCCCCGGACGCTCCGGCTTTTCGCGCTATGCGCGGCGGTATCGACCATATCCTGGATCACGCCGGTCATCCTCGGCGCGGCGCCACAGCTCAATTTCGTCGTTCCCATGGCCGTGATCCTGCTGGCTTACGCCGGCGCCGTGTTCGCGGCCTTCGTTGTGGGACTGATCCTTCTGTCATCGGCCTCGCGCAGCGATGCCGATGACGAGCGCGAACCGCTCGGCGCGGCAAGCAACTGACGCTCGGCAAGACGCCGCGCAAACAAAAGACATAACAAAAACAGGAGAGAACCATGACCGTACAGGCTCAGGGCGGCAACCACTATTCGATATTTCTGAAGGACGGCGTCGTCTATACGGTCGGCGAAAACAATGAAAGCCAGCTTGGCCGCGGCGAAGTCACCGACACCGGCGTCGCCTGGGGCGATATCGGCGCGATCAACCTGCCGGACGGCTTCACCGGTGAAATCGTCGCGATTTCGGCGGGCATGCTGCACGGCGCCTTCCTCACCGCGGATGGCGAAGTCTATGTCTGGGGCGACAACAATCAAGGCAAACTCGGTCAGGGCGACACCAGCAATTACGAAGTGCTGACCCCGGTCAAGGTGACCGGCCTCGACGGCGTCAAGATCGAGCAGATCTACATGGCAAACGGCGCGAGCTACGCAATTTCCGACGAAGGCGTCCTCTATGCCTGGGGCCAGAACACCAATGGCCAGCTCGGCATCGGCAACCTCACCAATCAGGGGACGCCGGTCGCCGTTGCCGCCTCCTCCTTCGGCGGCGAAAAAGTCGCTTCGATCGACTGGGGCACGTCCTATGCGCTCGTGCTCACGGAAAGCGGCGAAGTCTATGCGATGGGCTCCAATGTGCAGGGCCAGCTAGGCCCCGAGGGCGTGGAAGATGACGGCAGCTTTGTCCGCCGGTCCTCGACCCCTCTGCATGTCGATATCCCCGGCACGGTGACCAAGGTGATCGCCGGCACCAATACGTCCTTCGCCATCACCGAAGACGGAACGGTCTATGGCTGGGGCCAATCGGATTACGGCCAGCTGGTGAAGGGCGACATCGTCGATGGCCTGCTCACCAATGCCGACACCGAAAATTCCGCCGTTCCGACCGTCATCGAAGGCCTGCCGGACAATGTCGTCGACATCCATATCGGCTCGCGCTGGGTGGTGGCGCTCACGGCGGATGGCGAAGTCTGGTCCTGGGGTCGCAATGACGAAGGTTGGCTCGGTCTGGAACGGACGACCGGCGACGATGACACTCTTGTCGCCCCGACCCAGATCGAAGGCCTCGACGGCGTCAAGATCGTCTCGATCTCCGGTGGCGCCAATCACGCCTTCGCCGTGGACGAGGATGGCAATGTCTATGGCTGGGGCAACATGAACCACGGTCGTCTCGCCACCGAGCAGACGGAGGGCACCTGGGCCACCGGCCCGATCCTCGTCCCGCTCGAGGATGACGGGCGCGAAGTGATCATCGGGTCGAGCGATGCGGGCGAATCGTTGTCGGCAGGCGCGCTTTCCGACGATGTCCTGGGCTATGCGATTTACGGTTTCGGCGGCGCGGACACGATCACCGGCGGCGACGGAACGGATTACCTCGATGGCGGCGTTCTCGATGATTCCCTCGTCGGCGGCGCGGGAGACGACGTGCTGATCGGCGCATCCGGCGCGGACAGGCTGGATGGCGGCGCCGGCGTCGACGAGATGCGCGGCGGCAAGGGAGACGACGCCTATGTCGTCGATGCGGAGGGCGACGTCGTCACCGAGAGCGCCGACGCCGGCAGCGATACGGTTGTCTCGACGGCAAGCTACGTCCTCTCGTCCAACATCGAAACGCTCGAACTGAGCGGCGCCGGCGACATCGACGCCACCGGCAACGACCTCGCCAACAACCTCAAGGGCAATGACGGCGCAAATGTGCTGGACGGCGCGGCGGGCGCGGATACGCTGGCCGGAGGATCGGGCGACGACACCTATGTGATCGACGACGCAGGCGACGTCGTCTCTGAAGAGGCGGACGCCGGCAACGACCATGTCCGGTCCAGCATCAGCTATACGCTCGGGGCGGCGCTCGAAAACCTGTCCCTGACCGGCGACCTTGATATCGACGCCACAGGCTCGGAACTCGACAACACCCTCACCGGCAATGACGGCGCCAACACGCTCGACGGTCTCGCGGGCTCGGACACGCTGGCCGGCGGCAAAGGCGACGACATCTATCTCGTCGAAAACGCCGGGGATTCGGTCGTCGAAGCCGCAGACGAAGGCAGCGATCTGGTTCGCGCCCAGATCTCCTATACGCTCGGCGACAATCTCGAATCCCTGGAGCTAGAAGGCTCCGAGGCGATCGACGCCACCGGCAACAGCCTCTCCAACACGCTCGTCGGCAATGCCGGCGCCAATATCCTCGACGGTCGCGCAGGCGCCGACCAAATGACCGGTGGGGCAGGAGATGACATCTATGTGGTCGACGATGCTGCGGACAAGGTCACCGAAAGCGCCGGCGCAGGATCCGATCTGGTACGCAGCTCGGCAGACAGCTTCCGGCTGACGGGCAATGTCGAAAATCTCGTCCTTCGCGGGGCCGCGCAGGAAGGACAAGGCAATGCGCTCGCCAACACGATCTCCGGCACGGCAAAAAGCAACGCGCTTTACGGCAATCAGGGTAACGACACGCTGTCGGGCAATGGCGGCGCCGACACCCTGTTCGGCGGCGCGGGCGAGGATCGTCTCGAAGGCGGCGCGGGCGCGGACAGCCTGGTGGGCGCCCAGGGCAATGACGTGCTGCTCGGCGGCGCGAGCATCGATACGCTGAAGGGCGGCGCAGGCGCGGATACATTCGTCTTCGCCGACGGCGATTCCGGCAAGCGCATCGCAAAAGCCGATACGATTTCCGACTTCTCCGTTGTCGGCGGCGATGTGATTGATCTGAGCGCGATCGACGCGAAAAGCGGGATCGCGGGCAACCAGTCGTTCTCCCTGATCGGCGAGACGGAATTCTCGGGACGCGCAGGCCAATTGCGGACCTATGTTGAAAACAAGGAGACCTATATCGAAGCCGATATCGACGGCGACGCCAAGGCCGACTTTATGCTGCATCTCGACGGCAGCAAGCGTCTGACCTCGGACGACTTCATCCTGTGATCCGACGTCTCCCGCCGACGCGACTCCGCGTCGGCGGGAGACCGACAATGTCAGGGACGAAAAGCAAAGCTAGACCATGGACTGGGCGCGTTCGAGCGCCCATTTCTCTATCAATGCAGAGCTGCGTGGATTGCGGCTCCGGAAGAGCCGGATATCGCCAGGCATGGTGGGATCGGGAATTGGCTAGCTAGGCCGCCTCGACCGTGAGGAAGGATGCGTAAGCGCGCGCCGACTGACGTTGTTCGACGAAATGCAGGCGCTCGACCATGTCGATCAGCTGGCTGGACAATTCGCCGATCGTCTTGCGGCTGCGGAAGCGATCAACCAGACGCGTGGCGATGGCGCTGAAGCCCGTGCTGTGCGGATCGACGGACTGACGACGCCATTCCAGCGTCGCCTCGACAAAGACTTCCGACATTTCCCGCGCCAGCCCCGCCGCCTCGTAAAGCGCGCGAATGGCGTGCCAGCGGCCGTCGGCGAGGATGGAGCGGACCCGCTTTTCCTGCAGACTGGAGAGATGCGAGACGGCGGCGGCGAAGAAGTCGATCTTGCCGAGGCACAGCGCCTGCATGAGAAAAGCGGGAGTGAGGAATTCCTGCTCCGCGAGGTGGTCGATTAGGTTGTCCATGTCGCTCGCGTCGGCAATGCCGGCCAGCGCGACGGTCGCCTCTTCGCAGGCTTCGCGGAGCAAGCGTTCCGACCGGCGGGCGCCGAGGATGTTTCGCACCAGATCGCTGTCGCCGAGCGCTTCCGACAGGCTCAACGCCAGCCGGTGACGGGCGTCGAGCGGCAGTTCCTCGCGCTCCAGCAGCATGTCGCGCAGAATGGCGGAGCCGGCATGACGCTCGGCGATGCGCCTGAGGCTATGGCGGGTGACGATGGCGCCGGGATTGGCGAGCATGATCTCGATTTCCGCCTCGTCGCCGATCTCGGCGATCGCCGCGCAGACCGGCTGGGTCAGCACATAGCGGGAGGCAATCAGGGCGCGGGTGACGCCATCGCCGCGAGCGGCGAGGTCGACGAGATCGATGTCGGACAGGATCGGCGAACGGCCGATGACCTCGGCGGCGATTTCCGGTTGATCGAGGCAAAGCGACAGGATCAGCGCCCGCGGCGCCTGTTCTGTGCCCCCGAGCGCCTGGGCGAGCGCCAGCCGCACTTTCGGCGAGGGATCGTCGAGCAGCCAGGTCATGGCAAGCAAAGCCGCCTGACGCTCATGCGCGTCCATCGTCGAGTGTAGATAGGCGCGGCCGAGCGCATTGGCCGCCTTGGCGCGTTCAGACGCTTTCGCCTTTTCCGCCCAACGCATAAAGGTTTCTATGATCACGCCCGACTCCCAGACTCGCGCCCTGTACTGAGTTCGAGCTTAGCCGGCAAAAGTTTAAGATTGGTTCACCATGTTTGGAGAGAAGCGGTTAACTCTATGACACGAGAGGCAAAATGAACCAAGGCTCCATTCCGAGACCCACTCTGGCGAGGCTTCGCTGGTTTGAGGAAGGTCGGCCACCCCTCACGCTGGCCGTCGTGGACGGCGAGTCGGATCATCTCGCGGCAGAGCTTCAGTCGGCCTTGTCCACACAAACCGATGGCCTGTTGGTTCGCAACTGCGCGGGCCTTGCGGGTTTGGAGCGTGTGGAAACCGCCCTGCGGGTCGCGGAAGCGCGACTTGGGCTCGCCGAGGGCGCGACCCGGCTGATCGCCAGCATGGCGGACACCGCCCGCGCCGTGCTCGCCTTGCAGAAACCCGTCATCGCGTCGCCGCGGCTGATCGGCCTGACCTGGGATCGGTCGAGCCTTCGGGCCAGCCTCGGCTGCAGCGACCCCTCGCCTCTTCTCGATCAGGCGCGGCTGCAGCTCTTGTTCGCAGCGGCGGCGGCGGGCGTCCCGGCGTTCGAGTGGAGTGTGAGCGACGATCCGAAAAGCGACGAGGACACGCGCGCGCTCGGCTTCGCGGGCGTCTCAATCGGGTAAGCGTCAGCCGACCTTCGGGCGCGCAAGCTCAAAGAGCGGACCGGCTTCGGCGTAATCCATGTAACCCAGCCGCGTCACGGGACGGGCGAGCGTCACGTCGAAACGACCGTTGCGGATGACCTCGTCGTCGATGCGGATGCCGACCACCTGGCCGAACACCATATGCGCATCCGTTTCCTTGCCATCGAGATCGACGGGGCGGATGATCTGGGTCACCTTGCATTCGAGCACCGCCTTGGCCTCGGCCACATAGGGCGCATCGACCATCTCGCCCTGGGCGACGGTCAGGCCTGCGAGCTCGAACTCGTCGACGCCATAAGGCACGGCGGCCGACGAGGCGTTCATCGCCGTCATCAGGTCGGCGCTGACATAGTTGACGGTGAAGACGCCGGTGTCCGTGGCGTTGCGGGCCGAATGCTTGTAGCCCGACGACGAAAACATCACGATCTTCGGCGCATCGCTGACGATGTTGAAGAAGGAGTAAGGGCCGAGATTGCGCCCGCCATCGGCGCCGCGCGTGCCGATCCAGCCGATCGGGCGCGGCGCAACGATCGCCTTGAACGGATCATGCGGCAGACCGTGATCGCGGGTGTCGGCCCTGTAGAACACCGGATTACTCCGCCCAGTTCACGATGTCGGCGAGCTCAGGACGCGGCCGGTCTACGACCGGGAAATCGGTGGAGCCGATATGGATGAAGCCCGCGAGTTTCTCGCCCGGCCGAACGCCGAGGATCGGGAAAGCGCGCTCGTCGAAGGCCATCCATTCAGACAGCCAGTTCGACACATAGCCATGCGCATTGGCCGCCATCAGCAGATTGAGGCAGACGGCGCCGGCCGACATCACCTGTTCCCATTCCGGGACTTTCGCATGCGGGGCGGCGCGCGACACGACTGCGATCACCACAGGAGCGCGGGTGAAGCGGGTTTCCTCGACCTTGACCATTTCTTCCGAGAGATCCGGCTGGTCGCCCTTGCGGATGGCGGCGAGCTCCAACGAGATCCGCTCGCGGACCGGACCGGCATAGACGATGAAGCGCCAGGGGGCGAGCTTGCCATGGTCGGGCACGCGGCTCGCCAGCGTCAGCATGGCGTCGACCTCCTCCTTCGATGGCCCCGGCTCGCGCATCTGGAAAGCGGGAATGGAGCGGCGGGTGCGGAGATAGTCGATCAGCGTGATATCGGTCTTCATATTGCCTCTATTCCGACGAAGAAGTCGGACTTGAAATCCTGTCCAGCTTGCGGGAGAAGTGATCCGCCGCGAACGGAGAGTCAAGCTCGGAAATGAAGACCGCCATCATCGCCTCATTCGCGCCAGCGGCCCTCGCCGTCATGATTGCCGGCCCCGCGCCCGCTCATGCGCAGGACACCGATCCCTTCACCGTCATCGAACCCAGCCGCAGGCCCGATGAAGTCAAGCCCGGCGCGGGCACGGCCACGCGGCCGGCGGAGACGCCTCCGGTCAACGCCTTTTCGCCCTTGTCTCCGAGCGGTGACGCGCTTTTGTCGACCGGCAGGCCGGTGCATTTCGAGGCGCGGCTGACCGAAGGCGGCGCGCCGATGAAATATGGTCTCTCCTGGCGGGTGTTCCGCCCCATCGCCGGCCCCGACGGCAAGCTGCCGCTGCTCGCCAGCGCCGAGGGCGGCTCCGCCGATCTCGAACTCGAGCCGGGCGAATATTTCGTGCATGTGGCCTTCGGCCGCGCCGGTGCCACGAAGAAGCTGGTCGTGCCGGCCAAAGGCGACGTCGCCGCCCAGACCCTGGTGCTGGACGCCGGCGGCGTGGTGCTGAACGCGGTGTCGGGCTCCGACAACCGCATTCCCCTCAGCGAATTGAAATTCAACATCTATTCGACCGAAGTGCGCGAGGATGGCGAGCGCGGCCTGATCATGGGCGACGTCAAGCCGGGCGAGATCGTGCGGCTGAACGCCGGCACCTATCACATCGTCTCCAATTACGGCGACATCAACGCCACGATCCGCGCCGACATCCAGATCCGCGCCGGGCAATTGACCAAGGCGACGCTGCAGCACAAGGCGGCCAAGATCGCGCTGAAGCTGGTGTCGCAGGAGGGCGGCGAAGCCATCGCCGACACCGCCTGGTCGATCCTGTCGGGCTCGGGCGACTCGGTCAGCGAAAGCGTCGGCGCGTTTCCGGTGGTGATCCTCGCCGAAGGCAAATACACCGCCGTTGCGCGGCACAAGGACAAGATCTACCAGCGCGATTTCACCGTCACGCCCGGCAAGAACCAGGACGTGGAAGTGCTGCTGGATGACGGTTGATCCGTCACTCCGGCCTTACGCGGTCTTTTCCGTCCGACCGCCCAGCGCGAAGACGCAGTCATAGATATATTGCAGAATGGCCTTGCGGTCCGGAATGTTCGACAGTTCGTCCCAAGGCACGATCTGGCCGATATTCGAATAGATCGTTTCGCCCGAAAGCTGGCAGAATTCGCGGATCAGGAGCGACAGGCGCAGCGTCAGCGAAAAGCGGCTGACGAGATGGAACAGCCAGCCGTTCTGGCCTTCGAAATAGATCGGCAGCACGCTCGCCTTGGCCGACTGGATCAGCTTGGCCGGGAACATTTTCCACGGCAGGTCCTCTGCCTGGCCGAAACCCTTGGGCGCGGTCGCGACGCCGCCGGCCGGGAAGATGACGATGGTGACGCCTTCCTTGAGCAGCCTGAGCGCCTCGTTGCGCGTCGCCATATTGATGGCCAGCGCTTCCTTGGTCTCGTCGAAGGAGACCGGCAGCGAATAGGGCTTCATTTCCGGGATTTTCAGGAGCTGGTCGTTGATCAGCACCTTGAAGGGACGGCCCAGCTGTTCGGCGAGCGCCAGCACGGCGATGCCGTCGGCGATGCCATAGGGATGGTTGGCGATCATCACCACCGGACCATCCGGAAGATCCTTGGGCGGCCAGTTGCCCTTGACCGAGAGATCGATCTTGATGAGTTCGAGCATTTTGGAAAACACCCGGTCCGACTTGCCCACCACATCCGAGCGCCAGATCTTGTACATCTCGACATATTTGTCGCGGCCGGACAGGTTCTCGACGGTGCGGATCACCATGCGCTTGAGAAGCGGGTCGCTCTCATTGGCGTAGGACAGTTCTTTGAATTTCACGGGGGCGTTTCCAGAATCATCGTCTACAGTTCTTACACTGATAAGAACCTAGGGTGACATAATGACGACAGGCGTGGATTTTGTCCACGCCTGCCGGAACTTTTGTCTGGAGCGCGCGTTTACAGCGCCGCCCTGCGCTTGAGGTCGGGCGGGGTCGCTTCGTCCACCAGCGCGGCGATGGCTTCCTCCAGCGCCATCGGCGTCTGATTCTGCGAACCGAGACGGCGCATGTTGACCGTCTGCTCCTCGGCCTCGCGCTTGCCGCAGACCAGGATCACCGGAACCTTGGTCACCGAATGTTCGCGGACCTTGTAGTTGATCTTCTCGTTGCGCAGATCCGCCTCGACCGACAGGCCGGCGTGACGCAGACGCTCCACCACTTTCATGGCGTAATCGTCGGCTTCCGAGGTGATGGTGGCGACCACCACCTGCTGCGGCGCAAACCACAGCGGCATATGGCCGGCATAGTTTTCGATGAGAATGCCGAGGAAGCGCTCCATCGAGCCGCAGATGGCGCGATGGATCATTACCGGCTGGGTCTTTTCCGAATTGCTGTCGATATAGAAGGCGCCGAAGCGTTCGGGCAGGTTGAAGTCGACCTGGGTCGTGCCGCACTGCCATTCGCGGCCGATGGCGTCCTTCAGCGTATATTCGAATTTCGGGCCATAGAAGGCGCCCTCGCCCGGCAGGATGCCAGTCTTGATGCGGCCGCCGGACTGTTCCTCGATGGTTTTCAACACCTCCATCATCACGCTTTCGGCGCGATCCCAGAGCGCATCGTCGCCGACGCGCTTGTCCGGACGGGTGGAGAGCTTCACCACGATCTCGTCGAAGCCGAAATCCTGATAGACCGAGAGGATCAGGTCGTTGATGCGCAGGCATTCCGCCGCCATCTGCTCGTCGGTGCAGAACACATGCGCGTCGTCCTGGGTGAAGCCGCGCACGCGCATCAGCCCGTGCAACGCCCCCGAGGCTTCATAGCGATGCACGAGGCCGAATTCGGCCAGACGCACCGGCATGTCGCGATAGGACTTCAGGCCATGCTTGAAGATCTGGATATGGCCGGGGCAGTTCATCGGCTTGAGCGCGAAAACCTTCTGGTCAGCTTCCTCGTCATCGGGATGGGTGAAGGCATGGGCGGATTTCACCGCGAACATGTTCTCCTGATACCAGCCCCAGTGGCCCGAGGTTTCCCACAGCGACTTGTCGAGCACCTGCGGCGCGTTGACCTCCTGATAGGTTCCGGCCAGACGCCGGCGCATATAGGCGGTCAGGGTCTGGAACATGCGCCAGCCCTTGCCATGCCAGAACACCACGCCCGGGCCTTCTTCCTGGAAGTGATAGAGATCCATTTCGCGGCCGAGCTTGCGGTGATCGCGCTTTTCGGCTTCGGCAAGCTTGTGTAGATAAGCGTCGAGCTCGGCCTGTTCGGCCCAGGCGGTGCCGTAGATGCGGGTCAGCATGGGATTGTTGCTGTCGCCGCGCCAATAGGCGCCGGCCACCTTCATCAACTTGAAGGCCGTACCGATCTGACCCGTGGAAGCCATATGCGGACCGCGGCAGAGATCGAACCAGTCGCCCTGATGGTAGATCTTGAGATCCTGCCCCTCGGGGATGGCGTCGACCAGTTCGACCTTGAACTTTTCGCCCTTGTCGGCAAACACCTGTTTGGCCTTGTCGCGCGACCAGACCTGCTTGGTGAAGGCTTTGTTGCGGCCGATGATCTCCTTCATCTTCTTCTCGATGACCGGCAGGTCGTCGGGCGTGAAGGGCGTGTCGCGATAGAAATCGTAATAGAAGCCGTTTTCGATCACCGGGCCGATGGTGACCTGGGTGCCGGGCCAGAGTTCCTGCACGGCTTCGGCCATCACATGGGCCGCGTCATGGCGGATGAGCTCGAGAGCGGCGGGATCGGCGCGGGTGACGATCTCGATCCGGCCGTCGATGACGGGGTCGGAGAGATCGCGCAGCGCGCCGTCGATCTTGATGGCGACGGCCTTCTTGGCGAGCGATTTCGAAATGCTCTCGGCGACGTCGCGTCCGGTTGCGGAGGCGTCATAAGAGCGGATGGAGCCATCGGGGAAAGTCAGGGAAACGGACATATGCTTTTCCTTTATCCAGTCCCGCCAACGAATGCGGGTGGTGAGGCCGGAAGAATCCGGCAGTTGACGCGCGCGGTATAGAGCGATTTGGGCCGTTTTGGAAGGGTGGACGGCGGGGCTCCCGGACGTCGCGCGGGAGCGGACGCGCCAAACCGCTCCGCAGCCTTTGATCGCCCGGAGTTGTCCGTCATTGTCTCGCTTCGCCCATAAGGGCTCGGCCGGGGCGCGAAGAACGCCTCGTTAAGTAAGTTTAGTATGACGCTCGTCGCGCCCCGCATTCGGCGGTTTGTGCTTCGAACTTGACGCTCGTCGCCGCAGGTGGAGCCTGCGGGTAATCCGCCTCTAAAGCGGGCCTTACTGTAACGTCCCTTTCGAGACGCCACCCTGGGGGACGCTTTCACGCCCAGGTCCCCAGTGTTCGGGGGTCGTCGTTTCTCGAAGCCCCGGAGAAAGGGATGCACGTCGTCCCCCTTCCCCCAGCGCCGGCCCCATCTCGCCGCGACGCCTCGCGGTGTAGCCGATGATGGGACGAGGGATAGGATAAGGGGCGTGGGATGGTGGGGGATGAAATGAGTGAAAATTTTTGCGGGTTGTATGGGGGGGTGCAGGGCGTGCATCGCCCCTCATCCGGCTGCCGCCACCTTCTCCCCGCGCATGCGGGGAGAAGGGCGATGGAGCGCCGACATTGCCACATCCACCTTCTCCCCGCAGGCGCGGGGAGAAGGTGGCGGCAGCCGGATGAGGGGCTGTGCACGCCTGCAATTCAGTTACGCGCCCGTCATAGATCGTGAAAACAAAAGGCCGGAAAATACTTGACGTCCGACGCCTCCACAATGCGCATCGATGGACGATCGAGGAAACTGAGCAGGGTCTCAAGCACCGCATCGCGCTCCGTCAGAACATCGACACTCCAGAAGCGCAGAACATTCCAGCCCAGCTCGGTCATCACCCGGTCGCGCCTGACATCGTGAGCGGAATTGACATGCTGGCTTTCGTCCAACTCCACCACCAGCTTCTTTTCACGGCATGCAAAATCCGCGAAATACCGATCAATCGGTTCCTGACGCACGAATTTGTATCCGCTCAGCCTCCTGCCGCGAACCTCGCTCCAGAAGGCGCGCTCAGCATCATTGTCGACCTGGCGCAATTCTCTGGCGCGTCTCGTCCTGAATATGTCTGCCTCGCGCATGATGACGCCGCTTTTTTGGTGACAAGCAATGCTACTTTATGGCGAACACGTTGTCGACGCGCGAGTGGCCCATATCGTTGAGCGTCCTGCTCCGCCCCTCATTCGGCTGCCGCCACCTTCTCCCCGCACCTGCGGGGCGAAGGGCGATGGAGCGCCGGCATTGCCACAATCCGGCTTCTCCCCGCAGGTGCGGGGAGAAGGTCCCGGCAGGGGGATGAGGGGCCGGGGAGCACACAAAATAAAGCCCTATTTCTCCGGCATGCTTTCCGACATCAAATACAGCCCCGTCTCCGCTACCCCTCGACCACGCCGAAAGACATGCGGCGGCGATTGCGGGAACAGGAGCCGACGCTGTAGAGTTGAGCAACTATCGTTATCAGGAGATCCCCATGCGCGCCGCCTTACTCATGCTGGCCATCATCACGCTCTCGCCCGTAAGCGCCTTCAGCGAAACGCGCGTCATCCGAAACAAACCAAGCAGCAGCGACATCAACGGCGATCTCGATGGCGATCTTTCCGGCGCCAACAACCAGAGCCAACAGTATTATTACAAGCAAAATCAGGCGCAGCGACCAGGGTGCTACAAGAACCGACAGGGGAATGTGATTTGCAAGTGAGGTTATTGAAGCACATTCTGAGAAGCGTACTTAATCTCGACCGATGAGATTCGGATCCACCTTCAATATTTTGGTGCGCGGTAGAATTTAAGCATTTTCAGAATTCATGATTGGATAAACTCAGCTTAACGGAGTGGCGCGGGGTCATCAAATACTTTACGCTAAAGCCAGCCGCCCATAGTTTTAAAGGTGGCCCTGTACCTCGCACAAGCACCCTCTCTGCCGAAGCGTTGGGCGAGTTCTTTCAGGCCTTTTTCTGCCATAGCTTTTGCCCGCGCATGAACGGCGGGATCAACGCCCATCCCAAATCCGTAGAGCCAAGCCCTTCTGTCGTGGTTGAATTCGATGTCGCAGAGTTTTGCAACATGAGCAATTGCCAAAGTGTCCAACCGCTCTTCGTCCGTTAGCCGAGCAGCTTTGACGGGATGCGCTAGAAAAAAAGCTATCAATGCCGTGGTGAGATATTTGGCGTTCATGTGTGCTTAGCTGTTCGAGTTTGAATTTATATTTGCCATAGAGGGATTAGTTAATTCGAACGCCGAGACGACCACGCTTGACCGCATGAAGAATACCGTCGAGGCTGGGAATTGCAAGGCCATCCATCACCGCATCTATCAATAGGTTCTCAGTCGAGCCGATGGCGCCGCCAAGAGCCGTATATGTCGACCCACAAGACCGAATGGCTCCCTCAACAGCGAGGGCATTGGGTCCGCTGGCTTCGTCAAGATCAGCGTTGTTTTAGAGGTAGACATTTGCCCACAGAAACTGCAGGTCGCTTTCCTCGACCGGAGCAGTCATTGCCAATGTCAGCCGTCGTTGCGAGTGCCTGTCGCTCTGCTAAGGCCCGGTGAAGACGGACCAACGCTTTGCCAACCCGTGGCGATGATCTGAGTGGCTTCCCTCCACCCGACCAAAGGGGACAGGATATAGAAAGCGTTACACTTCCCCCCCCCCC
>NZ_STFX01000054.1:45165-303275 GCF_005222915.1 Rhizobium sp. FKL33
CTGCCGCCGCCGCCTCGAATTTGGCGATGCGCTTGCCGCCGGTGATGTAGTCGGTGACATAGACGGGGATGTCGTGGGCGAGGAAGTCGCGTTTGAGGATGCGGATCGTGTCTTCGTCGGGGCGGAAGCGGTTGTTTTCGTCTTTGTCGCCGCGGAAATACAGGTCTTCGATGGCGATGCCGCCGATGGATGAATAGTAGTCGGCGATCTCGTCGCGATAGGCTTTGCCTCCGTCCTTCAGCGCGTCGATGATCCAGGCGCCGTTCTGCGGGATGACGAAGAAATCGTCGTTTTTCTCGCGGGCGTGGTCGGTCATGTCCTTGATGAACTCGACCATGCGGTCGGCGGCCTGGGTGTCGTTTTTGGGGTCGCCGGGACGGCGATCGGATTTTTTGACTTCCGAACCCCAGAAGTAATAGGCGTCGACGATATCGAGATAGGCGGCGTCGAAACCGGATTTGACGATTTTGTCGAGATCGCCGCTGCGCTTATCGTTGAAGAGGATGTTCTGCCAGTCCTCGTCCCAATAGCGGACCTTGCGGCTTTCCGGCCAGTCGGGATTGACGGGGCCCAGCCAGTCGGGGGCGTCGGCGGTGAGTTTGCCGGTCGCCTTGCCGGTGGTCGTCCAGTCCTTGTCCCAGTAGTCGCGGAAATCGCTGGCTTCGCCGATGGAGATGTAGGAGGCGACGAGGCGGCGGCCGTCGGGGCCGTCCTGCATGGCGGATACATCCTTGCGGGAAAAGCGGGTGGCGTCGGTTCCGTCGCGGGTGGCGTCGATCACCAGCATGTCATGCGGCTCATCGGCGAGCGCCGTGACCGACAGCGGCCCGTTGCGGCCCTGGAGCTGGTAGCCCCAATTGTCGACCTCGACCCATCCGTCGCGCGTCTTGTAGCGGGGCATCGGCATCTCCTTCTGAAAGCGAAACTATCCGATTCCCGGAGGTTTTCCATCTGTTCCGGCGCGTTTGGCGGCCGGCGGCTGGGCCAGCCGCGCCGCCCTGTCAACTAAATCTTTCGGAGGCTCGAAACTTTTCCATAGGCTGAACGTTATCTGAACGAAGCATTCAGCGGCGCTTCAAGGCTCATCGGTTCTAATGAACGCAGATGAGAGGGAATGTCCGGATCACAGCCGGTGTTCCCCAGGAAACAGCCAAGCGCCGCCTGAAGGGTCATAACCATGACCAAGCGGACACACGGTCTGACGGAAGGACAAACGAGATGATGTACATGACGCTCACAGTAATGGCAGGCCTGATCACGGTCATGTTCGTGGCGACGGCCGTGTCGTCGATCGTGACCTCCATCTGCGAGAACGACGCGTCCCGCCGCGCAGCCCTTCGCCGCGCCGCTTTCTGAAGACCCAACTGACCTCCTCCCCCCCGAGCGCGGGTGCGTTCCCCTCCCCGCATCACCCGCGCTTTTCTTGACCGGACGGCCATCCCCTGCCCGTCCGGTCATTTTTTTGTCTGCTCGACGGCCCGCAGTGTAGGATCGCGGCCACCGAATCGAGCACCGCATGCGTCCAGATCTCATCGCCCTTCTCAACGCCGTCAGAGAGTTGCAGCACGCCGGCGCCCATGCCGAGGTGGTGGCGACGCTGGCCGACCTGCCCGAAGCCAACCGGGAGCCGGCGCTGATGGGGGCTCTCGCCGCAAGCCTCGCCAAAACCGGCAGGCTGGCGGAGGCGGGCCGGATCTACGAGCGGATGGCTCATCTGGCGCCCGACAAAGCGGAGCCATTCCGGCTCCTGGCCTGCCAGCTGTTTCTGCAGGCCGGCGCGGGCGAGGATCTGGGCCGCATCGCCCCTGAAATCGCAGCTATGCCGGCGCTCGAACCTGGTCTGGCCATGGCGCTGGCTCGCGCCCTGCAGGCCCGGAAGATGCTGACGGCAGCGCCCGCTCTGCTCGACAGGCTCGATGCGGCGAAGCCCGACCAGGCCTTCTTCAAGGCCAATACGCTCAAGGCGCTCGGCCGACCCGAGGCGGCCCGCGACTGCCTGAAGACGGCTCTCGCGCACAATCCCGAAGATGTGCTGCTGACCGTGGAACTGATGGCCTCGGCGCGCAGCATGATGGATTTCGAAGCGATGCGGCGTTTCGATGCGTTGATGAGCGAGCCGATGACGCCGTTCGCAAAAGCGGTGTTCACCCATCAGGCGGCGCTCGACCGGCTCTACTGGCTCGATGATCCCGACAGGCAAAGCCTGCCTTCGGCGGATGAATTGCGGCTGCGGCAATCTGCAAAGGCCAGCGGCGAAGCGCCGACGCGCCGGAACATCGGCGCCGAGGGCAAGATCCGCATCGGCTATCTCAGCGACGAATTCGGCAACTATATCGTCTTCGACGTGATGGAGCCTGTCTATCTCGCCCATGACCGGGAGCATTTCGAGATCAGGCTGTTCGGCTATGGCCCGCGGATGGTGGCGGACAAGCGGCTGGGCGAACTTCAGGCAGACTATGTCGATCTCGCCGGGCTCGACGACGGGGCGGCGGCGGCGCGCATCGACGCAGAAGGCGTCGACATTCTCGTCGATCTCAAAGGCTTCACCAGCGGCGCCCGGCTCAACATCGCCCGGCTCAGCGGCGCGCCTCTCAAGGCGGTCTATCTCGGCTATCCCTCGACCGTGCCGGGGGCGGATTTCGATTACGCCATCACCGACCGACTGGTGACGCCGGACAGCGCCAAGCCGCATTATCGCGAAAAGCTCTGCCGCCTGCCGGAGACGCAGATGCCGAACCGCGGCTTCGACCCCGCCGGCATCCAGCCTGTCCGGCGCGCCGATGCCGGCCTGCCCGAAGAAAAAGTGATCCTCGGCGCCTTCAACGCGCCCCGGAAAATGACGCCGAGACTGTTCGAACTGTGGATGGAAATTATGCGCGGCGCGCCGGAGGCGGTTCTCTGGATGCTGTGCCGTAATCGCGAGGCGCAGCGATCGCTGCTCTCCGAGGCGGAACGGCAGGGCGTGGCGGGCGAGCGGATCGTCTTCATCGGCGAGCCCGCGCCGCATCCCGTCTATCTCGGTCAGATCGCGCTCGCCGATCTCGCGCTCGACACGACGCCTTACAACGGCCACTCGACCAGCGCCGATATTCTGCGAGCAGGCGCGCCGCTCGTCACCACGCGGGGACAATCCTATCATTCTCGCGTCAGCTGGGCGTTGCTCAGGCTTGCCGGCTGCGAGGAGCTGGCGGCGGAGACGGAGCGGGATTACGTGCGTCTGGCGCTGGAGCTGATCGGCGACGCCAATAAGCGGGCACATTATCGGTCAAAGCTCGAGGCGGCGCGGCTGACCTCGCCGCTGTTCGATCCCGCCAGGATGACGCGGCATCTGGAGACCGCCTATCGGATGATGGCCGAGCGGGCGCGGTTGGGGCTGCCGCCCGAGCATCTCGATGTTCCGGCGCTGCCGCGCTGAATTTAGCGACCGGCGACAAGACTGATGGCGATCGTCCACATCACCACGCCGATCGCCGCGTCGAGCACGCGCCAGGCCTGCGGACGGGCAAAGAGCGGGCGCAACAGCCGCGCGCCATAACCGAGCGAGAAAAAGAAAGCGAAGGAGGCCGACGCCGCGCCGAGACCGAAGACATGTTCGGCCCCCTCGTAACGGGTGGATATTGGGCCCAACAGCATGACCGTGTCGAGATAGACATGCGGATTGAGCCAGGTGAGCGCGAGGCAGGTGATGAGCGTGGGCCAGAGCGGGCGCGTCATTCCCTGCTCGGCCAGAAGCGCAGCCCCGCCGCGCCAGGCGGAAAGAAAGCTGCGGGCGCCATACCAGAGGAGAAACAGCGCGCCGCCGATGCGCATCGCCGGGTCGAGCCAGGGCATCACCGTCGACACCAGCCGGAAACCGCTGACCCCCAGTGTGATCAGCGCGGCGTCGGACACAGCGCAGGCCAGACAGACGGCGAAGACATGCTCCCGGAGCAGGCCCTGGCGGAGCACGAAAGCGTTTTGCGCGCCGATGGCGACGATCAGGCCGAGGCCTGCGCCGAAGCCGGTGAAGAAGATGGGAAATGTCATGCGCGCTCCTCTCGGGTCACGGTTCGCTAGCGCGGATACGGGATTTAGGCTAGTTAAATACTCTAACGTGAATTAAGCAGAGCTAATCCCAATGATCGACTATGCTTCGCTGCGCGCGGTGGCCGCGGTCGCCGAAACCGGCAGTTTCGAAAAGGCGGCGCGCATTCTGAACGTCACGCCGTCTGCGGTGTCGCAGCGGGTGAAACAGCTTGAGGACCGGATCGGCGCAGCGCTGATCGCCCGCGGCAATCCCTGCGCGGCGACCGAGAAAGGCGCCTGGCTCTGCCGGCACATGCAGCATGTCAGCCTGCTCGAGCATGAACTGTTCCGCGAACTCCCAGCGCTGGACGACGGCGACAAGACGGCGGGGCGGGCCACGGTGGCGGTGGCTGTCAACGCCGACAGTCTCGGCTCCTGGTTCCTGCCGGCGGCGGCGCGGTTTTCCGACCGGACCGGACATTTGCTCAACATCACCGTCGACGACCAGGACCACACCGCCGAATGGCTGAAGCGCGGACAGGTGCTGGCCGCCGTCACCAGTCTGGAGAGGCCCGTCTCGGGCTGCCGCGCTTTTCATCTCGGCGCTTTGCGCTACAGGGCGACGGCGAGCCCGGCTTTCATCGCCCGGCATTTCCCGGGTGGCGTCTCCGCCGAAGCGCTGGCGCAGGCCCCGTCGTTGACCTTCAACCAGAAAGACCGGCTGCAGGAACACTGGGCGAAGGCCGCCCTCGGCAGCGATGCGGCATTGTCAGGCCACTGGCTGCCCTCGACGCAGGCCTTTGTCGAGGCCTGCCTCTTGGGACTCGGCTGGGGCATGAACCCGGATCTGCTGGTGCGCGATCATCTCGCCGCCGGACGCCTCGTCGAACTCGTTCCCGGCGCCCATCTCGACATTCCCCTCACCTGGCAGATCAATCGTCTGGCGGCCGATCAGCTGACGCAACTCACCGCTGCAGTGACGGAGGCCGGAAAGGCCTGCCTCGAACCTGCCAAAAGGCAAATATAAATAGTATTACTTATACTTAACCCCTCAGAATTAAGGTTAACAAAACCTTCACATTGCGAATTTTCTCTCTATATAGGATAGCATTCCGCAAGGAATACGGGAGGAAACGGATGTCCAGCCACGCAGCTCAATACAGCGCCACCCTGAAATTCAACGGCGTCGCCGCCGACGCCAGCCGGATCGAGGCGCGCATGGTCGAACTCGGCATGGACCGCGAGGCGTTCCACATCTCTCTGGGCTCGGAAGACAGCGCCAGCATCCATTTCTGGGAGCCGGATCAGGACGAAGCCCAGCGCGTGCTGCAGAAGATTCTGGAGCTGCAGTAAGCTCCGCTCAGATCCCGTCGGAGGGCTTCCGCTAAATTGCGCCTTCAGGGGCGATGTGCTTTAACCTCGCCCCATGGCTTTCACGCTCAGACAATTGCAGTATTTCATCGCCGTCGCCGAACAGGGCACTGTGTCGGGGGCGGCGCAGATGTTGTCGATCTCGCAATCCTCGATCACCGAGGCGATCAAGGAACTCGAAAGCGATCTGGGCGTGGCGCTGTTCGAGCGGCATTCGCGCGGGCTGACGATCACGCATAACGGCCATCAGTTCCTGCGCCATGCGACAAACATTCTCTCGCAGGTGTCGGACGCCCGGCGGGCTTTCTCCGAACAGAAGCAGGATGTCTCCGGCGCGCTCAATCTCGGCGTCACCTCGCTGGTGGCGGGCTATGTGCTGTCGGATCTTCTCCGGCGCTACAGGCGCGCCTATCCGGGCGTCGACGTCACCGCCATGGAGGACAACGGCTCCTATCTCGAGCATCTCCTGGTCGGCGGCGAGTTGGATATTGCGGTGATGACGATTTCCAACCTGCGCGATCGCATGGCGTTGCAGGCGGAGATCATCGAGACCTCGCCCTATCGCCTCTGGCTACCGATGGGACACAAACTCGGCGGCGCCGACATCATTTCGGTGAAGGACATCGCCCAGGAACCGCTGATCATGCTGACGGTGGACGAAATCGAGGAAAACACCGGCAAGCTGCTGACGGCGCTGGGCGCCAAGCCGCATGTGGCTTTCCGCACGCGATCGGTGGAAGCTGTGCGCAGCCTGGTGGCGACCGGCGCCGGCATTGCGCTTTTGCCGGATCTCGTCTATCGGCCCTGGTCACTGGAAGGCGACAGGATCGAAAGCCGCGATGTCTCGGGCGCGTTGCCGGTGGTTCAGGTCGGGCTGGTCTGGCGCAGAGGCTCGTCGCTGCCGACCGCCGCGCGGGAATTCCTGCGGATCGCCGAGACGGCGCGGGCGGTCCGCGAGCGATGATCGCCTGGCGTCAGAGACCGGGCGCGGTGCCGCGCTGCGGAAAATCGGTCTCTGCCGCGAAACGCGGATCGACGCCGATATCGGCGAGCAGATGCGCCGGCAGGCGGCGCAATTCCGCCGGCAGTTCCGGCGCGGCTGCGGAAGGCTCGCGGGCCGCAAAGAAAGCCGCGACATGGTGGAAGGCCTTGCGCCAGTCGAGAGCGACATGGCCGGCATGGTGGGTGGCGAAAGAGGTCGACATAACCGGCTCCATCAAGTTTTTCTTTAAGTTGATTTGATGGTTTAGTTATGACGCATTGACCTCCATAAGAGAAACGAGTAATTCTCATTATAATTTCAAGCATTTTTTGAAGGTACCGCATGCGAGCAGCACCTGGCGCCCGCGCCCTGAGAACGCTGGTGGCGGCGGGCCATCATCTCAATTTCACCCGCGCGGCCGACGAACTCGGCTTGACGCCGGCGGCAGTGAGCTACCAGATCAAGGAAATCGAGGACCAGGTCGGCGCGCAGCTCTTCGTGCGCACCAGCCGGTCCATCCGCCTCACCGAAGCCGGCGCCATCATGTATGACGCGGCCAAGGAGGCGATCGACGTTCTCGAAAAGGCGGTGTCGCGGGCGCGCAAGAAGGCGCGCGGCGCAGACTATCTGCGCGTCACCGTCGATCCGCAATTCGCCACCAAATGGCTGATGCGGCGCGTCGACCAGTTCCGCAAGCGGCATCCGGAAATCGAACTTCGTTTCGACGTGTCCTATGAAGTGCGCGACTTCGATCTCGACGACGTCGATGTCGCCATTCGCTACGGGCCGGGAAAATATCCGGCCCTGGCCGCGCATCGGCTGTTCGACAATGTCATCGTGCCGGTCTGCAGCCCGCGCCTGCTCGCCTCGGGCAAGCCGCTGCAAAAACCCAGCGATCTGCAAATGCACACGCTTGCCCATATCGAATGGTCGCGGCCGGGCGTGACCTGGCCGAACTGGCGCATGTGGATGGCCGCCGCGGGCGTCGCCGATTTCGACGACAGCCGCACCATCGTGTTCGGCACCTCGACGGATGCGGTGGAGGCGGCCATCGCCGGCGAGGCGGTGGCGCTCGCCGATTTCGCCATGGTGGCGGCGGATCTGTCGGAAGGCAAGCTGATCCGGCCATTCGAGCTCAGCATCCGCGCGCCGTCGGAATACGCCTATTTCCTCGTCTATCCGCAACAGAACGGCGGCGATGCGCGCATCACCGCGTTCCGCGAATGGCTTATCGAGGAAGCGCGGCAGATGAAGCTCTGACGCGCCCTGCCCGGTTCAGAGCGGCGCAGCCGGATGCGGCGAGCCGTCATAGGCGCCCCAGATCGACTGGTCGAGGCAGATAACCGAACCGGTCATCAAGCCTGATTCCGCCGAGCAGAGATAGACGCAGGCGCGCGCCACTTCCTGCGGATCGACCAGACGGCCGAAGGGCTGGCCGGCGGCGGCCTTTTCCAGCCAGTCGGCGGGCGCGCCGTGGAATTCGCGCTGGATTCGGTCCTCGCCCTCCGACGCCATCCAGCCGATATTGAGGCCATTGACGCGGATGCGGTTGCGCAGAACGGCATAGGCCGTGTTCTTGGTCAGCGTTTCCAGCGCGCCCTTGGAGGCGCAGTAAGCGGCGAGGAAGGGCTGGCCAGCCATGGCCGACATGGAGCCGATGTTGACGATCGAGCCTTCGGTGCGTTCACGGCGCATCAGGCCGATCGCCTCCTGCATCAGAAAGAACGGCGCTCGCACATTGATGGCGAACATGCGGTCGAACAATTCGGGGCTGGTGTCGAGGATCGTGCCGCGATCGGTGATGGCGGCGGCGTTGACCAGGCAATCGATGCGGCCGAATTCCTGATCGGCGCGGGCGATCACGGCGCGGGCGTCCTCCACCTTTTCAAGGTCGGCGGGCTGATAGACGGTGCGGACGCCGGTCGCGGTCTCGATGTCGCGCGCATTGGCTTCGCCTTTGGCCTCGTTGCGGCCGCAGATCACCAGTCCCTCGGCGCCGCGTTCGGCAAAAAGCCGGGCCACGGTGGCTCCCAGTCCCTGCGTTCCGCCTGTGATGACGGCAATCTTGCCCGCAAGACGGGCGGCGTTCTCGATCATGGATCCTCCTTCATCACCATGCGGTGATATAGTACAAAACGAAGAACCCTCCCCGGCGCCGGGGAGGGTCTTTATCGCCGACATCAGGCCGCAGGGGAGAAACTACGGCTGGAAGACGTCGGGCGGATGTCCGAAGGCAAACCGACGGTAGATCCTGTCGACGGCAAGGCTCCTCTTCCTTGCCGTCAAGACTCCGGGGTTGCCTCGGTCCATCGGCCGCGCCGATCGGTCGGCGGCGCGGTCGAAGCTCAGTGGTCAGGTCAGCTTCTTCTCCGACTGCGCGGCGAGCGCTTTGGAGAAGTCATCCGGCGACATGTCGGAGGCGAGCGCCTCGCGGAACAACTGCGCCTGCGTCTTCGGCGCCAAACCGCCGAGCGGCGGATCGCGGTCGAGATTGGTCGGGAAAGAATAGCCCTCCGCGCAGGAGGCGATGGCGTTGTCGGCTGCCGCCTGGCTGATGCGGCCACCGGCGAGCATCGCCTTCAGCGCCGGATAGAGCGCTGCCGACATCTTTTCGCGCCCGACCGTTTCCATCGCCCGACCAAAGGCCGAAGAGACCTGCAGGAGATTAGCGGTGCGGAGAATGTTCTCCGAGCGGTTGGTTCCCGCCGCATGGATGAGCGCCGGATTGAAGAAGACCACATCGCCCTTTTCCAGCGGCAGTTGGACATGATGGGCGGTGAAGTAATCCTGAAACTCCTGCCGCGCCGAGACGAGATAGCCGAGCGGATAGATCTGGCTATAGGGCAGGAACAGCGTCGGGCCGCTTTCGAGCGGCATGTCGCAATGGGCGACGGCGCCCTGCAGCGTCAGCACCGGCGAGAGGTGATGTACATGGGCGGGATAGCGCTCGATCTCGGCGGCCGACTGGAAGCCGAGATGATAATCGCGGTGGAATTTCTGCGCCGCGCCGCCCGGATTGACCCGATTGACCTGCGCCGTCATCTGGTAATGCGGGCCGAGCCAGGCTTCGGAAGCGAGCGCGATGATGGCGTTGCCGTAATACTGCGCGAAATTCTCGGCGTTGGCGAGGCAGTGCTTTTCCAGCGAATTCCAGATGCGGTCATTGGCGCCGGGCTTGGCGAAATGATCGCCGCCGCCGGTCTTGCTGCGATGCTGCTCCTCGATGATCTCAGCAAAGATCTGGGTGGCGCGATCGATTGTCCCGAGATCGGTGAAGGCGCGCTTGAAGACGGCGACGCCGGGGCCATGGGCGAAGACTTCGCAGATTTCGGCGAGAACGTCGCGCCGCCCCTCCTCCGTCGCGCAGGCGTCGGCGATGCGCTGGGCGTCGTAGATCAGCACATTCCTCTCGGCCGCGCTGGCATGCGGGTAGTCAGTGGGATCGGTGGTCTGGCTGATCAGCGAGATGAAATCGTCGAGATCGCAATCGGTTTCGCGATACCAGACGCGGTTCGCGCGCATGGCTTTCGGATTGTCGGTCTTCATGGGCTCCTCCCTGAGCTTGACGAATGTGAGTTCAGTATAGGCGCGGCCCGTGCTAGGCACAGGGGCAGGATCCATCAAAAATCCATCAAATCGAGGCGCGCCATGGCGCATGACTTTCTGATCAAGGACATCGCTTTTCAGGCCGGGCTATCGACCGCCACCGTCGACCGGGTCATCAACGGGCGCGGCGGCGTGCGGCGGCAGACGATGAGCCGGGTTCAGGCGGCGATCGACGAATTGAAGCAGCAGGAACAGGCGCAGGCGCTGACCGGCCGGACCTATGTGTTCGACGTGATCATGGAGACGCCGGACCGGTTCTCGACAGCGGTGCGACAGGCTTTCGAGCAGGAGGCGGCGATCTCGCCGCCGGCGGTGTTGCGGGCGCGTTTTCACTTTTCCGAACGGATCGAGGATGCGGCGCTGGTCAAGCTTTTGGCGCGGGTGCGCAATCGCGGCAGCCATGGCGTGGTGCTGAAGGCGGCGGATACGCCTGCCGTCAACCAGGCGGTGGCGGATCTTGCCAAGGCGGGCATTCCGGTGGTCACCATCGCCACCGATCTGCCGGGCTCAGAGCGAATCGCCTATGTCGGCGCCGACAATCTCGCCGCCGGGGAAACGGCGGCCTATCTGATCGGCTCGACGCTTTCCGAGGGCGCGGTGCTGGTGACCTTGTCCTCCAGCCGGTTCCGCGGCGAGGAACAGCGGATCGAAGGCTTTCGCGGATTGCTCGCAGCGCGCTGGCCGCAGCTTAGCATCGTCGAGGCGAGCGAAGGCTATGGCCGGGACGCGGCGACGGGCGAGATCGTGCGCGCCGCCCTGCTCCAGAACGCCGATGTCAACGCCGTCTATTCGATCGGCGGCGGCAACCGGTCGATCCTTGCCGCCTTCGACGCGCTCGGCAGGACGGTGGAGTGCTTCGTGGCGCATGATCTTGATGAAGACAACCGCCATCTGCTCGCCGAGGAGCGCGTGAATTTCGTGCTGTGGCACGATCTGCGCCGCGACGCGGGTTCGGTGTTTCGCGCCTTTCTCGACTGGCACAAAAAAATCGGCCCCGATCAGGGGCCGATTCTGTCGAAACTCGATGTTGTGACGCCGTTCAACGCGCCGGTTTAGTTGGACGCCAGCACCGGCTCGTCGCCGGCCCAGCCGCCGCCGAGCGCCTGGCAGAGCGCGATATAGTTGAGCGCCAGCTGCTGCGAGCTCTGGGCCAGCTGCAGATCCGCCGAATAGAGCGAACCCTGCGCCGTCAGCACGTCGGAGAATTCGGTGTTGCCGGCGTCGTAGAGCTGCTGGGCGAGTTCCAGCGCGCGGCGATATTCCTGGACCGCGACAGAGAGACGCGAATAGTGCTCGCGCTCCTTGCGCAGCGCCACAAGCGCATCCTCGACATCCTTGACCGCCGTCAGAACCGCGCTCTTATAGGCGAGATACTGCACCTTGGCGGTGGACTTGTTGAGGTCGACCGCCGCCTTGAGCGTGCCCTGGTTGAAGATCGGGATATTGACGGAGGGGCCGAAGCTCCAGCCGGTCACGGTCGCGCTCTGGGTCTTCGCCGGTCCGATGTTGCCGGACAGGGTGATGGTGGGCAGACGATCAGCCTCGGCGACGCCGATATCGGCCAAGGCGTAGTTCAGCTCCTGCTCGGCCTGACGGACATCGGGACGATTGCGCAGGAGATCGGCGGGAACGCCTTCGTTGAACTTCACCTTCGGACGCTTGATCGCGTTGTATTTGGTGAAGAGGTTGTCGAGCGCCGCCGGCTCCTTGCCGAGCAGGATGGCGATCTGATTGATGTATTGCAGGCGCGCCTGCTCGAGCTGCGGAATGTCCGCGGCGGTCAGCGCGGCCTGAGCAGAGGCCTGGGCTTCATCCAGCGCGCTCGCCGAGCCGGCTTCCAGCTTCGCCTTGGTGATCTGGGTGGTGTTGTTCTGGACAGCCAGAGACTTCTTGGCGATCTCGATCTGCCGGCCAGTGCCTTGGGCGTTCATATAGGCAGTCGCGATGTCGGCGATCACGGTCAGGCGGGCGTCGTTCAGGCCCTCCTTGGCGGATTCGATATTGGCCTTTTCACGTTGCGACGTCTTGGCCCATCCAAACGGGTTGAGCGTCCAAGAGCCCGACAGCTGCGCGGAATTGGTGGTGTAGTCTTGCGACGGAGCGCCATGCGGGTTGGTGTGGTTGCGGGTCACGGATCCATCCACGCCGCCGCTCGGCAGATATCCGCCGATATTCACCCGAGCGGTGATCCGCGCCTGACGCACCCGCTCACGGGCGGTCTCGACGCTCAGGTTCTGAGCCAGCGCTTCATCGACCAGACGATTGAGGTTGGAATCGCCGAAATTCGCCCACCAGCTCGTGGTCGGCTGAATGGTTTCGCCCTTTTTCGTCACATTTTCCTTGTAATGGGGCGTCAAGGCGATGTCGGGCCCAGCAATGAAATTGGTGCTGCAGGACGACATCAGGGCTGCGAAAGCGGCCAGCGCGACAAGATTTTTCGACATGGATCAGACGAACTCCTGATCCCCAGGAATCATTCCCCGAGGCATTGTGAAATGCGATCCTTCCGCTCATGCGGAAAAACGCGAACCTAACTAGATGCTGGCGAGCCAGCCGGCGTGAACGCCACACCCGTCACATGACGCAATACATGCAGCGCGACTTCCCCCCGCGCCGAGTTCCGGAACCATACTCTTTTATTCAGCGCGGATGACAGGAATTCAACAAAAATTTAAGATTTGTCCACACGGGCCTGAAGGGGCGCATCCGCGCCACACCCGGTGATTCGGTCGCTTTTTCACGCGGAAGCTTTCAAGGCCTTTCGCAACTGCGCAGGAAATCCACCGCGTTTACTATTCATGCTTATGAATTTAATCAAAATCGACGCTGACTGACGCCGATCGAGGACTACGGCGACTTATATGTTTTTTGCGCGGGAATGTTGCCGATTTGTCACGAATTTAGCGGTTCCGAACACGACGGTGGACTGCTCCGCCGTCGAATCATCGGAAAAACGGGCCGCCGCATCGGCGACCCGCGGTCACTCGGAGATCTCAGGCGGCGGCGAGCGGCTGCATGGATTTAAGCCGCGCCAGCGCCCCGCGGAGTTCCGACACCGAATTGAAGACGGCGTCGTCGAGATCCATCACATGATATTTGACGGCCATGAACTTGACCTTGCCGTCCTGGTGAAGCGCGACGCCGACCGGCTGTCCCGCATGTTCGATCACTTGTTTTTCCATGGCATTCCTTCCCATTGCGCCTGTGTTGCAGGTCGCTCTGTTGTTCTGCTGAGGACTGGCGTCGCTAAAGCGCGGAAAACCCGCGCAAACGACTGTTTCCGGAACAGTCGGCCGTCATGGAGCGGCCCCAAGAAGAAGCGGAACGATCATCGATCTTCATTCCCTTGTCTCCCTGTTAACATTGCAAACTTCGCGGCGGTCGGAGCGCCGCGAACGAGGGGAGATATGGTCATGGAAAAGGACTTTTCAATGACCCAGATCAAACCTGGGCGCCCGAGCGCTAAATCGCCGAAAGTTCTGCATTTTCGAACAGTTTTTTTACGGCGCCGCGTTGCGAAATAGATGGATTTCACGTAATTGTGAGCCACGGCTTTCCCATGTCATAAATCGACCGTATTTCAACTGCTTGGAGTTGGAGGAGGACGGCGTGGAAAGGTCGCCTCATGCGCCTCTCGTCAAGCTCGCGCATATCCCTTGCCGCCGCACCGGCGGTGGCGCCCTGTCGTGTCACGACGCGGCGTCGGTCCGGTGAGAGATGTCGGCAGCCGGATAGTTGCGCCCACTTGGGAGGATGCGCGTGACGGCAACGGAATGATGGGGAATGCAAGGGGCACATCGGACAATTTGCTTGCCGGACGCTGCGAAGGCAGCCGGCGGTTTCATGGGATATCCACACCACCTATGGAACCTGCGCCGGCAATGGCGCGTTGTGAACGCAAATTCGACAGACTCTTGCCAGAAACCTACACTATTGATCGACAACACCAGATTCGTCCCTAGCAGCTTGCGTCTTACGGGTTCCAGAACATGACGATGAATGCCTCGCCGACCAACTTCTCTCGCGCCGCTTCGGCGGAGATGACCGATATCCAAGGAAAGAAGGTCCTGATTTACGGGATGAACTTCTCGCCTGAGATCGCGGGCGTCGGCAAATACACGGGCGAAATCGCCGAATATCTGAGCGGCCAGAAGGCCGATGTCACCGTTGTGACGACGCCCCCGCATTATCCCGGCTGGGCGGTTCGCGACGGCTACCAGAACGCCTATTCGGTGGAAAGCCGCAACGGCATGAAGGTGTTTCGCGTGCCGCTCTTCCTCAAGGAGAATATGGGCGGGATCTGGCGCCTGATCGCGCCTCTGTCCTTCGCGCTGACATCGGCGCCGGTGACGCTGTGGCGCATCCTGCGCCATCGCCCGGATATCGTCATCTGCATCGAGCCGACGCTGTTTGCCGCCCCGCTCGCCATTCTCGCCGCCAAGGCGGTGGGCGCGCGCACCGTGCTGCATTCGCAGGACCTCGAAGTCGACGCCGCCTTTGCCGTGGGCCATCTTAAAGCGAACAAGTGGCTGAAGAAGGCCGCATTCATGTTCGAGAAGGCCACGCTGAAGGCGTTCGACCGCATCATCACCATTTCTGAACGGATGGCGGGCAAGCTGGTCGAGAAGACCGGCAATCCGGAACAGGTCGTGATCGTCCGTAACTGGGTCGACCTCGAACATATCTATCCGCTCGGTCGCACCTCGGCCTATCGCCAGGAACTCGGCTATGCCGACGACGATTTCATCGTGCTCTATTCCGGCAATATCGGCGCCAAGCAGGGCCTCGATACGCTGCTGGAATCGGCCCGCAAGCTCGAAGACAGCCATCGCAAGATCAAGTTCGTGGTGGCGGGCGAAGGCCCGGCGAAGAAGTCGCTGATGGCGAAATATGGCAGCCTGAGCAATGTGCAGTTTCTGCCGTTCCAGCCCTATGAGCGCTTCAACGAATTCATGAACCTCGCCAGCCTGCATGCGCTGCCGCAGGAGCGCGGCGCAGCCGACCTCGTGCTGCCGTCCAAGCTCGGCGGCATGCTGGCCTCCGGCGCGCCTGTGGTGGTGACCGCCGACATGGGCACGGAGCTCGCCAACTTCCTCGGCGACAGCGCGCTGATCACCCCGCCCGGCGATGTCGAGGCGCTGACCCGCGCCATTCAGAACGCGTCCAAGGGCGACCGCGAAGATTACAAGGATCGTCGCGCCGATCTGTCCCGCAAACTGTCCAAGCAGGACGGCTGCATCCTGTTCATCAACGCCGTCACGGGCTGAGCCCGATGCCGCAATCCGGTTCGACCGAGCAAGGCGCCTTTCGGCGCCTTCTCAATTTGGGCCTGTTGATCGGCGGCTTCGGCGCCGGCCAAGGCTCCATCTTTCTCGCCCAGTCCTATCTCGTCGCCACGGGCCGCACCGAGCTTCTGGCGATGTTCGGCACGCATTTCTCTTTCGCCATGCTCGGCATCATCGCCGTCGAGGCGGGATCGCTGACGATTCTCGCGGCGCAGATCGCAAGGCTGCTGCATTCGGGCGGCGAAAGGCGCGACCTCTGGCGGCTCTACTGGGAAACGACAGCCTTCCGCGTCACCATGGCGGCGCTGCTGATCCTCGGCTCGCTGCTGACGGTCGCCTGGCTGCCCCTGCCCGATTTTTCACGCGCTTATGTGGTCTCGATCCTACCGGCCTTCGCGGTCTGGGCCTTCAACGGCGCCGGCTTTCTCGACGGGTTGCAGAAGAGCGGCGTGAGCGGCGTCACCGGCGCGATCGCCTATGTCGCATCCGCCGCAGCGCTGGCGCTGTCGCTCGATCTCGATCCTGAGACGGCGGGCTATGTCACGGGCGGCGCGCTGAGCTTCGGCTATGCCGTCACCGTGCTGACCCAATTCATCGCGCTCTCGGCCTTCGGCTGGCGTCCCGCCTGGGCGCGACCGAGCGCCGGCGGCATCCGCAAGGCCTTCATCGAGGAAAGCTCGATGCTGATGGGCCTCCTGCCCGGCCAGCTTTATTTCCGCGCCCAACTGGCGATCTCCTCGCTGTTTCTTGGCGCGACGGCGACGGCCATGCTGGTCTACGCCAAGCAGATCGTCGGCGCGGCGAGCCAGGTGGCGGCCTTCGCACGCCGCATCGAATTCCCCCGCATGGTGCAGGCGCTGGAGCGCAATCCCTCGCTCGGCGTGGGATCGCTGATGATGATGCAGAAGGGCTCCTTCGCCATCGCCGGCGTGCTGTTCGCCGGCGTGGTGGCGACGAGTTTCGTCGTTCGGGCGCTGGGCTCGGGCTTCAGCGTCGAGGCCTGGACCTTCCTCGCGCTGTTTTCGGTGACGATCCTCAGCGAATCCGTCGGACAAGGGCTGGTGCAATGCCTGTTCGCCCGCGGACGCATTCATGGCGCCGGTCTGGCGCGGCTGACGGCGGTGGTCGCGGCAACGCTCTTCGGGTATGTTATGGCGCGCAGCCTCGGACCGCAGGTCTTCATCCTGTCCGATCTGCTGTCGCATACGCTGGTGATATCGCTGACATTCATCTGGCTTAAGAGGAGCGCTCGGTCCTGATGACGGCGGAGACACCCCCGGAAACACCGATGGGCGGAGGTGTGGCGGCGCGGCTTTCGCGGATGGAGCCGTTTACGCTTTTTCTCTCCGGCTTCATCCTGCTCTATGGGGCGGTGTCGCTGCTGCTCGAACATGGGGCTGGGATCATCGGCTTCGCCAAGGCGCCCTACCTCAACGCCGCCTCCTATCTCTATGCGCTCGGCTTCGTGGGTGCGGGGCTTGTGCTCAACAAGGTGACGATCCGCTTCTTCCTGCCGCATCCCTATGCGATCCTGTTTCTGCTCACCGGTTTCATCGCCGCCGTCACCGGCATACTGAACGGCAACGCCCAGCAATATATCGTCGCCTGGAGCCTCTATTTCGTCACTGCTGTTCTGGTGTTCCAGTTCTTCCGCAATCCGCGGACGGAAAGCCTGGCCGATACGGTGGTGAAACTTCTCTATTCGCCGCCCTTCCTGGCGATTGCGCTGGTCTTCGCCTTTCTCTCGGTGTTCAACAAGGACAATCACTACCAGTATATGCTGTTCGAGGTGATCGCCCTTTACGGCATGCTGATCCGGCCGAGGCTCGTCGACAAGGCGTTCGGCGCCGTCATCTATCTCTTGATCCATCTCGGCTCGAATGACGGTTTCGTGCAAGTTGAGATCAACCGCGCCTCGATCCTGGCGGTGGGCTCGATCGGCGTGCTCTACCTCCTGTCGCGCCGGCACCTGGTGGTGCTGTTCTTCCTGATCTTCGCTGCGCTGGGGACCATCGGCTATGCGCTGTCGCTCGACGACGAGACGGTCGAGACGCTGCCGCGCAACATCAAGGAAGCCATCATGCTGATGAAGGGAGACGACGTTTACAACCACGTCTCCTCCTATCAGCGGGTCTATGAAGGCCAGAAGGTGATGGAGGATTATCGCGACGCCACAGATACCGAATGGCTGTTCGGCATGGGGCTCGGCCGCACCGTGGACATGACCGGCGCCGCCGACAAGACGCCCGGGCAACATGCGCTGCTCGGCGCGACGGAAGTGCACAATATCCACTTCCTGCATTACGCCATCTTCCACAAATTCGGCTTTGCGGGGCTAGCGCTGGTGGGCGGCCTGATCCTCACGGTGTTCTCGATGTTCTTCGCCGACCTGTTCCGCGGACGGCTCGACGACATCTCCCTGTTCTTCTATTTCTATCTCATCTACACCATCGTCTTTGCTTTTCCGGCGTCGAACTTCCTGATCGCCAATCCGCTCTGGCCGGCCTTTTTCGGAATGCTGACGCTGATGCGGCTGAGACGCCGGCAGAATGCCGCAGCTTTTGACACAGCCGGCCCGGTCTGGCAGGAAAAGCCGATGGAACCGACTTAATCTCACCGCATTCTGGTCGTTTGACGCCGCCCTGCCCTCGTTTCGGAGACACACAAGAGATGAAGTTCATGATCGTCAACGCGTTCGGGCGTTCGAACCGCGGCGACTCCGTCCTGCTCGACGAATGCATTCACGAAATCCGCGCGCGTTATCCGGATGCGAAAATCGCCGGCGCGGTGTTCGAAGGCATTGCCGACGCGGCGGCCGTTCATCCGAAAGTGGCCTGGTCCGAACGCATCGGCAATACCGGCGGCGGCGGCGTGGTCAATCGCCTGAAATCGATCATATTCCTGCTCGCGGCCTGGCTGTCGCCCTATCTGCCCTTTCTCGGTCTCGAAAAGCTGCTGCCGCCGGCCCAGCGCGAGACGCTCGCCGCGATCCGCGACGCCGATGTGGTGATCTCGGCGCCGGGCGGCTATATCCACGACACCAATTTCGCCTATTTCATCGCGCTTCTGCATGTGCATCTCGGCACGCTCTATGGGAAAACGGTCATTCTCGCGCCGCAGAGCGTGGGGCCGATCGAGCGGCCGGTGTCGCGCGCGGTCGCCCGCCATGTGCTGGGCAAGGTGCCGTTCCTCTGCGCGCGGGAAAGCTATTCCTACGACTTCCTCGCCCATGAACTGAAGCTGCCGGAAAAGCAGATCTTCCGCACCGGCGACAGCGCCTTCTGGAACGATCGCGTCGAGGACGACGCTGAGCTGGTGGACGGCATCTATCGCCAGATCGGCGTCGATCCGACTAAGCCGATCTTCGGCATGACGGTGGTCAACTGGTCCTTCCCGAAATCGAAGGAACCGCGCGCCGATTACGAGCGCTACACCGACGCCGTGGCGCGGGCCGCCGACCATATGAGCGAGACGCATGGCCTGACGCCGGTGATCTTCAACCAGGTGTCCGAAGATCTGCCGACGGCCTATGACGTGCAGAAGAAAGCGAGACATCCCGTGGTGATCGACGCGGTCAGCCGCGAGCCGGACATCCTGCGCGCGCTGATCCGCCGCTCCAGCGTGTTTCTCGGCACGCGTTTCCATTCCTGCATCTTCGCGATGATGGCGGGCCGGCCGACCTTCGCCATCGCATATCTGCCGAAGACCGAATATATCATGAACGACCTCAAGCTCAGCCACCGGCATACGCCGATCGACAAGATCGACTACGCCTATCTGATCGAGCGGGTGTCGAAGGATTACGCCGATCTCGCTGCATCCGAGGCCGAGATCCAGAACGCCGTGAAGGTCTACCAGACCAATTTCACCCGGCTGCAGGACATACTCGCCAAGATCGGGAGCCGCGCATGATCAAGCGGCTGGCGCTGACTCTGCCTACGGTGTCTCCGCTCGGCGGCGGCGTCTCGGAAGCGGTGCGGCTGCATCTGTCGGCGCTCGCGCCGGCGGGTTTCGAGAAGATCAGCGTGCATGCCGTGGACGCCTCGACCGAAAAGGTCGATCCCGAGCAATGGCGGGCGGCGGAGCTGCATCTGCATCGGTTCTTCGGACCGAAGAGCTACAGTTTCGCGCCGGGCGCCCTTCTGTCGCTGCTCAAGGCCGATCCGGATCTCGTGCACGTGCATGGCGTCTGGCAGTTTCAAGCCGCGGCCGCCTATGCCTGGTCGATGCTGACAGGGCGTCCCTATGTTGTGAGCCCGCATGGCATGCTGGAGCCGTGGATCCGGGCGCGTTCGCCTGAGCTCAAGGGCGCGGTGTCGAAACTCTACCAGAACCGGTTCCTGCGCAAGGCTGCCGGTTTTCATCTGCTGACCGACAAGGAAGGCGGCGATGTCGCGGAATTCGTCACGGGCCAGCCGAGCCGCATCATCCGCAATTTCGCCCAGGCTTTCGCAAGCGACGGCCAGCCGCCCTCCTGGATGAAGCCCGAGTATGAGGGCCGCAAGGTCTATCTGTTTCTCGGCCGCATCCACGAGAAGAAGGGCTGCATGGAGCTGATGCAGGCCTGGGAGAAGCTGTCGCTCGACGACCCCGATTTCGCCCGGTCTTCGCTCCTGGTGTTCTGCGGCTGGAACGACGGCATCGAGGGTTTCGAGCGGCGCGCCGACGACCTCAACCGTCGCTTCGGCAATGTGCTGTTCGCCGGCCCGCAATATGGGCCGGACAAGGCGCGCTCCATGGCGTCGGCCCGCTATTTCCTGCTGCCGTCGAAGAGCGAGGGTCTGCCGATGGCGGTGCTCGAAGCCTGGGCGGCGGGCGTGCCCGCCATCCTGACGCCGGAATGCAATCTCGCCATCGGCTTCGAGCGCGGCGCGGCCTTCCGCACCGGCTTTGCGCCGGAGACGATCTATCCCGCCCTCAAGGCTGCGCATTCCCTGTCGGATGCGGAGTGGGATCAGGCGTCGGCGCGCTCGAAGACGCTGGCTGCTGAGGAATTTTCCGAGGAAAGCGTGCGCAACGGGTTGCTCGATCTCTATCAAGCGGCGGTCGACTGGAAGAGGAAGAAACGATGAGCGTTCTCGACGCCAAAGCCGCCAATCCGCGCGAGGGCGGACCGAGCTTTTCGCTGAAACATCGGTTGTTCCGCGCCGCCTGGAACCTCACCTGGGCGCTGGCCGGCAGCTGGACGCCGGTGCCGCTTTACGGCTGGCGGCGCTTTCTGCTCAACGCCTTCGGCGCGAAACTGTCGCCCAAGGCGCGGGTCTATCCCAAGACGACGATCTGGTATCCGCCCAATCTGACCATGGACGACCATGCGCTCGTCGGCCCGGGGGTGATTCTCTACAATATGGGACAGATGAAAATCGGCTCCTACGCAATCATCTCGCAGCGCGCCCATCTCTGCGGCGGCACGCATGATCCCGATGATCCGCATTTCCAGATCCAGCCCAAGCCGGTGACCATTGAGCCCAAGGCCTGGGTGGCGGCGGAGGCGTTCGTCGGACCGGGCGTCACCGTCGGCGAAGGGGCTATTCTCGGCGCGCGCGGCGTTGCGGCGAAGAATCTCGAGCCCTGGGGGATCTATGCGGGCAACCCGGCGAAGAAGATCCGCGAGCGGAAGAGGTTTTGAGCCTCGGCTCGATCTAGAAATTCGGCTTTTTGCTTAAGTAAGCGGCGTGCACAGCCCCTCATCCGGCTGCCGCCACCTTCTCCCCGCGCTTGCGGGGAGAAGGGCGATGGAGCGCTGACGTTGCCACATCATCCTTCTCCCCGTTTTTACGGGGAGAAGGTGGCGGCAGCCGGATGAGGGGCGGAGCACGCCCTTCGATCCTCACCCAATCCGATGCTGATAGGCGCCGCGGGCCGAGCTCGACACATAGCGCGACAATTTTCCGAGGCGGGTCTTCGACAGCGCGACGCCGAGCAATTTCCCCCTGATTTCAGGCTCGCCCGCCAGCACCGATGTGATCAGTTCGGCCGGCGCGCCGCCCCATTCGGCGACGAGCACGAAACCGTCGACGACAGGCGCGATGGCCGAAGCGTCGGAAGTGGCGGCGATGGCCGGGAGATCGATGATGACGACGTCATGCTCGCCCGCCTGCCTGGCGAGGAATTCCCGAAATTTATCGCCGGTCCAGAGCGCGGCGGGATCGGCCTTGCGGCCCTCGCCCACCGGCAGCAGCGTCAGATTGCTCTTCCTGTCGAAGAGTGCGGCCTGATCGAGCGGCGCATCCACCATGACAGCGTCGACGATGCCGCCGGCAGGGCGACCAACCAGCCAGTTGGTGAGGTCGGGATCGCGCAGATGGCCATCGACCAGCAGCACACGGCGACCCTGGTTGGCCAATTGCGCGGCGAGATTGACAGCGACCACGGTCTTGCCCTCGCCCGGAAGCACCGAGGTGACGCCGATGACCCGAGCCTTGTCCACCGGCGACGGCAGAGCCGCGACGCCAGCGGCGCGCAGCGTCTCGGCAAAGCGGTTATAGGGCTGATCCACAGCGCGGCGGGCGCCGACGGGCAGGCTGAATTGAGAAACGGTGGTGGAGCCGGTGAGACGGCGCTCCCTGGGAACCACAGGCATATAGCCGAAGAAGCGGGCGCCGAGGCTGCGGGCGAGCGTATCGCCGTCGCGCAGGCCGCGGTCGCGCATTTCCCGCCAGGCGGCGAACAGGCAGCCGAACGCGGCTCCCAGGATGGCGCCCACCGCCAGCAGGAAGCCCTTTCGCGGCGCAATCGGCGCGGCAGGCGTCCGGGCGTCGGAAATAATCACCGCGTCCAGGCCGGGCAAAGCGCGGGAGATCGTCACGTTTTGCAGTTTGTCGATCAAGGCGGCGCCGGCAGGGCCGCTCGTCGTGGCGAGTTCGGCCTCGATGGCGGAGCGAATCCGCGCATTGGCGGCGTCGGACGATTCGGCCAATGTTTCGCGGAACGCTTCAGCGAAAGCCTGCGCCATGATGCTGGCTACATCGGGATTGCCGTGGGAGAAGCCGATCGAGGCGACATAGGTGCGTCCCTGCCGGGTGACGCTGACGCCGGACCGCAGCGCGCTTTCGACCCGCTCGGCGGACGGGGCGCCGACACGCGCGGAGCGCTTTTCAAAGCCGGCCAGCGCCTTTTCGAGAGGTGACTGTTCGGCGCCGTTCAGAAGCGCGATTCGATCTTCATCTTTCAGGCCTGCGGCGACCTTGCGGATCACCAGCGTGGACTTCGCGAGCTCCATCTGGCTGAGGAACTGGCCCTCTTCCTCCGGCGTGGTGGTGACCGAGCCTTCTCGAAGCGGATCGACGGCGAAGCCGGAGCGGACCATGACGGTCGCGGCGGCGCTGTAACGCGGCGGCTGGCTGGCGGCGTAGAGGCCGCCGGCGGCGAGGCCGAGCAGCGTGAACACAGCCAATCCCTTCCAGCGCCGGCGAAAGATGCCGGCAAGCTGTTCGAGAACGTGAATATCGGAGGAGGAAGCCGCGCTGTTGGCCAAGAAAGCACCCTATATCGCCAAGGAAAGGCGGCCCCGTGAAGGAGCCGCCAAGGCGATATAGAATGCGCTTGTGTCGCAATCAAGGTAAGCGCGGCGCCATGGTGAACGTCGGCGTCAGGCGGTGCGCAGGCGCTTCTGTTCGACGGCGATATTGGCCATGGAGGCGATGAGAATCATCGCCGCGCCGAGCCAGAGATAGCCCTCGGGCGCATAGCCGAACACGATCCAGCCGGCCGCGACATTGAGCGGCAGCTTGAGATCGTCGAAAGGCTGGACGTAAGCGGCGTCGGCGCTTTCATAGGCCTTGGCGAGCCAGTATTGCGCAAGCGCCATCACGAGGCCCGAGAGAGCGACCCAACCCAAGATCTCGCCAGTCGGCCACTGAAAGCCGGCCGCGACAGAGAAAGCGGCGTTGACCGGCGTGAGCAGCAGCAGCAACCAGACAGTGACCGTCGCCGAACTCTCCTCCGGCAGCAGGCTCTTGGTGAGAAGCGACGCGCCGCCCCAGAGCGCGGCCGCCAGCACCGGCAGCAACGAATAGAGCGAGAAGGCGTCCGACCAGGGGCTGAGGATGACCATAGCGCCGGCGAAGCCCAACGTGATCGCGCCCCAGCGCTCCGCGGTCACCTTTTCGTCGAGAAAGAGCGCCGCCCCTGATGTGACGAAAAACGGCGAGGTCATCACCAGCGCAATCGCCTGCCAGATCGGCACGCCATTGGCCAGCCCCATGACCCAGGCCTGAACGCCGAGCACCGATAGCGCCACGCGCGCCAGATGCGTCAGCGGCCGCCGCGTCGCCAGCGCGCGAACGCCCGCCTTCACCACGACCGGCAGCGAAAACAACAGCGCAAAGCCATATTGCCAGAAGGCGTCGGCGGTGGGGGGAAGGCCGAGATTCATGGTGACATGCTGCGTTACCACATTCACCAGCGTGAAGCCGAGGCCCGCCAGCACCATGAAGGCCGCGCCCCGGAAGGCGGGCGATGATATTCCATTCAAACCAGACTGATTCATGTTCCTATCCCATCGGGGTCAACACAAATCAGGGCGCACGAGGATGCGCAATTTCACCACGGACGCGCGCAGGCGCATTCCGGGCAGCCATTGTCAAACCCGCTCTCTTTCATCCGGACTGTGACCGTCGGCTCTGGAATTGCGCCAGATCTGCTGACGCCTCCTGCTTTCGACAGGAGGCCGCTCGCGGGCTTGGATTTCTCCTTTACCGCCGGTGGGGAATTTCGCCCCGCCCTGAGAACGTCGCCGGTCACCCGGCCGATAAAATCTAGTCGATGCAGCCGATGACAGCAACACCAATCTCGCAACTGCGAAAGGATTGCATCACCCACAAAAAACAAAACCCGGCCATGTGAAGGGCCGGGCCTTGCGCCAAATCTAGGCGGGAGCGATCAGCTGTTGACCGCGTCCTTCAGGCCCTTGCCTGCCGTGAACTTCGGCACGTTGCGCGCCGGAATGTCCACTTTTTCGCCGGTCGAAACATTGCGGCCGACGGACGCTTCGCGGCGGCTAACGGAGAAGTTGCCGAAACCCACGAGGCGAATCTCGCCGCCCTTCTTGAGCTCGTCCTGCACGGTGTCGAACACCGCATCCACAGCGGTCGCTGCATCGGCCTTGCTGAGGCCAGAGCGTTCGGCGACAGCCGCCACGAGTTCACTCTTGTTCATGTTTCCACCCCTTTCATAGTTGGTTTGAAACGATTCGTAATGTGATGGGCAGAATAGACATCGGCTGCCCGACGGCAACTCTGTTATACGAAAAACCCGGCAAATCCAGCCTGTTCAACGCTTTTTCCATAATGAAATGGCCGGTCTTTCGACCGGCCATCGTATTTTTCGAGCCAATTGGGCAACGAGCGCCCTCAGTGAGCGATCGACACCGAGGCGTCGCCCTCCGCGTCGGGCTTGGCCGGCGCGCTTTCGAAGGATTCGTCCCACTCGATCGGAACCGGCTGACGCACAAGAGCATGCTCCAGCACTTCGCCCATTCTGGAAACCGGAATGATCTCCATATTGTTCTTCACGTTGTCCGGTATGTCCGCCAGATCCTTGGCGTTGTCAGCCGGAATGAGCACCTTCTTGATGCCGCCCCGCAAGGCCGCGAGCAGCTTTTCCTTGAGGCCGCCGATCGGAGACACCCGGCCGCGCAGGGTGATTTCCCCGGTCATCGCCACGTCGTGACGCACCGGAATGCCGGTCATCACCGAGACGATGGCCGTCACCATGCCGATGCCGGCCGACGGACCGTCCTTCGGCGTCGCGCCATCCGGCACGTGGACGTGGATGTCGCGCTTTTCGAACAAAGGCGGCTTGATGCCGAAATCGATGGCGCGCGAGCGGACGTAGGACGCCGCAGCGGAAATCGATTCCTTCATCACGTCCTTGAGGTTGCCGGTGACCGTCATGCGGCCCTTGCCCGGCATCATCAGACCTTCGATCATCAGCAACTCGCCGCCGACTTCCGTCCAGGCGAGACCGTTGACGACGCCCACCTGGTCTTCCTTGTCGGCTTCGTCGTGGCGGAACCGCGGCACGCCGAGATAGTCGGATAGATTGTCCACGGTGACGGCGACCGACAGCACCTTGCTGCGCAGGATCTCGGTGACCGCCTTGCGGGCAAGCTTGTTGAGCTCGCGTTCCAAGTTACGAACACCGGCTTCCCGCGTGTAGGAGCGGATGACTTCGAGCAGCGCCTCGTCGGTGATCGAGAGCTCCTTGGGCTGCACGGCATGGTCGCGCATGGCCTTGGAGATCAGGTGCCGCTTGGCGATTTCGAGCTTTTCGTCCTCGGTGTAGCCGGCGATGCGGATGATCTCCATGCGGTCCATCAAGGGCGCAGGGATGTTCAGCGTGTTCGCCGTGGTGATGAACATCACGTTGGACAGGTCGTATTCCACTTCCAGGTAGTGATCCATGAAGGTGGAGTTCTGTTCCGGATCGAGCACCTCGAGCAGAGCGGATGACGGATCGCCGCGGAAGTCCATGCCCATCTTGTCGATTTCATCGAGCAGGAAGAGCGGATTGGCCTTCTTCGCCTTCTTCATCGACTGCACGACCTTGCCGGGCATGGAGCCGATATAGGTGCGGCGGTGACCACGGATCTCGGCTTCGTCGCGCACGCCGCCCAGCGCCATGCGGACATATTCGCGTCCGGTGGCCTTGGCGATCGAACGCGCCAGCGAGGTCTTGCCGACGCCCGGGGGGCCGACGAGGCACAAGATCGGGCCACGAATCTTGGTCGAACGCGCCTGCACGGCGAGATATTCGACGATGCGCTCCTTGACCTTGTCGAGGCCGAAGTGATCGGTGTCGAGGATCTTCTCGGCGTTGAGCAGATCGGTCTTGACGCGTGAGAACTTGCCCCAGGGCAGGCCGAGCAGCCAGTCGAGATAGTTGCGCACGACGGTGGCTTCCGCCGACATCGGGCTCATCTGCTTGAGCTTGCGGAATTCGGCGTCGGCCTTTTCGCGGGCTTCCTTCGACAGCTTGGTCTTGGCGATCCGGCTTTCGATTTCGGCCATTTCATCACGGCCGTCCTCGTCGCCCAGTTCCTTCTGGATCGCCTTCATCTGCTCGTTGAGGTAATATTCGCGCTGGGTCTTCTCCATCTGGCGCTTGACGCGCGAGCGAATGCGCTTCTCGACCTGCAGGACGGAGATCTCGCCTTCCATGAAGCCGAGCGCCTTTTCGAGACGTTCCTTCACGCTGACGGTTTCCAGCATGCCCTGCTTGTCGGTCAGCTTGATCGACAGATGCGAGGCGACCGTGTCGGCAAGCTTCGAATAATCGTCGATCTGACCGGCGGCGTTGACCACTTCCGGCGAGATCTTCTTGTTGAGCTTGACGTAGTTTTCGAATTCCGAAACGACGGAGCGGGACAGGGCCTCGATCTCGACGGCGTCTTCCGTGGGCTCGACCAGCACGCTGGCCTGGGCCTCGTAGAATTCCTCGCGATCGGTGTAGCTGTCGATCTTGGCGCGGCCGCGGCCTTCCACCAGAACCTTGACGGTGCCGTCGGGCAGCTTCAACAGTTGCAGGACATTGGCCGCGGTGCCGACTTCGAAGATCGCGGCCGGCGACGGATCGTCATCGGTGGCGTTCTTCTGCGTGACCAGCAGGATCTGGCGATCAGTGCCGATCACCTCCTCCAGCGCGCGGATGGACTTCTCGCGGCCGACGAACAGCGGCACGATCATATGCGGAAAAACCACGATGTCGCGCAACGGCAGGACGGGATAGTTCTGCTGGCCTTCTTCCGTCGGGAATGTTTTTTTGGTCATTTGTTTCCCTTTCAGTCCAGACCCTTACGGCCTGCGGAGAGTGGTCCGCGCCGTCGGCCTGTTCGGGATAGAGGTGGAGATCCTAAGCATGCAATTCAAGGCTGGGACGATCGCCGAAAATGCCTGCCGTCAAAAATCCGTCATATCCCGCGAACATTCAATCCGACCCGGATGGTCCGAAGCTTACGCAGCTTGCGCGTATTGGCATCGCCGGAATCTTAACCCTGTTTTGCGCCGATCCAGTCGCCAAGGCAACGCGTTTTTCGTCATCCTCTGCCAAAACTGCGCCCCAGACGCAAAAAGCCCGGCCGGAGCCGGGCTTCTCAAAACGATAGAACCGTCAGACGACTCAGGCGGAGGCCGGAGCCTTCTCGTCGCGACGATCCGCGTAGATGTAGAGCGGACGGGCGCTGCCCTTGGCCACCTCCTCCGAAATCACCACTTCCTGCACGCCTTCCATGGCCGGCAGTTCGAACATGGTGTCGAGCAGGATCTTTTCCATGATCGAGCGGAGACCGCGGGCGCCGGTCTTGCGGATGATCGCCTTGCGGGCGATTTCGCGCAGCGCCGCTTCGTGGAAGGTCAGTTCCACGTCTTCCATCTCGAACAGGCGCTGATACTGCTTCACCAGCGCGTTCTTGGGTTCGCTGAGGATCTGGATCAGCGCGTCTTCATCGAGGTCTTCCAGCGTCGCCACGACGGGCAGACGGCCGATGAATTCCGGGATGAGGCCGAATCTGACCAGATCTTCCGGCTCGAGATCGCGCAGCACATGGCCGACGCGGCGATCATCGGGGGCCGCGACCTTGGCCGCAAAGCCGATCGAGGTCTTTTCCGAACGGGCCGAGATGACCTTTTCGAGGCCGGCGAAAGCGCCGCCGCAGATGAACAGGATGTTGGTCGTGTCCACCTGCAGGAATTCCTGCTGCGGATGCTTGCGGCCGCCCTGCGGCGGAACCGACGCGACGGTGCCTTCCATGATCTTCAGCAGAGCCTGCTGGACGCCCTCGCCCGACACGTCGCGGGTGATCGAGGGGTTGTCGGACTTGCGGCTGATCTTGTCGACTTCGTCGATATAGACGATGCCGCGCTGGGCGCGCTCGACATTGTAGTCGGCGGCCTGGAGCAGCTTCAGGATGATGTTCTCGACGTCTTCGCCGACATAGCCCGCTTCCGTGAGCGTGGTCGCGTCAGCCATGGTGAAGGGCACGTCGATAATGCGGGCCAGCGTCTGGGCGAGGTAGGTCTTGCCGCAGCCGGTCGGGCCGACGAGCAGGATGTTGGACTTCGCCAGTTCGATGTCCTGATTCTTGGATGCATGCGCCAATCGCTTGTAATGATTGTGCACAGCGACAGCGAGAATGCGCTTGGCCGTCTTCTGGCCGATGACATATTCGTCGAGGACCTTCATGATGTCCTGCGGGGTCGGCACGCCTTCCCGCGACTTGACCATGGAGGATTTGTTTTCCTCGCGGATGATGTCCATGCAGAGTTCGACGCACTCGTCGCAGATGAACACGGTTGGACCCGCGATCAGCTTGCGCACCTCATGCTGGCTCTTGCCGCAGAAAGAACAATAAAGCGTGTTCTTCGAGTCGCCACTGTTGCTTCCGCTGACTTTGCTCATTTTCACTTCCTTCCAGCACGCCGCGACCAGAAAGGAACGCGGGGTCGATCATACACCCCGGCATGAAGCGGCGTTTCCGCTGTTACACGAGGCCTGAGGGACAGATGGTTCGGCGCAACGCAGCACATTCGCACGATAACAGCAACATGTCCCCATTGCTCAATGGGAAGCCTATGTCACAATTCTTCAACATAGGCTTAATGCTATTCCTAAACGCCCGAGGCTTCCACGCAAATTGCTATCGGACACAATCTTGTCAAGAACAGGGCTTGTCAAGCGAAGAGCGGGGCAACCCGCCCTTCTATCCCGTGCGTTCGGCGCGGCGTCAAGCCTCAGGCCTCCTCGCCGCCCTCGCGCTCGGCGCGGGTGGTGATGACGTCGTCGACCAGGCCCCAGTCCTTGGCCTCTTCCGCCGTCATGAAGTTGTCGCGGTCGAGAGCGCGCTCGACTTCCTCATAGGTGCGGCCGGTATGCTTTTCATAGATCTCGTTCAGGCGACGCTTCATCTTGAGGATGTCGCGAGCGTGACGTTCGATGTCGACGGCCTGCCCCTGGAAACCGCCCGAAGGCTGGTGGACCATGATGCGGGCGTTCGGCGTGGCGAAACGCAGGCCCTTGGAGCCGGCGGTCAGAAGCAGCGAGCCCATCGAGGCGGCCTGGCCGACGCAGAGCGTGGAGACCGGCGGGCGGATGAACTGCATCGTATCATAGATCGCCATGCCGGCGGTGACATAACCGCCGGGCGAATTGATGTAGAGCGAGATTTCCTTCTTCGGGTTCTCCGATTCCAGGAACAGGAGCTGCGCGCAGGCCAGCGCCGCCATCGTGTCGTCCACCGGGCCGATCAGAAAGATGATCCGCTCACGAAGCAGCCGCGAGAAGATATCCCAGCCGCGTTCGCCGCGATTGGTCTGCTCGATCACCTGGGGAATAATCGCCATGGTGGTTTCAATCGGATCTCTCATGTCCATCCTTCACATAAACTCCCCGGAGATCGGTTATTTTCTCGGGAATCAACCTTTTCTCTGTTCCCATACATAGAGTGTCCGTCCCCCGGACTTCAAGCCATGCGCGGAAATTGCGCTATCCCTCGCCGATTCGCTCTTAAAGGCAGATTACGCCGGGGCATGGCTGCACCGGAATTGGGCGTCAGGGTGAACAATGTGTGAAGCGGCGCGCCAAAATCAGACGCGGAGATTTTGAACCGGATAGTCGGCTATAGCGTGATCGGCGGTCATAACAATCAGATCCTCGCAAAGGGCCTGGGCGACCAGCAGACGATCGAAGGGATCGCGGTGGATGAGCGGCAGATCCAGGACGCGGACGGCATGGGCGCCGGTGACGGGGAGTTCATGGTAGCCCTCGGCAATCAACGCCACTCTCAGCCTGCTCGGGTCCACATTGAAATCAGCTTTCTTCAAAGATTGCTTGATCGCCACTTCCAGAATTGAAATCGCGCTGAACCAGATAGTGTTGTCGGGGCTTTCCAAAATTCCCGTGATCTCTTCTGACAGTCGAGAGGACTGCATCGACATCCAAATCAAAACATTGGTGTCAACGAGGTAGTTCATCGCGCCCCTCGAAAAGGGCGATGATTTCTTCCTGGCACATCGTATCGAAATCGTCGGGAACGCTCATCTGGCCATCGAGAAAGCCGATCCGGCGCGGTCGGCGAGCAATTTTCTGCGCCGGCTCGAAACGCACAACGGGCTTGCCAGCCTTTTCGACGATAATAGTCTCTCCGCCCTCGGCGGCTGACATCAAGTCGCTGAAGTTTTCTTCCGCTTCCTGCAGGCTGACATGACGCATGGCCGTTCTCCCGCTCAACGGGCCTGAATATAAGACAGGAGCGGCGCCATTGCAATTTTCACAGGCCCCGCCATAAAGTCCCGCGGAGTTCACACGAGTATCCCGCATGTCCCATTTCCCCGCCTATTTCAAATTCGACGCCAGCAATCGCCGCGTGTCGCTCGACGCCCGCAATCCCGATTTTTACCGCAATCCGAACATCGCCTATGCGGCCATGCACGCGGCCTCCCCCACTTTCTGGTGGGAGGAGGAAAAGCAGTGGTATTTCACCGGCTACGACACCGTGAACGCGTTTTTGCGGGACCGCCGGTTCGGGCGGCAGATCACCCATGTGATGAGCCGTGAAGAACTCGGCTGGGCTGAGCCGCGCGCCGATCTCGCCGATTTCGACAGGGCCGAGTCCAAGTCGCTGTTGTCGCTCGAAGCGCCCGAGCACACGCGGTTGCGAACGCTGGTGAACCGCGCCTTCGTTTCGCGGCAGATCGAAAAGCTCAGGCCCGAGATCACCTCGCTCTGTCACGAATTGATCGATGGTTTCGCGCCCGATCGCGGTACGGAACTGTTGTCCTCCTTCGCCGAAGTCATCCCCGTCACCATCATCGCCGCCATGATGGGCGTGCCGATGGACATGCGCCGGCAGTTGCTCGACTGGAGCCATGACTATGTGCGGATGTATATGTTCGGCCGCACCGCGGAGGACGAGGCGCTCGCCAACAAGGCCGCCCGCGACTTCGCCGACTATGTGAAGACGCTCGCCAAGGAGAAGCGCGCCAATCCGCAGGACGATCTGCTGACGCTGATGCTGTCGCCGGCCCGCGACGGGCAGTTCCTGACCGAGGACGAACTCGTCTCGACCGCGATCGTGCTGCTCAACGCCGGCCATGAAGCGACCGTCCACCAGATCGGCAATGCGGTGAACATCATTCTCGCCTCGGAACATGATCCCAAGGCGCTGTTCGCCGACGCAAAATCAACCGAACTCACAGTTGAGGAAAGCTTCCGCATTTCCGCCCCCGTTCACATCTTCAAGCGCTGGGCGCTCGAGGATGTCGAGGTCGACGGCGTGCAGTTGCGAAAGGGCGACGAGATCGGCCTGATCCTCGCGGCCGCCAATCTCGATCCGGGGAAATTCTCAGATCCCCTCGCCTTCAAACCCGATCGCAACGAGGGCCTCAGCCTCTCCTTCGGTGCCGGCATCCACTTCTGCATCGGCGCGCCGCTCGCGCGGCTGGAGATGAACATCGCCCTGCCGATCCTGTTCGAGCGGCTTCCGAAAATGCGGATCGCCGAGGTGCCGGTGGTGAAGGACGTCTATCACTTCCATGGGCTGGAGCGGCTGGATCTGGAGTGGTGAAATTAGGGATAGTATCCTAAAAGGATCTCCAAGGTCCGGCGCATGGCGAGCCGCAGTTCCGGCGGATCGATGATTTCCAAGTCCGGACCAAGTTTCAGCATTTCGGATATGGCCATACGCTCCTGCGCCACGGGAAGGCGCGCGACGCGCCAGCCGCGTTCGTCAGGCTCACCGATGAGTTCGAGTTTTGCCCGAACAAATGCTGGCGCTATGTGCTCGAGTTCTTTGATCCCCCCAGGGGACAGGCGAACAGTCGCCCAGTTCTGATAAAGCTCATGCTCCAGTCGGCGTGTATTCGCCTTCCAATAGTCGGCGAGGTCAAAATCTGTGGGCCAGTCGAAGTGCTCATTGGTCACGATCAGGTCTAGCACGCGGGAAATCCTGTAGGTGCGGACGGAGGTTTCGACGCGGGCGACCAGATACCAGGCTCCGCCCTTCATTACGATGCCGAGTGGGTCGGCGTCCCGGCTCTTCTCAGCCTTCCATGAGCGATAGCGCATGCAAATGCGCTTGGAGTTCCAAACTGCATCGGCTACCGCCTGAAGATGGATGGGCTGTTCGCCTTCAGCGAGCCAAGCGGGCGCATCGAGATGGAACTTGGACTGAATGCGTCTTGCGCTTTCGCGAAGATCCTCCGGCAGCGCCGCCGTCAGTTTTTTCTGCGCGCCGGCCATCAGCGAACCCAGACCAAGATCCGCGGCGGCGCCGGGAATTCCTGTGAAGAACATGGCTTCCACTTCGGCTGGTGTCAGGCCGTTGAGACGGACACGATATCCGTCGAGAAGCCGATAACCGCCCTCTGAGCCACGCTCGCTGTACACGGGAACGCCGGACAGCGACAGGGCGTCGACATCGCGATAGATCGTTCGCACTGACACTTGATTTTCCGCCGCCAGCGCCTCGGCGGTCACAAGCCCTTTTGCCTGGAGGGTGGTCAGAATGTTGATCAGCCGGCTTGCCCGCATAAGAAAAATCTCCTCCCCCCAGTTTGGTGAAAACAACCTGACACGATCTGACAGGTATGGCGCAGCATTCTCTCTTCATCGCCAAAAACGCGATGCATTCTTCAAGGGAGATTTCCGATGATCAATAACCTGCCGATCACCCTCTTTTATTCGCCCCAGACCCGCGCCACCGGCGCGCGGGCGCTGCTGGAAGAATTGAAGGTTCCATACCATCTTCATGTGCTCAACATGAAGGTCGGAGAACAGCGCCAACCGACCTATCTTGCCGTCAATCCTCTCGGCAAGGTGCCTGCGGTTCGAGTCGGCAATGCGCTGGTCACCGAACAAGGCGCTGTCTACCTTTATCTGGCCGACATGTTTCCCGAAGCCGGGCTCGCGCCCGGGCTCGCTGATCCCGACCGAGGCGCCTATCTCCGCTGGCTATTTATCTATGGAAATTGTTTTGAACCGGCGGTGATCGATCGTTATCTGCGGCGCGAGCCAGCCTCCCTGAACGACACCCCATATGCCAGCTACCCTTCCCTGATCGACATGCTCGAAGAGGCGTTGAAAGCCGGGCCATATCTCCTCGGCGATCGCTTCACGGCAGCGGACCTTCTTTGGGGAGGCGCACTGCGTTGGACGACGATGTTCGGTCTCGTGGAAGCCCGCCCTGCCTTCCAAGCTTATATAGGCCGGATCAATGATCGGGCGAGCATCCAGAAGGTTTTGGCCGAGGACGCCAGAATGTTGACCGAGCACGAAGCGGCAGCGGCGTTGCTGAACGCTGCCGGTTAAAGCCGGATCACATAATCCTTCGTCGTCGTCTCGACCACCTCCCACGTCCCGACAAAGCCGGGCCGCAGGATGAGGCGGTCGCCGGCGCGGAGATGCGCGGGCTCGCCGCCGTCCTCAGTAACGATCGAATAGCCTTCGAGGATATGGAAATACTCCCATTCCTCATAGACGATCTTCCATTTGCCGGGCGTCGCGCGCCACACGCCGGCATAGAGACCGCCCTCGGACTCTTCGATGTTCCAGGTGGTGAAAACCGGATCACCTGCAATCAGCCGGTCCGGCGCGGGCGCGCCGGTTTCCGGAGTGATCGACGAGAGATCGAAGCCGAGGGCGTGGTTCGTCATGCTTTTTCGAGAGCCTGTTCGAGATCGGCGATGATGTCGGAAGCGTCTTCGATACCGACCGACAGGCGGACGACATCAGGGCCGGCGCCGGCGGCGATCTGCTGCTCGGGGGTGAGCTGGCGATGCGTGGTCGAGGCCGGGTGGATGACGAGCGAACGCGTGTCGCCGATATTGGCGAGATGCGAGAACAGCTTCAGGCTTTCGACCAGTGTCTTGCCGGACTCGTAGCCGCCCTTGAGACCGAAGGTGAAGACGGCGCCGGCGCCCTTGGGCGAATACTTCTTCTGCAGCGCATTGTTCGGATCATCCTCGAGACCGGCATAGCTGACCCAGCCGACCTTCGGATGCGACTTCAGCCATTTGGCGACGGCAAGCGCGTTTTCGCAATGGCGCTGCATGCGCAGCGGCAGCGTCTCGATGCCGGTGATCAGCAGGAAGGCGTTCATCGGCGCGATGGTCGGGCCGAAATCGCGCAGGCCCAGCACGCGGGCGGCGATGGCGAAGGCGATGTTGCCGAAGGTCTGGTGCAGGATCACGCCGGCATATTCCGGGCGCGGCTCCGACAGCAGCGGGTATTTGCCGGACGCGGACCAGTCGAAGGTGCCGCCGTCGACGATGATGCCGCCCATCGAATTGCCGTGGCCGCCCATGAATTTGGTCAGCGAATGCACGACGATGTCGGCGCCGTGCTCGATCGGACGCACGAGATAGGGCGAGGCCATGGTGTTGTCGACGATCAGCGGCAGGCCATGCTTGTGAGCGACCTCGGCGATCGCTGCGATATCCACGAAGGCGCCGCCGGGATTGGCGAGGCTTTCGATGAACACGGCCTTGGTGTTTTCATCGATCAGCGCTTCCATAGCCGAGGGATCGGACATGTCGGACCAACGCACATGCCAGTCGAAACTCTTGAAGGCGTGGCCGAACTGGTTGATCGAACCGCCATAGAGACGCTTGGCGGCGATGAAATTGTCGCCCGGGCGCATAATGGTGTGGAAGATCAGGAGCTGGGCGGCATGACCCGAGGCGACGGCCAGCGCGGCGGTGCCGCCTTCGAGCGCGGCGACGCGCTCTTCGAGCACGGCCTGGGTCGGATTCATGATGCGGGTGTAGATATTGCCGAACTGCTGCAGGCCGAACAGTGCGGCGGCGTGATCGGCATTGTCGAAGACGAAGCTCGTCGTCTGATAGATCGGCGTGATGCGCGCCTTGGTGGTCGGATCGGGTTGCGCGCCGGCGTGAACGGCGAGCGTGGAAAAGCCCGGATTGTCTTTGCTCATGAAGTCCTCCCTTTGTCAGCGTATCCTCAGGACGGCTTATCCTGAAGACGCCGAGATGAAATTACGTCGGCGACTATAACGGCTCGACTGAGAAGCGCGCGCAAAATTCACACGCGAAAATTGGAAAGCCTGAAAAATTCATTTTGCCGGACACGGTTATTTCGCGCACACCGTTCCCCCTGTGCCTCCACACAAAAGCAACGGCCCCTCGCCTTGCGCGCGCGATCCCGCCGCCGAACAACAAAAAAGCCGCTCCCAGGCGGCCTCATGATCATTCGTCGCGGTAGACTTTTTCGCGGCGCTCGTGGCGTTCCTGCGCTTCGATCGACAGAGTGGCGATCGGCCGGGCGTCGAGACGCTTGAGGCTGATCGGCTCGCCGGTTTCCTCGCAATAGCCGTAGGTGCCGTCGTCGATGCGCTGCAGGGCGGCATCGATCTTGGAGATCAGCTTGCGCTGCCGGTCGCGGGCTCGAAGCTCGATGGCGCGGTCGGTTTCCGAAGACGCCCGATCGGCGAGATCGGGATGGTTGGCGCTTTCCTCGGCGAGATGGTCGAGCGTCTCGCGCGCTTCGCGCAGGATTTCGTTTTTCCAGGCGACCAGTTTGGTACGGAAATATGCTCGCTGCCTCGGGTTCATAAATTCTTCGTTTTCCGAGGGAACATAGTTCGTAAGATCGATACTCTCACTCAACGCGATTCTCCTGAAGAACAACCCGTACAAGGCGGCTCTATAGCTCCGCAGCCTTTCTGATTCAAGCAGAAAGCGCGAGTTTAACGGATTTTAAATCTGTCATATTCGCGTGCTAAGTGGTTAATTTACGTGCACGAATTGCCTTTCTATTGATCAGGGCGGCAAATCCGGATCGCGTTTGGCCGCGTCTTCGGCCGCACAAATCACCGGGCCGTGACACATTGTCTCCAATTGGGACAGGATTGACCTTTCCCGGTACGGCTGGTTTAACCGGCGATCATGCCGTTGGGAGCCGGATTGGACGAGATGACGTCACCCAAGAGTCAGTATTTTCGTCTTTTTCTGCTGCGCCACGCCAATGCCGCCTGGCCGGAGCCGGGCGGTCGCGACTTCGACCGGGCGCTGGATCGCAAGGGACAGGCCGACATCCGCGACGTCGCCGTCCGCGCCTATGCGGCTGGTTATCAGCCCGACAGGCTCATCGCCTCGCCTGCGCGCCGGTGCAGGGAAACGGCGCAGGCGATTCTCGACGTGTTCGGCTCCTTGACGGCCAACTACGACCAAACGCTCTATGACCAGGGACCAGAGGCCTATTGCCGGCTGATCGAAGGTCACGCTCAGGAGCCGAGCGTGATGATCGTCGGGCACAATCCGATGATCGAGGCGCTGGCCGCGCAAATCCTGACGGAACAGCCGGGCGAACTGGCCTTCGGCTATCCCACCGCCGGACTGCTGGTTGTCGATTTCCAACGCCCGTTGCGCCTGTCACAGGGAGCAGGCGTGATCGTGGACATGATCGCGCCGCTTTGATCTCCGAGGCCGGCGACCTATATTGGTTCTACAGCAACGCATGCGGAAATCGCCTTGTCCCCTTCCCCCACCTCGTTCACCGATGAAGCCTGGATCGCGCTCGAAAATCTCGGCGACAAAGCGTCGAGCCTGTTCAACCCCTCCATTCGGTTGGGCGTGACCGGGCTCTCACGCGCCGGCAAGACCGTGTTCATCACCGCGCTGATCCACAACCTTCTGAATGGCGGGCGGTTGCCGCTGTTCGAAGCGCAGCGGTCCGGCCGGATCAAATCGGTCGCACTGGAGGAGCAACCCGACGACGCCGTGCCGCGCTTTCAATATGAGGATCACGTCAAGGCGCTGGTCGGGAGACGGATCTGGCCCGATTCAACGCGGGCGATCTCGGAACTGCGCATCACGCTGCATTACCAGAGCGCATCCGGCTGGGGGCGGCTCCTGTCGCCCGGCAAGCTGTCGATCGATATCGTCGATTATCCGGGCGAATGGCTGATGGATCTGCCGCTCTTGACGCAGGATTTCGCCGCATTTTCGGAGCAGGCGCAGAAACTGGCGCGCCAGCCGCGCCGGGCCGGTTTCGCCCGCGACTGGCTCGCCCGCGCCGAACAGACTGCGCCGGATGCGCCGGCCGACGAAATGACGGCTCGGGACCTGGCGCAGGATTTCACTGCCTATCTGCGGGCCTGCAAGGATGATGAGCAGGCTTTCTCGTCGCTCGCGCCGGGGCGGTTCCTGATGCCCGGCGATCTCGACGGCTCGCCGGCGCTGACCTTTGCGCCGCTCGTCAGGCTGCAGCCGGGCAAGCCGCCGAAAGGCAGTCTGCAGGCGATGATGGAGCGACGTTTCGAAGCCTATAAGGCGCATGTGGTGAAGCCGTTCTTTCGCGAGCATTTCACCCGGCTCGACCGCCAGATCGTACTGGTGGACGCGCTGCAGGCGATCAATGGCGGATCCGAGGCGATCGAAGATCTCGAAACCGCGCTCGGCGACGTGCTGGCGTCTTTCCGTCCGGGCGCCAATTCCTTTCTCGGCTCGCTGCTGACGCGGAAGATCGACAAGGTGCTGATCGCCGCCACCAAGGCCGATCATCTGCATCACGAAAGCCATGATCGGCTGGAGGCCATTACCCGCCGCATGGTCGAACGCGCGGTCAAACGCATCGGCCGAACCGGCGCGGGCATCGACGTGATTGCGCTCGCTTCGGTGCGCTCCACCCGCGAGGCGACCGTGTCACGCGATGGCGACACGCTGCCGGTGATCGTCGGCACGCCGATCGCGGGCGAGAAGATCGCCGGCGAAAAATTCGACGGCGAGAGGAAGACGGCGGTGTTTCCGGGCGACCTGCCAGCCAATCCCGACGTCTACTTCGATCGCGACGGCGATGCGGCCGGACAGGCGCCGCCGCAGGTCAATGTCGTCAGATTCCGGCCGCCGGAGATCGACGAGACCGGCGGCGGCATCAAACTCTCCCTGCCGCATATCAGGCTCGACCGCGCCTTGCAGTTTCTCATCGGAGACCGGCTGACATGACAGACGACACCCGCCGCCGCTCTCCCCAGGCCTTTTCCATCGGCGATCCGCCGCAATCCGCGCCGAAGCCGGCGCGGGCGCCGGCCGCCTTCGACGCCGATGTGACGCTGACATCGGGGGAGGAGGATCCGTTTCTGGCCGAACAGATGGCCGATCCGCCCGTGGCCGCGCCGCGCCGCAAGGGTTTTCCATTGTTCTCGATACTGACGGGCGCGCTCGGCCTGTTGTTCTCCGCCGCCTTCACCCTCTGGCTCGACGGCCTGATCCGCGATCTCTACGCCCGCGCCGACTGGCTCGGCTACGCCGCCTTGACGCTGACGGGCGTCGCCGTGCTGGCGGCGCTCGGCATGGTCGGCCGCGAAATCTGGGCCTTGCGCCGCCTGGCCTCCGTGCAGGACCTGAAGCGCGAGGCGGAGATCGCGCTCAGCGACCGGAAGCCCGCCCATGCCCGCGCGGTGGTGGCGAAGCTGGTTGCCTTGTCCGCATCGATCCCGGAGACGGAAGCCGGCCGCAAGGCGTTGGCGGCGACGGAAAAGGACGTCATCGACCCGGAAGGCCTGATCAGGCTCGCGGAGCTTGAACTCCTCTCTCCCGCCGATCGCCGTGCGAGACGGCTGATTCTCGATGCGAGCAAACGCGTGTCGATCGTCACCGCCGTCAGTCCGCGCGCCATCGTCGATCTCGGCTACGTCCTGTTCGAATCGGCCCGACTGGTGCGGACGGTGGCGGAGACCTATGGCACCCGCCCGGGACGTCTCGGCATGCTCCGGCTGTTCGGCGACGTGATCGCCCATCTCGCCGTCACCGGATCGATCGCCGTCGGCGACGGCATCGCCCAGCAGGTGCTCGGCCATGGCGTCGCCTCGAAGATTTCGGCGCGGCTCGGCGAAGGCGTTATCAACGGGTTGATGACGGCGCGAATCGGCATCGCCGCCATGGATCTCCTGCGTCCCCTGCCGTTCCGCGCTCAGAGGCGGCCCGGCGTCAGTGATTTCGTGGGGGATCTCACCGGATATTCCGGTGGATAACCGGCAGGCGGCCACCGTCCGTTGCAGCAAGGCAACAGCGGGAGCCGCCATTCCCCTTCCCGGACTCGACCGACGCGCGAAACGCTTTTCATCCGGCGCGAACGGCGGCTAAATGGCGATAACGAAACTCTCCATTAACCATTCTCGGCCAAGACTGCGGAGATTGTTCCAGTAGCGGCTGACCCGGAAGGAAGCTCAATGTTTTCGCGCGTGACCTCATTCATCCTTGGCTTTGCGAGCCTCGTCGCCTTCGGGCCGGCGATGGTTGCGCCGGCGGAAGCCGGCAGCCGCGACAAGGTGTTTTTCGAAGGCGTCGCCGGCGAGTGGAGCGGCCCGGGCGAAATCGTCGCCGGCAAATACAAGGGCACCAAGTTCAACTGCACGCTGACCGGCGTCACCGAGGGCAAGTCCACCGGCATGACGCTCGACGGCTATTGCCGCGTCGGCTTCTTCAAGCAGCCGATGAAGGCGACCATCATGGCCGAAGGCCGCAGCTACAAGGGCAAGTTCCTGGATGGCGCGGCCGGCAAGGGCCTCGACATCGTCTCGGGCAATGTCACCGGCCAGAAGATGGTGGTCGGCATCACCCGCGCCCGCCTCAACGGCGCGATGATCGCCCGCCTGCAGGGCAAGAATTCCATGACCGTCACTATTTCCGTGAAGGTCGACGAAACGATGATCCCGGTGATCGGCATGTCGCTGAACCGCCAGACGGACGAAATCGCGGTCGGCTCGGTCGAGTGAGACTTCGCGGCCTGTCGGTCTGATTGGCCAACATAAGAGTGAAGAATGGGAAGCCGCCGCGCTTCCCTTTTTTATTGGGCTCAACGTTTTGAGCGCGCCAGGCGATGCTCGGCAACCACCTTGGCAAGCTGCTTGCGGATCTCGTTGAAGAAGGTCTCTGGGATCATTCCGTAGTCGATTCGATCCGGGTCATCGGGGCGGGGTCGGACATTCGGACCGGGCCATTCGAATTCGTTGACTTCCGATACGCGCACCCAGTTTCGTTCCCGATCAAGACCAATGGCTGCGCAAATCTCGGCCGGAATTTCGAGCGAGTTCTTCTCGTCACCGGGCTCGGGATATGCGTGCGTGATAGGGACGACCAGAGTTCGCCCAGACGCCTTGACATAAAGAACGATGGCGCATGGCCTATCCTTGCCGCTGGTGGCGAAGCCTCTTTGATGGTCGCTGTCCCACAGATAATCGAAACGGATCACCAGACCGGGAACGGGATCCGGATAGTTCACTCGGACGCCTTGCCATATTCGGCGTTCATAATGGCGGACAGCGTCTCGTCATCCATGTCCCGCGCGTGAATAACCCGACGCTCCTGCTTCTTGAGCCGCTCGTAGTTTTCAAGTTCTTTCAAGCTGATATACGCGCCGATCGGGCGGCCATGGGACGTGACTTCGACGCCGCCGGACACCATTGCTTCATCGCGATATTTGCCGAATTCCTTGGCGAAGGTGGTGGCTGACACCTGGGTCGGATATCCCATGATCTGCTCCTGTTTCGGGCAAATTTACGGAAATTCCGTATTTTGTCAATGTAGGGCTGACGGCATGACTTGAATGCCGCCAAGAAGTCACACCCGACGCCACCAACCCCGATCTGCGTCCGCCACCTCGATGCCGGCGGCGTCGACATCGGCGAGCCAGGCGGAAATCGGACGCTCGGCGACGACGAGATCCGGCGCGAGATCGGCAAGCGGCAGGAGCACGAAAGCGCGCTCCGTCATGCGCGGATGCGGCAGAGTGAGTTCTTCGCTCGCCAGCGCGACATCGCCATAAGCGAGTACGTCGAGATCGATGGTGCGCGGGCCCCAGCGTTCGATGCGGATGCGCTTCATCGACCGCTCGATCTCCAGACAGAGACGCAGAAGCGACAGGGGATCGAGCGTGGTCGAAATCTCCGCCGCGCTGTTGAAGAACCAGTCCTGATCGGTCTTGCCCCAAGGCGGGGTTCGATAGAGCCGGGAGACGGCGGTGACGCGACAGTCCTGCCGCGCCTCGACCTGCTGCAACGCCGCGGCCATATTGGCGACGGGGTCGCCGAGATTGCCGCCGAGCCCGAGATAGGCGACGGTTTCAGCGTTCGGCATGATGCTCGACGGACACCTGGACATAGTCGAGAACGCCGGTGATCGGCGCATTCGGCTTGCGCAGCGTGATCTTGGCGCGGACGATCTGCGGAAACTGCTGGGCGAGCGCGCGGGCGATCTCCGTGGCCAGGGCCTCGATGAGATAATAACGGCGGCCGGTCACGATCTTCTCGATCAGTTTGAAGGCGACGCCGTAATCGACCGTCGTTTCGAGCGAGTCATGTTCGAGCGGACCGGCGGGCATGACCTCCAGTTCGGCGTCGACGAAGAAGCGCTGGCCCAGCACTTCCTCTTCGTCCATGACGCCGTGACGCGCGAAGAAGGCGCAGTTGGCGAGAGTGATCGTGTAAGTGCCAGTCATGCAAGTGTTCCTCGCCCATCCGTTTCGCGGGCCTTGAGCATAGCATCGGCGACGCGCAAGGCGTCGCGGTTGAATGCGACATTATGGACGCGGAAAATGGCCGCGCCCGCATTTCTGAGAAGCGCGCTCGTCGCCGCGGTGGCTACGTCGCGCTCGGCCGGATCGCGACCCGTCAACGCGCCGAGAAACCGTTTACGCGACGTTCCCGCGAGAAGCGGATAGCCGAGTGCGATCAACTCGTCAAACCGGGCCATCAGCGCCAGATTGTCCGAAGGCGTCTCCTTGTTGAAACCGAAACCGGGATCGAGCACGATCCGTTCCCGGGCAAGCCCCGCCTCTTCGGCGATGCGAAGCGTCGCCGCGAAGAAATGCCGCTGGTCCTCGACCGGATCGGCAAGCTTGTCGCGTCCCCTGCCCGTATGCATGGCGATGACGCCCGCTCCGGTGTCCACCGCCGTTGCGGCCATGGCGGGATCCTTCTGCAAGCCCTCGATATCGTTGATGATATGGGCGCCGGCGCGGATCGCCAGCCGCGCGGTGTCAGCGCGATAAGTGTCGACCGACAGGATCAGGCCGGATTTGCGCGCCAGTTGCTCGATCACCGGCAGAATGCGGGCCTGCTCTTCCTCGGCCGATACGGGCGCAGCGCCGGGACGGGTGGATTCGCCGCCGATATCGATGATCCGGGCGCCGTCTTCCGCGGCCTGAAGCGCATTTGCGACCGCGCTCTCGACCGCCAGATTGCGCCCGCCATCGGAGAAGGAATCGGGCGTGACATTGATCACCGCCATGATCACCGCCTCAGGACCCAGCGTCAGGCTGCGTCCATGCGCGAGTTTCCAGTCGAAGGGCGCGAAGGGCGAGGTCATCAGAGATCTCCGCTCGGGATGTGATGGGCTGCTGATTGCATATTGCGCGGCGGCAGACAATGACTGAAAATGGTCGCCGGCGTCGAGGACGCGCAGGGGATGCGAGGAGTGAACCAATGAACAGAATGGCCCGTCTCGCTGTCGCCGTCGCCATTCTCGCTATCGCTCCCGTCGCCCATTCGGAAATGATCGCGCGCAAGACCGTCACCTATTTCAGCATCGGCGGGAAAACCGCAGCCGATCTCGACCGGGAAATGGCCGAACATGGCCCGCTTCTGAATACCGGGCGGCGGCATCCGGGCGCGACGCGCGTGACATTTGCCGGAAAGGCCTCCTATGTGGCCGAAGAAGGCCGCTGCAGCATCGGCGAGGCGCGCATCGTTTTGACGACCAAGATGATGCTGCCGCGATGGAAAAACCGGTCCAAGGCCGACGCGCGGATGGCTCTGCTGTGGGACACGCTGTCGGCGGACATCAAGCGGCATGAGGAGCGGCATGCGGAGATCGCCCGCAACCATGCCCGCGCGCTGGAAAAGACGCTGCGGTCGCTGAGGCCTGAAAAGAATTGCGAGGCGCTGAAGGATAAAGTCGCATTGGCGACGGCGAAGGCGCTGGAAGACCATGATGCGGATCAGAAGCGATTCGATCGAATCGAGGCCGTCAATTTCAGCGCTCGCATGACGCGACTGCTGCGTTACCGGGCAACGGGCCGCGCGGAATAGCAAAAATCCGCCAGTTCTCCAGGATTTTCGGCAAAGCGTGCTCGAATGCCTCAACAGACTTGCGCGGAGCTTGCGCCTTTCCTGTTAATTAGCTCGCTATTTGTTCCAATTGAACTTGATGCCTCGCTAAAATAGGGTCTCAATTACCGGACGAGGTTGAGGCGGTTGCGGCGTAGAGCAGCCTTCTTCGGTGTCATGCGGTTTCCCTGACGCATTGGAGTGGCAACAGGTGTCTCCTCCCTCGCCTGTTTGACGATGCGTCTTACTTGCCTCGCTCGTCTTGACTGCCGAGCGAGGCTTTTTTTTGTCGGCTATCGAAACCGTCAGCTCTGCTTTTCGGGAATGTGCACGATGAGGCCGTCAAGCGCGTCCGTCATCTTGATCTGACAGGAGAGACGCGAGGTCGGCCGGGTGTCGTAAGCGAAATCCAGCATGTCCTCTTCCATCGGATCGGGACGACCCGCCTTTTCGGCGAAGGCGTCGTCCACATAGACATGACAGGTGGCGCAGGCGCAGGCGCCGCCGCATTCGGCGAGAATGCCGGGAACAGAATTGCGGATCGCGGCCTCCATGACCGTGGATCCGGAAGCGGCGTCCACATCGAAGCGGGCGCCGTCAAAAGCGACGAAAGTGAGTTTCGGCATGATGGTCCTGACATGTTGGAAAAGACTGGCCAGCCTTTTCCAACATATTCAGAAATGCGTCAACAACAGGCGTTTGGCCCTGTGACGATCAACGCGACAGCTTGAGAATGAAATTCTCGGCTTCGATGACGGCGGCGCTGAGCATTGCGAGGGCTGCGGCGTCATTGGCGTCGTTTTCGACCTTTTCGGCGACGGAGGAGACGCTGAAGGCGCCGATAGCGAGCGCCGCCCCCTTCAGCCGATGGGCGATTGCGGCGCGGTTGTCATTGGCCGCGACGGCGAGTTCCGCCATGCAGTTGCGGGCCTGACGCGCAAAAATGTTGAGAACTTCGAGTTCGAGGTTCTTGTCGCCCGAGGTCTGTCGCGCAAGATGGACGAGATCGATGGGGCGGGCCCGCGACGGCGCGACGGATGCGTAGTTATCGGGCGCTTCGAAGGCGATGGATGCGGCTGCCATGTTCTTTTCCCTGTTCTTGTTTGTTTGTGACACATGCGAGTTTTCTTATGACTGAGAGTGTCGCAGCAACGGACGCAAGAACGCTTAATTGAGGCGTTTTCAGGGAAGGCATTTTGCAAAGATGGTTAACGAAGCCTAAACAGGCCTAATCACTTGGCTTTTCCGGCGAACGCGGCCAAATTGTCGTTAATATCCCCTCAACCTTGCGCCGAGCTTTCCCACAAGTGATTGTATCAAAACGGCTTCTGTGCCACTACGTAACGTGGGTAATAAGGTCGTGTTTAACCAGCGGCCGCGAAAGTAACGTTCCAGCGGGACGCATCCATCGCCCCCTGTGGCGTGACATGCGACTATTGCCGGATCGAATGCAGGGCCTCGACGTTTCGTTCTCGTTCAGAGCGACAGCGACGAGGTAGGAAAACGAGGCAGTTCGGAATGACGATTAAGAACGAAAACGACGCCGTGTCGGAAAACGCCTATCGGGCGTTGGAAGAGGCCCTGGCGATCGACTTTCAGGACGACCATTCCGGAACGCAGCCCCAGCAGCGGGAGAACCGTGTGTCCGACGTCGCAAATCAGCCCGGAAAAAACCCGCAGCAACGCACTGCTGACAATGCCCGTTCACTCGGCCCGGAGCCCGGCCCGCGCGCCCCGTCGCACCGCCCCGCCAACGATCCCCTGCCGACCGCTGCAGCCGCCCTCACCCGCGGCTTCGACGCGCCGCGCTCGAAATCGCCGATGCGGATTGCCGCCGCGATCTCCGCGCTCTGGGTGCTTCTCGGTCTCGTCGCCGCCCATTTCCTCTATGCGCCGGAGATCTGGCAGATCTCGTCGCTGCGCGATCTCGGCGCCATTCCGGGCGCGCTGCCGACGTTGATCGGCATCCTTTTCCCGGTCATGATCTTCTTCGCTTTCGCCTCGATGATCGCCCGGGCGCAGGAACTCAAGAACGCCGCCCGCTCGATGGCGGAAGTAGCGTTGCGCCTTGCAGAACCAGAAAGCATCGCCGCCGAGCGCATCATGACCGTCGGTCAGGCCGTGCGCCGCGAAGTCTCGGCCATGAACGAAGGCATCGAGCGCACCATCGCCCGCGCCTCCGAACTCGAAACGCTCGTTCATTCGGAAGTGAATGCTCTGGAGCGCAGCTATAGCGACAACGAATTGCGCGTGCGCAGCCTGGTGCAGGAGCTCGGCAGCGAGCGCGAGGCGATCATCGGCCATGCCGAACGCGTGCGCTCCTCGATCACCGGCGCGCAGGATCTGCTGCGCGACGAACTCGCCAGCGCCAGTCTGACCATCGCCAAGAACATCGCCACCTCGGGCGAAGCCGTCGCCCAGATGATCGACACGCAAGCCGCGATCATCATGCAGAAGAGCGGCAATGTCGCCAACACGATCGGCTCGGTCCTCTCCAAGAAGACGGAAGAGCTGGTCGGCGCGCTCGAAACCTCGGGCCTTGCTCTGACCGAGGAATTCGACACCCGCATCGAAACGCTCGGCGTGACGATCAACGAGCGCGGCAACAAGCTGCTGTCCGAATTCGAGACACGCGCCTCGATGGTGGACGCTACCACCGAAAAGCTGAACGCGGCGCTTGCTGACCGCACGCGCCAGCTCAACGAGACGCTGATCGCCCGCACCCGGCAGATCAACGAAACGCTGACCAACAGTGGCGGCGTGATCAGCAATTCGCTGGAATCGATGCTGAAATCGCTGAACGCGACGCTCGACCAGAAGAACCAGAGCTTCCGCCAGGCGCTGAAGAGCACCACGGACGACGCGATCATGGATCTCGACGTCCGCACCGCCTTCCTCGACGAGCGGCTCAAGTCCTCGGTCGACCAGGTGTCGTCCGCCTTCGACGGCCGGCTGGGCGAATTCGCGGAAGCCTTCGACAAGCGCGCCGGCTCGCTGGACGCCAAGCTCAACGAGAGCCTCACCCGCATCAACAAGGCGCTCGGCCAGGGCCAGGACGCGCTGGGCAGCACGCTGGAATCCTCGCTGGAGCGGATCGCCCAGTCCTTCATGGGTCAGGCGGTCGCCATCGAAACCGCGCTCGGGGCCGGGCAGGAAGTCATCGAAACGGCGCTCGACGCCAAGGTCGGCGACATCACCAAGGTGATCGGCCGCGCCAATCAGGAACTCGACAGCGGCTTCGGCGCGCGCGCCGATGCGCTGGCCCAGAAGATCGCCGAACGCACGCAGGCGATCGAAACCGCCATCACCACCGGCCATGAGCGTATGTCGAGCCTGCTCGACGACCGCTCTTCGGGCATTGCCGCCGCTTTCGACGAGACCAATCGCAAGCTCGACCAGACATTGTCCGGCGGCGAGCAGCGGCTGGGCGCGCTGTTGTCGGAGCGTTCCGGCGCGCTGATATCGGCTTTCGACAAGACGGAAAAAACACTTGCCGGCACGATCGGCGACGGCGAGCGCCGCCTGTCCGATCTCATCGACGGCCGCGGCTCCAGCCTCGAACGGTCGCTGGCCGACAGCGCCGCCCGAATCGAAACCGCTGTCGCCACCGGCGGCGAACGGCTCGAGAAATCACTGGCGGAAGGCGGCGCGCGCATCGAGAACGCCATCGGCACGACGCCGGAAACGCTCGCCCGCATGCTCGACGAAAAGGGCCAGGCGATCGAGAAGGCGCTCACCGACAATCAGCAGCGCCTCGACACCGCCATGGCGCGCGGCTCGGAACTGATCACCGGCGCGTCCGAAGACGCCCGTTCGCGGCTGGCCAAAACGCTCGGCGAAAACGCCATCACCATCGCCGCCGTCTATGGCGAGCATCAGAAGCGGATCGACGAGACGCTGCGCGAACGCGCCGGCGAGATCGAAAAGACCCTCGGCGACGGCGCGAGCCGCATCGCCGGCGCCTCGCAGGACACCGCCCGCTTTGTGCAGGGCGCGATCGAGCAGGGCGTGCGCGACATTTCCGAAGCGCTGGAAAATGGCGGCGCCGATCTCGGCATCCAGCTCGCCACCACGCATGACCTGATCCGCCAAACGCTGGAGGATCGCTCCAACGCCATCACCATCGCGCTCGAGGAAGGCCGCAAGCAACTCGACGACACCATCAACGAGCAGGCCACCGGCATCGGCGCCAGCATCGCCATGGGCGCGAGCATGCTGGAAATGTCCTTCGAAGACGGCGAGAGCAGGCTGCGCAATGTCGTCGAGCAATCGACCCAGAAACTGACATCCGCCGTGGACGGCGCAACGGATTCGCTGACGTCCTCGGTCGAACAGACCACCGGCCAGCTCAAGGACGCCCTATCCCGCAGCGCCACCGACTTCGAAACCAGCGCCGGCAGCTTCTCCGAAAAGATCGCCGAGCGCGAACGCAGCCTGCGCCAGGTGCTCGATGCGACCGCCGACGCGCTCGACAGCCGCATGCAGGCGAGCGCCACGGCGCTGAACGCCAATGCGCGCAAGGTCGAGGAAACGCTCGCCATGCGCGAGGCGAGCCTGGCGACAGCCATCGAAAACCTCGCCCAATCGCTCGACGAGCGGCTGATCGCGACCGTGGGCGGCCTCAACGCCGATGTCGAGCGCAGCCACGAGGCGCTCCGCCAGACGCTCGGCCAGAGCGGCCTGACGCTGGAAGAAACCGCCGAACGGCTGATCGCCCAGATCTCGGCCCATCGCGATGCGCTGCGCGACACCGTCGACGCATCCTCGCGCTCGATCGACGAACGGCTCGAATCCGGCGCCGCCAACATGCTGTCCAACATCATGATGCTGGACATGAAGCTCGAGGAGCGCGAAAGCGCGCTGCGCGAGGCCGTGGCCGCTGCGAGCAATCGCTTCGAAACCGAACTCGGCCAGCGCCAGGAAAACCTCGTTCAGGCCCTTGACGCCACCGCGCGCGCCATCGGCGAACGGCTGGATCTCGGTTCCGCCGATCTACTCTCCAATATTATGTCGGTCGACATGACGCTCGAAGCCCGCGAGGCGTCACTTCGGGAAACGATCGAAGCCTCGACCGCGCGGCTGGATGGCGATCTCGCGCGCCGCCAGGAAACCCTCGCCCAGACGCTCGACGCCTCGGCGCGCGCCATCGGAGAGCGGCTGGAGACGGGATCCGCCGATCTTCTCTCCAACATCATGTCGGTCGACATGACGCTCGAAGCCCGCGAGGCGTCGATCCGGGAAGCGATCGAAGCCTCGACCGCGCGGCTGGATGACGATCTCGCCCGCCGCCAGGAAACCCTCGCCCAGACGCTCGACGCCACCACCCGCGCGATCGGCGAACGGCTGGATACCGGAGCGGCAGCGATTTCAGCCTCGGTAGACAAGTTTGACGCCCGACTCGGCGAACGGGAAATCGCGCTCAGCCAGACGATCTCCACGACGGTCGATCGCCTGGGCAGCGACCTCGCCCAGCGCCAGGAAAGCCTGACACAGTCACTCGAGGCGACATCGCGCGCCATTGGCGAAAAACTCGATGCCGGCGCGACGGACCTGCTCTCCAACATCATGTCGCTCGACATGACGCTCGAGGCCCGCGAACAATCGATGCGCGAAGCGATCGAAGCATCCACGAGCCGGCTCGACGGCGAATTGTCGTTGCGCCAGGAACTTTTCGTACATGCGCTGGAATCGTCTGGCGCCACTCTGGATCAGCGCTTCCAGCGTGGCTCCGAAACAATTCTGAACAATATAGAACGGCTTGAAGCCGGCCTGGCCGAACGCCAGGACAGCATGATCCGCGCCGTGGAAGGCGTGGCGCAGTCGCTGGACGACCAGTTCCTCTCGGCGCTTTCCAACCTGAACGCCGGCGTCGAACTCAGCCATGGCGCGATCCGCGACACGCTGAACGACAGCACGTTGTCGCTCAACCAGATGGCGGAGCGGCTTTCGGCCCAGATCTCCGCCCACCGCCAGGCGCTGCAGGAAACCATCGAAGCCTCGACGGTGTCGATCGACGAGCGGCTTGAAAGCGGCGCTGCCTCCATGCTGTCCAACATCATGATGCTGGACATGAAGCTCGAAGAGCGCGAAGAGGCGCTTAAACAGGCGCTCGCCGCAGCGTCGGAAAATCTCGACCAGTCCATGAGCCGCTCCGCCCAGACGCTCACAGAGCGTTTCGGCGAAAAGGCGGCGGAAATTGTGACAGTGGCCGAAACCTTCAGCCAGCGTATCGACGGGGCGCTGGAGACGGTGTCGAACCGGTTCGACGAAACCGGCGGCCGTATCCTCACCAGCTTCGATCGACTGGAAACCGGCATCCGCGACGATGCGGGCCGTTTCGCCCAGACGATCGACGAAGCCGGCGTCAAGCTGGGTTCGCTGATCGAAACGCAGATCCAGTCCTTCGATCGCGTCACCGAAACCGGCGCCAGCCGCATTTCTGAAACTCTGGAAAGCCATACGGCGCATCTCGACGAACGTCTGCAGACCATGGATCGCGCGCTGACGATCGGCCTCGAGAACGTCTCGCGCACGATCGACGGCAAGGCGTCCGGCCTCGCCTCGACCCTGCGCTCGGCCGTCATCGACGCCGCGCAATCGATGGACGACGAAGCGCAGCGGGCGATCGACCAGATCTCCGGCAAGACCTTCGAATATGCCGACGAGATGGCGGCCCGCAGCGCCGGCTTCTCCAGCCGGCTCACCGAGGAGGCGGAAGCCTTCGCCAGCACCGTGCAGTCCAATGCCGACCAGTTCGCGACCCGGCTCACCGGCGATGCGCAGCTCATCAGCGCGCGGCTGTCCAGCGAAGCGGACCGTTTCTCCGACCGGATGTCGTCCGAAGCAGACGCCTATGCCGGCCGTTTGGCGTCCGGCGCCGACGCCTTCACCGGCAAGCTGGTCAGCGAGACCGAGAGCTTCGCAAGCAAGCTGACGCAGGATGCGGAAGCCTTCACCGGCCGCATCGCCGGCGAGGCCGAAACCTTCACCGGCAAGCTCGCCGAACAGACCGACGCCCTGACCAGCAACTTCGCCCGCAACGCCAACCAGTTCGCAGAACAGGTGGGCGCGGCCCAGCAGAAGGTGATGAACGACGGCGCGGCGATCAGCCAGAGCCTGACCTCGGCCGAAAAGGCGCTGGCGGCCCGTAACGAGGCGATCCGCACCACGCTGGACGACCGCACCCGCGAACTCAACTCCATGCTGGCGGCGCGCTCGGCCGAACTCAACCGCCTGATCGAGGAAAAGGCGCGGCCGGCGGCCGAGAGCCTGCAGAGCCTGGGACAGACGGCCGCCGAAGACATCCGCAGCGCCGCCGAACAGGGCGCGGCCCTGCTGCGCGGCGAGAACGCCGCCCTGGTCAACGCCATCTCCAGCCGCACGCTGGAGGCGACCCGCGCGCTCGGCGACAGCGAACAATCGCTGCGCGCCACCGCGCTCGGCTTGATCGACGCGCTCGGCCAGAGCAATGCCGGCCTCAAGCAGCTGGTGGCGGAGGCGACAGCCAATCTCGGCGCGATCGACGAAACGCTCAACAGCACCGCAGGCCGCTTCTCCGACAGCGCCGCGCGCGCTTCGGACTCGGTCAATGCAGCGGCTCGTCTGCTCGAAGGCAATGCGGAGCGTCTCTCCTCGGTCTCCAACGACACGCTCGGCCAGATCGGCCAGCTCGTCGGCCGCTTCGACGATCACTCCAAGGTGCTCGGCCAGGCGTCGACGCTCCTCGGCGCCGCGCAATCGAACCTCGTCTCGACGCTTGCCGAACGCGAGGAGGCGCTGCAGGCCCTGGCCGTCGGCCTCGTTCGCCGCTCGGAAGACATCGAAAACACCATGCGCTCGGTGTCCGGCCTGGTGGAAGCAGCCTTCGACCGGGCGGAAAACCGCGCCGGCCAGGTGACCAACACGGTCCGCACCGGCATCCAGACATCGTTCGCCGATATCGGCAAGGTGCTGGGCGAAGCCGAACAGCGGGCCGAGCAGATGGCCAATGCGCTGCGCGGCAATGTCGGGGCCGCGGCTCAGGATGCGGGCCGCGCCGTCGAAAGCGCGCTGGGCAAGGCCAGCGAACAGGCCGACCAGGTGGCCGGACGGCTTCGCGGCGCTGTGTCGGGTTCGCTCGCCGATGTCGACCGCATGCTCGGCGAAACGGGCGCGCGCTCGACGGCAACCGCCGAAGACATGCGCCAGGCGCTACAGGCGGCGATCGAGGATTCGATCAACCGCTTCGCCGGCGCAACCGACGAGATCCGCCGCACCGCCGGCGAAATCCGCCGCGAACTCACCGACACCCGCGCGGAACTGAAGCGCGGCGCCTTCGACCTGCCGGAAGAAGCGAAAGAAAACGCCGCCCAGATGCGCCGCGCCGTGGCCGAGCAGGTCCGCGCGCTGCAGGAACTGACCGGCATCATCGGCGTGTCCGCCTCGCATTTCGAAGCGCCGCGTCCGGTCCGACAGGAGGCTGCGCCCCGCGTCGAGCAGCAGCCGGTCTACGCCGCGCCGCGGGTGGAAGCCCAGCCGGTCGCCTATCAGGCTCCTCGTGTCGAGGCGCAGCCGGCGGCCTATCAGACTCCCCGCGCGCCGGCCCCTGCGCCCGTCGCTGTCGAGGCCGCCCGTCCCGAGCCGCAGCGGGTGACCGCGCAGCAACCGCAACAGCGGGCGCCCGAGGCGCGGCCGCCGGTCGCCCCGCAGGCGTCCCGGCCGCAGCCTGCAGCCGAACCGCGCCGCGCTGAGACCCAGCCGGCTGCGGAACGTCCGTCGATCCCGCTCACCTCGGCTCCGCGCCAGGACAGAAGCGCGGCCGCCCCGGCCCGCGAACCGCTCGGTCTGCGCGGCAGCCTCGGCGTCGATCCGCTGAACCGGCCGTCTTCGCCGCGCGACGCGCGTCCCGCCCCGGCGCAACCAACGGCGCGCCGCGAAGAAGGCCAGGGCTGGATCAGCGACCTGCTCCGCAACGCGTCCCGCGACGAAGCGGAGGCCGACGCGCGCGCGGCTGCCCCGGCCGCCACCCGCGTGGAAAACCGCAATCCCCGCCAGGTGGTGGAATCGCTGAATTCGCTCTCGGTCGACATCGCCCGCGCCATCGATCACGAGGCGTCGGTGGATCTCTGGCGGCGCTATCATCGCGGCGAGCGCGACGTCTTCACCCGCCGTCTCTACACGCTCAAGGGCCAGCAGACCTTCGACGAGATCCAGCGCAAATACGACCGCGAGCCGGAATTCCGCTCCGCCGTCGACCGCTATATCGGCGACTTCGAAAAGCTCTTGAACGATGTGGCCCGCAACGACCGCGACAAGACGCTGACGCAGAGCTACCTCACCTCCGACACCGGCAAGGTCTACACCATGCTGGCGCATGCGGCGGGCCGGTTTTCGTAAGAGAAAGCCTGCATGATGAGATTGAAGGCCGTCCGGGAGATCGGGCGGCCTTTTCCATTGCGGAGGTTATTCGTCGGCCGGCTGGTCGGCGGTCAGGAAGTGATCGCTCCACTGCGCTTTCGGGATATCGTCGCCCAGCGCGAAAACGAAATCGGACGGAGCCTCGGCCGCGGTTCCGATCGCGCAGCGATAGCGGAGCCGACGCCAGTCACGGCCGGCTCTCACCGCCGCGCCGTCAGCGATGATTTCATCAGCACGAATAGCGAGATCCTGGAAGGCATAGGGCGCAACCATGTCGGCGGAAACATGGCTGGCCCGACGCAACTGCTCCATTGCTTCGAGGTTGCACAGTTGAATCCGCCTTTCGTCCGCCGCCAGCGTCCGAAGAGCTTCGCGGGCCTGGGCGTTACGGGGATCGGCGAGCGCCGCCGAAGCGAACAAGTCCTGCGCTCTTCGGAAAGCGTTGGAGAGGTTCTGCCTCGGGTGTGGCGGCTCAGCCGTCGGGAGAGGTTTAGCGGGCGGATCGTCTGATTGCGCGGCCTGCGGAGCCTTTTCCACTGCGGTGGCCTCGTCTACGATAATCGCCGGTTTTGCTGCAGCCTCGACCAATGACACCACGATTTCCATAGGAGGCGCCGGCGGCTGGGGCCGATTGAGGTTCAGAAACAAGAGTGCTCCCGCCGCTGCGTGACCGCAGACGGACAGAAGCAGACTGACCTTCCAGCGATCAGGCGAGACGTTCGCGATGGTCATCGGAAAAGACGCAGGTCGGGTCGTTTCCCTACCGCGACCGTCGGTTCCATCATCGCCCCCTCCGCATTGCTCGGCCATGAGGGGACATTGCAACGAGATTCGGGCTGGAATTGTGATGGATACCCGCTTCTGGCGCAAAAGCGTCGGTTCGTCACCGCGCTCGTCGAAACCATTCCTGCTTCTGGAGCGCCCTCAACGTCTCCATGCCGAATTTGGCTGCATCAGCGACGCATCGCACGGGCCACTTAGTTTTCGTCATCAAGCTCGCTTCAATTCCTCGACCACCTCGGGATAACGATCCAGAACCCGGAACAGATTTACGATCGCCGCCGTCGGATAGACCTTTCCGGTTTCGTATCGTGAAAAGGCATTGTGCCCGCCGCCTGTGAGCTCCGACGCTTCGATCTGGCTGAGCCTAAGCTTCTTGCGGATCCGGCGGAGTTCTTGTCCGACCGCGCGGCGCGCTTCCAGCACCAAGGTGTCCCCTGCCTCGGCATATCGCTCTGCGCTTTCGGGGTCGAACTCGATATCGCCGCAGAGGCTGCAACGATATCCGGACAATCCGTCCACATCGCGCTTGAGATCTCTAAAGTCCACCGAATGCGTTTCGCCTTCAAAACGAGACATTTCAGCGTCGGCGTGACCACAAAGGCAGTTTTTCGCCATGGCTAGAGCTCCTTGAACTGAATGACTGGCGGACCGTCTTCGCGTCGTGTCACTTTAATGTAGACCACGCCCCAAATAGTTTTCGCGTGATAGACGTCCTGCCAAACCCTGCTGTCAGCATTGGTGGTCATGGATTTGTACAGGTGTTTGTTTGACAGGCTGCATACGACGTCAATCATCTCCGCCGAGGTAAAGCCCATTCTTCGTCCGCCATCCAGCGCCGCCTTGGTGAAGGCGGCCGCTCTCAGCTTTCGGACATCGGCAACAATCGCCAAGAGGTCGTAATGAGCCTTTTTCTTCTCCACGGGACAAATTACCCTTTAAGGGTTAATTTTCAAGTGTTCAGCTTTCAAAATTGCGCTCGCAGTCAATATGGAAGGCATCGACAGATGATGCCGTCAAAAAATGCCTGTTTCCAACTCAGCCTCTTCGGCTTTCACGACATCGTACCAGCAGAGGGAGTGTGAATGTGGTCCAGTGGTCCCAGCCCCCGCCGTCACATCGCCTTCAGCGTCCAGCCCACAAGGTCCACCGTCACTTTGCCGAAGGCGGCGTCGAGTCCCTTGATGAAGGCCTCGTTGCCGGAGCCGCTCAGCGGCGCGCTGGCGGTGAAGACGCGGCTGGCGCGCACCTCGCCGGTGCGGTCGTTGAGAAGCTTGGCGGAGATCTCCACCTGGGCGCGGCTGCCGCCATAGGCCTGGACTTCGAAGGAGCGGATTTCGGTAATGACCTGATAGTCGATGGCGAGGCCCTGGCCCGGCGTGCCCACACCGCCCAGGCGGCCGGTGTTTTCGAAGGCCTGGACGAGGCGGGCCTGCACGAGTTTGGGCAGGCGGTCGCTCCAGCGCGATTTGTCCAGATACTGGATTTCGGACTGGCTGACGCGGATCACCACCTGTTCGGAATCGAGCGCCTTGACCGCGGTCGGCTCCGGAATGAGGATCTGGCGCTTGGTGAGCTTCGGTCCTTCGACGCCGCGCACCGCCGTCAGCGAAAACGTGTCGTCCGGCGCGCCGCCCAGGCAGCCGCCCAGGGCCAGCAGGCATGCGCCCATGAAAGATGCCCTCGCCAGTCGGATCACGCTACGCTCCCTTGTCCTGTTCATCCCATGCGCCATCAATGCCGGACCCTGCCCTTATATGTCTTGACCTCGTCGCCGCCGAACAGCAGCCGCTGCGGATCCTGGTCGAGCCGGTTGATCGCCGAATCCAGCGACTGCACGGTGCGGCGGGTGTCGGAGATCAGCGCGTCGATATTCTTGAGGCCGGAGCCCGAGAAACGGGCGAGATTGTCGGCGATCGGACCGATGCGAGAATTCAGATTGTCGGCCACCTGCTTGAAGGATTTCAGCGTTTCCCGGGCATCGGCAAACAGCGACGAGGAGTCGCCCGTGCCGAGGAAGCTGTCCGCCTTGGCGAGGATGCCGTCGACGCGGGTCGAGGCCTTGTTCAGCTTGTCCGACATTTCCGAGATGTTCTTGATGGTCTTGTCGATGTCCGGACGGCGGTTTTCGATGTCGGAGGCGACGCCGCGGAAGGTCTGGATCGCCTGGCGCGCGTCGGCCACGGCGGCCCTGATATCTGCGACCGAACTCTTGACGTCGGCGGGATCGACCGCGGCCATCAGCTGATCGACCTTGTCCAGCGTCTTGGCCGCCTTTTCGCCGACAACGCGATAGGCTTCGGCGGTCTTGTTGAAGGTGTCGACGGCCTGCCCCACACCGCCCGACGCGTCGGCCAAATCCTTGCTGACCTTTTCGGCATTGGCGAGAATGGCGTCGATCTTCTTGGCGTCCACCGCCTTCACCAGGCTGTCGACGGAGGCGAGGGTCGAATCCAGCCGGCCGGAGAGACCCTTGATCGTGCCGGAGAGCGAGGTCACCGCTTGCAGGAATTCATCGATGCCCTGGGAATTGTTCTTGAGCGCCTGCGAGAAGACCTCGACATTGGAGATCGTGCTGGTCAACGGCTTGCGATTGTCGTTCACGAAACCCTGCAGCTGGATCAGCGTCGTCTCGGTTCGGTTCATGATCTCGGAGGCGGTGGCGACGATATTGGTGACGCCGGATTGCTCCGCCAGCAGGGTCGGCACCTCGCCCGCCTTCAGCGCCTTATCGATCAGACGCTCCTGCTGCGTGTTTCCGCCCGACAGTTCGATATAGGCGGCGCCGGTCAGGCCCTGGATTTCAAGCACGGCGCGGGTGGTGGGATAGATCGGCGCGTCAGCCCGCACTTCGGTGACGGCCAGCGAAAAGCGCGGGTCCTTGCGGTCGAAGTCGAGCGCGCGGACCGTGCCGACCGGAATGCCGTTGAAGCGGACGGCGGAGCCGACGCTCAGGCCGTTGGCGGAGCCGGGGATGCGCACCACCAGCCGCTCCATCTTGCCCTCGCGCCCATAGGCGGACATCCAGTAGACAAAGCCGAAGGCAAGCAGCAGCACCACCAGGGTGAACAAGCCGACGATTGCGTAATTTGCTTTCGTTTCCATGCCTCAAGCCGTTTCACTCATAAAAGGGTTCACTGAAATCCCTTTGGATTGACGTTAGGTGACCAGTCCCGGAATAGTGCGCGCGCGTTTGCCGCGGAAGTAAGACTGGACCCATGCATCCTTGCAATCGAGCATGTCCTGGATCGTCCCTTCCACCATTACACGTTTATTGCCGAGCACAGCAATCCGATCGCAGACAGAAAACAGGCTGTCGAGGTCATGGGTCACCATGTAGACCGTCAGCCCCAGCGTATCGCGCAATTTGGCGATCAGCTGGTCGAATTCCGCAGCGCCGATCGGATCGAGGCCGGATGTCGGCTCGTCGAGAAACACCAGCGCCGGATCGAGCGCGAGCGCCCGGGCGAGCGCCGCGCGCTTGATCATGCCGCCAGACAGTTCGGATGGATATTTGTCCCCCGCCTCAGGAGCCAGCCCCACCAATTCGATCTTCAAACGCGCCAGCTCGTCCATCAGTTGCTTTGGCAGGTCGAGATATTCCCGCATCGGAAACTGGATGTTCTCCTTGACGGTCAGGGCGGAGAACAGCGCCCCATGCTGGAACAGCACGCCCAGGCGCATGTCGAGCTCGAAACGCTCCTTGTCCGGCATCTTGCTGTAATCGGCGCCCAGCAGGCGGATCTCGCCGGCTCGACGCGGAATAAGCCGCAGGATGGTGCGCATCAGCACGGATTTGCCGGTGCCAGACGCGCCGACGAAACCGAGGATTTCGCCGCGATAGACGTCGAGATCGAGTTGATCGAGCACGAGATGATCGCCAAAGCCCACGGTGACGCCGCGCGCCGACAGGATGACGTCCTTTTCACCCTTGGCCGCCCCAGTCTGATGGTTCGTCACACTTTCCATGCCCGCCTCAAAAATCGATCGCTGCATAGAACATGGCGAAAAGACCATCCACCAGGATCACCACGAAGATGGCCTTGACCACCGAGGCTGTCACATGCTTGCCCAGAGACTCCGCGCTGCCGCCGACCTTCAGTCCCTCGATCGACGCCACGATGCCGATGATCAGGGCCATGAACGGCGCCTTCAGCATGCCGGAAACAATGGTGGAGATATCGATCGCGCCCTGCAGTCGGGCCAGGAAGACCTCATAGGTCACCCCCGAATAGACATTGGCCACCAGCGCCGCGCCGATCAGCGCCGCGAAATTGGAGATCACCGTCAGAAGCGGCAGCGCGACGATCAGCGCCAGAAGGCGGGGAAACACCAGCACGCCGACCGGATTGAGGCCCATGACCTGGAGCGCGTCGATTTCCTCGCGCATTTTCATCGAGCCGATTTCGGCCGTGATCGCGCTGCCGGAGCGGCCTGCGACCATGATCGCGGTCAGCAGCACGCCGATCTCGCGCAATTGCAGAATGCCGACCAGATCGACGACGAAGACTTCGGCGCCGAAGTAACGCAGCTGGAATGCGCCCTGCTGCGCGATGATCGCGCCGATCAGGAAGGACATCAGCGCGATGATCGGCGTGGCGTTGACGCCCATCTGTTCGAGCTGTGTGAAGACCGCCGCCGGCGACAGACCGCTGCCGCGGCCCAGCTTGAGCTGCGCGCCGCGCACCGCCGCGCCGATGATCGACATCGCCTGCAGGAAATCCTCGACGAAGCTCATCACCAGTCTGCCGAGCGGTTCGAACAGCCGATCGAACAGCGGTTTACGCGGCGAAGCGTCGAAACTCGGTTCCGGCAGTTGCGGCGGAAGGGCGGCGATCAGTTCCGCGATATCCTGCCCTGCGCCGTCGAGCTCGACAGCAATATTTCGGGCTTCGAAGGCGGACATGGCGCGCCGGATAATCCACGCGCCGCCGGTGTCCATCTGGCTGACCTCGGCGAGATCGAGCGACACGCGGCTGGCGTTTCTCTCGGCGGCGCTGCGAAGCTCGGCTTCGACGGGCGCGATGGTGCTGTTCAGCCACGCGCCCTTCAGGCGCAGGATAAGCGCGCCGGCGCTGTCTTCAGCACTCAGGACAGCCGCGTCCGCCGCATGCTGCATAGGGTCATCCTTCAATAGGACGGCCCTCATGGCCGCCTTGCACTAAAAACTCGTCGCGACCCAAGCGAGTCACGTAAGGGGACTATTGACAATAGTTTAATCACAGGAGCAAGGCGCTGTTTTGATCAGCATGACGCGATTGAGGATTCTATCATGACGCGTGCCCTGGAAATCACATTTGAACGCTATCCCATCGCCGGCGAGTTCCGCATTTCGCGCGGCGCCAAGACCGAGGCCGAGGTGATCGTCTGCGCGATCCGCGACGGCGCAGCGGTCGGACGCGGCGAATGCGTGCCCTATCGCCGCTATGGCGAGACGATGGAGAGCGTCGAAGCCGAAATCGCGGCAATCGGGGACGCGGTCGCGCGCGGGCTCGATCGCGAGCATCTCCTCGGCAAGATGCGACCCGGGGCGGCGCGCAATGCGGTGGATTGCGCGCTCTGGGATCTCGAAGCCAAGCTCGGGCTGGGCCGGGTCGCGGACCGGATCGGCGTCACCGCGCCCGCGCCTCTGGTGACGGCCTACACATTGTCTCTGGGAGACGCCGACGCGATGGGGCGGCAGGCTTCGCAGTACGCCCATCGCAGGCTTCTGAAGATCAAGCTCGGGGCCGAGGGCGACGAGGCGCGCATCCGCGCCGTCCGCGCCGGCGCGCCCCATAGCGCGCTGATCCTCGACGCCAATGAAGGCTGGAGCGAGGAGACGCTTGCCGGGCTGCTGGCGGTGTCCGCCGAATGCAAGGTGAGCCTGATCGAACAGCCCCTGCCCGCCGGTCGCGATCAGTTGCTGGCGACGATCGATCGGCCCGTTCCGATCTGCGCCGATGAGAGCGTGCATGCGACCGCCGATCTCGCCGGTCTCCGAGACCGCTATGACGCGGTCAACATCAAGCTCGACAAGACAGGCGGGCTGACCGAGGCTCTGTCGATGAAGCGCGAGGCGGAACGGCTGGGCTTCAAGATCATGGTCGGCTGCATGGTGGGCTCGTCGCTGGCCATGGCGCCGGCGACGCTTCTAGCGCAAGGCGCAGATTACGTCGATCTCGACGGTCCCTTGCTGCTCGCGCGCGATTGCGAGCCGGGACTGGTCTATGAGGGTTCGACGGTGACGCCGCCTGCGCCTGCGCTCTGGGGCTGAAGGAACCGCGCCCAGAGCACCATGACGAAACCGAGGCCGGCGGCCACAGACATGGCGTAGAAGCCGTGTACGCCGAAGGCATTGTAGAGATAGCCCGACACCCAGGTGCCCAGCGCCATGAACAGCGCGATCATGGTGGTGTAATAGCCCTGCGCCGAGGCCTCGCGGCTTTCATCGACATTGGCGATCAGGAAACGCTGGATGCCGATATGGGCGGTGGCGAAGGTGAAGGCGTGGGCGCATTGCAGGCCGAGATGCCCCCAGAAGCCGAGCTCCATCGGAAAGATGATCCAGCGCAGCACGGCGACGCCGCAGCCGAACAGAATGAGCCCCCAGAGCGAAATGCGCGACAGGAAGCGCGCCGACAGCCAGAACATCAGGATTTCGGCCACGACGCCCGCCGCCCAGAACAGGCTGATCGCCTCGCCCGAATAGCCCTGCTTGGCCCAATAGATCGAGGCGAAGGTGAAGAGCATTGCATGGCTGCCCTGAGACAGCGCCGCGCCGCCGACCACGAGAATGAAATAGGGCTTCAGGAATGGCGACGGCCCGGCCATCGGCGCCGCGTCGCCCGCAGCGCTCGCGCGAAAACCGGCGCGGCCGAGCCGCGGCGCCGTCAGCGCCATCACGATGGTGAGGACGAAAAAGACGGCCATGGCCGGCGCCACCATGCCGCCACCGGCAATGGCGAACAGCCAGCCGCCAATCAGATTGGTGAGAATGAAGGCGGCCGAGCCCCAAAGCCGGATCACGCCGTAATCGAACCCCCAGCGGCGCACCCCCGTCACCAGGATGGCCTCGGCCACCGGCACATAGGGCGCGTAAGCGATGCCCTGCAGGCCGTAGATGATCAGCACCGCCCAAAAGGATTGGCTGAAACAGAGCGCCAGCGCCGTGATCAACGATACGACCGACGACCAGACAAGGACATGAACGCGGTCGGGCGCGCGATCCGCTGCCCAGGATCCCAGCGGCGTTCCAATCATTCTGAGCAGATGCGGCATGGCGAGGATGATGCCGATTTCGGCGTCGCTCATGCCGAGATAATCTAGGAAGACAGGGAAATAGGGCAGACCGATGCCGTTGACCATCAGCGGGGCGCAGAACAACAGCGCGACGCGCAATCCGAACAGGCGCGGCGCGCCGGCGCGTTGGCTGGCGGAAAGGGACTGATGCATGCTGGTATTCCTGTCGCCGGCCATCGGGGATGACGGCCTCCTCCGGCGCCCCGACGAAACAAGGAACGGGCCGGGACATTCATCGGCTATCACTCGCGCAGCTGCTTCGCCATGGCAAATTGAGGCGCCCGGTCAATTCGTCATACTGATTGCAAAGCCGCAACACTCCGCATTATTTACGGCTTTGACCGGCTAATTTGCGATGACCGTCTTACCGATAGTTGATATCGTGACTTCAGGATGAAAGGTGATTTTTGATGCGATTTGTAGGATTTTATAACCAGAATCGCGATTCAACATCACATTCATTCGAATATTTCGGATTTTTCTGGACTTTCGGCTCAAATTCGTCACGATTCAGGCCGATTTCGGAAAAATCCGCACATGCGGAGAATGACTTCATTTTCTACTCATGGTAGCCGTCGACCATGAATTAGCCGATTCAGAGGCGGCAGGGGGAGTGACATGTCCAGCATCTATACCGGTCCGGTGTTCGAAATGGCTAGCAACCAGTTTCGCAGCGTGGCGGATTACCTCGAAATTCCCGAAGGCCGCCGGGACCGCCTGCTTTATCCCAAGCGCGCCATCACCATTTCCTGCCCGATCCATCTGGACAATGGCGAGGTCGCGGTGTTTCAGGGCTATCGCGTCCAGCATCATCTGACGCTCGGGCCCACCAAGGGCGGCACGCGTTTCGCCCCCAGCGTCGACATCGGCGAGGTCTCGGCGCTGGCGATCTGGATGAGCTGGAAATGCGCGCTGGCCGGCCTGCCCTATGGCGGCGCCAAGGGCGGCGTCACCGTCGACGCCTATTCGCTGTCCAAGCGCGAGCTCGAGGGCCTGTCTCGGCGCTACATGCAGGAAATGATCCCCTTCGTCGGCCCGCATATCGACGTCATGGCGCCGGATATGGGCACGAACGAGCAGGTCATGGCCTGGTTCATGGACACCTATTCCATGTATCAGGGCAAGACGGTCAACGAGATCGTCACCGGCAAGCCCGTCTCCTCCGGCGGCACCGAAGGCCGGCGTGAAGCCACCGGCCTCGGCGTCGCCCATCTGATCGGCCGATCGATGGAGCGGCTGAAGATGACGCCGTCCGAGACGACCGCGATCATCCAGGGCTTCGGCAATGTCGGCTCCTATGCGGCGATCGAACTTGCGCGCCAGGGCGTGAAGATCATCGGCGTCTCCGACCACACCGCCTGCTATCTCGACCGCAAGGGCCTCGACGTCGACGCGCTGATCGCGCATACCGCGCAGCACGGATCGCTGAAGGGCTATTCGAGCGAAGCCCTGTTCGATCCGAACCAGTTGCTCGTCCAGCCCTGCGACATTCTCGTGCCGGCGGCGATCGAACGGGTGATCGACGCAGACGTCGCGGCCAAGCTGAAGTGCCGCATTCTCGCCGAGGCCGCCAACGGCCCGACGACGCCGGAAGCCGACGCCGTGCTCGACCAGCGTCGCGACGAAATCTTCGTCATACCGGACATTCTGTGCAATTCCGGCGGCGTCATCGTCAGCTATTTCGAATGGGTGCAGGATCTGCAGCAGCTGTTCTGGAAGCGGCACGAAGTCCTCGACCGCCTGCGCGGCCTGCTCGACGACGCCTTCCAGCGGGTCATCGCGCGCGTGGAGAAGGACAGCATCTCCCATCGCGTCGCGGCCATGGCGATCGGCGTCGACAAGGTCGCTCAGGCCAAGGAGACTCGCGGCCTGTTCCCCTGAGAAACAACGCCATTTCACGCGAAAGGCCGCGACGGTTCGCCCGTCGCGGCCTTTTTCATTCGGGGTCAGTCGATCAGAAAGCCGCCCGCGCTGCGACTTCCATCTTGGGCTTGGGCGCGGTCAGGAGCTTGATCGGCACGAGCGGGCTAGCCTCGGAATTCGGCTTCTCCACCTTGTTCCAGCGCACCAGCTCCATCGTGCCGTCGTAATTCTCGATGATGGCGGTGCAGCTTTCGACCCAGTCGCCGGTGTTGATGTATTTGACGCCGCCGATATCCTCGATCACCGCGTGGTGGATATGGCCGCAGATGACGCCGTCGACCTGGTGGCGGCGGGCCTCCTCGGCGACGACATTCTGGAATTCGCCGATGAAATTGACGGCGCGCTTGACCTGAAGCTTCGCCCAGGCGGAAAACGACCAGTAAGGCAGGCCGAGGCGACGGCGGACCTTGGCGATCAGCACATTGAGCGCGATCGCCATGTCATAGGCCCAGTCGCCGAGATGGGCGATGAACTTGGCGTTGCGCACCACCACGTCGAATTCGTCGCCATGCAGCACGAGATAGCGCTTGCCGTCGGCGGCCTCGTGAATGATGCTCTTCTCGACCTCGATGCCGCCGAAATGGATGCCGGGATAATCGCGCATGAAGGCGTCGTGATTGCCGGGGATATAGATGATGCGGGCGCCCTTGCGCGCCTTGCGCAGCAGCTTCTGGACCACGTCGTTACAATTCTGCGGCCAATGCCAGTTGCGCTTCAGCCGCCAGCCGTCGACGATGTCGCCGACCAGCACGATGGTCTGGGCTTCGTGAACGCGGAGGAAATCGAGCAGGAAATCCGCTTTCGCCGCCTTGGAGCCGAGATGGATGTCGGAGAGAAACAGGGTGCGCACGCGGCGGGTATTGAGAGTATCTGTATCTTGGGACATGACATCGCCTCACGATTTTTCCGTGCCTCTCGAAAAGCAGAGTCCTGTTTCACCATTATGACAGGAGGGCCGGCAGCCGGATCGTTAAGCCCGCATTCATGTTTTTCGGCGAATGATCGCGGGTCTGGGACATGAAATCCACAAACAAGGTGCGTCGCGCGGTCATGACATCACGCCTGATCCTGACTGTCGTGCTGGCGAGCCTCGCCCTGCCCGGCGCGGCGTTCGCCTCGGATATCTGCGATCGGCTGAGCTTCGATCTCGCCACGCTTTCGGGACGCCAGAACCCGGTCGCCGAGAGCCTCAAATACGCCCGCGCCATCAATGACCAGAAAACGTCGCTGCGCGCGCTCGCGGTCGCGCTCCGGGAGAAAGGCTGTTCCTCCGGCAGCATCCTGACCGTGGGCGGCGAAACGGACGCAGCCTGTTCCGAGCTTGAGGACAAGCAGGCGCGAATGCGCCGCAACCTGTCCATCCTGGAAAGCAAGCGCATCTCGCTTCTGTCCGACGCCGAGGATCGGGCGCGGGATCGACGCCGGATCGAGGACGAACTCGACGCCTATGACTGCAACAGCGCGCCGCAACTGGTCAGCACCCCCGGCGAGACGGACGAGCCCCTGGTGCAGGACGCGCCCGGCGGCATGGAGATCATCCGCGCGCCGCAAAGCGAACCAGACCCCGCCAGCAACGGCTTCGTCGATCTCGGCGGCGCCGGCGACAATGGCGGGCTGGTGACGCTCTGCGTGCGCACCTGCGACGGCGCCTATTTCCCGATTTCGTCGCGCGCCTCGAGCTTCAATTTCCAGCGCGACGCGCAGGTCTGCTCGATGATGTGCCCGGGCCGAGAAACGGAACTGTTCTACCACAGCATCGCCAGCGAGAGCACGGAGATGCGCTCGGCGGTGTCGGGTGAAGACTATGCGGGCCAATCCTATGCCTGGCGCTTCCGCACCCAACCGAAGACAGCCGAATGCGGCTGCAATTTCTCGCTCTACTACAAGGAAATGCTGCGGCGGGAGGCGATCGTTTCAGGCAAGGCGCTGCCGAAAAAGCCGGCCGACTCCATCGTCTGGGTCAAGCCGCAATTGCGGGGCGGGCTCGCGCAGGTGGATGCGAAGAGCGCGCCGGCCGTCGAACGGCCCTACACGCCCGATCCGAAAATCCGTCTGATCGGCCCTGCCTTCCTGCCCGACGATCGCGCCATCGATTTCCGCAATCCCGCACAAGCGGAAAAAGACGCCGGATAAAACCTGCGGTCAAGGTTCTATCCAGCTTGCTCCTCCACTACAGTCGCGACAGAGAATCGCTGGGGCGGACGGGCATGAATCAACAGGTCATCATTCATTGGGGAATTTCGAGCTTCTTCGGCTGGGGCGTCTATGGCCTGAACCTCGCGCTCAACTGGGCGGGGGATTCCGGCATCGAAGCCCGCACCTCCTTCCCTTACAATCCCGATCAGGTGGTGGTCGATCCGCTGCGCCGGCTGGCGCTGCGCGGTTTCGAATATAATTCCCGTCAGTTCGTGTCGCAGCTCAAGCCGTTCGAAGGCAAAGCGGCCAATGTCGAGGCGACGCTGCTCGCGGCGCTCGGCAATGACTTCTCGATGAGCAAGGGGCCGCACAACACAGAAATCCACGGCAAACCGACCATCGGCGTGGTGTTCTTCGAAATCCCGCAGCTGTCGGCCGAGACGCTGGCGCGGGCCAAACGCTTCCCGCTGATCGTCTGCGGCTCGACCTGGAATGAGGACATCCTGCGCGCCTACGGACTGACCAATGTCACCACGGTGATCCAGGGCATCGATCCGACCCTGTTCCATCCCGCCCAGCGGCAGGGCGTGCTGTCGGATCGCTTCATGGTGTTTTCCGGCGGCAAGCTGGAATTGCGCAAGGGTCAGGATCTGGTGATGGCCGGCTTCGCGCGCTTCGCCAAGCGCCATCCCGAGGCGCTGCTCGTCACCGCCTGGCATAGCCCCTGGCCGCAATTCGCCCGCACGCTCGACCGTTCCGGCAAAGCCGCGCCCCTGCCCTTCGGCGCTGACAACAAGCCCGACCTCGCCGCCTGGGCCCGCGCCAACGGGCTTGCGGAAACACAGTTCCTCGATCTCGGCGCGGTGCCGAATGCGCTGATGCCTCCGATCCTGCGGGAGATGGACGTGGCGCTGTTCCCCAACCGCTCCGAAGGCGGCACCAATCTGGTGGCCATGGAAGCCATGGCCTGCGGCGTGCCGACCATTCTTTCGGCCAATACAGGCCATCTCGACCTGATCGATGGCAAGAACTGCTATGCGCTGGAAACGCAAGCCAGCGTGTCGGGCGAAGGCGCCGGCGTCGGCTCGGTTTCCGGCTGGGGCGAAAGCAGCGTCGACGAAATCGAGGATTCGCTCGAGCGCGCCTGGCGCGACCGCAATGACGCCCGCCGTCGCGGCGAACGCGGCGCGGCCAAGCTCGGCGGCTATTCCTGGTCGCGCACGGCCGAGCAGATGCGCAAGATCGTCCTGACAAACCGGGCCTGAGGCGGACATCGCCGATGGATATCGCGGTCTATGGCGGCCTGTTTCTCGCCGCCTTCGGGGCCGCGACCCTTCTGCCGATGCAATCGGAGGCGCTGCTGGCGGGACTGCTGATCGCCGGGGGCCATCATACCCTTATGCTGATTGCGGCGGCGAGCCTCGGCAATATTCTCGGATCTCTCGTCAATTGGGCGCTCGGCCGCGGCATTGAGCGCTTCGGCGGCCGGCGCTGGTTTCCGGCAAGCCAGGCGCAGCTCGACCGCGCCGCGCTCTGGTACCGCAAATACGGCCGCTACAGCCTGCTTCTGAGCTGGGTTCCCATCATCGGCGATCCCATTACGCTGATCGCCGGCGTGTTGCGCGAACCGTTCCTGCCGTTCCTGATCCTGGTGTCGATCGCCAAGATCGGGCGTTATCTCGTTGTCGCGGCCATCGCGCTCAACTGGGCCTGAGCATCGCTTCCGCGCGCGCGGCGGCGCGGGCGATCACCGGCGCATAATTTTCTCCAGCGCTTTGACGCTCGAGCCGCATTGCCGGATACCAGGGCGTCGTCTCGCCCGCCACCTGCCATCGCCAATCCGGAACGGCCCGCAGGAGCGCAATGGCGGGACGGCCGAGCGCGCCGGCGAGATGCAAGGGCGCGGTGCAGACGGAGACGACGAGGTCGAGATTGGCCATGATCGCGGCGGTGTCGACAAAGGCGTCAGGGCCGGAATCCGCATCGGGACCGGGATGCTCCAGAAGATAGCTCACGCCCCGGACGCGCCAGCCGGTTCCGAAATCGGTCGGCTCGAGGTCTTCGCGGTCGAGCTTCTGCAGCGCGATCAGGCGCGCATCAGTGATGGAGGCGAAAGGAGTGAGGTCCTCGGGCGACGACAGGCTCCTGCCCTTCTCCGCCGGCGAATTGGGATTGCCCTTCCAGACGAGACCGATCATGGGACGACCATCGGCCTTCGAACGCGCCCTCCATGCGGCTGTCGCTTCGGCCGGCGCGGTCAAATGCGCTGCCATCCGGGGCACGGCGCCGAGGGTCAGCTTCAACCTGTGCGGCAGACTGAGGAGCGCCGTGTGATAATCGCCGTCGGACGCGCCGTGAGTTCCCGTCACCTTGATCGGAAAGGGCAGCGACTTCATCAGCACTGCAAGCTTTTCGGGAACGTGAAACACGACGTCACCGCCCAGTGACGCAACAAGTCCGAGAAGCCGGGCGAACTGGATCGTATCCCCGAGCCCCTGCTCGCCATGCACGATGATGCGCTTGCCCGAAAGCGGCTCGCCCTGCCATTCGGGAATGTTGCGATAGCTCGGGCGATCCTTGAAATCGGCGGTCTTCCACCGCCATTCATACTCACGGAAACCATTGGCGAAATCGCCGAGCCGCATCAATGCGAGGCCGAGATTGTAATGGCCTTCCGGTGACTGAGGCCACAGCGCGGTCGCGCTGCGGAGCAATCCGATCCCTTCGAGCGAGCGACCTGTGTCGACGAGCAGATTGCCGAGATTGTGCATGGCGATCTTATAGCTCGGCTCCACGGCCAGAGACTGCCGATAGCACTGTTCGGCCTCCACGAGATCGCCGGTCTTTGCGAGCGCAATCGCCAGATTGCAAAGAGTTTGCGCAGAAACCGGCCCAAGTTCATGCGCCTTGCGATAGGATGAAATGGCGTCCTCGAAACGCTCCGCATCGGTCAGCGCATTGCCGCGATTGAACCAGAAATCCGACCGCGCCGGCTGCATTTCGGCGAGCTCGTCAAAAATCTGCAATGCTTGGTCCAGCCGCCCGGACTGCCTCAACGCGGAGGCCATCAACGCCTGCGCATCGAAATGGCCGCGATTCCAAGCGAGGACTTCGCGATAGATCGCGATGGCGCCCGCATAATCATGACGCCTGTGTAGATCCACGGCGCTGGTAAGCCGCGCCTGCACATCCTGTTCGCTCATCATCTGTCGGGGTTGCGCCGTCATCGATCCCTCCTCAACGCTCCGCCACCACCGCGGCAAGCCGTTCGGCCGCAGGGAGAACGGCGCTTGCCCAATCCCCGACGCTCTTTTGCCGGAACAATGTCAGAGACGGATACCACGGACTATCGGATCGCTCGTTCAGCCAGCGCCAGTCAGCATGATATTTCAACAGGCCGAAGGTCGGCACGCCCAGGCTGGCGGCCAGATGCAGGGTGGCCGTGCAGGAGGAGACGACAAGATCGAGCGCCAATATGGCGGCGGCCGTCTCGGCGAAATCGCCGAGATCCTGCCCCGGAACCAGCATCGAGCGGGCGAAGTCGCAGGACGCGATCTGATCCAGCCCATCGGTTTTCTGCAGGCTCACGAAACGGACGCCGGGCGCTGCGAAAAGCGGTTCAAGAGACGACAATGGCGGAGAGCGGCCGGCGTCGGCTCTGGCCTTGGGATTGCCCTGCCAGATCAGGCCGATATTCATGGCATCGCCGGCGAAGCGGCTCTTCCAGGCCGCCACACGGGCCGGATCGATGTTGAAGACCGGCGGCGGCGGCACAGTGTCGACCGTTGTTCCGAACACCAGCGGCAAGCTCAGGATCGGCACTTCCAGATCCATCTGCGGACGCTGACGGCCCTGCTCGATGATCACCACATTGGGACCGAAATCGATGGTCCGGAACAGAGTGAGAAGCGGCCCCCTCATTTCCAGCACCAGCTTGCCCACCCGGCGCGCCGCTTCCGAGACGAAGCGGATAAACTGGATATTGTCGCCGAAGCCCTGCTCGCCATGCACCAGCAGCACTTTTTCGGGCGCCGGCGAACCGTCCCACCGGGGAACGCTGAAATCGCGCTTGCGCATCTCCTTGCTGCCCCAGCGCGCCTCGTAATCGAGGAAGCCGCCGGGAAAATCGCCGGCGAACAATTTGGCGTGGGCGTGATCGAGAATCAGATCGAGATCCTCGCCGTCGAGCGAACGAGCGATTTCGAAGGCCGCGAGCGACTCAGCAGGCCGATGCAGATCCCGCATCGCATTGCCGATGCCGCGATGGGCCTTGGACAGTTTCGGCTTGAGTTTGATCGCGGCGCGATACTGTTCAACGGCCTCCTCAAAGCGGGTCTCGTCGCGGAGAATATTGCCGTAGGACAGATAGGCTTCCGCCGTCGGCTTGATGGCGATGGCGCGCGACAAGAGGGTCATGGCCTGCTGCGGCCGGTTCAAGCGACGAAGCGCGATGGAGTAGTTGGTCAGAAATTCCGGCGAATTCTCGCCTTCGCGCTCCGCCTCGCGGAAGAGCACCGCAGCCTGGGCGTTGCGGTCCTGATGGAGCGCGCTGACGCCGAGCATATGCAGGGCGCTCGGGCGCAGCTTCTTATAGCCCAGCACGCTGGCGAACCCCTTCTGCGCGCCGGTGAAATCGTTTCTGCGCTGCGCCTCATGGGCGGCGTTGTAAGCCGCGAGCGGATCGAACGGCTTGATCTCCCCGGGCGTCGACGGCGCGGAGACGCGGCGTTGCGAGAGATCGCCGGAGACGAGCCTCTGAAGCGCTTCGGTCACGCGTCCCATCACGGCGGCGAAAGGCTTGGGCTCAACCTCCCCCGCATAACGGCGGAAAAGACGGGTTTCCGGATACCAGGGGCTATCGGAACGCTCTCTCAGCCAGCGCCATTCGGGATGCGCTTTCAAGATCACCCAGCAAGGACGGCCAAGCGCGCCCGCAAGATGGGCGACGGCAGTGTCCGAGGTGACGATGAGATCGAGATTCATCATCATGGCGGCTGTGTCGGCGAACGCTTCCTTGCCGGAATCGTAGTCCGGGCCGGGGCGCTCCACCTCAAACAACCCGTCGAGCGCATCGATCTGTTCTTCACCCTTGCCCTTCTGCAAAGCGATCAGGCGAACGCCGGGGACCTTCGCCAGCGGCTCAAGCGCCGTCAACGGATAAGAACGGCCCTTGTCGACCTTGGGGTCGGGATTGCCCTGCCAGACGATGCCGACGCGGAAGCCGGGCTTCTCGGCAAGCCATTCGGCCCATTTCGTCACCCGTTCGGGATCGGCGGTGAAATAGCTGTCGCGCGACGGAATCGTTTCGAGCCGCATGCCGGTCAGTCCGGGCATGCTCATCATATAGGCCATGGCGTCGGTCTTGGGCAGTTTGTCGCCATCGCCGAACACGCCGTCGACGCCCGGCACGGTTTTCAGAAGATGTCCGATCACCGAGCGGCAGGCGATGTAGACCTTTGCGGCGCCGCGTTCCTTGAACCAGGTCGCATAGCGGCAGAACTGGAAGGCGTCGCCGAAGCCCTGCTCGGCCATCATCAGAATTTTAAGGCCCTTGGGATCGCCGCCGGTCCAGAGCGGCACGCGCGGGCGATTGGCCATCAGCCCGAGCTTTTCGGACTTCAGCCGCCATTCGTAATGCTGCAGACCGCGTTCGTAATCGCCCTCGTTCAGGAGCGCCATGCCGAGCGCCAGATGCGCATCGGCGTAACCCGGACGCACATTGATGGCGGTCATGAAGGCGCGCTTGGCCGCTTCGTCGTCGTCGCCTTCCATTTCGGCGATGCCGAGATTGTTCCAGCCTTCGGCATGTTTGGGATCAATGGCGACGGCGCGGCGCTGATAATAAAGCGAGAGGCCGAGTTCGCCATGGTTGCGCTCGTAGACGCCGAGATTGGACAGCGCATCGGTGTTTTTGGGATCGAGGAAGGACGCCTGCTCCCAGGCCTCCGCCGCCGCCCGGAATTTTTCCGCCGTATTCAGCGTGGCGCCGAGCTGCACCCAGAGCTTGGCGTTTTCCGGTTCGAGATCGACCGCCCGGCGCATGGCGCGTTCGGCTTCGACATGATTGCCCATGTCGGCATAGACCGAAGACAGCGCCGTGAGCACCGTCGTCGACTTGGGCTCGCGTTTGGCCACAGCCTCCAGCCTAGCCAGCGCTTCGGCATGTTTCCCCTCCCCGGATTCGCGCTTGGCAAGCGAGACCTGCGACGGGGAATGGGAAGGATTGACCGCAAGCGCAAAATTCAGCGCGCGACGGGCGTCGCCCCGTTGACCGAGACTGTCGAAGAGAACGGCGAGATTGCTCCAGTAATCGGCGGAGCCGGGCGAGATCGCTACGGATTGCATGGCGAAAGCGAGCGCTTTCCGCGCCGCTTCCGGGCTCCGGCGACCGCTTTCCAGAACAGCCATGGCGTAGAGGTTCATCAGATGCGCGTCGTCGCGGCGGTAGGCGATAGCTTTGCCGTAAATCGCGATCGCATTCTGGAACTGACCTATCGTGTGAAGCTTGACCCCGTCCTGAACAGGTTTGTCGCCGTGATCATGACCGAGTTCGCCGAACAACGCCGCAAGGTCGGATGCAGCCTCCTCGAACAGCGAACGCCAGTCGCCCGCCTCTTTCTTGCGGAACAGGCGCATGCTGGGATACCAGGGCGCCACCGCCCCCTCGGCGCCCCAGCGCCAATCCGGAGCCTTCTTGAGAAAGAGCCAGACCGGCCTCCCCAGAATGCCCGCGAGATGGGCGATCACCGTATCGGAGGTGATGACGAGATCCAGCGACAGGATCATCGCCGCAGTATCGACAAAGGCGTCGTCGCCGGCATCGAAGTCACTTCCCGGAGACAGGAGGCGCAGACCAGGAGGCGCGGCTTGATCGAGACCGAAATGGCGTTGCAACGAAATGAAATTCGCCCGATCCGCAAGCGACGCGAGCGGCGCCATGGCCGACAGCGGAATGGAGCGGCCGATATCGACCGCCGTCTTCGGATTGCCCTGCCAGCACAAGCCGATGCGCCAGGTGGTTTTGGATTCGCCCCGGAGCCCGAAACGGCGCCACTTCTCGGCGCGTTCGGCTTCGACGCGGAAGCGGCTGACGCCGATCGGAACATTGCCCGGTTCGAGACGGGCCAGCCGCGGCAGCGACATCAACGGCAACCAGGCGTCATGATCCGGAAGCGGCTCCAGATCGGAGCGCAGCTGAATATCCGTCTTCGTGAACAGATCAAGCCGCGAGAGAACATTGAACATCCGCCGATGGCAGACAAAGATCAGTTCCTTCACGCGCTTTCGCGCCGGCGCCAAAAGCCGAAGGAACTGGAAAACGTCGCCGAAGCCCTGCTCGTGGACGACAACGAGACGGCCGTCCGGCATTTCCTGCCCGACCCAGAGCGGTTGCTGTGACAACGGGCTTTTTTCAAGCGCCGCCGACACCCGCATCCTGAGTTCATAATCGTCCCAGGCCGCGAGCCAATCGCCGCGATAAAGACGGTTGACCGAGAGATTGTAGCGAAGCAGCTCCCAATCCGGCCAACGCTTGAGACCTTCGACATAGTGACTGATCGCGGCGTCGACCAGACCGAGATTTCGAAGCGACGCGCCGCCATTGATGAAGGCGACTTTATGCTCCGGATTGCGCTGCAACACCCATTCGAATTCCGCCAGCGCCTCGCGGTCGCGACCAACCGCCTGATAGGCCGCGCCAAGCGCCAGATGCGCCTCGATGCTCTCCGGCGCCGCCTTTAGAGCCGAGGCAGCCAGATTATACGCCCTCTCCTTTTCGCGCAGATCGAGCGAAAGTTGCGACGCCTGAACCAGTAGCGCGACATTGGCGGGCTCCAGCGCAAGCGCCTTGCCCACAGCCTCATAAGCTTCAGCGAAACGCCCTGCCCGGGCCAGGGCGACGCCCAGATTGGCGTAACCACCCACGACGCGGGGCCTGAGCGTGATCGCCTGCTGCGCGGCGGAAACTGCGTCTTCCGTATGGCCAGCAGCAAGCAAGGCGGTCGAATAGTTCTGCCATATGCTTGCCTGCTTGTCGTCGAGCTCGATTGCGCGCTGGAAATAATCCAGAGCGTCGGCAGAGCGCTCCGACATGTGCAGGGCGACGCCCATATAGTGCAGAACAGAGGGATCGCCGGGAGAGAGACGCGAAAGATCCTCGAGCGCAGCAAGACTTTCCGCCACTTTCCCGTCGCCGAGCATACGGCGGCAATCATCCACGGAATAGCGTTCGACTCCGGTCATCTCTCCGCCCATGCCTTCTTCGCTCCTCATTTCCCGGCGGCAACCCGCCTTATTGGACCTTGTACTTCTGGTAGGATTTCTCCTCCATAAGCCCCGACCCTAGCGCGAAGTTGACCTCGCGCTTCAATTCGGCGCGTTTGTCGTTGGTGATGTAGACGGAACGGGCGAGCTGGACGAATTTGTCGCTGAAATCGGCGGCGTTCTCACAATCGCGGATATCGTCCTCGATGTCCCAAAGCGCGGCGTTTACATCGTAAAGCGCCTTGGTCAGCCGGGCGACATCCGGATTTTGAGCATGAGCGCCCAGTTTTTCGGTGAGCAGCGCCAGTTCCTTACGGACATTGGCGAGCTTCCCCTCGTCCGTCATGCGGTCGGATTTGATCTGCAGAATGGTGATTTTGTCGACCAGTTCCCCCCAGGACACAGGCGCTTCGATCATCGGCGTTTCCTCGCTTATCAAGAATCATAATCGTTGGACGATCAGATTACGGGAGCACGCAGAAAACCGAAAACGAAAAGGGCGCGGATCACTCCGCGCCCTCCCCTTATTCAAACCTTGAAGCTTAGACCGACCAGGTGATGTCCGTCTCGCTGAGCTTTCCGGCGGTGATGTTGGTCAGCTTGATGCTGAGATCCGCCGATCCATCGCCGTTGGTGTCGACTTCCAGCAGGTTCGTCGAGGTGACGAACCGCGCTTCCGCAGAGCCGCTCGAGGTCCAACCGCTGTCGTCGCCGAGATAAGTCAGCGAACCGCTGCCGCCTTCGAGGTAGATCATGTCGGTGTCGACAGCGAAGTCGGTGATGACATCGGTGTTGCCGGCATTGGTGGTGATGTTGAAGTGGAACTCGTCCAGACCGCCGCCGCCGGTCACGGTGTCGTTCGCCGCGCCCGAGGTGAAGATGTCGGCGTTCGAACCGAGGTTGATCACTGCGCCTTGCGAGCCAGTCGTGACGATTTCATCGATGCGGGTCGAACCGGTGATCGTCTCGACATTGGTGAAGGTCACGTCCGTGGTGTCGCCGGAGAGCGTCACGGTATCGTTGCCTGCACCGCCGTTGACCGTCGAGTTCGAGTAGCTCGACGTCAGCGTGAAGCTGTCGTTGGAACCACTGCCGGTGATCAACTCGACCGCCGTGAACGTACCGGTCGTAGCGCTGTCGAAGCTGATCGTGTCGGTGCCCGTACCCAGAGAGACACGACCCGTAAACGTGCCGGTCACGCTGATATTGTCGGCGCTGGTGTTGCCTGTGACCGTTTCGACACCGGAGATGGTGACGGTATTGTCATAGGCGCCCATGATGATCGAGTCGCTGCCGGAGCCGAGGTTGAAGATCCCGCCCGTTCCGCCGGCAAGCGTCACCACATCCGAACCCGCGCCGCCCGTCACTGTATCGACGTTGGACACGGTGAAGACCGAGCCGCTGCCATTGGCGATCAGCGTGTCGCCGCCCGAGACGAAGTCGAACCAACCCGCATAAGCCGAGCCGTCGCCGATCGTCACGGTGTCGTCGCCGGTGCCGCCGGTGACGCTCTCGATGCTGAGGATCGTCAAGGCGTTGGTCTGATCATCGAGGAACAACTGGTCCGTGCCGGTGCCGAAGTCGGCATAAGCAATGGCCGCAGCGCCGGAGATCGTCACAACGTCAGCACCCGAGCCGCCGACCATGCTTTCGACATTCGCCACCGTGCCGGTGAAGCCATCGTCGAGCCAGGACAGCTTGTCGCTCGCGCCTGCGTCGAGGTCGATCAACTCGGCCCCACCTGTCGACACCGTCACGACTTCATTGCCGGATCCGCCGAGCACCGTTTCCGCGTTCGACACCGTGACCGTGCCGCCAAGCGCCGCGTCGAGCGTAAGCTTGTCGGACCCGGCTCCGAGGTCGACCGTCAGAGCCGTCACCGCCTGAGCGAAGGTCACGAGATCTGCGCCCGTGCCGCCGGTGATGGTTTCGACATTCGCCACGGTGATGTCGTTCGAGAAGTCACCGAGCACGATCTTGTCGCGTCCGGCGGCCAGATCGAAGTCGTCGCCGACGACGGCTGCGCCGAAGGTGATGACATCCTTGTTGGCCGAACCGACGATGCTTTCGATGTCGGTCACCGTGACGGTTGCGCCGGCTGCGGAGATGTCCAGTTCGTCTGTGCCGCCCTTGCCATCGATAGAGCCTGCGGTGAAGGCTGTGGCCACCACGATCACATCTGCGCCGGTGCCGCCGTTGATCGTCTCGATGTTGGAGGCTGTCAGAGTGTTGCCGCCAGCCGCGAGCGTCAGGCTATCCTTGCCCCCCGACAGGTCGATCGTCGCATCGATCTGGTACTCCAGGGTCAGCGCCTGGATGCTGGCGCCACCGACAATCGCGTCGACATTGTTCAATGTCGCAGTCACTGCCGCTCCGGAGAAATCGACGGTATCGGCCGCGCCGGTATCGAGGTCGATGTACATGCCCGTGTGGGTGCCCGCCACCACGATGAGATCGGTATCCGCGGATCCGTAGACAGTATCGACATCCTTGACCGTGACCGTCCAACCATTCTCGAGAACGACGAACTCTTGCATGGAGCCGCCGACGACGCTTTCGACCTCATCGATGCGATAGATCATGTTCATCGTCGTGCTCAGCGTGAGCTTGTCATTGCCGCCGCCGAGGTAGAACCGATCATGATCGGTGCCCTCAGTGACCGTAATGATGTCGCTGCCCGCATCGCCAGTCACCGTTTCGAACCAGGAAACCGTCAGCGTCGCGCCGGCAGAGTTCAGGGTCAGACTATCGGTGCCACCATCATCCGTGTAGACACCACCCGTATAGGCCGCGCCGAGAGTGACCGCCTCGTTTGCAGAACCACCAGTGAAGGTTTCTACACCTGTCACGGTCAGCGTATTATTGACGTCGGCAAGAGTGAGCGAGTCATTCGAGGCGCCGAGGTCGATGACCTGATCGGTGATGCCCGAAAGCATGGTGATGACTTCCATGCTCGCGCCGCCGACGAAGCTTTCGACGCCATCCAGGGTCGCGGTGACATTGAACGCCCCGAAGGACACATTGTCCCCGGCATCGCCGCCGAGATCGATCGTCAGACCCGTCGAGGCGCTGTTGACGTGCACCTCATCCACTTCGCTCGACGCGCCGGTGACGGTTTCGACCGAAGCCACCGTGATCGTCTGGGCTCCGACCAGGACGACCGTATCGGTGCCCGTGCCGCCGGTGATGACATCGACATCGGTCACATTCACGGAGTTCGTGAAGTTGCCGAGCGTCACCGAGTTGTTGCCTGCATCGAGATCAATTTCAGTGCCGGATTCAGCAGCGCTGAAGGTAATGACATCGTTGCCAGCGGCGCCGGTCACCGTTTCGAACTGGCTGAGCGTCAGGGTCGCGCCCGCCGCATCGGCGGTCAAGGAGTCCAGACCGCCCTGACCATCGAACTGGCCGCCGGCGTATGCCGCACCGAGGGTGATCAGGTCGACGCCTGCGCCACCGGTAAAGGTTTCGACATTGCTCACCGTCAGCGTATTGCCGCTTGCGGACAGAGTCAGCGCGTCATTGCCAGCCAGAAGGTCGATCGCCATATCCACCGAATTGGTGATGGTGATGGCCTGCGTGCTCACGCCGCCGGTCACGGCTTCCACATCGGTCAGCGTCGCGGTGACAGCCGCATTCGTGAAGTCCACGCTGTCGCCGGCGCCGGCGTCGAGATCAATCGTCGTGCCCTGGGACAGACCCGTGAACGTGACGACATCGTCACCCGCGTTGCCGGTCACGGTTTCCACATTCGAAACCGTGAAGGTGCCGGCAGACGAACCGACCAGGGTTACGGTATCGACACCCGCGCCGAGATCGATGATCGAACCCGTCACGCCGTCGAGGAACGAGATCAATTCGATGCCCGTGCCGCCCGTAATGGTTTCGACAGCATCCACAGTCACCGTGGCGCCCGAATTGCTGGTTGTCAGCGAGTCCGCGCCGCCGTCGAAGTAGTAGGTTCCGGACGCTTCCGCGCCGCTGAGGACAACGAGGTCGACATTCGTGCCGGAGGCGACGGTGAAGGTGTCGACGCCGCTGATGGTGGCATTGCCGCCATCGTTCAGCACCAGGGTGTTGTCGCCCGCGCCGAGCGAGAACGTGCCGTTGGCAGCCCCATCGACGAAGATGTAGTCGTCGCCGCTGTCGCCGATAACCGTTTCCACATTGGAAACAGAGAAGCTGTTGTTGACAGCCGCAAGCGTCAGCTTGTCGTTCGCGCCAGCGAGATCCACCAGCTGGTCCGTCATGCCGGAGCCAAGCGTGATGACTTCGATGCTCGCGCCGCCCTCGATGGTTTCGACAGACGTCAGGGTCGCCGTAGTGTGGCCCGTGCCGTCGAAGATCACCCTATCGTCGCCGTCGTCGCCGTCGATCGACATGCCGGTATGGCCTGCCGAAACAGTGATCTTGTCGTTGTTTGTGCCGTCACCGGTAATCGTTTCGACGTTGGAGACGGTGATCGTCATGCCGCCAGAAGCGCCGGAATTGGCGGTGATCGTGTCATCGCCCGAGGCGAGATCAATGACCGCCCCCGCTTCATCATCGATCAGCGTGAGCACTTCGGAAAGCGCGCCGCCGGTGATGGTCTCGACGTCGTCAAGCGTCAATGTCGCTCCGAGCGCCGAGGTGACCACCGTGTCGGAACCGTCGCCGCCATAGATCGTCATGGCGGTTTCTGCACCCGACAGGACGATGTTGTCGTTGTTGGAGCCGGAGACGGTGATCAATTCGATACCGGACACGGTGACAGTGCCGCCATCTTCCATCGTCAGCGTGTCGGTGCCGGCGCCGAGCGTCAGAACCATGTCGGCGACTTCAGAGGTGTAAACTTCGTCATTACCGGCGGCGCCGACGACTGTTTCGATATTTGCAACCGAAACAGTGTTTGCAGCGTTGGCGAGCGTCAGCTTGTCCGCAGACGTACCGCCCAGGTCGATTTCACCGCCCGTGAACTGCGTCAGGAGGGTCACATTTTCGGCAGAAGCGCCGCCGACGATGGTTTCGACATTCGACAGCGTCACGGTCACATCGCCTGTGCCATCGAAGGTGATCTGGTCTTCATCGCCATCGAGGTCGACCGTCATGCCGGTCACCGCTCCGACGACATAAACATCGTCCTTGCCGGTCGAACCGGTGATCGTTTCGATCAGCGTGACGGTGATCTGGTCCGCAGTAGTCAGCGTGATCGCATCGATCCCCGAAGAGCCGATGACCGATTCGATGTTCGTGACGCTGAAGTTGTTGCCGCCAACCGCGAGAGTGAGGCTGTCGTTGCCGGCGTCGAGATCGATTTCCAACGCGCTGATCGCGGTGGCCGAGGTGATGACGTCGTTGCCAGCGGCATCCGCAATGCTTTCGATATTGGCAATCGTCAGCGTTGCGCCGTTGGTGTCGAAGTCGAGAACGTCGCTATCGGCGCCGCCGTCGATATAGCCGCCGGTATAGGTGCCGCCGAGCGTCAGCAGATCGACGCCAGAGGAGCCGGTGACGGTCTCAACGCTGGTGATGGTCAGGGTGTTGCCGGCCGAAGCGAGCGTGATCGCATCGTCGCCGAGCTCGAGATCAACCGCCATGTCGACCGAGTTGGCGAATGTCAGCACTTCCACGCTGTCGCTGGCATGGATGGTTTCGACATCCGTCAGCGTCGCGGTGACGTCGGCGTTGTCGAAATAGACGACGTCCGTACCGTCGTCCAGGTCGATGGTCATGCCATCCGAAGACCCGGTGACATGAACCTCGTCGGCAGCCGTGCCGACGCCGGTGATCGCTTCGACATTCGCAACGGTGATCAAGAGATATTCACCGCTTGCGATCGTCACGCTGTCGGCGCCGTCGCCCAGGTCCAACACCGCGCCGTCTACGAGGTCGGTGCTGAAGGTGATCTTGTCCTTGCCGTCGCCGCCGGTGATGGTGTCGACGGTGTCGACAGTGATCGTCGCGCCGGAGTCGGAGGTCGTGAGAACGTCGGTTCCGCTGTTGAAATACATCGTCACGCCCGTCGCCGCGGCAGTCAGGGTGACGTCATCGTTGAACGAACCGGTCGAGGTGAAGGTTTCGATGCCCGAAACAGACACCGTACCGCCATCGAGAAGCTCGAGCGTATCGCTGCCCTGACCGAGGGACGCCGTCAGGGTCACTGCGCCGTCGACCACAACATAATCGTCATCGCGACCACCGGTGATGGTTTCGACATTGACGATGGTCAGCGAGTTCGTCGTGTTGGCCAAAGTGATGGCGTCGTTGCCGGCCTTCAGATCGATGTAGTCGCCTTCGAGGTCGTCAGCGAAGGTGATCACTTCGATGCCGGAGCCGCCGACCACCGATTCCACGCCGGTCAGGGTTACGGTTGCGGTTGTCGAGCTGAATTCGACAAGGTCGTCGCCATTGCCGAGATCGATGGACAAACCGGTCGCATCGCCGGTCACCATGATGTCGTCATCGCCTTCATTGCCGCTGATGACTTCGACATTCGCGACAGTCAGGGTGACTCCGCCAGGTCCGTCAGCCGAAATCGTGTCCGCGCCAGCGCCCAGATCGATCGTCGCGCCGGTCTCGGTGTCAAGAAGCGTGACGTTGTCGACGCTCGCGCCGCCGGTGATCGTTTCGACCGCATCGACCGTCACTGTGCCGCCAGCAGCAGCCAGGGTCAGTTTGTCGGTGCCGTCGCCGAAATACAGGGTCATTCCGGTTTCAGCGCCGGAAAGCGTGACGATGTCGGACGAAGTGCCGCCGGTCACCGTGTAGGTTTCCACGCCCGAGATGGTGAACGTGCCGCCAGCCGCGACTTCCAGCGTATCGGAACCAGCCGCCAGGTTGATTGTGGAGCCCGAAGCGGAGCTTGCAACGATGACATAATCGTCATCGGCGTTGCCGGTCAGGGTTTCGACGTCGGTCACGGTCAGGGAGTTCGCGGCATTCGCCAGCGTCAGCGAGTCGTTACCGCCCGCTAGGTCGATATCGGAGCCGTCGGCCGCCGTAGCGAGCACCACGACATCGGTCGACGCGCCGCCTTCGACAGTTTCGACATTGCTGAGCGTTGCGGTGCCGCCTGCGCTCAAGGTCACGGTGTCCGCGCCGTCATCGAGATCGATGGAAAGGGCAGACTGCGCCGTCAGGACCGTGACGTCGTCGGCATTTTCGGAACCGACAACGGTTTCGACATTGCTCAGGCTGATGGTCGCCGCCGCGCTTGCGCCGGACAGGTCGACAAGGTCGTTGCCGAGGCCGAGATCGTAAGATCCGCCGGTCATTTCGCCCGTGACATAGGCCAGGTCGACGCTCTTGCCGCCGATTACGGTTTCGACACCCTCGACGGAGATGGTGTTGAGGAAGTTGCCGAGCGTGATCTTGTCGTCGCCATCGCCGAGATCGATGAGGCGGTTATCGACGATCGTCGCGAAGACAACCTGATCGTCGCCGGCGTCGCCGGTGACAGTCTCGACGTTGCTGACGGTGATGGTGCCGCCGTTTGCGCCGAACGTGACGGTGTCATCGCCGGTGCCGAGATTGATCGAGACGCCGGTCGCCGCGGTGGAGCCAAGCGTAATCGCCTCGTCGCCAGCGCCGGCGACGACGGTTTCAACATTGTTGACAGTCGCGGTCGCGCCGTTCGATCCGCTGAAGGTCAGCGAGTCCGAGCCGTTGCCCAGATCGATCGAGCCGCCGGTCATGTCGGTGGAGACGATGACCACCTGCGCCGTCACCGAAGAACCGCCCGTCACGGTTTCGACGTTCATCAGCGAGAAGGTGCCGCTCGCATTGTCGAGCATCACAGTGTCTGCGCCGCCAGCGAGATCGATCTGCGTGGTGGTTTTCAGCGCGCCGTAAACTGCGACGATGTCGTCGTTCGAGCCACCTATCACCGATTCGACATTGGTGATGCTGAAGGTGCCAGAAGACAGGGTGGAAACGATGTCGAGCTTGTCGGTGCCGATACCGAGGTCGATCACCATCGTGTCGTCGATGTCGGATGCGACGACCACGTCATTCGTCTTACCGCCGACGATCGTTTCGATATTCGCCACGGTAACGGTGTTGATGAATGCGCCAAGCGTCAACTTGTCCGCGCCGTCGCCGAGATCGACGATGCCGCCGGTAATCTGCGAATTCAGCGTCACGACGTCGACATTGGAGCCCGCGCCGGATGTAATCGTTTCGACGTTGGAAATGGTAAACGTGCCGCCCGCATCACTGATGTCGAGAGTGTCGTCGCCGGCCTTCAGATCGACGATCACCCCAGTCGCGGCGCCTTCAATATAGACCTTGTCGTCGCCGGTGCCGCCGTTGATTGTTTCAACATTTTCGATCGTCAGCGTGTTGGTGGCGTTTGCGAGGGTGATCTGATCCTTGCCGCCGGCAAGATTGACCGAAATACCTTCGGCGACCGCGCCGAGGACGATGCTTTCGGTCTTTGAGCCGCCAGTGATGGTTTCGGCGTTCGAAACAGTCAAGCTCACGGCGCCGGAGGAAATCACGAGGGTGTCGTCGCCGCCGCCCATATTATATGTCGCGCCGGTGATGCCCGTCGAAAGCGCGACATATTCATTCTGGTTCGAACCGGTGAGGGTTTCGATATCACCCACGGTCAGCGAGTTCTGGAAGTTGCCGAGGGTCAGCGAGTCATTGCCCTTGCCGAGCTTGATCGAGGCGTCCGTCAAAATCGTCGAAGCGACGACCACATCGCTGGACACGCCGCCAACCACCGTCTCGACATTGGAAATGGTGAGAGTGTTGTTGACCTTGGAAAGGGTGATCGTGTCGTTGCCGCCAGCAAGATTGATCGAGAGATCGGCCGAACCGGTGAAGGTGATCGCGTCATTGCCGGCCTTGCCGACGATGCTTTCAATGTCAGAAACGGAGAGTGTCGCGCCCGCAGCGTTGAGCGTCAGGGTGTCGTCGCCTGCGCCGAGCTTGATCACGCCGGTAACCGCGCCACCGAGAGTGACCTCGTCATCCTTGCTGCCGCCATCGATCGATTCGACGTTGCTGACAGTAATATCATTCGCATAAGCGCCGAGAGTGACCTTGTCCTTACCGCCGGCGAGGTCGAGCTCAACGCCATTGGCGCGACCATCAAAGGTGACAGCATCGATGCCGGTGTTGCCGAGAACACTTTCGACACCCTTGATGCTGATGGCGTTCGCGCCCTTGGCCAGAACGACGGTGTCATCGCCCGCGCCGAGCGAAAGATTGATTTTCTTGACGGCGTCGTTGAGCGTGATTTTGTCATCAGCTTCGTCGCCAACAACAGTCTCGATGTTCGAGACCGTAACGGTGGCGCCATCCTCATCAAGGATAAGCTTGTCGTTGCCGCCCGCGAGATCGATCTTGCCCGAAGCATAGGCGCCATCGAGATAGACCGTGTCAGCCGAAGCGGCGCCGACGATCGTCTCGGTGTTGTCGATGTAAATCGTATTGGCGAACTTGCCGAGCGTCACCTTGTCGTTGCCGCCGCGCATGTCGACCTCGACACCCTGGGCCGCCCCCGTGAACACCACGGTGTCAGCGCTCGTGCTGCCCGTCAGCGTCTCCAGCCCGGCGACACTGACAGTCGACGCGTCGGACAAGGTCAGCTCGTCATCACCCGTCCCCAGAGAAAGGACCGCCTTCTGCGAAGCCGCAAGCGTAATCGCGTCGTCACCAGAGCCCCCGCTGATGGTTTCGACATTGGTCAGCGTCAGGTTGTTGCTGGATCCAGCCAGCGTGAGGCTGTCATTGCCGGCCAACAGATTCAGAGATCCCGACACCGACGAGTCGATTAGAATGGTATCGACTTTCGTGGTCGCAGTGATAGCGTTCAGGCTACTCACAGTCACGGTTACATTTGCCATAATACAGCCCCTTTTGCGTATTTGGGGCCATCCTATGCGGGAATGATTACTTAAAACTTACCGTCGAGGTATTAGAAAACGAGTTTCAAGGAAATTTATCGAATGATTTCAATGGGCATAGAATCCAGCCAGCCGTCATAAGTCGATAGAATTTTAATGCTAAATTTTTCACGACGCTTAAGGCCCTTTTAGAACATGCTTTAAGAAACTCCGCACTCGTATCTCGGCGTACTGGTATCCTCTGTTTGTGAGTTTCTTCAGAAACTGTTCTTTAGATCCGGAGTAGACAGTTGCTTATGCGCAACCAGACGCTTGTTTTACGGTTTTCAGGAGGTTCTCGACAACCAATTGCGTCCACGCGGCGGGGCGCGTTCCAATGCTTCTTTCTGGCTGCAATGGCGCGCCCTCATATTCGTCGTGTTGACGATTCCTAAAATACTCTTCTAGAAATAACGTCAAAAGTGAGCGGCAATAAAGACAGGGGCTTTCGAGAATGAGCGCAAGCGACAATGCGACCGGTAGCGGCATCGGAATCAAATCCGTGTCGGTGACCGGCGAAAACCTAATCGACGGCGTGCTGGAAGGCCATCGCTGGAACAGCAGCGTGCTTACCTTTGCGTTTCCGGACCAGAAGTCCGACTACAGTTACGCCGGGGAAAAAAATCACGGCTTTGGCGAAGTCGAGACAAATATAAAGGCGGCTGTTCGTTACACTCTCGATCAAAGTTTTGGCGGCGCGGCCAATGACGGTTTCTCGGTAGAAGGCTTCACCAAATTGAAGATCGCCGAGGGATCGGATACTGGGGCCGTCCTGCGTTACGCCAATTCGACATCCGCCAATCCAACAGCTTATGCGTACTATCCCTCCACGCATGAGCGCGGCGGGGATGTCTGGTTCGGCAACAAATACCCTTATGAAAACGCGAAGATGGGCAACTATTATTTCGCGACGATCATTCATGAGACCGGACACGCGCTCGGCCTGAAGCATGGCCACGAAACGTCGGGAGACTTCGACGCCCTGGAATCGAGATATGATTCTCTCGAATACACCGTCATGAGCTATCGCAGCTATAAGGGGGCCTCGACCACCGACGGCTACACCAACGGCACATGGGATTTCCCCCAAAGCTTCATGATGGCGGACATTGCCGCCCTTCAGCATATGTATGGAGCGGATTACAGCACCAATAGCGGCAACACCGTCTATAGCTGGAATCCGGATAGCGGCATCACCTATGTCAACGATGCGGCCGCGCTGACGCCTGGCGGCAAAAAGATCTTTGCGACGATCTGGGACGGCGGCGGCGTCGATACTTATGATCTGAGCGCCTACAAGAACAATCTTTCTCTCGATCTTCGCCCTGGCGAGGAGTCGCGCTTCAGCCGGTGGCAAAGCGCCAATCTCGACAGCAGCGATCCGAGCAATCTGGCCAGCGGCAATATCTACAACGCCCTTCTGCACGACGGCAACACGGCGTCGCTGATCGAGAACGCCATTGGCGGCTCAGGCAACGACACCATCCGGGGCAACCAGGGGGAAAACCGACTCTCCGGCTCGTCAGGCAATGACAAACTGCTGGGCGGCGATGCGCATGACGTCCTGATTGGCGGCAAAGGCGCAGACACATTTGTCTTCGCGGACGGCTGGGGTCGGGACCGGGTTGCCGATTTCAGCGGCAATGACCGCATCGACCTCAGCGACTTCGACCTGTCCAATTTTGCCGCCGTCAAAGCGCTGCTGGATCAATCCGGAGGAGATGTTCAAATCAAGCTGGGGGATGGCGACGTGCTGGTGATCGCCGACGTCAAGATCAGCGATCTCGAACGGAACGACTTCATATTGTAACCGCAGCCATTGTTCTGATACGGCAAGAGCCGCCCGGACATCCGGGCGGCTCTCTTTATTCATAGGATATCAACTGACCCTTATTCGCCGGCGTCTTCGGCAGCGGCCTTCTTCTTCGGCGCAGCCTTCTTCTTCGGCGCAGCGTCAGCAGCGTCTTCGCCGGCCTCAGCCTTGGCTTCGGACTTCGCAGCCTTCTTCTTCGGCTTGTCGGCCTTTTCAGCAGAGTCCTCCGAATCGTCGTCGGCCAGGAGCTCTTCCTTGGTCACGGTCTTGTCCGTCACCGAGATCTGCGTCAGCAGGTGATCGACGACCTTCTCTTCGAAGATCGGCGCGCGCAGGCCGGCGATCGCGCCGGGCGTTTCGCGGAAATACTTGATGATTTCCTTTTCCTGGCCCGGGAACTGCTGCATCTGGGCGTAAAGAGCCTTGTTCAGCTCGTCTTCGCTGACTTCGACGCCAGCCTTTTCGCCGATTTCAGACAGAACGAGGCCGAGCTTGACGCGGCGTTCGGCCAGCTTGCGATATTCTTCGCGGGCCTTTTCTTCCGTCGTGTCTTCGTCTTCGAAGGTCTTGCCGGACTGGGCGAGATCGGAAGCGATCTGGCGCCAAATCTGTTCGAACTCGGCGTCGACGAGACGGGCCGGGGTGTCGAAGGCGTAGAGCGCGTCCATCTGGTCGAGCAGCTGACGCTTCAGCTTCTGGCGCGTCACGTTGCCGAACTGGCTTTCCAGCTGGCCGCGAACGATTTCCTTGAGGCGATCAACGGATTCGATGCCGAGCTTGGACGCGAGTTCGTCATTGACTTCGAGCGGCTCGGCGGCGGCGACAGCCTTCACCTTGATGTCGAAGGTGGCGTCCTTGCCGGCGAGGTTGGCCGCCGGATATTCGGCCGGGAAGGAGACGTTGATGACCTTCTCGTCGCCGGCCTTGACGCCGACCAGCTGCTCCTCGAAGCCGGGGATGAAGCGGTTGGAGCCGAGCACAAGTTCGGCGCCCTCGTCCTTGCCGCCATCGAACGGCACGCCGTCGAGCTTGCCTTCGTAATCCATGGTCACGCGGTCGCCGTTTTCAGCCGCGCCGTCCTTGTCGGCATAGCTGCGGGCGCTCTCGGCGATGCGGAGGATCTGCTCTTCGACTTCGGAATCGGGGATTTCGACGATTTCGCGGGTCACGGCGATGGAGCTCATGTCCTTGAGCTCGATCGGCGGGATCACTTCGTAGGAGAGCGTGAATTCGAAATCCGCCTCGGCGTTGAGGATCTTGTCGGCTTCCGACTGGTCCTCGGTCATGGCGATTTCCGGCTGGGTGGCGGACTTTTCGCCGCGGCCGGTGAGGATTTCGGTCGGCCGGTCGCGAATGATCTCGTTGACCAGCTCGGCCATCACCGACTTGCCATACAGTTTCTTCATATGGGCGAAGGGCACCTTGCCGGGACGAAAGCCGTTGATACGGACGCGGCCCTTCACTTCCTCAAGCCGCTCGTTCATCCGAGCTTCCATGTCCTTGGCCGGGATGACGACCTTGAGTTCGCGCTTCAGCCCTTCCGCGAGCGTTTCGATAACCTGCATGTTCCTACCTTCATAATCGCGGCGGCGCAGCAGAACGCGCCAGCCTCTCGTTATAGATGAACTCCACCGCTCATCCGCCGGAAAAGCGCTTTATGCAAATTCGGAGTCCTTTTGCAAGCAAAATGGGCCGGGAGAGCCGGAGTTCCCGTCTTTTCCCTCGCCTTTGCCTGTGTATGCCGATTGCGCGAGCGAACGCTCGCCGTCTCATCACTGAATGGAGCCTGGTGCGGGTGGAGGGACTCGAACCCCCACGCTTTTGGCGCGAGAACCTAAATCTCGTGCGTCTACCAGTTCCGCCACACCCGCATCGCCGACGCCCTTCAAGCGGCGTCTTGGCGCGTCCTTAGCACTCGATTCCGAGCATGAAAAGAAAAAAGAGCGTTTGCCTCCCAGGCTTTTACACAATGTAAATCCGAACTTACTATATTGGGTTCGATCGCCAGACAGGCGAGAGACATGCAGACTGCGCATAGCGCCCCTGAGTTTTTTGCGCTGCAAAAGAGAAATTTATCATACTATTCTCTTTTTCAACGACAGGGCGGACCTGACGAGACGGAGATGGCGAACCGTCGGCGCGCAAGCGACAATGCCCTCCCAAAAGGGTGATATGAATTCGGGGTCGCGATCTCCTCCTCCCACGCGCCCCGATGTGACTGACGACACTCCTCCTCCCAGTCGTCGGTCAAACTCAACGACGCCCACCGGACCTCCTCCCCCGGTGGGCGTTTTGATTCCGAGATTTCCAGCATGTTCAGCCCGTGGCGACCGGTTGGGCCGCAGAGCTTTTCCCATATGACCCTGCGCCGGCATTGACGGCTGGCGCTTTACCCGGATGGGCATCCCCCACACTCCGCCCGACCTCCCATACTCTCTCCAATGGATCCGTCACGGTCTTGTCATGATTGTGGGGCTCCAAGCCGATGCTCGGGTGATAAAAATGTGTTATCGCCTTAAAAACAGGCGCCGTGACCACAAATGCGCCGTTGAAACGACATAGTCATTAACAAAACCCAAATATTGTGAGTGACTTAGGTTAATGAGATGCACTTTTTGCATAGGTGCACTGCCAGATTGGCGCTGGTTTCCTGTGCGCCGCAACATTATCTTCTGATCATGAAATTCAGGGCGGCAAACGGACCGCTCCACACAAAAAGGATCAGGATCATGAACATCGCTCGCGCTTACAACAACTGGGTCAAGTATCGCCAGACCGTCACCGAACTCGGCCGCATGACCAACCGCGAACTGAGCGATCTCGGCATCGCTCGCGAAGACATCCGCAAGGTTGCTCGCCAGGCCGTCCGCTAAGCCAGACGACAGATTTTCAACGAAAGCCGCCGGAGCGATCCGGCGGCTTTCGTGCGTCTGGGCGCAGCCTTCGGCGATGCAACATTCTGCGCGGGTTCATCTCCCCTCGGCATCCTCATTCTTCAAACAGCCTGAAATTCAACCTTTGTTAACGCCGCAATCCTCTGCGGGCGACCTGTTAACCAGTGGCGAAACTTTGCGCCGCGCCTCGTATTTGTGCAATGCATGCTTATTTGCATAGCAGCTGCACACAAATCGCACTCCACCTTATTATTATTCGCATGTATAAAGAGCACATCAAGTTTCGAGCCGGGCAGAAAGTCAGGCCGCCAGAGAAAAGTCTAAAGAGGAAACGTCCATGAACCCGCTTCGCATCGCCATCAATTGGGTCAACTATCGCCGCACCATCTCCGAGCTGTCCAACCTGTCCAACGACACGCTCCAGGACATCGGCGTGAACCGCTACCAGATCCGCAACATCGCGGCCCGCTCTTTCCGCTAATCGCGCGAGAGCAAAATTTCTGAACATGTCGACGGCGCCCAATCGGGCGCCGTTTGCATTTGGGGCTATTTCCTTTGAAAAGGGCGGCGGGCAAGCCGCCGCCCCTGGGCGTCACACGAGCTCGCCGAGCGCCGCCGGGCTGAAGTCCTTGAGAGCGTCCAGCTGGCCGTGGCGCACCTTGGTGACCCATTGCGGATCGTTGAGCAGGGCGCGGCCCACGGCGATCAGGTCGAATTCGTCGCGCTCCAGACGCTCGATCAGATTGTCGAGGCTGGCCGGCGTGGAGGTTTCGCCGCCGAAGGCCGCGATAAACTCGCCGCTCAAGCCGACGGAGCCGACGCTGATCGTCGTGGCGCCCGTAAGCTTCTTGGCCCAGCCGGCGAAGTTCAGGCCCTTCTCGCCATCGATCTCCGGGAATTCCGGCTCCCAGAAGCGGCGCTGCGAGGCGTGGATGACGTCGACGCCGGCATCGACCAGCGGCTGCAGCCAGCTCGCCAATTCGTCGGGCGTCGTCGCCAGACGGACCGAGAAATCCTGCTGCTTCCATTGGCTGGCTCGAAAAATGATCGGGAATTCAGCACCGACGGCGGCGCGGACAGCCTTTGTGACCTCGACCGCAAAGCGGCTACGCTCGGCGATCGTCGCGCCGCCCCACTTGTCCTGGCGTTCATTGGTGCCGGCCCAGAAGAATTCGTCGATCAGGTAGCCATGCGCGCCATGAATCTCGACAGTGTCGAAGCCGAGGCGCTTGGCGTCGGCAGCGGCCTGCGCGAAAGCGGCGATGGTGTCGGCGATATCGGCGTCGGTCATCGCCTTGCCGCGCGGCTTGCCCGGCGCGAGCAGGCCCGAGGGGCTTTCGATGCCGTCGGGATTGTAGTCCTTGTCGGCGATGGTGCTGCCGGTATGCCAGATCTGCGGCGCCATGCGGCCGCCGGCGGCGTGCACGGCGTCGATGACGTTCTTCCAGCCGACCAGGGCCGAGTCACCATAGAAATTTGGGATGTTGGGATGATTCTTGGACGCCGGACGCGCCACCACGGTGCCCTCCGACAGGATCAGGCCGACATCGGCTTCGGCGCGGCGGCGATAATAGTCGGCGACGTTCTGGCCCGGCAAGCCCTGAGGCGAGAAGGTGCGCGTCATCGGCGCCATCACGATGCGGTTCTTGAGCGTCAGGCCCTTGATGGTCAGCGGCCGAAACAGCGTGTCTACGGTTTTCTCGGTCATGTAGTCCTCTTTGATATCAGCACCTCGGGAGGTGGACTCCCTATGTATAAATTGTATACCAAGTGGCAAGAACGCACTCTGAAGCTACCAGATATATTCGAGGAAACCGCATGCCGGGAGACGCCTGCTTTCCGATCCGAACCGGGGCCACCAACCGGCTGATTCTCGACCAGATCGCCGACAAATGGTCGATCCTCATCCTTGCCGTGCTCTGCCAGCAGCCGCGCCGGTTCAACGACATCCGCCGCGCGCTTGACAGCGTCACCCAGAAGGCCCTGACGCAATGCCTGAGACGATTGGAGCGCAATGGGCTCGTGTCGCGTCGGATTATCGCCGGCTCGCCCATCGGCGTCGAATACGCCATCACGCCGCTCGGCTCATCCTTGAAGGAGCCGATCCGCGCGCTGCATGCCTGGACGCTCGATCACGAGGAGGAAATCCTCACGGCGCAGCGCAGCTACGACGCGGCGCAGGGCATATTCAGTCAAGCGGCCGAGTGACGCGGCTGAACCGGCTTGGTCTTTTGCAGATCGTCATGTTATGAGCCGCGCCATGAGCACACATCCCTCCCCCATTCATGTCATCGGCGGCGGTCTGGCCGGCTCGGAAGCCGCCTGGCAGATCGCCAACCGCGGCGTTCCCGTCATCCTGCACGAGATGCGCGGCGTCCGCAAAACAGACGCGCACCAGACCGACAGCCTCGCTGAACTGGTCTGCTCCAATTCCTTCCGCTCCGACGATTCCACCTCCAACGCCGTCGGCGTCCTGCATGCCGAAATGCGCATGGCGGGATCGCTGATCATGGCGGCGGCGGACGCCAACCAGGTTCCCGCAGGCGGCGCGCTCGCCGTGGACCGCGAAGGCTTCGCAGAAGCCGTGACGAAAAAGATCGCCCAGCATCCGCTGATCACCGTCATCCGCGAGGAAATCACCGCACTGCCGCCCGAAGATTGGGACAATGTCGTGGTGTCGACCGGACCGCTGACAGCGCCTGACCTCGCCGAATCCATCCGCGAAGCAACGGGCGCCGATTCGCTGTCCTTCTTCGACGCCATCGCGCCGATCGTGCATCGCGACACGATCAACATGGATATCGCCTGGCACCAGTCGCGTTACGACAAGGTCGGACCGGGCGGCACGGGCAAGGACTACATCAACTGCCCGATGACCCGTGAACAATACGAGGCGTTCGTGGCGGCGCTGATCGCCGGCGAGAAGACCGAGTTCAAGCAATGGGAAAACGTGCCCTATTTCGACGGCTGCCTGCCGATCGAGGTGATGGCCGAGCGCGGACCCGAAACGCTGCGTCACGGCCCGATGAAGCCGATGGGCCTGACCAATGCGCATAACCCGACGGTGAAGGCCTATGCGGTGGTGCAATTGCGCCAGGACAATGCGCTCGGCACGCTGTTCAACATGGTCGGCTTCCAGACCAAGCTGAAATATGGCGCGCAGACCGAGATCTTCCGCATGATTCCCGGCCTGGAAAATGCGGAATTCGCCCGTCTCGGCGGCCTGCATCGCAACACCTACATCAACTCGCCGGTGCTGCTCGACCATTCGCTGATGCTGAAGAGCCGAAAGGGCCTGCGCTTCGCCGGCCAGATCACCGGCTGCGAGGGCTATGTGGAAAGCGCGAGCATCGGGCTGCTCGCCGGCCGTTTTGCCGCCGCCGAACGGCTGGGCGAGACGCCGTCCCTGCCGCCCGCCACCACCGCCTTCGGCGCACTGCTCGGCCACATCACCGGCGGGCATCTGGCGACCGACGAGGAGCCCGGCAAACGCTCCTTCCAGCCGATGAACATCAATTTCGGCCTGTTCCCTGAGCCGGAGCCCGGCAGCGTCGCGACGACGTCCGAGGGCAAGCGCCTGCGGGGCAAGGACAAGACTGTCGCCAAACGCCGGGCGATTGCCGCCCGCGCGCTCTCGCATTGCCGCGAATGGCTCGGCGGTGAAGCCACCGCCAACTGACGGATAAGCTAAGACACGCTAATATTCGGAAAATTACCGGGCGCTCAGATGGTGGCGCTCGGTTCGGCATCCCGGTCGATGCGGGTCGCGACGGATCCCAGAAGCCAGAGCGAGACTTCCGCAGCATCCTTCTCGTTTCTGAAGGAAAAGGACCCGGTCAACGCCGGGTGATCGTGAAAATCGATCGAGATCGTCTTTGGATCCTGGGTTGGCGACAGGGTGACGCGTTCGGCATCGATCAGCGTGCAGAGATAGCGGTTGGAAACACGGCGCATGCAGCCTGCGCCGCCGGTCCACAATCTCAAAAACACCATATCGCCATCGGAACTCATCACCAGATTTCGGATGGCTTCATTGGGATAGGCGCGCGCGAATTCCAGGACAGCAAGACCTGCGTCGAACCGTTCGTCCGCTTCGCTTTTGCGTACGAAGCCCGTTGCCCAATAGAAGAAACTCAAGGCGGCTCCGAGAATAACCACCCAAATCGCCAAAACCATCGGCCCACTCCAGCATCATCGCTCTCACGGCTAGCGGATCAAGCTTGCGTGAATGTGGCTCGCGTCGCAATTGCCTTTGCATGCAAAAACGCCGGAGCCTGGGGCCCCGGCGCAGTTTTTCACAACAACCGCAGGATTATTCCGCCTGGGCGACCGGACGCACCAGCGGCGTGATGCGGCGGATGGTGACGCGGCGGTTTTCACGCTCGGCTTCTTCGGTGTTGATCTTGAGATAACGTTCGCCATAGCCTTGGGTGACCAGGTTTTCCGCCGGAATATCGAACATGTCCGACAGCACCTCGGCTACCGATTCCGCGCGACGGTCGGAAAGGACGAGGTTGGATTCGTCCGAGCCTACGGCATCCGTATGACCTTCGATCAGGAAGGTTTCACCCGGATCCTTGTCGAGAATTTCCCGGATCGCAGCGCCGACGCGCTTCAGCGACGAGGCCTGATTCATCGAAATGTCCCAGCTGCCGGTGTCGAAGGTAATCGTATCCAGATCGATGCGGCGAACCTTGTCGCGGATACGCGCCGAATACTTCACTTCGTCGACTGAATAGACGCGTTCGACCGGCTCCACCGGCGGCTCTTCCAGAAACTCGACGTAATTCCGGTTCGGTTCCTTCGACACATCGATGATGTAATCCTCGACCGGAATGGTCAGGCGCATCGGCGGCAAACGGACGCCCGGGTCGCGCAGATACAGTCTATCGGCGCGGCCGAGATCAAGAACCGGAGAGTAGAAGATCACCACTTCGCGCCCAGCCCTTTCGATGCGCGTGCGCTTGATGATTTCGCCATAGCGGTTGCGGATTGTCACGATCCGGGTTCCGTCGGGGCGCACCACCACTTCACGAACGCGATTGTTGGCCAGTCGTTCATAGCGGGTGTCGCCGCGGCGGCCCAGGCGATCGCGATCGTCATCGCGGACGATGACGCGATCGCCCAGCTTGATGATCACGCGACTGTCGCGATCATTCAACCTGCGGCCTTCGCCGAGGTCGTAACCCTGGAAGCCGGTGATCCGGTCGCCCTTTTCCTCTAGCGCCGGGCGCACGCGGATGGGTTTGCCGTCAGCATCCTTGAAGCCAGCCTGCGCTTCGCGATCCGAGCGAGGCGCACGCACCGGTTCGGCCTCCTGGCGCTCACGACGACGACGCTCGCGGGCGGTTTCGTCGCCGTTGTCGGCGTCCTTTTCACTGTCCAGCACCGCGGCGCCGTTCTTCACCGGCAGGCGCTTGGGCTCGCCGCGATTTTCGCCGTCGTTATTGGCGTCGCGCGGCTTCTCGGTCTGGATCTCCTCGATCGAACCGTTGTTCCGCTTCCGCGGCTTTTCAGCCTCATTCGACTGCGAACCGTTTTCTTCTGTCTGGTTGTTGCGCTTGCGAGGCTTGTCCTGCCCCTGATCCTCGATCACGGGTTTGACCTCGCCCTGGCCTTCGGCGTTGTTGCGCTTGCGATTGTCGCGGTTCTCGTCCTGCTGCTGGCCCTGCTGTTCTTCCTGCTGCTGACGCTTGCGCTCCTGACGGCGCTGCTCCTTCTGGCGCTGGGCGTCGTCATTTTGTTGCTGCTGCTCTTCCTGCTGCTGGCGCTGACGCTCCTGGCGCTGTTTCTGACGCTCCTGCTGGCGCTGCTGATCTTCCTGATCCTGCTGCTGGCGCTCCTGTTGACGCTGCTTCTTTTCCTGCTGCCGTTGTTCGCGCTGCTGCTGCTGATCCTGATCCTGATCCTGCTGGTTTTTCTGGCGCTCCTGCTGACGCTGTTGCTTTTCCTGTTGCCGTTGCTGACGCTCCTGGCGACGCTGCTCCTTCTGCTGTTGCAACAGTTCCTCTTCCGACTGCACCTGCGTCGCGTCCGTTGTCTGCGGCGCAGACAACACCGATTGCGGGATCGGCGCAGCCTGAACGGGAGAAAGTCCGGTCAAGGCGATCAGCGGAATCGCCGCCGTGGCCAAAAGCTTGTGTCGTAACGCCATTAGACTGTTTCCTCGCGCTTCGTGTTGTTGTGTTTTCCGAATCGCATTCGATTCGAGGCCATTTTATGTTTCCATCCCGGCCTTGCCGCCAGACTTACGAAATCTGCCCTTTATCAACACTGAACCGACGGTTCAGTTCCCATTCATAAATACGGCCGGCAACATTCATCTGGATGAGCTTATGTTTGGGTGTTGCAATTCGCTGCGGAAAAGGACCATTATTTCAAGGCGAGGCGCTATGAAAAAGCGTCCACGAACAACCGTCGGGCGCAACGCCCGCATCGCATACAGGGGAAACTCATGAAAATCGCTCGTCGCCTGACCCTAGCCGCGGCCGTTTCGGTCGTCGCCGCTTTCTCCGGCGCAAGCTTCGCCGCCGACAAGATCGTGATCGGCACGGAGGGCGCGTATCCTCCCTTCAACAATCTCGAAGCCGACGGCACGCTGACCGGTTTCGACATCGATATCGGCAAAGCGCTCTGCGAAGAGCTGAAGGCCGAATGCACCTTCGTGACCAATGACTGGGACGGCATCATCCCGGCGCTCCAGGCCAAGAAGTTCGACGCCATCCTCGCTTCCATGTCGATCACGCCCGAGCGCAAGGAAAAGGTCGACTTCACCGTCAAATACTACAACACGCCGCCGGCCATCGCCGTGCCGAAGGATTCGCCGATCACGGAAGCCAGCGAAGCCGGCCTCGACGGCAAGGTGCTCGGCGCGCAGTCCTCGACCACCCATTCCAACTATGCCGAAGCGCATATGAAGAAGTCCGAGCTCAAGCTCTATCCGACCGCGGACGAGTATAAGCTCGACCTCGCCAACGGCCGCATCGACGCCGTGATCGACGACGTCGTGGTTCTCTCGGAATGGCTGAAGACCGAAGACGGCGCATGCTGCAAGATCCTCGGCACGTTGCCGGTCGATCCGCAGATCAACGGCGAAGGCGCCGGCATCGCCGTCCGCAAGGGCGACGACGCGCTGCGCGAAAAGCTGAACGGCGCCATCGCCGCCATCCGCGCCAACGGCAAGTACAAGGAAATCAACGCCAAGTACTTCCCCTTCGACGTCTACGGCGAATAATCACAGGCAAAATGCTGAAACGCGGCGGGAGACTTGCTCTCCCGCCCGTTTTGTCTGACAAGAAGAGCGAGAAATCCCGAAAAGGGAACAAAGGGGAAAAGAATGCAGGGAGAAGCCGTCTCGACGGCGGAGAGCAGCGTGTCTCTCCTCGCTTCCATTTCGGCTGGCATCGATGCGTTGTTCGGCGCCATCTGGGCGTTGCTGCATCCGGTGTTGGCGACGGTGGATCCGCTGTGCGGCCCCGTCGGCGTGTTCAATCTGTTTCTGTCGAAATCGCTGCTCGCCTGCGGCGCGACCGGATGGGGCGACGAGATCGCTTTCGGCTTCTATGTCACGGCGTCGCTGTCGGTCTGCACCCTGCCCTTCGGCCTGTTGCTCGGCTTCTTTCTGGCGCTCGCCAAGCAGTCGCAGGAACCCTATCTGCGCCGCGCCGCCGATATCTACATCACACTGTTTCGCGGCCTGCCCGAGCTGCTGACCCTGTTCATCATCTATTACGGCCTGCAGCAGGCGCTGCAATCGGCGCTGGCCGGCATGGGCTATGAAGGGCCGGTGGAAATCAACGCCTTCGCAGCCGGCATGATGGCGCTCAGCGTGGTGTTCTCCTCCTATTGCGCCGAAGTGCTGCAATCGGCCTTCAAGGCCATTCCACGCGGCCAGTATGAAGGCGGCTATGCCGTCGGCCTGTCGCGCGGCAAGACCATGCGGCTGGTGGTGCTGCCGCAACTCATCCGCATCGCCCTGCCCGGCCTCGGCAATCTCTGGATGACGCTGCTCAAGGACACGGCGCTTGTCTCGATCGTCGGTCTCTCCGACATCATGCGCCAGACGCAGATCGCCGCCCGGGTCAGCAAGCAGGCCTTCTTCTTCTACGGCAATGCCTGCATCCTCTATCTGTTTCTCGCCATTCTCTCCTCGATTGTCTTTTCCTGGATCGAACGGAAGGCCAAGCAGGCGGAGGTCCGGACATGAGCATCGCGCACGACTTGATCCCGCCGCAGCCCGCCCCGCCCGCCCCGCCGCGCGCCTTCACGCTGGAGCGGCTGGCCGGCATCGTGTTCATGGGCGTCTGGCTGGCGGCCATCATCGCCGCCGGCTTTTCGATGGTGGAAGGGTTCAGCGGCGACAAATTCGCCCGCTACGCGCCCAAGCTGCTGTCCGGCCTGATGATCACGCTGGAACTGGTCGCCGTGTCGATCATCCTCGGCGCCATCCTGTCGCTGCCGATCGCGTTTGCCCGCATGAGCAGCAACAGGCTGCTGTCGACGCTGTCCTACGGCTATGTCTATCTGTTCCGCGGCACGCCGCTGATCGCCCAGCTCTTCCTGGTCTATTACGGCTTCGGCAGCTTCAAGAGCTTCTGGGAAGGCCTCGGACTCTGGTGGTTCTTCCGGGAAGCCTATTACTGCGCGATCCTGTCCTTCGCGCTGAACACCGCCGCCTATCAGGCGGAAATCCTGCGCGGCGCGATCGAAAGCGTGGCGCGCGGACAGGTGGAGGCCTGCCATGCCCTCGGCCTCAATCGCTTCCACGCCTATCGCAAGGTGATCCTGCCGCAGGCGATCATCGTGGCGCTCAGGCCCTATGGCAACGAGATCATCCTGATGATCAAGGCATCGGCGATCGTCTCCATCGTCACCGTGCTGGACGTGATGGGCGAAACGCGACGCGCCTTTTCCCGCACCTTCGACTACCAGATCTATATCTGGGCGGCGGTCATCTATCTGGTGATCGTGGAAGCGCTCCGGAACCTCTGGAACTGGCTGGAAGCGCGGCTGACGCGCCATCTCAAGCGATAGGAAGTGTTGGCAGCACTCGGGGAGATATGCTGCCAACCCTCTGATTTTTCACAGAAATGTCATAAACCACGCAATTTCTTAAGCTTTGGTCAACCATGCAGGCGTTCAATGGAACGGCAAGCTCAGGGAACTCAAACATTAAGAGGTTGCCATGCACAAAGAACTCGACATGCGGCTCAAGGGCTACGGCCTCACCACAGCCGAAATCATCTATCGCATGCCCGATCATCCCAGCCTGCTGCAGAGCTATATCTGGCAGCATTACGATCTCGCGCCGGACTTTCCCGAGATGATGAATTTTCTCGCTTTCTGGCGGACAAAGCTCGACGGCGCGCTGCATTCCGTCCGCTATGTCCATAACAAGCTGATCACGCCGACGGAATGGCGGGCGCTGAAGGGCGAGATGATCCTGCATTGATTTTGGAGGCCATCAGCCGTATGAGCCCCTCAAACACGGGCGAAGGACGGCGAGTGATGGCCAAGAAAAAGAAGATCGACGAACAGGCGCTCGCGGACGCCTATAACAAGGCTTTGGCGCTCGAAAAATCGGGCCAGTTCCCTGAAGCGGCCGAAGCCTATAAAAAGGTTCTGGCGCTCGACCCGGACGATCACGGCGGCGCGGCCGTCCGTCTCGCCTCGATGGGGCTTGGAGACACGCCGCCGAAGGCGCCCGACGCCTATGTCGCCACGCTGTTCGACCAGCATGCCGAAGCCTTCGAGAGCATTCTCGTCGACCAGCTCGAATATTGCGTGCCGATGCTGACGCGCCAGCGCATCCAGGCGCTCGGCCTCGGCCCGTTCAAGAAGATGCTCGACCTCGGCTGCGGCACGGGCCTGACCGGCGGCGCGCTGCGCGATATCGTCGAGGACATCACCGGCCTCGACATTTCCGAAAACATGGTCGAGATCGCCCATGAGAAGGATCTCTACGAGACGCTTTATGTCTCGGAGGCCGCCGACTATCTAGAAGACAACGAGGACGGCCCCTTCGATCTCGTGACCGCCACCGACGTGCTGCCCTATCTCGGCTTTCTCGAAGAACTGTTCTTCGGCGTCGCCGACAATATGACCTCAGGCGGCCATTTCATCTTCTCCTCCGAAACGCTGCCCGAGGACACGCTGCAGGGCCGCGACTTCATGGTCGGTCCCCACCAGCGCTTCGCCCATGCCAGCGGCTATGTCGCCCGCGCGCTCGACGGAGCCGGCTTCGACGTGGTGGAGATGGTCGACATCACCGTGCGGCTGGAAGACGGCGCGCCGATCGCGGGGCATCTGGTGACGGCGAAGAAGCGCGCCGACTGATTGTTCTCAAACTGCCTGATCGGGTGCAATCCGCCCTTTCCCAACCTCTTCCAATCCTCTAAACCTCCCGCAGTTCATCTGAAATGCGGGAGTTTTTTCATGGCGAAGGCGGCGTTTATAGGGCTTGGGGTAATGGGCTATCCCATGGCGGGCCATCTCAAGGTCAAGGGCGGCCATGAGGTGACAGTCTATAACCGCACCACGGCAAAAGCGGAGAAATGGGCGGCTCAGTTCAGCGGCGCATTCGCGCCGACCCCGGCGGAGGCTGCCAGGGACGCGGATTTCGTCTTCACCTGCGTCGGCAATGACGACGACCTTCGTTCGGTCACCACGGCCCCCGACGGCTGCCTGTCGTCGATGAAGCCCGGCGCGATCCTGATCGACAACACCACCGCGAGCGCTGAAGTCGCCCGTGAGCTGGAAGCGGCGGCGGAAGCGCGCGGCGCCTTCTTCATCGATGCGCCCGTCTCCGGCGGCCAGGCCGGCGCAGAAAACGGCGTGCTGACGGTGATGTGCGGCGGCAGGCCCGACGTGTTCGAGCGCGCCAAGCCCGTCATCGACGCCTATGCCCGCATGGTCGGCCTGATGGGCCCCGCCGGTTCCGGCCAGCTCGCCAAGATGGTCAACCAGATCTGCATCGCCGGGCTCGTTCAGGGCCTCGCTGAGGGCATCCATTTCGCCAAGAAGGCCGGGCTGGACGTGGAAAACCTGGTGAGCGTCATTTCCAAGGGCGCCGCCGGCTCCTGGCAGATGGAAAACCGCCACAAGACCATGAACGAAGGCAAATTCGATTTCGGCTTCGCCATCGACTGGATGCGCAAGGATCTCGGCATCTGCCTCAACGAAGCCCGTCGCAACGGCGCGAAGCTGCCGGTGACGGCGCTGGTTGACCAGTTCTACGGCGATGTGCAGGCCATGGGCGGCAATCGCTGGGACACCTCGTCGCTGCTCGCCCGTCTGGAGAAATGAGCGGGCTCGCCAAAACATCCGATGCGAACGAGGTCATCGCCGCGCTCAAGGCGATGGCCAATCCCGACACGGCCGCCGGCATGGCCCGGTTCGGCATCGTCACGGAGACGGCGCTGGGCGTCTCCAACACCGATCTCCGGACGCTTGGCCGGAAGATCGGCCGCAATCACGAGCGTGCGCTGGCCCTTTGGGAAAGCAATATCCGCGAAGCGCGGCTGCTGGCCGCCTTCACTGAAGAACCTGTTCGCATGAATGTCGATCAGGCGCGGGCCTGGACGGCGGACTGCAATTCCTGGGAACTGGTCGACGCTGTCAACGAGCCGATCATGCTGGCGGGCCACGGGCCGCTGCTCATTCCGGAATTTGCCGCGGACGATCGCGAATTTACGCGCCGCATGGCCTTTTCGATGATCTGCTGGGGCGCCGTGCACCAGAAGACATTGCCTGATGAAGACGTGATCGGCTGGCTCGCTTTTGTCCAGGCGCATGCCCGCGATCCGCGCAACTTCGTGCGCAAGGCCGTCAACTGGGCGCTCCGGCAAATCGGCAAGCGCAACCGCGGCTGTCACGCGGCGGCGCGGACGCTTGCGGAAGAGCTGGCGGAGAGCGCGGACAAAACGGTGCGCTGGATCGGCAAGGACGCCCTGCGCGAACTCGAGAGCGAGGCGGTCTACAAACGCCTCGCCAGGCGCGACTGATTATTCCTCGTGGTTCTTCGGCTGTTCGAGGATCATGTAGTCGAGCGGAAGTTCCGTCGTATATTTGATCTGCTCCATCGCAAAAGCCGAGGAGACGTCGCGGATCTCGATCTTGGAGATCATGCGCTTGTAGAAAGCGTCATAGGCGGCGATGTCGGGCACCACCACGCGCAGGAGATAGTCGACATCGCCGCTCATGCGATAGAATTCAACCACTTCCGGGAATTCGGCAATCACTTCAGAGAAACGCTTCAGCCATTCGATCGAATGGGAGTTGGTGCGGATCGACACGAAGACGGTGACCTTGGTGTTGACCCTGCCGGGATCGAGGATCGCGACACGTCGCTTGATGACGCCGTCTTCTTCCATTTTCTGGATACGCCGCCAGCAGGGCGTGGTGGACAGGCCGACCTTCTTGGCGAGATCCGCGACGGCCAGCGTCGAGTCCTCTTGTAGAAGCCTCAAGATTTTTCTATCGAGCCGGTCCATTTACGCCCCCAGAGGAATAATTTTTCACATAATTGCATGTTTTCCATAAAATGACAGACGGTCAATCAGATAATCCACCGGGAAACACGCGTGCGCAATTCCGGGAGCAGATCGGTCTCGAACCATGGATTGCGCCTCAGCCAAGCTGTGTTGCGCCAACTCGGATGCGGGAGCGGCAGCACGCCGCTTTCGAGATGACCGCGCCAGTCGCGCACCGTGTCGGTCATGGGCTGTTTGCGGCCGAGATGCCAAGACTGCGCGTAGGCGCCGATGGCGAGCACGAGTTCGACCTGCGGCATCAAGGCGAGCGCGCGAGCCCGCCAGAGCGGCGCGCATTCGCGACGCGGCGGAAGATCGGAACCGTGTTTGTCGTAACCCGGGAAGCAGAACCCCATCGGCAGGATGGCGAAATTGTCTTCGTTGTAGAACTGCTCCCTGCCGACGCCCAGCCAGTGGCGAAGCCGGTCGCCCGAGGCGTCGTTGAACGGCAGGCCGCTGTCATGCACCCTGAGCCCCGGCGCCTGGCCGGCAATGAGGACGCGCGCCCGGCCTGAGAGAACCGCCACCGGGCGCGGCTCATGCGGCAAGCGCCGCCCCTGGCCTCCGGCGGGATCATCCCGGCAAAGACGACAGCGGGCGATGTCCGCCGCCAGCGCATCGATCGCATCCATCACGCCATCGCGGCGGCGGGGCGCGCGCCGATCCGCTCGCGCCAGGCGAGAAGGGCAGCGCAGTCCTCAGGACAGGAAAGTCGGGCCGCTTTCAAAAAGTCGAACGCCACGAGCAATGTGATATCGGCTATGGAGAAATAGTCACCGACAAGCCATGGTCCGCCATCCAGATGGCGATCGAGGAAACGCAGCGCGTCGAGGGCCTTGGGGCGGTTCGCCTCTGCCCATTCCCTGACCTGCGGCTGTTCCGCCACGGCCATGCCCGGGTGTCCATGACGAAAGGCGGCGCCGATATGGGCGAAGACGCCAAGCTCGATCCGCCTGTTCCACATCTCCACCAGCGCCCTTTCCCGCGCATCGCGACCGAAAAGCGGCGGCTCGGGATGGAGCTCCTCGACATAGCGACAGATCGCCACCGATTCCGAAATGCAGGTCCCGTCGTCCAGCTCGAGCACGGGCACCCTGTGCAGCGGATTGAGCCGCGCGAAATCAGGATGTTTATGAGCGCCGGATTTGAGATCCACCTCCACTCGTTCGACCGTCACGCCCTTCTCGGCGAGGAAGGCTTTAACCCGGCGCGGATTGGGCGCCCAATCGGAATCATAGAGTTTCATGCGTCTATCCTGCGCTGGCGTTGAGGCGATCGGCGTCTTTTGTTTAAGGAAGGTCGAAAAGCCGCGCAAGGAAGGAGCCGCCATGCTCCTTCTCATCGGCCATGGCGTGGCGGTGGCCCTTGCGCCAATCGGAGGGCCGTTCGAATTCGCCTGCCCAGATGCCCCTTTGCGCCTGCCGGGCCTCGCTCTCCTCCGGCTGGTAGCCGCCGAACGACACCGCCATGCCGGAGCGGACCATGGCGGCGTTCAGATCCTCGCCGGACGCAGCGCATTCGACCAGCAGCCGACGATATTTGTCGGTGCGATCGCCCGAGCAGACAACACCCTTTCGGGTCATGAGTCGCTTCAGCGCTTCCCGCGCCTCGGCGCCGCAGGGCCAGGCGAGACCATCGCGAAAACAGGTCTGTGCGAGTTCAGGCGCATCGATCGCCCTCAGCCTGAGCTTGCGCCCATCGAGATCGAGGCTGTCGCCATCCACCACCCTGAACGCGCCGCCGAGGCGTTCGGCGTCGTCCCGCTCCAGCTTCATCGCGATGAGGCCGATTAGGGTCAGGAAGCAGACAGTGAGAAGCAAGTCCCTGACGAGTCTCATATTTTCATCCTTTTTGTCGCCATCGCGCGGTAGCCCGGGGGAATGCGACATGGCAAACGAAAGCTTAGCGAGGCAGCATCTTCTTAACGAATAAGAGATATTCTTCATTCCTAAATCGCATATGCCAGTTTTGGGTCATGAGTCAGAAAGCCAGTTTGTCTCCAGACAAAATCATCGTGGATCGCTCCCGCGTCTCCCGTAACAAGGACGTGGCCAGGGCGGTGAAAACCACGCGTGAACGGCTGCAGACCAATTCAGGCGCGGCAGGATCTTTCGACAAGGAGCTTCTCGCCCTCCACCTGTCCTCGATCCAGATCAGCGCCGCCGCGCTGCCACTGTTCGTGATCGTGATCAGCCTTTTCGCCAATTCGCTGTTCACCAATATCAATCTGTTCGACTGGATGTTGGCGAGCCTCGGCGTTCATTCGATCCATCTTCTCGTCACGGCCCGCGCGCGTCGCAGTAAGATCACCACCGAAAACGTTACGCGCTGGCGTCGCGCGCTGATCGCCGCGCAGATTCCGGTGGGTTTCTGCTGGGCTTGGTTCGCGGTTCTCGGCTGCCAGACATGCGGGGTCGATTCGTTCTTCTACTTCAAGAGCGCGGTTCTGATTCTGGCTCTGTCGGCGACGTCGATGGCGCAATCGATGCTGCGGGGCGCGACGCTCAGCACATTCCTGCCCGTGGTCGCGGCGCTGGCCTATATGTCGTTCAGCTCGCGCGCGCCGACCGATGTGGCGCTGACGGCGGTGTTCACCACGTCGCTGATTTTTTTCGTGTTCATCACCAGCCAGCTCTATAGCTCGAACATCCGGGTCATGTCCTTCCAGTCGGAAAAGGACGACCTGATCGCCGAACTCGAAGTGGCGAAATCGATGTCGGACGAGGCGCGTCGTCGCGCCGAAGAGGCCAATCTGGCCAAATCCCGCTTCCTCGCCTCGATGTCGCATGAGCTGCGCACGCCGCTCAACGCCATTCTCGGCTTTTCCGAGGTCATGGCCACCGAAGTGCTCGGGCCGCTGAACAACCCAACCTACAAGGAATATGTCGGCGACATCCACACGTCGGGCCAACATCTGCTCAATCTGATCAACGAGATCCTCGATCTCTCGCGCATCGAGGCCGGACGTTATCAGCTCAACGAAGAAGCCGTGCAGCTGGTCGACATCACCGAAGACTGCATCGGCATGGTGCAACTGCGCGCGAAGTCGAAATCCATCCGGATCGTCGAGCAATACGAGCCGTCGATGCCGTCGATCTGGGCGGATGAGAAGGCGGTGCGGCAGATCGTGCTCAACATCCTTTCCAACGCCGTGAAATTCACCCCGCAGGGCGGGGAGATCGTCGTCAAGGCGGGCTGGACGGCGTCGGGCGGTCAATATGTTTCGATCAAGGACAATGGTCCCGGCATCGCCGAAGAGGAAATACCCGTGGTGCTCTCGGCCTTCGGCCAGGGCTCGATCGCCATCAAGAGCGCCGAACAGGGCACAGGTCTCGGCCTTCCGATCGTGCAGGCGCTGCTGCACAAGCATGACGGCCAGTTCTATCTGAAATCCAAGCTGCGCGAAGGCACCGAATGCATCGCCATCCTGCCCGCCAAGCGCGTTCTGCAGACGGTGCCGGCCGTGGAGGAAACCTCCGCCGTCGATCGCAAGAAGAAGAGCTTCGCCTGATCGGAGGCGAAGAGACCGGGCGTCTTCAGAGAAAGACGACCCAGGCCATATAGAGCCCCACCGCCACCAGCATGCAGAAGACGGCGAAGGATCCGAGATCCTTGGCGTGCTTGCCGGTCTTGGACACTTCCGGCGACACACGGTCGACCAGTTCCTCGACGGCAGTGTTCAGCGCTTCGAAGCCGAACAGGATCAGGAAGAGGATGACCAGGATCAGGAATTCCGAAAGCGTCGCGCCGACGAAGGCGAACAGCGCAAGCGCCGCTGCAAACATGATGATTTCGTGCCGGAAGGCGGATTCGCCCAGCGCACGGCGAAAGCCGGCCAGCGAATAGCTGGCGGCGGCGAAAAGATGCGCCAGACCCGTCTTCTTTTCTTCCGGCGCTTCCATGCGCATGTCTCCCGTCACAACCTCACGATCGCGCGCCTGTTCGGCGCCGTCATCCGCGGAATCACAAACATCCGAGAATGTTCTTTAGCAAGGCGATGCTGTCGCGAAGCCTGCGCCCGCGCAGGATCAGGCCTTGTTGCTGACGCCCGCGCTGTCGAATGTCGCCATGCCGGCATGGCAGGCGGCGGCGGCCTTGACGATGCCTGCGGCGAGCGCCGCGCCCGAGCCCTCGCCCAGCCGCATGCCGAGCGCCAGAAGCGGCGTCTTGCCGAGCTTTTCGATCGCCTTCATATGCGCGGGCTCGGCGGAGACATGGCCGATCAGGCAGTGATCGAGCGCCGAGGGATTGGCGGCTTTCAGGATGGCGGCGGCGGCGGTCACGACATAGCCGTCGAGCAGCACCGGAATGCGCTCCATGCGGGCGGCGAGAATCGCGCCGGCGATGGCCGCGATCTCGCGTCCGCCGAGGCGGCGCAGAATTTCGAGCGGATCGGAGAGATGATCCTTGTGCAGTTCCACGGCCTTTTCGACGGCGGCGATCTTGCGCTTCAGCACCTCGCCTTCGGAACCCGTGCCGGGGCCAACCCAGTCTTCGGCCGTTCCGCCATACAGCGCGAGATTGATGGCGGCGGCGATGGTGGTGTTGCCAATGCCCATTTCGCCGAGGCAGAGCAGATCGGTGCCGCCGGCGATGGCTTCCATGCCGAAAGCCATGGTGGCGGCGCAATCGCGCTCGGAGAGCGCGGCTTCCTCGGTGATGTCGGCGGTCGGATAATCGAGCGCGAGATCGAAGACCTTCAGCCCGAGATCATAAGTGGCGCAGATCTGGTTGATCGCGGCGCCGCCGTTCGAAAAATTCGCCACCATCTGTTTGGTGACCTCAGGCGGATAGGGGGTGATCTTCTGCTTGGTGACGCCGTGATTGCCGGCGAAGATCGCAACGAGCGGGCGATTGACCGACGGCTTGCGACCGGTCCAGGCGGCGAGCCAATAGGCGATCTCCTCGAGGCGTCCGAGCGAGCCGAGCGGCTTGGTCAACTGGCTGTCGCGATCGCGGGCCGCAACGAGCGCCATGCTGTCGGGACCGGGCAGATTGGCGATCAGATTGCGGAAATCGTCGAATGGCAGGCCGCTCACGCTCATAAACCAGGTCTCCTGTTTTTGCTTTTCCGGCGACGGATGCGTCCCTATTATCCGCAGTCACCGCAAGCGGCAACCTTCATGACGCCGCAGCCGGTCGCAAAGGAATGAGTTTGATGACTGAAGCAAATCTGGTCGTGGACACCGCGCGCGCAACGGGCTTTCTGAGCCGGCTGCCGGTGCCCGACCGCTTCTTCGAAGGCCATGACGGATCGCTTACGCAGGCGTCGCGCGCCTTCCCGCTGGCCGGGCTGGTCGTGACTGCGCCGGCGGGCGTCGTTCTTGCGCTGACGCTCGGCGTCGGTCTGGAACCGCTGGCCGCGTCTTTTCTCGCCTATGCCGTCATCGCCATGACCACGGGCGCGCTGCATGAGGACGGACTCAGCGACGCCGCCGATGGGCTGGGCGCGACGCGGGATCGCGAACGCGCGCTGACCATCATGCGCGACAGCCGGATCGGCTCGTTCGGGGCGGCGGCGTTGATACTCTCCTATGGCCTCAGGGCCAGCGCGCTTGCGGCCGTGGCCGCTGCTTTAGGGCCGCTCGCGACCCTCGCGACTTTCCTGGCTGTCGCAGCGCTCAGCAGGGCCGCAATGGTCTGGCACTGGCGCGTTCTTCCGCCGGCGCGGACGGATGGGCTGGCGGTGGCGATGGGCGGCCCGGATGGGGCGAGCGCGCTCTTCTCCACCGTTTCCGCCGCTATCATCGCCACCCTCCTGATCGGAGCGGCGGCCGGGCCGCTCGAGGCTCTAGGAGCGATGGCGGCGGCGGCGGCGGCGGCGGCGGGCTTCAGCCGCTATGTGCGCAATCGTCTCGGCGGGCAGACCGGCGACACGATCGGGGCGACGCAGCAATTGTCTGAGATCGCTGCGCTGCTTGCTCTTGCGCTCCTGACCTGACAAACACCATATCTGACGCGACGCGCATCTGAAGGCTTGCCATGGAATCTCCCTGCATTCTCGTTTGTTCGATCGACGACAAGACCGGCTACTGTTTCGGCTGTGGGCGGACCCGCAACGAGATCGGCGCCTGGACGCTCTATTCGAGCGAGGAACGGCGCGCCATCATGGCGTCGCTTCCCGCTCGGCTGGAAACCATGGAACGCAAACCGCGCCGCGAAACGCGGCGCACGCGCATGGCGCGGGAGAGCAAAGTCTGATGCATCGTCTGTTGATCGCCATCATCATCGGCCTCGTCCTGCTGATCGGAGCCATGGCGCTCGCCCCCGACAGCTTTAACATGGATGGCGACGAGATCGCCGAACTGGTGAAATACGGCATGATCGCCGCGTTGATCGGCTCCGGCGTGCTGGCGAGCCAGCGCAATCTCGGACAGGCGGTGCGCAGCCTGGCGATCTGGTCGCTGATCGCGCTTGCGCTGGTCACCGTCTATCTCTACCGCAACGACGCGCAGGACGTGGCGTCTCGGCTGACGGCCGGCCTCATTCCCGGCCGCGCTTCCACCTATACGGATGCGCAGGGCTTCAACACGGTCGTGCTCTACAAAGCGAGCAACGGCCATTTCCAGGCCAATGTGTCGATCAACGGCAAGAGCGTGCCGATGATGGTCGACACCGGCGCGAGCATGATCGCGCTGACCTATGAGGACGCCGAGCGCGCCGGCGTCGACATGGCCGGGTTGTCGTTCACTTCGCCCGTGATGACCGCCAACGGTCAGGCGATGATGGCCCCGGTGACCATTCCCTCGCTCAGCATCGGCGGAATCGAACGCACCAATATCCGCGCAGGCGTGGCCGAACGGGGCCGCATGGACGAGAGCCTGCTCGGCATGAGCTTCTTGCAGACGCTCAGCTCCTTCTCCTTCGAAGGCGACGAGTTGAAGCTCCGCGATTGATCAGGCGAGGCTGACGAAGAAACGGAGCGACACGGCGGTCAGAAACAGGCCGAAGCCGATTTCGAGCTGCCGTTTGTCGAGCGCATGGGCGAGCTTCACCCCATAGGGCGCGACCAGAAGCGTCATCGGCATGACCAGCGCCACGGTGATCCAGTTGACGAATCCCGTCGAGAATGGCGGCAGGAACGGTTCGCCCCAGCCTGCCCAGACATAGCCGATCAGGCCGGGAATGGAGATGAGCACGCCGACGCCCGAGGCGGTGGCGACCGACTGGTGCACGGAGCGCCCGAACAGCGTCATCCAGAGGTTCGACAACACGCCGCCGCCGACGCCCATCAGGCCGGAGAACAGGCCGATGCCGAAGCCCGCCCCGGCATTCAGCGCGCCCTTCGGAAGGTCGTCGCCCAGCCGCCAGCTCTGGCGATTGAGAAACATGCGGATGGCGATGAGCATGGACAGGACCGCGAAGATGCCGCGGAGTTCGGCGCCCGAGACATAGGCCGCGATCAACGCCGCTGCGACCGTGCCGGCCGGGACGGACAGGGCCCAGCCCTTGAGGATCTCCATGTCGACCGCGCCGCGGGCCTTGTGGGCGCGAAACGACCGGATCGAGGTTGGGACGATGATGGCCAGAGAAGTGCCGACCGCGACATGGGTTCTGACCGCATCCGCGACGCCGAGCAGACCATACACCTGATAGAAGACCGGCACCAGTATAGCCCCGCCGCCGACGCCGAACAGGCCGGCCAGCAAACCGGACACGACGCCCGCGGCGACGAGCGCAAGGGCGAAGACGATGAGTTCGGACAATTCGGGCATGGCGAGCCTCCTGCGATCAGGAGACCTGCGCTAAGCTTCAAACGTCAGCGCGACAAGCCGCAAGCAGGGCCAAACCGTCCTGCGGCTCGCTTTTCGGTTACTTCCACTGTCCGTCGACATCGCATCCGCGCGGCGGAATGGGCAGGTTGCCGAAGCGCTTCTTGAGCATGTCGCAGCCGTATTTGTTGATGGGGCCGGGCATCAAGGCGTTGAGGCTCGAGCCGAAATCGTCGAAGGGGCTGTCAGCATGGGCGACATAGGCATACCACTTGCCCCCGAGAAGCAGGAGAGCGGCGGCAAGGAGCGTGGGCTTGGCGATTTTGTAAAGTCTTGAAACTGATGTCTGGGTCATGGCGGCGAACTCTATCTGTCGCCAACATAACGCGCCGCCATTAAGGACTGTTCATGGCGACATATAAAATCTTAACGATTGTGGCGAAGGTTTACAGGCTGCAGTGCCGATAGCCCTTTTTGCGGGCGCGCAGATCGAAGTGGAAGTGATCGCCGTGATAGGGATCGCCGGGTCCGAGCACGGTGGTGAAGTAGCGGCAGGAATCCTCGCGAACGGTCTTCAGCAGCCCCTTTTCGCGGAACTGGAAGAAGCCCTTCTTGCGCACGTCGATTTCCTTACCGTTGTTCAGCACAAATTTGCCGATGTCGATGGCGTTGCCGCGCGCATGTTCGGACCAGGGATTGTTGGAGCGGGAATTCATCTTGCGGCAGGAATAGGACGACATCTGATGGATCGTCTTGATGCCTGAGAAATAGCGATAGCGGGCGGCCGGCACGAGCTCGTTGCGCACCCATTTGGCGAAGGCGCGGGTCACGTTGCAGTTCAGCTTGGCGGCCGGCTTCAACTGCACGCCATTGGAAAAGCCGCTGACGAGGATCGGGTGAGCGATGCCGCAACTGGGGCCGTTGGAAATCGGCGGAATGTCCTCGAAGCGGACGCCGAGCTTCTGAAGATCCTGCCGGCAGGCCTTGTCCGCCTTGGTCAAGCCGCCATAGGATTCCGGGACCTGCATCGGATCCGAAAAACGCGGCACGAAGGCCACCTGCTGCTCAGGCTCCTCCCGACGGCGGCTGGGAAGCGTGATCTGGTTCGCCTCCCGCGCCTGGTCGAACGGCACCGTCTGGGGAGCCGATGGCGCCGACATGTCGACGAGCTCATCCGTGCCGAGACCGGCGACGACCGGTTGGGACGTCGTGCCCTCGGCGATGTCTCGCGCCTGTTCTTCCGCAAGTCCGACGGGGGCGACGCCGAGGCTGTCGTCGATATTGACGCCCTGTTCGGGAATGGTCATCGCCTGCGCGTTGGAAGGCATGGGCTGGCTCGCCTCGGGGGCGGCGTCGACAAGCGGCTGGTCCGTCGATGAGGACAGATCCTGGCCCGGATCTCCCACGCCGGCCAGGTTGGGCTGATCGAGATAGGGATCGACGTTTTCGGTCGTCTGCGCTGGATTGGCTGGCGCGGCATAGGTGGCCTGGCGGGTCTGCCGGGTCACCTTAACGCTGGAGACGGTTTCCGAGCCGATATCGGCGGGCGGCGTCAGATCACCCGAACAGGATGTCAGCGCGACGGCGACGCCGACCGTCAGAAGACGCCGGCTCCAAGTGATGCAGAACGCAATACGCATAGTCTCATCCGTCGGCCAAATTCCGATGCGATTGCTCAGTTTAAGGCCGAAAGGGTTAGCAGAGCGTAAAGCCGGCTATCTTCCCACAGGACAATCAGAAGGCGGCGCGGCGATGGGCCCGCCACAGGCGCCACATTCTGAGCCATTGCGGCGAAACCGGAGGCTCGGACAAGCAGGCAGGGCCGAGCTTTTCGGCCTTGTCAAACACAGACTGCGCCAGTGCGACCGGCAGATAGGCGTCGGCTGCGGGCTGGGCCAGCTTGCCTTTCGCCGCCGCGCGGGCGGAGGCGAGATGATCGCGGCCGTAGCCGATGAAGGCCTTGATAGCGTGGGCGACGGCGGGGCTCTCGCCTTCGAGGAAAGCCGGAGCGGTCAGGCCGGTGGCGGAAAGGATGTCCGCGGGCAGATAGACCTGACTGCGACGCCGATGCAGCGGCGTCAGCAGGAGAACGCCGGCGACGAGTTGGGCGATGCCCGCATGGCCGGCGGCGTCGGCCAGTTGCGGCGCGGCGTCGGGGGCCAGGATCAGGGTGGTCATCTGGATCAGCGCCGACGATGTCTCGCCGGCATAGCCTTCGAACATGCTCCGGCTTTCCATGGGGTCGTCATAGAGATCGAAGATGCGCGCTTCCGTCATGGCCGCGAGCGCTGCCCGCGGCAGCTTGTGTTCTTCGATGGCGTGTATGAGGCCGGCGGCGAGCGGATTGGCCATGGCGTCGCCCGCGCCCTGCCCTTCTACGAGATCGCGCCACCATTGCAGACGGATCTCACCCGGCAAGGGGTCGCGCACCACGTCGCGCACCCGCGCCAGTTCGGCGTTGAAGGCGTAGAGGGCCGCGACCGCGCCGCGCTTTTCCTCGGGCATCAGCAGGCAGGCGAGATAGCGATCGAGATCGGTCGAGCGCAGCGTGGTCAGGCACGCCTCATAGGCTTCGTCGCGGCCCGTGGCCATGGCTCACTCCACGGCGATCAGGGCGGCGGCTGCCGCGCGGTTTTCGGCGAGCAGGATGTTGAAGGTGCGCACCGCCGCCCCGGTCGACATGGGGTCGGCGGAAATCTGCGCCTCCTTGAGCGCCTCCCGAAGGGGACGCTTGAGCGGCATCAGGTTCTTGCCGGTGCCGACGAGCAGCACCTCGATCTCGGCCGCCTCGGACAACACGCGCGCAAGGCTCGCCTCGTCGATATCGGCTCCGTCCGCGACATCCCAGCCATAGATGCCCGAAGGCAGGCAGAGGATCGAGCCGCGATGGCTCATATCCGCGAAACGGAAGCCGCCATTGCCGTAAGCGTCGATCGGCGCCCGTCCCGGGAAATGCTGCTCGCGGATGATGATGCCTCTGGCCACGCTTTACACCGCCTGCGCTTCGCCGGCCTTTTCATCCTTCTCGTCCTTCTTGTCGAACGCATCCGACCGAAGCTTGAAGAGGATAAGGATCGGCGCGGCGATGTAGATCGAGGAGAAGGTGCCGACGAGAACGCCGAACAGCATGGAGATGGTGAAGCCGCGGATGACCTCGCCGCCGAACAGCACCAGCGCCGCAATCGCGATCATCGTCGTGACCGAGGTCAGGATGGTGCGCGACAGCGTCGAGTTGATCGAGGTGTCGATCAGGAGCTCGAGCGGCATCTTTTTGTAGCGTCTGAGATTTTCACGCATTCGGTCATAGACCACGACGGTGTCGTTCAGCGAGTAACCGACGATGGTCAGGATCGCCGCGATACTGGTGATGTCGAATTCCAGCCCGGTGAAGACGAAGAGGCCGATGGTCAGCAACAGGTCGTGCAGGGTCGCGACGATGGCGCCGAGCGCGAACTGCCATTCGAAGCGGAACCAGATATAGACCATGATCGCGAGCAGCGAGAGGCCGACGCCGATCGCGCCCGTCATCGCCAGTTCGCCCGACACGGACGGACCGACCACTTCGACGCGACGGAAATCGTAATCGTCGCTCAGCTCGCCGCGGATCTTGTTGACGGCGGACTGCTCGGCGTTTTCGCCGGCGTCCTGGCTCTGGACGCGCACCAGCACCGAGCTCGGATCCCCGAAGCCCTGCACCTGCACGCCGCCGAGATTGAGTTCGCCGAGACGGTTGCGGATATCGCCGAGATTTGCGTCGCCCTGCTTGGCCTTCAGCTCGATCATCGAGCCGCCGGTGAAATCGATGCCCAGTTCCAGCCCCTTGGTCGCAAAACCTGCGACCGAGGCGATAGCCAAGACCAGAGATGCGCCGAAGGTCCATTTGCGCACGCTCATGAAACGGATCTGCGCAAAATCGAAGAAGCCGGTGCGCACACCCTTGGGCAGCGCCTTCGGACGGGTGCGGCGCAGCCAGATGGAGATCATCAGGCGCGACACGGTGTAAGCGGTAAACACGGTGGTGATGATGCCGATCGACAGCGTGACGGCGAAGCCGCGCACCGGGCCGGACCCCATGTAGAACAGGATGATGGCGGCGATCAACGTCGTCAGGTTGGCGTCGATGATGGTGCCGAACGCCTTGTTGAAGCCGGTCTCCATGGCCTGGGTGATAGGCCTGCCGGCCTTCACCTCTTCGCGGAAGCGTTCATAGAACAGCACGTTGGAGTCGACAGCCTGACCGATGGTCAGGACGATGCCGGCGATGCCGGGCAAGGTCAGCGTCGCGCCCAGCATCGACAGGATGGCGATGATCATCACGACGTTGATGACCATGGCGGCGGACGCGATCGCGCCCAGCGTGCCATAGAAGAACTGCATGAAGGCGATGACGGCGATGAGGCCGATCACGCCGGCGATGAAGCCTGCGCGGATCGAGTCGGCGCCGAGGCCCGGGCCGACGGTGCGTTCTTCGACCACGGTCAGGGTCGCAGGCAGCGCGCCCGCGCGCAGCAGGACCGCGAGGTCGGAAGCGCTCTGGGCGGTGAAATTGCCGGAAATCTGTCCGGCGCCACCGAGGATCGGTTCGTTGATGACGGGCGCGGTGATCACCTGATTGTCGAGCACGATCGCGAAGGGCTCGCCGACATGCTCCTGCGTGATGCGGCCGAACTTCTGCGCGCCGGCGGAATCGAAGCGGAACGACACGATGGCGGCATTGTTCTGCTGATTGAAGCCCGGCTGCGCGTCGACAAGGTTTTCACCCGTCAGGATGGCGCGCTTCTGGAGAAGATACGGCGCCGGCGGATCGTCGTTGGAATAGACGATTTCCGAGCTGGCCGGCGGACGACCATTCATGGCTTCCTGCACCGGCATCGAATTGTCGACGAGGTGGAAGGTCAGCTTGGCGGTCTTGTTGAGGATGGACTTGAGGCGCTGCGGATCATCGAGACCCGGCACCTGCACCACGATGCGATCGGCGCCCTGACGCTGGATCAGCGGTTCGGTCGTGCCGAGTTCGTCGACGCGCCGACGCACGACTTCGATCGACTGCGACACGGCCGACTGGACGCGATAGTTCAGGCCTTCGTCGGTCAGTTCGACGGTGAAGGTCCCATCCGCCGTGTTGCTGACGCGCGCTTCCTGGATCGAGGAGCCGCCGAAACCGCCGACGCTCACCGGCAGGGTGAGATCCTTCAGCGCCTCCTTGGCGGCGTCGATCTGGCTGGCGTCGCGCAGCTTGAAGGTCACCTGCTGGCCGCGGGCGGCGAGACCGGTATAGCCGATCGAGGCCTTGCGGAGATTGCCGCGAACATCGTCGAGCACTGTGTCCATGCGCTCTTTGAGGATGTCGTTGCGGTCCAACTGCAACATGATATGCGAGCCGCCCTGGAGGTCGAGGCCCAGCGTCATCGTCGTCTTCGGGAACCAGGACGGCATGCCGGCAAGCACATCCTTGGGGATGAAGTTCGGAGCGGCGATCAGGATACTGACCAGCGTCACGAGCCAGATGGCGATGGCTTTCCAGCGCGAAAAATACAGCATGAGCGTCTCGATATGGTTCCGTCAGGCGAAAATGCGAAACGGCGCGGAGACCGCGCCGTCAAAATATCAGGGCTTGTTCGCGGCCACGGGCTCGCCCTTGACGCGGACTTCCGCGATCATGGCGCGGACGACGCGGACCTTCACGCCTTCGGCGATTTCGGCTTCGATCTCGTCTTGGCCTTCGGTGACCTTGGTGACCTTGGCGACGAGACCGCCGCCGAGCACAACCTGGTCGCCGCGACGGATGTTCTTCAGGATTTCCTCGCGCTTTTTGACCTGCTGGCGCTGCGGCCGGAAAATCAGGAAATAGAAGACCACCATCATCGGCACGAAGAGAAGAAGAATGTCCAATCCGCCGCCCAGCGGCGAGGACTGCGACGTTGCCGACTGCGCGAAGGCTTCCGTGAAAATCATCTGATACTCCCGACGATGAAACTTGGACGGCCTGATATGGCCGGTTTTCTGGCCGCCGGAATATAGGAAGATGGCCTGTCAATGCAACAGCGGCGTTGGAAATAACCATTCGTAAACCGACGTTTTCACCCGCTTCCGACCTTTCGGGCCCCTGCCCCGCATGTTAGCTGCCTCCCTCACAGGAAAAAGGAGCGACACGATGAACGACGAAATCCTCGCCGCGATCCTCACCGAATTGAAAAGACTGGCCGATGCGGCGGAACGAAGCGCCGGTCCCAAGGCGCCCGTGGTCGACTGGGCGGCGGCGGATTGCTTCGTCTGGGCGCCGGAGCGCCTGGCGCTGCAGGCGGTCGCCCGACCCAACCGCGTCGATCTCTCGCTCATCAAGGGCGTCGATCATGTGAAGTCGATTCTGCATGACAACACCGAGCGTTTCGGCGCGGGCTTTCCGGCCAACAATGTGCTGCTCTGGGGCGCGCGCGGCATGGGCAAGAGTTCGCTGGTCAAGGCGGTGCATGCCGCCGTCAACGACGCGCTGTCGATCCGGCTCAAACTGGTGGAGGTGCATCGCGAGGATATCGACACCCTTCCGGCGCTGATGGACATCCTCAAGACCAGCGGCGAGCGGATCATGCTGTTCTGCGACGACCTCTCCTTCGACCATGACGACACGTCCTACAAGTCTCTGAAGGCGGCGCTGGACGGCGGCGTCGAGGGGCGGCCCGACAATGTCGTCTTCTATGCGACGTCCAACCGGCGGCATCTCCTGCCGCGCAACATGATCGAAAACGAGCAGTCCACCGCGATCAATCCGTCCGAGGCGGTCGAGGAGAAAGTGTCGCTGTCGGATCGCTTCGGCTTGTGGCTCGGCTTCCACAAATGCAGCCAGGACGACTATCTCGCGATGATCGACGGCTATGCCGACTATTTCAAGCTCACGGCCGCACGCGAGCAGATGCATGCGGAGGCGCTGGAATGGGCGACGACGCGCGGTTCGCGCTCCGGCCGCGTCGCCTGGCAGTTCATCCAGGATCTCGCGGGGCGTCTGCGGCAAACGCTTTGAGATCTACCGGAAACGAAGGAAGCCCGGCTGAGGGGCCGGGCTTCTCACGCGCGATCCTCCGACGCACAACTTACTGGAGGAACGTCATCGGGTTGACGGCCACGGCGTTCTGCCGGACCTCGAAGTGAAGCTTGGGACGCTTGGCGCCGCCGCTCATGCCGGAATTGGCGATGACCTGGCCGCGGGTGACCTTGTCGCCGCGCTTGACGTTGAGCGCCGCGGCATTGCCGTAGACGGTGACGGTGCCGTCATCGTGACGGACGAGAACCGTGTTGCCGAGATCCTTGAGGCCGCTGCCGGAATAGATGACGACGCCGTTTTCAGCCGCCTTGACCGGCGTGCCTTCGGGCACGGAAATGTCGATGCCGGTGTTGCGGGCGCCGTCGACGTTCTGGCCGTAACCGGCGATCACCGCGCCGCGAACCGGCCAGCGGAACTTGCCGATGCCCGTGGCGTCAGGAGCGTCCTCGCCGTTGTCGGACGATTTCTGCACTTCGGCGACGCTCTTCTCGGCCGCGGGCGGCGTATAGGTCTTCGGCTTGGCGGCGGTCGCCTGCTTGACGGCCTGGCCTTCCGGAACGGCTGCGGTCTTGACCGGATCAGCGGCTACGGCGCCGGCGGCCGGGATGACCAGCTTCTGGCCGATGCGGATATCGGCGACCTGCATGCCGTTGGCTCTCTTGAGCGCCTCGATGCTCACCTTGTTGGCGCGGGCGATCTTGGCGAGCGAATCGCCCGGCTTGACGACATAGCCTGCGCCATCGGGAGCGTCGCCGGCATCGGCGAGCTTGGCGTCGACGGCCTTCTTCTTGTCCTGCAGCGAGGCGGGAAGCGCGGCCTGCTCCTGGGCCGGGGCCTTACCCGGAACCGGGACCTTCTTGGAGCCTTCGACTGCGGGCGGCATGGCCTGCGCCACGGAATCGGTGACCGGGATCACGACGGTGCGGCCATATTTCAGGTCGGCGGCGCTTTCCATATTGTTGGCGCGCAGGATTTCCCGCTGCGGCACGCCGTATCTCGCCGAAAGGCCCGAAAGCGTCTGGCCGCTCTTGATCTCGACGCGCGGCGACCGGCTGGTGACCTTCCAGATCGACTTGGCGCTGCCGGTGCGGATCGGATCGGCGTTCCGCTGGCTGTCGAGCGTCATCACCTGGCGGGCCGGCATCGGCTGGGCGAGCGCCACGCGCTCCCCGCCCTGGCCGGGCGCGCTCAACTCAGCGCGCTGGACGCGGGACGGAGCCGCCGGAACCGTGCTGGTCCGAAGCGCGTCATAGGGCTGACCCGGATAGGGCTGGTTCGTCGCATCATTGCCATAGACATCGCCATTGGCGATGTTGGCTCTGGGCGTCGGCACCTTGCCGTTGACGGCGTTGACCCGGTGGGGAACGGATGCGGTCGTCAGCGTGTCCGTCCGCGATCGGGAAAACAGGCTGTCGAAACGCGTGACATCCGAACTGCAACCCGTCGCCGCGCCGGCGAGGAGCAACACCGTAACCAAACGGATGGAAGACATTCTGGACTTTACGACTTCATAGCTACGCATGACTGCAACCCGTGCAACGCATTACCTTGGCTATGATTAAAGCGCGTTAGAGTTACCGGGCGGTTAACCGCGAGGGATTCATTGAAATAAATCTAGGAAACGATAACCTTAACAATATCTTGCAACAGGGCTCAAAGCCCTGCGTCACAGGGTCTGCGCGACCTGTTGGACGATCGGCTGGAAGGGTGTTTCGAAAAGATCTTCCCGTTCGAAACGGCTGCCGGCCTTCACGAGACGGATCATGCGGGCCACGCCGTCCTCTCCCAGCACAGGCGCGAGCATCACGCCGCCGGACACCAATTGCTCGGCATAGATCCGCGGAAAGGCGGAAAAGCCGGCGGTGATGAGAATGCGATCGAAGGTGCCCTCGCCCTGCAGCCCGACATTGCCGTCGGCCTGGCGGACGATGACGTTGCGCAGCGCGAGCTTGTCCATGCGCTCCTGGGCGAGATTGACCAGGGTGCGATAGCGATCGATGGTCAGCACTCTTTCCGCGATACGCCCCATCACGGCGGCGGTGAAGCCGCTGCCGGTGCCGATTTCCAGCACGCGATGGCTGGGCTTGAGCTTGAGGAGATCGATGAGCATGGCGGCGAGATCCACGCCCTCCATCACCGCACCGCATTCGATCGGCAGGGTGCGCGCGCTCCAGGCATTGGCCATGAAATCCGAGGGCACGAAGAGATGGCGCGGCGTCTGCTCGATGGCATTGAGCAGTTCGGGACTGGTGACGCCCCGGGCGCGCAGCCTGAGGCAAAGAGCGGCAAATCCTTCCTTGCTGCTCACGCTCTGGGGCATGTCAGCCGTCCTTCAGCGCCTGGTCGATCCGGTCGAGCAGGCTGTAATCGGTCAGGTCGAGCTTGAGCGGCGTCACCGAAATCTTGTCGGCCTTCAGCGCATGGATATCGGTGCCCTCGCGGAAATCGCCCTGCCGATTGTCGAATTTCAGCCAGTAATAGGGGAAACCGCGTCCGTCGATGCGCCGCTCGACATTGACGCCGAAATCGAGCTTGCCCTGCGAGGTCACCTCCACACCCTTGACGTCCGCAGGCGCGCAATTGGGGAAGTTGAGATTCATCAGCGTCCAGGCGGGCATGTCGACGTCGATCAGCTTTTTGATCAGGTCCGGCGCATAGAGCTCGGCGATCTCCCAGGGGGTGACGCGCTCGCCGTCGACATAGGCTGCGGCCTGGCTGAGCGCGAAAGACTTCACGCCCTGCAGCGTGCCCTCGATTGCGCCGGCGATCGTGCCAGAATAGGTGACATCGTCGGCCATGTTGGCGCCGGCGTTGACGCCCGAAAGCACCAGATCCGGTTTGCCCGGCAGCACTTCCTTGCAGCCCATGATGACGCAATCGGTCGGCGTGCCGCGGAGCGCGAAATGCTTGTCGGAAATCTTCCGGAGCCGCAAAGGCTCCGAAAGGGTCAGCGAATGAGCGAGCCCGCTCTGATCGGTCTCCGGCGCAATGATCCAGACGTCGTCCGACAGCGTGCGGGCGATGCGTTCCAGCACCGCGAGGCCTTCGGCATGGACGCCATCGTCATTGGTCAAGAGGATCCGCATGGGCTCAGCTCGCTTTCTCGATCTTCTTCAGACCGCCCATATAAGGCAGCAACACATCCGGAATTGTGATGGAGCCGTCCTCATTGAGATAATTTTCCATCACGGCGATCAGGGCGCGACCCACGGCGGTGCCGGAGCCGTTCAGCGTATGGACGAACTTGACCGATTTGTCGTCGCGGTCGCGATAACGCGCATTCATGCGGCGCGCCTGGAAATCGCCGCAGACCGAGCAAGACGAGATCTCGCGATAGGTGTTCTGGCCCGGCAGCCAGACTTCGATGTCATAGGTCTTCTGCGAGCCGAAGCCCATATCACCGGTGCAGAGCGTCATGGTGCGGAAATGCAGGCCGAGCTTCTTGAGCACGGTTTCGGCGCATTCCGTCATCCGCTCATGCTCGGCGATCGAGGATTGGGCGTCGGTGATCGACACGAGCTCGACCTTGTTGAACTGGTGCTGGCGCAGCATGCCGCGCGTGTCGCGACCTGCCGAGCCCGCCTCCGAGCGGAAGCAAGGCGTAAGCGCGGTCAGGCGCAGAGGCAGCGCGTCGTGTTCGAGGATCTGCTCGCGAACGAGATTGGTCAGCGGCACTTCCGCCGTCGGGATCAGCCAGCGGTCGTCGGTGGTGCGGAACAGGTCCTCAGCGAATTTCGGCAGCTGGCCGGTGCCGTACATGGCGTCGTCGCGCACCATCAGCGGCGGCTGCACTTCGGTATAACCATGCTCCATCGTATGCGTGTCGAGCATGAACTGGCCGATAGCGCGCTCCAGCCGGGCGAGCTGGCCCTTGAGGATGGTGAAGCGGGCGCCGGCGATCTTGGCTGCGCCTTCGAAATCCATCCAGCCGAGCGCTTCGCCGATTTCGTAATGCTCTTTGGCGGGATGGTTCCAGCGCGGCTTGTCGCCGATGACGCGGGTTACGGCGTTGTCGTGCTCGTCCTTGCCGACCGGCACGTCGTCGAGCGGAATATTGGGGATTCGCGACAGCGCGTCGTTGAGCTCGGCGGTGATGCGGCGCTCTTCTTCCTCGGCGGCGGGCAGATCGAGCTTGATCGCCGCGACTTCCGCCTTCAGCTTGTCCGCCAGCTCCGTATTCTTCTGGCCCATGGCCGCGCCGATCTCCTTGGAGGCGGCGTTGCGGCGCGACTGCATGTCCTGCGCCTTCTGGACGATGGCGCGGCGCGCCTCATCGAGCGCGATGAGGGTGGCGGACTGGGCTTCGGCTCCGCGTTTTCCGAGCGCGGCGTCGAGCGCCGCCGCATTGTCGCGAATCCATTTGATATCGAGCATATGAACACCGTCTCTTGGCTCAGGGGCGGAATCCCGACGCATCGTGATTCCGGGTCACCGTGGTTTTGGCGCGAGGAGAGCGGAAAGACAAGCCGCAAGCGCGGCTTGCCGGGCAAATCAGGCGGAACCCTCTGAGCTTTCGTCGGAAAGCCGCAATTTCCTCGTCTTTTCGATCAGACGCGCCGCGTAGATGGCGATCTCATAGAGGATGATCGTCGGGATCGCGAGACCGAGCTGCGAGATCGGATCCGGCGGGGTCAACACGGCAGCGACGATGAAGGCGATCACGACCGCGTATTTGCGCTTGTCGGCGAGCGTCTTCGAGGTCAGCAGATCGACGCGCACCAGCAGCGATGTCACCACCGGAAGCTGGAACACCAGTCCGAAGGAAAAGATCAGCGTCATGATCAGGCTGAGATATTCCGAAACTTTCGGCATCAGCGAAATCGCGATCTGCCCCTCGCCGCCCGTCTGCTGCATGGACAGGAAGAACCACATCACCATCGGGGTGAAGAGGAAATAGACCATGGCGCCGCCGAGCAGGAACAGCACCGGCGAGGCGATCAGAAACGGCATGAACGCGGCGCGTTCGTTCTTATAGAGGCCGGGCGCAACGAATTTGTAGATCTGCGTCGCGATCACCGGAAAGGCGATCACCATAGCGCCGAACATCGCCACCTTGATCTGGGTGAAGAAGAATTCCTGCGGCGCGGTGTAGATCATCTCCGTCGTGGCAGGGTCGAGATGCGACCAATCGACGGCAATGCGATAGGGCACCACCAGCGCATTGAACAACTGCTCGGCGAAATAGAAGCAGACCAGAAAGGCCGCGAAAAACGCGACGACGGCCCAGATCAGCCTCTGGCGCAGTTCGATCAGATGCTCGATGAGCGGCTGCGGCTTGTCCTCGATCTCGTCACTCATGCGTCACCGGTCTCGTCGGTTTTCTTGGCAGCCTTTTTCCTAGGCTTCGGCGCGTCGGATGCAACGCCTTCCGCTTTGGCGGCGGTCTTGCGCGGCGCGCGCGGCGTTTTCACCACTTCGCTTTCGCCTTCGGCTTTTTCCGCCTTGGGCTTGGAGGTCCGCTTGGCCTTTGGCTTTGCGTCCTGAACGACCGGAAGAGGGTTCGCCTCCACCACCGCCGGAACGGGCTTGGGGTCGACCACGGCCGGCGGCGAAGCCGGCTGCACGACGGCAGGCGGAGCGGCCACAGGCGCTTTGGTCTCGTCCGGCTGCGCTTCAGCGGGCGATGGCGCGAGCTTCGCCACCGGTTCAAGGACCGGATTGGATGCAGGCGCGGGGGCCTCGTCCTCGGTCTTCTCACCGGTCACGGGCGTCTCAGCAGACGAAGCAGGCTCGTCCTTGAGATCGGTCGCCTTGCGCAGGTCGGACTTGATGTCCTCGCCGAGCTTTCGGATCGGATTGATCGCGTCACGCAGGCTGTTGGCCGGATTGAGCTTGTTGACCTCGCTCAGACCTTTTCGAACATCGTCGAGTTCCGCCTCGCGCAGAGCCTCATCGAATTGTGAACGAAACTCGTTGGCCATACCGCGCACGCGCGTCGCCATGCGTCCAAATGTCCTGAGCATTCCAGGCAGGTCCTTGGGACCCACCACGATGATGAGTATGAGCGCGATGACGAGGATCTCGCTCCAGCCGACTTCCAGCATGATGATTATCCTGCGGCTGGAGCGGCAAGGGCCGCCCCTGCCGGCGCTTTGTTACTTCGCTTCGTCGGCCTTGTGGTCCACGGTCGGCGTCTTCTCGGCAGTTTCTTCCTCGGCCATGCCCTTCTTGAAGTTCTTGATGCCCTTGGCGACGTCGCCCATCAATTCGGGGATCTTGCCGCGGCCGAAGAAAATCAGGATCACGGCCAGAACAATCAGCCAGTGCCATACGCTAAAGGAACCCATGCTCACACTCCCAGTTTTGTGCCCTAAAGACTTAGTCGCTCTTTATGGCTTTTTCAAACACCAATGTATCACGTTCGCTCATCGAGACAACGACGTCCCTAAGGCCATGCGGCACTTCGTCGGCCCGGATACGCGCCCGGATCGGCTCTTCGAGGCCTTCAACGGCCAGTGTGAACATGTCGACCACGCCCAAAAACCGGCGTGACAGGATGCGGGCCTTGGCGCCGTCGCCATCGGCAGCGATTTTGAGACCCGACAGCCGCAAGGCAACATCCACAGTTTTGTGATCGTCGACGCCGGGCGCGGCGATTGCGCCGAGCGGAGTTTCCACCTGACCGCGTAAAACCACGCCTTCGAACAGATTGACCTCGGAAAAAAACGACGCGGCGAACAGATTGGCCGGATTCCGGTAGAGGATATCGGAAGGACCGACCTGCACCAATCGGCCATCCTTAAGAAGCGCGATGCGGTCGGCCATGCGCATGGCCTCTTCCGCGTCATGGGTCACCACGATCGCGGTCACGCGCGCCTCGCGAAGAATTGAAAGCGTGTCGGCGCGGATCGCATCCTTGAGCCGGGAATCGAGACCCGAAAAGGGTTCGTCCATCAAAAGCACCGCCGGGCGCGGCGCGAGCGCGCGCGCCAGGGCGACGCGCTGCTGCTGGCCGCCCGACAGCCGGTGCGGATAATCCTCGGCGTAATCGGCGAGCCCCACCCGCTCCAGCGCGTGAAGCGCCTCGGTCCTCGCTTCCTCCTTGGGAAGCGCAGTCAGCCCATAGCGGACATTGTCGGCGATGGTCATATGCGGAAACAGTGCGAAATCCTGGAACATCAGGCCGACTCCCCGCCGCTCGGGCGGCAGGAACGTCGCCGGTCCAGCGATTTCGCGACCATTCAGAAGAACGCGCCCGGCGCTCTGGGCCTCGATGCCGGCGGCGATGCGCAAAAGCGTCGTCTTGCCGGAGCCGGAAGGCCCGAGCAGGCAGAGCACCTCGCCCGGCTCCACAGTGAGGGTCAGATCCTGCAGGATCGGCTTGCCGCCATAGCTATGGGTGATGTTCTCGAAGCTCAGGCCGGCTGCGAAGGTCACGCCAGCCGATCGGCGGGGGCTCTGCGCATCCTTCTGGCTGTTGGTCGTCGGCAATGGCGTCTGTCCCGGCGGGGACAGGCCCGCTCACTTAAAGATGACGCTATTCATCCGCTTCACCCCCGGGAGTCAAGAGGCCGAGCTCTTCGAGATCGAGCTGGGTGATGGGATCCTCGTCGCCCGAGAGCTCGTCGTCGCTCTTGGGGATGGGCGCGGACAGTCCGGCAGGAATGCGGCCCGTCAGCAGGCCGGCGGCCTTGAGCTCTTCAATTCCCGGAAGATCGCGGATCTCCTCAAGGCCGAAGTGATCGAGGAAGTCGCGGGTGGTGCCGAAGGTGACGGGGCGGCCCGGCGTGCGGCGGCGGCCGCGGAACTTGACCCAACCCGCCTCCAGCAACACATCGAGGGTGCCCTTGGACGTCTGCACGCCTCTGATGTCCTCGATCTCGGCGCGCGTCACCGGTTGGTGATAGGCGATGATCGCCAGCACTTCGAGCGCGGCGCGCGACAGCTTCTTGGGCTCCTGCCCTTCCTGTCGAACGGCGAAGGAGAGATCGGCCGCGGTGCGGAAGGCCCAGAAGCCGTCGATCTTGACGAGATTGACGCCGCGGGCGGCGTAGAAACGGCTGAGTTCTGCAAGGATGCGCGGCACGTCGGCCCCGCGCGGCAGGCGTTCGGTGAGGTAATGCTCCGACACCGGATTGGCGGAGGCGAAGATCAGGGCTTCGGCGGCCCGCGCCGCGTCCGAATTCAGGATGTCGCCGAGAAGAGCCTGGGTCTCAGGCGTGATGACGTCAGTCACGGCCCGCCTCCATGGCTTCGAGATCGGCGTCGGTGATGGGATTGGAGCCCGTGCGCATGAAGATCGGCTGGAAGGCGCCCTCCTGCCGCACCTCGATGCGGCGTTCGCGGATCAGTTCCAGCGTGGCGGCGAAAGAACTGGCGATGGCGGTGGCCCTTTCTTCGGGATCGGCGGCGTAGCGGATAAGAAATGTGTCGAGCGCCGTCCAGTCATCGAGCGCGCCGACGATCCGCGCCAGCATCAGCCGCGCGTCGGCGAGCGACCAGACCTTTCGTCTCTGGATGGTGACATTGGTGATCGCCTGCCTCTGCCGCAAATTTGCATAGGCCGAGAGCAGATCATAGAGCGAGGCGTCATAGGCCGACTTCCGCTCATCGGGAATGAATTCCGGCGCGCCGCGAGCGAAGAAATCCCGGCCCAGCCGGTTTCGATTGACGAGGCGCATGGCGGCGTCGCGGATCGCCTCGAGCCGCCGGAGGCGATAAGCGAGCGTGGCCGCCAACTCCTCGCCCGAGGGACCGTCATCCTTCGGCGCCTGCGGGATCAGCAGGCGCGACTTGAGATAAGCGAGCCAGGCGGCCATCACCAGATAGTCGGCGGCCAGTTCCAGCCGGACACGGCGGGCGCTTTCGATGAAGTCGAGATATTGCTCGGCCAGCGCCAGCACCGAGATGCGGGCGAGATCGACTTTCTGATTGCGGGCGAGATGAAGCAGCAGGTCGAGCGGACCTTCGAACCCGCCGACATCGATCACCAGCGCAGGCTCGACCTCAGCCACAGGCAGGGTTTCGTCGACCCTGACCGGCCGATCCTCCCAGAGTTTTTCGAGAGGCGCTTGATCCTGCGCGTCAGCCCCCGCCATTGCGCTGCCTCAAGCCGACGGCAGAAGCGCGGCGAACTCTGCCCGCAGTTCGGCCTCATTGCTGTCGTCCGGCGCGGTGAAGGCCGCCATAGCGCGGTCGGCGCGTTCTTTCGTCTTGCCGGCGATCGGCTTGACCTGCGCGATGACGTCCAGCATCTCTTGCATCGCGCCATTGCAATGGAGGACGACATCGCAGCCGTTCGAGGCGATGGCGCGGGCTCGTTCGCCGAGCGTGCCCTTGAGCGCGTTCATGGAGCTGTCGTCGGACAGCAACAGGCCGTCGAAGCCGAATTCGCCGCGAATGATCTCCTCGATCACCTTACGCGAGGTGGTGGCAGGGTTTTCCGGATCGATGGCGGTGAACACCACATGGGCGGACATGCCCATCACTTCGCCGGTCAGCGCCTTGAAGGGCGGGAAATCATGGGCGCGCAACTCGTCCAGCGGCGTGTCGACCACGGGTAGATCGTGATGGGAATCGGCGAAGGCGCGGCCATGACCCGGCATGTGTTTCATCACCGGCAGCATGCCGCCGGCCTTCAGACCATCGGCGGCGGCGCGGCCCATCTGGGTGACGATCTCGGGATTCTTGCCATAAGCGCGGTTGCCGATCACGTCGTTTGCGCCTTCCACCGGCACGTCCAGCACCGGCAGGCAGTCGACATTGATGCCGAGCTTCAGAAGGTCGAAGGCGTGCAGGCGCGACATCAGCCAGGCGGCGCGGACGCCTCTGGCCGGGTCCTGCCGCCAGATATCGCCGAGGTCGCGGCCGGAAGGGTAACGCGGGCAGAGCGGTTCGCGGATGCGCTGGACGCGACCGCCTTCCTGGTCGATCAGCACCGGAGCATTGCGGCCGACGCTGTCGCGCATATCCGCGACCAGCCGCTTGATCTGCTCGGCGTCGGCGGAGATGTTGCGCGCGAACAGGATGAAGCCCCAAGGGTTGGCGTCGCGATAGAAGGCGCGCTCGGCTTCGGTGAGTTCGAGGCCGCTCGCCCCGAAGATAACGGCGTTGACGTCGGTCATGGATGATCTCTCGTGTCGATGTTCAGATGCCGTCATCGCAAGAACCGCGTTTCAGCTCTGCGCGACATGCTGGAAAACACGCGCGGCCGGAACGAAATGTCCCGGCCGCGCGCAGATTAATCGGAAAACTTACTTGGAAACAAGGCAGGAACCGCCGGCGGCCTTGTAGCGAGCGCAGAGCTCCTGAGCCTCCTGCTTCGAGCCAGCAGGAATGCGGACGCGATAATAGGTGCCCTTGTTGGCGATCTGAGCGCGCTTGATATCCACGCCGCGGCCGCCGATCACGCCGGCAAACTTCACCGACAGACGCTTGTAGGAAGTTTCGGCGTCGGACTGGCTCGGCAGCGAGGCGATCTGGATCACATAGGAGCCGGCCGGCGTCGGCGTCTGCGCCACGGGCGCTTCAGCCTGCGGCTCGGCGCTCGCTGTCTGGGCCTCGGCAGGCTGACCGTCGGTCACGCGTCCCTGATCCGTGACGGCGCCGATGACGTTGACCGGCTGCTCCGCGGGACGGCTTGATGGAACCGGCGTGTTGGCCGGCGCGGACGCAGTTTCCACCGACTCGGCCGGCGCCGTCTGCTCAGGCGCGGTTTCTACAGGCGCGGTTTCCGGCGAGGCTGTGTCGGTCGGTTCGGTCGCGGCCGGGACATCGGCCTGCGAGGCGGCGGCGATGGCCGCCTGGTCGGCGGTGACGCCGCCATCGGCCGGAGCCTCGGTCGTGGTCTCTGCTGCGTCGGTTTCGTTGTCGGCGGCGGGCTGAGTCTCCGCGGCTGCGGGTTCGACGGAGCGAGCCGTCTGTTCCTGACCGATGGAGGGGTCGGCGGAAGCCTGCTCGATCGTGCGCGAAATATCATCCGGCTGCAGCCGTTCGGGCACGTCCGCCGGCTGGGTGGTCGCCTCTGCCGGCGCGTCCGGCGTGGCGGCGGCGGTTTCCGCCACGATCTCCTCGCGCGGCACCAGCGAGCCGTCCGGACGGACGATCATGGTGCGCACCTTGCGCGGGGCGACGCCGGTGGCGACCTTCTCCGACGTCGAGACATTTTCCGACGCGCCTTCGGGCAGAAGGCGGGCGTCGGTCGTGTCTTCGGTCGGCGTTCCCATGGCGTCCTGTTCGTCGTCCATGGGCAGGCTTTCCGGCAACAGCGTCTTTTGGACGACGTCGACGGGCTCCTCATTCGAGGTCACGAGGCGCGGCTGCTTGGATTCGTCGGTGCTCGCGCCCGACACGCGGTCATAGACGGCCTTGTCCTGGTTCGGAACCTTCTGGCCGCCGGGATTTTGCGGCGCGACCTTCATCGGTTCCTTGTCGGCGAGAATGATCTTCGGCTCGCCTGTCGACGCCACAAGTCCATCCGCGCCGCCGATAAAGGCGTAGACGCCCGCACCGCCCAGCAAGGCGACGCCGACCACGGAGGCGGCGAGAACCAGAATGCGCCGCGAGCGGCCGCGATCCTCCCGCGTCTCCTCGATATCGACGGGCGACAGGGCCACGCGGTCGAGATTGACGGTGGCGCGGTTCTCCGACAGCGAGCGGCGGAAATCTTCTTCAAGGGCCTTTTCGAATTCGTCGAAATCGCCCGTCGCCTTGTCAGGCGCAGCAGCGGGAGCAACGCTTTCGACGCGTCCAGCCGACCGGCTCGGAATTACGGTGGCCGTCGGCTCGGGACGAGCGGCGAAAAACTCCGCCATATCAGCGTCGATATCGAGGTCGTAGTCGGCCGGATCGGTCGCAGCCGGTTCGTGATCGACCACCGGCAGTTCCGGCACATCGATCTCGGCCAGAGCCTCGAGCGCGTCTTCCTCGACGGAGATCTGCGAGGGATCGAACGGCAAGGAGGCAAGATCGGCGACTTCAGGCTTGACCGGAGCCGCGTCGATGACCACGGGCGCTTCGCGCGCAGGCTTCACGATATTTTCGACGGCGGGATAGGAGTCGTCGATCACCTTCGGCGCAGGTGCGGCGGCAACGGGCTTTGCGGCCGGCGCGTCATCCATGACGTCGAGCAGGTCGAGTTCGATTTCGCGGAGATCGAGTTCGAACGCGCTCTCATCGAACAGATCGGCGTCGGAGAAAAACGGGAAATCGTCGTCATCGGCGGTTTCGACCACGTCCTTGCGGGCCACCGGCTCGACGAGGGCGACATCCGGGGCGGCCGAGGGAGCGCGCGGCGCAGCAACCGGCTCTGCAGGAACCGCAACCGGCGCCATGGCCGTAGCGACGGGGGCCGGCTCGGGCGCGTCAAAAGAGGGAGCAGGAGCGACCGGCGGAACGATTTTGTCCGCGCCCGCGCCGAAGGAGGTCGACCGCGACCAGCCGGTGCGGGTCACGACGGGATAGCGTTCCACATCGGCGAGAAGCCTGTCGAGCGCCATGGCGTCCGCCGTCGAGGGGCGGTCGTCGCGCACGGGTTCGGGTTCGACCACCGCTTCCACGAAGGGCTCGGCGGCGATCGGCTGGCGCCAGAACGCGTCGTCATCCAGAGACGATGGATCGACGGAGGGCGTGGACCGGGACACGGATTGCGGTTCGTCGCGATCGGTTTCATCGTGACGAACGTCGACCGGCTCAGACAGATCCGAGGTTTCGGCCATGGACCGATGCAATTCGTCTTCGAGCGCCTCGACCAGGGTGTCGACCGGAAAATCCTCGGCGTCGTCCCAATCGGCGGCGGCGAAATCCTGGGGCTCCACATATTCGGCGTCGCTCTCAGGCTCGGCGTCGATATCGAGTTCGCCGAACGCCTCGACGAAGTCGGCTTCGTCCAGCGGCCAAGCGCCGGCGTCGAGGCTCTCTTCCTCCTGATGCGCGACCGGCGCGGGTTCAGGAGCGTAGACCGGTAGCTCGGGTTCGCGGCGGGCAAAGACAGGAATGCTCGGGGAGACCGGCGCCGAACCGCCACGGCGGGCGTCGAAGGCCGCGAATTCCTGCATGATCTCTTCTTCGAGATCGAACAGCGAGCGACCCACGGGGTCGAGACGAGGCTGCGGCGCGGCGTCGAACACCGGTTCTGCAGGCGATGTTACGACGGACGGATCGGGAACGGACCGAGCGACGGTTTCTTCGGGCGCGACGGGCGCATAGACCTGAGGCTCGCCGGCGACCGGCTCGAAAGACGGCGCGGACCAGGGATCACGAGCGACCGGCGCTGCGGAAAAGCGAACATCCTGATCGAGATCAGGCGCGACGAAAGAGTCCGGCACAGCAGGCGTCGGCGCAGCCGGCGCGTCCTCTCCAACCTCATATTGCTCGAGCCCCTTCAGGAGTTCGTCTTCGAGGTTGAATTCGGGTTCGCGCCGCGGGGTCGAGATCCGCGCGCGGCTGGGCGTGACGGGAAGGTCGAAATTGACGATCCGGGCAAGCTCGGCCAACGGATCGTCTTCCGCCAGGAAGCCGTCGTCGGCGTTTTTCTTCAGCACCCGCTGGTTATCTGCCATTTCACCACTCAATCACGCATCTCGCACAGGACATGCCAGAGCATTGTGGGCAAATGGTGGCTTCGTTACATCTCGTCCGGCGCGGATGTGCCAAGAATGGACAATCCGGATTTCAGAACAGCAGAAACGGCGCGCACCAGCCCAAGCCTGGCCTGGGTCAATTCTCTATCGTTAGCCTTAACAAACCGTAACTCGGGATTATCACGGCCCTTGTTGTAATGCGCACTGAAGACTCCCGCCAAATCATACAGGAAATACGGCAGGCGGTGCGGCTCCATTGCGGAGGCTGCTGATTCGATCAGTCTCGGATATTCTGCCAGTTTGGCGACAAGCTGCAACTCGCTGGGGTCGGTGATCAGCTTTTTCGCCGCTTCCGAGAGCGATTCCGCGTCGATTTCGAGATCCGGGAAGGCTTCCAGCGCCTGACGGAACACCGAAGCGCAGCGCGCATGCGCATATTGCACATAGAAGACCGGATTGTTGCTCGACTGCTCCGTCACCTTGGCGAAGTCGAAATCGAGCTGTTCGGTGCTCTTGCGATAGATCATCATGAAGCGGACGGCGTCGGAGCCGACTTCGTCCACCACGTCGCGCAGCGTCACAAAGTTGCCGGCGCGCTTGGACATCTTGAACGGCTCGCCGTCCTTGTAGAGATTGATCAGCTGGTAGAGCAGCACGGTCAGCTTGGCCTTGCCCTCGGACACGGCGCGCGCCACGGCTTCCAGGCGCTTGACATAGCCGCCATGGTCGGCGCCGAGCACATAGACCATCTCGCTGAAGCCGCGATCATACTTGTTCTTGAAATAGGCCACGTCGGCGGCGAAATAGGTGTAGGAGCCGTCCGACTTCATCAGCGGCCGGTCCATGTCGTCGCCGACATCCGTCGACCGGAACAGCACCTGCTCGCGATCTTCCCAGTCTTCCGGAACCTGGCCCTTCGGCGGCGGCAGCGAGCCGCGATAGACATGGCCCTTATAGGTCAGGTCGTTGATGGCGCTCTGGATCAGCGCGCCGCCATCGGCATGCAGCGTGCGCTCGGAGAAAAACACGTCGTGATGAACCTTGAGCATGGCGAGGTCGTCGCGGATCATCGCCATCATCGCGTCGATGGCGCGATCCTTGATGATCGGCATCCATTCAGCTTCGGTCATGCCGCGCAGCTTCGAGCCGAATTCATCCTTGAGCGCCTGACCGACCGGCACGAGATAATCGCCGGGATAGAGACCCTCCGGGATGTCGCCGATGGTTTCGCCGAGCGCCTCGCGGTAACGCAGGAACACCGAACGGGCGAGCGTCTCGATCTGCGAGCCGGCGTCGTTGATGTAATATTCCTTGGTGACGTCGTAGCCGGCGGCGATCAGCAGATTGGCGAGCGAATCCCCCACAACGGCGTTGCGGCAATGGCCGACATGCATCGGGCCGGTCGGATTGGCGGAAACATATTCCACATTGACCTTGCGGCCGCCGCCGACGGTCGACAGGCCATAGGCCTCGCCCTTGGCGATCACGCCCGCCAGGAACCGGCTCCAATAGGCGACCGAGAGGCGAATATTGATGAAGCCGGGGCCGGCGACCGCGACTTCGGCCACATCGGCGTCTTCCCTGAGATGCTTGATGATCTCTTCGGCCAGCGCGCGCGGGGCCATGCCCATCGGCTTGGACAGAACCATGGCGGCATTGGTGGCGAGATCGCCATGCGAGGCGTCGCGCGGCGGTTCGACGACGACGCGGCTCAAATCAGCGCCGCGCTTGTCCTCCGGAATGACCTTGTCGGTCAGGATGGATTTGATCCGGGTTTCGAATTCCGCAAACAGGTTCATCGCATATCCTTTCGGCGGCGGTCGCTATCGCAGCCGCCGTCTCAGCCTTTTAGCGGGCTGCCCTATCGCAAATCGGGTGTGCGGTCAAACAAGCGCCTGTGCGCGGCGATGGCGTAGGTGTCGGTCATGCCGGCCAGATAGTCGCCGACATGCCGCGCCTTCACATGCTCCGGCATGCTCTCGATCTGGTCGTACCAGTAATGGCTCTGCATCTCCTTGGGCGCGGCCATGAAGGCGGCATAGAGGTCGGTGACGATCTGGGCTGCGCCTGCGCGGATGCGCATGATCTCGGGATGCCGGTAGATATGGGTGAACAGCAGTTTCTTGATCTGCTTGTCGGTGACCGACATTTCCTCGGAGAAACCCGCGAAGGTCAGTCCGGCGCCGCGGATGTCATCGGCGCTCATCGGCTGCACGTCCTTGAGACGCTGCTGGGTGACGCCGATCACATCCTCCACCATGCGGGTGATCTGACGGCGCATGATTTCATGGGTGAGCCGGCTCTCTTCCAGGCCCGGATAGCGGTCGCGCACCTCGCGCATCAACCCGGCGAGGAACGGCACCTCTTCCAGCATGTCGAAGGTCAGATAGCCCGAACGGAGGCCGTCGTCGATGTCATGGGTGTTGTAGGCGATGTCGTCGGCGATCGCCGCGACCTGGGCTTCGAGACTGGCGTGATTGGACAGTTCGAGATCGTAAAGCCCGCAATAATCAAGAATCGGCTGCGGCACGGGGCCGCGCGTGCCCTGCCCGTCCGGCCCGATCAGCGGACCGTTGTGCTTGACCAGGCCTTCAAGGCTTTCCCAGGTCAGGTTCAACCCGTCGAATTCCGCGTAGCGGCGTTCGAGCTTGGTGACGATGCGCAGCGACTGGGCGTTGTGGTCGAAGCCGCCATAGGGTTCGAGCGCGGCATGCAGGGCGTCCTCGCCGGTATGGCCGAAGGGCGTGTGGCCGAAATCATGGACCAGCGCCACGCCCTCGGCCAGATCTTCATCGAGCCTGAGCGCGCGGGCCAGAGCGCGGGCGATCTGCGCCACTTCGATCGTATGGGTCAGCCGGGTGCGGTAATGATCGCCGTCATGGGCGATGAACACCTGCGTCTTGTGCTTCAAACGCCGGAAGGCGGTGGTGTGGACGATACGGTCGCGGTCGCGCTGGAAATCGGAGCGCGTCGGGCTGCCGCCTTCGGGAAACAGTCGTCCGCGCGTCTTCCAGGCATCCGCTGCGTAAGGCGCGAGCGCGCCGACGCCGAAACCGAGGGCCTGCCTGTCTATCGTCATGAACTCCATTCCCATTGACGCCTGTCCGCCTCCTACTTACCTAGTGCTTCAAGTCAATAAAAGCAGGACATTGCCCGAAGCTTCTCTTTTGGCGTATCATCAACTCACCCAACGGACCTTGACCCCGCTTGGAGAGGAAGACCAGCATGAGCAACACAGTTTCACTCACCGACGCGGCCGCCCGCCGCATCGCCACGATCGTCGCCAAGGATCCAGCCAAGACCGCATTGCGCGTCTCGGTCGAAGGCGGCGGCTGTTCGGGCTTTTCCTACAAGTTCGATCTGGTCAGCGACCAGGGCGACGACGATCTCGTCATCGAGAAGAACAACGCCAGGGTGCTGATCGATTCGATGTCGGTCGTCTACATGGAAGGTTCAGAAATCGACTTCGTCGACAATCTGATGGGCCAGAGTTTTCAGATCAAGAATCCGAATGCGGTAGCAAGCTGCGGATGCGGAACGAGTTTCGCCATCTGAAGGCTGTTCGGCGATTGATTCAGGATCTGGCGGCACATCTCGGAAAAGGTTAGACAAACCGTCCGAGACATCGAGCGCCGAGGAAGACCCGCATGAAAATCGCCACCTGGAACATCAACGGCGTCCGCGCGCGCATCGACAATCTCCTGGCCTGGCTGAAGGAATCCGCTCCGGACATCGTCTGCCTGCAGGAAATCAAGTGCCAGGACGACGCCTTCCCGCGCGGCGAGATCGAAGCGCTCGGCTATCATGTCGAGACCCATGGCCAGAAGGGCTTCAACGGCGTGGCTCTTCTGTCGAAGCTGCGGCCTGAAGACGTGCTGCGGGGATTGCCGGGCGACGAGACCGGCGAGCAGTCGCGCTACATCGAAGGCGTTTTCTCGATCGAAGGCGGCGTGGTGCGCGTGGGTTGCCTCTATCTGCCCAACGGCAACCCCTCCGCTGACCCCGTCAAATATCCCTACAAACTGAACTGGATGCAGCGGCTGGAAGCGCATGCGCAGGCGCGGCTTGCGCTCGAAGAACCCTTCATCCTCGCCGGCGACTACAATGTCATCCCCGAGCCGCATGACTGCTGGGATCCGAAAGTCTGGGAGAATGACGCCCTCTTCCTGCCCGCGACGCGGCAGGCGTTCCGGCGGCTCGAAAATCTCGGCCTGACAGACGCCGTCAGGGCGACGTCGGACGGCGCGCCGCTCTATACGTTCTGGGACTACCAGGCCGGCAGCTGGCAGAAGAACTGGGGCATCCGCATCGACCATCTCCTGCTGTCGCCGGAAGCCGCCGATCGCCTGCAATCGACGAGCATCGAGAAATATGTCCGCGACTGGGACAAGCCGTCGGACCATGTGCCCGTGGCGGGCTTCTTCTCTTTCTGATCGGATCAGCCGAACAGTTTATCGCAGGCGAAGATCAACGCATGGCCATGGATGCCGAGCGCCGCGTAATAGCCGAAGCCGACCAGCATGCGTTCGGCCGGGGTCATGTCGTCGAGTTCGTGGCGCGGCTTGACGGTCGATTTGCTCTGGGTCAGGACGCTGAGCGCCACCATCACCGCGAGGCCGCCATAGAGCGCCGGCCAGGGAATGCCGATTCGCCAGCCGATCCACAACACGGCCGCCGTGACCAGAAATGTCGCGCCCATCAGCCCGTCGCGGGTCGGAAAGATCTGACGGATCACCTGCCCGCCGTCGAAACGCGACATCGGCAGGAGATTGAGCATGTTGAAGGCGCCGCCGACCAGCAGGAACAGCAGCACGAGATCTGCCGCCATCGGGTTTGACGGCGACGCCAGGCCATGCAGCGCCACGCCGATCGGAACCAGGAAGGCCGAGAAACCGGCTCCCATCAAGGCGCAGACGGCGACTTCCAGTCTGGAATTATAGGGCCTGCCGCCCACCGCAACACCGCCGAGCAGCGGAATGAAAATCATGCGGACTTTCTCATGCCCGAAAGCGCGATAGGCGGCCATATGGCCGAGTTCATGCAGCACGATCGTCACGGTGAGGATCGTCGACAGCGCCAGCCCATGCCCCGTCAACCCGAAGAACGGCCAGAGCAGCAGCGTCGAGATGACGGCGAGCGCCACCTGCGTCAAGGGTCGCTCGAGCAGGCCGGACTGACCCGCCTCCCCTGTCTTCAGCCATGTCTCGATATCGCGCAGCTCGCGCCTGAGCATGATGACACGATAGAGGAAGAAGGCCAGCCCACGATAGCGATCGACCAGTTCGACCGTCAGTTCCGTCCTGTTTCCGGCGCCGGTCACGCTGCGCGTCTCGGAGTAATCGGACCAGAAGACAGGATCGAGGGCGGAATCCTCCAGCACGCGCGCCGCATAGGCCAGGCCCGGCCCGCCCTGAATGCTCTCGATGGCGAGCATTCGCCGGATCGGCTCGCCGCGACGATCGTGATGGCTCATCGTCTGGAGCACGCAGCCTTCGGTTTCGCCGGCGCGGCTTTCCAGCAGCTTCGGCGACCAGGTGGCGTGTTTGCCGAGCGGATGCACCATCGCCCAAACCTGTTCCGGCGCGGCTTCGAATGTGCGGCGCATGACGATGCTGCGGCGGCCAAGCGGCGCGGCCATCAACAACCAGAGTAGCCCGACATTCAGAGCAAGCAGCAGGATCGAGGATGGCGACAGGGGCATGGGCGCTCCAAAAGAAGACGTTCGCCCCTGTTTAGACGACCGAAGATTGAAACTGCCCTTTGTCTTTCGTTAAATTTCGAGCGGTCTCACTCGAAAGCAGGGTTCTCGCTGCAGGGCTTGAAGTGAACAGCCACCACCGCGCCATCCCTGTTGAAAAAGCGCGCTTCGCCGCGCAAGCCGTCGGCGAAAGACTGGATCAAGCGAAAACCGAGCTGACGGCTCGTCGACGGATCGAAATCCTCCGGATAGCCGCCGCCATTGTCCTGAACTTCGAGAAGGGCCGAGCCATCGTCCAGGCGCTTGAGCTTGAGCGACAGGCTGAGTTTAACTTCGGCGCTTCCAGCATGCTTCAGCGCATTCATCAGCGCTTCCAGCACGATCATCGACAGATTGGTGAGCTGCTGCACGCTGAGTTCGATCGGGTCGCATTCGACCACGAGATCGCAATCGGCCACGCCGCCGGTGTTGAGCAGATCTTCGCTGAGCTCGCGAAAATAGCGGTCCAGCCGCACCGCGTCGGTCGAGGGATCGTAGAGACGGCGATGAACGCGGGACATCTGGTCGATTCTGAGTCTCGCGTCCTGCAGCACGTCCACGGCCTCGGGAATATGCTTCAGCTTGCGCTGGCTGATCGACAGGAGCGAGGCGACCATGGCGAGATTGTTGGCCGTCCGGTGCTGAAGCTCCTGGAAAAGGGAGCGCTGGTGGCGGGCGAGATCAAGACGCTCCTCCGCCAGCTTGCGGCTGCGCTCCTTCTCGATCTCGAGCGCCGCGATGGTCTTGTTCAGCCAGGCGATGATGGCGATGTCGATGGTCGCGACAAGCCCGAAATAGGCCAGAGCGAGGATGACCGGCCCGCTGACGCCGAAGGCGCCGAAGGGCTCGATGAAGAAGTACCAGGCCGAGAGAAGCGACAGCATCGCGCAGAGCGCGCCGGCCCGCGCGCCGCCGAACACGCTCGACAGGATGACCGCCGGGAAGAAAGTGACGAAGGGAAAGCCGGGGGGCAAATATTTGTCGGACGCCAGCCGCACGACAAAGGCGATCGAAAAGGCTGCCATCGCCAAGCCATAGCCGAATCCCGGAACCCGCTGCACTGTCCTCGCCAGCCGGTGCAAGCCGATCAGGCGACGTTCATGCCAGGCGCCGTCTGTCCACATGTCTCATCGCCTTTCGACTGCAGCATATCCGCAAATCTTTCAAAGGCACCACTGAGGAAAATCTAACATAAGTCAACACACGGAAAGCCGTCGGGCGATATTCTTCGCCATGGCCCAAACGCAAAAAAGCCCGCCTCGAAAGGCGGGCCTTTTTGATTGGTGCGGTCGAGAAGACTCGAACTTCCACGGGTTGCCCCACAGCGACCTCAACGCTGCGCGTCTACCAATTCCGCCACGACCGCATCGTGGTAGAGTGCCGAACTCCGTCGGCGAGGGAGCATCTAGCAAAAGGATTCCGGCGGCACAAGAGCGGTGTGAAAGATTTTTGACGATATTTTTCGGCGGCGCCGCAAAGCGGTGAAACTCTCGGCTCCAGCTCCGGCGGCTTGCCTTTGTGGATAAATTTCCCCACATAGGCGGCAGATCGCATTCAAGGATTTTTTCGCCATGCAGCGCGCCGAACTTTCGCAGTCCATGTGGCCCAGAGAGGCTGGAAATCCCGTGCGTTGGCGTATTTCCGAAGGGCTCGTGAGCTATCCGGAGGCGGTCGCGGACATGGAATCGGAAGTGGCGAGAATCGCTTCGGGCGAGGCGGACGAACTGATCTGGCTGCTCGAACATCCGCCGCTCTACACCGGCGGCACCAGCGCCGACGCGAAAGATCTGCTCTCCCCGGATCGCTTTCCGGTCTTCGCCACGGGGCGCGGCGGGGAATACACCTATCACGGTCCCGGCCAGCGGGTCGCTTATGTGATGCTGGATCTCAAGCGCCGCAAACAGGACGTGCGCGCCTTCGTCGCTGCGCTCGAAGATGTGGTCATCGGCGCGTTGGCCGACATGAACATCAAGGGCGAGCGGCGCGAGGATCGCGTCGGGGTCTGGGTGCAGCGGCCCGAGCGCCCTCGCCTGCCCGACGGCTCCATGGCCGAGGACAAGATCGCCGCGATCGGCATACGCCTGCGCAAGTGGGTCAGCTTTCACGGCTTTTCCCTGAATGTCGATCCGGAGCTCGATCATTTCGGCGGCATCGTGCCCTGCGGCATCTCGCATTACGGCGTGACCAGCCTCGTCGACCTCGGCCAACTGGTGATGATGAGCGACGCCGACACGATCCTAAAGGCCAATGTCGAGCGAGTGTTCGGACCTGTAGAGGCCGAACGGCGCGGCTGAGGCGAGCGCGTCCGACGAATTCGGATCGCCGGCCCCCTGCTTTGGCATAGGGGCCGATTGCGGGCCTTATTGCGGGGTGCTATGGCCTCGGCAAGAGCGCCTCGCAGCGCCAATCCTGCAAGAACAAGCGACTGTCATGGGAGACGCGCAGATGCACAGACCGATCCGGATCGCCCCTTCTATCCTCGCCGCCAATTTCGCGCGGCTCGGGCAGGATGTGACGGACGCCGTTGAGGCCGGCGCGGACTGGATCCATCTCGACATCATGGACGGCCATTTCGTCCCCAACATCTCCTTTGGACCTGATGTCGTAAAAGCGCTCAGGCCGCTGACCGACGCCGTGTTCGACTGCCATCTGATGATCGCGCCCGCCGACCCCTATCTCGAAGCCTTCGCCAAGGCCGGCGCCGACATCATCACCGTGCATGCCGAAGCCGGCCCGCATCTGCATCGCTCGCTGCAGGCGATCCGCGCGCTCGGCAAGAAGGCCGGCGTCTCGATCAACCCGGCCACGCCGGAAAGCGTGCTCGACTATGTCATCGATCAGGTCGACCTCATTCTGGTGATGAGCGTCAATCCGGGCTTCGGCGGTCAGAAATACATTCCCGCCGTGACCGAAAAGATCGCCCGCATCCACAAGATGATCGGCGACCGGCCGATCGAGCTCGAAGTCGATGGCGGCATCACCGCCGAGACCGCCGGCATTCCGGCCGCTGCGGGCGTCAACGTGCTGGTGGCGGGCTCCGCCGTCTACAAGGGCGACGGCGTCGACGCCTATCGCGCAAACATCGCGGCCATTCGCGCGGCCGCCGAAAAGGCTCGCGGATGAAAAAGCGCCTCCGAACCCTGATCCTCACTCTCGCCTGCGCGGGCGGCCTGCTGCAGGCCGATGCTTCGCTGGCGAGCGATGCGGCGGAGATGCGCGTCATCGGTTTTTCCGCCGATGCGAGAATTTTCGCCTTCGAGGAATTCGGCGTTCAGGACGGCTCGGGCTTTCCCTATTCCAATATCTATGTGATCGACCTCGCGCGGGACAAATTCGCGCCCGGCTCGCCGGTGCGGGTCACGATCGAGCGCGAAACTCCGTTGAAGGACGCCCGCGCCCAGGCTTGGGCCAAAGCACGCGACTTGATCGCCCGTTACGGCGCGGATTCCGATCCGGGCGCTTTCGCCGTCTTTCGCGCCGCAGCCGATCTCGGCGCGGAAGGCGAAACAGTCCGGTTCAACCGCTATCCGCGCGCGCCGAAGGTGGCAAAGCCTTACTCGATCAAACTCGAGACCAAGCCTTTCCCCGCCACCAAGGACTGCCTGAACGCCAGCAACGGCTTCAACGGTTTCCAGTTGAAACTCGTCGAGGCGGACGGCAAGCCGGTGGATCGCCTGCTCTATGAAGACGCAACCGTGCCGCCGAGCCGCAAATGCCCGACTGGCTATCGGATCGGCGCGATCGTCCTCGACGGCGAAAACGCCTCGACCGCCGTCGCCATGATCCAGGCGTCGAGCCAGGGCTTCGAGGGCGACGATATCCGATGGATCGCGGTTCCCATCCAGCTGGATGCGCCATGACGTCCGGGCGCGGACGCGCGGCATCGCTTCGGGCGCGGCTTGCGGAAACCGCGCCCTCGCCCCTGACGGTCCTGTGTGGATCCATCCTCTTCGGCGCGTTGATGGCGCTTGTCGCGACGCTCGATCTCTACGACCGCAATCAATTTCTGATGCCGCAATGGCCGGCGGTGCTGGCGATGTTTTTTCTGGGCGGCGCGCTCGGGTTCACTCCGGCGCTGTGGCTGTCGCGGCTGTTGTTCGGGTCGCGCGAGGCGATCGCCCGGACGATGGGGGCCACGATCGTCATCGCGCTATCCACGCATCTGGCGATTGCGGCGCTGTTTGCGCTCGAATATCGCTTCTATTACGCCCATTGGCATGCCCCCGCTTTCACGCTGATCTGGGGATTTCAATTCGCCTTCACCACGCTCAGCGCCGCCTATCAGTTCACGGTGATCTCGTTTTCCATCTATGGAATCCCGGGAACAGCGATTTTCCTGGGCTTCGGCCTGTGGTTTGGGCGCGCGTCGCATTGAAGCCGGCGGGTTCATTTGTTAGAGGGGCCGCAACCCCAAGCGCCGCAAGGAAAACCGCCGATGATCCCGCGTTACTCCCGCCCCGAAATGGTCGCCATCTGGTCGCCGGAAACCAAGTTCCGCATCTGGTTCGAGATCGAGGCGCATGCCTGCACCGCGCTCGCCAAGATCGGCGTCATTCCTGAAGACGCCGCCCGCACGATCTGGGAAAAAGGCTCGGCCGCGCAGTTCGACGTCGCCCGGATCGACGAAATCGAGGCCGTCACCAAGCATGACGTCATCGCCTTCCTGACCCATCTCGCCGAATTCATCGGCCCCGACAGCCGCTTCGTCCATCAGGGCATGACCTCGTCCGACGTGCTCGATACGACTCTGAACATTCAGCTCGTGCGCGCCGCCGACCTGCTGCTCGCCGATATGGACCGGGTGCTTGCGGCGCTGAAGACCCGCGCCTTCGAGCATAAGGATTCGGTCCGCATCGGCCGCAGCCACGGCATCCATGCCGAGCCGACCACGATGGGCCTGACCTTCGCCCGCTTCTATGCTGAAATGCACCGCAACCGCGCGCGACTCGTCGCCGCACGCGCTGAAATCGCCACAGGCGCGATCTCCGGCGCCGTCGGCACCTTCGCCAATATCGATCCGTCGGTGGAGGAATATGTCTGCGAACAGCTCGGACTCGTCCCCGAGCCCGTCTCCACCCAGGTCATTCCGCGCGACCGCCACGCGATGTTCTTCGCCACCCTCGGCGTGATCGCCTCGTCGATCGAAAACGTGGCGATCGAGATCCGGCACATGCAGCGCACAGAAGTGCTGGAGGCGGAAGAATTCTTCTCGCCGGGCCAGAAGGGCTCGTCGGCCATGCCGCACAAGCGCAATCCGGTGCTCACCGAAAACCTGACCGGGCTTGCCCGTCTCGTGCGCATGTCGGTGGTTCCGGCGCTGGAAAACGTGGCGCTCTGGCATGAACGCGACATCAGCCATTCGAGCGTCGAGCGCGCCATCGGCCCCGATACGACGATCACGCTCGATTTCGCGCTCAACCGCCTGGCCGGCGTCGTCGAAAAGCTGGTGATCTATCCCGAAAACATGCTCAAGAACATGAACAAGTTCCGCGGTCTCGTGATGAGCCAGCGCGTTCTCCTGGCGCTGACGCAGGCCGGCGTGTCGCGCGAGGACAGCTATCGTCTCGTGCAGCGCAACGCCATGAAGGTGTGGGAACAGGGCAAGGACTTCCTGGAGGAACTGCTCGGCGACGCCGAAGTGCGCGCCGCGCTCTCCGAAGAGGAAATCCGCGAGAAATTCGACCTCGGCTATCACACCAAACATGTCGACACGATCTTCCGCCGGGTGTTCGGCGAAGTCTGAGAAACAAACGATCTCAAGTTGCGGCGGCGCGGTTCCCGAGGGAGCCGCGCCGTTTTTGTTTGGAAATTCGCCGAAGAATTCGCTGCGCAGCGGGATTCATAGTTCAATTCCGCTTGGATTCGTTCGAACACATAGAATAACTTGCCGCCGCCATCCGTCTCGACTTGGCGAAACGCGATCCCGGCGCGCGCAGCTCAGAAACCGGGGCAGATTCAAGGGGTCACCATGCCACGCATTATTCGCAGCGTTCTTCCCGCGACGCTGATTTCCCTGGGACTCGCTCTCAGTCCCATGACATCCGTGGCGAGCTACGCCGCAACGTCGGCGGCCTATCAATCCCGATCTCTCAGCGCCGGCCAGTTGCTCGACAAGCAGGCGCAGGCGATCCTCTACACCGCGCGCGCAATCCAGGCGCTGCCGAAAAACAAGCGCGGGCAGTCGGCGCCCCTGCTGAAGGCGCTGGCCGAGGCGGCCAAGCAATTGCAGGCGGTCGACAAGGCGGCCCGCGGCAAGAAGACCGCAACCCTCGCCAAGACCCTGCCGAAATACGCCTCCGCCGTGGCGCAGGTCCAGTTGAGCTACAGCCTCGCCAAGATCAAGGACAAGAAGGTCAAGATCGGCGTCGATACTCTCGGGAAAGCCTGGGAAGACTACCTCAAGCGCGTTCAGGGCGGCAAGGCCGCCAACGCCAAGGACGTCGCCGTCAAGAACGGCCGCCGCCTCGCCGCAATCCAGAAGCGGCTCGCGCAAATGGCAGCCCTGAAGGCGCTGAACGCCCAGCAGAAGCGCGAAATCGAACGCCTGCAGCGCCTTCTCGATCGCGCCTGGCAGGCCAACCGGCTTCCCAGCCAGCAATGGCAAACGATCTATCTGATCGCCGCCTTCGAAGGCTATTATTCCGGTTACTATTACTATTACGCGGCTTATGAACCGCAATATTACACTGTCTATCGGGACCAGTGGGAATATATCTCCACGACCACGACCTATTTCTACGAAGAGACGACATACTATTACGAGTCCTATTCATGGGAGACCTATGAGGAGACCGTACAGGTTTCCGAAAGCTACGACTTCTCTTATACTGCGGAGGAGTACCAGTCTTTCGAAAGCGAATATCAAAGCGTCGAGACCAGTTTCGCCGAGACGGTCGAGCAGGAATATTCGTCCACGGAGGAAGTGCAGCGGATCGAAGCCGCCGAAACCTACGACGCGCAGGAAGTGGTCGAGGACGCGGCGGAGACTGCCGATCCTCAGGCTGACGAAGCCGCGACGCTCGAAGAGGAGCCCGCCAACGCATCGGACGATCAGCAGGCTCTGCCTGTCGAAGACCCCGCCGATGCGGCCGTGACGGATGATGCCGAGCAGGAGCAGCCTGCCGATGCAGCCCCGGCAGAGGATGCCCAGCCGGACCAGGCCGCCCCTGCTGACGATGACAACGAGCAGGCAGCGCCAGCGGACGAAACTCAGCAGGACACGGCTCCTGCCGAAGACGATTCCGATCAGGCGGCTCCCGCCGAGGAAAACCCGGACCAGGCAGCGCCCGCAGAAGACAATACCGAACAAGCGGCCCCCGCAGAGGAAGCTCCGGAGGAGGCTGCGCCTGCCGAGGATAATTCCGAGCAGGCGGCTCCCGCCGAGGAACCGCAGGAAGACGCGGCACCTGCAGAGGAACAGCAGGAGGAAGCCGCCCCCGCCGAGGACAATAGCGAACAGGCAGAACCCGCAGAAGAGCCGCAGGAAGAAGCAGCTCCAGCGGAAGAGCAGCAGGAAGAAGCAGCGCCCGCCGAGAACAATACCGAACAGGCAGAACCCGCCGAAGAGCCGCAGGAAGAGGCGGCCCCTGCCGAGGAACAGCAGGAAGAAGCGCCCGCCGAAGAGCCGGCCGATGACGGCGGCGCCGTCGAGGAATAATCGGGCCGTCGGGCTACAGCCCGCCCCCTGACAGCTGACGAAAGACCGATCGCGCGACGCTTGACACAGGCGCCGCGCGATCGCATGTGAGAGGCATGAAAGCTTCAGAAACAGACATTCTCCTCATACCGGGCTACGGGGTTCCGCATCAGGACCACTGGCAGAACAGATGGTCGGCGAAACTCGCCACCGCGCGCCGCATCGAACAGGCCTCCTTCACGCAGCCGGATCGCGACGCCTGGGTCGAGACGATCCGAAAGGCGATCATCGAGGCCGAGCGGCCCGTGGTTCTGGTGGCGCATAGCGTCGGGATCGGCGCGGCGTTGCATGCGCTCGACGGCGCCGCCGACAAGGTCGCGGGCGGCTTTTTCGTATCGCCGCCGGATCCGGCGCTCAAAGGACCGCGCAAGAAGATCTTCGAAACCTTCGGCCCCTATCCGAATGCGCCGCTGCCATTTCCCTCGATCACGGTCGCCAGCCAGAACGACATCTACGGGACCTACGAACATGCGGGCGACATCGCCAACGCCTGGGGTTCGTTCCTGGTCGACGCCGGCAATTCCGGTCACATCGACATCGAATCGGGGCATGGCCCCTGGCCTGAAGGCACCATGGTCTTCGCGCAGTTCCTGTCGCGGCTGAAGCCGAGAGGATAGAGCGTGTCTCAGCTTTTCAGCCTCATTCTACGGGGGGCACCCAGATGTGCGACGGAGCTAAAACGAAGATAGTGGCCGGAATTCTTCCGGCAGAATGAGGCGGATAAGCTGAGGCACGCTCTAGTGCCCCGAAGGCAACAAAAAAGCCGCCCCGAAGAGCGGCTTTGAAGCGTGAAAAAAGCTGAAATCAGCCCTTTTCGATCTGATCGGCGGCCACAGAGAGCAGATCAGCCAGCTTGGCGCGGATTTCTTCGGCGGACTTCGAAACGCCGCCGGCTGTCAGGTCGCCCTGCACCTTGCGAATGACGTCGTCGTCGCCGGCTTCCTCGAAATCGGCCGCGACCACTTCCTTCGCGTAAGAATCCGCATCGGCCTTGCCGAGCAGCTCAGCGGCCCAAAGGCCCAGCAACTTGTTGCGCCGCGCGATGATCTTGAACTTCTTCTCTTCATCGTGGGCGTATTTGTTTTCGAAGGCCTTTTCGCGATCGTTGATAGCCGACATTGGGGTCTCCCGAATTGTTGCACCGTCCGGGTCGCTTATAGTCGTTCAATTCGGAAATCGAAAGTGCGATTTCGTCTCAGTCCGCGGACTGGCCGCAGCGAAACGAAATGACGAAACCGCTCCGACGATCATTTCGTCGGAGCGGTCGCGAATGAAATTTTCGAAGACGCGGATCAGGCTGCGATCGCCTGCTGCTCGGCAAAGAGAAGTTCGACCATCTTGACGCGCACCTCGTAATGGGCGCAGGCAATGCCGGCGCGGTTGAGATCGAGCCGCACCTTGCCGGCCATCACGTCATCGTCGGGCGTGGTGAGATAAAGATTGGCGAGCTCGGACGCATAGGCGTCGCTGTCGGCGCCGGTCTGTTCGGAGGCCCAGGCGGCAAGACGGCGCGTGCGGCGCATGATGGCGCGGAAGCGGACATCCTCGTCATGAGCGAATTTGTTTTCGAGCGTGCTTTCGAGCTTCTTGAGATTGTTCATTTTTCGTCCCCGTTTGTCTGTGATCTTGCTGATCATCGTTGCGACAAGGACAGGTATACAACCTTCGCCCGAAAACTTCGCAAAGCAGATCGCTACAATTTTCACGAATCGACGTTCTCTGGACAGCGGACGATGCGTGATTGTGAATTCCGAACTTTTCGGCTAATGAGCGTTTAACGCAGCGACGGGGCGCAGCAGTCCGCGTGAGTCCCCGCCAAACGAAAAGAGAAGACTTTATGAACAACCGCCGCCGCCGGATTTACGAAGGCAAGGGAAAGATCCTTTACGAAGGTCCGGAACCTGGCACCCTCGTGCAATTCTTCAAGGACGACGCCACCGCGTTCAACAAGAAGAAGCATGAGATCATCGATGGCAAGGGCGTCATCAACAACCGCATCTCCGAGTTCATCTTCACCCATCTGAACCGGATCGGCATTCCCACCCATTTCATCCGCCGCCTCAACATGCGCGAGCAGTTGATCCGCGAAGTGGAGATGATCCCGCTCGAAGTCGTGGTGCGCAATGTCGCCGCCGGCGAACTCGCCTCGCGCCTGGGCATCGAGGAAGGTCTCGTTCTGCCGCGGTCGATCATCGAATTCTACTACAAGTCGGACGCCCTCGACGACCCGATGGTGTCGGAAGAGCATATCACCGCCTTCGGCTGGGCGAGCCCGCAGGAGCTCGACGACGTGATGGCGCTCGCCATCCGCATCAACGATTTCCTGACCGGCCTCTTCCTCGGCGTCGGAATCCAGCTCGTCGATTTCAAGATCGAATGCGGCCGCCTCTATGAAGGCGACATGATGCGCATCATTCTCGCCGACGAGATCTCGCCGGATTCCTGCCGCCTGTGGGACATCGAAACCCGCGAGCGGCTCGACAAGGATCGCTTCCGTAAGGATCTCGGCGGCCTGCTCGACGCCTACCAGGAAGTCGCGCGCCGTCTGGGCATCATCAATGAGAACGAGCCTATCCGCGGCGCAGGCCCGGTGCTCGTCAAGTCGGACTGAACGGTCCGCAGCAAGCTTCTATCGGATATGCAGAGGGACATATGATCAAGGCGCGTGTAGTTGTAACGCTGAAGAACGGGGTTCTGGACCCGCAAGGCAAGGCCATCGAGGGCGCGCTTTCGGCGCTCGATTTCTCGGATGTCGGCAGCGTCCGCCAGGGCAAGGTGTTCGACATCGAAATCGCCCATGACGACAAGGCCAAGGCGGAAGCCGATCTCAAGGCGATGTGCGAAAAGCTGCTCGCCAACACCGTGATCGAAAACTACAGCGTCAGCCTGGGCTAATCTGAAGTTCGTAGTTGAACTTGAGGCCGCTGCGGGATTTCTCGCGGCGGTTTTTGTATTTTGACCATTCTCATGCCTAGAATCCACCATGAAGAAGATGTATGGTTCTCGAGCTCGTTATGGTTGAGGATCAGCCGATGGCCGACGTGACGCAGGAATTGATGTTCGAAATCCTGAAAAACCTTCAGCAGCGGTTCGACAAAGTGGATCACGCGGTTTCAGAGTTGCGGCAGGACATGCTGTCCATTCGTGGCCATCTTCACAATGTACAGGGTGATTTGAATGGAATTAGGAGCGTTTGCGCCCGTATTGATGATCGGACCGATCGGATCGAAAAACGACTAGACCTGCGCGAATTCGCAGAAGCGGCGCAAAAGCCCCTGACGCCTTGATACTCAGTGATGCCCACTGACGCCCAGATTTCCAAATTCATGAGCTATGTCTTGCGCCATGCGCCGCACGAGCTCGATCTTGAACTCGATACGCATGGCTGGACCGACTACTCGCAGTTCAGCGACAGGCTTTGCGAGAAGCTCGGCGTGTCCGACGACGACATCAGGCGCGTCATCGCCGAGAACGCCAAGAAGCGCTTCACACTTGAAGGCGGGCGCATCCGCGCCGCCCAGGGGCACAGCGTTGACGTCGACCTGGCGCTGGAGGCGGTCGCGCCTCCGAGGATCCTCTATCATGGAACGACGGCGACAGCCTGGGAGGAGATCCAGATATCCGGGCTGAAACCCATGCAGCGCAGCTATGTCCATTTGTCGCCGGATATCGAAACGGCCAGGCAGGTCGCCATGCGGCGGCGAGGGCCGCATATGCTGTTGACGGTGAATGCGCTGGCAATGGCGGAAGCAGGTTATGCTTTCCTTCGCGCCGACAATGGCGTATGGCTCACCGCGAACGTCCCGCCGGACTTCTTGTCCCCCGTTACGGAGATTGCCCGATGAAATCCGCCGTCGTCCAGCTTCCCGGCCTCAACCGCGACCGCGACATGATCGCCGCCCTGACCAAGATTTCGGGCCATGCGCCCGTGACAATCTGGCAGACAGAGACCGAGATCCCCGACGTCGACCTGATCGTCATTCCCGGCGGTTTCTCCTATGGCGACTATCTGCGCTGCGGCGCGATCGCCGCGCGCATGCCGGTGATGCAGGCGATCCGCGAAAAGGCGGAAAAGGGCGTGAAGGTGATGGGCGTCTGCAACGGCTTCCAGATCCTGCTCGAAGCGGGCATGCTGCCGGGCGCCCTGATGCGCAACGCATCGCTGAAATTCGTCTGCCGCGAAGTGAAGCTCGAAGTGGTCAACGCCGAGACCGACTTCACACGCGCCTATGAAAAGGGCCAGATCATCCGCTCGCCTGTCGCTCATCACGACGGCAATTATTTCGCCGACGCCGAAACGCTGGCGCGGATCGAGGGCGAAGGACAGGTGCTGTTCCGCTATACGCCCGAGACCAATCCCAACGGCTCGATCAACAACATCGCCGGCGTCATGAACGACAAGGGCAATGTGCTCGGCATGATGCCGCATCCGGAAAACCTCATCGAGGCCGCCCATGGCGGTTCCGACGGCAAGGGCATCTTCGCTTCGGCGCTCAACGTCATCGCCGCCTGAGCTTTCATTCGGGTCCCAAACAGTCCGATTCCTGTTCGACGGAGATATCCGGCATGCGCCTGTTCGCTCGCACCGCGCTCATCGCGCTTTCGGCGCTTGCCGCCTCCTGCTCCACGGCGCGCGCCCCTGCCCCACAGGCCTCGATGCGGGCGCTGCCGGTGATGGAGCGCGTGGCGCTCGGCGCCAATGCCTGCTGGTTCAAATCCGGCGATCCCGCCTTCAAGAAGTACCGCCTCGCCCCGGAACTCAATTCCTTCAGCGGCACGCCGCGCATTCTGGTGGTGCCGGCGCATTCGCCCGAGTCGCGTCCGCTGCTGGTCGTGCAGGCGAGCGGCGAGCAGGCGAAACTCAGCGCTTTCGGCCCGATGATGCATGACGCCTCCGTGTCTGGCCGCATCAATGCGGATGTCCTGCGCTGGGCGCGCGGCGGCAAAGGCTGCTGACCTGTTTCATTCCGGCGCAGTCAAGGCGTTCGTATTCGGGACAGTCGTTAGGGTTTTGCAAACCAGACGCTCGATCCATGCGCGCATTCCCCGCAATTCCCACAGTCAGAGGCTGCGGGAATCTGTTGGACGGCCGGAAACGTGGTAAACAAAGGCCTTCACATTCCAATTCGCTAAAATCTTAACAAAACGCTTAAGGCGGATTTCAATCCGAATAGCGAGGCTCATCCCATCAATCCAGGGGAGAGAGCCATGAAGTCTCTGACAGCCATGCTGAGCGACCGCAGCGGCAATTTCGCGCTGATGACGGCGCTGGTCGCCACACCGGTCATCATCGCCTCCGGCATCGCGATCGACATGATCACCGCCTACGCCACGCGCACCGAGATGCAGAACGCCGCCGACGCCGCGGTGCTGGCGGCCGCGAGTTCCGGCGAAACGGAAACCGCGAAACTCAAGACAATCGCGCAGAATTCCTTCCAGGCCAATTTCAAGTCGGCTTTCGCCACCGAGGTCAGCATCACCGACTTCTCGGTGACGCCGGACAACCGCATCACCTTGAAAGCGAAAGCCAAGACGCCGCTGACGCTCGCCAAGCTGATCCGTCCGGAGGGCATCGACGTGAAGATCCTCTCGCAGGCGCAATCCGGCAGCGAAGACGATATCGAAATCGCGCTGGTGCTCGACAACACCTATTCGATGACCGGGCAGAAGCTGACCGACCTCAAGGCGGCGTCGAACGCGCTGCTCGACGTGTTCGAAAAGATGGACGCCAAGCAGAAGAAGGCGCGGTTCTCGATCGTGCCCTTCTCCCGCTATGTGAATGTCGGCATGTCCTATCGCAAAGCGGGCTGGCTCGACGTGAAAGACGACTATTCGACCACAGCGCGCGTCTGCACCAAATCACGACCGATCATTTCCCAGAGCGGCTGCACGACGGTGAAGAAGACCGGCTATAATGACGGTGTGCCCTATACCTACAACCAGAAGATCTGCAGCACCACGGTCTATGGCGACGAGGTGGAAACCTGTTCCAACAAGACGACGACATACAAATGGACGGGCTGCGTCGGTTCGCGCAACAACCCGCTGGATACGCAGGACGTCAGCCCCGACAAGAAATATCCGGGTCTTCTGAACACCAGTTGCGGCGCCGCCATCACCACGCTCACCAGCGATTACACAAAGCTGCGCGCCGCGATCAAGGCGATGGTCGCCAATGACGAGACCTATATCGCGCCCGGCGTGCTGTGGGGCTGGAACACGCTGTCGCAGGGCGAGCCGTTCACCGATGGAAAGACTTATGACGCGGACGTCAAGAAGTTCATCATCATCATGACCGACGGCACCAACACGGTGTCTCCGACCTATCCCACCCACACCAAGAGCGACGTGGTCAAATCCAACACGCTGATGAGCTCGGTCTGTCAGAACGCCAAGAACAAGGGCGTGACGATCTTCACGGTCGCCGTCGGCATCGACAAAACCTCAAGCACCGCCGTCGAACTCGGCAAATGCGCGAGCGACGCCGACAAAGCCGTGCTCGTGCAGGAATCCAAGAAGCTGGTCGGCGTCTTCGAAACCATCGCTGGGCAGATCCTGACTCCCCGGCTGACGATGTGATCCCGGTATCGTTACAGCCAGATCCAACGTCGCGCCTCGGCCTCCGCTTCCCGGCGGCTGAGGCCGATATCCTCCAACGCCGCATCGGAAAGATCCGAGAGATGAAGCCGTGTCCGGCGGTTGCGGCGAATTTTGAGGAGGAAGGTCCACACGATCCGCCCAATAGACCACAGACCACGATCCGAGGGAGCAATTGTCTCTATTGTCATCATATTCTCCTGAAACTCAGGTCGTATTGTCTCCTTTTCTGTATGCATTGACGAAGTAGTGATGACAATGTAGATAATTGTCACCATGACACATTGGCTTCCCGACATCAAAACCGGCTCCGGACCCCTCTATATTCGCATCGCGGATGCGGCGGAGGCGGCGATCAAGGCCGGAACGCTCGCAAATGGGGCGAAACTGCCGCCGCATCGCGATCTCGCCTTTGACCTGAAGGTGACAATTGGTACAATCACGCGGGCCTATGCGGTGCTGCGCGAGCGCGGCCTCGTGTCAGGCGAAGTCGGACGCGGCACGTATGTGCAGGGCGGCATGCGGCAGATCTCGCCGTCAGTGGATCCCGTGACATCGGCGTTCGGCGGTACGCGGGCGCTCGTTCCGCCCTCCGGCAAGTTGCGCTTCGACACGACTGCGGCCGTGGATGTCGGCCAGGCGGAGATCATCGGACGGGTGATGATGGAGATCGCAACGGAGCATCCAAGCGAGATTTCCAGCTATACGCGCACCATCTCGCCGGACTGGGCCGAGGCGGGACGGCGCTGGCTCTCGCAGGGAAGCTGGGCTCCCGATCCGCAAAACATTCTGCCGCAACTCGGCGTGCATGCCGGCGTCAACGCCGTGATGGCAGCCGTCACCGGGCCCGGCGATCGACTGGTCTGCGAACACCTCACCTATTCGCAGGTCGCCCGCAGCGCCACATTGATGGGCCGGCGGGTCGTGCTGGCCGATATGGATGAGCAAGGCGTGCTGCCCGAGGATTTCGAGCGCGTCTGCGCCCGCGAGCACCCCAAAGCCGCCTTCATCATGTCCTCCGGACAAAATCCCACGACGTCCTGCCTGCCGCTGTCGCGGCGCAAGGAAATCATCGAGATCGCGCGCCGGCATAATGTCTGGCTGATCGAGGACTATCTCTATGGCGGCATGATCGCCGACGGCGTTCCGACGCTGGCCGAGCTCGCTCCCGACCGCACCTTCATCCTGAACGGCCTGTCGAAAAGCGTGGCGGCCGGCGTTCGCGGCGCCTGGGTCGCCTGCCCGCCGCATATGGCGCAACGGGTTCGGCTGACGCAGAAGCTGGTCAGCGGCGGACTGCCGTTTCTGCTGGCGGAACTGTCGGCGCGGCTTGTGCTATCCGGCGCGGCGGATGAAATCCGCTCCCGCGTTCTCGCCGAACTGGCGGTGCGGGAGCAGGCGGCGCGAACGCTGCTGGCAGGCCGGGAGTTCCGGTCGCATCCCTACCTGCCCTTTCTCTGGCTAAAGCTCCCGGAGCCCTGGCTTTCCGGCACCTTCAAACAGGCGGCGCTTGATCAGGACGTGCTGATCGACGACGAGGACGAGTTCAAGGCGGGACGTTCAGACCGGGTGTTTCATCATGTCCGTGTCGGTTTCAGCGAGGGGCGCGATCGCTCCATTTCGATCGCCGGGCTGAAGATCCTCAACCGCATCCTCGATCAGGCGCCGACGGGCGAAAGCGCGGTCATATGACGCGAAAAGGCCGCCGGCGCGGATGCGCCGACGGCCCCAGAACTGGAAGCCTGGGTAAGCGTTACAGGCGGTCGACGCCGCGCTTGACCGCGTCCTTGGCGTCGCCCACGGCCTTCTGGGTCTTGCCCTTCAGCTCCTGGGCTGCGCCTTCGCCTTCCAGACGCGGATTGTCGGTGGCGCGGCCCACAGCCTGCTTGCCCTTGCCGACGACTTCATTGGCGGCGCCCTTGACCTTGTCTGCTACAGAACCCATGTCGAAGCTCCTTTTGCTTGCTTGTGACGTCGGGAAAACGCGGCAGGCCCGCCGGGGTTCCTTGAGGCTGCGTTACAATTCGTTCATGTTCAGGAGCGCCGTCGACCGAGGGTTCGACCCGCGTTGCGTTTCCGGGCGATTTGCGCCTGTTGATCCCGCATTTTCCAGTCGCATCAACGGCCCCCATCGGCTATAGGCAGGCAAACGCCGCCCTCCAACTTTTCTTGAGAGCCCGATGACCGTTTCCAACGACCGCCCGATCACCCCGGACCTCATCGCCAGCCATGGCCTGAAGCCGGACGAATATCAGCGCATTCTCGATCTCATCGGCCGCGAACCCACATTCACCGAACTCGGCATCTTCTCGGCGATGTGGAACGAGCACTGCTCCTACAAATCCTCCAAGAAGTGGCTGAAGACGCTGCCGACAAAGGGCCCGCGCGTCATCCAGGGACCGGGCGAAAACGCCGGCGTGGTCGATATCGACGACGGCGACGTGGTGGTCTTCAAGATGGAGAGCCACAACCACCCCTCCTATATCGAGCCCTATCAGGGCGCCGCGACCGGCGTCGGCGGCATCCTGCGCGACGTCTTCACCATGGGCGCGCGCCCGGTGGCGGCGATGAACGCGCTGCGCTTCGGCGCGCCGGATCATCCGAAGACGCGGCATCTGGTGGCGGGCGTGGTCGCCGGCGTCGGCGGTTACGGCAATTCCTTCGGCGTGCCCACCGTGGGCGGCGAAGTCGAATTCGACGCGCGCTATAACGGCAATATCCTCGTCAACGCCTTTGCGGCGGGCCTCGCCAAGTCCAACGCCATCTTCCTGTCCGAAGCCAAGGGCGTGGGCCTGCCCGTCGTCTATCTCGGCGCCAAGACCGGCCGCGACGGCGTCGGCGGCGCGACCATGGCGTCGGCCGAATTCGACGAGTCGATCGAGGAGAAGCGGCCGACCGTTCAGGTCGGCGACCCCTTCACCGAAAAGTGCCTGCTGGAAGCCTGCCTCGAACTGATGCAGACCGGCGCCGTCATCGCCATCCAGGACATGGGTGCGGCCGGCCTCACCTGCTCGGCGGTGGAAATGGGCGCCAAGGGCGACCTCGGCATCGAGCTCGATCTCGACACGGTGCCGGTGCGCGAAGTCAACATGACCGCCTATGAGATGATGCTGTCGGAAAGCCAGGAGCGCATGCTCATGGTGCTCGAGCCCTCCAAGGAAGACGTCGCCAAGGCGATTTTCGTGAAATGGGGTCTCGATTTCGCCATCGTCGGCAAGACCACCGACGACCTGCGGTTCCGCGTCAAGCATCAGGGCGTTGAAGTCGCCAATCTGCCGATCAAGGACCTCGGCGATCAGGCGCCGGAATATGACCGTCCCTGGACGCCTGCTGTGAAGCCAGCTCCGCTTGCCGCTAATGACGTGCCGCAGGCCGATGTCGCCGATGCGCTGGTCAAGCTGGTGGGCTCGGCCAACAATTCCTCGCGCCGCTGGGTGTGGGAACAGTATGACACGCTGATCCAGGGCAACTCGCTGCAGCTTCCGGGCGGCGACGCCGGCGTCGTGCGCGTCGAAGGCCACAAGTCGAAGGCCCTCGCCTTCTCGTCCGACGTCACGCCGCGCTATGTCGAGGCCGATCCGTTCGAAGGCGGCAAGCAGGCGGTGGCCGAGTGCTGGCGCAACCTGACCGCCACCGGCGCCCTGCCGCTGGCCGCCACCGACAACCTGAATTTCGGCAATCCCGAAAAGCCTGAGATCATGAGCCAGCTCGTGCACGCCATCAAGGGCATCGGCGAGGCCTGCACCGCGCTCGATTTCCCGATCGTGTCGGGCAATGTGTCGCTCTACAACGAGACCAACGGCCAGGCGATCATGCCGACCCCGACCATCGGCGGCGTAGGCCTCATTTCCGACTGGTCGGCGATGGCGCGCATCGCCTTCTCCGAAGACAATCAATGCATCCTGCTGGTGGGCGCGCCCTCGTCCTGGGGAACGCATCTCGGCCAGTCCGTCTATCTGCGCGATATTCACGGCCGCACCGACGGCCCGCCGCCGGCGGTCGATCTCGAACATGAGCGCAAGGTCGGCGACTTCGTGCGCGAACTGATCCGCGACCGCATCGCCACCGCAGTCCATGACTGCTCCTCGGGCGGCCTGGCTCTGGCGATCGCCGAGATGTCAATGGCGTCGGGCATCGGCGCGAGCATCAACGCGCTCGACGGCGCCGATCCCATCCCGGTGTTCTTCGGCGAAGACCAGGGCCGCTATGTGGTGACGGTGTCGCGCGACGATCTCGATTCGGTTCTGGAGATGGCCGAGACGCGCGGCGTCTTCGCGCCCTTCATCGGCACGACCGGCGGGGCGTCGGTTACGCTGGGCGCCGCCAAGCCCATAGCAATTGAAGAATTGCAAAAGGCTCATGAATCATGGTTCCCTGCTTTCATGGATGGTCGCAAGGCGGCCGCCGAGTAAGCAGGAGACTGACCATGCCCATGAATCCCGGCGATATCGAAGACATGATCAAGGAGGGCATACCCGGCGCGCGCGTCGTGATCCGGGACCTCGCCGGCGACGGCGACCATTACGCCGCCGAAGTGGTGGCCGAAGCCTTCCGCGGCAAGAGCCGGGTGCAGCAGCACAAGATGGTGTATGACGCCCTGCAGGGCAAAATGGGCGGCGTGCTGCATGCGCTCGCCCTGCAGACATCGGCTCCGGATTGAGGGGGCGGCCATGTCCAATGTCATGGACGCCGTCATCTCGGGCATCGTCAAAAGCGCGGTGTCCGAAATCCTCAAGAAAAGCGGCCTGAAGCCGACCGCGACAAAGCGCACGAAACGCAAGACCCGCAGTTCGACCGCTTCGACGTCGAGCAGAAAGACGCGGCGGGTCGTCGAGAAGTCCGGATCCGGCTCCGGATCGGTGGGCCGCAACGCCCGTGACGCCGACGCGCCAACCGCTGCAAAAAAACAGGTCAGCAAACGCCGCACGAGCGCCGCGCGCTCCAAGGCCAAGCGTCGATCCTAACAGGGCATTTCCATGTTCAATCCGATCTTGTTATTCTTCACATGCGGCTGCGTGTCGCTTGCTTCCGTCAGCATGGCCGAACCGCAATGCCACACCAGCAAGTCCTATCACGTCGTCGAACAAGCCTTCGATGAGGAGCCAGGCGCCCGCTTCGCCGTGACCAAAATCTCCGGCGGCGCAGCGCCATCGGAATGCGTTTTCGACGAAAAGGCGGCGGATTATGTGATCGGCGGGGAAGGCGATCCGCTCTGGTTCGGCGAAATCTCCGGCTCGACGCTGGTGCTGACGCGCTCCACCGGCCCGCAAGGCAATCTGGTCGTCTATGATCTCGGCTCAGGCGAAGCGATACTCGACGCGCCTGCAGACGAATATGAGCTGAAGGGCAAGACACTGTCCTATTGGGAGCGCACAACCATCAAGGCTACCGCCAAGACTTGCCCCACCTTCGCGGAAAACGAAGCCAACGGCATGGGATCGACGATCGTTGCGCTCAAGACGTTGAACGTCGAGACGGGAACTATACAAAAGGCCGGCGAGCGCAAATGCGCGGCGACGCAATAAGCGCCGTTGGAGCATGTCTCAGCTTTTCAGCCTCATTCTGCCGGATCAATTTCGGTCAGGATCAAGGCTTTTGGCGAGGGCGTACCCAGATGTACGGCAGAGCCAAAAGCCGAAGATAGTGACCGAAATTCATCCGGCCCGAAGGGTTGGTCGAAACCGGGCGCCCGCGTCGTCGGAGAGCTTGGCCGTAGCATCGGCTACGACCCGCGCCCTTCTCCTCGCGGATCATCCCGGTTTGGACCAACAGAATGAGGCTGAAAAGCTGAGACATGCTCTAAGTCAGCCGCGTAGAAAGCAGGAAAGACCGATCGGATAGAGAGCGATGGCTGATTGTTCGAGCGCATCGAGATCGAACCAGCCCGCTGTCTGCTCCGAGCCTTCGTGCTCGAAGAAGACAATCCGGTCTTTGGCGACGCTATCTGCGTCGATGATCGCGATATCGGCGAAGAAAACGATTTCATGCCCGGCCTTCCCTTCATGCGTGAAGAGGTTTTCCACCACATTCCACGGCCCGAGAATTTCGATATCGACGCCCAGTTCTTCGCGGAACTCTCGGCGCAGGGCCTCTTCCCGCGTTTCTCCGAATTCGATGCCGCCGCCGAGCGGACGAACGCCGACCACGACGCCATTGTCGGCTTTCACTTCGGCAGCCAGGATCTGGCGTCCGCGGCGCGCGATGCCGATCACGATCACGCGGATATTTTGAACCGGTCGCCAGGTGGCCATCAATTCTCTCCTCCCCAGCGATATACGCTGAAAAAAACTGCGCCGCTTCTTTAAAAAGCGGCTCCGGTTGACTATAGATAGACAAAAGCGGCCGGCCCTTGAACCCGGCATGGCAAAAAGGACAATTTCATGAGCGGCATCAACGATTTCATCGACAATGAAGTGAAGAGCAACGATGTGGTGCTCTTCATGAAGGGCACGCCCGATTTCCCGCAATGCGGTTTCTCGGGCCGCGTGGTCCAGATTCTCGATTATGTCGGCGTCAACTATAAGGGCCACAATGTGCTGGCCGACGCCGATCTGCGCCAGGGCATCAAGGACTATTCGAACTGGCCGACCATTCCCCAGCTTTACGTGAAGGGCGAATTCGTCGGCGGTTGCGACATCATCACCGAAATGTTCCAGGCCGGCGAATTGCAGCAGTTGTTCAGCGACAACGGCATTCCGCACAAGGGCCAGGCGGCCTGATCCAGCCAGACAGGTTTTCCTCACGGGCCGGGTTTTCCGGCCCGTAACTTTTTCAGCGTTCGCGCATTGCTGTTCCGGCGTTTTCTTGCGCGCTGCCCAGACATTTTCCGAGGTTTTTCCATGCATGACGTCAGCATGCCAGAGGGGGCGACTGCGCCCGGCCATCAGCTCAAACTGGGCATGGCCGAATTCATCGCCATGGCGGCGTCGCTTGCCGCCGTCGCGGCCATGTCGATCGACATCCTGCTGCCCGCCTTGCCGGCGATCGGCCAGACCTTCGGCGTCGCCGATCCCAACAGCCGCCAGCTGGTCATATTGATCTATGTCGTGACGTTTTCGATGTCGCAGCTGTTCTTCGGCCTGCTGACCGACCGCTACGGGCGCCGGCCGTTCCTGATCTTCGGCCTCGCTCTCTATCTCGCCGGCAGCGTGGCGGCGATGTTCTCCACCAGTTTCGAGATGCTGCTCGCCATGCGCGTCGTCCAAGGCGTCGGCACCGCCGCTCTGCAGGTGGTGGTGATGGCCGTGATCCGCGACTGTTTCTCCGGTCAGGCCATGGGACGGGTGCTGACTTTCGTCTTCACCACCTTCATGATCGTTCCGATCATCGCCCCCAGCATCGGCCAGATGATCCAATACGCCAGCGGCTGGCGCGGCGTTTTCCTGTTCAACACGGTGGCGGCCTTAGCACTGTTCGCATGGGTCTATCTGCGGCTCGAGGAAACGCTCGCGCATGAGGCCAAGCGCGCCTTGTCTTTCGCCAATCTTTTCGAAGCGCTGAAGGCCATCGCCACCAATCGCATCACCGCCGGCTATGCGGTGGCCAGCATGGCGACCTTCATCGGTCTCTTCGGCTATGTCGTCTCTGTGCAGCAGGTCTATGGCGAACTTTACGGTCTCGGCGAGTTTTTCGCGCTGGCGTTCGGGGCCTCCTCGATCGGCGTTGCTGCCGCTGCGCTCGGCAGCGCGCGGCTGGTGCGGCTGTTCGGCATTCGCGCCGTCGCCCATAGCGCCATGCTGCTGTTCACCGCCTCGGGGCTGACGCTGGCGGCGCTGTCGCTGGTCGCCGTGCCGCCTTTCTGGGTGAGCTTCCTGTTCCTGTCGATCTGCATGATGGCCTTCGGCGTGCTTCAGGGCAATTTCAACGCCATGGCGCTCGAACCGCAGGGCCATATCGCTGGCGTCGCCTCCTCCCTCTACGGCGTCGTCACGATGACCGTGGGCTCGATCGGCGGGGGATTGGTGGGACAGGCCTATGACGGCACGCCGACGCCGCTGGCGCTCGCCTTCGGCCTGGGCGGGCTGGTCGCCAGCCTTGCGGTGCTATGGACGCGCAAAGGACGCCTCTTTCGCGCCATCGGCCCCACAGTCTGAGCAAAACAAGACATGAACATGCCTCCGAAGACCAGCGTCTCAAAACCCGAATTCATCGCCATGATGGCGGCGCTCATGGCGCTCAACGCGCTCGCGATCGACATCATGCTGCCTGCGCTGCCGGCGATGGCGGCTGCGCTCGACATCGTCGAAGACAATCACCGCCAGTTCGTCCTGACGGCCTATCTGGTCGGCTTCGGGGCGGCGCAACTGTTCTTCGGACCGCTGTCGGACCGGTTCGGACGACGCCCGCCGCTGATCTGCGGCCTCGTGGTCTATGTCGCTGCGGCGGCGCTGGCCGTGATTGCGCCGAGTTTCGAAACGCTCCTCGCGCTCCGCTTCATCCAGGGCCTCGGCGCGGCGGGCACGCGCGTCGTGGCGCAATCGGTGGTGCGCGACCGTTTCCATGGACGGCAGATGGCGGAAGTGTCGTCGCTGATCTTCATGGTGTTCATGGTGATCCCGGTCTTCGCGCCATCCGTCGGGCAGTTGCTGCTGTTCAGCGGCCATTGGGAAATGATTTTCCTGTTCATGTCGGGTCTTGCCGCCGTGATCGGTCTCTGGGCGTTCATCCGCATGGATGAGACGCTGGCCGTCGAAAATCGCCGGCCGCTGAAGCCTGCGGTCATCCTCGAAGGCTTCCGGCTGGTCGTGTCCAACCGTTCCGCCTTCTTCTACGGCATCGCTTCGACCTTCGTGCTCGGCGGATTGTTCGGCTTCATCAACACCGCGCAACCGATCTATGTCGACATCTATGGCCTCGGCGACAAGTTCCCCCTCGCCTTCGGTTTCGTGGCGATGATGATGGCGGTGTCGTCCTTCACCAATTCGCGTATCGTCGGCGCGCTCGGCATGCGCCGGGTCGCGCATGCGGCTCTCATTTTCTTCATGGGCATGAGCGGCATATGGCTGGCGCTCGGCTATGCCGGCTATCTGCCCTTCTTCGCCTTTCTCGGCGTGTTCACCGTCATCATGTTCACCTTCGGCCTGCTCGGCTCGAACATGAACACGCTGTCGATGGAGCCCCTCGGCGCCGTGGCCGGCACGGCCTCCTCCGTGTTCGGCTTCATGCAGACCGTGGGCGGGGCGGCGCTGGGCGCCATCATCGGCACGCTGTATGACGGCACGGTCATGCCTGTGGCAGCCGGCTTCTTCGGCCTCAGCCTCTGCGCCATCGGCGCGGTGCTGGTCGCGGAAAAGGGCCGGCTGTTCGGCGTCGGCAAAAAATATGGCGGCGCGGCCTGAGCCGCCCCGCCTGCATCTCCGGATCTGTCTGAGGATCAGATGTCGAAGATCTCGCGCTTCAACTCGTCCCAGGTGTCCTTGTCGGTGGTCAGCACCAGGCCGCCTTCGGTATGGCTCGGCAGATAGGGCGAACCATCGAGCCGGGCGGCGTAAGCGCCCGCCTCCTGCGAGATCAGCGTGCCCGCAAGGTGATCCCAGGGCATCAGCTTGTTGTACATGAGATAATGCACATGGCCGCCGGTGAAGGCGCGATATTCGTGGCCGGCGCAGCGATAATTCATCAGGAAGCGGACCTTGGCGAAATTGGCGAGCAACTGGGCGCGCTTCTCCGGCCCGACATAGCCCGTGGACGCCATTCCGAACATTTCCGCCAGCGGCGCAGGCTCGCGCACCTTCAGCTTGGTGCTGACGCCCTCCGGGGTGATCTGAAAGGCGCCTGCCCCCTTCTCCGCAAGAATCCAGTCGTCGCCCATGGGATCATAGATCACGCCCGCAACCGTCTCGCCCTTGGAGACCACCGAGGCCATCACAGCAAACAGCGGAATGCCCGAGGCGAAATTGAAGGTGCCGTCGATCGGGTCGATGACCAGCGCGAGATCGGCGTCCGCCAGCTTCGGCAGCAGGTCCGGTTCGGCGGCGACGCTTTCTTCGCCGACGAACAAGGCGCCCGGCAGCACGCTGTCGAGTCGCGCCTTGATGAAGCGCTCGGCGGCTTCATCGCCTTCGGTCACGAGATCGGACGCCTCGGTCTTGATGCGGATGTCTCCGGAGCCGAGCTTGCGGAAACGGGGCAGAATTTCGGCTTTCGCCGCTTCCCGAAGGAGGGTCGAAAGAGCCTGGATATCGACGACAGCCATGAAATGTGATTCCTTTCAAAGACTTGAGGGGAAAGTTTGAGGGACTGAATCCGCGACTTCAGATCCTGATTCAACGCCCGGAGCGCTTCCCTGTTCAGCCGGCATGGAGGATCTCGCGAGCGATCATCTCCCAGCTGTCGCGATCCGGCGCGGAGAGGATGCCGCCGCTCAACTGTCCGATGCGGAAAAGCGAACCGTCGTGATGGGCGCTATAGCCGCCGGCTTCGGCATGGATCAGAAGGCCGGCGAGATGATCCCAGGGCATCAGCTTGAAATGACCGATAAAGTCGACCTTGCCGGTCGCGGCCATCCAATATTCATAGGCAGAGCAATTGTAGCCGAAGGCCATCTTGGTCTTGGCCAGATTGCCGGCGATGCGGCGACGCCTGTCGCGGTCGATATCGTTGATGGATATTGTTCCCACCATGCTGACCAGCGGGCGCGGCGTGACCACCCTGGCGGGAACCTTATTGTCTCCCTTGCCATGCACGAAAGCGCCCGCGCCGCGGGCGGCGATCAGCGTGTCGCCATTGACCGGGTCATGGATGAGGCCGGCGACCGTCTCGCCCTTCTCGACCACGGCGAGGATCGTGCCGAACACCGGCAGGCCGGCGGAGAAGTTGAATGTCCCGTCGACGGGATCGATGACGAAAGCGAGATCGGCGTCGACAAGCCGGTCCATCAGTCCCGGATTTTGCTCGCAGGCCTCTTCGCCGACGACGAGCGCGTCGGGATAGATCCGCAACAGGGCTTCGGTCACCCGCTTTTCGGTGAAGAGATCCGCGTCGGTAACGAGATCGATCGAGGACTTCTTTTCCGTGACGTCGCCGTCTCCGAGAGCGCGGAAGCGCGGCATGATCTCCGCCTCGCCCGCTTCGATGAGAATGTTGCGGATGAGGTCGAGATCATGGTCGCGAAAGGAGGTCATCGGGTCAGGCCTGCGAAATCGAATAGTTTGGGGTCCATCAGATGCGACGGGTTCACGTGACCAAGCGCGCGGAGCATCGTGTCCTTGCGTCCGGGCATGCGCGTCTCGATATCGGCGAGCATCGCTTTCATGGCGTTGCGCTGCAGGCCGTCCTGCGAGCCGCAGAGGTCGCAAGGGATGATCGGAAACTGCATAGCGGCGGCGAAGCGGGCGAGTTCGTCCTCGGCGCAGAAGGTCAGCGGACGCATCACCGTCAGGTCGCCCTCGTCATTCATCAGTTTCGGCGGCATGGCGGCGAGCCGCCCGCCATGGAAGAAGTTCATGAAGAAGGTTTCGAGAATATCTTCGCGATGATGGCCGAGGATGACGGCGTCGCAGCCTTCTTCGCGGGCGATGCGATAGAGATTGCCGCGCCGGAGCCGCGAACAGAGCGAGCAATAGGTCGCTCCCTCCGGCACCTTCTCCTTCACGATCGAATAGGTGTCGCGATATTCGATCCGGTGCGGCACGCCGAGGCCCGAGAGGTAATCCGGCAGGATATGCTTGGGAAAATTCGGCTGGCCCTGATCGAGATTGCAGACCATCAGTTCGACCGGCAAAAGTCCGCGCCAGCGGAGCTCGAGGAGCAGCGCCAGGAGACCATAGGAATCCTTGCCGCCCGAAAGGCAGACGAGCCAGCGCGTCTGGCCGTTCAGCATGCCGAAATCATCGATCGCCTGGCGGACATTGCGCAGCAGGCGCTTGCGGAGCTTGTTGAAGTTGCCCGATTGCGGCGCATGCCGATAGAGCGCCTCCATCGTGGCGTCGCCGGCGAATGCGCCGTCGTCCTCGTCTCGCGCGTCGGGATTGGTGGTGAGCATGGATCTTGTCCCGCCTCGAATTCGTCCCCCGAGGCAATAACGGATTGCGCCGGAGGGTCAAGCCAAACCTGGGTTATTGCGCCGAGTTGGACGGCTGGGTCTGCTGGGCCGGCGCCGGCTCCGCCTTCTGGGCGCCGAGCAGGCGGATGCTGGTGAACAGGCTCAGCACAGCGGCGATGACCACCGCCGCAAGGGCGAGACCGAACAACAGTTTTCTCATTGCGATGCCTCCAAAAGGCGCTGAAAACAGAAAAGCCGCCCTTGCGAGCGGCTTTCCAAAATTCCGATCCAGCCAGAAATTAGCGGGAGTAGAATTCGATGACCAGATGCGGTTCCATGATGACCGGATACGGCACGTCGGCGAGACCCGGAACGCGGCCGAAGGTGGCCTTCATCTTGGAGTGATCGGCTTCGATATAGTCCGGAACGTCGCGCTCGGCGAGAGACACGGCTTCGAGAACGATGGCGAGCTGCTTGGAGCGCTCACGCACTTCGATCACGTCGCCGGCCTTGCAGCGGTAGGAACCGATGTTGACGCGGACGCCGTTCACGGTCACGTGGCCGTGGTTGACGAACTGACGGGCAGCGAAGATGGTCGGCACGAACTTGGCGCGGTAGACGATGGCGTCGAGGCGCGATTCCAGAAGACCGATGAGGTTTTCCGGGGTGTCGCCCTTGCGGCGGGCAGCTTCGTCATAGATGGCGCGGAACTGCTTTTCGGAGATGTCGCCGTAGTAGCCCTTGAGCTTCTGCTTGGCCTTCAGCTGAACGCCGAAGTCCGAAAGCTTGCCCTTGCGGCGCTGGCCGTGCTGGCCGGGGCCGTACTCACGACGGTTCACCGGGGACTTCGGACGGCCCCAGATATTTTCGCCCATGCGGCGGTCAATTTTGTACTTAGACGATGCGCGCTTGCTCATCGCATTTCCTTTCTTGTTATCCGGCGGTGAGAACCCGCCTTTATGGTTAAGGAAACACGCCCTCCTCTGAAAACCGCCATTTACGACGGCCTCCGACAGGCTTCTCACGCCGCGAGACGGATAAACCACGGGACATGCTCTCATTTTCGCCGTCATTTAAGGTCAGCAAAAACGAAACACCGGACGTTTCCGCCCGGAGTTGAGCGGCTTCTAGACGGGGATTCCGGAAAAGTCAATCAAAGGGACTTGAAAACTTTGTGAACTTGCCCCATTTGCAAAACGCAATTGGGAGCCGGGCCCCTCTGACGCGCTTTCCGGACAGCGCGTGATGTCGGATCCTCCTAGCCAACCGCGTCCGGCTTAGGTTGACTTAATGGACCTTCTCCTTCTCGATTTTCTCGGCAAGCCCCTGTGGATGTGGGCGGTCTTCATCATTCTGGTGCTCGGGCTCCTGATTCTCGACCTGGGCGTTCTGCATAAGGGCTCTCGTGAGATCGGCATCCGCGAGAGCCTTCTGATGTCCGCTTTCTACATCACCATCGGCATCGCCTTCGGCGGCTGGATCTGGTACCAGTCCGGCGAGCAGCCGGCGCTTGAATATCTGACCGGCTTCGTGGTCGAAAAATCGCTGGCGATGGACAATATCTTCATCATCGCGATGATCTTCTCCTACTTCGCCATTCCCCGCGAGTATCAGCACCGCGTGCTGCTCTGGGGCATCCTGGGCGTGATCGTGCTGCGCGGCATCATGATCGCGGCGGGCGCGGCGATCGTCGAAAACTTCCACTGGGTGCTCTATCTCTTCGCGGCGTTCCTGGTCATCACCGGCATCAAGATGCTGTTCTCGTCGGGTCATGACGAGAACGATATCGGCAACAATCCGGCGCTGAAATTCCTGCGCAAGCATCTGCCAGTATCCGACAAGCTGCATGGCGAAAGCTTCATCGTGCGTGAAACCGATCCCAAGACCGGCAAGCTGAAGACCCTGATCACGCCGCTCTTCCTGGCGCTGATCATGGTGGAACTCGCCGACCTCGTCTTCGCAGTCGACTCGATCCCGGCGATCTTCGCGATCACCACCGACCCCTATATCGTCTACACCTCGAACATCTTTGCGATCCTTGGTCTGCGCGCCCTCTACTTCGCGCTCGCCGCGCTCATCCACCGCTTCGCCTATCTGAAATACGCTCTTGCTGCGGTGCTGGTGTTCGTGGGCTCCAAGATCTTCGTGGCCGATATGTTGGGCCTCGCCAAGATCCCGCCCGCCGTCTCACTCAGCGTCACCGTCGCCATCCTGGCGGCCGGCATCCTCGGCTCGCTCTGGGCGACGCGCAACGAAGAGACGCATAAAGCGTAAGGCGCGGACATAGAAGATTGTGAGGCCGTCGCTGCAAAGCGGCGGCTTTTTTTGTTTCGGTGGTGACAGTCACGGGGCGCGCTGCGTGTGTTTCGAGAGCATTTGCGCCGCAGCCTCAGGTCAACCGACTGGACCTGGAATGAAGATCTTAAAAACAAGGCCGTTCGGCGCGTTGCTCGTGAGAGATAAGGCGCCGTGATGGGCATGAACAATATCGGCGACAATCGACAGTCCGAGCCCGAACCCTTCCTGCCCCTGCCCGCGCGCATCATCTCCCTTGAAGAAGGGCTCGAAAACCTGTGTTCTTAAATGTTCAGGAATTCCCGGTCCGTTATCAGTAACGGCTATTTCGCAGCCTGTTTTGTATTCCTGTAAACTGACAATGACTTCAGTCGCAAATTTGACGCTGTTGTCGCAAAGGTTGGTGACTGCGCGCATGATGGCCAGTGGCTTGCAGTCGATGATCATCCGATTGGGGCCCTCGAACCGCACTTGGTAACCCACATCAGCAAACTCAGCGCAAGTCGTTTGCAGCAGGCTAGCAACATCCGCGCGCTGTATCGGTTCAGACGCGTAATCGTCCCTCAGATATTTCAAGACTTCGTTCAAGAGACCATCAATGCGGATGATGTCCGATAGCAGGCCCTCGCGCACCGGTCCTTCCTCCATTCGTTCGGCGCGAAGCCGCAACCGGGTCAACGGGGTTCGAAGATCGTGGCTGATGCCACGCAGCATTCGCGTCCTCGTTCCAACCATTAGCTGTATCCGGCTTCGCATCACGTTGAGCGCATGAGCGAGCGCCACGATTTCAGTGGGTCCGCGTTCTTCAAAAATCTCCGCGCTGTTTGCGATGTCCGAATGGGTGGCGGCTTCTGATATCCGCTTGATTGGTTCCGTGATGACCCGAATGGCGAATAGAAAAAAGAACGCGATCAAAACCAGGATAGCGACAGAGTAATAGGGAGCCTCGTTCACGACCGCACTGTTCAGGATTGTATCAGGAAAGCCGGAAAGGATAAGGAGCGTGGCGCTGTCGACCTTTGCTGCGATGACTCTCTCGCCCCTCCAGAAGGTGCGCCAACCTCCCACTGGCGGGGGGGGAGTGTTGTCGGTTGGAAAGATCGAATCGATGATCACGATCAGTACGCCGTCAAGTTCCGGCGGCCCGGTGAAGCTTTCGCTCACCGAAACGGGTTCCAACGAGAAACGCCAGCCGGCGGCGCGCGATGACGCGAGGATTGTTTCGCGTGCGCCCGGTGAAGCCGTTTTGAGCAGTTCAGCCACCATGTCGACGCGCGTGGCGATTTCTTCTATGTCCGGCGCAGCATCTCCGGCCCATTGCTCCAATGCTCTGCCGACAATGCCGACAACGAGCAGCGCCATCACAATGATCAGCGTGATCTGGCCTCTTATGGTGGCGGGCAGGAGTCGCTTCAGCCTCATACTTCCTCGACATTCGCCGTAAACACGTAGCCGCCAAGCCGCACAGTTTTGATGACAACGGGGTCGCGTGAATCATGCTCGATCTTCTGCCTCAACCGACTGATGTGCACATCGATGCTGCGTTCGATCGGGCCGGCCAAACCGGCATGGGTGACGCCCAGGAGCTCCTCGCGCGTCAAAACGCGTCCCGGGTTTCGGCAAAAGGCGAGCAGGATATCGAACTCATGCGTCGTCAATCCGACTCGTGCGTTGGTCGGATCATAGAGCTGCCGTCGAATGGGATCCACGAACCACCCGTCAAAACGCAGTTGCTTTGGCCGAAAATCCCTTAACGAAGGCAAGGCGGCGCGCCGCAGCAGACCGCGTATGCGCGCGATCAGCTCCCGCACGCTGAACGGTTTCGTGACATAATCGTCGGCGCCAATTTCGAGACCGATGATCCTGTCAATTTCCGCACCGGCGGCCGTCAGCATAAGGATGGGTATGTCCGTCGTAGCCCGAAGACGCCGACACAGACTGAGCCCATTTTCGCCAGGCAGCATAACATCGAGGATCACGAGGTCGAAACCGGATCCCCGCATCCGTGCATCCATTGCAACGCCGTTCTGGGCGATCTCCGCGTTCATTCCACTTTCATTGAGACTATCGCGCAGCATGGCGGCTATCACCACGTCGTCTTCGACAATCAGAATTCGAGCAGCCTCCGACAAGCCCTGGCTCCCTATACCGTCCGCATCACACTTTCCGATTTCCGTAGCACGACGGCGCCGGTCTTTGGCCCGCGCGAATATTAAGATTTGTTTCAGATCTCGCCTTTTCCGGCCAACCTGAAACAAATCTTCACATAATCAAACATTCCGCCTGTCCACGCCGTGGCAGAAAAAGAGGCCTCGAAAGCGCCCTCTTCAATCCAGCCCCTGGCAGAATTTCGTGAAGGCCAGGACCTTTTTAAGCGGATGTTCCCAGTGCAAAATTCATCTTCGGTCTCGAAGGACGACAGTCAACTGTCATTCAAGAAGATTTCTTATATCCGGCGCCTCAACGAAACAGTTCGCCGACATTGGAACCCCGTGAGCGTTTATGTCTCCTTGAATCCGCTTGCTGCGCTGGGAATCGTGATCCTGCTCTGCAGCATGCTGTTCGTCATGTTTCCACAAATCGACATGGGCGTTTCGAGGTTCTTCACCTTCGGAACGCGGTTTTATCTGTCTGAAAATCCACTACTGCTGTGGATCCGCGACGCTAACCGCATGCTTCCCTACATTGTATTGCCCATCATGATCGTCCTGCTAGCGGCGCGACCACTTCATAGTTCCTTTCGTTCGATGACAAGACGCGCCTTGTTCGTCGTATTGAGCTATGTTCTGGGATCGGCGATCACGGTTCAGGTGTTCAAGAACTTCTTCTCCCGGGCCAGACCTCGGGATGTGATTGAGTTTGGCGGGACCTTGGTGTTTACGCCGGCATGGCAATTCGCATCGGTGTGCGAGCGCAATTGTTCGTTCCTGTCCGGGGAAGCAGCATCGGCAGCCGCATTTCTCGCTATCCTGGTGTTCGTGCCCCGCCCCTACCGAATGGTCGTCGCAGCGCCGTTGGTTCCGCTGTCGATAATCGTCGCTCTGAACCGTGTCGCTTTTGGCGCCCATTTCCTGTCCGACGCCTTGCTCGGATGGCTGATCGTCCTATGGCTTATGCTTTGGCTCTACCGAAAAATGGGGCTCGATCCTGCCCCATGAGGGCGGCAAACCTGTCTTGCGGTGCTCCGAAGCCTTCCACAAGTTTTGTCAGCAAAGACAGTCCGCCCTTGGCGGAAGTCGAAATGCCCGCCCGTCAAGACATTTGGCCAGTCGCGGGCCTAGCATACACACCCGCATCTCAGGTCGGGAGGAAGCTATTTTGGACCAACATTCAGCACGACGCAAACCAGACCGAAGAGCCCAAGAGGATAGCAAGTGCGATCACGTGCAGGAAACAGGCAAAACCCCAGTTGCATCGCTGTCGGACTTTCGGAAAATACCGTCCGCTTCAGCGCCCTCCGGTCAGGGGCGCGAAGAGAAACCTTCGTGGAGAAGACGGTTGCTTGCCGGATTTTTGTTCGGACTGAGCATGATTGCGAGCATCTATTTTCAGCCGCTTGCGCAACGGATACTTGAGTAGATCTCGCGGCCGTCGCCGGCAATGTCGCTGGGCGTCACCGTCGCCATCCTCGCCGCCGGTATTCTCGGCCCGCTCTGGCCGACGCGCAAGGAAGAGACGCACAAGGCGTAACGGAACGTCGCCACACAAGACCGATCAGGCTGTCGCTATAATGGCGGCAGCCTCTTTACTATCGACTTGCCCTTCACCACGGCCGTGCTGGTGACGGCATGTTCGGATAAGCCTTCCAACACGTCATCAAGCTCTTCGACAGACCGCACCACCAGACGCGCCAGGAACGGATCGTCGCCTGTGACCTTGTCGCATTCGATGAAATGCGGTTCCTCCTGGATGAGTCTTTCGACCAGATGCAGCTTTCCCGGCAGAGGCCGAATCCGCACCAGCGCCTGGATCTGATAGCCGAGCGCGCGCGCATCCACGTCAATGGTGAAATTGCGGATGACCCCGCTCTCCTGCAGATGACGGACCCGTTCCGCCACGCTTGGCGCCGACATGCCGACCGCGCGCGCAAGTTCGCTCATGGGAAGCCGTCCCTCCCGATCCAATAGGTCGATGATCCTCCGATCGACATCATCTGGCCGAAAATTTTCATTCTTAGGCATTTTGGCGATTTCCCCTCATCCAATTTGACGATCCCGCAACTCATCCTTCGATCATCGATATAATTCACCAAAATCTCCTTTCATAATAGCCTGATTAGGGAAAGGGGACACTCATGTTGCTCGGCGTGCTCGCAGGTCTCGCCACCTGCGCCCTTTGGGGACTGACATTCATCGCGCCCCGCGCGGTCGAGCCATTCACCGTGTGGGACCTCACCATCGCGCGCTATCTGGTGTTTGGCGCGGCCTCGGGGCTTCTGATGATTTCGCCGAGATTTCGGCCACACGGTCTTGGCCTTGGCCAGGTGGCGGCCGGCCTCTGCCTCGGCGGAGCGGGCTATATCGGATATTTCCTGAGCGCGTCCTTCGCGGTGAAAAGCGCGGGCGCCACGCTGCCGCCGCTGATCATTGGAACGATGCCGGTGATCCTGGCCCTGATCGGCAATGCGAGGGAGAGATCATTCGCCTGGACACATCTCGCTTTACCTCTGGCGCTGATCGCTGCGGGAATTGTCGTCGTCAACGCCGACGCCGCGTCCCTCGCTGCGTCGGAGGCCTCCACGACATCCGGCGCAGGATTGGCATGGGCCCTGTTGTCCCTGGCGATCTGGGTCGTCTACGGACTGGTGAACTCGAGCATTCTGAGAGGCCCGGCGCCGCCTGACATTCTTGCCTGGACCGGCCTTCAGGGGCTCGGGGCCGGGTTTGGAGCGCTTGCCCTCATGCCGATGTCGTCCCTGCTTGCGCCGCAGCTTGTCGCCGCCGCAAATCCCGCGGCCCTGATCGTCTGGGCGCTGGTCATGGGACTGGCCGGATCCTGGCTTGCGACCTGGTTCTGGGCCGTCGCGTCGACGCGCCTGCCGTTGAGCTTCGCCGCGCAACTGATCGTCGCCGAAACGATCTTCGGCCTCCTCTACGGCTTTCTCTGGGAAAACCGGTTTCCGACCATGCTGGAAATTGCCGGGATTGCGCTGCAAATCGCCGGCGTCAGCCTGACGCTTGCGAGGCTGGGTCACGCCAGCGAGGCGGAGGCGCAAAGCATGACATAGGATCGACTCGTTGCGTTATTCCGCGGCCGACCGTGTCTCCACCTCGGGCTGATCGGGATTGCCCGGCGCTGTTTCCGCATCGAGATCCGGAAAAGCGGCGATGCGGGCGCCGACGCGGTCCTGATGCAGTACGATCAAGCCCTGTTCCTCGAAATAGGAGAGAAGACGGCGGGCGCGGCGGGCGGAATGGGTGCCATAGGCGCGCGCGATCGCCTGATCGGACGGACAGGGCTGGCCGGTGATGGCGGCGTTGGCGATCAGCAGAAACACCGCCTTCAAGTCGTCGGTGACGCTGCGGGAGAGATCGAGCGCCTTTGCCCAGGTCTCGCTGCCGCGCGTCTCCTCGTCGGCGCCGGAGCGAATGATCGCCAGCCTTTGGCGGAATTCCGGCAGCGCGACGGTCGCGCCGGTCAGACGCCGGATGCGGCAGCGGACGAGAAACTCCTGAAACAGTTCGGCGTCGGGCCGGAAGGCGGAATCCCCCTGGCTCAGCACATCCTCCAGCGCCGCCTGCACCAGTTGTTCGCGCTCTTCCTCGGTGAGCTCAGCGCGCTTGGGCCTTGCCTCGCGGGTCTCAACAGGTTCGATGTCGCGCGCCTTGGAGAGTTCGGCGAGAATATCGGTTGAGGGGCGCGGCGCCGGCTGCACATAGCGCGGGATCGGCCGCGTCAATTCCTGCGGGTCGGGCGTCAGGATGAGATCGGCGGCGTCGACATTGGCCTCGGGCAGCGGCATCAGCTTGGGGCTGGAAGAGCGCGCCGAGGTCTCGACCTTGCCGATCTCCACCTTCAGCGGCTTGCGGCTGAGCGCTGGGCCGAGCGCCACGAAATTGCCGCGCGGCAGATCTCGGAACATCTCCGCCTGACGGCGCTCCAAACCAAGAAGATCGGAAGCGCGCGCCATGTCGATGTCGAGAAAGGTGCGGCCCATCAGGAAGTTGGAGGCTTCGGCGGCGACGTTCTTGGCGAGTTTCGCCAGGCGCTGGGTGGCGATGACGCCAGCCAGTCCGCGCTTGCGACCGCGGCACATCAGATTGGTCATAGCGCCCAGCGACAGGCGACGAACCTCGTCATTGACTTCGCCGGCGGCGGCGGGGGCAAAGAGCTGGGCTTCGTCGACCACCACCAGCACGGGATACCAGAAATCGCGATCGGCGTCGAACATGCCGTTGAGGAATATCGCGGCATTGCGCATCTGGTCTTCGGCGTCGAGGCCTTCGAGCGAGAGGACGCAGGAGACGCGATGCTGTCGCACACGGGCGGCGATGCCGAGCAGTTCGGCCTCGGTGCGGTCGCCCTCGATGGCGACATGGCCGTAACGGTCGCCAAGCGTGACGAAATCGCCTTCGGGATCGATGATGACCTGCTGCACCCAACCGGCCGATTGCTCCAGCAACCTGCGCAGAAGATGCGATTTGCCCGAACCGGAATTGCCCTGCACCAAAAGACGGGTCGCCAGCAATTCCTCAAGGTCGAGCGTCGCGCGCGTGCCGCCCGCGCCGGTTCCCATGTCGATGCCTGCCGTCATGCCAATCCTCGTCGTCCGCCAATCCCTCTCCTAGCAACGATTCTCACCAGGGGGCAATCAAATCGATCTTCCCCACAGATTTTGCGCGTGCTTCAATGTCCATTCTGGAAACCGATCGGAAAAGTTTGGCTGCTATCACAGCAGGACAACCGGATATCCAGCCATGACCAAATCTCTCGAGCTCTTTTATCGACCCGGACTGCTGATCGTCTGGCTGTTGCTGCTCTTGGGAGGATTTACGGTGATCGGCGCGCAGGCGCTCCAATCGCTCCGGCTGGGCGCGACGCCCATCGCCTCCCTCCTGCTTTTGATGTTCACGGCTGTAGGCATCCTCTATATCCTTCGTCGCCTGCTGACCCCGTCAAAACCGGCATTGGTCGCCGATATCGCGGGGATCTCCTACCGGGGCGGCGCGAACCGGATTGAATGGCGCGACGTCAGGGAATTCACCCTCCGCCGGGAGATGATGATCACCTATCTCCGCCTCCGCTATGCGGCCTCTGGTCAACCCGGCAAGATGCGAAGCGTCGACCTCTGCCTGTCGGGGCTGAGCCTTCCTCCTGAGGACATCGCCATTCAACTGCGCGCCTTGAAGGAAAATAGCGCCGCGCCGAAGCCTGCTTGATCCTGCACAAAGCGCCGGCCGCCGCATGAGCGCAGTCTGCCGAAAACGGAGGACGCGCCATGAAGCTGATGATCATCTACGCCTCGATCGAGGGACAGACCCGCAAGATCGCCGAACACATCGCCGCGCATGCCGAAAACAAGGGGCATGCCGCCGCGCTGATGAATGTCAACGCCGCCCAGGAATTCGGCCTCGAAAAACCGGACGCCGTGATACTCGCGGCTCCCATCCATGCGGCGCGTTATCCCACGCCCTTCGTGGATTTCGTCCATCGCGAGAAGGACTGGCTCAACGCCCTGCCCTCGGCCTTCGTCTCGGTCACGCTGTCAATCCACAGCGAGCATGACGACGAACGCGCCGCGGCGGCAAATTTTCCCGAGGCGCTCAAAGCCGAAACCGGTTGGCGGCCGCAAGCGATCCACAACGCCGCCGGCGCTCTCCGCTTCACCGAATATGATTTTTTCAAGCGCTGGATGATGCGTCGCATCGCCGAGGCCGAAGGCGCGCCGACTGATCGCGGCGACGTGGAATTCACCGACTGGCGGCTGCTCGACGACTTCGTCGACGCTTTTCTCGACCTCGTCTGACGGCTGTTTCTGGGCGGCGACGGCGCGCCCGCGGCGCGCCTGTAAACCCGGCGTTAAGCATAGGCCTTTACGGTTGATTTGCCATAGTTCTTCACGAGTTCATGACGAATTCGAATGTGTTCGAGGAATGTGGCCAGGCATTTGTATCGTCCATGTATTGAGTTCGGAAGTTGCCGTGACGAGTATCAACACCAACGCCAGCGCAATTGCGGCTGTCGACATCCTGCGCGCGCAGAGCACCAAGGTGCTGAATGCGCAACAGGAGGTCGCGACCGGCTATCGCGTCAAGGATGCGAGCGACAACGCCGCATACTGGTCCATCGCGACCCAGATGAAGTCCGACAACAAGGCTTTGTCGGCTGCGGAGGATTCGCTCGCCTTTGGCGCAGCGGCCGTCGATGTCGCCTATACCGGCCTCAACCAGGCGATCGACGTCATCAAGGATATTCGCAACAAACTGATCACCGCGCTGGGCGCCGGCAACGAAATCAACAAGATCAACGATGAAATCCAGGAATTGCGACAGCAGTTGCGCACGGTGGCCGAGGAGTCCTCGTTCAACGGCGAAAACTGGCTGGTTCGCGACGACGCCAGCGACGACAAGGACCGAGAACTCGTGGGCTCGTTCCGCCGCGCCGCCGACGGTACGGTCGAAGTCAAGCTCCTGCGCTATTCGATGGCGAATGCGCTCGGCACCAATCACCTGATCGACCAGGACAGCCAGCTCGGCATTCTCACCAATCCCGGTTATGCGAGCGCCATCGGCGCAAGCACGGACTGGGTGATGCTGAATGGGGAAAACGACCCCACTGCGCATACGGAATTCGCCGTCAGCCAGTCGACAACGGATGTCGAGATCACCGAGATGATGGAGGTGTCCGACAATATGCTCGAGGCGATGATCGAAGCGTCCTCCAATCTCGGCGCGCTCAGCAAGCGAATCGAGATGCAGAACGATTTCGTCAAGGATCTCCAGGACACGCAGGACCGAGGCGTGGGACGCATGGTCGACAGCAATCTCGACATCGCCTCCTCGCGACTCCGGGCCGTCGAGGCGCAGCGCAGCCTGACGATTTCGGCGCTGTCCATCGCCAATTCGCAACCGCTGACGACCCTGAGGCTGCTGGAATAGCCACTCTCACGCTTCAGTTTTCCGGCGGCAACGCGTCGCGCCAGGCGCCGGCGGTTCGGCCGGCCATCCGCCAGTAGATCAGCCCCCAAACGAGGCCGCTCAGAGCATAGATCAAGGCGACGACCCCGAGCAGGTCTTCGCCATTGGCCTTGCTGTATTGAATGCCGGCAGTCGAAGAGAAAAGACCGAGGGCAAGCCCAGAGACGAGATAGTATCGCGCGTTCCGGTAAGACCGCCATTCGGCGACGAGAACGATCAGGCAAACCGGGATGAATTCGACGCCGGCGATCAGCAGGCTGCCGAGAAGGACGATCGGGCTGAACACGATCATCAGCGCCCGAGGCTCCGCCGTTCCCCGGAGCACATCCAAGCCGCTCAACATGAACGCTCCGAAAACCAGCGCGCCGAGGCAGGCGATGGTATGGGCCAACAGGATCATCATTACGCGCGCCATGCGGCAGGTCCCGTTCTCCAATTAGGGAAAAGGCCCGGCGTCGATGACGCCGGGCCCGCTCATGTCAGCGAAATCTATGGCCTCAAGCGGACATGGCCTTCTGCAGGTTCTCGTCGATCTTGTCGAGGAAGCCGGTCGTCGACAGCCAGGGCTGATCCGGACCGATCAGCAGCGCGAGATCCTTGGTCATGAAGCCGGATTCGACGGTGGCGACGCAGACCTTTTCGAGCGTGTCGCAGAACTTGGCGAGTTCGGCGTTGTCGTCGAGCTTGGCGCGATGAGCGAGACCACGGGTCCAGGCGAAGATCGAGGCGATCGAGTTGGTCGACGTTTCCTGACCCTTCTGATGCTGGCGGTAGTGACGGGTCACCGTGCCATGGGCGGCTTCGGCTTCCACCGTCTTGCCATCCGGCGTCAAGAGAACCGAGGTCATCAGGCCGAGCGAACCGAAGCCCTGGGCCACGGTGTCGGACTGCACGTCGCCGTCGTAGTTCTTGCAGGCCCATACATAGCCGCCGGACCACTTGAGCGCGGAAGCGACCATGTCGTCGATCAGGCGGTGTTCATAGGTGATGCCGGCTTCCTTGAACTGGTCGAGGAATTCAGTCTGATAGACTTCTTCGAAGATGTCCTTGAAGCGGCCGTCATAGGCCTTGAGAATGGTGTTCTTGGTCGACAGATAGACCGGCCACTTGCGCATCAGGCCGTACATCATCGAGGCGCGGGCGAATTCGCGGATCGATTCGTCCAGGTTGTACATCGCCATGGCGACGCCGGCGCCGGGGGCGTCGAACACTTCCTTCTCGATCACCTGGCCGTCTTCGCCGACGAACTTGATGGTCAGCTTGCCCTTGCCGGGGAATTTGAAATCGGTGGCGCGATACTGGTCGCCGAAAGCGTGACGGCCGACGACGATCGGCTGCGTCCAGCCCGGAACCAGGCGCGGCACGTTCTTGCAGATGATCGGCTCGCGGAAGATCACGCCGCCGAGAATGTTGCGGATCGTGCCGTTCGGGCTCTTCCACATCTGCTTGAGATTGAATTCCTTCACGCGGGCTTCATCCGGCGTGATGGTCGCGCATTTGATGCCGACGCCGTACTTCTTGATGGCGTTGGCGGCGTCGACGGTCACCTGGTCGTTGGTGGCGTCGCGGTTTTCGACGGAGAGATCGAAATAGTCGATGTCGAGGTCAAGATAGGGGTGGATCAGCTTGTCCTTGATGAGCTGCCAGATGATGCGGGTCATCTCATCGCCGTCGAGATCGGCGACTGGATTGGCTACCTTGATCTTCGTCATATTTCGTCCTCTTGATGTCGCCGCCGGTTGGGAGCCGACGACGTTCGGCTGTGAATGCAAATGCCTATAACACCCGCCGCGCGCGAGGCAAACAGGAAGCGCCGAATTCGACGAAAATCCTAGGTCGACGGCGTTCAAACCGCGCGCTGGAAACTTTGGGCGTGAGCTATGAAGAAGGCCTCGCCCCCGTTGACCGCAAAAAGCCGCTCTGTATCGGATCTCGCGAAATCTTCGCTCACCGATGGGGGACGCCATGTTCAAGACCATTCTCGCCGCCCTGCTCCTGGGCGCCGCCCTGCCCGCTTACGCTGCGGATGTCACGGGGCCTGCCCGCGAGCTCATGAAAGCCGCGACCGCCAACTGGTCGGATGCGGGCGGCAACGAGGATTACACCAGCGAAGAGCGCATGGGCCGGCTTTATGCGCCCGGTCTGGCCGCCGTCATCGAAGAGGCTGTCGGCCATGCCAGCCGGCTCAACAAGGACACGGTGCTCGGCTATGACATGATCACCGGCTCCGAGGACGGCTGCGCCATCAAGGACCTGAAGATCACCCAGCAGAAGGCGGAGCCCGACTTCATTCCCGTCATCGCCGAGTTCAAGCCCTTCACCTGCCTCAAGGGCGATCCCCGCCGGAAAATGGTGATGAAGGTGCTGTTCATGATGGGCGAGTATGACGGCGTCTTCAAGATCGACGAGATCTTCCGCACCGTGCGCGACAACGAGGTGATCGCCGTCAGCGACGAATTCAACGCGGTGACCACCGCCGCCGTCTTCACGCCCAAGAAAGCGTCTGCGGCAGCCAAGGAGTTGCTGGAAGCGGCCTACGCCAAGACGCAGGATACGGGGGACGGCGCCAAGACCGACGAAGACGCCGTCAATTATTTCAGCAAGAAACGGCTGAACCGGCTCTACACGACGAGTTTCGTCAATCTCTACCGCGCCGCCTGGAAGAAGCAGGAATCCGACGAGAATGGCGGCTATCTGCTCGGCAGCGATCCGATCATCGGGAGCCAGGACAACTGCCCGATGAAGGATCTGAAGATCGAGACCAAGGAGCCCGATTTCATCTATGTGAACATCATCGCCCGATTCCGGGCCGCCTATTGCTTCGGCAATCCCGGCGACGACAAACGCGTAACCACGGTGCGATTCGTGACCATCCTGGAAGGCGGCGTCTTCAAGATCGACGACATCCAGCAGATGGACGGCGACAAGGCGACGTCGTCGCTGAAGGACGATCTAAAGGCGTTGGGCGAGTGACGGAGATATACAATGGAGGGCGTGCCATGTTGAAACCTTTGATCGCAGCCCTGATGCTGGCTGCGCCGCTTCCGGCGCTCGCCGGCGCGGCAGCCGCACCGGCGGACAAAGCCATCGTCGGCCCCCGGGAATTGATATGGGCGGCCAGCAGCGAGGACGACGCGACGACGCCCGAGCAGAAGGCGGCGGCTGCTGACGACGACTATTTCAGCAAGAGCCGCCTGAAGCGCATCTACACCAAGAGCTTCGCCCGCCTGTATCGATCCGCAACGAAAAACTATGCGGCGCGCGACTATGCGGAGCCGATGTTCGATTGGGATGTGGTGCTCGGTGGACAGGACGGATGCTCCCCCAAGGACATTTCCTTCACGACGAAGAAGACCGACGCGTCGCATGTCCGCGTCGATGTCAGCTATCGTATGGCATGGTGTTTCGATGGAAGCGACGAGGCCACAAAGGCGCAGGTATCGAGCGTGCGCTTCCTCACAACCCTCGAGGACGGCGCCTATAAGATCGACGACATCCAGCATCTGGCCGGAGACAAGATCGAGACCAGCGTGAGGGAAGCGTTGGAATATTGGGAGACGCAGAAGTAAAGCGATCCACCCGCCGATCCCAAATTGGCCGCAGTCTGACACCAGAATCAGGATAGAAGCATGATCGATCCGCAGCGGCGCATGAGACTGCTGCAAAGATCGACGTCCAAGGCGTGAAGGGGCAGTCCTTTCGCCGCCAACCCTTCGGGATGATCTTGATGTCCGTCAGAAAATTTGCCTGCGCCCTGGTTTTGCTGTTTCCGCTGGCGACCTCCACCCTCGCCCAGACGGCAACCGACCCGGTCAAAAACCTCATGGATCTCGCTCAGGGCCTGTGGAGCGACGATCCCAAGGTCGAGGGGCAGGATTATTTCGACGCCTCGCGGCTCGACGCGCTCTACAGCAAGCGCTTTGCCGACGCCTATCGCGCCGCGGCGAAATTCCCGATCTATGACGACGCCAGCGGTCCCTTCGGCTATGACGTGATCACCAACGGCCAGGACGGATGCCCGCTCAAGGATGTGGCGATCGCGCCCGGCGCAGACGCCAATGGCGTGACCGACGTCAAGGTCACCTTCAAACTCTGGACCTGTGTGGACGACGGCTCGGTCGACAAGAACAGCGTCAACGAAGTACATTTTTCGGTGATCACCGAGAACGGCAGGCCTGTGATCGACGATATCAGGCGCAAGGATGACGAGGGCAAGCTCGATTCGCTGATGACGGAGATGCAGGACATCGCCAAGAACGGCCAGGATGTCGGCCCCGAAGCGAAGCAGCCCGACGAGAGCCAGGCGACCCTGCCCGCAGACGACAAGCCGAAAATCATTCTCAGCCAGCCGGAATGAGCGGCACTCGGGAAAGCGCATGACTTGGCTGCGGAAAAGCGCTATTCGCCTGAGAAAATTCCCAGGTTACAGGCATGTCCGGCACAAATTCTGAACTCGAACTCCTCACGGGCGGCCCGGTGGTCGTGCTCGTCGAACCGCAACTCGGCGAAAACATCGGCATGGTCGCCCGCGCCATGGCCAATTTCGGCCTGTCCGAACTTCGTCTCGTCAATCCACGCGACGGCTGGCCGAGTGAAAAGGCCCGCGCCGCCGCCTCCAAGGCCGATCACGTCATCGACGCCGTCCAGGTGTACGACACGCTGGAAGCGGCCATCGCCGATCTCAATTTCGTCTACGCCACCACCGCCCGCATGCGCGACGGCTTCAAACCGGTCCGCTCGCCCATCGTCGCGTCGAAAACGCTCAGGGCGAAATACGACGCCGGCGAAAAGGTCGGCGTGCTCTATGGCCGCGAGAAATCCGGCCTGTCCAACGAAGAAGTGGCGCTGGCCGACGAGATCGTCACTTTCCCGGTCAATCCCGCCTTCGCCTCGCTCAACATCGCCCAGGCCGTGCTGCTGATGTCCTATGAATGGATGAAGACGCGGATGGAGAGCGAGGACGAGACGCTGTTTTCCGCAGTGGCGCAGACGCCGGCCACCAAGGAAGAACTGTTCGGCTTTTACGATCACATCGAAGAAGCGCTGGATGCGCGCGGATATTTCCGCCCCGCCGCCAAAAAGCCGAGAATGGTGGAGAATCTCCGCGCCGTATGGTCCCGCCGCGCTTTGACGTCCGAAGAGATCAAGGTGTTCCGGGGCGTGGTTTCCTCTCTCGACCGGTTCAGCCGCAAGAACCCGCGCGGCGCCGGCAATCCGGATGACAGCGATGACTGAACTGGACAGGCCGATCCTCGTTTTCGACTCGGGCATCGGCGGGCTGACCGTGCTCCGCGAATTGCGGGTGCTGATGCCCGAGCGCAATTTCGTCTATGTCGCCGATGACGCCGGATTTCCCTATGGCGGCTGGGGCGAGCCGGAGTTGAAGGCGCGGCTTCTCGACCTGTTCAAGGGCATTCTCGAAGAACACAAGCCGGAAATATCGGTGATCGCCTGCAACACGGCGTTCACGCTGGCCGGCGCCGATCTCCGCGCGGCCTTTCCGGAGCATACATTCGTCGGCACGGTTCCCGCCATCAAGCCGGCCGCCGAACGCACGCGGTCGGGCCTGGTTTCCGTGCTCGCCACGCCCGGCACGGTCAAGCGCGCCTATACCCGCGATCTCATCCAGTCCTTCGCCAGCCAGTGCGATGTCCGCCTGGTCGGTTCCGAGCATCTCGCGCGGATGGCGGAGGCCTATATTCGCGGCGAAGCGCTCAATCCGGATGCGGTCACGGCCGAGATCAGCCAGTGCTTCCAGGAAAAGGACGGCCGCAAGACGGATATCGTCGTGCTTGCCTGCACGCATTACCCGTTCATGGCCAATCTCTTCCGCAAGCTCGCGCCCTGGCCGGTCGATTGGCTCGACCCGGCGGAGGCGATCGCGCGGCAGGCGCGGCGGCTGGTTCCGGTTCTGCATCACCTGCATCCCGACACACATCACGATCGCGCCGTCTTCACCTCGGGAAAACCAGATTTTTCCACCCGTCGCCTGCTGCAAGGCTTCGGCCTCACTGTCTGACACCTGTTGCCTCACCGCAACAGGAGCGGCGTCTTGACGCAATTTTCGATTGCGCCCGCTTGCCAGATCAGAAAAGCCGTGAGACAGTCTCGGCAGGTCAACACCAGCGCAGGAGGGCGTGATGAATACATTTTCTGTCGTGCATTACGCATTTGCTGGTTTCATGCGCTCAGGCGTGAATTCTACGCGACCGTGGTCTCTCTGCGCCCTTTGAGGCCTGATTCCAGCATTTCCCTAACCTGAATCCATTCCGGCGCTTCGCTGCGCGTATTTCGGCTTGTCGGCCGACATGCGACGTCTGCTGTCCGCGCCCCAATTTGCGAGGACCCGCGCGCGGAGCGTCGGGCTGATGAACCATGACTGCAAGACAACCCCTGGACGAACACAGCATCGATCGGATCGCAGCAGCGCTGATCGAAAAGCACCATCCCCTGCGCGTCATTCTGGCTGTCTGGCTGGCGGCGCGCGAGCGGCGCAAGCGCGACCACGCGACCGACATAGCCCTCTTGAATGTGAGCGACCGGATGCGGCGCGACATGGGCCTACCGGAAGAAAAGAACGATCCGCGCGGCATGCCGATCGACGTTTTTAGAATCAAACTGTAACGCGCATGCGGCGCGCCTGCCTCGGCGGCGCGCCGCAAACACATATGCAGACGGAACCTTAACCGACCCCATGTATTGATGCGGTTGCGCTTGAATGGGCGGCGCTTGCGCCTGCGCGTATTTCGGGGACGAGAATGAACGACAAGACACAATGCGCCGCCTGCGCAAATGGTGAAAAATTCCCAATCGCCATCACTATGGCTTTCCAACCGATCGTGGACACCGACACCGGACGCGTTTTCGCCCATGAAGCGCTGGTGCGCGGCGAAAACGGCGAAGGCGCGGGCGCGGTTCTGTCACGCCTCAACGACGACAATCGCTACGCCTTCGATCAGCTCTGCCGCGTCAAAGCCATCGATCTCGCCGCCGGGCTGGGCCTTGCCGAGACGGGGGCGATGCTGTCGATCAACTTTCTCCCGAATGCGGTCTACGAACCCTCGGCCTGCATCCGCCAGACGCTGGCTGCCGCCAAACGCGCGGCCTTTCCGATCGAGAACATCATCTTCGAATTCACCGAAGCGGAGCGGCTAGACACCGCCCATCTCCTCAACATCCTCAATTCCTATCGCGCCATGGGCTTCAAGACGGCCATCGATGATTTCGGCGCGGGCTTTGCCGGCCTCGGTCTGCTCGCCGAGTTCCAGCCCGATATCGTCAAACTCGACATGGAGCTGATCCGCGGCATCGACAAGGACGGGCCGCGCCGCAAGATCGTCTCCCATACGCTTGCTATGTTGCGCGATCTCGGTATCACGCCGGTCTGCGAAGGCATTGAGACGGCGGAGGAATATCATGTGCTGGCCGATCTCGGCGTCACGCTGATGCAGGGCTATTTCTTCTCCAAGCCGTCGCTCGCGGCGCTCTCCGCCCCGAAGGTGCCGCGCCTGCAGATGAATTGACGGGCTGACGTCGCCTAAAACTTGATCTTCGTCATTGCAGGGACTCGTCTTGCGGGAGCACAGTCTCATCCGTGCGGAATGGCGTGGGGAGACGGCGGGCATGCGGACGAATGGCGAGATATTCGCACCCAAATTGTGGAGCGTGTTTCAGGAAGGCTATGGTTTCGGGCGATTGCGCGCCGACCTGATCGCGGGGCTCACGGTGGCGATCGTGGCACTGCCGCTGTCCATGGCCATCGCCATCGCTTCAGGCGTCGCGCCCGCCATGGGGCTCTACACTGCGGTCGCCGGCGGCTTTCTCGTCTCGGCCCTGTCCGGCAGCCGCCATCAGATCGGCGGCCCTGCGGGGGCGTTCATCGTGCTTGTTTCGGCGACTGCCGCCCGCCATGGCGTCGACGGATTGATCCTCGCCACGGCGCTATCGGGCCTGATGTTGGTCGCGGCCGGATTTCTCCGGCTTGGCGGCTTCGTCAAATACATCCCCTATCCGGTCACTGTCGGCTTCACCGCCGGCATCGCGGTGATCATTTTTGCGAGCCAGCTGAAGGATCTTTTCGGGCTGACGCTCTCCGGGACGGAACCCGGTCCCGTCATCGGCAAGCTCGAGGCGCTCTATGCGGCCCGCAACACGCTGAATGGATCAGCGCTTGCGATATCCGCCGGCGTGGTTGTCGTGATCGTCGTCTTGAAGCGTCTTGCGCCCCGCGCGCCCAATCTGCTGATCGCCGTCGCGCTCGCCACGCTGGCCGCCGTCTTGCTCAATCTTCCGGTCGCCACCATCGGCTCGCGCTTCGGCGGCATTCCCGGCGGTCTGCCGGCCCCGGCGCTTCCCGTGCTGTCGTTCGACAAGATCGTCGCCGTTCTGCCGGACGCCGCCTCCTTTGCACTCCTGGGGGCCATCGAGTCGCTGTTGTCCGCCGTGGTCGCCGATGGCATGACCGGACGCCGGCACCGGTCGAATATCGAGCTCGTCGGCCAGGGCGTCGCCAATGTCGGTTCGGCCCTGTTCGGCGGCTTCTGCGTCACCGGCACGATCGCCCGCACCGCCACCAATGTGCGCGCCGGCGCCACCAGCCCGGTGTCCGGCATGGCGCATGCGCTGTTTCTCCTGGCCTTCATGGTTCTGCTTGCGCCGCTCGCCGCCTATATTCCGCTCGCAGCGCTGGCGGGCGTGCTGGCATCGGTCGCCTGGAACATGATCGAGAAACCGGCCGTCACCGCGCTGCTTCGCTCGTCGCCGGGTGACGCGCTGGTGCTTCTCGCGACGTTCCTGATCGTGGTGTTTCGCGACCTCACCGAAGGGATCCTCGCAGGCTTCCTGATCGGCTCGGTGCTGTTCATCGACAGGATGAGCAAGGAAGTGCGGGTGAGCCTCGCCGAACAGGGCCGCGCGCCGGCGGCGGACAGCGAAGACGGCCTTCCCTCCGACAATCCTGATATCGTCGCTTACCGGCTGGAAGGCGCCTTCTTCTTCGGCGCGGCCGCATCGATGGGGGCAGTGCTCGACCAGATCTCGGATCGCGCCAGGATCTTCATCCTCGATGTCAGCCGCGCCGCCTATATCGATTCGACGGCGGCGAATGTCATCGAAGGCATGGCGAAGAAAGCGCAGCGGCGTGGGGTGACGGTGATCATCGCCGGCGCTTCGCCGGATATGGAAGCGATCCTGCGCGCCCACCACGCCGGGCCGCCACTGACGGTGTTCGCCCCCTCGGTGGAAACCGCGTTTCAGCAGGCCGGGGAACTCACAACCGCGACCTGACAGGCGTCAGGCCCGGTCGCGCGCCATTTTCGTGCGCACCGAGACGCGGCTGACCCGCTTCTTGCGCAGGCTGACGCGGGTTTCGCGACCATCTTCCTCCAGCACGGCGCGCAATTGCATGGCCGGGGAGAAGGCCGAAACTCTGTTGCGGCCCTGCTCCTTGCTGACATAGAGCGCGTGGTCGGCGCCGGCGAGCAGATGATCAAAGAGATGGCCGACTTCCTGGGTTGACGCAAGACCGATGCTGGTCGTGACTTTCAGCCCATTGCCATTGAAATGCGTCGTCGCCTCTTCGACGGAGGCGCGCAGCCCCTCAAGAAAGACCGCCGCGCCCTCCTGATCCATCTCCGGCATCAACAGGGCGAATTCTTCACCCCCCATGCGGCCGAGCAGCATTCCCTGTTCGAGCCGCGCATTCACATGGCTTCCGAAGGCGCGCAACACCGCGTCGCCGGCCAGATGGCCATAGGTGTCGTTGACTTTTTTGAAGTAATCGAGATCCAGGACCGCCAGTGCGCCCTGTTTCGGCTTGTCAGAGAGCCATGCGGTAGCGATTTCGACGAAGTGACGGCGCGTCGCCGCGCCGGTCAAGCCGTCGATCTCGGCCGCCAAACGGTAGCGACGCTCGGCGCGCTCCCGCACCAGCAGCACGAAAATGAACGTGCTGAACGAAGCCTGGACGAAGGCCTCCAACATCATAAACTGGAACCAACCGCCGACAACGGGGTTCATGGCTCCTTCGACAGGAAGGAAATAGCAAAGGGCTACGCGCGCGAGGAAGGTTAATGTATGCGCAAAATAAACGCCGAGGGTGAAGAGCGCCGACGGCAACCGTTCCTCTTTGTGGATGGCATAAGAGATCCGGGCGCAAAGACCTGAATAGAACGCGCCAATTGCTGAAATAACTATGGTGCGCAGATTGAAGTCGCTCCGAAACTCATCACTTGCCACGCACACCATCACCCAGATCAACGCACCCAGCGGCACTAAAGACGGGCGGACGGGGAGGCCGTGAAATTTGGCGAAACCCGCCAAGACGAAGCCATAGCCCAGAATGATCATCCCATTGCCCAAAACAATAGAAAGCCAAAATGTGCCTTCCCAAGCGCGGAACATCGTCAAGAAGCAGCCCAGGCACACGCACCACATCGCCGCGCACCAATATTGCAACGCCTTTTCGCGCTTTTCAAAAAACAGCGCATAGGTCAGGATGACTGACACCGACAATGTCATCAGACCGGTGCAGAGCATCATAGTCGGCAGGTTGAGCAAAGCCGAAGCCTCTTTGGATGATCACTCCCTCCAGCTAGATCCAAAAGCCTTAATAAACGGGGAATTTTCCGTAATGCCGCAAAAGCAATGGGGCCGACGGATAACCGCGGCCCCACAAAAGACAGTCGATGGTTAACAAATTACCCCAAAGCGGCGGCCACGGCGTCGAGCGCGGCTTCCGCCTGCGAGCCATCCGGGCCGCCGGCCTGCGCCATATCGGGACGTCCGCCGCCGCCCTTGCCGCCCAATGCCTGGGAGGCGACGCGCACCAGATCGACCGCGCTGAAGCGCGAGGTCAGGTCTTCGGTCACCGCCACGACGGCGCTCGCCTTGCCGTCTTCTGAGACGCCGATAAACACCACGACGCCCGAACCGGCCGTCTTCTTGCCTTCGTCGGCGAGGCTCTTGAGATCCTTCGGTTCGACGCCGGTGACGACGCGGCCGAGGAATTTGACGCCGTTGACGTCACGGACGCCATCGCCGCCGCCCGCGCCGCCGCCGAGGGCGAGCTTCTTCTTGGCGTCCGAGAGTTCGCGCTCGAGCTTCTTGCGCTCGTCCATCAGCTGTTCGATGCGGGCGATGATGTCGTCGGGCTGGGTTTTCAGCACGCCGGCGATCTGCTTCACGCGTTCATCCTGCTGCGACAGGTAATCGCGCGCCGCCTCGCCCGTCAGCGCCTCGATGCGACGCACGCCCGCGCCGACGGCTGTGTCCGAGAGAATGCGGATCAGGCCGATATCGCCGGTTTCGCGCACATGCGTGCCGCCGCAGAGTTCCACCGAATAGGGCTTGCCGGCTTTCTCGCCGCGCTTGGCCGTGCCCATGGCGACGACACGCACTTCCTCGCCATATTTTTCACCGAACAGCGCCATCGCGCCCTCGGCGATGGCGTCGTCGACGCTCATCAGGCGGGTGGTCACGGGCGCGTTCTGCACCACGATCTCATTGGCCATGGCTTCGACGACGCGGATTTCCTCGGCGCTCATCGGCTTGGGATGCGAAACGTCGAAACGCAGCCGCTCGGGCGCGACCAGCGAGCCCTTCTGCGCCACATGGGTGCCCAGCACTTCGCGCAGCGCCTCATGGATGAGATGGGTGGCGGAGTGGTTGGAGCGCAGCTTGCCGCGGCGCGCATGATCCACTTCGAGCACCACGGCTGCGTCGGGCTTCAAGACGCCGCTTTCAATCGTGGCGTAGTGCACGAACAGGCCGTCGCCCTTCTTCAACGTATCGGACACGACGGCCTTGCCGCCCTCGAACAGGATCTCGCCGGTGTCGCCCATCTGGCCACCCGACTCGCCGTAGAAGGGGGTCTGGTTGACGACGATCTGCACCGCCTCGCCGGCGGAGGCCTCTTCCACGCGGGCGCCGTCGCGCACCAGCGCCTGCACCACGCCTTCGGCGCGCTCGGCGTCATAGCCGAGGAATTCGGTCGCGCCCTTGTCTTCCTTGATCTCGAACCAGACCGCTTCGGTAGCGGCTTCGCCGGAACCAGACCAGTTGGCGCGGGCTTCGGCCTTCTGGCGCGCCATGGCTTTGGAGAAGCCGTCGGTGTCGACGCCGATATTCTTCTGGCGCAGGGCGTCCTGCGTCAGGTCGAGCGGGAAGCCATAGGTGTCGTAAAGCTTGAACGCGGTCTCGCCATCGAGCTCCGAGCCTTCGTCCAATCCCGACACGGCGTCGTTGAGCAGGCCGAGGCCGCGCTCCAGCGTCTTGCGGAAGCGGGTTTCCTCGAGCTTCAGGGTCTCGGTGATCAGGGATTCGGCGCGGACCAGTTCCGGATAGGCGGCGCCCATTTCCTTCACCAGCGCCGGAACCAGCTTGTACATCAAGGGATCGCGTGCGCCGAGCAACTGACCGTGGCGCATGGCGCGGCGCATGATGCGGCGGAGCACGTAACCGCGGCCTTCGTTCATGGGCAGCACACCGTCGGCGATCAGGAAAGCCGAGGAGCGCAGGTGATCGGCGATGACGCGATGGCTGGCGCGACGCTCATCCTTGTCATCGGTCCCCGTGGCCTGCATGGAGGCCTCGATCAGCGCGCGGAACAGGTCGGTGTCATAATTGTCATGCTTGCCCTGCAGCAGCGCGGAGATGCGCTCGAGGCCCATGCCGGTGTCGATCGAGGGACGCGGAAGATTGACGCGCTCTTCCTTGGTCACCTGCTCATACTGCATGAAGACGAGGTTCCAGATCTCGATGAAGCGATCGCCGTCTTCATCGGCGGAACCCGGAGGGCCGCCCCAGATGTGGTCGCCGTGATCGTAGAAGATTTCCGAGCAGGGACCGCAGGGACCGGTGTCGCCCATCGCCCAGAAATTGTCCGAGGTCGGAATGCGGATGATGCGGTCGTCGGTAAGGCCGGCGATCTTCTTCCACAGGCCGAAGGCTTCGTCGTCGGTGTGATAGACGGTGACCAGCAGACGCTTGGCGTCGATGCCGTATTCCTTGGTGATCAGGTTCCAAGCGAGTTCGATGGCGCGTTCCTTGAAATAGTCGCCAAAGGAAAAGTTGCCGAGCATTTCGAAGAAGGTGTGGTGACGCGCGGTGTAGCCGACATTGTCGAGGTCGTTATGCTTGCCGCCGGCGCGCACGCATTTCTGCGCGGTGGCCGCCGTGGAATAGGGGCGCGATTCCAGGCCGGTGAAGACGTTCTTGAACTGCACCATGCCGGCATTGGTGAACATCAGCGTCGGGTCATTGCGGGGCACGAGCGGAGACGAGGCTACGATTTCGTGGCCGTTCTTGCGGAAATAATCCAGAAATGCGGAGCGGATTTCGTTCACGCCACTCATTTTATGCCCTTTGCGCTTGTATGCCCGGTGTACTGGCCGTTTTTTGGTCAACGGCTTTTATCGTTCAGCCTTGCTCATGTCCAGAAAAACAAGACCGGCGCCGGGACTTGTCCCGACGCCGGCTGAAGAACTGAAAATCGTGGAAGATCAAGCTTCCAGCGCGTCGTCGCCCTCGCCCGGCTCCGGACCGCCATTCTCCAGGAAGCGGTCGGCGATCAGGCCGGCGTTCTGACGCAGCGACAGTTCGATCTCGCGGGCGAGATCCGGATTGTCGCGCAGGAAGGACTTGGCGTTTTCACGGCCCTGGCCGAGACGCTGGCTGTTGTAGGAGAACCAGGCGCCCGACTTTTCGACGATGCCGGCCTTGACGCCGAGATCGACGAGTTCGCCGGTCTTGGAGACGCCTTCGCCATACATGATGTCGAACTCGACCTGCTTGAAGGGCGGCGCCATCTTGTTCTTGACCACCTTGACGCGGGTCTGGTTGCCGACGACTTCGTCGCGCTCCTTGACCGAGCCGATGCGGCGGATGTCGAGACGCACCGAGGCGTAGAATTTCAGCGCATTGCCGCCGGTCGTGGTTTCGGGCGAGCCGAACATCACGCCGATCTTCATGCGGATCTGGTTGATGAAGATGACCATGCAGTTCGAGCGCGAGATCGAGGCGGTCAGCTTGCGCAGCGCCTGGCTCATCAGACGGGCCTGAAGACCCGGCAGGCTGTCGCCCATTTCGCCTTCGATTTCGGCGCGCGGGGTGAGAGCCGCGACGGAGTCGACCACGAGCACGTCGATCGCGCCCGAGCGCACCAGCGTGTCGGTGATTTCGAGCGCCTGTTCGCCGGTGTCGGGCTGCGAGATCAGGAGGTTTTCCAGATCGACGCCCAGCTTGCGGGCATAGACGGGATCGAGCGCGTGTTCAGCGTCGACGAAGGCGCAAATGCCGCCCTTCTTCTGGGCTTCCGCGATGGTCTGCAGCGCCAAAGTCGTCTTACCGGAGCTTTCCGGGCCGTAAATTTCCACGATGCGGCCCTTGGGCAGGCCGCCGATGCCGAGGGCGATATCGAGGCTCAGCGAGCCGGTCGAGACGGTTTCGATCTCGACGACATTCTCGTTCGAGCCCAGGCGCATGATCGAACCCTTGCCGAAGGACCGTTCGATCTGGGACAGGGCCGCGTCCAGTGCCTTGCTTTTATCCACTGATTTTTCCTCTACGAGTCGCAATGTGTTCTGGGCCATGTCATCCACCTTTAGGTTATCCGGGCTGGCGAAGCAATGCAGTGTATGTACACGCTTTGTTCTATAGTTTCAAGTTCACATCAACCAATTGAAGAAAAATAGTTTTCCTTCCTCTGTTCCTTTTTTGTTTTCACAGGTGTTTTCAAGGAGTTCCCATCGCGTCGGCGCTTGCGGCGGAGCGCGCGGAACGGCTAAGATGATTCGAAAATCGGGGTATCGGGAATGACGGCAATTCTGGCGCTCGGCGGCGCTCATATCGATCGGCGCGGACGTATTTCGGGCGAAACGGCGCCGGGCGCATCCAATCCGGGTTCCTGGCGGGAAGAGGCCGGCGGCGGCGTGTTCAATGCGGCGCGCAATCTTGCACGGCTCGGGCATGCGGTGACGCTGATCTCGCCGCGCGGCGGCGACGCCGAGGGCGAAGCGGTGGCGATCGCGGCGGAGGCGGCCGGCGTGATCGACAGGCCCTTCACCTTCCTCGACCGACGGACGCCGAGCTATACGGCGATCCTCGAGCGCGACGGCAATCTGGTCATCGCGCTCGCCGACATGGAGCTTTACCGGCTGTTCTCCCCGCGCCGGCTGTCGGTGCGGACGGTGCGCGACGCGTTCGAGGCCACCGAAGCCGTGATCACCGACGCCAATCTGCCCGAGGAAACGCTGCTGCTGATCACGGCAACCGCCCGACGGCTCGGCAAGACGACAGCGGCGATCGGCATTTCGCCCGCCAAGATCGTGCGCTTTTCCGAGGCGCTCGCCCATCTCGATTTCCTGTTCATGAACGAGGCGGAAGCCAAGGCCCTGTCGGGCCAGGAGGTCGAGGATTTCAGGCGTTGGCCTGAGATCATGACCGCGCTCGGCCTCCAAGGCGGCGCGATCACCCGCGGCGGCCACGAAGCGGTGGCGTGGATAGGCGGCAAGAGCGCCTGCCTCGCCCCTCCGGCGCTCGCCTCGATCGGCGATGTCACGGGCGCGGGCGACGGCTTCGCTGCAGGCTTCCTGGACGCGGCCCTGTCGGGCGCCCCACTGGAAGCCTGTCTCAGATCCGCCACCGCCTCGGCGCGCATCGCGCTCGAAAGTGAAATGGCAGCTTCGGAAGCGCTGAGCCGGGCGCTGCTCGCCGCCACCCTCGCCCTTGTGCCGGAAGCGGAAATATTGTTGTAACTCGCTTTTAGAAACCAGTCAGGAAAGACCATGTCCAGCCACAAGCTCCCGATCACCTATTCGGCGGAGGTCGCCGTCGCCAAGTCCGAGGGCCGGGCTCTCGTCGCGCTCGAATCCACCATCATCACCCATGGCATGCCCTATCCCGGCAATCTCGCCATGGCCCGCAGCGTCGAGGCGATTATTCGCACTGAGGGCGCGGTTCCCGCCACCATCGCCGTGATCAACGGCGTGCTGCATGTCGGCCTCGACGAGCAGGAACTCGAACAGCTCGCCCGGACGCCGGACGCCATGAAACTGTCGCGCGCCGATCTCGCCTTCGCCATGGCGGAAGGCCGCACCGGGGCGACCACGGTGGCCGCCACCATGATCTCCGCAGCCGGCGCCGGCATCAAGGTGTTCGCCACCGGCGGCATCGGCGGCGTGCATCGCAAGGCCGAGGAGACGTTCGACATTTCGGCCGATCTGGAAGAGCTGTCCCGCACCGGCGTGATCGTCGTCTGCGCCGGCGCAAAAGCCATTCTCGATGTTCCCAAGACGCTGGAAGTGCTGGAAACCAAAGGCGTTCCCGTGGTCACCTACGGGCAGGACGAATTTCCGGCCTTCTGGTCGCGCCGTTCCGGGCTCAAGAGCCCGCTCCGCCTCGACAGCCCCGCAGCCATCGCCCGCTTCCAGAAGATGCGCGACGAACTCGGCATCCATGGCGGCCTGTTGATCGGCAATCCGGTTCCGGAAGAGAAGGAAATCGAGCGCGAGGAGATGGAAATCTACATCAACCGCGCGCTCGAAAACGCCGAGGCCGACGGCATCGCCGGCAAGGCGGTGACCCCCTATCTGCTGTCGAGCATTTTCGACATCACCGAGGGCCGCAGCCTGGACACCAATATCGCGCTGGTGGAAAACAACGCCCGCCTCGCCGCCCGCATCGCGCTGGCGCTCAACGACTGAGGACATGTCAGTCACGCGCAGCCGCGTCGAGCGTGGCTGCGCGTCCGTCCGGAGCGGATTGCGACCAATCAGAAAAATTGAAGCTTCGTTGACGCTTTGCTGAAGTTCGCGTACAGATGAGGAACGTTTAGCGAACACGTGGAGCTCGCATGTCCCTCGACCGCCGAATTTCCCTCATTACGCTGGGCGTCGAAGACGTGGCGCGCTCCACCGCCTTCTATGAAAGGCTCGGCTGGACCAAGTCCGAAGCCAGTCAGGACGCCATCACGTTCATCCAGTTGAAGGGCGTGACGCTGGCGCTTTTCGCGCGGCAGTCGCTGGCCGAAGACGCTCATGTCGAAAACACCGCGCCGGGCTTTTCCGGCGTCACGCTCGCGCATAATGTCACGAGCGAGCGGGGCGTCGACGCCGTCTACAAATTCGCCCTGTCCTGCGGGGCGACGCCGGTAAAGGACCCGGAGAAAGTGTTCTGGGGTGGTTACTCCGGCTATTTCGCCGATCCCGACGGACATTTGTGGGAAGTGGCATATAACCCCTTCGTCAAGATGGACGCCGAGGGACATCTCATTCTCGACGCCTGAAATCTTCCTATCAGAAACAGAAGGGTTCGCCCGGATCGCAATCGGCCGGCACGCAGTGGCGGACCCGGCAAGCCTTCGTATCGGCGGCCGGGATGCTCATCGTTTCCGCCATCTGGCGATTGCCGCAGGAGGAGACCGAACTGACATACCGGTCGTAGAGCGTCAATCCCGGCTTGTTGCGCGAGGGATAGCGAATGATGGCGGCGCCATTCTCCTCGACGATCCGTTGCAGGCTTTCGCAGCTGTGCTGGAGCGCGTTCACCCGCACAGGATCGGCAAGCGCAGAGGTCGGTAAAATCAAAAGAGCGGCGAGAATAGTTGCGCGCATGGTCTTTTCTCCTTCGATCGCGACGCCTATGTCCTGACATCGACACGTCAACATCAGGAGGAACGGGCATGAACCACGATTCTTACGATCCGAAAACCATTCGGGATGTGCTTGGTTCCGTAAAGACGATCGCCGTCGTGGGCGCCTCCGCCAATCCGGCGCGTCCCAGCTTCGGCGTCATGCGCTTCCTCATCGACAAGGGCTACAAGGTCATTCCCGTCAATCCAGGCCATGCCGGCGGCGAGATCTTGGGCCAGACCGTCCACGCCCGCCTCGCCGACATTCCCGAACCGGTCGACATGGTCGACGTCTTCCGCGCCGCCGATCAATTGTCCGGCGTCATCGACGAGGCGCTGGCTCTCAGCCCCAGGCCCAAAACCATCTGGGGCCAGCTGTCGGTGCGCGACGACAAGGCGGCGGAGAAGGCGGAAGCCGAAGGCGTGACGGTGATCATGGATCGTTGCCCGGCCATCGAATATCCGCGCCTGATGGGCTGACGCTTCGCCGCGCGCGCCGCGGTTACTCCGACAACATCATCGGCTGGGCGCGAAGCGCGTTCATGACCTCGGCGTTTTCGCAATAGTCGCGGTAGTGTTCAGAAATCGAGCCGTCGCCCAGATGCGAGCGACATTCTCCCTTGGCGCCGCATCGTGCGCAGGCCACCTGCATGTCGCGGAAATTGCGTGGATTGAATTCCCGGACGGCGTCGGGATCGATGTTGAGCGCCTTCATCAGCGCCAGCATTTCATCCGAACCATGCGGCCCCGCCTTGATGACGTCGACCAGTTGCAGGGCCGTCATGCCGCAGTCATTGGCCACGTCTTCGAGATCCTGATAGCTCAGCCGGGCGATTTCCTCGAGTTGCGACGAAATCTGCACACGGTCCCGCCACCAGGCAGAGACCGTGTCGATGACCGCATGCGCGGCGAGTGGCATATTCATGGCGTCCCCCACAACAAAAGATGCAATGGGGGAGATCATCCGTCCGATTTCGGGACGGCGCATTGACATCGGTCAAGCGGCTCGGCGAGTTCTAGAGCGTATCTCAGCTTATCCGCCTCATTCTGCCGGATCAATTTCGGTCAGGATCAAGGCTTTTGGCGAGGGCGTACCCAGATGTACGGCGGAGCCAAAAGCCGAAGATAATGGCCGAAATTCATCCGGCCCGAAGGGTTGGTCGAAACCGGGCGCCCGCGTCGTCGAAGAGCTTGGCCGTAGCATCAGCTACGACCAGCGCCCTTCTCCTCGCGGATCATCCCGGTTTGGACCAACAGAATGAGGCGGATAAGCTGAGATGCGCTCTAGCCTCGCCGGTAGAGTTCCTGCATGATGATGCGCTGGCTGATCGCCGCATCCTGGCGCGCGATGGCGTCGGCAAGGCCGGCATGATCCTTGAGACGCTCGGCGATGTCGAACATCATATTGGCGGCGAGAATATTGGTGCGGCATTCCTCGACCGGGTCCAATCCGCCATGATCGGGGAAGGTGTCGAAATAGATGGCCTTGTCGTAACCGATCCGCTCGAGTTCGATCAGAAGTTCAATCGTCTGAACGGGATGGACGGTTCCGATCATCAGGCCGTCGTCGCGCTTGCCGTAGCCGTCATTGAGGTGGACGCCGAGAATGCGGGAATGACGGGCCGCGAGGCTCGCGGCATGCGCCGGCATTTCGTCGGCGAACAGGACATGGGCGAAATCCAGCGTCACGCCGAGATTGGAGGCCCCTGCTTCGCGGATCGCGAGCAGCGTCGTGCCGATATCGGGCATCAGCGCGTAGGAGCGCGGCTCGTTCGGTTTGTATTCGATGGCGATGTCGCACGCCGAGTCATGGCCCGAGACCTCGATGAGCGCGGCGATCGTATCGTCCCACATCCGCTTGTAGTCGCCCTGGAAGGAATAGTCGAAACCGTCCTGCCCCATCCACAGCGTCATCAGCCCGCCGCCCATCTCGCGCACGGCGTCGATGCCGCGCTTGGTGAGATCGATCGCAGCGCGGCGGACGGCCTGGTCGGGATGGGTGAAGGCGCCGAGCTTGAAGCCGGGATCGGTGTAATAGCGCATGGCGCCGCCGTTCAGCGTGATGCCGAGATCATCCATGCGCGCTTTCAGTTCCGCTGCGGGCGCGTCGACGAAATGGTCGGGATAATTGAGGTCGGCGGCGTTCAGACCCTCGACGGTCGCGGCGCGCTCGATCAGGTCGAGCGTGGTGACGCGGTTCTTGCCCGGCCAATAGCGCGCGGCGTCCATCTTGAAGGCGTTGAGCCGCGCGGCGTAGTGTCTGGTCTTCGTGCTGGGCATGTCCCCTCCCCGGACGACGCCCCCGTCGATGCTTGATGCTGTCAGGCGGGGTCGGTCTTGTTGACGTTGATTTCTCCGAGCCTGCGGTTCACCGCCTGTTCGGCGCTGCCGCTACCGGGCTGGCCGGGTCCGGCTGCCGCGCGGGGGCTGTCGGCCAGAACGCCGCCGGCCTCGAGTTCCGCCTCCAGGAAGCTCGCGAAATCCGACGCCAGCCGATCCTGGTTGGATGCGGGCGCGGGCGTCGGAGACGGCAGGCTCGCCTGCGGGCGCGGCGCCGCGGCGGCCGGACGGGATGCGGGCGCGGTCTGCGCCTGGCGGGCGGCTTCGAGCTTGGCGGCAGCCTCGGCGCGCATCGCCTCCAGTCGGGCGTCGCTGGAGGTGTTTTCGATGCGAGGAGCCGGTGTCTCCGCTACGGGCGCGGACGGCGGCAGAACCCGGCTGCGGGCCTGTTCGAGAATGGCGTCGGCCTGGCTGGCTGTAGCGGGCGGAGAGGCCTGCGCGGCCTTCTGCGCCTGCGCGGCGCTCATCGACGACAAGGGCGCCTTGGCGCCGGCGAAGGGCTCGCGGCCCTCGTCATAGAGCATGGCGCCCATATTGGAGATGCGCGGCTCGACCGGTTTGGCGGGCGGCTGTTCGGCCTGCGAGGGCCGCGAAGCCGCAGCGGGCTGAACGGGCGGGGCGATGGCGGGCGTTGGTCTGGCGAGGGCTTCCCGCGGCTTCTCCGCTTGCGCGGCGGGCGGCGCGACGCGCGGCTCCTGCTGGCGCGGCGGCTCCACGCGGCGTTGGGGCTGCGGCGGCTGGATCTGAGGCTGGGGCTTCGGTTCGGCGGCGATCGCGGCGGGCGCCGGCGCTTGAAGCTGCTGCGCGATCTCTCCGGACAGGGGCCGGCCCGGAATGATTCCGGTTTCGATGACGATATCGGTCGGGCCGCCGATCATGATCAGATGTTCGGTGTCGTCGCGGCGGATCAGCACCAGGCGGCGCTTGGCGTCGACGGCTGCGGCGTCGAGCACGTGCAGCCGATGCTCGCGGGAGCGGCCGCCCTTGATGAACAAGGGAGAATTGCGCTTCTTGAGGAACATCAGAACGACAATGAAAGCGACGAACGCGAGAGCGACGCCGCCAATGGCGATCACCAGCCTCGGCGCGAGATCGGGCGCCAATCCATCCAGCATCATGCTTTCCTTTTCGTCCGAGATGCGTCGACCACAACACACTCATATGGGTCATTGAAGGCATTTTTCCGGATTGGCAAGTCAAATCCCATCTTATCCCTCGCCGCGACGCGCCCAGCCAGCGCTCCCGTCAATCAACTGATGCAATAGAGTGGTGAATTAGTCCTGCGCGCGCTTTGTGGAACTGTTTCAACTTGATAAACATGAGTCGGCGCAATGCGCGTTGAGGCTCGGCCGGTCCGCCGGGGCGCATATCGAGGACTGGATGACAAAAGCTAACGGGACGGCCGACCCTTACAGGCCGGTGGTGGTGAACGGACAGCGACCGGGAACGGCGCTTCGCCTCGTTCTGCTTGCGATGACCCTGGTGGCGGCGGCGGCGGCTTTCGTCTGGTTCCGGGACCAATTAGAGAATGAAATGGTGCTCGGCATTCTCGGCGTCCTCGCCATGGCCGGCATCTTCTTTCTGGTTTCCAGCATCGTCGGCTTTGTCGAGGTGATGCCGCAGAACCGCTCCGACACCGTCTCGCGCGCCGTGCTCGACACCATGCCCGAAGGCGTGCTGATCACCGACCGCAAGGGTCGCGCCGTCTACGCCAACGCCGCCTATGGCCGGTTGACCGGCGCCGATCCCGCGACCGGCCCTGTGACCATCGAACATCTGCTGTCGCGCAGCCGGGAATCCACGGAAGCGGTCTACCGGCTGACCAACGGCCTCATCGAGGGCAAATCCGGTTACGAGGAATTCCGGCTCGCCCGGCCGCTCGGCCTGACTGTGTCCGACAATGAACCCGCCTGGTGGTACCGGCTGAAGGCGCGGCCCGTCGAAATCGACGACGAGCCCGGCGGTCCCTTCTTCCTCTGGGAGATCGCCGACACCACCGGCGAACGCAGCGAGCAGGAAAAGTATTTCCGAGAATTGCAGAACGCCATCGACTATCTCGACCATGCGCCGGCCGGTTTCTTCTCCGCCGGCCGCAAGGGCGAGATCCTCTATCTCAACGCCACGCTCGCCGACTGGCTCGACATCGACCTGACGCGCTTCCGTCCGGGCTCTTTGTCGCTTCGCGACATCTGCGCCGGCGAAGGGCTGACGCGGCTAGAGACCATTCATCCCGAACCGGGCCAGAACCGCACCGAGACGCTCGATCTCGATTTCCGCAAGCTCGACGGACGCACCGCGCCGGTGCGCATCATCCACCGCGTCTCCGCCGCCAAGGACGGCGCGCCGGGCGAAAGCCGCACCATCGTGCTCAAGCGCGTGCAGGACGAGGCCTCGTCGGAGAATTCGTCGGCGGCCCAGCGCTTCAACCGGTTCTTCAACAACACGCCGATGGCGATCGCCTCGGTCGACGGCGCGGGCCGCATTCTCCGCACCAACACGCAGTTCATGAAACTGTTCACCGGCCTCAAGACGCCGGACGGCGAAGACGGCCAGGACCTGTTCTCGGTGGTGGCCGGAACAGAACGCGACAAACTCGCCGCAGCGCTGCAGGCCGCCAAGGATTTCAAGGCCGATATCGAACCCGTCGACGCCCGGCATCCGGCGGACGAGAGCCGGTACTTCCGCTTTTACGTCAACGCCGTGATCGACCAGTCCGACGAGGCGCCGGAAGAAGCGGCCATCGTCTACGCCGTGGAAACCACCCAGCAGCGGGCGCTGGAAACCCAGATGGCCCAGACGCAGAAGATGAATGCGGTGGGCACGCTGGCAGGCGGCATCGCGCATGACTTCAACAATGTGCTGACCGCCATCCTGCTTTCCTCCGACCATCTTCTGCTGCAGGCGCGGCAATCGGATTCCTCTTTCGCCGATCTCATGGAGATCAAGCGCAACGCCAACCGGGCCGCGGTGCTGGTGCGCCAGCTTCTGGCCTTCTCGCGCAAGCAGACGCTCAGGCCCGCTGTCATCAATCTCACCGACGCCATCGGCGACCTGCGCATGCTGGTCACCCGCATGCTGTCGGGCACCAATGTGAAGCTCGAGATCGATTACGGCCGCGATCTCTGGCCGGTGAAGACGGACCTTTCCCAGTTCGAACAGGTGATGGTGAACCTGTCGGTCAACGCCCGCGACGCCATGCCCGGCGGCGGCACGCTGACGATCCGCACGCGCAACATGCCGTCGTCCGAAGCCGCCGTCGCGCCCTTCCGGGGGCTGCCCGTCGAAGACTATGTGGTGATCGACGTGGTCGACACCGGCACCGGCATCGCGCCCGATATCATGGACAAGATCTTCGAGCCCTTCTTCACCACCAAGGAAGTGGGCAAGGGCACGGGTCTCGGCCTGTCGATGGTCTACGGCATCATCAAGCAGTCCGGCGGCTATGTGTTCCCGGAATCGGAAGTCGGCAAGGGCACGGTCTTCCACATCTTCCTGCCCCGGCACATCCCGCAGGAGGTTCCGGCCAGCGAAGCCGCTGCGAATTCCAATATCGCTGCGGCTCCCGCCGCCGCGCCTCAGCCTCCGCAGGAAGAACCTGATCTCACCGGCAATTCGGCGGTGGTGCTGCTGGTCGAGGACGAAGAAGCGGTGCGTCGCGGCGGCAAGCGCATGCTGGAAACACGCGGCTACACCGTCCACGAAGCAGGCTCCGGCGTGGAAGCGCTCGATATTCTCGACGAACTCGATGGTCAGGTCGATGTGGTCGTCTCCGACGTGGTGATGCCGGAGATGGACGGCCCGACGCTCTTGAAAGAGATCCGGCAGCGCTGGCCGGACATGAAGTTCGTCTTCGTGTCGGGTTTCGCCGAGGACGCCTTTGCGCGCAACCTGCCGGAAGGCTCGAAGTTCGGCTTCCTGCCCAAACCCTTTTCGCTCAAGCAGCTCGCCACCACCGTGCGTGAAATGCTCGACAGCTGAGTGCCCGCATGACGGACGACGCCCGCATCAACGACCTCCTCGCCTTCTGGTTCGCCGAGGGCATGGAGGAAAAATGGTTCAATGGCGGAGCCGCTTTCGACCAGGAACTCGAAAGCCGGTTCGCAGCGCTGCATGATCAAGCCTGCGCCGGGGAGCTGGACGCCTGGTCGAACATACCTCGCGGCGCGCTGGCTCTGGTCGTCCTGCTCGATCAATTGTCGCGCAATCTGCATCGCGGCACGCCGCACGCCTTCGGCCAGGATCACAGGGCGCTCTCCTTGACGACAAAGGCGCTGGCGGAAGGCTGGGACCAGGAATTTCCCGAGCGGGAACGGCAGTTTTTCTACCTGCCGCTGATGCACAGCGAAGATCCTGCTCACCAGCAGACATGCGTCGCGCTCTACGAGGCGATCGACAATGAGAACGCGCTGAAATTCGCCCGTGAGCATCGCGACATCATCGATCGCTTCGGCCGCTTCCCGCATCGCAATGAAGTTCTCGGGCGCGAAAGCACCGAAGAAGAGGAAGAATTTCTGAAAGAGCACAAAGGATTTTGAGCGGAAAGGCGGCCTGTGCCGTCGAATATTTTGCGCCAAACACGCTTTATCCCCAAGGGCGCCGGGGATAGTGTCTCAAAAGCTTCATACGACTCACCGGACCCTTTTCCATCATGCCTTTGGATGTCGTTTTTCTCGTCCTGGTCGGCGCGGCCTTTCACGCGACCTGGAACGCGCTGGTCAAATCCGGTTCCGACAAGCAACTCGATTCCAGCATGATCGCGCTGGGCGCCTCGGTCGCCTCGCTCTGCGCCCTGCCCTTCCTGCCGATGACGTTGCCGCATCCGGAGGCCTGGCCCTATATTCTCGCGTCCATCTGCATCCACTTCACCTATTACCAGCTGGTCGGCGCGGCCTACCGGTTCGGCGATATCGGGCTCGTCTATCCGCTGATGCGCGGCGTCGCGCCTCTCATCGTGGCCACGACGAGCGGAACGGTTCTGGCGGAAACGCTGTCTCCCATGATGTATGCCGGCGTGCTGGCGATTTGCGCCGGGGTGCTGACGCTGGCGGCGGAGGCGCGCAGCGGCAATATGAAAGCGGCCGGCATCGCCATCCTCAACGCCTTCGTGATTGCCGCCTATACCTATGTCGACGGTCTCGGCGCGCGCGCGGCCGGCGACCCGATCACCTATACGATCTGGATCTGCATCCTTCCGCCGCTGCTGCTGTTCTCTTTCGCCTTCTTCATGCGCGGCGTCCGGCCGGTGGTGGCTCATGCCCGCCGCACCTGGCGTCGCGGCCTGTTCGGCGGCGCGGGCTCGGTGGCGTCCTATGGGCTGGCGCTCTATGCGATGACCAAGGCGCCGATCGCGGCGGTGGCGGCGCTCCGGGAAACCTCCATCCTGTTCGCCCTGATCATTTCGGTGGTGTTCCTGAAGGAAAAGGCCAGCGTCTGGCGCTATATCGCCGGCGGCGTGATCGCGCTCGGCGCGCTGATCATGAAACTGGGATAGGCGAACGAGCCGCCTATCCCGTCATCAGAGCATTCACCAGCTGTATTTCAGCGAACCGAGCACTGTGCGACCTTGCCCGTAATAGCAATAGCCATCGGTGCAGACCTCGTCGCGCTTGTCGAAGACGTTCTTGACGCTGAAGGAAGCCTTCAATCCGTCGGCGCGCTTGAACTGCTTGCCGATGTCGAGATTCAGCGCGGCGTCGAGATACAGCCTTTCGCTGTTTTCCGTTGTGTTGGTGGTGTCCTTGAAAGACACGCCGGCGTAACGCAGACCGACCCCGCCGCTCAGCCCGTCGAGAAAACCGCCTTCCGGAATGGTGTAGTTGGCCCACAGCGAAGCGCTGTGCAGAGGCGTGGTCGAAGGCCGGTTGCCGACTTCTGCCGAATTGGCCGATTCCGTGATCTCGGCGGCGTTATAATTGTAGCCGGCAATCAGCTCCAAACCGTTGGAGAAGGATGTCTTCGCCTCGACCTCGACGCCATCAGTGGTCACCTCGCCCAGAGCACGATAGTAATAGCCCACGGTGTCATTGAAGCCGACATAGGCCGGTAGGTCCGTCTGGATCATGTGATAATAGGCGACATTCACCGCATAACTCGCACCATCCGGGCGGAATTTCACGCCGGCCTCAAACTGCTCGCCAGTCACCGGTGTCAGGAGTTGGCCGCCTTCGTCGCGATAGGATTGCGGCACGAAGGACGTCGCATAGCTGACATAGGGCGCCAAACCGTTGTCGAAGCGGTAGAGAAGGCCGGTCTGGTAGGACAGAGCGCTGTCACTGCCCTCGCCGGTCTTGGCCCCGGTGGCGTCGTCCCAGGTCGTCTGCTTGATCCAGTCGTTGCGGAGGCCGAGAACCGCGTTCCAGCCGCCCCAGCTGATCTGGTCCTGCGCGTAGACGCCGATCTGCCGCTGGTCGCTGCCGGTCAGACTGGTGAGTTCAGGCGTCGAACCCGATACCCCGGTGGTGGGGTTGTTCAGGTCGAGGTCATAGGCCGAATCGACCTCTCCATAGCCAAGGCCGAAGCTGGAATTGATCCAGGTCGCGTCAACGCCGGCGGTGAGCTTGTGTTCGAGAGGACCGGTGTCGAGCCCGCCGGAGACCCGGTTGTCGGCCTGGTAGACATTCATGTGATCGGAGACGCCCACCGGGTATCGGCTCATGATCCCTGTCGTCTCATCGGTGGACGACACTTCGAGATAACGGCTGTCGAGATCCATCACGCTATAGCGCAGATGCTGGCTGAATTTCACGCCATTGTCGAATTCGTGCTCGAACTTGTAGCCGGTCTGCAGTTGCGAGACCTTCTGATAGTCGAACTCCGGATCGCTGTAGCGCAGGATTTCGCCGCCATATTCGAAGCCCTGCACATTGGTGTCTGTCTCGTCCTTCTGGCCGATGGCGTAGACGGTCAGCGACGTCGCGTCGTCCGGCGCCCATTGGAAGGATGGCGCCAGCATCAGCCGGTCGTCGGCGATCTGATAGCTGGTGTCGCCACGCCGGGCCACGCCGACGACGCGCCAGGAGAACGCGTCGTTGGACTTGGACACGTCGCCGTAATCCAGCGCAAGCTGGGTGCGGCCGTAACTGCCCCACTGCGCCTCGACCTCGCCATGCTCCAGTCCATCGGCCATCTTCGACACGCGGTTGACGATGCCGGCGACGCTCGAGCCGCCATAGAGAACGGACACCGGTCCCTTCACCACTTCGATCCGATCCAGGCCGAAAACGTCGCTGCGGAAGGTTCCGTAGTTCATATAGGGCTGGCGCAGTCCATCCCGGAAATCGCCGGTGGTCACGGTGGCGTAGCCGCGAATGCTGATCTGGTCGAAGCGCGGATCGAAGCCGTATTGTCCGGTCTGGACGCCGGCGGAATAGTTGACGGCGTCGATCATGTCGTTGACCGCCCGCTCATCGAGTTCCTTGCGGGTGACGACGGCGACGCTGCGCGGCGTGCGCGACAGCGGCGCGCTGTCCTTGAGAACGGATTCGGCGTTTTCCGCCGCGACCGTGTCATTGTCCCTGGCGCGCCCTTCGGCCGCGGCGCGCGGTCCCTTGCTGTCGCTCGACACGACGATCTTCTTCAAAACGGTCGGCGCTTCCGCATCCTGCGCCTGCGCCTGCGCGGCCAATGCCGCCGTCAGCGCCAGCAGCGACGTCCGGGCCGCAAGCCGAAGCCTGGGGCCGACTGATTTTTCTCTAGACATGGCGTCCCTTCTTTTCTTTTTCGGCGCCTCCCGTTGAACGGAAGGCTAAAGACAGAGGGATGTCCCCACGGCGCGCATCTGAGTTTCTTTATTCTTGAGATTAATAATCATGTTTATAAAGGTGTAGATAGATGCGCGTTGCAGGCGGAGTCAACGCCGAAGTCGATTTCGACCAATTTTCACCAGAATTTTCGACAAGAGAGCAATTCTTTGTGTGGCAACATGTTACCACATGTCTATGTATCTGTTTTTAAATACTAAAATTTTTTCCCGTCGAAATTCGTCTTCTTGATTTCGACGGACCTCTCCCGTATAAGCCCGGCCAACGTCGCCAACTTCAGGCGGCGTTTCCTTTGCGGTATCTATTCCCGCAAAACAAGCAACAAAAAACGCCCCTTGCCTTCGGGCATTGGGGATCCAACACGAAAGAACAGACATATGTCCACCTTCGTTCAGAAGCCGGCAGAAGTCGAGAAGAAGTGGGTCCTGATCGACGCCGAAGGCCTCGTTGTCGGCCGTCTCGCTTCCATCATCGCCAACCGTCTCCGCGGCAAGCACAAGCCGACCTTCACCCCGCATGTCGATGATGGCGACAACGTCATCGTCATCAATGCCGACAAGGTTGTCTTCACCGGCAAGAAGTACACCGACAAGAAGTTCTACTGGCACACCGGCTACCCGGGCGGCATCAAGGAGCGCACCATGCGCCAGACCCTTGAAGGTCGTTTTCCGGAGCGCGTGCTCGAGAAGGCCGTGGAACGCATGGTTCCCCGTGGCCCGCTCGGCCGTCGCCAGATGAAGAACCTCAAGGTTTACGCGAGCGCCACCCATCCGCACGAAGCTCAGCAGCCGGTCGTTCTTGACGTCGCCAAGCTGAACGACAAGAACACGAAAAGAGGCTGATCATGGCTGACCTTTCTGCCCTCAAGGATATCGCCACCACGACCGAAGCCGCTGCTCCGGTTCACGTCCGCAAGGTCGACTCGCTCGGCCGCGCTTACGCCACCGGCAAGCGCAAGGACGCGGTTGCCCGCGTCTGGGTCAAGGCCGGCTCCGGCAAGATCGTCGTCAACGGCAAGGACTACACGGCGTATTTCGCCCGTCCGGTGCTGCAGATGATCCTGCGTCAGCCGATCTTCGCTGCTGCCCGTGATGGCCAGTTCGACATCATCGCCACCGTTGCCGGCGGCGGTCTGTCCGGTCAGGCCGGCGCTGTGCGCCACGGCCTCTCCAAGGCCATGACCTATTTCGAACCGTCCCTGCGTTCGGTTCTGAAGAAGGGCGGCTTCCTGACCCGCGACAGCCGCGTGGTCGAGCGCAAGAAGTACGGCCGCGCCAAGGCCCGTCGTTCGTTCCAGTTCTCGAAGCGTTAATCGCTTCGCCTCTGGCGGAAATTGCAAAGGCCGGGCTTTCGCCCGGCCTTTGTCGTTTGACCTGTCTGGTTGTCGTCAGGCCGCGCGCGCCGCCGCGCCATTGACGTTGGCGGGAGCACGGACCACAGGCGCATGGCAGACAAGCGCCGCTTCGATGCAGGAGGCGACGAAGGCTTCACGCGCCACTTCGGCGGGCGCGGCGCGGCACAATGCTGCGCGGCACTGGGTGATCGCATTCTCGTAGTGACGGCCTTTGCGGACCGGCCATTCGTTTTCGAGAAAGTCCAGCGCGTCATAGGCGCCGGCAAAATGCCTGACAGCGCCGTTCTGCAACTGGACGGTGATCGGGTGACGCCAAGGAATGTCGTTCATCTGCATGATTATTCTCCCAAACAGGGCGCATCATCGCGCCGCTGCAATCGTCTTTTTTCGCTCCTCGGTCCGCTCATGGTCATCGTCCCAGCCGTCCCGCGAACGAGCGGTCGAATAACCCTCTTGGCCGCCGCCGGGTTCCCTGCAATATGAAGAAAGTCCTAGCAGAGCGACCATCATGACAGCCAACCCCTCGCCTTTCGCCACCCTCCCCGAGCCGCCCTATTTCGTGGTGATCTTTTCCTCCCAGCGCCGGCCCGGCGACGACGGTTATGGCGTCATGGCTGAGCGCATGGTGGAACTCGCCGCGCGTCAACCGGGCTATCTCGGCGTCGAAAGCGTGCGCGGCGGCGACGGCTTCGGCATCACCAATTCCTTCTGGAAGGATGAGGAGAGCATCCGCGCCTGGAAGCGCGACGTCGACCATCTCGACGCGCAGAACCAGGGCCGCCGGCGCTGGTATGACCGTTACGAAGTGCGGGTCGCTTGCGTCGAGCGGGCCTATTCCTTCACCGCCAGAACGGACGATTGACCCGTTTTCCAGAGATTTCTAACGTCGCTGCGAAGAACAGACACCGGAGCCACCGTCGTGAAGAAGACCATCGACAACGCCTTCACCGCCAAATCGCTCAAGGGCGCCGCCACGGATCCGACCTATGCGGGCGCGCTGTCCTTCATGCGGCGGAAATATACGAAGACGCTGGCGGGCGCGGACGCCGTGGTCTGGGGCATTCCTTTCGACGCCGCCGTCTCGCATCGTCCGGGCACGCGCTTCGGGCCGCGCGCCATCCGCGAGGCGTCGTCGATCTTCGACAATGATCCGCAATACCCTTTTCACCGGGATCTGTTCGAAACCATGGCGGTGATCGATTATGGCGACTGCCTGTTCGATTACGGCGACCATCAGAAAACACCCCTGGCGATCGAGAAGGAAGCCGCCAAAATCCTCAAGTCCGGCGCTTTCCTTCTGTCGCTCGGCGGCGACCACTACGTCACCTGGCCGGTTCTGAAAGCGCATGCGGCCAAATATGGCCCACTGGCGCTCGTACAGTTCGACGCGCATCAGGACACCTGGTTCGACGAGGACAGGCGCATCGATCATGGGTCGTTCGTGGCGCGGGCGGCGCGGGATGGGGTGATCGACACCGACCATTCCATCCAGATCGGCATCCGCACGCATGCGCCCGACGATTTCGGCATCAGGATCGTCTATGGCCATGAAGTCGAGGAAATGTCGGCTACGGAAATCGCCGAGCAGATCCTGTCCCGCGTGGGTGACAGGCCCTGCTATGTGACCTTCGACATCGATTGCCTCGATCCGGCCTATGCGCCGGGCACAGGCACGCCGGTGGCCGGCGGTCCGTCGAGCGCCAAGATGCTGTCGGTGCTGCGCAAACTGGGCGGGCTGGACATCAAGGGCGGCGACGTCGTGGAAGTGTCCCCACCCTATGATCACGGTCTGATCACGGCGATCGCCGGCGCGAGCGTCGCGATGTATCTGCTTGGTCTTCGCGCCGAAAAGCTGGCGACCCGCTGAACCCGGTCAATCGACGACCAGCAACCCGGCCTGATGCCGCGCGGCGAGGTGCTGGTCGACGACGGCGCGGTCCATGCAAAGATGCATCCGGCCTTCGCAGCTTCGGCTTAGCTCGGCGAGATCGTCGAAGACAGGCGATTTCGGCAGGCTGGTCGCCGCCAGAATCCTTGAAGCGAGAAACGGCGCATCGACGCGATCGCCGAGTTTGGCATAGTTCACATCGGCGCCGAAACCGTGCACCGCAAAGAAGGTCTCATACATCGCGGAACGGAAGTCCGTGGTGTCACGACTCAGATTGTCGGGATCGACGAAGCGCTTGGTGGCCGCGGACTGGTGATCGCCGAATTCCGCAAGAACGGAGCCGCGCGGCCCGGGATCCATGCGCCGCGCCTCAATGAAGGCGGCGAGATCGCGACGGGCGACGATGACGCGACGTGCATATTCGTCCAGTTCGGGATCATCCGAGAGCGGCGCAGCGCTCACCGCCGACGCGGCAGGCAAGCGCGTGGTGAACGGACCATGTGTGAACATGGTCTGCATGGAGATGAACAGCGGGCGTCCGTCGGTCTTGCGGTGCTCCGCGACCAGTTTCTGGACGAAGTCGAAGTAGTCGCTGTCGCGCGCGCCGAACGAGCCGAGCTTCATCGCGTCGGCGTCGAACACGGTTTCGAAGCCCAGCGACTTGAGGAACGGCCCCTCGTTCACGGAGCGATATTTCAGCGTCATCAGCGCAATGGTGCGATAGCCGCAATCGGCGAACAGTTGCGGAAGAGAATGACGGATGCGACCTTCCATGACCGCATTGACATAGGGCGCCTGCCAGCCGAAATCGGCCGTCGACAGACCAGTCAGAACCGAGAAATTGGTCATCCAGGTGCCAGCTCCGAATGTTTCCACATTCATCGCCCGCATACGGCCGTCGCCGGATCGGAAGGAGTTGCGAATATCTTGGGGCAAAGCCAGGTCGGGGGCCAAAGCCGCCGGCGACTGGCTCTCCGATAGAACCAGAAAGAAGTCCGCTTTGTCGGCCAGACGACCGCATGTTGGCGCAGCGGCCAGATTCGTGGTGGGTTTCACAGAAAAAAAGCGCTCCTCAATGGGCGCAGGGCCAGTCAGATGCCTGATATGGCCCAATGAAAAATAGAGCGCCGACGCATTGTAGCCCGCCGTGAAGGGGAGGTAATCGGAATCGAAGGTCTGGGCGCGCGGATATGTGGCCGCGCTCAGCGCGATCGCGAGCGGCAGAAGCGACAAGCGCACCGGCAGCAGGGTCCAGACAGGACTTTCCAGCCTGAAAAGCACGATCAGCATCACCGCCGTCGCGGCCAGAACGGCGAGAGCGCCGAGGCCCAAGAGCGGATAATATTCGACGAGAAATGAGAAGAGATCCCCGTCCCGCGCCGTGAACAGGAGGTCGTAGACATGCAGCGCCATTCCGTTCAGCTGATGCTTCACATAGGATGCGAGGCCCTGAAGCACGGTCACCGTCACCGCGGCCGTAACGGAGAAAGTCGGCCGGCGGCTGAAGATAAAGACGATCGCGGCGATGGCGGCCGTGATACAGAACACATAGGGAATATAGGCCCAGCGGGAATCCATGAAGCGTATGAAGGCGAAGAGGCCCGCGCAGCTCGCTCCGATGGCGAGTATCTGCGTGACGTTGGGCAGTCCGAGCAGTCTCGCATGCGTCATGGTAAGCATGGCGTTCCTCAACTCTGGGGAGCTGTCATGATTTTGTCATGCCTGCGAAACCCCAATTTTGCAAACATGGGGTCCAATGCCGTTGAGTCACAGTTAATCCGCCGATATATGCGATGGCGAAACCACCCCTTGTCGGCCGCGATCATGCGCCGATGCTTCAAAATGAAACAGGACAGATCCGATGAGCGCGAAAATCTTCATTGACGGCGAACATGGCACAACCGGATTGCAGATCCGGGCGCGCATGGCGGATCGCCGCGATGTCGAACTGCTGTCCATTCCCGAATCGGAACGCCGCAATGCGGCCCTGCGCGAGGATCTGCTCAACAGCGCCGACATCGCCATTCTGTGCCTGCCGGACGACGCCTCGAAGGAAGCCGTGGCGATGACCGCCTCCAACCCGAAGGTCCGGATCATCGACACCTCCACCGCCTTCCGCGTGCATGCCGACTGGGCCTATGGTTTCGCCGAAATGGATCCGGCTCAAGCGGAGAAAATTCGCTCGTCTCGCTATGTCGCCAATCCCGGCTGCTATCCCACCGGCGCGATCGGTCTTATCCGTCCGCTGCGCATGGCGGGCCTGCTTCCCGCCGATCACCCCGTGACGGTCAACGCGGTCTCCGGTTATACCGGCGGCGGCAAGCAGCTGATCGCGCAGATGGAGGATGAAGGCCATGCCGAGCACATCGCCTCGCCGCATTTTCTCTATGGCCTGACCCTCAAGCACAAGCATGTGCCCGAGATGCGCGAGCATGGTCTTCTCAAGCGTTCGCCGCTGTTCTCGCCCTCCGTCGGCCGCTTCCCGCAGGGCATGATCGTGCAGATCCCGCTGTTCCGCGACCAGCTGGCCGCCGGCGCGAGCCTCGAAAGTGTGCATGCGGCGCTGACGGCGCATTATGCGGGCCAGTCGATCGTCGAAGTGGCGCCGCTCGACATTTCCGCAAAATTGCCGCGCGTCGACGCGGTCGAACTGGCCGGCAAGGACACGATGAAGCTGTTCGTCTTCGGCCAGCCCGATGGCGAGCACATCAATCTCGTGGCGCTGCTCGACAATCTCGGCAAGGGCGCGTCGGGGGCTGCGGTGCAGAATATGGATCTCATGCTCTCGTCCTGAGACATCCGTCCGAGGACGAAACACGGATAGTGCGAATTGTTGCAATTTCGCACTACTAATTTCCGTGTTACGCAGCGTGATCCGATCAGCGCCGCCGAGGGCCTATGCGCTCTATCATCGCGAACATGATGTTCGACGTCATCGACAGGCTGGACAAGATATCCAGCGAGGAACAGGCCTTCGCGGAATTGCGAAAGGTCAGTGATTTCTTCGGCCTCAACGCTTTTGCAATCTCCGGGATTCCCGAGCCGCATGAAAAGATGGACCCTTATGTCCTTCTCAACGGCTGGCCGGAGGAATGGGCGGCGCGCTATCTCGAACGGCAATATTTCCGCATCGATCCCGTCATCCAGCGCACGCTGCTGTCGGACAACGCCTTCGTCTGGTCCGATGCGCTCGATCCCGCCAGTGTCGACAAGAGGGCGCTCGACTTCATGGGCGAAGCGCGCGACTTCAAGTTCATCGACGGCTTTTCGGTGCCCATCCATTCGATCATGGGCTTTCGCGCCATCGTGACCTATGCGGCCGAAGAGGTGGACATGCCCCAGGAGGGGCGAAGCGCGCTGCACATGATCTCGATCTATGCGCACAACAAGATCAAGGAACTGAAGAGCGACAACAAACCCCAACTGGTCAAGCGCAGTGTTCAGCTGACGCCGCGGGAACGGGAATGCATCTCCTGGTGTTCGGAAGGCAAGACGGCCTGGGAAATCTCCGCGATCCTCGGCATCTCCGAACGCACCGTGTCGCATATCCTCGAAAATGCGCAGCGCAAGATGAACACCACAAATCGTGTCCAGCTTGTCGCGGAAGCGTTGAGAGCCGGGTTGATTAGATAATTAGAAATAAGGCGTTCGGCGCTGTCAACTAGGTAAATCACCCCATAGAAGGGTTTCCTAAACCAGCAGAGACTCCCCCCTATTCAACGGGAGTCTCTAATGCTGAAAGTCGTTACTTCACAAAACATCGATGAAAACGCCCATCTGATGGAGAATGTTTGGCGTTTTCGTCATACGCAATTCGTCGAGCGCCTGGGTTGGCGTGAACTGAGGTCTGAAGACGGCCGCGAGCGCGACCGTTTCGACGACGATGACGCCGTTCATCTGGTGGCGGCGCGAGGCGACACGGTCGTCGGCTATACCCGGCTGTTGCGCACCTCCGGCCCGCATCTTCTCCGCGACGTCTACCCCGAGCTCATGCAGGGGCGTTCCTGGCCGCAGGAGGCCGACATTTACGAATGGACGCGCTGCATTTCGGACGAGAAAGCCGGTCAATTCGGCGGCGTTCAGGCGTCGCATCTGTTGATCACCGGCGTGCTCGAATTCTGCCTGTCCGCCGGCATTCGCGGCCTCGTCGTCGAGACCCATCCCAAGCTCGTCACCTGGATGCTCGAAACGGGTTATGAAGTGGAAACGCTCGCGGCGCCGCGCGACATCAACAGCGTGCCCGTCGTCGCCGTCCATATCGGCATGACGGAAAAGGCGCTGAAGCGCCACCGCGCGATGTTCGGCATTCGCGGTAGCGTGCTGGATATCGACGAGGATCTGATCAATCCTGTGACGCGCATGGGCCTTGTCAGGCCGTTCGGCCAACGCATCGACACGGATGCGATGGAGGTCGCCTTCCGCGCCGACGTCGATTTCACGGCGATGCGCGAAAGCTCCGGCGCGCGATCGAACTGAGCAGATCGAATAGATTGGAGGTGTGAGGACCGCGCGGATATTCCCCGAGATATCCGCGCAGATTGGCGACGGCGAAGCCGAGGATGATCACGGCGAAGCCCTGATGGGCCAATGCGAGACCGATGTCGACATGGGTCAACAGCGTGGCGACGCCGAGGCCGGCCTGCAGGAACACCATGCCGAACAGGATCACGCCGCGATTGGCGTGCGCTGTCGCCGGCAGACTGCGCAGAAGCCAGATCATGTTCGCAAGCGCCGCAGCGAACATGAGATAGGCGTTCATGCGGTGAACGAACTGCACCGTCTTGATGTTCTCGAACAGATTGAGCCAGAGCGGTTTCATCACCCAAAGGCCGTCCGGAATAATGGCTCCGTCGATCAGCGGCCAGGTGTTGAAGGCGAGGCCGGCGTCGAGCCCGGCCACCAGCGCGCCGAGATAGATCTGCAGCAGCACGAGAAACAACAAAGCGCCTGCGGCTTTGGCCTGCGGGCTTCTCGGCATCGCCTGTCCCGAAGGCGGCGCAAGCCCGCGCCAGACCCAGGCGATGGAGGCGAAGATCAGACAGGCCACCGTCAGATGCACCGCCAGGCGATACTGGCTGACATCGACCCGCTTGGCGAGGCCTGACGACACCATCCACCAGCCGATCGCGCCCTGCAGCCCGCCAAGGGCGAGAATGCCGGTCAGCGGCCAACGCAGCGATTTTTCAAGCCGTCCCGTGGCCCAGAAGAAGAGTAACGGCACGCCGAAGATCACACCGATCCAGCGGGCGATCAAGCGATGCGCCCATTCCCACCAGAAGATGACCTTGAACTCGTCGAGCGTCATGCCCTTGTTGATCTGGCTATATTCCGGGATCTGCTTGTAGAGCGCGAATTCCTCTTCCCATTCGGCGACGCTCAACGGCGGGATCGCCCCATGGATGGGTTTCCATTCGGTGATCGACAGGCCGGAATCGGTGAGACGGGTGGCTCCGCCCACCAGCACCAACGCCAGGATCGCGAGAAGAACGAAGCCAAGCCAGCTTCGAACGGCGCGGCGATTGGCCTCGGCGCGGTCAGAACGCTTGTCCGCGCCTTCATGGGCGTTTATGGCTGTATCGATCATGACGGGTCATCCTTTTGCACCAAGCTCTGCTATATCAAGTACGAGCCTGGCAAGACCCATAAGCGGGATGTGAGACAAAATGCCCAAGACGCTTCGCAAACTGATCGGCGTGGTGCTGATCATCGCCTTGGTCCTGATCTATGCGCTGGTCGCCACCACCGTGGCCGCCGCCACGCTGGGAGCCGCGCATTGGAGCGTGCACCTTCTCTATTTCCTCTTCACCGGGCTGCTCTGGATCCTGCCTGCCATGTTCATCATCAAGTGGATGGAACGCCCCGATCGTCCCAAGGCCTGATCGAGGCTGTGCACGATAACCCCGTGTTAACCCCGCTTTTTCAAAAAGACGCAGATTCGGACGGGGATTCAGTCTTTATTGGCCAAACAGCGCCTAGAACGCCTCAAATTCTCGTGATGGGAGTGTGGGGCCGTGTTGGCGGGACAGTCGAGGGCTAGTTACGTGGACATCACCGAAGGGGAGATGCCGCAGATCGCGAAGGAGACGCCGATGGGCGCCCCCGGTCTCTCCATGACCGTGCATACGGAGATGGAGCCCCTCGAGGCCGACTGGCGCGCGCTCGAAGCCGAAGCCCACAACTCACCCCATCAGGCCTATGACTATTGCCGCGCCTGGCGCGATAATTTCGAACGCCCGCTGCGCATCGTGGTCGGTCGTCTCGATGGACGCCTGGCCTTCCTGCTGCCGCTCGAGATCACCCGGGGTCGGCTGTTCACCCGCGCCCAGTTCATCGGCGCCGAACATTCCAACATCAACACCGGGCTGTTTTCGTCGGAATTCCTCGCCCGCGCCAGCCGCGAGACGATGAACGCCATTGCCGCCGACATGCGCGACGCGCTGACCGGCGTCGATTGCATCGTGCTGTCCAACATGCCCGGCCTCTGGCGCGACATGGTGATGCCGTTCACGCTTCTGCCGCATATCGCCAATCAGAACCACGCTTTCCAGCTCCGCATGAAGGCGAATTTCGTCGAGACGCTCGCGCAACTCAACGCCAAGCGCCGCCGCAAGAAATACAGCGTCGGCCACCGCCGGCTCGAAGCGCTCGGCGGCTATGAGCATATCGTGGCGGAGACGCCTGATGAAAAGCATGCGCTTCTCGACATGTTTTTCGAGCAGAAGGCCGCGCGGCTCGCCGAATTCGGGCTGCCGAACGTGTTCGCCTGCCCCAAGACCCGAGCGTTCCTGCACGCCACGCTCGATGCGCCGCAGGATGGGGCGAATTTCCCCCTGCGCATGCATGCGCTGCGGATGACAGGCGGCGAGTTCGCAGGCGAAACGCCGGCGATCGCCGGACTGACGCGCAAGGGCGATCATGTGATCGTGCAATTCTGTTCGATCGGCTCGGGGCCGACCACCGAGGCCAGCCCGGGCGAATTGTTGTTTCACCTGATGATCGAGCAGTACAACAAGGATGGCGGCGGGCTGTTCGACTTCGGCATCGGCGACATGCCGTTCAAGCGCTCCTGGTGCACCGATGAAACGGTGCAGATCAACGTGGCGATCCCGGTGACGCCGGTCGGCAGGCTGGCGGCGCTGAAGGAGGAAACCGCCACGCGGCTGAAAACGCTGATCAAGCAGAACCCGGCGCTCTATCAGTTCCTGCAGCGCATTCGGTCGCGGTCTCATCCGGCTCCCGCCGCCGAAGATTGACGGCAGGCCCCTGCTCTTCCGAAATGATCAGGCGGCGCGGCGGCGCTTTTCCATCGCAGCCGGACGCGACGACGACAGCATCAGCATGACATCTTCGAAACCGGCATCCAGGAAGGCCGTCGCGGTCGCTTCGATTTCCGTCGGCTCGACGTCGACGCCCGAAAGGATGATGTCGATATCGCCGGCGCGGGCGATGCGGCTGACGGCGCGGGGATCGGCGGCGCCACAGTCCACGATCACGCAATCATAGGCGCGGGCCAGTCCGCCAAGCACGAGCGCGATCCGCTCGACGCCGCGCATGGCCTGGCGAGGATCGGCGTCGCCCTGCGGCACGATATGGGCTTCGCTGTCGATATCGGCATGGATGATTTCGCTATAGGCGGCGTCTCCGACCAGAAGATTGGTGACGCCCGGCAGCGAACGTTGCTCCGCCATCAATTGTGTCGGGATCGCCGCGCCGGTCATATCGACCAGGACCACGCGACCGCCGCGCTCGGCCATCAGCCGCGCCAGGCCGACGACAGCGGCCGAACCTTCGTCACCGGACAGAGACACCGAGGCAACCAGCGAAATGCCAGCGCCGATCAGATGCTCAGCGACCGCTTCGCGCGAGAATTCATCGTCGACAGGCGGCGCTGGGGATTCGTCTGGCGCTGCGTCTTCGGCTTCCGGATCCTCGTCGTCATCGAAAGCCAGAAGGCTTTTCGCCGGAGCGGATTTCGCGACGGCGCGTTGTGGTTCGGCGCGGGTCACGGCCTTCTGAGGCTCGGATGTCGGCTCAACGGTCAGATCCTCATCCTCCTCGATATCCGTCTCGTAACGGACCGGGCGGATGGCGCGGCCGGAGAAGAGTTCGGTGAGCAGGATGAAGACCGAGCTCAGCACGAAACCCGCCAGCGCGGTGACGATGGTGATCGGCAGCGTCTTCGGGAAATAGGGCTCGGTCGGCATCGGCGCGCGCGAGATGATGCGGGCATCGGCAGGCGTCGCGTTCATGTCCTTCTCGCTCATCGCCTCGCGATAGCGGGCGAGATAGGTTTCGAGAAGCTGACGTTGAGCGGCGGCCTCGCGTTCGAGCGCGTTCAGCCCGACCCGCTTCTCCTGCGACGTCGCGGTGTCGGCCTTGACCTCGCCGAGCTGCTTCAGCAATTGCTGTTCGCGCAATTTCGACACCCTCGCTTCGCTTTCGAGGCTGGCGAGGATCTTGCGGGTTTCGGTCTGGATCTGCTCGCGGATGCCGGTGAGCTGCGACCTGAGCCCCTTGATGCGGGGATGGCCGTCGAGAAGCTGGGTGGAGAGATCGGCTATCTGGCCCTCGATGCCCGACTGCGTTTCCTTGAGGCGCTGGATCATCTGCGACCCGACGACTTCGCCGAGCGTATCGGCTCCACGGCCGGATTTCAGCGCGGTGCGCACGGTCTCGGCGCGCGCCTCGGCATTGGCGCGATCGCCGCGCACGCGGGCGAGCTCCTGGGAAATGTCGTTGAGCTGCTGTTCGGAGAAGGTCGATTGCTGGCCTGTCTGGAAGAGATCGGACTGCGAGCGGTATTCGGCCACTTTCGCCTCGGCGTCGCGAACTTTCTCGCGAAGATTGGCGATCTCGGGCTCAAGCCACTTCGCCGTCTCGTTGGTCGAGTCGAGTTTGGCGCCGGCCTGCAGCGACAGATAGACATCGGCGATGGCGTTGGGGATGGCGTTGGCGAGCGCCGGGTCCTTGGAGGAGAACTGGATGGCGATGACGCGCGACTTGTCGACCTGATAGACCTGCAGTTTCTTGGCGAACTCACCCAGCACGCGCTCGTCGGGCGGCGCGTCGAGCGGGTTCTTCATCAGGCCGAGCATGACGAAGAAGCGGGTGGCGATGGAGGGGTCGGCGCTGGGATCGAATTCCGGCCGCTCATAGAGCTTGAAGTCGCGGGCAATCTTCTTGATCAGGTCGGTGGATTGCAGAAGCGCTACCTGAGAGGCGACGCCCGCCTCGTCGAGAACGCTGCCGACGGCGCTCGGATCGCTCGGACGGCGAGCGAGTTCCGGGGAACGCTCCTCGATCAGCACGCGGGCTTCGCTCTGGTATTTGGGAGACACCACGCTTGCGCCGGCAAAGCCGAGCGCGCCCAGGCAAACAGTGGAGGCGAGCACGAGCATGCGCCGGCGCCAGATCGCGCCGAACAGGCCCGCGAGATCGATATCCGCGTCTTCTCCGTTTTTCCAAGCGCCGGACATAGTTCACTCCACCAACAAAATATGACTGGAAACCTAAACAAACGCGGTAAGCAAACCCTTAACGGCGGGCGCTTTAACGGCGGCTTCAAAAAAACGTGAGAACAACCAGCAGGTTTACCGATCATTAACCCTACCAGATGGATAACGAAACCATAGCAGGGGCGAACCTCGTTCCCCCTCTCGCATTCAACCCGCCGGCCCTGCCGGCGTTACCTCGGAGCCCGTCGACCATGCCTGCCGTCCTTTCCTGGCGCAGACTGCCGATCGCCATGTTGCTGGCCGCCGCCGCTTTCGCGACGTCGTGCACATCCTACAGACCGGCGCCGAAATCCTTCAACGAAGCGACGATCCAGCCCTACCGCATCGACAGCGGCGACCGGCTTCGCATCACCGTCTTCGACCAGCGCGACCTGACCAACACCTATTCGGTGGATCAGGCCGGCTATATCTCCTTCCCGCTGGTCGGCTCGGTGCCGGCGCGTGGGCGGACGCTTCAGGAACTCGAGGGCCAGCTGGCCGCCAAGCTCCGCCAGGGCTTCCTGCGCAATCCCGACGTCTCCATCGAGGTCGATCGCTACCGCTCGATCTTCGTGATGGGCGAAGTGGGGCAGCCGGGCCAATTTTCCTATGTGCCCGGGATGACCGTACAGAACGCCATCGCGGTCGCAGGCGGCTTCTCGCCGCGCGCCAACCAGGCCAATGCCGACATCACCCGCAAGATCAATGGCGAAGTCCATACCGGCCGCGTGTCCATTTCGGATCCGGTGATGGCAGGAGATACGATTTACGTCCGCGAACGTCTGTTCTAGGTTCGCGGCCGATGGAGGACCGACCGCTCAGGATCTTGCACTGCTTCCGCTCGCCGATCGGCGGGATCTTCCGGCATGTGCGCGATCTGGCTCGCGAGCAGGCGGCAGCCGGCTGTGAAGTCGGCGTCATCTGCGACAGCTCCACAGGCGGAGAACACGAGGAGAAACTGTTCCAGACCATCATGCCGCATCTGGCGCTCGGGTTGACCCGAATGCCGATCGACCGTTCGGTGTCGGTGCGCGACATTCCGGCGTTCTGGAGAAGTTATAAACAAATCAGGAGCTTGCGGCCGGATATTCTGCATGGACACGGCGCCAAGGGCGGCGCGATGGCCAGGCTAGCCGGCACAGCCTTGCGGGTGAACAGGTATCGCGTATCCCGCCTCTATTCGCCGCATGGCGGCAGTCTGCACTTCGACCCGACGCGGCTGTCGGGTTGGCTGGTGTTTCGCCTGGAACGTATCCAGGAATGGGCGACCGACGCTATCGTCTTCGTTTGCGAATTCGAGCGCGACGCCTATCACGCCAAGGTCGGCGTCCCCTCCGTGCGCAGCGAGGTCGTCTATAACGGCGTCGGTGAAAGCGATTTCGAGCCGAATACGCCCAATCCCGACGCGGCCGATTTCCTCTATGTCGGCATGCTGCGCGATCTCAAGGGACCCGACGTCTTCGTCGACGCCTTCGCCCGGACCGAAAGGCTGTTGCGTCGGCCGCTGAGCGCCATGATGATCGGCGACGGCCCGCAACGCGACGACTATCTCAACATGATGACGGTGCGCGGTCTCGGCCAGCGCATCAAGATGGCTCCGGCGATGAATATCCGCGAAGCCTTCAAGCTCGGCAAGACCGTGGTCGTGCCCTCGCGCGCCGAGGCGATGCCGTATATCGTGCTCGAAACGCTGGCTGCGCGAAAGGCGCTGATCGCGAGCGATGTCGGCGGCATCGCCGAAGTGCTCGGCCGAGACAGCCGTGCGCTCGCGCCTCCCGGAGACGCCCAGGCGCTCGCCGAAATCATGGCGGAGAGCCTCACGGAGGCCGAATGGGCCGCACGCAACATGCCGCAGCCCGAACATTTTCACGACGTGTTTTCCTCGCAGAACATGGCTGCGAAAATCACCAGTCTCTACAAGGAGTTGGCGGCGTCTTCTTAAATAGAGAGTCGTTAACCACGTCCCAATACGGCACGAGCGCCCCACGTTGCGTAAGCGTTTCTTAGGGGCTTGTCCCTATGCTCGGTCCAACCCGAAGCACGACCGAGACACGCAATGACCCAGCCTGAAAAGCAACCGGAAATCGATATCGACGCCCTGCGCAAGCAAGTGTCGGAAAGCTCGATCGACGCCGCGCGCCCGGGCGAAGCGAAGGCCGAACTCAACGACTTCGCCAAGCGAGTGGCCGCGCAGTATCGCGACGACAAATATTCGCCGACCATCATGCGCGGCATGTTCCGCCTGTTCGACCTGTTGATGCTGGCGCTGGCCGGCAGCATCGCCAATTTCGGCCTGCGCGACGGCGAGGCGGCCCTGGCGCAATCGGGGATGACCTTCCTCGCCGCCGGTTTCGCCGTGCTCGCGATGCAGGCTTTCGACTGTTACCAGATCCAGAACCTGCGCACGCCGCGCCGTATGGCCTGGCGCAACGCCGCAGGCTGGCTGATCGGCTTCACGGCTGCAATCGGCATAGACGAATTCCTGATCGGCGGGATCAGCGCCGGCACGGTGGCCCTGTGGTTCGGACTCGGCCTCGCCTACCTGACCGCAGCACGGCTTTCACTCGCCGGTCTTCTGCGTCACTGGCTGCGCAACGGCATTCTCGAGCGCCGCGCGGTGATCGTCTGCGGCGGCAAGCCCGCGCAGGATCTCATCCGCTCGCTCGAAAGCCAGCCCGACAACGACATCCGCATTCTCGGCATTTTCGACGACCGTCTCGACCATCGCTCGCCCGAGCTGATCGCCGGCTATCCCAAGCTCGGCACGGTGGCGGAACTGGTGGAGTTCACCCGGCTCGCCCGCGTCGACATGCTGATCATCTCGCTGCCGCTGACGGCCGAACAGCGCATCCTGCAATTGCTGCGCAAGCTCTGGATCCTGCCGGTCGACATCCGCATCGCCGCTCATTCCAGCAAGCTGCGTTTCCGTCCGCGCGCCTATTCGCATATCGGTCGCATGGCGATGCTCGACGTGTTCGACAAGCCGATCCGCGACTGGGACTCGGTCGCCAAGCGCGCTTTCGACCTGGTTTTCGCAACATTCGCCATCGCATGTCTCTGGCCGGTGATGATCGGCGCCGCGATTGCGGTGAAGGCGACATCCAAGGGGCCGGTGTTCTTCAAGCAGAAGCGCCACGGTTTCAACAACGAGATCATCGACGTCTTCAAATTCCGCTCGATGTACACGGACATGGGCGACCAGAGCGCCACCAGAGCCGTGACCAAGGGCGATCCGCGCGTGACCCCGGTCGGCCGCTTCCTGCGCAAATCCTCGATCGACGAGTTGCCGCAGCTGTTCAACGTGCTGAAGGGCGATCTGTCGCTGGTCGGTCCGCGACCGCATGCGGTCGCCGCGCGCACGCATGACCGCATCTACAACCAGATCGTCGAGGGCTATTTCGGTCGCCACCGCGTCAAGCCCGGCGTGACCGGCTGGGCGCAGATCAATGGCTGGCGCGGCGAGATCGACAGCGACGAAAAGATCAAGTTCCGCACCGCCTACGACCTCTATTACATCGAGAACTGGTCGCTGTTGCTGGATCTCAAGATCCTGTTCCTGACGCCGTTCCGGCTGCTCAACACGGAAAACGCCTATTGACCGCCCTCGCCGTCTCCCAACCAGACGCCTTCCGCCCCGGCCGCGCCACCGCGCGGATGATCGGATCGGGTCTGGTTGCCTTCGGCGTTTTCCTGTCCGGCTTCGTCATCAACGAGCCTGCCCCCTATGAAGTGTTCATGGCCGGGCTCATCGGCCTCTGGTTCATTCTCGGGCTGAAGATCTCGCGCACCACCGGCGTGCTGCTGATCTTCATGCTGCTCTATATGGTCGGCGGCATGCTGTCGCTGACCCAGATGACCAAGGGCGTCGTCGAGGGAGCCATCTATCTCGCCGTCACCTTCTTTCTGGCGCTGAGCTCGGTGTTCTTCTGCGCCATCATAGAGGACGACCATCGCCGCCTGACGCTGATCTTCGACGCCTGGACGGCGGCGGCGGTGATCACCGCGCTGCTCGGCATTCTCGGCTATTTCAACGCCTTCCCGGGCTCGCATGTATTCACGCTCTATGATCGCGCCAAAGGCGCGTTTCAGGATCCGAACGTGTTCGGCCCCTATCTGGTCTGCCCGGCGCTCTACCTCATCCACGGCATCCTGACCGGCAAGATCAAGCATCTGCCCATTCGCGCGGGGTCCTTGGCGATCCTCACTTTCGGGGTGTTCCTGTCCTTCTCCCGCGCCGCCTGGGCGATGTTCCTGTTCTCCGCCATGATGATGGTGGCGATCATGTTCATCAAGGAACGCTCCGGCGCCTTCCGGCTGAAAGTGCTGGTCATCGTGCTTTCAGGCGCGGTCCTCGGCGTGGTCGCCATCATCGTGGCGCTGCAGATCCCGCAGATTTCCGACCTTCTGACCCAGCGCACCAAGCTGGTGCAGGATTACGACGGCGAACGGCTCGGCCGTTTCGCCCGCCACCAACTCGGCTTTCTCTCGGCCATGAGCCAGCCGCTCGGCATCGGGCCGATGGTGTTCTCCACCATCTATCCAGAGGACGAACACAATATCTGGCTGAAGTCGCTGACCACCTATGGCTGGCTCGGGCTCCTGACCTATCTCGGTCTCGTCTGGTCGTCGATCTGGTTCGGCTTCAAATACATGTTCCGCAACAGGCCCTGGCAGCCCTTCCTGGCCGCCGCCTGGATCGTGCTTTGCGCCCATGAACTGATCGGCAACGTCATCGACACCGATCACTGGCGCCATCACTTCATGCTGTTCGGCATCGTCTGGGGCTGCGCGGCGCTTGAGCATCGCCACCAGAAACAATTGGCGCGCGCAGGCGCGGGACGGACGTGATGTCGGGCAATCAATCTCTCAACATCCTCCAGGTCATCGAACCGAGCGGGGGCGGCTCCGGCCGGCACTTCAACGATCTCTGCGGCGCGCTGACAAAGCGCGGGCACCGCATCACGGCCATCTATTCGCCCATGCGCGCAGAGGAGCGATTCGTCGACGAGTTGATGAACCTCGGACTTGCCGGCGTGCATGCCGTGTCGATGACCCGCAGCCCCTCGCCGTCCGACATCAAATCCTGGCGGGAGATCGGCAAGATCATTGCGGCGCATGGCCCCTTCGACATCATCCACGGGCATTCGTCGAAGGCGGGCGCGCTCACCCGCCTCAGGGCGCCGGGCGCTCATATTCCCCGGGTCTATACGCCGCACGCCTTCCGCACCATGGACCCGACGCTGGGCGCCCGGGGACGGCAGATCTTCGGCGGCATCGAAAGCCTGTTCGGGCGCTATTTCACCGACGCGCTGATCTGCGTCTCCGAGGACGAACTGATCCATGCCCATCATGATCTTGGCATCCCGCAGGACATCCTGCATCTGGTGGTGAACGGCGCATCCTCGCCGCCGAGCGGCCGGCGCGCGGAGATCAGGGCGCGTTGCGGATTGCGGGACGATGCCCTGGTGTTCGGCTTTGTCGGCCGTCTGTGCGAACAGAAAGCGCCGGAGCGGCTGGTCCGCGCCTTCGGCCGGGTCGCCAGACAGCATCCGGACGCGCATCTCCTGATAATCGGCTCCGGGCCTCTCGAAGACATGACGCGCGCCGAAATCGCCCAGAGCGGCGCGGCCGACCGTATCCGCCTGGTTTCGGACATTCCCGGCCCCGAAGCCATGCAGGCCTTCGATCTTATGGTCATGCCGAGCCGCTACGAAGCGATGTCCTATGTGATGCTGGAGGCCGAAGCCTGCGGCCTGCCGATGGTTCTGACCCGCGTCGGCGGCGCGACGACGGTGGTTGACGACGGCGAAAACGGGCTGCTGGTCGCCAATGAAGACGATCCGACAAATCTGGCCGGTGCGCTGACCGACGCTATAGCGCCGGAACGATTGCAGCGCCTTCGCCTTGCCGCCGCCTCCAGGCGCGACCGGCATTCGCTTGATCGCATGACCCATCAAACGGACGCGGTCTATCGCAGCATCGTCGAGCGCTGAGAGGGGCCGCCCCTCCGCCGTCCTGGTCCAGAACTGCGCCATGACGAAACGCCGGACGGCGCCCACGCCATCGTCGATTCATCATCACGGGAGCGCCGCCTCATTTTCGACGGAACGTCCGCCTTAATTCTCCGTTCAGACGTCGTGGAACCGGAGGCGGACATGGAAACGGGGCTTGTGGAATGGTGTCTTGTCGCCGGCATAGCCGCAGGATGGCTCATCCGTTTCGCGTCCGATATGGGGCTCCTTCCATAGCGCCGGGCAGCGGGACGAACGGAGCCGCCCGATAGGCTCGGGCGGCGACCGCGTGGAAGAACATCGGATGATGAGCAGTTCATTCAGCCCGCTTGCGGCCCGTGATCATCGCCCGGACCAGATTTTCCTTATGCTCGATGCTCGCCAGCACGACCCCGGCGATGTGAAGACCGACCAGCACGAGCGTGGCGTTCACCAGCACTTCATGGGCGTCTTCCACCCATTCCACGCCCCAATAGGCGTCCGTCGTCATCATATAGCCTGTTGCCGCGATGCCGGAGATGACGAGGATGAGCGCAATCACCATGGCCCCGCCGGCGGGATTATGACCGAGATAACGCTTGGCGCGCAGAAACAGGCTGTCCCGGAGAAAGCGAGCAATCGTCGTCGGGCTGTAAATGAAGCTGGAAAAGCGCGCATGCCGCGTTCCGACCAGGCCCCAGACGATGCGAATGGCCAGCAGGCCGATAATGGCGTAACCGGAGAGGATATGCGCCTGTTTCCACTCGTCACCGGTCAAATAGGATAACGCGAACAGCGCCACGAGGCTCCAATGGAACAGTCGCACCACGGGATCCCATACTTTGACCGTCGGCGGCGAGCCCTTGCTCGCCGCATATCCCTTCAACAATGTGCGCATGGTCATTCGCTTTCATGGCCGACGAGCGCGCCCGTTTCCGGATTGAACAACGCCTCGACCTTGGCGCCTTTGGCGTCGACGGCGTAGACTTCGTAGCAGCTACCCTCGACCTTCACCCGGCGCACATCGAGACCGGCCGCCTTGGCCTTGTCCTTGATCGCGTCTTCGCTCAGCCATTTGTCCTTGGCGGCTTGTGTGCAATTCTGGTCTTCTTCGGCGCGGGCCATTCCGGCGGATGCGGCGGCAATCAGAAGTGTGGCAAGGATGATCTTGTTCATAGTGTCTACTCCATCTGGGTCCCAGGAGCCTTGTGCTCGTCTGGTCGAGACGGAAGCTAGCCGCGCGAAGCTGACGGTCGCCTGATGGAGATTGTCAGCTTCTTGTCATCTCGGTTGCGCTATCACTCGGCGATGCGCCGTGTTCCCATCCTTGCCCTCATCTCTTTCCTCCTCGCCTGCGCCGCGCCGCTTTCGCATCCGGCGCGCGCCGATGACAGCCATGCCCAAAGCGAGCATGAAGAGGAGGACGTGTCGCGCGACGCGTTGCGACGGATGGTTCAGGACGGCAAGATCCTGCCTCTGGGCGTTCTGAAGGCCAAAGTTCTGGCGCAGGCCCCCGGCGAATTGATCAATGTCAGTGTCGACCGCGACGAGGGCCGTATGCTCTACGAATTCCGGATCCTCACCAGCGGCGGCAAAGTCACCGAAGTGGAAGTCGACGCCGCCACCGGCAACATCATCGAAATCGAGAACGACTGATGCGCGTGCTGCTCGCTGAAGACGATCCCCTCATCGCCCGCGACGTCGCCGCGCAGCTGACCAAAGCGGGGTTTACGGTCACGCACGAAAAGGACGGCGAAGCCGTGCTCTATGCCGGCGAAACCGAAGATTTCGCCGCCGTTATCCTCGATCTCGGCCTGCCCTCGATCGATGGGTTGACGATCCTCAAGACATGGCGAACGCAGGGCCGCATCATGCCGGTGATCATTCTGACGGCGCGGGGCAATTGGGAGGAACGGGTCGAGGGCATCAATGCCGGGGCCGACGACTATCTCGGCAAACCGTTCCGAATCGCCGAACTCATCGCACGACTGCATGCGGTGCTGCGGCGCTCTTCGGGACAGGCCAGCGCCATCCTGTCCTCCGGCTCGCTCTCCATCGACACGCGAAGAAGATCCGTCGCCGTCGACGGCCTTCCTGTGGACGTCACGCCGCTCGAATATAAATGCCTATCCGTGCTGATGCAGAACAGGGATCGGGCGGTCTCGCAGATGGAGCTGACCGAACAGCTCTACACGCAGGATTTCGAGCGGGAGAGCAATTCGGTGGAAGTGCTGATCGGCCGCCTCAGAAAGAAGTTGGGGCGCGACGTCATTCTCACGCGCCGAGGCTTCGGCTACCAGATCGCCTCGGACCCGACGTCATGAGGTCGCTGCAAAGCCGCTTCATCCTCACCTCGGTGATCGCCGTCACCATCTGTCTCGGCATTGCCGGCGCGGCGCTGCTGCACATATTCGCCGAGAGCTACAGTTCGCGCGTGCAGAAGGAGCTCACGGGGCATATCAACCGGCTGGCCGCCGTCATCCGCTTTGCGCCCGGCGGCGCAATCGAAGCGCCCGAGGGGGGACTTGCCGACAATCGCTCGCTACTGCCCTATGGCGGCCTCTACTGGCAGATCGACGATCCCGCCTCCAGCCGCGAACTGCGCTCGCCATCCCTGTTCGACTATGCGCTGCCGCTGCCCAGGGATGCGCATCCGGTCGGCGTGATGCATCAATATCGCTTGCCGGGTCCGGAGGGTCGGGATGTGCTGGTGCAAGAGCGCGTGCTGGCCCTGAACGCGCCTGAAGGCGTGCGCGCTGTGCGCATCGCGGTTGCCGTCGACGCCGAAGAGGTCGACACTGCCCGCGCCGCCTTCGCGCTCGACATTCTCCCCTATGTCGCCGTTCTCGCCGCGTTGCTTGTGCTCATGTCGATCGGCCAGCTCTGGATCGGCTTGCGGCCGCTCGAGCGGATCGGTCGCGACCTGGAGGCGATCCGCGACCGGCGCGCCAACCGCCTCGCCGGCACTTATCCCCGAGAAATCCAGCCGCTTGTCGATCGGTTGAACCGGCTGCTCGAGAGCCAGACCGAGATCATGGAAAAAGCGCGCGGCCGCGCCAGCGATCTCGCGCATGGGCTGAAGACGCCGCTGACCGTGCTGACCAACAACGCCCTGACGCTGCGCGACAAGGGCGAGATCGAGATGGCGGATGAACTCGACCATCTGGCGGATGCGATGCTCTCGCATGTCGAACACGAACTAGCCCGCGCCCGCATCACCCCGAGCCCCGAACAACGCAGCGGGGACGCCGATGTCGCCAGGATCATCCGCGAGACGATCCACATGCTGCAGCATACGGAAGCCGGCGAACGCCTGATATGGCGAAGCGATGTTCCTGACGACATGACGGTCCCGCTCGACCCGCATGATTTTCGCGAACTCGCCGGCAACCTCCTGGAAAACGCCGCGAAATGGGCCCGGGCCGAAGTTGTTGTCACGGCAACGAAGACGGACGACGGCTTTGAGCTGAAGATCGAGGATGATGGCCCCGGGGCAGCGCCCGAACGCTTGGCGGATCTTCCGCGCCGCGGCCTGCGGCTCGACCTGATCAAGCCTGGTTCCGGGCTGGGTCTGGCGATCGTTTCGGAAATCGCGAGCGTTTACGGCCTGAAGTTGACGCTGGACAATCGCGAGGAAGGCGGCTTCCGGGCTCGGGTCGCGTCGCATGATCCAGCATCGCAGTGACGCGCATCGACGTCCCGACGCGCCGGCGCTCAAAGCCTAAATATGATTTTGATTTTTTAGAGAAAACGTCGGAGTGGCGGGATTCGAACCCACGACCCCTTGACCCCCAGTCAAGTGCGCTACCAGGCTGCGCTACACTCCGTACGACGTTTTCGAACTGTCCAAGGACAGTTTCAGGACTTTCCCACAACCGCTCCGATGTCGCCACCGGTGTCGCGCTCGATGCGCCGCGTTGCGTTCAGACCTCGCCCTAAGGCTTGGGTTCGTTAGACTTTCCCTGCGGAAGAAGCAAGAGCAAAATGTTCCGCGCCCATGCTTTTCCGTCGACATTCTCGATCTCCGGCCGGTTTTCCACTTCCCTGCTGTTGGTCGGAACGGGACGGGGCGAGCGCGTTGCAAACTTGGAAAACATCTTTAATGTGCCGCAGACTTAGTTGGGCGCCGGGGGCAGTACTTGGGTCGTAGAGGCGCGATGATGGACGGTTCGACGTGGCGAACATTGCCCGCATCGCTCGTAGCGCTGCGGTGGGGCAGTCTTTTGCTGCCGCTTCTGGTCAGCATCGTCTGGGCCGTATTGAGCCATAACGCGGCCGAACGGCAGGCGATCGCGACAGCGCGTTCGAACGCCTATCTGATCCAACAATTCCTGGAGCGACTGGCGCAAACCCATACGCTTGTTCATCAGGCCGTGCGGGAGCGCGCCCAGGGCGAAGACCTAGCCTTTCTGAGATCACGAAGCTTTCACCTCTTTCTCGAGGGAATGGAACAGTCTCAGAAAAACAGCCTTGGCCTGTTGATAGTCGGCTTCGATGGCGAACTGATCGCCTCCAGCCGCTCCTATCCTATCAAGGCGAAGTTCGGACGGCGGGACTACATAGATGCGATCCGCGACGGGCAGCAAATTTACGTGGATCGGCTTCTGCTCAATCAGGGCAAGAACGACGCGATCATCTTCGCCCAGCCCTTCGTCGTTGAGGGATTTTCAGGCGTCATTGTGTCCGCCGTAGCCGTCGAGGCCCTGCGGAGTTATCTTCAGACAATCGCCGAGGAAAACGGTAATGCGGCGTCGGTGACACGTACCGACGGCATGCTGCTCATCCGGAATTTCGTCTCCCCGCCAATGATGCTTCCGCGGGATGCCGGGGTCACAATGGCACTGAGAAATGGCGCCGACATCCTCCGCGCGGTCGCGAAGACCGACGGCGTAGAGCGAATCTATGCAATTTCTCGCTTGCCCGAACTGTCGCTTACAGCAAATTATGGCATTACCACGAGGTCGATCCTCGTTGGATGGGCCTATCAGATCGGGCCGATTCTCGGAGCGCTCTTGGCGCTTGGCGCGATCGGATTCGTGCTGGTCGGCAAGGTGAGAAGCGACTGGGCCGCACAAAGCTCGCGGCAGGAAGCCGAAGAATCCCGACGCCGGAGCGAGGACGCCGAGAAACTCGCAAGCGAACGCGAGCGGTTGATGCAGGAGCTCAATCATCGCGTCAAAAACAACCTGGCGCTGGTCGAAGCGATGATCGGCATGCAGATGCGTCGGCAAAGCGCGATCGACGGCGCGGAATTACGCGCCAGGGTGCATGCGATATCTGAAGTTCACGATCTTCTTTATCGCGCCGGCGGCGATTCACAGGTCGACCTCGTCAATCTGATCGAGCAAATTAGCCAAAGTCCGGCGATCATTCCCGATGAAAGAAGTATCGCCGTGGCTTTTCTCCATGCTGGCCCCGTACGCCTGAAAGCCGACCGGGCGACTCCGCTTGCGCTGATCGTCACGGAGCTTCTCACAAATTCCGTCAAGCACGCCTTTGCCGACAGGAACGATGGAAAGATTGACATCTGTCTCGAAAGATCCGGTGGAGACATCGCCCTGAGCGTTCGCGACAACGGGGTCGGTTTCCAGGAGACGACGGAGCGCAGTTCTGGCCTCGCAATGGTCCGCGCCTTCACTCAACAGATCGGCGGCGCATTCGAAATCTTGCGCCAGGAGGGTCAGGGGGCGCATTTCGTCATTCGCTTTGCCGAGGACGACGAGATTTCTCAGTAATAGATCGGCGCGACAGGACCGCCGTCATCCTTCTCCGGAGCATTGAGGCTGTCGCAAATCTTCACCCAGAGAGTGCGCTTTGCGCGGCGCTGTTCAGCGGCATGGGGCATGGCGTAGACGGGACCCGAGACGGGCCAGGAATCGCGTTCGCGGAGCGGGGAACGGATCGATGCGCTGATATTCATGGAGACCTCCCTGGCTATGCGGCATCAACGCCGGGCCCGGATCAAGGTTCCCGTCGGTTAGCGAATTAGCGCACCTGGTCGAGCAGCCGCTTGCATTCCAAGAGATCGAACAGGGCCTCCTGCAGCAGCGCCCGGTCTTCCTTGCTCATCATGCCGCTCGAACCGCTGAAAGACGGTTCGTCGTCTCCGCCGCTGATGAGGCCGAAGAAACGGCGGGTGGCGGGCGGCTTCGGACGACCAACCAACTGGTCATCGTCGGACAGGATGCCCTTGGGCAACGCATGCGAAATCGGCGGCGCGATCGAAATCTGCAGCGGAGGCGGCGCGTCTTCGGGCTCGTCGCGGCTCTGGGCGGCGAGCGCCTCCATGGTGGCGAGATCGCCGGAGGCGGCGGCGGCGACGAACTTGTTGCCGTTGGTCTTCAGCAGTTTCTGCACGCCCTTGATCGTATAGCCGTGATCATAGAGCAGATGACGGATGCCCTTGAGCAGTTCGACATCGTCGGGACGGTAATAGCGGCGACCGCCGCCGCGCTTCAGCGGCTTGATCTGCGGAAATCGCGTCTCCCAGAAGCGGAGCACATGCTGCGGAAGATCCAGGTCTTCGGCGACTTCGCTGATGGTGCGAAACGCATCCGGACTTTTTTCCATGTTTCAAAAAACTCCGCTGTCGCCGCAGTCACGGGCCCGATCTCGATTGATCGGGCGCTGGCCGATGTCAGCCCTTCTGTTCGGCCGTCTTCGCCTCGGCCGGTTTGGCTTTCGCCTTGCGCGCCAGATGGCTCTTGAGGATGCGGTTTTTCAGCACGTTGGATGCCTTGAAGGTCATCACGCGACGCGGAGAAATCGGCACTTCCTCCCCGGTCTTCGGGTTGCGGCCGATGCGCTCGTTCTTGCTGCGCACCTGGAAGGTCGCAAACGAGGACAGCTTGACGCTTTCCCCGCGAACGATGGCGTTGCAGATCTCGTCGATCACCGTCTCGACCAGTTGCGCGGACTCAGTCCTCGACAACCCGACCTTGCGAAAGACCGATTCCGCCAGATCCGCTCTCGTCACAGTCTTGCCGCTCATGATCCCCCGCCTGATCTATCAACTATGTGAAAATCATAGCGGAGACTATTGTTGTTGTCGGGCGGGGTCAAGCGCCCGACGAAGCATCAAAGCGGGATTTTCCTTGCTTTACCAGCGCAGTAGCACCGAGCCCCAGGTAAATCCTCCGCCCATGGCTTCCAGAAGCACGAGATCGCCCTTCTTGATGCGGCCATCGCCTGCCGCTACGGCAAGCGCAAGCGGAATCGACGCCGCCGAGGTATTGCCGTGCTGGTCGACCGTCACGACCACTTTTTCCATGGGAATGCCGAGTTTCTTGGCCGAACCTTCGATGATGCGGACGTTCGCCTGATGCGGCACGAGCCAGTCGATCGCCTCGAGCGGCGATTTCACCGCCTCGAAAGCGTCGACGATCACATCCGTAATCATGCCGACGGCATGTTTGAAGACCTCGCGGCCCTCCATGCGCAGATGGCCGACCGTGCCGGTGGACGACGGGCCGCCATCGACATAGAGTTTGTCCTTGTGGGAGCCGTCGGAGCGCAGATGCGCGGTCAGCACGCCGCGGTCGTCGCTCGTCCCCTCACCCTCACCGGCTTCCAGCACCAGCGCGCCGGCGCCGTCGCCGAACAGAACGCAGGTGGTGCGGTCGTTCCAGTCGAGAATGCGGGAGAAGGTTTCGGCGCCGATCACCAGCACGCGTTTGGCGAGGCCACCGCGGATATAGGCGTCGGCGGTGGTGACCGCATAGACGAAGCCGGTGCAGACCGCCTGCATGTCGAAGGCCGCGCCATGCTTCATGCCCAGGCGATTCTGGATATTGACGGCGGTGGCCGGAAATGTGTTGTCCGGCGTCGACGTGGCGACGACGATGAGATCGATGTCGTCCGGCGTCAGTCCAGCATTGGCAAGCGCCGCGCGCGCCGCAGCCTCGCCGAGCGAGGCCGTGGTTTCACCCTCGCCGGCAATGTAGCGCTGGCGTATGCCGGTCCGCTGCACGATCCATTCGTCGGTGGTGTCCACCATGGATTCCATTTCGCGATTGGTGACGACGCGCTTCGGCAGGGCCGAGCCGAACCCGCGCACGATCGATCGGATCATTTTCACAGCATCCCGTTGGCGTTTTCATCCTGGGGGTCCGAGGGCGGGACCCGCAGGGTATGGTATTTCCTCAAGTCCGCGTCAATTTTCTGCAGCAGACCGTTGCGGACCATGTCATATCCGACCTTGATGGCCGCCGCATAGCCCTCGCCATCGGTTCCGCCATGACTTTTTATAACAATCCCATTCAATCCGAGAAACACGCCGCCATTGACCTTGCGCGGATCCATCTTCTCCCGCAGCACGTCGAAGGCGCTCTTGGCGAGCAGATAGCCGATCTTGGCCATCAGGCTGCGCTTGATTGCCGCCTTCAGGAGATCAGAGATCTGCCGCGCCGTTCCCTCGGCGGCCTTCAGCGCGATATTGCCGGTGAAGCCTTCGGTCACCACGACATCGACGGTGCCTCGGCCGATATCGTCGCCCTCGACGAAACCGTGATAATCAATGGTGTCGAGATTGGCCTCGCGCAGCAGACGACCGGCTTCCTTGACCTCTTCCTGGCCCTTGATCTCCTCGACGCCGACATTGAGCAGGCCGACGGTGGGCTTGCGCACTTCGAACAGCGCCCGCGCCATCGCGCCGCCCATCAGCGAGAAATCGAGAAGCTGCTGACTGTCGGCCCCGATCGTGGCGCCGATGTCGAGCACGATGCTCTCGCCGCGCATGGTCGGCCAGATGCCGGCAATGGCGGGACGCTCCACATTCGCCATGGTGCGCAGGCAGAATTTGGACATCGCCATCAGCGCACCAGTATTGCCCGCCGAGATCGCAGCATCGGCTTCATCGAGCTTCACCGCCTCGATGGCGCGCCACATCGACGAAGCGTAGCGGCCGCGGCGCAACGCCTGGCTCGGCTTCTCATCCATGCGGATCGCGACATCGCAGTGGTGGAAGACCGAACGCTCCTTGAGCTTCGGATATTTCGCCAGGATCGGCTGGCAGACATCTTCCTGACCATAAATGATGAACTGGATGTCCGGCTGTCGCAAAAGGGCGATGGATGCGCCTTCGAGGCAAACTTCAGGGCCGAAATCGCCCCCCATGGCGTCAATGGAAATTCTGATCACGTCGTTTCTGATCCCTGTTAGCCCGAGGCGTGAGCCTCTGCCATTGCGGCCAAAATAATGTTTTCGGCCCTACTTACAACCCCTTTGGCGATCCCTTCGGAACGCCGCTCGGGCGGCGCTCCGCGGCGCGGCGGCTTTGCTATTTGTCGAGCTTCATGGATTTGAGCACCGCGAAGGGCGAGGGTTTCTTGTCGTCGGCCGCAGTGGATTCGATCCGGTTGGCAAATTCCGCGCCCGGCTTGCGCGGATAAGGATCGAGCCCCATCGCGGCGAGTTCCGCCACCAGTTCGCCGACGTCGATCGCATCGCCGACGAAGGTCTCGGGCAGGTCCGGACCATCGGGATCGACGACGAGTTCGCCTTCGTCATTGGCGGGAATGCGGGCGAGCGCAGAGCCTTCGGGCACGAAGATCTGGTCGATCTCCTCGACGAACTCGCTCTCGACCGGCTCCAGCGTCACCACGCAAGCCTGGGTGACGCGGCCGCGCAATTCGCCGAACACCTTGACGCCGTCCTTTTTCCAGCGGCGCAGCTTGAGATCGGCGCTCAGCGCGTCGACCGACAGCACCTGCCAGAGGTCGGCAAGCGCCTTGAGTTCGCGGGCGTCGGCTTCGACATGCACTTCGATCGGATTGTGCGACACATGCCCGACCTTGACCCGATAGGAAAAGGGCGCGTCGGTGGATGTCTTGCTCATGATGGGTCTCCCGCTGCGACGGTCGGGATCGGAGCCTCGCCGCGCAGCACTGTTTCGGCCGGAGCGGCTTTGAAGTCGCGTTCCGCCGCGATCATATAGTCGGCGAGCCAGCGCATGGAAAGCGCCGTATCCGCGGTTTCAGGGTGTAAATTCCGTTTCAGCGCCGCTTCCAAAGCGTCTGCGTCACTGGCATTGAGCGCCGCGCCGTAGGAATCGAGACGGCCGTAGAACATCTGGGCCAGCTTCTTCAGGCGCTTGGGCACCCCGTGATCGCCGACGCCGAGCTCGCGAATCGAGTGATCGAGATCCTCGAAAAAGGCGTCCGCCACATATTGGGCGATGTCCTTGGCCTTGCCGCCGATCTCGGCGGTGCGCCGGAAATAGAGAATCAACAGCAGCGAGATCACCTCGAACCGGCCGATCACCGTATCCGGCGCATTGCCCTCTATAAAGAAGACCGGCCGGCGGCCGGCGTCGGTCAGCAGGGCGTATTGCCTATAGGCTGCGTCGCGCTCTGGGTTATTTTTCCGAAACAGGCTGAAGATCATCAATTTGCCCTGATTTGGCCTTGTGAAATCGGATGCGAGGGACAAGCGCCATGTTGCATCCTGCCGAAAGCTGGTTTACCGAAGCAGGCATGAAATGCAATGGCGTTGGCTTATGTGGCGACTGGATCGGCGTTTCGCCAGATGTCGTAGCCGAACGTCGCGAATGCCCGCCCTCGGGTCATGAGCTTGGGAGATGTCGTTGAAAATGCAGATTCAGCAAGGCCGGGCGGGTAAGGCAGCGAGCGTGGTCCTTGCGGTGTTGATGACGACCGTGGCGCTTTCCGGATGCCAGACCGGTGAAATCATCAAGAATGGCTATGTTGTCGACGAGCAGACGCTGGCGCTGGCTCCTGTGGGCTCCAGCCGCGAACAGGTGCTGTTGTCGCTCGGCACGCCGTCGTCGACCGCGACCTTCGACACCGAAGTGTTTTACTATATCTCGCAGGAGCGCACGCGCTCGGTCGCCTTCATGAAGCCGAAGCTGGTCGATCAGTCGATCATGGCGGTCTATTTCGACAAGGACGGCGTGGTTTCGCGCATCGCCCATTACAAGCTGCAGGACGGTCGCATCTTCGACATGATCTCGCGCACCACGCCGACCGGCGGCACCGAAATGACCTTCCTGATGCGCCTGCTTCGCGGCGGCATCAATCCGGGCCAGCAGGTCCAGCAGATGCTGGGCGGCACGAATACGCAGGGCAACCCTTACTAAGGCGCAGCCCTCGCCTTCAAATGACAGAAGCCGCGCAGGTCTTGCGCGGCTTCTTCGTTTTCAGGTTATGCGTCTCAGGCCAGCACGGCCAGCAGCAAGAGCGCGACGATGTTGGTGATCTTGATCGCCGGATTGACGGCGGGGCCGGCGGTGTCCTTATAGGGATCGCCGACAGTGTCGCCGGTCACCGAAGCCTTGTGGGCGTCCGAACCCTTGAGGTGGCGCACGCCGTCCTTGTCGACGAAACCGTCCTCGAAGCTCTTCTTGGCATTGTCCCAGGCGCCGCCGCCCGAGGTCATGGAAATCGCCACGAACAGGCCGTTGACGATGACGCCGAGCAGCGAGGCGCCGAGCGCAGCAAAGGCCGAAGCCTTGGAGCCCGAGATCAGCAGCACGCCGAAATACACGACGAGCGGCGCCAGCACCGGCAGAAGAGAAGGCACGATCATTTCACGAATGGCGGCGCGGGTAAGGATGTCCACGGCGCGACCGTAATCGGGTTTGTCGCGGCCCTCCATGATCCCTGGCTTTTCACGGAACTGACGACGCACTTCCTCGACGATCGACCCGGCTGCGCGGCCCACCGCCGTCATGGCGATGCCGCCGAACAGATAGGGGATCAGTCCGCCGAAGATCAGACCTGCGACGACATAGGGGTTGGAGAGATCGAAGGAGATCGGTCCGACATCGGCGAAGTAAGGATATTGCGCGGAATTGGCCGCGAAATATTGCAGGTCGTTGGAGTAGGCGGCGAACAGCACCAGCGCGCCGAGGCCGGCGGAACCGATGGCGTAGCCCTTGGTGACCGCCTTGGTCGTGTTGCCGACGGCATCCAGCGCGTCGGTGACCTTGCGGACATCGGGCGGCAGATGCGACATTTCGGCGATGCCGCCGGCATTGTCGGTGACCGGGCCGAAGGCGTCGAGCGCCACGATCATGCCGGCGAGGCCGAGCATGGCGGTAACCGCGATGCCGGTGCCGAACAGGCCGCCCAACTGGTAGGTGGCGATAATGCCGCCGACGATGACGATCGCCGGGAGCGCGGTGGATTCGAGCGACACGGCGAGGCCCTGGATGACGTTGGTGCCATGACCGGTGACGGAGGCCTGCGAGATGGAATTGACCGGGCGCTTGTTGGTGCCGGTGTAGTATTCGGTGATGACCACGATCAGCGCCGTGACCACGAGCCCCACGAGCGCGCAGAGGAACAGGCTGGTTCCGCTGATCATCGCGCCTTCCTTGCCGAAATCGCCCCAACCGACGGTGAGCGACGTCGCAGCCCCGATCGCGACGACCGACAGGACGCCGGTGGCGATGAGGCCCTTGTAGAGAGCGCCCATGATGTTGTTGGACGGGCCGAGCTTGACGAAGAAGGTGCCGGCGATCGAAGTGAGGATCGATCCGGCGCAGATCGCCAGCGGATACATCATCGCGCTTCCGAGCGCCGGGGTTCCGGCAAAGAAGATCGCGGCGAGAACCATGGTCGCCACCACCGTGACGGCATAGGTCTCGAACAGGTCGGCCGCCATGCCGGCGCAGTCGCCGACATTGTCGCCGACATTGTCGGCGATGGTGGCCGGATTGCGCGGATCGTCTTCGGGAATGCCCGCCTCCACCTTGCCGACGAGGTCGCCGCCGACATCGGCGCCCTTGGTGAAGATGCCGCCGCCGAGGCGGGCGAAGATCGAGATCAGCGAGGCGCCGAAGCCGAGCGACACCAGCGCGTCGATGACTTCGCGGCTGCCGTCTTCATGGCCGAGCACATCCGTCAAAATGAAGAAATAGACCGCCACGCCGAGCAGCGCGAGACCGGCGACGAGAAGGCCGGTGATCGCGCCGGACTTGAAGGCGATGTCGAGGCCTTCAGCCAGGCTGCGCGAGGCCGCCTGCGCCGTGCGCACATTGGCGCGCACCGACACATGCATGCCGATGAAACCCGCAGCGCCAGAGAGAACCGCGCCGATGAGAAAGCCGAAGGCCGCCGCGGCCGACAGCAGGAAAAAGGCGAGAATGAAAACGACGACGCCGACGATGGCGATTGTGGTGTATTGGCGGGCCAGATAGGCCTGTGCGCCCTCCCGAATATAACCTGCAATTTCCTGCATGCGAGCGTTGCCCTGATCGGCCGCGAGGACCGATTGCGTCGCCCAGATCGCATAGGCTACGGACAGGAGCCCGCAGACTATGACGCCAAACATGATGCTCATTCCCAGTTTCCTCCACAGTGGCGGCGGATGGGATATCCGCCGGTCAGGAAACGGGCTCGACTACTCCCCTCGTCGCCCCCGCTCCTTTCGACACCGGGAGAGTGCGGCGCGACTCCCGGGACGTCAAGGGTTCGTCGCGGAGTGGACCTTCGAAAGAGAAAATTAATGTTCGGCCGCGCGCGCCGCCCTGCCCTGCAGCGCAAGCAGCGCCAGTCCGGTGAGCGCCAGCGGCCAGACCGGGAGAATCATCGCGTCCCAGCCGAAGCGGGCGAAGATCTGTCCCGAGGCGAAGGAGGACAGCGCCACCATGGTGAACAGGATGATGTCGTGATAGGCCTGCACCTTGTCGGCCTCGCTCGGCCGATAGCTCGACGCCACGATGGCCGTCGATCCGATGAAGCCGAAATTCCAGCCGAAGCCGAGCAACACCAGCGCGCCCCAGAAATTCCAGAGCTCGATGCCCGTATGGGCGATCGCGGCGCAGAGCATGAGGATGACGAGCCCGCAGGCGACGATCTTCTCCGCGCCGAAGCGCTTGATCAGCGCGCCGGTGACGAAGCTGGGGCCGAACATGGCCAGCACATGGAACTGGATGCCGAGCGTGGAGTCATCCGTCGAATAGCCGCAGCCGACCACCATCGCCAGCGGCGCGCCGGTCATCATGAAGGTCATCAGCGCGTAGGAAGAGACCCCGCAGAACATGCCGGTGAGGAAACGCGGCTTGAGCACGATCTGCGACAGCGGCCGCGCCGGCGTCGCATCCGGCGCGTTCTTGTCATGCACCGGCGGTAGTTTCAGGAAGACGAGAATGGCCGCCGCCAAAAGCCCCATGGGCGCGAAGGCGACGAAAGCGCCGGCGAACAGCACCGGTTCGAACAGTTCCTTGGTGGCGATGGCGATCTGCGGACCCAATATCGCCGAGACGATGCCGCCGGCGAGGATCCAGGAGATCGCCGAGCCCTTGTAGAACGAGGGCGAGGCGTCGGCTGCGGCGAAACGGAATTTCTGGGTGAAGCCGCCCGACACGCCGGTCAGCGCCAGCCCGGCCACCATCAGCCAGAAATTGTTCTGGAAGATCGCGCCGGCGGCGATCAATCCGCCGAAGGCGGTCAGCAGCGCGCCGATGATGAAGCTGAGCTTGCGGGCGAGATAGCGCGACAGGATCGCCACCACGATCGTGCCGATCGACACGCCGATGTTGAAGCCGGTGAGCGGAGCCGTGGCCAGCGCCTTGTCGTCGCCCAGCATCTGATAGGCGGCCAATCCGCCGATGGCGAAGGTGATCGGCGGGGCAGAGCCGAGAATGGCCTGCGCCGCGGCCAGCAGAAACACATTGCGCCGGGCAAGGCCCAGTTCTTTTTCCAGACCTTCCACCGGCGCCATGACTGACTTCCCTATCCGCTTACTTCTTGTCGATCCGCAGCTTGCGGGCGACGGCGTCGAGAACGGCGTTGACCAGCTTCGGCTCTTCTTCCTCGAAGAAGGCGTGGGCGATCTCGACATATTCATTGACGATCACAGGCGTCGGCACGTCCTTGCGCTCGATGATCTCGAAGACGCCGGCGCGCATGATGGCGCGCAGCGTGGCGTCGAGACGCGACAGCGGCCAACCCTCGACGAGCGAATCCGCGATGATCGGATCGAGCGCGCGCTGATCGCGCACCACGCCGGCCACGATCGAGCGGAACCAGGAGGGATCGGCCTTGAGATACTGCTCACCGTCGAGTTCCTGCCCGAGACGGAAGTTCTCGTATTCGGAGACGATTTCCAAGACGCCCGTGCCCGACAGCTCCATCTGATAGAGCGCCTGGACGGCGGCGAGGCGCGCGGCGCCGCGCTGGTTGGCCGGCTTGATGTCCTGTGATTGTTTATCGCTGGACATGGATCAGGCGCCGAACTTCTTCTTCAGGTCGATCATGGTGAGCGCCGCGCGAGCCGCAAAGCCGCCCTTGTCCATGTCGGAGCGACGGGCGCGGGCCCAGGCCTGGTCTTCGTTCTCGACGGTCAGGATGCCGTTGCCGATCGGCAGGCTCTCGCTGACGGTGAGATCCATGATGGCGCGGCAGGATTCGTTGGACACGATGTCGAAGTGATAGGTTTCGCCGCGAATGACCATGGCGAGGGCGACGAAGCCGTCATATTCCGTGCCGCCCGCATCGGCGCCGTCGAGCGCCATGGCGATGGCGGCGGGAATTTCCAGCGCGCCGGGAACGGTGACGACGTCATAGGTGGCGCCGGCTTCTTTCAACGCTTCGGTCGCGCCTTCGAGAAGGGCGTCGGCCATGTCGTCATAAAAACGGGCTTCAACGATCAGCAAATGCGGATTGGACATTGTTTCCTCGAAATGGGGGCTTTGGCCGTCGCGCGGCGGATTTTTCCGGGTCAAACCACGACAGCGCGCGAATGGCAAGCAAATTCAGGACCGCGCCGCCAAACAGGGTGAAAAATGGGGGGTCATTCCGCGCCGGGCTCGCCATCCCAATAGTCGATGTCGCCCTCGCTCTTGCGGATCTGGCGGAAGCGCTGTTTGCCGTCGGGCCCCTTGGCGCGGGCGAGAAACTTGCCGGAATCCGGATATTCGCAGATATCCAGATCGGCCATGCTGGAAATGGCGAGATAGCGCAGCGGCGTCTCGCCGGTGTTGAGGATCTGATGGGCGGTGTCCGGACCTCCCGCCGGCGCGGCGAGAATATCGCCCGCCTTGAAGGCAAAGCGCTCACCGCCGAACCGATAGACGCCTTCGCCTTCGAGGATCACGAACATCTCATCCTCGGCGTGATGATTGTGGAAGGGACAGCCGGATTTACCGGGCGGCACTTCCGAATAGCAGCAGCCGAGCGAAGTCAGCCCCATCAGCGGGCCGAGACGCGCATCCTGCGACCGGTATAGATCGCCTTTGGAAGAGGGCTGCATCTCCGCCTCGGCAGGACGGATCACGGGTTTGACATCGGCCATGATCGTTTTTCTCCATTGCGAACGGCCCAGCATACCCCCATCGCCCGGGATCTCAAAGCCGAGCACGAATATTCATTTTTAATGAAACAATAGCGGAGTCAGATCGTTGGACCCATGCAAACGGAAGATTTGCAAGGAAACACGAAAGGAATACAGACATGGCGAAATTCACCAATCTCGTCCTCGCGTCCGCCCTGGCAATCGTCGTTCCGGCGGGAGCCGTTATGGCCGATGACGCATCCAAGAATTCGGGCGCAGCCGGCAACATGAATTCCAATTCGTCGGTCAAGACCGGCCAGTCGCAGGGCTATAACGAAGACGGCGTGATCGATCCGACCACCAGCGGCTCGGTCACCAATTCTACAGGCGGTGGAATGATGCTCGGCGCCAGCGACCTGAACTCGTGGAGCGGCGACAATGTCTCCGTGGTCAAGCTCGACACGATCACCGATGAGAGCCGTCGCACCCAGCTCGAAGGCGCCAAGGGCGGAGCCGATTTCCAGTGGGCGATGACCTCCAATACCGCCATCAAGAGCAAGCTCGACGCCCAGAACATCAAGGCCGATGACGTGGTGGCCGCTGAACGCGGCGCCGATGGCCAGTTGATCGTTTATGTGCGTTAACGGCGCGACAATCTCCTGAAGCCTGAGTCACCATCGAGCCTCCGCACGTAATTGCGGGGGCTTTTTCGTTTTTGCCCAACATGACGGATAATTTAGGCGAGAGACCGAAGATGTAATGTTTCTCAAGGGCTTCCGGCGAAAATCCGCCGGATTTGAATGCTGTATTGTCCTGGTCGACGCGACGGTGGACCGGATGACAGATCCCCCGCCGCAAGGAATGGCAACCATCGAAAGGAGATGCGCCATGAACCGCCTTGCAACGTCAGCGCTCGTCGCCACGCTTACAGCCGCCCTCGCCGTCCCGGTCCTCGCCGCCGATCATCGAGGCGGAGACATCGACCGGAGCGCCAGCACCCATGACGGGCAGGATGACCAGCAGCCCGCCGGACCTCGCCTCAGCTTCACGGCCGCCGAAACCCGGCAAATCGGCCAGATCCTCAAGCATTGGAAAGGCGGACCGCTCACCGTAACGCCGGTCGCCTCGCTCGACGCGAGCGCCGAGGGCACGGTCATCGAGCGGAACCGGGTCGACGATCCCGCGCATGTGGCCTCGCTGCAGAAGAGCGTCGAGAGCAATCCCGTCCTTCTGAAGACGCTGAAATCCGACGGCGTCGATGTGGCCACCATTGTCGGGGCGGATCGCGCGGCGGATGGCGGCGTGACGATCTATGTCGACTGAAACTTCATAAGGGAAACTCACGCTCCCGCGTCGTCAGGCGCGGGAGGTTTGCATCAATCCTTGAACTCTGCCAGCCGCGCCGCGTAGCGGGCCATGGTGTCGACTTCAAGATTGAGCTTGTCGCCCGCCTTGCGCTCGCCCCAGGTGGTCACCTCCTGGGTGTGGCGGATGATCAGCACGTCGAAATCGGTCCCATCCACCTTGTTGACGGTGAGCGAGGTTCCATCGAGGCCCACCGAGCCCTTGGGCGCGATGAATTTGGCGTAATCGCGGGGCGCGCGGATGGTGTAGCGGGTGGCGTCGCCTTCTTGCGCGACGGCGATGATTTCGGCCATGGCGTCGACATGGCCCGAAACGATGTGGCCGCCGAGTTCGTCGCCAATCTTCAGCGCGCGTTCGAGATTGAGCCGCGTGCCCACGCCCCAGGCGCCGGCGGTGGTCAGCCTGAGCGCCTCTTCCCAGGCCTCGACCTCGTGCCAGGCCTCGTTGGAGCCGGCTTCCGGCAGGCGCGTGACGGTGAGGCAGACGCCGGCATGGGCGATCGAGGCGCCGATGGCTATGGTGGCGGGATCGTAATGGGTGGCGACGCGCAACCGCACGCCTTCATTCAGGGGAGTGACCTCGGTGATTTCGCCGATATCGGTGACGATGCCTGTGAACATGATGCCCCTCTCGCGCGCTCAGCGCAGATCTGAAATTTCGGCCTTGATATAGTCAGCCATCCAGTCCGCGCCAAGCGGCTCGCGCGTCCTCAGACGGAAGTTGGCGGGAACGGTCTGTTCGGTCAGCGGCGAAGGCACGCCGCCCTCGCCGACGATGACCGGCGACGTGAACAGCAGGATGCGATCGGCGAGCCCAGCCGCCAGGAAATCCGAGGCCACGCGCGCGCCGCCCTCGACGATCAGCGAAGATAGTCCGCGACGGCCGAGTTCATCCAGAAGCGCGCCGAGATCTCCGACGGGCAGCACGCTGACGCCGGCGGCTTCCAGCGCCGCGCGACGGGCTGCGAGATCGCGCGCATCGGCATTGACCGTGACCGCGATGACCGGCACGTCACGCGCCGTGGTCGCGAGTTTCGATGTCAGAGGCAGCTCCAGCCGCCGGTCGAGCACCAGGCGGATCGGCGAACGGTGTTCATAACCCTCAAGCCGGCAGGTGAGTTCGGGATCGTCGGCCATGGCCGTGCCGATCCCCACCAGGATCGCGTCGCTTTCGGCGCGCAGCAATTGGGAGCGGGCGCGAGCCTGTTTGCCGGTGATCGCCACCTGCCCCTCGCCGCGCCGGCCGATCATGCCGTCTGCGGAAACGGCAAGCTTCAGAATCACTTGCGGGCGTTTGTTGCGCTGGCGGTGGAGATAGGCTTCAAGCACCGCATGCGCTTCCTCCGCGCCAACGCCCGAAACCACCTCGACGCCGGCCGCTTCGAGCATGGCGAGGCCGCGTCCCGAGACCCGTTCGTCCGGATCGGTAATCGCCACCACCACCCGGGCAATCCCGGCCGCGATCAGCGCTTCGGCGCAAGGCGGGGTCTTGCCGTGATGCGAGCAGGGTTCGAGCGTCACATAGGCGGTGGCCCCGCGGGCTTTGTCGCCGGCAGCCTTCAACGCCTCGGTCTCGGCATGGGGCCGGCCTGACGCCGCCGTCACGCCCCGGCCGACGATCTCGCCGTCGCGAACGATGACGCAGCCGACGGAGGGGTTCGATCCCGTCAATCCGAGGTGACGGCGCGACAGCGTCGCCGCTTCGGCCATAAAGCGCGCGTCATCCGTGGCCGTCGACATGGATCAGCGGTCCTCGGCCGGGTCGCGGGCGATTTTGGCGGTGATCTGGGCGATCGCGGCGGAAAAATCCTCGATATGGGTGAAATCGCGATAGACCGAGGCGTAGCGCACGAAGGCCACGTCATCGAGGCTCTTCAGCGCTTCGAGCACCTGCAGGCCAAGATCTTCGGAGCTGATCTCGTTCTCACCCGAGCTTTCAAGGCGGCGGATGATGCCGGAGACGGCGCGCTCGATGCGGTCGCGATCGACAGGCCGCTTGCGCAGCGCAATGTCGAAGGAGCGCACCAGCTTCTCGCGCTCGAACGGCGCCTTGCGGCCGGATTTCTTGACCACCATCAATTCGCGCAGTTGCACGCGCTCGAAAGTCGTGAAACGGCCGCCGCAATCGGGGCAGATGCGCCGGCGGCGGATCGAGGAGCCGTCCTCGGCCGGACGCGAATCCTTCACCTGCGTGTCTTCGGAATTGCAGAACGGGCAGCGCATGTCGTCTCACTCATCATCTTGTGCGCCGGAGGCGACGCTGTCCCGAAATAGCGGTCCAGATGGCGTGCGACAAGGGGCAAGGCTTCCGAACTCCCAGAAGCTTTGATCAACACTGCGTTGAACGACGCCTCTCGGCGCGATCACGCCGTCCAGGCGTCGGTCGGCTCGCTGCGGCCCTTGAGCTGCAACCCCTCATGAATCTGCATCAGGGATCGATAGCGGTTGCGCGCCTCCTCATCCGTCACGGCGTCCATGGCGGCGGCGCTGACGATGATGCGGCAGGCGAGCGCTCGGGTCGCCGCTTCCAGCCGCGAGGCGACATTGACGGTGTCGCCCAGCATGGCGAACTCCATGCGCCTGCTGTTGCCGACATCGCCCAGAATGACTTGACCAAAATGGACGCCGACGGACAGACGGATCGGCTCCAGTCCTCTCCCCTGACGTCCATCATTGAGCATGGCGATCCTGTCCTGCATGGCGAAAGCGGCCGCGATGGCGTTGGCGGCGTCGGACGGGGAGGTTTGCGGGGTGCCGAAGCTCGCCATCAGCCCGTCGCCCATGAATTTATCGAGCGTGCCGCCATGCGAGAACACCACCTCTTCCAGCGCGGCGTGAAATTCTCTCAGCATGGCGATGACTTCGTCTGGACTGCGGCCTTCGGCATAGCGGGTGAAGCCGACGATATCGGCGAACAGCACCGCGACCTCCTGCGCGCGCACGCCGCCCATCGGTTGATCGCGATGCGCCAGTTCCTCCACCATGGACGGGGCGAAATAGCGCGAGAGATTGGCGCGCTCGGCGGCAAGGCTGGCCTGGCGGACCAACAGTTTGCTCATGCGCTGCGATTTAAGCGCCAGAATGAAGGCGACGAGGATGATGACCACCGCCTCCTGCACCCGATTATGAATTTCCACGCTGTTGGGGTCGAGCACGGCGAAGATGCGATCATAGCCTGAGAGCGCCGTTCCAACCTTATCGGTGAGATCAGGATAGCTGGTGCCGAACACCATTACGACAATCGCCGCCGTGAGCCACATCACCGCCGTGGCCGCGCCGATGCTGTGTACGGTGCGCCAGCTATAGGCGAGCGAACCGCCGGCGAGGAAAATGAAGAAATAGACGAAGCCGTCGAAACGGAACTGAAACGCCGTCGGCCAGGTTTCGGCCGCAAACGGATTGGGGACTGTCAGCGTCAGGGTCAGCAGCAGGAGATCGGCGACGATCAACGCCAGTTCCTGGCGCGACTGACCGACGCGGGCTACCCGCAACTGCGCGACGCCGATCACCACGAAGAGGATAAGCAACGCCTCGTAATACAGCACTTCCAGGCGCGGATTGACGAAGATCAGCAGAAGACCCACGACGGCCAAGGTCCAGGTGCGCGCCCATGTCGCGATCCGCTGGCCCTCCATCTTTTCGTCATGCAGCGCTTCGGCGAGGTGCCGGTTTTGCAGGGCCAACCGCTCCTCGGCGATCCGCGTCTTCCAGGGACGGCGGCTCCAGAGGGCGATCAGTGGCGCCAGAAGGCCGTCAGGTTGGCGCGACGAATTTTGATCGATCGAATCCAAGTCCACACTCGCCCCCGTTTCCTGCGACACTAGCATCAGGAGCGCCGGTCGTCATCCGAAGCCCTTGGCGCAAGACAGTTCATGAAAAAACCCTCCCCGTGGCCGGAGAGGGTTTCGAGGATCGGCGCTGGCCGAACGATCTTACATATAGGGATACATCGGGAAGCGGTTGGTGAGTTCAACCACCTTGCCGCGAACCGAAGCTTCGACGGAGGCGTTGCCTTCGTCGGAATTGGCGACCTTCAGACCGTCGAGGACTTCGACGATCAGGTTGCCGATTTCCTTGAACTCGGCTTCCTTGAAGCCGCGGGTGGTGCCGGCCGGGGTGCCCAAACGGACGCCCGAGGTGACGAAGGGCTTTTCCGGGTCGAAGGGAATGCCGTTCTTGTTGCAGGTGATGTAGGCGCGGCCCAGAGCGGCTTCCGCGCGCTTGCCGGTGGCGTTCTTCTTGCGCAGGTCGACCAGCATCAGATGGTTGTCGGTGCCGCCGGAGACGATGTCGAGATTGTGCGAAATCAGCGTGTCGGCCAGAGTCTTGGCGTTCTTCACCACCTGAGCGGCGTAGTCCTTGAATTCCGGCTTCAGCGCTTCGCCGAAGGCCACGGCCTTGGCGGCGATGACATGCATCAGCGGGCCGCCCTGCAGGCCCGGGAATACGGCCGAATTGAACTTCTTGGCCAGATCCTCGTCATTGGTGAGGATCATGCCGCCGCGCGGGCCGCGCAGAGACTTGTGGGTCGTCGAGGTCGCGACATGGCAATGCGGGAACGGCGACGGATGCTGGCCGCCCGCGACGAGGCCGGCGATGTGGGCCATGTCGACCATCAGATAGGCGCCGACCGAATCGGCGATTTCGCGGAAGCGCTTCCAGTCCCAGATGCGGGAATAGGCGGTGCCGCCGGCGATGATCAGCTTGGGCTTGTGCTGCTCGGCCTTCCTGGCGACGTCGTCCATGTCGAGCTGGTGGTCTTCTTCGCGCACGCCGTAAGACACCACGTTGAACCACTTGCCGGACATGTTGACCGGCGAACCATGGGTCAAGTGGCCGCCCGAATTCAGGTCGAGGCCCATGAAAGTGTCGCCGGGCTGCAGCAGCGCGAGGAACACGGCCTGGTTCATCTGCGAACCGGAATTCGGCTGAACGTTGGCGAAGTTGACGCCGAACAGCTTCTTGGCGCGCTCGATGGCGAGTTCTTCGGCGATGTCGACGAACTGGCAGCCGCCGTAATAGCGCTTGCCCGGATAGCCCTCAGCGTATTTGTTGGTCATGATCGAGCCCTGCGCCTCGAGAACGGCGCGGGAGACGATGTTTTCAGAAGCGATCAGTTCGATCTCATGGCGTTGACGGCCGAGTTCCTTCTCGATCGCACCGAAGATATCCGGATCGGAATCAGCAAGACTACGGGTGAAAAAGGCGTCGTTCGCGCTCATGTCTGTCTCGTCTTTCTTGGGCTCGGGATGACCTTATACCGTCGTTCCGCCGGACCGGTTCATCGCCGGCGAGCCGCGGGTTTCGGGCTGAGAGGGTCTTAGCGATTGCGGCGCGCCGGGGCAAGACGGATTGCGGCGGCGAATGCCATGCTTGCGCCGCCAAGGTCATCACGCGCCGGATTTGCGCTTGCGGCGTCCGCCTTGACAGCAGGAACGTTTCCGCAAATGGTGCGCGCACTTTCAGCCAGGGGATTTCCCGTGACGATAGACGCGCCTTCGAAGACCCGCCGCCTCGAGATCTTCTATTTCGACGCCGGCGGCGGCCATCGCAATGCGATGACCGCGCTGAGCAGGCTGATCGAAAAGACCCATCCCGAATGGACCGTGGTTCCCGTCGACCTGCAGAAGCTGTTGGAACCCATCGACCCCGTCCACCGTCTGACCCAGAAGATCACCGGTTCGCTCCAGAAGATCCTGCTGCCGGTCGCGCCCCGCCTGCCGATCGCGCCGATCCAGGCGCAGGACATCTACAACAATGCGCTGAAGCGCGGCGCCACGCGCGGGCTCGGCGCCATCCTGCCGATCCTGCAGGGCTTTATCCGCCGCTTCTCCGCCGAGATCGAGCGTCTGCTCGTCGAGCGCTGGCGGGCGGAGCCGCGGCCGGATCTGGTGATCTCCGTCATCCCCAATTTCAACCGCGTCATGCACCGGGCGCTGCAGACGGCCGATCCCTCCATTCCCTATCTGACCGTCATCACCGACATGGTGGATGTTCCGCCGCATTTCTGGATGGAGGATCAGGCGCAATACATCGTCTGCGGCACGCCGAAAGCCACTGATCAGGCCCGCGCCACCGGCTTCTACCGCGAGACGGATATATTCGAAGTTTCCGGCATGATCCTCAAGGAGCAGTTCTACCTGCCGCCGGCCCCGCATGCGTTGACGCTGAGCGATCTCGGGCTCGCCGAGAATCGCCCGACCGCAATGATCATGTTCGGCGGCAACGGCGCGCGTCGGGCGACGATGACCATTCTCGACCAGCTCGAGAAATCCCCGCTCGGCATCCAGTCGATCGTGATGTGCGGCAAGAACGCCGCGCTCAAGAAGGCGCTAAAGGGTCGGCCGAACTGCTGCGCCGTCGGTTTCGTGCAGACGGTGCCGGACTATCTCCGGTTAGCGGATTTCCTGATCGGCAAGCCCGGCCCCGGTAGCGTCAGCGAAGCCGTCCATCTCGGCCGTCCCGTCATCGTCGAGGGCAGCGCCTCGACCATGCCGCAAGAGCGGCCCAATCTCGACTGGATCCGCGACAACGGCGTGGGGCTGGTGGTCAGGAGCTTCCGCAAGGAGATCGCCGGCGCCGCCGAGCGGATGCTCGCCGACCTCCCGCGCTTTCAGGCGAACATCGCCCAAAATCTGCCGGAGAACCGCGCCGTCTTCGAAGTCGTGGAGATCATCGGCAAGATCCTCGATGAGACGGCGCACCAAAAGCGCGCAGTCTGAGACACGGAACCCGGACGGGCCTGAAACGTTGAGTCGGGTCAAATCGGATTTCGGGATCAGCATGACGGATCTTCAAGCGACGCTGCGCTTTCACCTCCGGCGGAAAACCGCAGATCTTCACCACAGGCTCGACACGCATATCGGAGCGTTCCGAACGAGGGTCGATTACGGGCGCTACCTCCAATCCGCCGAACTCTTTCGCCGCCTGGCGGAGCCTGAACTCACGGCTGCGTCCGATGAGGGATGGTTCGGCGACTGGCGACCAGGGCTTGTTCACGACGCCTTGGCGGCCGACCTTGGGGATTGCGGGCTGGAGCCGGCTCCGGGCGTTGAGCAAATCCTCGCCCTCGCCGACCCGGCGGCGGCCTGGGGCGCGCTCTATGTGGCGGAAGGCGCTTCGCTCGGGGCGAACATCCTGCTTCAGAGCGCCGAGGCGATCGGTTTTTCGGCCACGCGCGGGGCGCGCCATCTCGCGGCGCAATCCCGGCGCTCGACACCCTGGCCGCGTTTCACGGCCCTCCTCGACAGCCGGACCGATCTCGATCCGGAACGGATGGTGGACGGGGCGCGGATGATGTTCGAGACCGCCCTCGCCTGTTTTGATCCCGCCACCGGATCTTCGAACCCCTCGACGAAACTCGCCGCCTTCGCCTGACGCCAGACGAGAAAAAAACCGCCTTCGCAGGGAAGAGCGGGTTTTTCGTCTCGTTGCCTGTCACGCGTCGGACGGCTCAGTTGGCGACGACGGGTTCCTGGTTGAGGCCCGTCTGCAGCGCCAGTTCCTGCGCGCCGTCCATCTGGTAGATGTCGTCGCGGAACTGGACGATGCGGTCGCGCGCCGACCAGGCGGTCACGTATTTGAAGTAGATCGGCACTTCGTTCTCAAGCTTGATCGGGGTATTCTGGCCGCTCTTGATCGTCGCCTCGATCTGCTGACGCGACCAGCCGGGCACATCGCGCAGAAGCCAGGTCGTCAGGTCGCGGACGTTCTGAACGCGGACGCAGCCCGAGGATTCGAAGCGGGACAGCTTGTTGAACAGGCCCTGCTGGGGCGTGTCGTGCATATACTCGCCGTTCGGATTGTGGAACTCGATCTTGGTCGAGGCCATGGCGTTGATCTTGCCCGGGTCCTGACGGAACATCAGGTTCGGGGCCTTGTCGGCGAACCAGTCGATGGTTGCCGGATCGACTTCGGCGCCCTGGCCATCGAACAGACGAATCTTGTTCTTGGTCAGATAGGTCGGATCCTTGCGCATCAGCGGCACGATGTCCTTTTCGACGATCGAGCGCGGCGCGGTCCAGTAGGGATTGAGCGTGACCTGATAGATCTTGGAGTCGATGATATGGGTCGGGCGCGTGATGCGGCCGACGATGGCCGTATGACGCTGGGCGACGCGATTGTTCTCGACGGCCTCGATATAGGCGGCGGGAATATTGACCATCACATAGCGCTGACCGAGATCGGTCTTGATCTCCTGAATGCGCTGAAAATTGGTGCGCAGCTGCATCAGGCGGATATCGGCCGACACGTTCAGCGCCTTGATGGTGTATTGGCCGAGCACGCCGTCGAGCGGCAGGCCGTGGCGGGCCTGGAAGCGCTTCACGCCTTCCTCCACCAGCGAATCATAGGCCGAGGAAATGCCGGCGCTGCGCGGCAGGTCGCCGGAAATGATCAGGCGCTTGCGGAGATCGGCCACCGACGGATCGTTGACGCCCAGCCTCAGCTTCTGGCCGGGATTGACCTGCGGCCAGCCGCCATTGGCGACGATGGTTTCGTAGTCGAACACCGCCTGCTGGATATTGGCGGCGGCTTCCGGCCCGAAGATCGGGTTGTTGGACATCACGGCGGCGGCGGTCCGCGACGAGTTCGCGTCGAACTGGTCGTCCCAGTTGCCGCGGCGCGGCGCATTGATGATCTCGTCGATCGCGACATCGGCCATGGCGGGACCCGCAACGGCCGCGGCTCCGGCAGCGGCGGCCGCGCCGAGGAACTTGCGTCGAGAGAGAGAGGCCAGATCGAATTTATCAGACATTATTTCGCCTTCCGATGTCTCGTTTTCATTGCGCGCGGGGGCGCGCATCGTAAAATCTGAACAAATGAGGATGTGCGGACCTTCTGCCTCGGCGAGGAGGACACAACAACCTCAATCGGAAGCTTTCGACGCAAACGCCCCATTCGTGCCATTCTGTGTGGCCGGGATGTCACGATATTGTGGCCGATTTGTGCCTCGGACAAATCAAGAAAACGTTAGCAGGCGGAAAGATAATGCAAAAACGCCGGAGACCGGGCGGCAGGGAATGCGCCCGGTTCCAGCCTGGAGATCTGAGACGATGCCGTTAAAGGCGATACATGATCGAGTCGTTCCAGAAACGGTCGAGACGCTGCAGCAGCTTGTTCATCTGGCTGAATTCGTCCTGACCGATGCCGCCCACCTTGTGGATCGAGCCGACATGGCGGTGGTAGAGCTTGGCCACGGTCTCGGCGATTTCCTGGCCCTTCGGCGTCAGCGAAATGCGGACCGAGCGGCGGTCGACGCGCGAGCGCGAGTGGTTGATGAAGCCGAGTTCGACCAGCTTCTTGACGTTGTAGGACACGTTCGAGCCCATATAGTAGCCGCGCGAGCGGAGTTCGCCGGCGGTCAGTTCGGACGTGCCGATGTTGAACAGCAGCAGGGCCTGAACGGCGTTGATGTCGTCGCGGCCGGAACGGTCGAATTCGTCCTTGATGACGTCCAGCAGGCGGCGATGCAGACGCTCGACGAGATGGACGCTTTCGAGATAAAGATTGTGGATGACCTGGTCCTGGGGTTCCGCGACCGGGGCCTGAGCCTTGAGCTTGGTGTTCATTTTTCTGCCTCGCTGTTTGCCGGCGGTTCTTGTTTTTGTGATCCCGCCTTATGCAGCCAACTTAGCCGCCACCGATAAAATTCTACTTAAATCACATGCTTAACGGCCGGTTAGATTTACGAATGGCTGTTTCAAGGTGAACAGGGGCTTACCGAGGCGCGATTAGCGCGTTTCTCTCGCCGCCGGTTTGGCCAGCAGGCCCCACAGGCGAAGAAGCAGGTAAATCAAGGCGATCAGCGACACCATCGCCACTTTGAGCGGGTCGATGTCGAAGGTTCCCGGCATCGCCTGGTGAAGGCCGATCTCCATGATCGCCGCCACGCCCCAGATGACCGGTCCCCAGGCGCCGCGCAGCCAGAGGCCGACGGCGGCCACGGGATAGAGCACCGCCAGCGTGCCGCGCGCCGCCTTCATATCCGCGTCGAGCAGGTCGAAGCGCCCTGCTCCGCCGTGTTGGTAGCCGATGAGATCCGCCCAGACGAGCAGCGCGAACCACAGGGTTCCCAAAGCCACGAGCCTGAGAAAGACGGTCATCACGAGATCCGGCAGAGGCGGCCGGGGCGCGGTTATGGGCAGATCGGTCATGTCCCACAATTAGACGAAGCCGCAGGGAAAGGCCAGTCGCCCGAACAGGCGGGCGCTGCGGACGATCCGCCGCAGACCGGACGGGCGTCCTCGCTTTGCGCCCGACCGGTCTTCATGCTAACCCGCCTGCCAATGGAGATTTGAGAGGCGCCGCCATGACCGACAAGACCCACCTCGTCGACCACATCACCGGACACCGGCGCATGCGCCGCAACCGCAAGGCGGACTGGTCGCGTCGGCTGACGCAGGAAAACCGCCTGACGGTGGACGATCTGATCTGGCCGATCTTCCTGGTCGAAGGCTCAAACATCATCGAGCCGATCGCGGCCATGCCCGGCGTCAACAGGCTGAGCGTCGACAAGGCGGTGGAGGCGGCGAAAATGGCCGCCGATCTCGGCATTCCCGCGCTCGCCACCTTCCCCAATATCGATCTCGACCTGCGCGACGACCATGGCTCGGAAGCGCTCAACGCCAACAATCTCATCAATCGCGCCACCGCAGCCATCAAGACCCAGGTCGGCAATATCGGCGTGATCACCGATGTGGCGCTCGACCCCTTCACCAGCCACGGCCATGACGGCATTTTGCGCGACGGCGAGATCGTCAATGACGAGACGGTCGACCAGATCGTCAGAGCCGCCGTTGCCCAAGCCGACGCCGGCTCCGACATCATCGCGCCCTCGGACATGATGGACGGACGCATCGGCGCGATCCGCAAGGGGCTGGACGCCGCCGGTCACCAGAATGTCGGCATCATGTCCTATGCGACGAAATTCGCCTCGGGCCATTACGGCCCCTATCGCGAAGCGATTTCCACCGCCGGCCTGCTGAAGGGCGACAAGAAGACCTATTACATCGACCCGGCAAACGGCGCGGAAGCGCTGCGCGACGCCGCCCTCGACGTCGAGGAAGGCGCAGACATGCTGATGGTCAAGCCCGGCCTGCCCTATCTCGACATCTGCTGGCGGATCAAGCAGGCGTTCGGCCTGCCGGTCTACGCCTATCAGGTCTCAGGCGAATACACGATGGTCAAGGCTGCTGCCGCAAACGGCTGGATCGACGGCGAGCGGGTGATGATGGAACAGCTTCTCTGTTTCAAGCGCGCCGGCTGCGACGGCATTCTCACCTATTTCGCGATCGAGGCCGCGCGGATCCTGTCGAAATCCTGATCCGAGCGGCAGACGACCGGCAGATTGAGACGGGCGCGCGTGCCGCCCTCGGGATTGTCGAAAAGCGTCAGCGTGCCGCCATGGCGGCGGGCGATGGTGGCGGTGAGGTGAAGCCCCAGCCCCATGCCTTGCGTATTGGCGCTGTTTGACGCGCGGAAATACTTCTCGGTCAGGAGGTGCCGTTCGGTTACGGGCACCCCGATGCCCCAATCGGTGATCTCCAGAACGAGCGACTGGCCGGAGATTTCCACGTCGATGTCCACCGGCGATCCCGGCGGCGAGAACTTCAATGCGTTTTCGACCAGGTTGTTCAGCGCCACGCCGAGCAGATCGATGTCGACCGCGACGTCCAGCAGCGCCTCCGCGTCCCTGCGTTCAAGCCGGATCGGGCGTTCCGGAAAGGTGTCGCGCAGCATCGAGAACAGGGTTTCCGCCGCCTTGGAGTAATCGAGCCGCTGTAGCCGCGCTCGCGCCGACGCCCCGTCGATCCGGCTTCGGTGTAGGCTGACGTCGATCAGTTCCACGAGGCGGCTTATCGCCCGCCTGATGCGGTCGATGCGTTCGCGATTGGCGTCGTCGTTCACAGAAAGCCCGCGCGCGATCGAGGCGACGCTGTTGGACACCACCGCAAGCGGCGTGCGGTATTGATGCGAGATCACATCGAGAAAGCGAACCTGCTCGGCTTGCGCGTCGCGCTCGGCCTTGAGCGACGTCTCGGCCGCTTCCTTGGCGAGGCGCAGTTCCGCCGTGCGCCGCTCCACGAGGTCGATGGCGCTTCGCTCCGCGGCGCGCGCCACATCAAGCGCCCGCATCTGGGCGACTGCGCGTTCGCTCTCCGCCTGCCGGGTGCGTCGGGCGAGCGACAACTGCATATAGAGAATGAAGAATAGGACCGCGATTTCGAAGGCGTAATCGGACCAGTGCGTATAGGTGGTGAATGCGGTCAACCGCAATGTCACCACCACCATGCCGATGAGCAGCGCGCCGAAAGCCGAGGTGGCGATGCCGGCGCCCGGCTCTCTCTTGAACGCCAGCCAGGCGTTGCCGAAAAAGCCCGCCGCAAAGACGATGACGGCCGAGAACATCACCAATGGCGCAATCAACTGATAGAAATCAATCAACGTCATGAAGAGAGTGAAGACCGATAGCAGCGTGGAAAACAGCAAGGCTTTGGAAAGCCAGGGAAAGTGTTTCGCTGCGCGTGTCTGGCCGCGAATGAACAGGCTCGCCATGCACAGGCAGACGCTGCTCGATGCGCCGCCGACGGCGTCGACGACCATGCCGCCGCCAATCGTCCAATCCTCGAACAGAAGCCCCTTGTAGCAGAATTCGTTGACGGCGAGCGCGAGCAGCGCCACCGCATATTGCAGGAACAGCGTCTCTTTCAGACCGCGCCAGATCAGGAGATTGGCGACGCCGGAAAAGACCAGCAACGCTTCGAAACCGGCAAAGCGGGCCGCGTCGAAAGCCGCCTGCTGGATCATCGATTCCGCCGTGCGCAGCCAGCCGGTCAAGGCGAGCGAACTGGTGGTGCGAACACGGATCAAGATTTCGCTCGCCCCTCGCGGCGCCGTCAGCGGCACGATGTTGGTGGTGGCGACCACCGGCCGCAGGCGCTGCGGATGGTGATCTCCAAGGAGAACAGACGTGAAGTCGTGTTCGTCCTCTTTCCAACCGAGCCCCGGCGTGAAGACTTCCACGTCGTTGAGCACCATCGGCTTCAATTCGAGGAAGAGTTTGCGCGGCGCGAGATCGCGATTGTCGAGAAGGATGCGGACCCAGATCGTGTCGTTGCGATATCCCAGAGCCAGCCCGCCGCCGGCCGACCTGAAACCCGCGGCGATGTCGGGCCTGTCCAGGTCCGCGGGCGTCAGCTTATGCGAAGGATCGATCAGATATTCCATATCCTTGTCGATCGAGCGCTGGGTGAACTGCTTATCGATCACCACCGGTTCGGCGGCAAAGGCGACGGAAACCCAAATCATCAACAGCGCCGCCACGCTTCCGGCAAGGCATTCGATAAATCTCATTGATTATTACGCCCCCAGAATTTATCTGTAAATTTTAGGGTTAACATCTCTATTGTCCGGATATTGTTATGTCAAAAGTCATCATCGTGGAAGACGACATCGAGTTGCGCGACAGCTTGATCGATTATCTCAGCGAATGCGGGCATGACGTACAGGGCGCGGGCAGCGCGATCGAATTCTACCAGACCCTCGCGCGCGAGGATTTCGACGTGGTGATTCTGGACGTCAATCTGCCGCATTACGATGGGTTGTCGGTCGCCGCCCATCTTTCCGAAAGCAACGACGCCGCCATCATCGTCATGACCGTGCAGGGCGCGATCGAAGACCGCGTGCGCGGTTACAAGGCCGGAGCCGATCTCTATATGGTCAAGCCGGTCGACTGCGAGGAGCTCGCCGCCGCCGTCTTGGCGCTCGCCAAGAAGCGCCGGAGATCGGACCGGACGCCGGAACCGAGCAGTCTGTCATGGCGGCTCAATCTCTCCGAATTCCAGCTGACGGCGCCGTCCGGCCGCTGCGTCGACCTGACCCGCAACGAGGTCCGCGTCATGGAGTTGATCGCAGCCCAGGCGGGCGCGATCGTCTCGCGCATCGAATTGATGCAGTTCATCGGCAAGGGCGTGGTCGATCCCGACAGCCGCGCTTTGGACGCCGCGATCAGCCGGTTGCGCTCAAAAGTTCAAAGCGAATGCGGGATGACGCTGCCGCTGCAGACGGTTCAGAACGCCGGCTTCGTCTTCGCCGGCGATATCCGCAGCGCCTGATCAGGCGCAGCCGTCAGCCTTCGTGAACCTGAAGCCGTCGCTGGCGAATGATCGACGCAGTGGAGTGCGCGGCCAGCGCGATGAGAATGATCGCCCCGCCGACCAGCGTGGCTGTCGTCGGCGTTTCCAGGAAAATCAGCCAGACCCAGACGGGCGCGAGCACCGTCTCGAGTAGATAGAACATCCCCGATTCCGCCGCCGACAGATATCGCGGCCCGGTGGCCAGCGCCCAGAAAGCGAAGGGGGTGAGAATAAGGCCGTTGAAGATGATCCAGCCGGGATGCTCGATGGTGAAGCCGACCTTCATCGACACCGCGGCGCCGACGATGGCGGGGATGATCGCGGCGGCCAGCGGCGTGAAGCCGAAATCGAGGCGGCTTGCGCGGCTCACAGTCAGCGCGCCGGCGATCGACAGCGCCGACAATCCCGCCATGAGATCGCCGAACAGATGACCGCTTTCGAGCCCGTCGCCGACGATGATCAGGACGCCGATCGTCATCGCCGCCATGGCCGCCCAGGTCGCGGCGTCGGGCCGTTCGCGCAGGAAGATCCAGGACAGGAGCGCCCCGAACATCGGGTTGAAGGCGAGAATGAAGGCGACATTGGCGGTCGAGGTGTTGAACACCGACAGCAGGAAGAAAATCGTCGACAGGCCATAGAGCACCGCCACGAGCACGCCGCGCCAATCGTGGAAAAGCACCGGCGCCACGCCGCGTTTGGCCTTGATCACCCACCAGACCAGAGCCGCCACCACCACGGTGAGAATGCTGCGCACGAACAACAGCGCCCAGACGCCGCCTTCCGCCAGACGGAGAATGGGTATGTCGAAGGACAAGGCCAGCCCGCCGAGAAACGTGATGATCACGCCCTTGGCGTGCGGTGTCAGCGATTGAAAGCGCATGGAATCCTATCGGAGCTCGTCGGACGCGGGAGGCTCGTACAGCGTCCAGCCCTGGTTCAAGAGATGCTCCTGCGGCAGGAAGCGCGTCTTATAGGCCATCTTGCGCGATCCCTGCACCCAATAGCCGAGATAGACATGCGGCAGGCCCTTGGCCTGCGTCCGGCGGATATGGTCGAGGATCATGAAGGTGCCGAGCGAGCGCGCTTCGAGCGACGGATCATAGAAGGAATAGACCATCGATACGCCATCGGCCATGATGTCGGTCAGGGCCGCGGCGACCAACTGACCCGATGGCGGCGAACGCCAGCCGTCGCCCTCGTTTCTCAAACGATATTCGATGATCTTCGTGTTGACATGCGTGTCCTCCACCATCATCGCATAATCGAGCACCGACATTTCCGACATGCCGCCCTGGGTGTGGCGGCTGTCGAGATATCTGCGAAACAGCGAGAATTGCTCGGTCGAGGGTTCGGCGGGATATTCACGGCCCACCAGATCCTCGTTGGCGGCGAGAACGCGACGCATCGAGCGCGTAGGCTGGAACTCGTCGGCAAGGATCCGCACCGAAACGCAGGCCCTGCAGCTTTCGCAGGCCGGGCGATAAGCGATGTTCTGGGACCGGCGAAAACCGCCCTGTGTCAGGATGTCGTTCATCTCTGGCGCGCGCTGGCCGACCAGATGCGTGAACACCTTACGCTCCACCTGTCCCGGCAGATAGGGGCATGAGGCGGGCGCCGTCATGAAAAACTGCGGGGATGGGTGCGCCTGCGTGTTCATGCTGTGTGAAGATTCTCACCCTTTGCTCCGGCAATGAAGATAGATCAGTTCGCCGGCTTGTAAAAGCGCAATCGTCGCGGGATGTTCCCGCGATCAAAAACGCGGCGCGTCCAGACGGCTTGCCCGCATCAGAACCGTGCCGAGAGCGATGTCGTGCAGAAGCCGCTTGCGGTTGGTGAACAGGCCGACCAGCAGGATGAACGGCGTCAGGAACGAGTTCAGCACCCAGAACAGGATGACGTGCAGCAGCCCGGTCATGAAATCGGTTCGAAATCCGCTGTCGCTGACGAGCGTCAGGTCCATGACGCGCATGCCCGGCGTCGCCTGGGAGCGCGAGGAGAGAGACAAGGCGAAGTAGAGGCCGGCGACGACGAAAAACAGCACCGGGAACAGATAAAAGGCCAGCCCCAGCGTCAACACGCCGAGAATGAACACCAGCACCGCCGCCGGAAGCAGCAACAGGCAGACCAGCGCGTAATCGATCACGAAGGCCAGCATGCGCCGGCTCAGCACGCCGTCCAGGGCGGCGGCGGCGGCATAGTCTCGGTCGATGGCGTTGGTCATGGCGTAATCCTTTTCAGCTTTGCTGCTGATATGGGCGCCGTCTGATCCCTGCGCAATAGAGAGTTTTCAGGCGGCTGATCGGCGTGAAATGCAAAAGGCGCCCCGGTGGAGCGCCTTTGGACCCGTGTCGCTCGGAGGATCAGAACTCCTCCCAGTTGCCCCCTGCCGGCTGGGCGGCCGCCGCCTGACTGGAGGCGGCGCGGCGAACCGGGGCTGCCGGGCGCGAATTCGTGCGGACGGCCGGCGCGGCGGGCTGCACTTCCCGCCGCATGGTTTCGGCCATCTGCCGGAGCGGCGCTCCCGTTTGTCCGCCGAGGTTGAAGCGAGACAACAGCTTGCGGAGTTCAGAGCTCTCCGTGGCGAGACCGACGCCGGCGGCGTTCATTTCCTCCACCATCGCCGCATTCTGCTGGGTCGCCTGGTCCATGTGGTTGACGGCGGTGTTGACTTCGGAGAGGCCCGTCGACTGTTCCTGCGCGGCGGTGGCGATGGCGTCCATATGCTGGTTGATGTCGCGCACCAGCTGCTCGATCTCGCCGAGGCCCGCGCCCGTCTCGTGGACCAGCTTGACGCCCTCGTTGACGGCCGCAGCCGAGTTGGAAATCAGCTGTTTGATCTCCTTGGCGGCCTTCGCGGAGCGCTGCGCGAGCTCGCGGACTTCCTGGGCGACGACTGCGAAACCCTTGCCGGCTTCCCCGGCGCGCGCGGCCTCGACGCCGGCATTGAGCGCCAGGAGGTTCGTCTGGAAGGCTATTTCGTCGATGACGCTGATGATCTGGTTGATCTGCTGCGACGACTGCTCGATACGCTGCATGGCGCTGACGGCGTCGCCGACCACCTTGCCGGAATAATCCGCCTTGTCGCGCGCGCTCTGGGCGACGCCGCGGGCGTCCGAGGTGCGCTTGGTCGTGGCGACGACGTTGGCGGTGATCTCCTCGAGCGCGGCGGCGGTCTCCTCCAGCGAGGCGGCCTGGTTTTCCGTGCGCTTGGCGAGGTTGGTGGAAGCGTTGGAGATCTCGGCTGAACCGCTGTCGACCTGTACGGCGAGATTGTCGACCGACGCCAGCGCGTCGCGGAGCTGGCGCACGGAGATGTTGAAGTTCTCGCGCAGGGATTCGAATTGCGGGGCAAAGCTTTCCTTGAGCTCGCAGGTCATGTCGCCCTCGGCCAGTCTCTGCAAGCCCTCCGCGAGCGAGCGGGTCGTCTCGTTGAGGCGGCGGTCGGCGTCTTCCTCGGCCTGGCGCTGAGCCTCGGCGCGATCGCGCTCGCCGGCGGCGCGAACATTTTCCGCATCGGCCTGCAGACGGAGCTTCTCGATTTCGGCGGTGCGGAAATAGGCGACCGCTTTGGCGATATCGCCGATTTCATCGCGCCTCGCTTCATAGGGGACGGAGGAACTCGTGTCACCTTCCGCCAAACCCTTCATCCGCCCCACGATCTGGTGCAGCGGACGGCGGATATTGGAGATGCAGAGCAAGGATGCGACGATGCTGATGACGGCGAATCCACCTGCAATCAATAGATAGGTCAGAGTGGTGTTCCAAAGCTGGCGAAGCTTTTCGTGAGCCGAGCTTTCCAACAATAAACCGGTTTCAGCGAGTACGCCATTCATCATTGAGGTGCGCGCGCCGACCGCTTGGCTCCAACGATCCACCGCAGCGGAATCGGTTACCTTGCCCTGCTCCCGCGCGTAAATGTGTTGCACCACCGACTGTATGAAAGCACTTTCCTCAGAAGCGAGGAATGCCTTGATGGGGGCAACCACATGTTCGGGCGCGTTTTCAAGCGCGGGAGCCATAAAGTCGCGGTAGAGGCTGCGGCTATGCAGAACAAAGTCGAAAGCGGGTTCGGGTATGGTCGTTTTTTCTAGATACATCTTGCCAATCGCCACCTCGATCATCATCGCGTCGTTGACCATCATCATCGCGTAAAGACCGGAGATAAGGCGTGACAACTCCGCATCGTCCATCAGCACGCCGGAGCGCCGGGTCATATCGATCGCAGCTGCGGATATTGGTTGCAGCAGCATGCCCTTTTTGTTGACAGCGCTAAAGTTGCCCGTTCGAAGGGCCTCGTCGGTAGAAGTTCGCAAATCCGCCAGGACGTTCCAATTGCTCTTTATATATTCGATATTTTTCAGAACCGTGGGGTCATCGATACCTTGCTGCTGCGCCGCTTCGACCTGCTTGAGAAGATTCGCAAAAGCACCATCTGTCAATTTGCGCATTTCCGGCAGCGCATTGGGTGGGCTGAGTCCTTCTCGTGGCAGAGACAATGCAATGTCCGCACCGGCACTGGCGAGCTTCTGATAGATAATGGAACGATTCATTCTTTGGTAGTTGGCATAGGAACCCAATACCTGCTCACCCGCCAACACTGTCAAGCCAAGCAAAGGAATGGTGATCGAAATATACAAGAGCGCACGAATGGAAATTCGGCCTAGAAAACTGCCCATAATACCCTCCAAAGACGGCCTCAGAGCCGTTAACTCGGGCATGTTCTTTCCAAATAGTTAGCATTCGGTTTCGCATGCACTACTGGAAATAGCAGATCAGAGCGGATTATCCCGAAAATTTTCCGGATCTCGGGAAGCCCTTTGGAACGGTCCTGCCCGCCGTGGCGCGATCAGCCAGCCATTCCGCCAATTCGTCCTTCTTGCGCACGAAGTTGCGGCCGGCGCTGTCGTCCCAGGTCAGGCCGTCTTCGATCGCAAAGACGCGAATGTCGGAAACTCCGCCATCCTTGTAGCGCTGCAGACGGACGCCCTTGCCGCGGGTCATTTCCGGCATCTGGCTCAACGGGAAGACCAGCATCTTGCGGTTTTCGCCGACGATGGCGACATGGTCGCCCTTGGCATGAACGACGAGCTTGGCCTCGTCGGGCATCGCGACGTTGAGGATTTGCTTGCCCTTGCGTGTGTTGGCCACGAATTCGGATTCGTTGACCAGGAAGCCGTAGCCCTGCACCGACGACACGATCAGCTTGCGCGACGAGTCCAGCACGAAAGCAGTGAGCACATCCTGATCGTTTTCCATGTCGATCATGATGCGCAACGGCTCGCCATGACCGCGCCCGCCAGGCAATTTATCCGCGCCGAGCGTGAAGGCCTTGCCGCCGGTGGTGAAGACGATGATCTTGTCCGTCGTCTGCGCATGGAAAGCGATTTTGAGACTGTCGCCTTCCTTGAACTGCAGCGTCGAGAAATCGCCGAGATGGCCCTTCAGCGCGCGGATCCAGCCCTTTTCGGAGACGACGACGGTGACCGGCTCCTTCTCGATCAACGCCTGTTCGATGGCTTCGAGGTCGGTGGAGGGCGCGTCGGCGAAATCGGTGCGGCGGCGGCCGAGCGGCGTCGCCTTGGCAAATTTCTTCTTCACCTCGCCGATATCCCAGGCGACCGTCTGCCATTGCTTCTCTTCGGAGGCGAGCAGCGCCTCGATGCCGGCCTTCTCCGCCGTCAGCCCGTCGAACTCCTTGCGGATCTCGAATTCCTCGAGCTTGCGCAGCGAACGGAGCCGCATGTTGAGGATCGATTCCGCCTGAAGATCGGTCAGGCTGAAGGTCGTCATCAACACGGCCTTCGGCTCATCCTCCTCACGGATGATGCGGATGACTTCGTCGAGATTGAGATAGGCGACCAGATAGCCGCCAAGGACTTCCAACCGACGATCGATTTCGGCGAGCCGATGCTGCGAGCGCCGCACCAGCACTTCACGACGATGCGCGAGCCACTCGCTGATGACCTCTTTGAGCGACATGACCCTGGGCACCTTGCCCATGGACAGCACGTTCATGTTCAGCGACACCCGGCTTTCGAGCTCGGTCAGGCGGAACATCGATTCCATCAAGAGCGAGGCGTCGACGGTGCGGCTCTTGGGAACCAGCACGATGCGGACATCCTCGGCGGATTCGTCGCGAACATCTTCGAGCAGCGGCAGTTTGCGCGCGATCAGCAGTTCGGCGATCTTCTCGATCAACCGCGACTTCTGCACCTGATAGGGGATTTCGGTGACGACGATCTGGTAGCCGCCGCGGCCGAGATCTTCCTGGCTCCACTTGGCGCGGACGCGGAAACCGCCCCTGCCCGTCTCATAGGCGTCGAGAATGCTGGCCCGGCTTTCGATGATCGTGCCGCCGGTCGGTAGGTCGGGACCCGGCATCAACTCGACGAGATCCGCTACCGAGGCGTCGGGGTTCTTGATCAGATGCAGCGCGGCGTCGCAGATTTCGTGGACATTGTGCGGCGGAATGTTCGTCGCCATGCCCACGGCGATGCCGGAGGAACCGTTGGCGAGCAGGTTCGGGAAAGCGCCGGGAAGAACGATCGGCTCTTCGTCTTCCTCGTTATAGGTCGGGCGGAAGTCGACCGCGTTCTCGTCGATGCCTTCGAGCAGCAGCGCGGCGACATCGGTCATCCGGGCTTCGGTGTAACGCATCGCGGCGGGGTTATCGCCGTCGATATTGCCGAAATTGCCCTGGCCGTCGACGATCGGATAGCGAATGGCGAAATCCTGCGACAGGCGCACCAGCGCGTCATAGATCGCCTGGTCGCCATGCGGGTGGAATTTACCCATGACGTCGCCGACGATGCGGGCGCATTTCTTGTAGGCGGTGTTGGGCCGCACGCCCATTTCGCTCATAGCGTGGATGATGCGGCGATGCACGGGCTTCAACCCGTCGCGGACATCCGGCAAAGCGCGGTGCATGATGGTCGACAGCGCATAGGCGAGATAGCGCTCTTCCAGCGCTGTCCGCAGATCGATCGGCTGAATGTCGTCCCCGCCGCCAGGCGGCAAATCGCTTTTACCCATGGCTTCTGTCTAGACCGGAAAATCCCCGAGGAGCAAGAAGCGCAGGCGATTGGGCTGTGGACAGCCCCGTTTCCGGCGCATTCAGAAGAGACACCTAATATACGCAGGCAAAAGAACGCATATGGCTATAGTTGCAAAACCCGCGATCTAGGGCTAGTTCTTTAGCCTGTCGAAGATCACGGTTTTCGATGGTGACCGATGAACGCCGGGGCCAACGACGGAGTTTTCCGGGCGGACGCATGACGAAGATCGGCATCGGATCGATCATTCACGGAGCAGTTATGCGTCGCATTCTTTCAACGGCCCTCGCCGCGGCCGCTTTCCTGGCCTCGGGCCTCGCCGCCCATGCCGAAGATTATAAAGTTCCCGCCAACAAGACGTCTGGCCTGACCTTCATCTATGTCTATTCTGACCTGACATGCGCCTTCGGCAGCAAGCCCACGTTCAAAGTGCTGACCGAACCGAAGCACGGCAAGATCTTCTCAAAATGGATGAAGCTCAACCTGACCGACGTTCCCAAGAACTGCCAGGGCAAACCCGTCTATGGAACCGCGATTTTCTACACGCCGAACAAGGGCTATCGCGGCGAAGACCATGCGCGCGTTGGCATCGGAAAGACCGAAATTCCGATGACGCAGGTCTATAACAGCCGCGCGATGTCGATCAACATCACCGTCGAGTAATCGCCCGACGCTTGGCAGCCGCTCTTCGATGTGAGGGCGGCTGTTCGTGCACGTCCTGCCCGGGATCCTTCATCCCATTTTGCGGCGATGGTGTGAAAGCATTTCATGCAGCACACACTGCTATTGCCCGCGCAACGCCAAAGAATTGCAGACCTGACGCGAAGCGTCATTTTCTTCTCTAGGCCATGTGGACGGATTTTATCAAGATGAACGCGGTTGCGATGGAAACGAGCGAGGAGAAGTTGCGTTTCGTTTTCTCGCAGCGTAGCGCTACTCGTTTGAAGCGTTTAAGCTTTCCG
>NZ_STFX01000055.1 GCF_005222915.1 Rhizobium sp. FKL33
GCAGACCGTCTTAAAACTCTTCGGGTGAATGAGGTCCTGCGCTTTTCAGTGCCGGAACTCTGTGGGTGGCGAGATTTCCCTGATTTCGATGCCCAACGAGCTCGATAAGGCACTGCTGAGCACTTTGACACCGTATTGGGATCGGAAAGTCCGCACAGGGCGGCCTTTCACGCCCTGACGGCTTTAATCAGGCTGGGAACGCCGACAAGAGTGATGGCTCTTTTGATGTTGTAGGCCAGTGCCGTCAGGCTGAACTCCCCTCGCACGTTTTCCAGCCTGCGCATCAGGAACGCTCCCTGATACATCCACTGTTTTATGGTGCCGAACGGGTGCTCGACGCTTTCGCGCCTTTGGTCCAGAACGTCGGGCCGGGCGGCAAGACGCGCCGCCATGCGATCGAGCACTGCCTCGTTCTCAAGGCGCGACACGCGACGGAAGCTTTTGGTGCAGCGTTCGCGAAGGTTGCACGCCTTGCAGGCGTCGCGGTTGACGTAGTCGATCTTCACATTGTCGCGGGACTTGCCAAAGTGACGGGGTGAGAGCACCTGGTCTGCGGGACAAAGGTAAATATCCTTGTCCGGGTCATAGCGGAATTGCTCCTTGGAGAAGAACCCCTCGGCCACGGCCGGACCACGGATCGGTTTGGGCACATAGGCGGTGATGCCGGCCTTCTCGCAAGCCTCGATATCCTCGATCTTGAAGTAGCCTCGGTCCGCCACCGCCTCGATCCTGTCGACGCCGAGCGTGTCCATCGCCGCCTCGACCGTTGGCGCAAGAAGCCCCATGTCCAGCACCTGGTTGCAGACCTCCTGCTCGGCGATCAGCTTGTGCTTCACGTCAACGGCGAGCTGGATGTTGTAGCCGACGCCGACCTTGGTCATACGCGCCATGGCCCGGGAATCCGGATCGGTCAGCGAGATCTGGTCCTCGCCGGTCTTGTCCAACTCATCCAGCAGTGCCTTGTGACGATCCCGCTTGCCTTTGATCGCCGCAATCTTTTCCGCGAGTTTGCCATCGCTGCTGCCAGAGCCGCCGCCATTGCCAACGGCTTTCTCCTCTTGCGCATCGCCTTCATCGAGCCGCTTCATGTAATCCGCCAGCTTCTCGTCGGCTTCGTTGATGAACTTGGTCAGCGCGCCCCGGGTGAAGTTGCGATCTTTGTTGTTCACCGCCTTGATGCGCGTGCCATCCACTGCCAGCAGTTCCCGCCCGAACAGATCGAGTTGCCGGCACAGGATGACGAACTCGCGGAACACCTGTTTGAAGGCCGACCGGTTCAAACGGCGGAAATCGGCGATGGTGCGGAAGTCCGGCTTCAGGTGCCGCAGCAGCCAGATCACCTCAATGTTGCGATGGGCCTCGGCCTCCAGTCGCCGGCTGGATCGCAGCCGGTTGATGTAGCCGTACACGTAGAGCTTCAAGAGATCGGCCGGATCATAACCCGGACGACCGGTCTCCTTCGCAGCCACCCGCACAAAGCCTGCGGCAGCAAGATCGAGGCCGTCGACGAAGGCCTCGATAAAGCGGACCGGATTGTCCGGGCCGACGTAATCGTCCACCGCTTCCGGCAAAAGCAGCAATTGCGCGCGATCTGTTCCTGAAAGATGTGCCATGGCAAAAGATATCACAGAACGATCCACTCCGGAATCCGGATACCAGTTTTCAAGCGGTCTGACTGAGTTTGGATCCCCTTTTAAATTCTGATTATATTGGGAATATCTTCAAGAAGAGATGCCATGACCGGACGGACCCCAATGCGCTTTATCAATCCCATTCCCTTTGTTCGTGACATCAAGCTGTCCCGGTATTTCTATGAAAAGACGCTTGGTCTGAAGGTGTTGGAGGATGCAGGGAGCTTCGTGCTCTTCGAGACAGGTTTTGCGATCCACGATGGGGCGGCTCTCGAACAGACGGTTTGGGGAGAAGCGTTGGGTGCTGGCGAGATCTATGGGCGGCGAAATCTGTTGTTGTATTTCGAGCATGACGATGTGAACTCGGCATTCGAGAGCATCGCGCCGCATGTCGAATTGATCCATCCCGTCGAGCGGCAGGCGTGGGGACAGCGCGTATTTCGTTTCTACGATCCAGACGGACATGCGGTTGAGGTTGGAGAGCCGCAAAGAACAATACAGCCCTCCGGTTAGAGTTTACCGAATGATGATCCGCCAACCCCGTAGCGTTTTAGGACGGTCTG
>NZ_STFX01000056.1 GCF_005222915.1 Rhizobium sp. FKL33
ACGGAATGGGACGGCCGTTGCTTTTGCTGCTAACGGCGGGCCAAGTCAGCGACTACAACGGCGCGCGGCAGTTGCTCGAGCGCCTGCCGCGCGCCAAGGAACTGCTTGCCGATCGTGGCTATGATGCCGACTGGTTTCGCGATGGCTTGAAAGACAAGGGAATTTCGCCCTGCATTCCACCACGCAAGAACAGGAAGAATCCACCCTCCTTCGACGAGACCCTCTATAAACAAAGACACCGCATCGAGAACATGTTCGGTAGGATAAAGGACTGGAGGCGCATCGCAACACGCTATGATCGATGCGCGCACACCTTCTTCTCCGCAATCCTCATCGCAGCCACATGCTGCTACTATCTCGATTAATGAGTCCTGAGCCTAATCTCGACCTGGCTGGAACAGGCGGGAGCCGGAAACGTCATCGTCGCCGCACTGGACCGGCTCACCACTCTCAAAGACGATCTTTCCTCACCCGATCCGTTCCGCCGCCGCGATAGCATCCGCCTGATCTTCAAGGCGATCACGATCTCTCCCAATGACATCCGATTCGACATCAACCGCGACGCGCTGATCAAGGCTTTGATCCCTGAAGATCAACAAGGCGTCGCAAAACCAACAATCCCCACCGACGATCCCCAGGATGACAAAACCTCCATCATCACCGTGCCGATGACCATGAAGCGCCGCGGCGTCGAGATGCGGATGGTGGTTCAAGCAGGCGCGGGACGAGAGCCGGATCAGGCGCTGATCGATCTCATCGCCAGATCGCACATCTATCTCAACCGCCTCACCAATGGCTCAGCATCATCGATCGCCGAACTCGCCGATCAGCTCGGGGTGCATCGCGCCGATATCAGCCGCATTCTGCCGCTGGCCTTCCTGTCGCCGCAGCTGACCGAATCGATTCTCTCCGGTCGTCAGCCGGCCGATCTCACCGTCCGCACCCTCTCACGGCTGGTGGATATTCCTGCGAGCTGGGCGGAGCAGGCCACTCTGCTCGGCGGGAAAAAATACCACGACACTGTCCTAAACGATCATCCGCAGTCCGCGACCTCAAGGCGCGGGCTGTCTCCATTGCGGGCGGACGTATCCAGACCACCACGCCCACCCGGCAAAATTAGTGGACGCAGGTGAGGGCCGACAGAGACTGCGGCCGGGAAAGGGCGGAAAGAGAGGAGATATGGCCAGCCGTCTGGCGGAGATATAGAGACAGCAGGCACTAACCCACGAAAATGTCGTGTCTCTTTGGAACAGTGCAGTTTCGGCGAGTTCTGGGAAGTAAATTTGGTGGAGTAGCCAGTTGCACCAGTTTCGGTCTGGAAACAGGCGAAACTCTCGGGGGCTGAGGTTTCAAATATAGCTCGAAAAATCAAATAAATAGGCGAGTTCCGAGTTTTTGAGCCCATGCAATGCCGCCAGAAAACAGGTCAAACCGTTGTCGTTATCTGGGATCGGATTGCTGTTCCGTGAGATAAGGTTGCCGCTAGCCGAACTGGCTTTGCAGTTTTTCGCCATGACATTGTGACTGGACGGGTGGCCGTTGCCGCCCCACGTATGCGCATTGCCGCAAACCGGACCGCCTTTGCACTATTCCGAATACGGATTGCAATTGTGGGAAATCGGTTGCCAAACTGGCTATCTAAAGCACAAAGTCCGCCGCCTCGAAGTTCACGAGTTTGTCGATGTGGATGCCAAAATCCGACGTCTTGTCGCCGTTCACATCGCCATAGACATAGGTATCGGAACCGCTCCTGACGAAACGCAATTCACCGGCCTTGCCGTGATAGCTGTCGGCGCCGATGAACGAGAACGCCTGGTTGCCCGATGCCTTGGTGTTGGCATCGATCGCCGAAATGTCGATCGTGTCGGCGGCGGCGAAATCGAAGATCGTATCACGACCGAAACTCGCGGTCGTGGAATCGAAGATCGATTTGAAGACGAACACGTCCTTGCCTTTGCCGCCATGTAAATCATCTGCGCCGCCGGCGCCGTAAAGTGTATCATTGCCCAAGCCGCCGATCAGGACGTTGGCGCCGCTATTGCCGGTCAGCGTGTCGGAATGGCCCGAGCCAGTGAGGTTTTCGATCGAAACATACTTGTCGCCTTTGGCGTCCCCGGTGTTGATCGCAGGTTTGGCGAGGCTCGCCGTCACTGCTTTGGATCCGCCGGCATAAGACGCCGTGTCTGATCCCGCGCCGCCATCCAGGCGATCAGCGCCGCCGCCGCCGATCAGCGTGTCGTTGCCAGCAAGGCCGTAGATCACTTCGACGCCGGCAGTGCCCTTCAGCGTCTCTGCTTTCGAGGTCCCGGTGATTGTGTCCGTCACGTCCGTCAGGTCGAAGGTGAGCGTATTGCCGCTCGACGTATTCTTGTTGCCGCCGGTGTTGCCGCCGCTATCGACCAACACGAAGTCCACTGAAGCATATTTCGTGCCGAAGCCGTTCTTGTCGCCCTTGAAGGTCAATGTGTCCAGCTTTGCGGCGCTGATGGTCTGTCCCTCGACAACCGCCTTGCCGGCAAGCATGAGATCGCCATTGCCCGTGATGCTTTCGATAATGACTTTCGAAAGAGTGTTGGCGCCGTCGTCGGCTGTGTCCGCAAACCCGAATGTCTCACTGGAAAACGTGAACTCCGTATCTTCTTTGACGGTCAGGCGGGCGTCTTTCCCCTCGGGGGCGTCATCGACAGAGGTAACGTCGATTCTAAGAAAGTTGTATGTGGCGGACGCGTTCTCCCCGCCGTTGCTTGTGTCGCCGTCATCTGCGAGTTTGAAGCCTGTCCAAAGCCTGTATTCTCCGTGTTGATTGGCTTCGGGTGTGAAAACAAGCTCGTCGATATCGGTCACGGCGATGGTGATATCAGACGTATATCGCTCGCCCTTGAACGTCATGTTCGACCAAAAGTCGTAGGCAATGGTGATCGCCGCCAACTCATCCGGCCGCACAGCGTCGTCCGGGTCGGAGAAGCCGAAATCGGAGGCCCTGAACCTGTAGGGCGTATCCTCGGCGATCGTCGTCGTGAAGTCCTCGCCAGTCGGAGCGCTGTGGACAAAGTCGACCGTGAAACCGACCGTATTCGGCGAGGCGTCGGTATCGGCGCCGCCATTCGGCGTGCCGCCATCGTCCTGGAGCTGGAAGGTGAAGCTGTCGCCGCCGGCATTGACGGAAGCAAGATCGGGTGTCCAGACGAGCTTGCCGATGTCGGCTGCCGCAACCGACTGGCCTGCAGAGACGGCGACGCCGTCGAGCGTCAGGGATCCGGTCGTGGTCACCGTGGTGATGATGACGGCCTTCAGGCTGTCACCATCGCCATCGGCAAAACCGAAGTCGGCGGCGGTGAAGGTCTTCTGGTCCTCATCCCGCAGCGCGAAGCTGGTGTTGTTGCCGGTCGGCGCGTCATTGAAAAGCTGCTCGAAGGTAAATGTGTTCGGGCTCTGGTCGGTGTTCTGGCCTCCGCTGAGCGTGCCGCCGTCATCAACGGTCTGGAACGTGAAGTGGCCGAGCTCCCTGCTGCCCGAGGCGCCGCTGGTTGGCGGCGTGTATACCAATGCGCCTAGATCCGCGGCGTCGATGGACTGTCCGGCGCTGACCGCATGACCGTTCAAGGTCAGGGTTCCCTTGTCCGGAAGCGTGGTGATGACGATCGCTTCAAGCTGGTTTCCGTTGCCATCGGTAAATCCGAAATCGGCCAGCGTGAAGGTATGGGTCTCGAGGTTGCTGTCGAGCGTGACAGTGTTGTCGTTGCCGACGGGAGCGTCATTGGTAATATGGATTAGCTTCTGGTGAATATCGCCCGACTGCGATCCCCAGGCGACGACGAACCCTCCGTCATCCAACGCCCCAACCGTAGGCAGCCTAATGTAGCTTTCGGTGGTTATCGTAATCTGGTCGCCATTCTTGCTGCCATCGGCGTTGTACACCTGCGCCAGTATGGCATGCACATTGGCGAACCCTGCATCCGCCCAGACGATGACGAACCCGCCGCCGGCAAGCTGAGTGACGTCGGCCGCATCAAAGGTGCCCTGGGTGTCGACCCGAAACTCATCGCCGACAGCGGAACCGTCCGCCTCGAAGATGCGTGCGTAGGTCTTGCCAAAATAGCCCTGCTCGAGCAGAGACCAGGTCACGATAAACCCGCCGCCGGCGAGGGCGGTTACAGACTGAAACCGTTGATCCCCGGTCGCAGTGCTGTTGATCTGATACTCGCCGCCGATCTTGACGCCGCTCGCGTCGTAGACCTGCGAAAAGAGGCCGTAATCGCTGCCGTCTCCGGCTCGCCAGGAGACAACCCATCCTCCGCTCGCGAGTGCTGTAACCTTACTCATGCTCTGGTCATCGGCTGTGGTGGTGTTGACCATGGTTTCACTGCCGGTCTTCACGCCAGTCGAGGTATAGCGCTGCTGCCATATCCCGTTGCCGCTGCCGTCCGACGACGTCCTTGTAATGATCCAGCCGCCATCGGAAAGCGCCGCGATCGACGAGTTCACGCGGGTCGAAACGACCGAGCCATTTGTCGTCACCGCGGCGGACACATAATCGGTCAACAGCAGCTGGCTGGCCAAGGTAACGACGTCGCCATCCGTGGAGCCATCCTCGTTATAGGCCTGATAATACCAATCCGGTCGATTGTTGACGTTATATTGCCAGACGACGATCCATCCACCCCCCGGTCTGGAGATGATTGTGGGGTCCGATTCCGTGCTCTCGTTGCTGGCAACAACGATTACCGAACCTGATGAAACAGTCATGGCGCGCCCCTCGATCGACTTGAACTCAGCCCAGCGCATAGCAACCGATTGTTTGCAGAATATTTGAAACCGGGAGGAAGTTGCGCGACCATGTCGATTTGCTGCGATTTCCGATCCCGGCCACGCGATCGCCAAGCGGTAAAACCAAAGGCTTGATGGGCCTATCACTCCTCTCGATCGGCGCATCTACGGCTGACAGGCGACGATCTCCGGTCCAACCCCGCCGGCGCTTGGATCGTCATTCGGCTCCAGCCTGAACCCGCTCCTTCAAGTCCAAATGATCTTGCGGCATATTTTTCATTTTCAAATTTTGTCCAAACAATCGCCTGTTAAGGCCCCTCGGAGTGGGGTTCGCAGGGCCGGAACGCAAATCCAGGTCGTCGATACCCTAACCCCAGTCCTCCGGAGTTTGCCGACATGCACCCGACCAGTTTGTTCGCCTATGCCATCACCCTCTCAATCGCAGCCATTATTCCCGGCCCGAGCGTGACGGCCATCGTCGCGCGCGCGCTTGGTTCCGGTTTGCGAGAGACCCTCATCATGGGTCTCGGGTTGATACTCGGCGATGTCATCTATCTCACGGCCGTCATTCTGGGTTTGGCATTCCTCGCCCAGACCTTCACAACCGCCTTTCTGATCATCAAGATCTTCGGCGCTCTCTATCTTGGCTTTGTCGCCTGGAAGCTCGGGACATCGGGCCTGGTGACAGAGGACGTGGAGGCGGACCGAACCAAGACTGCTCCCGGGTTGGTCTTGCTTTCAGGTCTGCTGATAACGCTTGGAAACCCGAAGTCGATGCTGTTCTATATCGCGCTCGTCCCGACACTCATCGACCTCAGCGCCGTCGGCGCGCAAGAATATGTCGTTCTATTGGGGGTCACCTTCGTCGTCCTGTCGTCCGCGCTTCTTCCCTACGTGCTGCTCGCGTCGCGAGCACGTCGGATCTTGCGTCGGCCGAATGCGTTGATGCTTCTCAATCGCGGAGCGGCGAGTATACTTGGGGTCACCGCCGCCTATATCGCACTGCGCCCGGTCTGATGGCGATGCGATCATCGCGGATTTCCGGGTGTTCGCTCGGCTCGGCCGCCAATGTCGGGTCAACGGGATCATGGCTGTAGGAAGACAAATTCCCGCGCCGATCGTTGTGACTGAGAGCAAAGATTTGGGTGCAACAGGCGAAGCGTCAGTCGCGGCATGATGCGAAGGGGTCGTCATGCAAAGGCATGGTTGAACGTGCAGATCGTTACCTGGCGCCTTCTTAACTCACGCGGCTGTGGCGGCCGTCAAATCGGAGGCGACCTCGCACTCCGCTTCGCCACGCATGTTCCGTTATATCAACGGCTTTCTTCTCTGATGGCGCTATAGTATACGAATTGTCAGGACGTAACATTATTTCATCCAACCCGTACAAGCTGGGGCCTCTGCGCCACACGGCATCACCTGTCCGGCCTTGGAATCGGCGATTATTGCGGTCGTATTTGAGGGGTGAAGCAGGTGCACGAATTTGGAGACCTCAAAATTGATGCGGCCTGCATGTTCGCCCATCACAAGGGGCGCACAATTCAATTCACCCGCAGCGAGCGGGCCCTGCTGAATGTCCTGATGAACAATCCGCGCCGTCTCATGACCCGCAGCCGTCTGCTGGACGAGATCGCCACCACCTCTGATCCATCAGACCGCAGTATCGACTTTCTCGTCAATCGGCTGCGGTCGAAACTCGGCGACAACGCCAAGTCTCCTTCCTTCATCGCGACACAGTATGGCGAGGGATACATCTGGGTCGCAACGCCGTCTCCAGCCGCGCCGATCGAAGTTTTCCTGGTCATCGGCCCGACCTCCGATCTCGAAGGCCATCCGTTCCGCAGGCAGGCTTTGTTGTTGATGGATCAGCTTCGGGAGGCGATCTCCGCCGGACTTGGTGCAGGGCGGAAGGTTGCCAGTTCGAGTGACCCGTCGAATGTCGTCCATGAAAAGGCGCGCTACTCCCTTCAGGTGAGCTTCCACGCAAACCACCAACGCCTGAATTGCGTGGCCGCTTTGCGCGAGATGCCGTCGAAGCGGATCATGAAGACGTTGAGGTTGCAACTCGACATCCATGACGATGCGTCATTGACAAGCGAAGCCTCCCGCATTTCCGGTGACGTTATCGATGCTCTGGTTCAGGCGCTGAAAAACGTCTCGACAGGCCTCGGAATAGCCGAGGACGAAGCGATCGACGAGCGTTTTCAGAGCGCTTCAAGGCTGTTGTCTGTCGCAAATCCGAAATGGCTGGCGAGTGGTCATCAGCTTGGAAGGATCCGAGAGCAGAATCCACATGATCCCGACGCAGCGCTTCAATGGTGCCTGCATCTGTTCTCGAAGCTTGTCATGACCGAACCATTCACCGGGATGAGCCTGGAAAAGCGCGACAGAATCGAAACCGAAATCGAAGATACGGTGCTGGAATGCCTGCCCATTATCGAAAATAATCCCCTGTTGATGCTGGCCGCAGCCAAGCTTCTCTATTTCATCAACCGGGGCCATCTCGACCTCGCCGCAGAGATTGCCGAGCGCGCCGTGCCGCCAATGCAGGATTTCACCGCAGGCCTGCCGCTTCTCGGTCAGTTGAAATATGCCCGGGGACGCTATGACGAAGCGGTCAAGCTGTTCGACCGCGGCATCGACATGGCAGCGCCCGACTCGGAATTTAACTGGCATATGCGGGTGTTGAAATGTCTCGCTCTTGTGGCCGCGGGACATAGCGGCGTCTCGGCAGCGCAGGCCACGGACATAGACAATTTTGGCCCGGGCAGTCCTCGCGAAATCAACCTGATGCTCGGGTGGATGACCGCGTCTGCAGATCGACCTTTATCACCCGCCTCGGAAGCGGCGCTGCAGGACCTGGGCGCCACAGGCGCAGCCCGAGGGTTGGAATATCTCTATTTCAGCTCGGCCCGACACATCCAGTTGGAGACAGGCCGCGCCAATGTCATGCGCAGCATGATGTCCCATGTATCGCGATTGTATGGCAGTCAGGCTATTCCCGACATCGTTCTGCGTGGCGTCGGGGCAACGGTATCACCCTGAGGAAACTTTTCGCAATTCTCAAATATAGCGCGCAAAACTGGCGGTGAGCAGCCGGACTGTCGATCAGTACGACGATGTCAAAATGTGTTTCGGCGCGCTCTTTGACCCCACTATAGGCGTCGAACGGTGACCCCAGGCTGTTGATTATCACTCCGATTTAAACCACTTTTTCATTTCGGAGGGATCCGCCTGCGCTACGAGAAAATTTTGGCGATCAAAGATATAGCTTCAGTTAGGTGGTGCGCCGCGAAATGAAAAAAAGGGGTCAACTCCAGCTGAAATTCAACACACTGTCGATCTGATCGAAAGCTGAGCCAATAGGTTGCTGCCTTCTTCCTGTTTCGATATAGATCTGTAGCTTCTTTTAACTATATTTTTTTGGCGAGAGACGGTGCGCGTGAGAACAAAGTCAAAGGCATTCGATCACGGCGCCATTTCATCTGAAGGCCCGATTTCTACACGATTTGAATCCGATGCCTTCGACCGCAAGGTTGTCACTGGCGGCAAGAATAGCGAAAAGCTCAACGGCAGCAGTGGCAACGACAAGATCGATGGCGGCGCTGGCAATGACACCATCAACGGGCTTGGCGGCGATGATACGTTAATCGGCGGCGTCGGCAATGACACGGTCTCAGGTGGCAACGGCAATGACGTCATCAACGGCGGCAGCGGCAAGAACCGGCTGTCTGGGGACGGCGGTAACGACCGGGTCACTGGCGGCAAGGATGCCGACCGGATCGATGGTGGCGCGGGCAATGATAACATCAAAGGCCTTGACGGCAATGATGGGCTCAACGGCGGTGACGGAAACGACACGATCTATGGCGGCGGCGGCAACGATGTCATTAACGGCGGCAGCGGCAAGAACCGACTATATGGCGACGGCGGCAATGACCGGATCACCGGTGCCAAGGATGCCGATCGGATCGATGGAGGCGCCGGCAATGATACTTTGAACGGCGGAGCCGGCAACGACACGCTGATCGGCGGCGCTGGTCAGAACAAGCTCTTCGGTGGCAGTGGCGTCGACACTGCCGTCTTCACAGGTGTTGTTACGGACTATACGGCGTCCTATGACGTCGATGGTCGGCTGATCATCTTCAAGTCGGGCAGCGAGGCGCTACTCGACAAGACCGTCGAACTGATAAAGTTCGGCGACACGACCATCGACCGTCGAATTGTGGAGATGCCTATCATCATCTCCGCTACGACGGCCGATGGCGATGTTGTTTCCGGCGCGACCACCACCGACTCGACGCTTGTCCTCAACGGCACATCCGATCCGTTCGCCCGCATCGTCGTCTATGACGGCAAGACCAAGATCGGCGTGGCCGTGGCCGGCGCCGATGGACACTGGAGCTTCGATGGCGCCCGCTCAGCGCTGTCGAACGGCGCGCATTTGTTTACGGTGACCGCCAGCTACGGCGACGACCTACCGGCCACGACAAGCGCGGGCGCGACATTCACCATAAATGCGGCGTCCTATATGGTCGATTTGACCACACTCTCACCCAGCCAGGGTTTCGTGATCGAGGGCGAGGCAAAAGACGACGGCGCCGGCTCTTCCGTTTCGTCGGCGGGTGATGTCAATGGCGATGGCTTCAACGACATTATCATCGGCGCGAACGGCAACGACCGCGGCGGGTCTACCGCAGGTGCGGTCTTCGTTGTCTTCGGCAAGGCGACGGGAATCGATGTCGATAGCAATAATGTGTTCGATCTCGCAGGACTGACAGCCGACAAGGGATTCATCATCAAGGGTGAAATGGCAGGAGACTTGGCCGGCAATTCCGTGTCATCGGCGGGCGATGTCAATGGCGACGGCTTCGACGACATCATCGTCGGGGCGCGAGATAACGACGATGCCGGCGACAAGACAGGCGCCGCCTATGTGATCTTCGGCACAGCATCGGGTTTTGGCGCCGCTGTTGCAGGCCAGCGTGTGGTTGACCTGAGCACGCTCTCTGCCAGCCACGGCTTTATCATCAAGGGAGACACGGTTGGCGACCAAGCCGGCTGGTCGGTCTCGTCCGCCGGCGATGTCAATGGTGACGGTTTCGGCGATATGATCGTTGGTGCGCCTTATGGCGACGACGGCGGTGACAGCGCTGGCGAGGCTTATGTGATTTTCGGCACCGCGTCCGGCTTCGGCAGCAAGGTTGCCGGCCAGCGCGTGATAGACCTCAGCACGCTGACGGCCAGCCAGGGTTTTGTTCTCCGGGGTGGTCAGTCGCCCAGCAAGAATGGTCCCTATGGTAGCGATACCGGCGCTTCGGTCTCGTCAGCGGGCGACCTCAACGGCGACGGCTTCGACGACATCCTCGTCGGCGCCCCCCTGGACTCCAACGATGACCCCGACCCGAACGACTACAGCGGAGGCTTCGGCAGGGCCTATGTAATTTTCGGCACGGACTCCGGTTTCGGCACCGACGTGGCGGGGCGGCAGGTGATCGATCTCCTGACTCTTCAGGCCGGAGAGGGCACATATCTTGCGGGCAGCTCAGGCGAAGGTGTGGGCAGTGCGGTCTCGTCAGCGGGCGATGTCAACGGCGACGGCTTCGACGATTTCATCGCCGGCTCAGTCAACACCGCCTCCGTGGTGTTCGGCGGAACCGAACTCGAATTTGGTTTTCGCATCGTCGACAACTACTCAGATACTATCGTCCACGCCAGGGTCGCTTCGGCGGGCGATATCAATGGTGATGGTTTCGACGACCTGATTGTTGGCGGCGCTGCGAATAGCAAGACCGCATACCTGGGCGGCCAGGCTTTCGTGATTTTCGGCGCTGCGTCCTTTTCCGGCGATGTCAACGTTCGCTCGATGACGGCCAGTCAGGGGTTCATCATACAAAGTGACACGGCGTATGACTCTGCGGGCTTTTCGGTCGCATCTGCCGGCGATATCAACGGCGACGGCTTCGACGACCTGATGGTTGGCGCCGTTGGCGCCGGTGCCGGGGATGAGGGCGCGGCCTATATCCTGTATGGCGGCGCGTTCGGTGGTGACACCACGCCGATCGAACTCACCGGCACGTCATCTGCGGAAATCCTGATAGGCGCGGCGGGCAACGATTCACTTGCCGGCAATGGCGGCGCGGACGTCTATCGCTCCGGCGCCGGCAACGACCATATCGTCATAAAGGATGCGGGATTCCAACTGATCGACGCAGGCACGGGTAAACGGGATGTCGTCGTCCTCGATGGTGGTGGCTTTACGCTGGATGCCCGCAATTTCTCCAACGCTCATCTAACCGGCATAGAAGGCTTCGACCTCACGCTAGGCAACAACACGCTGAAACTCGCCGCCGTCGACGTGTTCCACTTCTCCACCGATAAGAACGGCCTGTTCACCGCCACCAGCAGCCATAACAGCCTCGTGATCGATGGCAATGACGGGGATACGCTACAATTGTTCGACACCGGAGCGGCGAATGGAGTCTGGGAAACCGCCCGGTTGAACCGCAATCTCGATGGCACGGCGGGTGGGGAATACACGTTTGTCAACCTAGTCGAAAACGGCACCGACCGAGTGCTGGCCTCGATCGCAGTCGATCACGACATGACATTGGTCTTGTGAGTTTGAGCAGCATCTGGCGGTCGCCGGTTGCGCCCGCTTGACGCAAACGCGCGCTTCCTCATATCGAACCAGCCTGCAGCAAGTTTTAGAAAGCGCCGCCAGTGGCGACCGGGGGACCGCGATGAACGATTTCTATGTCGGCCAGCAGGGTCGTGTGTATCTGCGACAAATTCAAACGTGTCTCGATGGACCAATTCATCCGAAAACGGTGGATATATACGATCCGCTGGGTCGGTATGTACAGGCATTTGTCGATGGCGAATTCCTTGGGGTCAAGCTTGCGTAGATCCATCGCGGCGATGACGACTGTCCGGAGGGCTATGGCGCAGCCGACATGTCCTATCGAGCTTCCCGGCTCCGGCTACTTGTCAAGGACCGGATCGGTTTGCTGAGAAAGCTGCTGCCCAACGAGTCCGGATGTGCTCAGGAAGGAAAAAAACAAGGTGCCCGTGAAGAAGAAAAAGAAAATGTAGCGGCGGCCTCCGCCGGCGCCAAAGACGTTAACGTTCAGCAAAGTCGTTCATGAAAAGCACACCCGCACCCTCGGTCAAACTCGAACTCTTCGCATCCCGCCAGTTCGTCTCCTGGCTCAAGGAGGCAGGCTGCTCGATCGCACTCTCCACCTATCAGTCGGGGAAGGTCCTGTTCATCGGAGCCAATTCGGAGACCGACAGGATTTCGGTCTTCGAGCGATCGCTCGATCGGCCGATGGGCATGGCGGTCAGCGGCAACAGGTTGGCGATCGCCTCGCTTTATCAGATCTATACGTTCATCGACGCGCTCGGCGAGGGCGAGAGCACAAAGGGCGCGGACGCCGTCTATGTGCCGCAGATGAGCCATTTCACCGGCGACCTCGATGTCCACGACATGGGCTATACGGCGGATGGCAAGCTGGTCTTCGCCAACACGCTGTTCTCCTGCATCAGCGAAGTTTCCGAAACGCATTCCTTCAAGCCACTCTGGAAGCCATCCTTTATCTCGCGGCTGGCCGCCGAAGATCGCTGCCATCTCAACGGGCTGGCGATGAGGGATGGCCGGCCCGCCTATGCGACGGCGGTCGGCAAGGGTGATATGGCCGACAGCTGGCGCGACGCCCGCGTCGAGGGCGGCGTGGTGCTGGATGTCGAAAGCGGCGATATTGTCTGCCAGGGCCTTTCCATGCCGCATTCGCCGCGCTGGCATGACGGTCGGCTCTATGTGCTCAATTCCGGCCAGGGTGAGTTTGGCAGGATCGATCTCGTCTCGGGTAAATTTGAGCCGATAGCGTTTCTGCCGGGTTATGCGCGTGGTCTTACTTTTTTAGACCATCACGCCGTCATCGGCCTCTCTGCCCCGCGCGAAAACCGCACCTTTCATGGCCTGCCACTGCAGGATCGTCTCGACGCGCAGGGCATGAAGCCACGCTGCGGAGTGCAGGTCGTCGATCTCGGGACCGGCGACGTGGCGCACTGGCTGACCATCGAAGGCATCGTCACAGAGCTCTACGACGTAATCGCGCTTGCAGGCCGCAGGTCGCCTTCGATGATCGGCTTCAAGTCCGACGAGATTCGCCGGGTAATTTCAATGGATGGCCCGGGCCGAAGCCTTTAAGCGGTATGTGTTGATTTTCACATCAATTTGATCCACTTTTTCATTCAGCAGGGGTCCACCTAAACCGCGAGAAATTGTTGGCGATCAACAGAATAATTGCAATTAAGTGGTCCACCGCGAAATGAAAAATGAGCCAAATCCAGCTGAAATTCAACAGCCATTCATGATGGGGAGCAACAGGCGATTGTCTCCCAGGATCTCTTCGATGCGGTTCAGGCCGAGATCTCCGAGATCCGTACTGCGGGCCGCCGCGGACGCGGCGCGCCCGACATCCATCTGCTCAACGGCATCGCCTTTGACGAAACCAGCGATCGCCTGAGCCCCTCAAGCGCGGCAAAGGGGTTGAGACGCTATCGCTATTATTTCTCCCATCGCCTGCAAAAGAACTCCAGGGGCAAAAAGACGGATGGAGACTTCCTGCAGGCGAGTTCGAGCGCATCGCGCTCAGCCAGGCCAACACCGTTCTTGAGAATGCTGCCATAATCTCGACCTGGCTCGAACAGACGGGAGCCGGAACCGCCATCGCCACAGCATTAAACCGACTCGACGATCGATCTTGCGCTATGGCCTCGGCTCGCCGCCTGGCTGCGCAACTGCCTTCATCGCCCGGCCGCCAGCGATTGGCAGGCTGTCAGCTTTTCAATTCCCCGCCCGCCGACGGCCCTCGGCATGCTTGCAATGTTCGTTTGAACACTCTCCTGAAGAACGACATCTTGGTTCTGCTCACACTCGATAAGGCTTCGAAAATCGTGGACGCCGCTCTTGCGGAGGCAAGGTCGCGCAGTTTCGCGCCGCTTGCGGTCGCCGTGCTCGACGCCGGCGGCCATCTCCTCGCCTTCAAACGCGAAGACGGCGCCGGCATCCTGCGCTACGACATCGCCTTCGCGAAAGCCTGGGGCTCCCTCGGCATGGGGTTTGGCTCCCGCGAAATGACGGCCCGCGCCGCCAAGCATCCCGTCTTCATCGACGCGCTGACGTCCATCAGCGGCGGCAGGATGGCCCCGTCTCCCGGGGGCGTGCTGATCGCCGATCCCGCGCATGGCGTGATCGGCGCAGTGGGGATCTCAGGCGATGTCGGCGACAATGACGAGATCTGCGCGCTCGCCGGAATCAGCGCCGCCGGATATGGTCCGGCAGCCTGATCGCTACGCGGGCGGTGATCCTCCCGCAGATCGGCGAGATCAATCCGCCAAGAGTGAGGATTGTTGTACTCATGGGATTGCGGGGGCGGCGGACAGGCGATTCGTCGGCCCCGATGCCTCTCAAGGAGAAGCCCCCATGAGCCTCGATCCGCGCAATCTCTCCATTCTGCTGCATGTCGCGCGCAGCGGTTCGTTTACCGCGGCGGCGAAGGCGCTCAACATGTCGCAACCCGCCGTGTCGATCGCCATCGCCCAGCTCGAAGACCGCGTGGGAACACAGGTCGTCATGCGCGACCGGAAAGGCGCGACGCTGACCGAGGCCGGGGCGCTTTTGCTGAGGCGGGCCCAGGCGATCGAGAATATTTTGCATTCCGCCGAGCAGGAGGTGGCGGGCCATCGCGAACAGATCGACGGACCGCTGAAGGTCGGCGGCACGCCGGGGGCGCTGGTCGCGCTTGCGCCGCCGCTCATCGCGCGTCTTGCCGTCGAGGACCGGGGGCTTGCGGTGCAGGCAGTCGAGGCGCGCGACGAGGATCTCGCGCCGATGCTGCGGATGCGCGCCATCGATCTGGCGCTCTGCACCGCGAGCCGTGAGGAGCCGCCTTCCGACATCATCGAAGTTCCGCTTCAGAGCGAACCTTTCCTGCTTTTGGCCGCGCCGGACAATCCCATGCCGGATCAAGGCGTCTCCATCGCCGAAGCCGCGATCTTTCCATGGATCCTGCCGCTGGCCGACGGGGCGACGCGACGGCAGCTGGAAGCGGTGTTCCTGAGCGCGGGCGTCGCCCTTCCCAAAACCATCCTACGATGCGACGCGCTCGCGACCATGAAGGACACGGTGCGCAAGGCCGGCTTCCTCACCCTGTTGCCCGCTTCGGTGGTGGACACCGAGATCAAAGCGGGCCTCATGCGCGCCGTGCCGCTGCTCGACGGCCCGCCGCCGCGCCGTCTGGCGATCTGGCGGATGCGAGGCGATGATCTGAGCGCGCCGGCCGCACGATTTATCGCGGGCGCTCAGGCTCTCTCTTCGCCTTAATATAAATCCAGCTTATGGAATTGCCATTTATCATTATTTGACGGATGGTTTCGGCTTTTGCAGAGTGCCTGTCATGACGCTGCGGTGGAGCGCGGCGGAGGAGACGACATGCATTCCCAAATCCAATTCGGCGCCGCTGACGGCGCTCCCCTGTTCGCCGATGTCTACCTGCCCGAAGGCGCTGGACCACATCCTCTGGTGATCGCCGTCTCGGGCGGCGGCTGGCTTCGCGGCGACCGCCGTTCGCTCGGCGGCTGGGCCAAACTTCTGGCGCGCCACGGATTCGCCGTCGCCAGCATCGATTACCGCCGGGCGGTCAAAGGCCCCGCCTTTCCCGGCAATGCCGAGGATGTCGCTGCAGCGGTGACGTATTTCTCCGACAACGCTGTCGAACATGGCCTCGACGCCGGACGCATTGCGCTGCTCGGCGCTTCGGCCGGCGGCCATCTCGCAGCGCTGGCGGCGCTGTCCCCGCGCTTCTGCGGGCCGAGCCTGAAGGGGCTCGCCTGCATCTATGGCGTCTTCGATCTCTTCGCGCATTGGCAGGCTGACCTGACGCACAACGCCGGGCCGGGAAACGACAAGACCAGCCGCATGCTGGGCGCGACGCCGTTTGAGGCGCCGCAGCTCTATCACGACGCGTCTCCTCTCCGGCAGATCACCTATGACAAGGCGATGCCGGTGTTTCTGGCCTGGGGCCAGAGTGATCGCGAAGTCCTGCCGGCACAGTCGGAAGCCTTCGCGGAAGCCCTGCGTCAAGCGCGCTTTGCGGTTCGCACCTATGAAATCGCCGATGCTGGACATCTGTGGTTTTCCGAAGAAGACATTTCCGATCCGACCAGTCATTGCGCCCGGCTCGCCCCTGAACTTCTCCGTTTCTTCAAGCGCATTTTCCAGGTGACGGCATGAGCGCAACTGTCGATGTCGCGGTGGTCGGTTGCGGCCCGGTGGGCGCTTTCGCCGCCAATCTTCTCGCGAAAGCCGGCCTGTCGACGCTGGTCATCGATCGGGACGACGCACCCTACAGCCTGCCGCGCGCGGTACATTTCGACCATGAAATGCTGCGTCTGCTGGAAGATGTCGGCCTGCTTGCGCCGATTGCCGACCTCATCCGCGCCACTGACGGACATCTGCATATCGGCGCCGATCACGGGGTGATCCGCTATCTCAGCGCCGCCGGCAAGCCGAAGCCCTTCGGCTACGCCAACGATTATTTCTTCTATCAGCCCGAACTCGAAGAGGCGCTGCGCGCTGGCCTCGCCCGCTATTCCCATGCAGAACTGCGTCTCGGCGTCGAACTGGTCGGCCTCACGCAAACTGAAGGCGGCGTGCAACTGCGCTTCGCTGGCGGCGACAGCGCAACAGCGCGCTGGGTCATCGGCGCGGACGGCGCGCGCAGCACGATCCGCAAGGCGCTGGGCGTCAAGCTCGACGATCTCGAATTCGAGGAGCCCTGGCTCGTCGTCGACGCCGAAGTCGAGGGACCGATTACCTTCCCGCCCCTGAGCGGCGTGCCAGCGGAGGCGGATCTGCAGCGCCTGTCGGTGATGATGTGCGATCCCGCCCGTCCCGCGACCATCGTTCCGGGCCGCGGCAAGCATCGGCGCTGGGAATTCATGCTGCTGCCCGGCGAAGACGATTCCGCGATGGCGGAAAGAGCCGGCGATCTCGTGCGGCCATGGGTGGCGGATGCGCCGCATCACATCATCCGCGCCGCGACCTATCGCTTTCACGGCCTTGTGGCGGAACGCTGGCGGGTGGGCCGCGTCTTCCTCGCCGGCGACGCAGCGCACCAGACCCCGCCTTTCTTCGGCCAAGGCATGTGTCACGGCATGCGCGACGTCGCCAATCTCGCCTGGAAGCTCGCCATGGTCGTCAAGGGCGAGGCGGGCGAAGCGCTTTTGGACAGCTACCAGACCGAGCGCGACGCGCAGGTGCGTTATGTCATCGGCAAGGCCATCGAGGCCGGGCGCTATATCTGCGTGCTTGACCCTGTGGAGGCAGCGGCGCGCGACGCCCGCGTCAGGGCCATGGCCGGCATCAAGACGGCGGCCGAACTGATCGCGCCGCTCGTCTCCCCCATCATCGGTCCGGACGCCGGCGAACGCTTCATCAACCCGCCGATCGACAATGACGGACGCCTGCTCGACGCCGTCTGTGGCGGCGGCTGGCGGCTGCTGGCGACCGGAAAAGCTGATCTGACCAACAGCGCCGAGCGCGTTCTCGACCGGCTCGGCGCGCGCCGCCTGATCATCGGCCGCGACATCGGCGATTTCGAAGGGTGGCTCGCCGGATGGTTCGAAAGCAAAGGCGCGACCTTGGCGCTGATCCGGCCGGATTTCTACCTTGCCGCGGTCGGTTCTGCGGGCGAAGCATTTTCCGCCGACATCGACAGGCTCGGCGCGGCGATGACCCTGGCAGTTGCGACTGTCCCGACGACAGAAGACGTTTATTGAGTGGAGACATGCATGCGGTTCGTCAGTTTTGAATATCAGTGGGGCGCGTCCTGGGGACGCGTGGAAGGATCAGAGATCATTGATCTCGGCGTGGGCGCAGGCGCGCCACGCGACTTGCGCTCGGCGCTCGCCACCGGCGGCCTCACGGGCTTCACCGAAGGCCCGCGCCTGTCGGCGGCCGCAGTCCGGCTCCTGCCGGTCATCCCCAATCCCTCGAAAATTCTCTGTGTCGGGCATAATTACGAGAGCCATCGTCAGGAAACCGGCCGCGCCAAGGTGGCCAACCCTTCCATCTTCACCCGTTTCGCCGACACGCTGGTCGGCGCCGGCGATCCGATCGTCCGGCCGCGTGTGTCCACCAGCCTCGATTACGAAGCCGAACTGGCGATCGTCATCGGCAAGGGCGGACGCGCAATCGCCGAACAGGACGCCATGGCCCATGTCGCGGGCTTCGCCTGCTTCAACGACGCCTCTGTCCGAGACTGGCAGTGGCACACCCAGCAATTCATCCCCGGCAAGAATTTTCCGGGCACCGCGCCGTTCGGGCCGGAACTCGTCACGCCGGACGAGATCGCCGATCTGGATGCGGTGGTGGTGCGTGGTCTGCTGAACGGTGTGGTCATGCAGGAAGCGCCGGTCGCCCATATGCTGTTTCCGATCCCGACGATCATCGCCTATGTCTCGCAATTCACCCCGCTGTCGCCTGGCGACGTCATCGCCACGGGAACGCCGGGCGGCGTCGGGGCCAAGCGCGAGCCGCCGGTCTGGATGAAGGCCGGCGACGTCTTCACCGTCGAGATCGACGGGGTGGGCACGCTTTCGAGCCGAATCGTGGACGAGGCGTAGCCATGGCGACGACATTTCCCATCACCGGCCTCAGAAGCGTGGAGCTCATCGCGAAGGACCTCGCCGCGGCCGCGGACTTTTACAGCGGCCCCTGGGGTCTCCAGGAGGTCGGGCGCAGCGCCGAGAGCGTCTGGCTCGCGGGCGACGGCGTCGATCCCTATCTGGTGCGGATCGACGCGGGCTTGGTCGACGCAATCCATTCTGTTACGTTCGCCGCCGCCGAGGACACCGATCTTGCAGATCTGCGGGCGCGCATGCTGGAGGCGGGCGCGACAGCCGAGGGAGACATCGGCGCAATTGCCGACATCGGCGGCGGATGGGGTTTTGCAGTCTGCGACACAGCCGGGCGGCGCTACCGCGTCGTCCAGGGCGCGGAGCAACGCATACCCATAGATTCCGGGACGAGCCGCCCGGGCCGCCTCGCCCATGTCAATATCAACACGACCGACGTGCATCGCGACATCCGTTTCTTCGAGCAGGGGCTGGGCTTCAAACTGACCGACCTGTCGAGCACGATGGGCTTCGTGCGCACCAATGACGATCACCATGCGGTGGTGCTGGCGATCAATCCGGTCGATACGCTCAATCACATCGCCTTCAATCACGATCACTGGGAAGACGTCATGAAGGCGGCCGGCCGCATGTGCGACGCGGGCCTCGGCATCGCCTGGGGGCCGGGCCGTCATGGCCCCGGCGCCAATGTCTTCACCTATTTCGTCAATCCCTTCGGCTTTGTGGTCGAACACACGGCCGAAGTCCTGCTCGTGGACGACAGCTACAAAGTGGGCGGCCCCGAGGACTGGATCTGGCCGAAAGGCCGTGTCGACCGCTGGGGCATCGCCCCGCCGAAGACCGAGGAATGCAAGAAAGCGCAACTGGCCATCCCGTTCGTCTGAAACGGCGCGAGGAGGAGGAGAAAGACATGCTCGACACGGTTTCCCACAACAAGACCGCAGCCGCCGCCAAGGCCTATGTGCTGCGGGAAGGAGAAGGCCAAAGCCTTCTCGTCGCCGGCCAGACGATCCGGGTGCTGGCGGGGACGGAAGAAACGGCCGGTGGCTTCGGCGCGGTGGTCTGCGAGGCCACCTATGATCGCCAGCCGATCCCCATGCATTTTCACGAGCGCGAGCACGACACCTGGTTCTGCACGCGCGGTCGCCTGCAGATCTGGTCGGACGGCCAGTCGCGCATCCTGACCGACGGCGATTTCGCCTATGTCAAACCCTATGGCGTGCATTCCTATCGCTCGGTCGCGCCGCGGACCAGCTTCTTCGGCGTGGTCGCGCCCGGCGGCTGGGAAGGCTTTTTCAGCGACGCCGGCGAGGAGTGGACGGAACCCGGACTGCCCGAGGCCAACAGGCCGTTCGACTTTTCCCGCATGGGCCCGGCCATGGGCAAATACCGCATCATGCGGGTGCCGGACGCCGTCTATGCCGACGCCTCCAATGGCGACGCTGTCGACCGCGCTCTGCCCGAAGCGCCTGCTTCCTATGTCCTGCAGGCAGGCTATGGCGACCGTCGCCGGCTCAATGGCCATCTCTCGACGCTGCTCCTGTCGCGCAAGATCAGTGACGGCGCGGTCGACATGCGCACGATCGAGGCGGGCCGCGGCGCGGCGATGCCGGCGATTAGGCATGCGCGGACACATGTCGTGCTCTACCTTCTCTCGGGCGCGCTGACGCTGACGCTGACGCTCGACGGCGAAACCCATGCGCTGAACGCGGGCGACTGCGCCAATATTCCCGCCGGCGTCGCCTATGCGACGGAGGTGACGGGCGGACATGCCCGCTGGATTCTAAGCGCCGCCCATGATGACGGGCTGGAATTCTGGGACGCGCTCGGCGAACCCTCCGAGCAATTCGTCCAAAGCAATCACGGCGATCTGGCGGCGTGCAAGACGGCGTTTGCGCGCCTCGAAGGGATCGACGCGGCGCTCGCCTAGCCGCACCAAATGACAAGCGGCCGCAAAGGAGGGATTGCGGCCGCCGGATCAATGCAGAAACAAGCCATGGGAGGAAAAGATGGCGATCACGACTTCAAGATGGGGCGCTGTGGCGCTCATCACAGGGCATGTGGCGGGCATGATCGATCTCGCCGCCTTGCCGATCTGGGTCGACACGCTGGTCAAGGGCTACGGCTATCGGCCGGCCATGGCCGGCGCCTTGCCGACCCTGTTTCTCACCGGCGCGGTCATCGCCTCCATCGCCTTGTCGCGCGGCTTTGCGGGCAGGACGGGACGGTTGCTTGCGCCGCTCGGCTTCTGGGTCGCCTTCGCCGCCTTCTTCGCAATGTCCTATGTCTCCGGCTATGGCTTTCACCTCGCGCTGCATCTGATCGGCGGCGTAGCGGCCGGGGCCGCGTTGTCCAAGATCCATGGCGCGATGGGCGTCAGCGCCAATCCGCACCGGATCTTCGCCTATGCCGGCATCGGCTTCGGTCTGTTCTCGCTCATTTTTCTCGGCGGCGTCCCGCAATTGGTTCATGCGATCGGCCCCCACGGCTTTTTCTATGCGACCGCCGGCGCTATGCTGGTCGCAGCCCTCGCGACGACGCTTTTCATGCCCGCCGAGACCGCCGCCGAGAATGTTCCGGATCTCAAGCAGCCGCTGCCGCAATCCGTGCGGCTGGCGATTGCCGGCATCATGGGCATGGCGCTGGTGCAGGCGATGGTGTTCAGCTTTGTGGTGCAGGTAGGCGGCGCCAGGGGTTTTGCGGCATCTCACATCGAACTTGTGCTGATCGCGTTGGGCGTCGTCAATCTTTTCCCGCCAGCTTTGGCCGCGGTGCTGGAGAGGCGGCTGCCGGCTCTGGCGGTGGCCCGGACGGGAGCGCTCCTTCAGGGTCTTCTGGCGCTGGCTATCATGACCTCAACCATCTTTCCTCTATTCGCTGCGCCCGCGATCTTATTTGCCGCGGTGATGATCTTTACCCATACGTTTGTTTTCGGTTTCATCGCCAAGCATGAACCGACCGGCCGCGCAGTCGCCACGACGCCCGCAATGTTGATGACAGGGTCCGCCCTGGCCCCATTCATTGGCGGCGCTCTCGTGGAAACCTTTGGCTATCCCGCCATCGGTGTTGCTGGCGTAGGCATTGCCTTACTTTGCATCGGTCTCTTTGTTCTGGCAGGCAACTCAAAAACTGGATTCGATGTGAGATCACACGTGTCGAAAGCTAAGGTCGTGTAGGATATGGAGTTGCAAATTTAAGTATATTCAATATCTGGACGTGAACACTGAGGTGAACAAGCGATCCAGCAAAACCTGAATGTGTTGATTATCACTCCGATTTAAACAACTTTTTCATTTCGGAGGGATCCGCCTGCGCTACGAGAAAATGTTGACGATCAAAGCTATAGTTTCAATTAGGTGGTGCACTGCGAAATGAAAAAAAGGGGGCAAATCCAGCTGAAATTCAACAGGCGGCGGCTTTTTCAAAGTCACGCGCCCGGCGGGATCTTCTTGTGGGCTGAAGGAACGGCAGAAGTGGCCGGAAATCCGTTGACAGTTCTTGCTGCTTGACCCATGCGCATGGTGCGCTAATGAAAATTACAACCATGACAGCCTCCACCGTGCGGGCTACCAATGAAACCGCCGATAAACTGGGTCGTTCCAGCGTCTAGCAGGCTGTTGAAAAAGCCTCTCGCCAGATATGTCTGCGGATGATTCACTGAGTTCGACAGGATTCGGGGTGATGGCATGCGTGGCGGCGATGTTCGGACGGGTGAGCTTTGTGTTTCGGCGCGGTCTTTGACCCCACTATAGGCGTCGAACGGTGATCCCAGGCGTTCTAAAGAAAAACAAAGTCACTCAGCATGTTAGAGCAGATTCGACTTATTCCGGGTCATAACCTGCGGCTTCGAAATAGTTGGCGCATTCGTCTGGTTTGAAGGCTTTAAGGCATGCTGCCACGGCGGACCACAGTTCATCGATCGTTCGAGCGGCGGCCTTCCTCAACAGGGCCTTGAGTTTGGAGAAGGCCATTTCGATGGGATTGAAATCGGGCGAGTAGGGCGGCAGGTAAAGCACTCTGGCTCCGGCGTTTTCGATCACGTTTCGCACGCCGGCGATCTTATGGGCGGGCAGATTGTCCATGATCACGCGACAATGCGAGCATTGCGCTGATGTCGCCGGGTTCCAGCGTCGGCGCAAGCACCTGATCGACGTAAGCAAGGAAGGCAGGGCCGGTCATCGGGCCGTCCAGCAGCATCGCCGCTGTCATGCCGTTCAGGCGCAGACCTGCCGTGAAAGTGGTCGTCTTCCAATGCCCATGCGGCACGGACGCCCGGCATCGATCGCCTTTCGGGCTGCGACCACGAAGCCGGGCCATCTTCGTCGAGGCAGCCGTTTCATCGATGAAGATCAGTTTAGCGGGGTCGAGGTCTGGCTGGTTGTCGAACCAGTCCCTGCGGGCGCGCAGGACATCGGCGCGTTGCTGTTCGCTGGCATGCGCCGTCTTTTTTTGAACGTAATGCCGCGCTTGTCGAGGAACATCCAGATCGTCGAGCCGACGACCTGGACCCCGTGTTGCGACATCAGCCTTTCGGCGATCTCTGCCAGTGTCATGTCCGGAGCGTCCTCGATCAGCCCGAGGATGAAGCCTTCATACGGGTCCAGCTTGGAGCGTGATGGCTGGCCCTGCTTGCGTGCGACCGTCTCACCGGTCTGGCGACAGCGGCGATACCAACTCCCCGCCGTGGCGATCCCTATGCGAAAACGTCGCGCCGCCTCCCGCGTCGATAGGCCCTCTTCGATCGCTGAAATCACACGGCTGCGGAGATCGGAACTCAGGCTGCGAGACATCTTCATCCTCCTGGCATATCACCACGACAATGAATCAGATCGCGTCATAAAGGGGAACCCACCGACTCAGGGTTCTGACAAAATGCTCTAGTTTGCAACAACTGGGGTCATTCTTCCGCGCCGAAAGTGGTCAAAGTTCCGCGCTTAATCACAGCGCAGCATCCGCCACTGGCAACCGGTCGTGGCGATGTAAAGCAGGGCGTTGACGACCTCCCGCAAATTCGTGCTGCGCGGACGACCAAGGCGACGGTGTCCGGGCAGAAAAGGTTCAACCAGCGCCCATTCTCGATCTGTCATATCGCTTGCGTAGCGTCCGGTTCGCCGGGCATAGTGCCGACGGGTGATTTCGCTCCAGGCCATTGTGAACTCCATCGAACCTCGCAAATCCGAAGGAATCATAACCTCTTGAAATCACCCACCTCTTTTTGAGGCAGCCTTTGAGACTTTCCTTTATAAAGGCCAGAAAATTGACAGGTATGGTGGTGGGCCCTGGTCACGGTTCTTCTCTCCTCAAGGCACGCCCGATTTTGGGCGAGCGTTGCCACCAGGGACAGTTGGGCAGCAACTTCGGACATTCGAGGTGATGAAACCCTTTCCAGTTCAATCGGGGCAGGTAGCACCCGCATTCGGGCAAATT
>NZ_STFX01000008.1 GCF_005222915.1 Rhizobium sp. FKL33
GAACGCCGCGAAACGTCTGAAACCGAGTAGAATCAATGTCATGCGCCTTGTCCAGAAATTTAAACCGGACAGCAGTGGCACAGGGCCGAGCATGACGGCGGAGAGGGTTCGGCCCGTTGTTTGAAGGCCTCCTGCTCAGAAACTCACGCGCAAGTGACGGCTCTCACCCCTCGCCCGCGAGCAATTTCGCCGCCGCCGCGCGCGCCTCTTCGGTGATCGAGGCGCCGGCCAGCATGCGGGCGATTTCCTCGCGGCGTTCGTCCTCGGCCATGGTGGAGACGCGGGTGGCGATGCGGCCGTCGCCGCCTTCCACCGGGCCCTTGGCGATCAGGAGATGCGTGTTGGCGCGGGCGGCGACCTGGGGCGCATGGGTGACCGAGAGAACCTGCACGCGCGACGACAGGCGCTTGAGCCGCTGGCCGATGGCGTCTGCGACGGCGCCGCCCACGCCGGTGTCGATTTCGTCGAACACCAAAGTCGGGGCCGAGCCGCGATCGGCGAGCGCCACCTTGAGCGCCAAGAGGAAGCGCGAGAGTTCGCCGCCCGAAGCCACTTTCATGATCGGGCCGGGCCGCGTGCCGGGATTGGTCTGCACGTGGAACTCGACAAGGTCGATGCCCGAGGCGGTCGCCTCATTCTCATCGGCGGTGACTTCCACCATGAAGCGGGCGCGTTCGAGCTTCAGCGCCGGCAGTTCGGCCATCACGGCTTCGGCGAGCGAGGCGCCGGCATGCCGCCGCTTGTCGGACAGCGCGCGAGCCGCGGTCAGGAACACGACGGCGTTTTCCTTCTCGCGTTCTTCCAGCCGCTTCAGCCTTTCCTCGCCCTGGTCGAGATCGGTGAGATCGGCCGCCATCTTGGCGGCCAGCGCCGGCAGGCCGGTGACCGGCACGGAATATTTGCGAGAGGCGGCGCGCAGCGCAAACAGGCGCTCTTCGACGCGCTCCAGCTCCTTGGGGTCGAATTCGGTGCGGCGCAGCGCCGACTCCACGAGATTCTGCGCATCCGAGAGCCGGTCGAGCGCCTCGTCCAGCGCCTGCACGGTCTCTTCCAGAAGGCCCGGCGCTTCCTGCGACTTGCGCTCCAGCCGCCGCACCAGCGAGGCGATATGCGGCACCGGCGAAGCCGAGCCGTTGAGAAAATCGGAAGCCTCGGAAATGTCGGAGGCGACGCGCTCGACCTTCATCATCCGGGCGCGCCTTTCGGCCAGTTCTTCCTCTTCGCCATCAACCGGGGAAAGCTTTTCGAGTTCCTCCACCGACGCCCTGATATAATCGGCCTCGCGGGCGGCGGCCTCCACCTTGGCGCGATGGCTCTTGAGCTCGCGGCTCGAATCCTTCCAGGTCTTGTAAAGCGCGCCGACCGCCTCGCATTCCTCGGTGAGGCCGGCGAAGGCGTCGAGCAGCAGACGATGCGCTTCGGTGTCGACCAGCGCGCGATCATCATGCTGGCCATGGATTTCGACGAGTTTGGCGCCGGCCTCGCGCATCAACTGCACCGAGACAGGCTGGTCGTTGACGAAAGCCCGCGTGCGGCCGTCGGCGGACTGGACGCGGCGGAAGATCACATCGCCGTCGTCATCGATGCTGTTGTCCTTGAGGAAGGTCCGCAGCGGATGCGCGCCCGGGAGATCGAAGACGGCGGTCACCTGCCCTTTGTCTTCGCCATGGCGAACAAGGCCGCCATCGCCGCGTCCGCCGAGGGCGAGCGACAGGGAGTCGAGCAGGATCGACTTTCCAGCGCCGGTCTCGCCCGTCAGCACCGAAAGTCCGGGCTGGAAGGCGAGATCGAGCCGATCGATCAAGACGATGTCACGGATCGACAGCTGGACGAGCATGGATCAGACCATTTGGTTTCAGGTCGATTCGCCGAGAAGCAGCTTCTTGCCGGCGCGCGAGATCCACGAGCCGGTGTTTTCGCGCGGCTCGAGCCCCTGCGCCTTCAGAAGCGCGAAGCTGTCCTTGTACCAGTCGCTGTCCGGATAATTGTGGCCAAGCACGGCTGCGGCAGTCTGGGCTTCATCGGTCAGGCCGAGCGCGTAGTAGCACTCCACGAGGCGCGCCAGCGCTTCCTCGACCTGGTTGGTGTTGGAGAAGCTTTCGACCACATTGCGATAGCGCGACACGGCGGCGAGATATTCCTTCCGCTCCTGATAGTAGCGGCCGATCTGCATTTCCTTGCCGGCCAGGTTGTCGCGGGCCATGCGGATTTTCACCTGGGCGTCGTCGACATATTCCGAGGTCGGATAGTTATTGACGACCTTGAGCATCGCTTCGATGGTCTTGGCGGCGGCGCGCTGGTCCTGCGTCACCACCGGGATCTGCTTGGCGTAGGCGAGACCGACCATGTACTGCACGTAGGCGGCGTCCTTGGTCTGGGCATAGAGGTTCATGTAGCGCTCGCCAGACTGGATGGCGGCTTCGTTATCGCCTTGGCGATATTTCACGAAGGTGGACATCACCAGCGCCTTGCGCGCCCATTCCGAGAACGGATGCTGCTTGTCGATGGCGTCGAACTTGCGCTGCGCTTCGGTGAGCTTGCCGGCGTTGATATTGGCGAGGCCCTGATTGTAGAGCACGTCGGGGGGATCAGTCTGAACGCCCAGTTTGGTGATGTCGAGATCGGGATCGCTGGTGCAAGCCGACATCAACATGCCGGAGGCGCTGATCGCCAAGGTCACAAGCACAGCGCGCGTGGATAGTTTCATCATCTCACTTCCTGCAAATCCCCAGCGGGCCCGGCTAATCGAAAAGCCCATGCGCCTCGCCTCTCCGTTCGTGGCGTTACTAGCCATAAAATAACAGCTATCGCAACGCCATGTTTACCCCATCGGGCAAATTTGTGGCGAAAACGGGTCGGTGCGCCGGGTGATCCGGCGCGCCCGCAAGATAGAGCCTCAGGCGGTCCAGTGAGCGTATTCCTGCCTGCTAACGGCGATCATCTCCGGCGCCGCAACGCGGGCGCGCTGGCCGGCGGATTCGACGATGTCATAGGCCGAGGCGTCCGACAGCAGCGCCTTCAGCGCCAAGGCGTTGACCTTGTGGCCGCCGCGATGGGAGCGATAGAGGCCGAGGAACGGCGCGCCGGCAAGCGCCAGGTCGCCCACGGCGTCCAACGTCTTGTGACGAACGAATTCGTCAGGATAACGCAGGCCTTCGACATTGATGACGCGATGATCGTCGCCGATCACCACGGAATTTTCGAGCGAGGAGCCGAGCGCGAGGCCGGCGGCCCAGAGCCGCTCCACATCGCGCATGAAGCCGAAGGTGCGGGCGCGCGACAATTCGCTCTTGAAGTTCGCAGCCGTCAGGTCGCCCTTCCAGCTCTGCCGGCCGATGGTCGGGCTGGGGAAATCGATTTCGACTTCGAAGCGGGTGCCGTCATAGGGGTGGAATTCGGCCCAGGACGAGCCGACATCGATTCGCACCTGCTTGAGCACGCGGATGTAACGGCGCTTCTTAGTCAGCGTCTTGATGCCCGCCTGTTCGATCGCGTCGATGAACATGGCCGAACTGCCGTCCATGACCGGCGCTTCCCCGGCGTCGATCTCAATGATGGCGTTGTCGATGCCGAGCGCATAAAGCGCGGCCATGACATGTTCGACGGTCGCGACAGAGCGCGCCGGATGCGTGCCGAGCACCGTGCACAGATCGGTGTTGCCGACGGTCGCCGACACGGCCTTGAGTTCGGTCACCTCGCCATTCGGCCCAGTGCGCTGGAAGATGATGCCGGTTCCCGCGTCGGCGGGATTAAAGGTGGCGGTCACATCAGCGCCCGAATGAACGCCTATGCCGCGAATGGTGAAGGGATTTGCGAACGTCGTTTCAAATCCAGCCAGTCCTGATGCCATTTGGCCCCACATTTCCGAATGGGCCTTCTGCCCATCCATCCGGCAACCCGGATTTAACCATGCATTCCGCGCGCTTTCGCTCGCAACTCGATCGGATCGCTCCCTCCAAGCAGATCCATCGTGAAAATAGCGACCGGTCGGCGGCAATCCAAATCAATGTTTCTTTCCGTCTGTAACGGAGCGCAAGTCCTTGGCGTCGCAGGGCAATGTCCCTGGAAGCCGAGACACTGGAAGTCACGGCGCTCCACAGTCCCGATCGCGTGGGAAAGCACATGTGGACAGAAATATGGAAACCACTGCGGCGATCATGATGGCGGGATGGCAGAGCCAGAAAATGCGGTCTGCGCCGCTTTGAAACAGGGTCGAAACCCGAATCGAAAAGGGCCCGGCGTGAACCGGGCCCTCTGAATCGGTGGAGGTCTCAGTTCGACTGGCGGCGCAGGAAGGCCGGGATATCCAGCTCTTCTTCCTGGCTGCGCGGCTGCGACGGCGCGGCGCGGCCGAGATCGTCGAGATTGCCGCGGCGCGGCGCATAGAGGCTGGCTTCCGGAGACAGCGGACGACGCTGCTGGGACGCGGCCGAAGGCGCGCCGGAGGTCATGTCGGAGGGAGCGGCAGGCTCGTCTTCCTTGCGGCTCAGCGACGAGGTCAGCCGCTTGAGCAGGCCCATCGGACCACGCTCTTCGGCATGCGCCTGGGCTGCGGGCGACGAGCGATGCTCCATCTCGGCCTTCACCACCGGCGGAAAGTCCTCGACCTTCGGCATGCGATGGGTTTCGGCTTCGGACCGCACCTGGGCCATCAGCGAGGGTTCGGCGCGCATCTGCGGGGCCGGAGCGGGCTGCGGCTGAGGCGCCGGAGCGACCGGCGCGCGCATCTGCATCGGCTGCGGCTGGGTTTCCAGGACCGGCGCCATCGGCTGCGAAGCCTGCTGGACCGGACGCTGCTGAACCTGCATCGGCTCGGGAGCCGGCGCCGAGAACAGGCGGCTCGCAGGACGGAAGCTGTCCTGGGCAGGTTGGGCCGGCTGGTCGAGTTCGCGCATCAGCGGCTGCGAGACGGCGATCTCGAGTTCGCGCTCCATGTCGATTTCGGCGGCGCGGATGGTTTCCGCCACCGGATCATGGCGCGGCGCGACCGGCTGCGGAGCCTGCATCACAGGCATGACCGGCTGCGGCTGCGGAGCCGCGATCGGCTGAGACAACACGGGCTGCTGCATCACCGGCTGGGGAGCCGGCTGCGAAATCGGCGCGACAGGAGCGGAAGCCTGCGGGCGGATCACCGGCCTTGCCGCCGGCTTTACTTCAAAAGGGCGCGACTCTCCCGCGTTCTGAGCGCGATCGATGCCGGTGGCCACGACGGAGACGCGGATGATGCCTTCCAGGGCTTCATCGAACGTCGCGCCGAGGATGATGTTGGCGTCGGGATCGACCTCTTCGCGGATGCGGGTTGCAGCTTCGTCCACTTCGAACAGCGTCATGTCGCGACCGCCGGTGATGGAGATCAGCAGGCCCTGGGCGCCCTTCATTGAGGTTTCGTCGAGCAGCGGGTTGGCGATCGCGGCTTCGGCGGCGGCCAATGCGCGGCCTTCGCCGGAGGATTCGCCGGTGCCCATCATCGCACGGCCCATTTCGCGCATGATCGAGCGAACGTCGGCGAAGTCGAGATTGATCAGGCCTTCCTTGACCATCAGGTCGGTGATGCAGGCGACGCCCGAATAGAGCACCTGGTCGGCCATCGCAAACGCGTCGGCGAAGGTGGTCTTGTCGTTGGCGATGCGGAACAGGTTCTGGTTCGGGATCACGATCAGCGTGTCGACCGACTTCTGCAGTTCGGTGATGGCCTGATCGGCGATGCGCATGCGGCGCTGGCCTTCGAAGTGGAACGGCTTGGTGACCACGCCCACGGTCAGGATGCCCTTGGAGCGGGCGGCCTGCGCGACGACCGGGGCTGCGCCCGAACCGGTGCCGCCGCCCATGCCGGCGGTGACGAAGCACATATGCGTGCCGGAGAGATGATCGATGATCTCGTCGAGGCACTCTTCGGCGGCCGCGCGGCCGACGTCAGGCTGGGAACCGGCGCCGAGACCTTCGGTGACCTGAACGCCCATCTGGATGATGCGTTCGGCGCGGGTCATGGCCAGCGCCTGCGCGTCCGTATTGGCGACGACGAAGTCGACGCCCTGCAGGCCGGCGCTGATCATGTTGTTCACGGCGTTGCCGCCGCCGCCGCCGACACCGAAAACGGTGATGCGCGGCTTCAGCTCGGTGATGTCCGGCTTCTGCAATTTGATGGTCATGTTCTCAGTCCTTCCTGTATTCCGACCGTACCGCCGTTCCGGTCTTTATTCCTGACATGCCGTTCCGGACCGGCTCGGCCGGCGGACTGGCGTTGGGATCTTCCGCGCCGCGAGTGGTATCCCCCTCGCGGCGAAACTCAAAAACTGCTCTTCAGCCAATGCCCCATGCGCGCGATGCGGCCATTGCCGCCCGCCAAGGAAGACAGAAGCCCATGCTCCGCAGCGTGAATCTCGATATCCGCGAATTGCGGATAAATCAGGAGACCCACGGCGGTGGAGAATGCCGGTCCCTTCGCCGCCGGCGGCAGACCCTTGACGCCCATCGGCCGGCCGATCCGGACATTGCGGGCGAAGATCTGTCGCGCGAGCTCCGGCAGGCCGGTGAGTTGGCTTGCGCCGCCGGTGAGCACCAGGCGCTTGCCGACGATCGGCGAGAAACCGGAGCTGCGAATGCGGTCGCGAATCATTTCGAGCGTTTCCTCGACGCGGGCGCGGACGATCTTGGAGATCAACGCCTTCGGCACCTGGCTCGGCTGCTCGTGATCTTCCTCGCTGATCGGCGGAACCGAGACGAGTTCGCGGTCGTCGGTGGAGTTCGACAGCGCCGACCCATGCATGACCTTGATGCGCTCGGCCTCTTCGATGCGGGTCGAGAGCCCGCGGGCGAGATCGGTGGTGACGTGATGGCCGCCGAGACCGATGGCGTCGGCATGCACCAGCTTGCCCTCGGCGAAGACGGAAATCGTGGTCGCGCCGCCGCCCATGTCGATGGCTGCGCAGCCGAGCTCCAGTTCGTCCTCGACGAGCGCCGCCAGGCCCGACGCATAGGGCGTCGCCACCACGCCCTCGACGGTCAGATGGGCGCGGTTGACGCAGAGCTCGATATTCTTGATCGCGGTGCGCTCGGCGGTCAGCACATGCATATCGACGCCCAGCGTGTCGCCGAACATCGAGACCGGATCGGCGATGCCGCGCTCGCCGTCGAGCGAGAAGCCGGTGGGCAGCGAATGCAGAACGGCCCGGTCGTGGCGCTGCGACTGATGACAGGCGGCGACCAGCACGCGGCGCACGTCTTCCTGATCGACTTCCTGGCCGCCGAGATCGATGGCGGCGGTGTAGATGTCGCTCTGCAGCCGGCCGGCGGAGACGTTGACGATCAGGCTGTCGACGGTCAGCTTTGCCTGGCGCTCGGCGGCGTCGACCGCGTTGCGGATCACGCCTTCCAGCGCGTCGAGATCGGAGATGACGCCCGACTTGATGCCGCGCGACCGCTGATGGCCGATGCCGATGATCTCGATCTTGTGGGTGCGTCCGGGAAGAACCTCGGAGGCTTCGCGCGGCGTCAGCCGCGCGATCATGCAGACGACCTTGGTCGAGCCGATGTCGAGCACGCTGACCGTATGGGCGCGTTTGGAATTCAGGGGCTTCAGGCGCGGCGTCGTGGAGCCAGCCGAACGGAAGATGCTCATATCTGCTCCTCCGCCTTCTTGAGCGCCTTGGCGCGCAGCGCCACAGCCTTGGCCCGGCGCTCGGTCGCGCCCTCGCTCAGCTGGATGGTGGTGCGATCGGCCAACCGGAAATCGACCGCGACGATGTCGCGCTCAACGAGCTGGTGATCGCGGTTCAGTTCGGCAAGCTCCGCCATGGCGCGATCCATGTCGCGCTCCGGCAGCTTGATCAGCACGCCATTGTCGAGCTGCACGTCCCAGCGGCGGCCGGCGACGCGGATATAAGCCTTTGCGCGCGCCTTGATGTCGGGCCATTTGTCGAAATCGGCCATGATCTCGGCGGCGCCGGTTTCGGCGTCGCGGCCGACGAAGAGCGGCAGATGGGCGAATTTGTTGTCGCGCAGCGGCGCGATCACGCTGCCGTTCTTCTCGATCAGCGACAGGTCCTGGCCGTGCTGCCAGATGCCGAAGGCGTCGCGTTCGACGAGCTTCACCGCCACCGTGTCGGGATAGATCTTGCGGACTTCGGCGTCGCGCACCCAGGGCAGGCTTTTCAGCGCCTCACGCGTGCGCTGCGCGTCGAGCGACATCAGCGACGTGGCGCCGTCGAGACCGAGCTTCTCAAGAATGTCGATTTCCGAGGTGTGGAAATTGCCGGACACCTTGACGTTGTTGATCGCGAAACCGGCGACAGAGCTCACGGCCTGGGCGACATCCGGCGTCTCGCCGCTGAGCGTAAAGGCGTAGGTCGCCGTCAGGCCATAGAAGGCGACCAGCGAGACGCTGCCGAGATGACGCGGAATATTGACGCGGCCCGCAGCCAGGCTGCCCATGAAGCGCACCACGCGGCGCAGCGGCCGCGGCAGGATCATCTTCTCGCCGCCCTCGCCCGAGCCGTCGGCCCAGAGCTTGTCGTCGGCATAGTTTTTTCGAGAGCCGAGGAGTTTCAACGCTGGCACGATGCGTCCTCCACCATCCATCGCAGGAATTCGCCAAAGGAGTGGCCGGCATGAGCGGCCATTTCGGGCACCAGCGACGTGGGAGTCATGCCTGGCTGGGTGTTGATTTCCAGCCAGATCAGTTCTCCGTCCTCTGAGAAACGATCGTCGTAGCGGAAGTCGGAACGAGACACTCCGCGGCAGCCCATCGCCTTGTGCGCCTTGAGGGCCAGCATTTGAACAGTTTGGTAAATTTTCGGTGAAATTTGCGCCGGAATCACGTGGACAGAGCCGCCGGCGGCGTATTTCGCATCATAATCATAAAAGGCGTGGCCCTGCGGCGCGATTTCGGTGACTCCGAGAGCGACATCGCCCATCACCCCGCAGGTCAGTTCGCGGCCGGCGACATAGCGCTCGACCATGACCGTATCGCCATAGCGCCAATCCGACGAGGTGATGACCTGCGGCGGATGGCTCTGATCTTCCTTGACGATGACCACGCCGAAGCTCGACCCCTCGCGCACCGGCTTGACCACATAGGGCGGCCGCATCGGATGGACGGCGGTGAAGTCGAAGCGGTTCATCACCTTCGATTCGGCGACGGGAATGCCATTGGCCTTGGCGATCTTCTTCGCCTGACCCTTGTCCATGGCGAGCGCCGAGGCGAGGACGCCGGAATGGGTGTAGGCAATTTCGAGATATTCGAGGATGCCCTGGATCGAGCCATCCTCGCCATAAGGACCATGCAGCGCATTGAAAGCCACGTCGGGCTTGAGCTCGACCAGCACCGAGGCGACGTCGCGGCCGACATCGACGCGGCTGACGCGGTAACCCTCCGCCTCCAGAGCGTCGGCGCAGGCGGATCCGGACGACAGGCTAACCGGTCGCTCGGAGGAAAATCCGCCCATCAACACCGCCACATGCTTTTCGCTCATTCCCAATCCCCGAAAACTCAAACGCCGAAACTAGAAATCCGCCCTTGCTTGAAGCTGACGCCAGCACGCCGCGCGCGGACAGGATTCGTTAGGATTGAGTAAAGACGATTAAGGTTAACGACCCGTTAACCAGTCTTAATGAGGAACAGCGAATTCGAAAAAATGCTGAGGATCGGCGGGGTTGTGGCTCAATGGCCACGGTCGTCGGATGCTCGGCCCGGCTCAGTATCAACGGAAGCCCGCCGCGCCTCGATCCGTACAGCAAGCGCTTCCATCAGAGACTGCGCGATAGCCTCGCGCAGACGAACGGTGCTGGAGGCCGTCCCCTTCTTGTCGAGCCATTGCGCGGCCCGTACAAGGCTGCCGCCCTCGCGCATGACGATGTCGTAAGCTCTCCGCAGCGCCCACGCCTCGCGCTGCTCCGTCATCGACCAATCCGGGTCCATGCTCCGCCTGCCTGACCTGCGATTCGATAAGCTGATCGTAAGAAGCCGAACGTCTCCCCGCTACGGCGATACGGTGTCAGACGGATCTTTTTTTTGCGGAATCCGAACAAAATGCGCTAAGCGGCGAGGAAAGCCAGTCTTTCGTCCAGCCGTTTCGGCGCAACTTCGTGAATGTCGGCGGCCACAACACCTTCGGCCACGAAGGGATCTTCCGCCACAAAGGCCTCGATCGCAGCGCGATCGCCTCCCACCGCAATCACCGCGCCGCCGAGGCCGGGCTGCAGACTGCCGGCCATCAGAAGCAAGCCTTGGTCGAAACCCCGCCGCAGCCAGTCATTATGACCGTCCATGAGGTCCTTTGCGCGGGCCCTGTTGTCGGTGAACTTCAGCAAGATGATGAACATCATAAACCCCTCTCCAGGTCTTTGATTGATTGGTCTTTTGTCAATGATGCCGCCGTGGCGGCGACGCCCGCAACCCAGCGCTTCATCGCCGCGATCTCACGGCTCAGAAAATCATCGTCGCGGAAGGCATTGTAGAGAGTGGCCGCGCCCTGGCTGCGGGCAAGCAACTCCATGGCGAGACGATCCGCCTTCTCCTCGAGACCCATCTCGACGAATTGCCGGTTCAACCAGTTTCTGAACAGCGAGAACAACGCCACCGCCTCCTCCCGCGCCGGGTGGTCGAGCTTGGCGAGTTCGCTGGTCAAAGTGCCGATCGGGCAGCCATGCAAGCGGATCTTATCGCAGTTCATCGCGAGAATATCGATGAAGCGGCCGATACGCCCCGCAGGCGTCGTCTCCTCCCCCTCCCAGGCGTCCAGCATCGCCTGTCGGTCGACGGCGCGCTTTTGAATCACCTCGTTGAGAATCTCGTCTTTCACCTTGAAATGATGGTAAAAATTGCCGCGCGAGATGTTCACCTTCTCGGCGATGTCGGCAAATGAGGTCGGCTCATAGCCTCGCCGATAGAACAGCTCGTCGGCCGCCTTGACGATATCGCTCCGGGTCTGTCGTCCCGCCATGATTGCCTCCTGCCGACGCCAATAGGACAATTGCCCTAAAGGAAATTAGGGCAAACGCCCTAATTCGTCAATCACCCGACGCATTCGCTTCGTGAATTTTTGACGACAGGCGCATCGTTTGACACTGATCAAGGTCCGCCCGCGCCGCCCGGCTAGATTGGCTTCGCAACCAGAGATCACTTCACCTTGAGGCTTGACCGCTTGCGGCGAGCCAACGGGATCCCTTTGACCAGGAGCCGGACATGTCCAATCTGATGCGAGCCGCCGTCGTGCGGGAGTTCAAGAAACCGCTGGTGATCGAAGAACTGCCGATCCCCGACCCTGACGACGACCAGATCCTGGTGCGTTTCCAGGCGACCGGCGTCTGCCACACCGACCTGCACGCCGCCCATGGCGACTGGCCGGTCAAGCCCTCGCCGCCCTTCATTCCAGGCCATGAAGGCGTCGGCTTTGTCGCCAAGGCGGGCAAGAATGTGAAGCGCGTCAAGGAAGGCGACCGCGTCGGCGTGCCCTGGCTGCACACGGCCTGCGGCTACTGCCCACATTGCCGCACCGGCTGGGAAACGCTGTGCGGCAGCCAGCAGAACACCGGCTATTCCGTCAACGGCTCCTTCGCCGAATATGGCCTCGCCGATCCCGATTTTGTCGGCCGCCTGCCCGACGCGCTGGATTTCGGCCCCGCCGCCCCCGTGCTCTGCGCCGGCGTCACCGTCTATAAGGGCCTCAAGGAAACCGAAGCGCGGCCCGGCGAATGGGTGGTGATTTCGGGCGTCGGCGGCCTCGGCCATATGGCGGTGCAATACGCCAAGGCCATGGGCCTGCATGTCGTCGCCGTCGATGTGCATGAAGACAAGCTCACGCTCGCCCGCGATCTCGGCGCCGACCTCCTGGTTGACGCAAGACAGGAAGACGCCGTCGAGCAGGTGCAGAAGACGATCGGCGGCGCGCATGGCGCGCTGGTGACCGCTGTATCGCCCCAAGCCATGGAGCAGGCCTTCCACATGCTGCGTTCGCGCGGCACCATGTCGCTCGTCGGTCTGCCGCCGTCGAAGATCGCCCTTCCCGTGTTCGACACCGTGCTCAAACGCATCACCGTGCGCGGCTCGATCGTCGGCACCCGGCAGGATCTCGAAGAGTCCCTGCAATTCGCCGGCGAAGGCAAGGTAAAATCGCATTTTTCATGGGACAAGCTGGAAAACATCAATACAATTTTCGACCGGATGATCGAAGGTAAGATCGACGGACGTATCGTGCTCGATCTGAGCTGATCGAGGACAGCCACGCTGTGCGCACGAAGATTTTCGGGCGCACAGCGGACATGACAGTCCATAAAATATACTCTGCAGGTTTCCAAAATATAGCATCCGCCAAGCTTCTATTCATCTTTTCGATCCATGGTGGACCGAAAAGGGCTTTGTGACGGCGAGACGATGTCGGGGATACAATTGCAGACTGGCGACGGAGCGGGGACCGAGCGCCGAAGCGGCGACGCCAGCCCCGGAGAGCGGCTCGACGCCGCCCCTGACGACCAGGTCGTTGCGCGGTTGCTCGACATCGCCGAGAAAGCTCTCAAGACCAGACTTGATCCGCAACAAGATCTCCTGGACGTTGGTCTTGGCGTCAATCGAGCCCTCCGCATCATCCGCGAATTCTGGCGCGCCACCGGGATCGAGCTGGACGTCAACATCTTCTATCGCTGCCGCAACGTCGCAGAGATCGCCGACGCCATACGCACGGAGCGCGCCTATTCGGATGAAAAACGCGTGCTTCTGCGTGAAGGAGACCATGAACGCCCGCTCTTTTGCTATGCGGGCGGGGCAAATTGCTTTCTCGAAATGCGAGAACTGATCAGCGCCCTCCCCTTTAACGGCGCCATCCACGGTCTTGCGGTCAAGGCGCATCCGTTTCAACCGCATGCTTTGCCGACGGTCGAAAGCGAAGTCCAGGACGCGCTCTGCGCCATTCGCCGCGTGCAGAAGCGGGGGCCCTATCGATTGATGGGATATTCCTTCGGCGGCGTCATCGCGCTCGAACTTGCCCGCGCGCTGGAGGCTGAGGGCGAGAAGATCGAGTTTCTTGCTATGTTGGACAGCCCCCTCAGCGATCATTGCATTTCAACTGCGCAATGGCTGAGGCTGATGGCCCGGGTGGTCTGCCGGCAAGCGCTGGCTTTTCTCGCCTTGCGCCGGAGGCTCGATCGCTACGCCGTCAACGGCAAGCCGGGCTGCGGCGCCGGATATCCGAAGCGGAAGGGACATCGGCTGCTCCTGCGCTTTCTCTCGCCAGAAAAAGCCGATTACCCCTTGTTCAATCCGCAATGGGTGCATGGCTTTCCGCCGGCTTACACGGGGATGGGAGAGCAGATCATGCGGATGAAGGGGCTCTATCAGCCGCGCCGATACGAGGGGAAGACCCATTTCGTCACCTCGTCCGCCGGCTCGCCGATCGATTGTCCATCCCGGGACGTCTGGGCTCCGCATCTCGCCAATGTGGAATGGATCGAGACAAACGGCACGCATCTCAGCATGCTGGTCGGCCGAAATGCAAAGGCGCTCGCCGCGACAATCGGCGAACGCCTTCAGAATTCGAGCAAATCAGGCTGATCGATCAGGTATCTTCATTGCATTCCGTGATTTCGCACACGGACTCGGTCGTTGTTTTATTGGCGCATTCGTTGAGCGCGCGCTCGGTCGCGTCGGCCTCGTTGTCGTAATTGTAGCTATAGCCATAGGACCCCTCTTCGGAGACGGCGATGCAGCCCCAGGCGCGAGCGGCGCTGGTCGTCGACAGGGTCGCAGCCGCCAAAGCCAATGCAATCAAACCGATCTTGTGAAGTTTCGCCACGTGATTTCCTCCTGCGCATATCTGGTTCTGGGGAATTTCGTCTCACAAAACGCCGTCATGCGCCAGCGACAAGGCGCCGGGGACAGTCAGACCGCCCCCACTCATTTTGGGTGAATTGCTCGCCGGGCTTGTCCGAGGATACTTTGCATCAGCTTACATAGGGCCATGACCGCCCAGCAGGCCGTAAAGCATCCACAACGCCATGGCGACCATCATCACATTTTCCGTCAAGGATACGAAGCCGAGCGGCACGTTGAAAGAACCGCCGACGCAGGCGCATTTCAATTGGCGCTTGTCGACATACACCGCCTTGAAGACGGAGACCGCGCCGATCGTTCCAATGAACAGGGCCACCGGAATGGACAACCAAGACAATGCGCCGGCCACCATCAAAACGCCCGCAAGCGCTTCCGCGAAAGGATAGATATAGCCATAGCCCACCCAGCGCCGCGCCAGCAGATCGTAGTTCAAGAACATCGTTGAGAAAGTCTCGATGTTTTGCAGTTTGAGGATCGCCAGGATACACATGCTGAACGCGATGAACCATTCGAAGGCCCGCATCGTCAGCGCATCGCCAAAGGCGGCATAGCTCGTCGCCACAGCCATGAGGGCCGCCACGGAGAAGAGCGCAATCACCGGGCGATAAGTGGGTTTGGAGGGATCGGCGACGGCAAGTCCGAAATGACGGCGGAGATCATCATGGCCGCCAATACTCACCCCGTCGATAAAGGTCTGCGGCGTCGTCTTGACCTGATGGTCAGTCTTGAAGCGATCGGTTTGCTCCCGGCTGGTCAGCCAGCGATCCTCGACCCTGTAACCCCGCCGCTCGAGCAGATCCTTGGATTTGAGCCCATAGGGGCAGATATGCTTGTCCATCACCATGCGATAGAGCGTCGCTTCCTTGGTCATGATTTTTCCTCTTGTTTTCGGAACCACGCCACCGATATAGCCTCCGTACCATGATACGGAGTCAAGGGATGCCATTGACGATTGCGAAACTCGCCGAAGCAGGCGGCGTCGGGGTTGAAACTATCCGCTTTTACCAACGCCGCGGCTTGATCGACGTTCCACCGCGCCCCGAAGGCTCGGGCCTCTCCGGCGGGGTGCGTCGCTACGGGGATGGAGATGTGCGGCGGCTGCGCTTCATCCGCTCAGCGCAGAAGGCCGGGTTCACCCTAGAGGAAATCGCCGAACTGCTCAGGCTCGACGCTGAAAACGACCGTCGGCGGGCGCGGCAACTCGCCGACGCGAGAATTCTCGCGCTGGATCAGAAGATCGCCGAACTGCAAGCCGCAAAGACAGCACTCGGTCGTCTGGCGCAGGCCTGCGCCCATGGGCCGGACGGCCCATGTCCGATCCTCGACGCATTCACGACCGAATGACCGACATCATGGGCGGCACGCATCGCCGAGACCCGGCCCGAGAATCAGATTCCGTCCGCGCTGTTTTGCAGCATAGAGCGCCATGTCGGCCTGCTTGAAGGCCGCCTCGAACTCCACCCCCAAGGCGGCATGCGCCATACCGCCCGAGAGAGTGACGAAAAAACTTTGTTCGCCGGTCGAGAACTCGCAACGGATTGTCTCGGCACGAACCCGCTCGGCGCGATGATAATCCTCCTCCAGCCGCGACGCCTGGCTGAGCACGCCGAATTCCTCGCCGCCCAACCGGCATACGACGTCTGTAGCCCGATGGAACACCCGGCAAATGACCCCAGCCACCGTTTCGATCACCTCGTCGCCGGCCGCATGGCCGTGCCGGTCGTTGACCTGCTTGAAAAAGTCGATGTCGAAGACGATGAGGATCGAATCTTCCTTCCGCTTGGCGAAAGCGTCGAGAAAGGCGCGCCGATTGAGAAGCTTCGACAAAGGGTCGATCCGGCTCATCTCGTCCAGCGCTTTGTTGGTGACCCTCAGCCCGTGGATGCGGAGCCCGGCGCGATAATAGACGATGAACGCGCCGAACAGCGCCAGAAGCGGCGTCATCCACGATATGCAAAATAGAAAATGGGCCGGGTCAGGCGGCAGAAGATCGAACCGATAGACGATCAGACAGATGGAAACCTGCGCCAGCGTCAAGCTCAAGGAGAAACACAACGCCCCCCGAAAAGCGTTGCAGGCGACCCTGGAACGCGTCAGGGTGTCAGCGCCCGTAGCGGTCATGACCTTTAGCTTCGTCAAAAATCCGAACATGAAAACCTATAATTGTATAAACTACAAAAAACCAAATAATCGCCCCGACCGTCTTCGACTCAGGGTAGACGCTACGATACGTAGATAAATTCGATTTGTGGACATTCTTTCTGTTCAGCGTCTCAAAATGTCGCTAGTAAAAATACCACAACACGCTCAGGTTTACGTCTTTTCGCAAAGACTGTCGGAGTCTATCCGCCTGTACAATCATAACATATCATCCGATGGCGGGGATCAATCATCTGCGCAGCAAAAAGGGCCGCGAACGGCCCTTTGACATGATCGACAATGACGGCGCAGCACATCAGGGCGCGAAAGCCGCCACTTCATAACCCTGCATGAAATCGCCGATGCGCTTGATTTCCCATTCCAACAGCACGCCGGAATTTTCGAAGACACGCTGGCGAACGATTTCGCCGAGCTTTTCGAGATCATGCGCCGTCGCCTGGCCGATATTGATCATGAAATTGCAGTGCAGCGGCGACATCTGCGCGCCGCCGATCTGCAATCCCCGGCAGCCTGCTTCATCGATCAGCTTCCAGGCCGAATGGCCCTCGGGATTCTTGAAGGTCGAGCCGCCGGTCTTTTCCTGCACCGGCTGCACGGTCTCGCGATGATGGCGAACGGCGTCCATGTCGGCGCGGATCTTGGCCTTGTCCTCGGCGTAACCTTGGAAAACGCCATGGGTGAAGATCAGCCCTTCCGGCGGGGCGGAATGGCGATAGCTGTAATGCATGTCGGCGTTGGAGAGCGTCACGCGTTCGCCCTTGCGGGTCACCGCCTCGATCTCGACCACGCGCTCGCGGGTTTCCGAGCCATTGGCGCCCGCGTTCATGCGCAACGCGCCGCCGATCGAACCGGGAATGCCGTAATAGAAGGCGAAACCGCCGATGCCGTGATCGAGCGCCATGGCGGCGATGTTCTTGTCCGGGCAGATCGCGCCGGCGCGGATGCGGTTTTCGCCGGCCAGTTCGACATCGCCGAAGCCCTTGGCCGACAGACGCAGCACAACGCCCTTGATCCCGCCGTCTCGGACGAGAAGGTTGGAGCCGACGCCCACGACCGTCAGCGGCACCTCTTCCGGCAGCGCCTTCAGAAAGGTGACGAGATCGTCCACGTCATGCGGCTGGAACATCAGTTCCGCCAGACCGCCGGCGCGAAACCACGTCACCCGGTCCATCGGCGCGTCCGGGGTCAGCCTGCCCCTGACATCCTGCATCGCGCTGCCGAGTTCGGCCAGCAGCTTCTTGCCATCTACCTGCTTCATGCCTTCTTTCCTGACAGGGACGCGAGTTCCTTGGGGAGAGCCGCGGCCCAATTTGTGATGTTGCCGGCTCCGAGCAGGACGACGAAATCGCCCGGCTCCGCCAGCGCGGCCACGAAGGGCGCGAGCGCATCCGGAGAAGACAGGAAGCGCGCGTCGCGGTGGCCGCCGGATTTGATGCGAGACACCAGCTCTTCAGCCGTGACTCCATCGATCGGATCTTCGCCCGCCGAATAAATCGGCGCAATGAAAATCGTGTCGGCATCGTTGAAACAGGCGGCAAAATCCTCGAAAAGGCTGTGGACCCGGCTGTAGCGATGCGGCTGATGGATGGCGATGATGCGTCCCTTGCAGGTGTCGCGAGCGGCTTTCAGCACCGCCTTGATCTCGACAGGGTGATGACCATAGTCGTCGAACACCTGGATTCCGTTCCATTCGCCGGTATGGGTGAAGCGGCGCTTGACGCCGCCGAAGCCCGCGAGACCCTTGGCGATGGCCTCTTCGCTGATCCCCAGCCGATGCGCGACCGCAATGGCCGCCGTGGCGTTGGAGACATTGTGCCGGCCCGGCATCGGCAGCCTCAGGCCGTTCATCTCGATGACCTTTCCCGTGCGGCGACGGCGGATGACCACGTCGAAGATCGAGATCGCGCCTTCGTAACGCAGATTGAGGAAGCGCACGTCGGCCTGCGGATTCTCGCCATAGGTGATGACCTTGCGGTCTTCGATCTTGGAGACCATGGTCTGCACTTCGGGATGGTCGAGGCACATGACGCCGAAGCCGTAGAACGGCACATTCTCCACGAACTGGCGGAAGGCGGCGCGGGCGTTGTCGAAGGTGCCGTAATGGTCGAGATGCTCAGGGTCGATATTGGTGACCACCGCGACGTCGGCAGGCAGCTTGAGGAAGGTGCCGTCGGATTCGTCGGCCTCCACCACCATCCACTCGCCCTCGCCCATGCGGGCGTTGGTGCCGTAAGCGTTGATGATGCCGCCGTTGATCACGGTCGGGTCGAGCCCGCCGGCTTCGAGCAGCGTGCCGACCATCGAGGTGGTCGTGGTCTTGCCATGCGTGCCGCCGATGGCGATGGCGTTGCGGAAGCGCATGAGCTCGGCGAGCATTTCGGCGCGACGCACGACCGGCAGCAGCTTCTCGCGCGCGGCGATCAGTTCCGGATTGTTCTTCTTGATCGCGGTCGACACGACCACGACTTCGGCCTCGCCGAGATTGTCGGCCTTGTGGCCCACGAAGACGTCGATGCCCTTGGCGCGCAGGCGCTGGACATTGGCGCTGTCGGCCTGGTCCGATCCCTGCACCTTATGACCGAGATTGTGCAGCACTTCGGCGATGCCGCTCATGCCGATGCCGCCGATGCCGATGAAGTGGACGAGCCCGATGCTCTTGGGCATTTTCATGCGTGAACCCCTTTGAATTCTGCAACCGTTTCGCCGCGGGCGATCGCTTCGACCAGATCGGCGAGCGTGTCGGCGGCTTGCGGCCTGCCCGTCTGGCGGGCGGCGCTCGCCATGGCGGCGAGCCGGTCCGGCTCGGCCATGGCGGCAGTGATGATAGTGGCGATGCGCTCCGGCGTCAGCTCGGCTTGCGCGATGACCTCGGCGCCGCCTTTGGCCTTCAGCGCCGCCGCATTGGCGGCCTGGTCGTGATCGAGCGCATAGGGATAAGGCACGAGCACGGAGGGACGGCCGATGACCGCGAGTTCGGAGACGGTGGAGGCTCCGGACCTGCAGAAGACAAGATGCGCCTTGGCGAGTTTCTCCGGCATGTCGCCGAAGAAGGGCGCGACCTCGGCCGAAAGATTGAGCTTGGCGTAGGCGGCGGCGACCGTATCCTTGTCTTCGGGGCGTGCCTGCTGGACGATCCGAAGCCGCGCGCGCTGCGCCTGATCGATCAGGCAGATCGCCGCCGGGATGGCTTTTGAGAAGAACTGCGCGCCCTGGCTGCCGCCGAACACTAGGAGTTCGAACGGATCCTCGCCGTAAGAGGGCTGGTAGGGGTGGCCGGCGGCTGAGATGACGCCAGGACGAACCGGATTGCCCGTCACCAGCGTTTTCACGGCGAAGGCGCCGTTGTTCTCCGGCAGGAAGCCGCCGGCGATGGCGTCGACGCGCGGCGCGAGCTTCTTGTTGGCCCGGCCCATCACGGCGTTCTGCTCGTGGATGAGCGTCGGTATGCCGAGGCTCGAGGCCGCCATCAAAGGCGGCGCGGTGGGATAGCCGCCGAAACCGACGACGGCCAATGGTTTGATGCGCTGAAATAGCGCCTTCGCCTTGCGCATGCCGGTCCACAGCGTCCAGCCGGTCTTCAGGATCGCATAAGGCGTCTTGGAGGCGAAGGTGGCCGAGGGCACGACATGGATCTCGTCGGCTGGAAATTTGCCGGCGAAGCGCTCGGCGCGGCTGTCGGTGACCAGATGCACGGAATAGCCGCGCGCCCGGAGCGCATGGCCCAAAGCTTCGGCCGGAAACAAATGGCCGCCGGTTCCCCCGGCAGCCAGAGCGATAATGCCCTTGCTCATCTTTTTACTCCGCAGGCGCCAAAGTCGGTGCGCGGAACAGGCTGCGCTCCTGCGCGCGCTTTTCCGGCCGCTGACGCGTGAGTGCGAGAACGAAACCGGCGGTCACGCATATGGCAATCTGCGACGAACCGCCATAGGAAATCAGCGGCAACGTCATGCCTTTGGCGGGCAGAAGCTGGAGATTGACGCCGATATTGATGATCGACTGGAAGCCGATCTGCAGCACGAGGCCGGCCACGGCGAAACGGGTGAAATCGTTGCGGTCGCCGCGCGCATGCGCGAGGCCGCGCATGACCACGAAGCCATAGAGCGCGACGAGCGCCATGCAGAAGACGACGCCGAATTCCTCCGCCGCCACCGAGAAGACGAAGTCGGTATGGCTGTCGGGCAGGATGCGCTTGACCACGCCCTCGCCCGGCCCCATGCCGAACCAGCCGCCGCGCACGATGGCGTCATGGGCGGTGTCGACCTGGAAGGTGTTGCCCTCTCCGGTGAGGAACTGGTTGATGCGCTGGGCGGCGTGCGGCAGCACGGTATAGGCGACGAACAGGCCGCCCGCTCCGCCGATCGCCATCAGGATGATCCAGAACCAAGGCATGCCGGCCATGAAAAACATCGAGCCCCAGACCGCCGAGGTCAGGATCGTCTGACCGAGATCCGGCTCCGCCACCAGCAGCGCCGCCACGATCACGAACAACATCATCGCGAACAGATTGCCGGGAATGTCCGGCTGCTTCTGGTTTTCAGAAAACAACCAGGCGCAGACCACGACAAAGGCGGGCTTCATGAATTCCGAAGGCTGTATCGACAGGAAAGAGAGGGTGATCCAGCGTCTGGAACCCTTCACCTCCATGCCGATAAACAACACCAGCACCATCATCACCAGCGCCGTCAGCAGCATGATCATGGCGACGCGGCGCACCTGGCGAGGCGTTAGGAAAGATAGTCCGAACATGACAGCCAGCGACGGCAGCATGAACAGGCCGTGACGTTCGACGAAATGGAACTGGTCGAGCCCGATGCGCTCGGCGACCGCCGGAGACGCGGCGAAGGACAGCATGAAACCGATACCGAGCAGCAGCACGAACACTGCGAGGAACAGGCGGTCGATCGTCCAGAACCATTCGGCCAAAGGCCCGCGTTCAGCTCTGCTCACCATCAAATCACCTCTTCGCGCCGCAACGGATTTTTCCCGCGAGAATGCAGGCAAATTTCTTAATTTGTCATTAACCACGCCTGGTGGATCACCAAGGGATCGGAGCTTACGCCCCGAACCCTGTGACAGGCTGAAGGCTTCAGGCTCCGTGGAGCGGCACGAGCATCTCGACGCCGTCGAGTTCGGAAACGAGCGTGACGAAGCGGTCGCCGCGCACCTCGAAATTCTTGAACTGGTCGAAGCTCGCGCAGGCCGGCGACAGCATCACCACGGCGCCCTCGACAGAAGCCGCATCCTGAGCGGCATGCGCCACGGCACGCTCCAGCGTTCCGGAAATTTCGTAGGCCACATCATTGCCGAGCGTGGCGGCGAATTGCGGCGCGGCCTCGCCGATCAGATAGGCCTTGCCGATGCGCGGAAACAGCGGCTTGAGAGCGGCGATGCCGCCTTCCTTGGGCAGGCCGCCGGCGATCCAGAAGATATTCTCATAACTCGACAGCGCCGGCGCCGCGGCCTCCGCATTGGTCGCCTTGGAATCGTTGACGAAGGTGACCCCAGCCTTGCGGGCCACCGGCTGCATGCGATGCTTGAGGCCGGGGAAGGATCTGAGGCCGGCGCGGATCTCGTCTTCGCTGACGCCGACGGCGAGGCAGGCGCCGATGGCGGCGGCCGCATTCTGGGCGTTGTGGCCGCCGCGCAGTGTCTGGATGCCGTCGAGATCGGCGATCCCGCGAACGCCATGGCTGTCGGCGATCATGATTCTGGAGCCATCGGCATAGAGGCCGTGCTCAAGCGTCTGGCGACGCGAAATGCGGGTGACGGTCACGCCCGCCATTTCGACGCGGTCGGCGATCAGGCTGCAATAGCTGTCGTCGACGCCGACAATGGCGTTGCGGGCCCCGGCGACCAGCCGTTCCTTGACGTCGGCGTAATGCTGCATCGTGCCGTGACGGTCGAGATGATCGGGCGTCAGGTTGAGCAGGATGCCGGCCGTCGGATTGATCGTCGGGGCGAGATCGATCTGGTAGGACGAGCATTCGACCACAAAGAAGCGATCGTTCGCCGGCGGATCGAGCGTCAGCACCGCCGTGCCGATATTGCCGCCCAGCTGCGTGTCGCGGCCCGACGAGCGGAGGATATGCGCAATCAGCGCCGTGGTCGTGGATTTGCCGTTGGTGCCGGTGATGGCGATGAAGGGGCAAGCCGGCGCCTTTGCGCGGCGCTCGCGCACGAAGAGTTCGACGTCGCCGATGACTTCGACGCCCGCCGCGCGGGCGAGATCCACCGTCCAATGCGGCTTGGGATGGGTCAGCGGCACGCCCGGCGACAGCACGAAGGCGGCGAATTTCGACCAGTCGGCCTGGCGCAGGTCGGCGGTTCCGACGCCGCGGCTCCGAGCTTTGTCGACGCTGTCGGGATTGTCGTCCCAGGCGGCGACCTCGGCTCCGCCGGCGATCAGGGCTTCGGCGGTGGCGAGACCCGAGCCGCCGAGACCGAACAGAGCGACGCGGCGGTTCTTGAATGTGGTGACCGGGATCATGACGTCCTCAGCGGATTTTCAGCGTGGACAGGCCGATCAGCGCCAGGATCACCGAGATGATCCAGAAGCGGATCACCACCTGGCTTTCCGTCCAGCCCTTTTTCTCGAAATGGTGATGGATCGGCGCCATCAGGAAGACGCGCTTGCCGGTGAGCTTGAAGCTGCCCACCTGAATGATCACCGACAGCGTTTCCATCACGAAGACACCGCCGATGATCGCCATGACGATCTCATGCTTGGTGGCCACAGCGATCGAGCCGATCAGGCCGCCCAGCGACAGCGAGCCGGTGTCGCCCATGAAGATGGCGGCCGGCGGCGCGTTGAACCAGAGGAAGCCGAGGCCAGCGCCGATGACGGTGGCGACGACGACGGTCAATTCGCCGGTGCCCGGCACGAAATTGACCTGCAGGTAATTGGCGAACACCGCATTGCCGACGAGATAGGCGATGGCGCCGAAGGAGGCGGAGGCGATCATCACAGGCACGATAGCGAGACCGTCGAGGCCGTCGGTGAAATTCACCGCATTGCCGGCCGCCACGATCACGAAGGCGCCGAAGACGATGAAAAACCAGCCGAGATCGAGCAGCAGGTCCTTGAAGAAGGGAAAGGCGATGGACGAACCGATGTCGATGCCGTTCGGACCCACCGATTTGGCGGCCAGCATCATGAAGAACACGGCGATCGCCGCGATCACGAATTCGGTGAGCAGGCGCATGCGGCCCGAAAAGCCGGCGGTCGATTGCTTGGTGACCTTGAGATAGTCGTCATAGAAGCCGATGAGCCCGAAGCCGAGCATCACCAGAAGGCAGCTGACCACATAGACATTGCCGAGATCGGCCCAGAGCAGCGACGAGGCGACGACGGAGGCGAGGATCATCAGCCCGCCCATGGTCGGCGTGCCGGCCTTCTTGAAATGGGTCTGCGGCCCGTCGGCGCGGATCGGCTGACCTTTGCCCTGGCGGACGCGCAAGGAGTCGATGATCTTCGGTCCGAAAAAGAACACGATCAGCGCCGAGGTGAACAGCGCGGCTCCCGCCCTGAAGGTGATGTACCGAAACAGGTTGAACACCTGCAGGTGATCCGAGAGCTCCACCAGCCACAACAGCATCCGCGCTTTTCCTTCCGTCCTTAAGCCGACGTCGACGCCGGATATTGTTCCATGAGCGCAGCGACGATCCGCCCGCATCCCGAGCCGTTCGACGATTTGATCATCACCACGTCGCCCGGCCTGACATTGTCGACCACATAGGCCTTCATTTCATCCACGGTCGGCCAATAAAGCACCGAGCGGCTGTCGCCAAGGGCGTCGCGCAAATAGGCCATGTCGGGACCGGCGAGCCATACCGCATCGATCGGCTCCGCGCCAATGGGCTGGGCGAGATCGGCATGCACCTGCGGGGAGTAATCCCCCATTTCCAGCATGTCGCCGAGCACGGCGATGCGGCGTCCGCCCGCATCGGGCTTTGCCGCGCCCAAAAGCGCGATCGCCGCCCGCATCGAGGCGGGATTGGCGTTGTAGCTCTCGTCGATCAGCGTGAAGGCGCCGCCCGGCGTCGTGAGGCGGCTGCGCGCCCCGCGGCCCTTGCCCGCGCCGACGCCGGCGAAGGCCGATACGACCGTGTCGAGATCAGCGCCTGCGAGGTAGGAGGCCGCGAGCACGGCGAGCGCGTTTTCGGCGATATGGCGGCCCGGCGCCTGGATCGCCACCTCGATGGTGCGGCCGGCGACGATGGCCCAGAACACGCCGTGCTGATCTTCCTGCTGGTAATCGATCAGCCGGAAATCCGCCTTGGCATGGGCGCCGAAGGAATAGGTGTGGGCGACGTGGGCCTCGGCCGCCAACTGGTCGAGAAGCTCGAATTGCTCGATGTCGCGGTTGATCAGCGCGGCGCCATTCTCGGCAACCCCTTCGAAGATCTCCGCCTTGGCGCGGGCGATTTCGTCGAGGCCAGAAAAATTGCCGAGATGGGCGGCGGCGATCGTGGTGATGATCGCCACATGCGGACGCACCATCTTCACCAGCGGACGGATTTCGTTCGGATGGTTCATGCCGATTTCGAAGACGCCGTAATCAGCGTCCGCCGGCATACGGGCGAGCGTCAGCGGCACGCCCCAGTGATTGTTGAAGGAGGCCGGCGAGTAATGCACCTTGCCCGCCGCGCCCAGCACCTGGCGCAACATGTCCTTGGTCGTGGTCTTGCCGACCGAACCGGTGACGGCGATGATGCGGGCGTTGGAGCGATCGCGCGCGGCGCGGCCGAGCTTCTCCATGGCTTCGAGCACATCGGGCACCACCAGCATCGGCGCATTGACGGCGCCGAGCGCCGGCAGCTTGCCTTCGCTGACCACCAGCAGCGCCGCGCCATGGGCGGCGGCGATATTGGCGTAGTCATGTCCGTCGACGCGGTCGCCCTTGATGGCGAAAAACGCCTCGCCCGGCTGGATCGCCCTGGAGTCGATCGAAATGCCGGTGATGCCGGCGGGCAAAGTCCCCCGCGGGCGGCCATGGGTGGCGGCGATCAGGTCTTCACTGGTCCAGAGATAGGCCATGGATCATCCTTTGAGCGCGTTGCGGATTTCCTCGTGATCGGAAAAGGGCAGCACGACATCGCCGATCTTCTGCCCCTCCTCATGCCCCTTGCCGGCGACGATCAGCGTGTCGCCCGCCGCAAGCAACGAAACGGCGTGGCGGATCGCTTCATGCCGGTCGCCGATCTCGATCGCGCCTGGGGCGGCGGCCGTGATCTCAGAACGGATCGTGGCCGGGTCTTCGCTGCGCGGATTGTCGTCGGTGACGATCACCACATCCGAAAGCCGTGTGGCCACCTCGCCCATGATCGGGCGCTTGCCCTTGTCGCGATCGCCGCCGCAGCCGACCACGGTGACGATCCGGCCGGTGGTGAAGGGGCGCACCGAGGTCAGCACATTGGTCAGCGCGTCGGGCTTGTGGGCGTAATCGACATAGCAGAGCGCGCCTTCAGAGGTCTTGCCGACCAGCTCCAGCCGTCCCGGCGCGCCCTTGAGGTGATCGAGCGCGTCGAAAGCTTTTTCCTGGTCCGCGCCGGTCGACAGCGCCAGCCCGAGCGACACCAGCGCATTGGCGATCTGGAAATCGCCGGCCAGCGGCAGATGGATTTCATAGATGGCGTCGCCGAAATGGATCTCCGCCACCTGCTTGTCGCGATAATGCTCGACCCGCTTCAGCACGAGATAATCCCCGAAGCGGCCGACCTTGCGCACATCGAGCCCGGCCTTGCGCGCCGCCGACGCCGCCTTGTCCGACCATTCGTCATCGGCGAAGATCACCGCCGGCGCGCCCTTGGGCATCAGCGTGTCGAACAGCCGCATCTTGCAGGCGAAATACTCTTCCATCGTCGGATGGTAATCGAGATGGTCGCGACCGAGATTGGTGAAGGCGGCGGCGGAGAGCTTGACGCCGTCGAGACGGCGCTGGTCGAGGCCATGGCTGGAGGCCTCCATCGCGGCATGCGTCACGCCTTCGGCTTTCAGTTCCGCCAGCAGTTTCTGCAGCGTCACCGGATCGGGCGTGGTGAGAGAGCCCTCGTCGATGCGGCCGGGCGCGATCACGCCGGTGGTGCCGATCTGCGCGGCCGCCAAGCCGGCATGCGCCCAGATCTGCCGTGTGAAAGAGGCGACCGAGGTCTTGCCGGCGGTGCCGGTGACGGCGACCATGGTCTCCGGCTGGCCGGGATGCAGCGCTGCGGCGGCCAGCGCCAGCGCGCGGCGCGGATCGTCCGCCGCGATCACCGGCAGGCTGGACGAGGCCGAAGCCCCGGTTTGAACGAGAATGGCGGCGGCGCCCTTCGCTTCGGCGTCGCCGATGAACTTGCCGCCGTCGGTCTTGACTCCTGAAAGCGCCACGAACAGGTCGCCCGGCTTCACCTGTCGGCTGTCGGAGGTCACGCCGGTGATGTCGATTTGATCAGCCGCGCCGTCGATGCGCGCGCCTGCCTCTTGAAGCACATCGCCGAGTTTCATGTCGCCCCCTCAGTCTTGTCTCTCGAAACGAATCCGTGGGATCGTTTATGCCGCTCAATAAGACACAAGCAAGGCATTTCCATCAGGGCCGAACTTCGCCTTCACCCCGAGAAGCGCCCCCGCCCGGCGGATGATGTTGCCCGCGATCACGCCGGCATTGCAGCCCGCGGTGACGCCGCAGCCCTTATAGGCTTTCTTCGGCTCGTCGACGATCGACAGCACCACATATTTCGGATTTTCGACCGGGAAAGCGGAGAGGAACGCGTTGAAGCGCACATTGCCCGCATAGCGGCCGTTGACGACTTTCTCCGCGGTGCCGGTCTTGCCGCCGACATTAAAGCCGGCGATGTTGGCGCGGCTGCCCGAACCGTCGAGCACATTGGCGCGGAACAGGTAGCGCATGTTTTCCACCGTGCGCTCGTTGACCACGGCCTTGGCGATTTCGTTGGCCTGTTCCTGGTTTCGGATCAGGAAGGTCGGCGGCAGGAGCTTGCCGCCATTCATCAGCGCGGCGCCGGCCACCGCCGTCTGCAGCGGCGTGGTCGACACGCCATGGCCGAAGGCCACGGTCATCGAGGTGATCTTCTTCCAGGTCTTGGGCTGGGACGGCGCCGCCACTTCCGGCAGTTCCGTCTCCATGCGGGTGAGCAGGCCGAGCCGGGTGAGAAATTCTCGGTGCCCCTCTACGCCCACGGCGTCAGCCATGCGCGCCGAACCGATATTGGAGGAGTGGATGAACACATCGCGGACCGAGAGAATGCGGCGCGTGGCGTGGAAGTCGTGAATGGTGAAGCCGCCGATATAGAGCGGCTTGCGCGCGTCGAACGTGTCGTTCATCGACACTTTGCCGGAGTCGAGCGCCATGGCCGTGGTGAAGGCCTTGAAGGTCGAGCCCATTTCGAAGACGCCGCCAGACATGCGGTTCATGCCGCTCTTGGTCTTGAGGTCGATAGTCTCGCCGGGATTGTTGGGGTCGAAATCGGGCGCGGACGCCATGCCCAGCACTTCGCCGGTGTTGACGTCGAGCACCACGGCGCCGGCGGCGATCGCATCGAAATCCGTCAGGCCGCGCTTGATCTCGTCATGGATGATGTTCTGCACCCTGAGATCGATGGACAAGCGGACAGGCTCGAGCTCGGATGTGCTGGTCATGCCGATGGCGGCGAGATCGGCGAGACCCTGATTGTCGAGATATTTCTCCATGCCCGCCACGCCGCGGTTGTCGATATTGACGTAACCGACGACATGAGCTGCGGCGTCGCCGGCCGGGTAGAACCGGCGCTTGGCCGGACGGAAACCGACGCCGGGAATGCCGAGCGACAGGATTTCGCTCTGCTGCTTGGGCGTCAGCTGCCGCTGCAGCCACTGGAAGCGCGAATTGGAGGTGAGCTTCTTGTAGATCGCCTTGCGATCGAGATTGGGCAGCACGGTGGAAAGGAGCTCCACCGCCTCGTCGGGGTCGACGATCTTGTGCGGCTCGGCGAACAGCGACACGGTGCGCACGTCGGTCGCGAGAATTTCGCCGTTGCGGTCGAGAATGTCGGGGCGCGAGGCGACCTGATTTTCCGCCGGCCGGATCGACGACACCGTTTCCGGCGGGGTCATGCCGTAATAGACCAGCCGGCCGCCGATCACGGCGTAAACCAGCGTGAAGGCGCCGATCATGATGGCGATGCGGCTTCGGGCCTGCTGGCCCGATGTCTTGCGCACGCCCTGGAAGGTCAGGCCTTTTTCGGACTCGTGACCACGCGGCCCGGCGCTGAAATGCGCCTTGCTCTTCAATACCATGATGCGGGAAAGGAAGGACATTAGCGCGCCACCGATCCTGTCTTGATGTCATCCGTCTTGGGTTTCTTGCCCGCTGCCGTCTTGTCGTCGGCCTTCTTCTTGCCGTCCTTGGCGTCGGCCTCTTCGACCGGCGGCAGATCGGCCTTCAGCATCGGCAATTCCGCCGGCTGCACCATCTGCGTCGTGTCGGTCGGCTGCAGCTTGAGCTCTTCCTGATAGAGCGCGATCAGCCGTTCGAGCCGGGCGGGCTGGGTCAGGAGCGCCCAGTCGGCGCGCAACAGGTCGATCGTGTCCTTCTCCAGCCGGATATTGGCTTCGAGCTTGCGCACTTCGCCGAGCTTCTCTTCGGCGCGATGCTTGATCGTATAGGTGATGGTCGCCACCGCCGTCATGATCACGATCAGCAGAATGTCCAGCGTGCGCAGCATGTCAGCCTCTCAGTCGTTCGATGTCGGCGAGTTGCGGCAGGTCGAAGATCGAGGCGTCGGCCTTGCCGGCCTTCGCCTCAGTGCGGACGCCGCAGCGCAGCTTGGCGGAACGGGCGCGCGGATTGACTTCCGCCTCGGCCTCTGTCGCCTGCACCGCCTGTTTCGGCTCGGGCTTGAAGATGACGGGCGCGGCGGCGATTTCCGGCAGATGCCGCGATCCGGACGCCTTGCCGGCGCGATCGCCGAAGAAGCGCTTGACGATGCGATCCTCCAGCGAATGGAAGGTGACGACGACGAGCCGGCCGCCGGGCTTGAGCGCGCGTTCGGCGGCGAACAGCGCCGATGCCAGTTCGCCGAGCTCGTTGTTGACGAAGACGCGCAGCGCCTGGAAGACGCGGGTGGCCGGATGGATCTTGTCGGTCATCTTGCGCGGGGTGACGATCTCGATGAGGCCCGCCAGATCGCGCGTGGTCTCGAACGGCTTTTCCAGCCGCTTCTTGTCGATGGCGTGGGCGATGCGGCCCGCCTGACGTTCTTCGCCGAGGAAGGAGAAGATGCGGATGAGGTCGTTGACCTTGGCGCGGTTGACGACATCGGCGGCGCTGACGCCCGCGCCCGACATGCGCATGTCGAGCGGTCCGTTCTTCTGGAAGGAGAAGCCGCGATCGGCCTCGTCGATCTGCATCGAGGAGACGCCGATATCGAGCACCACGCCGTCGAGCCCGCCTTCGGGAGCGAAGTCGTCGAGCTTGCCGAAATTGGTGTGATGCAGGCTGAAGCGGTCGGGAAACTCGGTGAGAAGCCCCTGCCCCCCGGCGATCGCCGTGGGGTCGCGATCGAGCGCGATCACCGTCGCGCCCGTCGCCAGAATGGCCCGGCTGTAACCGCCGGCCCCGAATGTGCCGTCGAGAATGATGCGGTCTTGCTCCGCCCCGAGATGCGCGAGCACCTCGGACAACATGACCGGGATATGACGCATCGGTCCGCCAATGGCATCGTCCGCTCCGTTGCCATGATCCGTCATCGTCCTGTCACCCCGCACCATCAGGAGCCGCGGCTTTCGCCCCGCAACTCCAGTCTCGCCGCATTCTGCGCGGCCAGAAACTGATCCGGCCGCCACAGCTGAAAGAAATCCGCCCGACCGACGAAGGTCGCCTCGTTTTCGATCCCCGTATAGGTCCGGATGAAATCCGTGACCATCAGGCGACCCTCCGTATCGAGCTTCATGTGAACGCCGCCGCCATGAATGAGCAGCGACATCCGGTTTGCTTCCGGCGCAAACGGGTCCATGTCCTGCAGCCGCCTTTCCAGGCGCGCGAGCAGGTCGGGTCCCCCGACATTGATCGCCGGATAGTGGAAATCCTGAAAGCCGTAGAGCTCCTCGATCCCCTGCGCGGCAAGCACGGCGCGAAAAGAGGATGGCACGGAGACCCGCCCCTTGGCGTCGACCTTGTTCGTCGCATTGGAAAGGAACCGGCTCATGACGCAATACTTCCGCTTCCAGGAAACGAGCCTCGCTGGGCGAAACCGTCATCCACTTGATTTTGAACGCGAAAGAGAGGTCCTGTCTCGCCTTTGCGCCCAGGCCGGAAGGATGATCCCACCGGTCTGCACCAGTCTTGAAGCGGGCTGTCTGTCGCCCTTTTTCAGTGCGCTTTTGGGATAGCATGGGACCATATGGGCGTCAATGGGAAGGGTCGCCCGCGAACGGGAGGCCGGTCTCCCATTCATAAGCTGTTAAGTTTAACGAAAGGTTGAGAAATGCCGCCGCGAAAGGTCCGCGAGGGACCTCACGCTACGTGAGAAATTATTTTTGAAGAGAGAAAAAATCGCCAGTCGGCCTATAAGCCGGGTTCTGTAAGGCTCCGGATCGCTCCGGAACGTGGCAGCCATTCATCTGGGACGCCGCTTGCGCGACGCCTCTCGCAACCCACCCGGACGACTGACCCGGAAACAGGCCTGCCGCATGAAGCGGACGCGTCGTCCCTATTCGGTCTTGCTCCCGGCGGGGCTTGCCATGCCGTCTCCGTTGCCGGATCCGCGGTGGGCTCTTACCCCACCTTTTCACCCTGACCCGGCATGCCGGGCGGTCTGTTTTCTGTGGCGCTATCCCTGGGGTCGCCCCCGCCGGACGTTATCCGGCGCCGTGTTTCCGTGGAGCCCGGACTTTCCTCACCCCGCGGCCTTTCGACCACATGCGGAGCGCGGCTGCCCGGCCGACTGGCGAGGCGGTCCATAAAGCAAGGATGCGGTTATGGGAAGGTTTTATTTCGAGAGCGTTCATGTCGACCAACCTCGATGGTGGAGACCGGAAGCAATCAGGCCTCTTGGCGACGGCGCGGTTCGGAAACGAGATTTCGACCGCGATTTCCAAGACTGTCAGCTACAGTGCCAGGCGCCCGGACCAGAGCCGACTGGAAACTCCTGCAGACTTTCATCGATAGACCGGGAAAGAATGCCGGGCCGACACCCAAAAACTGAGAGAAGAGGCGCAGACAAACAGACAGAAACAGGCTTCAATGCAACCTGAAATCCACGCCGCCTGAATCCGCTTCAAAGCATGGCGCCGTCAGGTGAATACCGCCTTTGTACGGGCGGAACATATGCTTGAAGAGGTATCGATGCGTACAGAAATTGAGCAAAAGCGATTTGAATTGGTTTTGGATATCTCCGAACGGAGGGGGGTTGAAGGCGTTAAAATATTACAATTCGTCATAGAGGAGTGTTTGAGATTTTATCAAAAAAATACGGGATCGATTTTTACGAAGAAATATTGCAATTGATTGAACTCAAGGGAGCGATGGAGAGCAAGATTCGACACCTCCCAAGACCCGTAAAAAGCTTATACTATCAATTACACGCAAATAAATTTCAAATAACAGAAACTTACGACTTCGATGAAGAAATGCAGGAAAGTATTACATTTCAAATAGGCGAAATATTTTTATGTGACGGCGTTTCGGCATCAGACGTTTTACATATCTTTGAAACTGGTCTAAAGAGAAGCAACACAGAGAAATTACCAGAATTTTACAAGATTAACGAATACGCCATCAAAGAAAAAATTTACGTTGCCAACGACACAACAGATCTCTGATAGATCTGGTTAAGCGTGATCTACACTCGCCACGCTGGGCGCGCCGCTCCGCCTTCAGCTCATTGAAGAATTGGATCGGATCAACTTCTTGCGGCTCGCCGCTGGCTTTGCCCTCCGCAAATTCGCGTTTGAGAAATTCCAGTTCGAGCGCCCGCGCCTTCTTATGTTCGTCGAGCAGGCGGAGGCTATCGCGCATGACATCACTGGCGCTCTCATAACGCCCGCTTTCGACGAGTTCGCGCACGAAGCCTTCGAAGTGATCTCCGATATTGTAAGCCGATATTATAGCTGCACCTCTCGATCAGCAGACTCTACCAGTTTTTGCTACAAGAGCCAAACGGAACCGCCCGGCGACATCCTCACACAAACCTCGGCCTGAAATCCGCAGTCGGATAGGCCGGATCGACGATCTCGCCATGCACGAGGAGTTCCGCCCCCAACCGGCCGATTTCGTCCGAGCTTTTCGCCGCGGCGCCGCAGCCGCCGGCCATGACGAAGATCGACGGCGCAGAGGTCGGGCCGATGGCTGGATATTTGGTCGGGACGCCCTGATCATGCGGATAGGAGGTCACGCAGGTCACCGGCCGGGCCTCCTTGATGTCGAGCGAGGGAACGAGGCGCTTCATCATGCCGACGAGATGATCGAAATTGCGGGGGCTGCCGCCGCTCTTGAACCAGTCGCGCACGGCGTCGGTGTTTTCGAGCAGGATATCGGTCATATCGCCGCCGATCTTCAGATAATGCTTGCCGTCCGGATAGAGGATCGGCGGCAGCATATAGACGCCCAACTCCTCCGGCTCGTCTTCGAAGATCAGCGACGGCATGGAGGCGAGCCGCGCGGCTTCAGCCTCGGAGACTTCGAACAGGCTGATCGTGCGGCCATAGACCTGCATGTCGAGAACGTCGGGCAAAAGTCCCGGCTGATTGGTGAAACCGCCGGCGGCGACCAGCACGCGAGCCGCGCTGACCGTCTCGCCGTCCTCGAGCGTGATCTCGGCGTAACCATGCTTCTGGGCGATCGACAACGCATGCTTGCGGATCACGCTCGCTCCGGCCTTCTCCGCCGCGATCGTCTGCGCCGCCACCAGCCTGCGCGGGCTGACATAGCCGGCATTCACCGGCTCGAACACGGCGTCGGAGCCGTCGGGAAAGCTGAAATAGGAAAATGTCGCCTTAAGCCCCTCGTCGTCCAGAAGGACGGGCTCGACGCCCACCCGCGCGGCGGCGGCGCGGATATTGGCCATATAGGTCTGGCTGCGGCCTGTCTTGAGGCCGGAGATCAGGCAGCCCTTTTCGCCGTAGAAGGTCACGCCGCTTTTCGCCTCGATCTCCCGGTAGCGCGCAATCGAGCGGTTGGCGAGCCGCGCCCAGACTTCGTTGGGATCGATGGTGCGGGTGATGCGGCCTTCGTCGTAATGGCTGGCGAACACGCCCTGATGGCTCGCCCAATCGTGAGGCTCATCCGGGCCGATCAGCACGACGCCCGGAACCTGTTCGGCGAGATGGCGGGCGGCGGCGGAGCCGGTCAGGCCGCGTCCGACCACGGCGTATTGGAACTGGGGCACGGGAAATCTCCGGACTCGAAAATGGCGAATGGCGTTCAAGTTTTATTGCAGAACAAGGCGCAGGAAAACAGCGGCGAGCAGAATGAAAATGCCGAGCGCCATCTTCGTCCGATCCGGTTTGCCGAAAGCAGCCGCCGCCTCCGCCAAGCGTTCATAGGGGGCAGCATTCGCCTTGAGCGGCGCGAGATGTTCGCTGAGCGCCGCGAGCCGGAGCTTGCGCCAGTTGAAGGCGGTGGAGAGCGCAACGACGATATAAATGGTGACTAAGAGGCCGTAAAAACCGTTGACCATCGGCAAGCCCTCGCGGGTTGACGGCGAACGCAGAATGGCGTTGGCAATGGCCAAGATTGCCGCGAACCACGCCAGTTTCCCAAGCCGGTAATAGAAGGCGAAGGGCGCCGGAAACAACAATCCGACCACGGAGAACGCCCAGGGGTAGCTGCGCTCGCGAATCGCGCGCTCGAAATAGGCGATCATCTTCGGCTCGCGCGCAAAAGCGAGCGCCACGAGGCCAGGATCGAGATCGTCGACGCCGTCCAGCGTTTGCGGCTGGGCGGGCGCATCGGCCGCACCGCGCCGCTCGGCGGCGTCCGACAGCGCGTCGATCAGCGAATCGGCGTCCTCGGGACGCATATGGCGGAGGATGCGGCGATCGTTGGACAGGAGGTCGAAGCGCCGGTCGAGTTCCCGCAGCACCCCGGGCTGGTCATGCGGCTTGAGATCGCCCGATTGGATCTGGTCGAGGAGGTCGCGCAGCGCCACGCCGAGCGCCTCGTCGAACTGGCTGAGCGGAAGGTTTTCGAGCGCGTCGAAGACGTTGCCCCAGAGATCCAGCGGTCGCCGCCAGGGTTGGGTCTTGCGGGTCTCCTCCAGCAATTCCCAGAGTTCGAGCTCCTCCTCGTCATCGTCATGCGCCTCCGCCGGCGACTCGCCTGCTGTCGCCTCGGTATCAGGCGCGGGATAGGACAGTTCGACGACGACCCGTTTGGCGTCGGACGGATCAGATGGCGTGAGAGCGGGCGCATCTTTCGCCTCGACCGTCACCGCCTCCGCCAGATCACGACCGGACAGATCCGCCGCCGGGCCATCCGCCTCGACTGAAGGGACAACTGGAGCGACCGCCGCATCTTCCGGCGAGGCGTTTTCGGCAGCGCCCTCGCCTTCCTCGTCGCTCGTTACCCAATGGCTTTCCTCCAGCGCCGCGTCGCGGGCTTCCACCAGCGCCTGGAAGCCGGCAGGATCCTCATCCGGACGCGTCACCTTGAGCCTGCGCGCATAGGCCTTGCGGATCTCCTTCTGGTCGGAGGTCGGATCGATATCGAGAATGGTCCAGGGATAGCGACGGGTCATGGCTGGGGTCCATAAACGGCGGCGCGGATGCCCGCGGCGAGCACAAACAGGAATATTGCACCCAGCCAAGCATTGTGCGGAGACGCGACGCCAAGCTCGGCCAGGCGCCGCAAGGCATAAGCCGGCGATCTTCTACGCCTTTTCAACACATCCACCCATAGCCGAAGTTGGAAAACACGCAATTGATCCGCCTTGATACCCACACACAGGCATTGGACCACATACAGCAAGATGAGCCCGCTCTGTAATGCACCGCCAAGAGGGATCATCTCCTTTGGAGTAAGGCCCAGATAGAGAACCGGTGGAAGCCCAATCAGGGCCGCAAGCCAGTAAATCCGGTGATAAAGAGCGAAGAAATACGGAAAAAACAGTCCAAAAAGATCTACGTTGAGTGGGAAGCGGCCCGTGGTCTTCGCAATATCGCAGATCCGCAGCATGCGCTTGCTCGAGGCGAAAGTCGTCAGGATGAAAATGTCATCGACATAGAGCGGCGGCCTTTCTCGGGAAGCGGAACCGCCCGGTCCTTGTCCAATCGCAAACGCAAGGAGAGAGGCGAAATGCAGCGCTGCATCGGAACCAAAATAGTTAAGCAGGATCCGCTCGTCGCCGAAAATCTTGAAGCGACGATCAAGCTCGATCAGGACCTGTTCGAAAGGCCCGAGTATGTCGCGAGGCTCTTGGAGCGTAACGTCCTGGAACGCGCGAGGCTGACGATGCGCCAGCCCCTCTGCAATATGACGAATGACCGGACCCAAAAACTGACCCAACTCTTGTAGGGGCGCGTTCTCTACAACGTCAAAAGCGTCACAATAAGCCGCCACGACATCGCCATTCTTCTCAAAGGCAACATCTACCTGCTCTAGCGCCTTAAACAATTGCCGGATAGCAGTGGCGTCGGTCTCTTCTGTTAGTCGCGTGCCAGGTTCAGTCTGAAGCAACTGGATAACTGGGCGGAATTTTGTGTTGGCTTCGTTCTTGTATAACGTCGCCGACAGGATTGCGCCGACATGCGGAGCGGTGACCGCCAGCCGCAACGCCTCGTTCCGCGCGGTCAGAAGTCTCTGAAACGCTTCTGGATTCTCATCCGGCCGCGCCGATTTCAAGGCTATGGCGTAGGCCTTGCGGATGGCTGAAGCGTCGGCCGTCCGTTCGATCCCGAGCGCCGACCATGGATAGTCAGAGGTCTCCATCCCCGTCTCAATCGCGGTTGAAGACGAATTTGTCGAACTGGTTCAGGAAGGCGCGAAACTCCTCGCGCACCGCCTCGATGTCGCGCAGCCGCTGGTCTTCGATTTCGGCGGTGAACTGCATCAGCCCATCGGCGATGATCTGGCGATCCTGCTCGAGCGCTTCGGCATAGATGCGTTCGGCCCGCGCGATGAGTTCGCGATTTTCCTGCTGGTCGCGGGGCGCGAGCTTGATCTTCGAAAGCTGCTCGAAGCGTTTGGCCAATTCCTTCTCGTCGAGACCGGAATCGTTGGAGAACACCGTCTTGAACACGTCCTTGGTCGATTGCACCGTCGCCTCGACCTCGAGCGCACCATTGATGTCATAAGTGAAGCGCACATCGACGCTTTCATGGCCGGCGGGTTTGCGCGGGATCTTCACATTCAGCGTGCCGATATGGACATTGTGCTCGGGACGGATGTTTTCGCCCTGATAGATCCTGAGCGCAATTTCCGTCTGGTTGTCGGAGATGGTGGTGAAAGGCTCTACGCGGCTGATCGGCACGGTGGCGTTGCGCTCGATCAGCGGCGAAACCACCTCTTCCCGCCTGCCGTCAGGCCGCGTGCGCATCGAGGCGACGCCGAGCGTGAAGGGGCAGACATCGGTCAACAACACATCGTCGACCGCCGCGTTCCGGCTTTTCAGCGCCGACTGGATCACCGCGCCCATCGCCACGACCTCGTCGGGATTGATGGTGACGAAGGGCAGCTTGCCGAACAGGCGTGCGATCATCTGGCGGATCGCCGGCATGCGGGTCGCGCCGCCCACCAGCACGATGGCGTCGAGCTCATCGGGCGAAATCGACGAATCGCGCAGCGCTCGTTCGAGCGGATGCCGGAGCCGCCGCATGAGGTCGGAGGCCTCCGCCTCGAATTCCTCGCGCGTGACGACGCCTTCGAGCACGGTCTTTTCGAGCGTGATGCGATAATCGAGGTTCGGTTTGGCGGAGAGATCGATCTTCAGCGTGTCGGCGGCGCGCAGGATTCGCGCCTGGTCGATCTTGCCGAGGCCGGCGCGGTCAATATTGCCCTTGCGCAGGAGGAGACCCGCCAGCGCTTCGGAGAAATCGTCGCCGCCGAGGAAATTGTCGCCGGCGGAGGCGCGGATTTCGAACACGCCGTCATATTTGTGCATGATCGACACGTCGAATGTGCCGCCGCCCAGATCAAACACCAGGAACTGGCCGTCGTCGCGGGTCTCGAGCCCATAGGCCAGCACCGCCGCCGTCGGCTCGTTGATCAGCCGCTCGACCTTGAGGCCGGCAAGCTTCGCCGCATTGATGGTCGCCTTGCGCTGGCCGTCATTGAAATAGGCCGGGCAGGAAATCACCGCTTCGGTGATCTCCTCGTCATATTTGGATTTGTAGTCGTCGATCAGCGAGCGCAGGATGAAGGAAGACAGTTCCTCGGCGCGGAAACTTCTCTTGCCGAGCGACACGACCCGGTCGGTGCCCATCCAGCGCTTGAACGACATCACCGCGGCGTCGGGATTGGTCAGCGCCATTTCCCGGGCGGCTGCTCCCACCACGATCTCGCCATTCTGGTCGACATAGACGGCCGAGGGCGTGAGAAAACCGCCATTGGCGTTTTCGATCAATCTGGCTTTGCCGTCTTCGAACACGCCGATCAGGGAATTGGTGGTTCCGAGGTCGATTCCGACGATAGCCATTTTGAACCCGCGCACTGTTTTACACAGAGTGTTTCTTAGTCAGTGTGAACTCTTCGGACAACAGAAAGTTGCTCAGTCCTGCGGCAGCGCCCGAAGCAGCCGATGCAAGGTGTCGATGGTGGAGGCGTCGGCGACGCCGTCGACGCGCTCGGGGCGGAAATGCCGCTGGAACGCCTCGACCACGCCTGCGGTCCGGTCGCAGAATTCACCGCTGACGGGCGCGTTGTAACCATAGAGCGCCAGCATCGCCTGCAACGCCTCGACCGGCGGCCCCGCATCGCCCCGCTGGAAGAAGCGTCCGCCCGAAATCACCGCCGGCTCGACATGATGGCCCACCCCGGCTTCGGCCAACGCCTGCCAGGGAAATTTCTCGCCGGGATCGACCTTGCGCACCGGCGCCACATCGGAATGGCCGAGCACGCGCTCGGAGACGATGCCGTGACGGGCGACGATGTCGCGGCAGAGCGCGATCACCGATGCGATCTGCGCAGGCTGGAAGTCAGGCAGTCCGCCGGGATGGCCGGCATTGGCGATCTCGATGCCGATGGAGCGGGAGTTGATGTCCGTTTCCCCCTTCCAGAAGCTCGCGCCGGCATGCCACGCCCGCTTGTCCTCCGCCACCAGCTGGCTGACGCGGCCGTCCTCCCAGACGAAATAATGGCTCGACACTTCGCTTTCGGGCCGGCGCAGCCAGTCGAAGGCCGCATCCGCCGACGGCATGCCGGTGTAGTGCAGGATGATCATGTCGGGACGCTCGACACCCTTGCGATCGCCGAAATTGGGGGATGCGGCGACATCGGCGCGCGCGAAATCGGGGGAAAAATGGCTCATCAACAGTCTCGAATGCTGGCGTCAGGCCGCGCGAAGTTCGCGTTCGATGGCGGCATAGGCCGCGTTATACGTCGCCATGCGCTCATGCGCCACCGCCTGGAACGACGTGGGCAGGCCCCGGGCGATCATCACGTCGGGATGATGCTCGCGCACCAGCGCGCGATATTGCTGGCGGATGGTCGAGAAATCGTCCTTCCGCGACACGCCGAGCACGCTATAGGGATCAGCGCCCTCGACATAGACATGACGGGCGAGGATCTGCGCGAAGCGGTCTTCCGAGATCTGGAAGATCGCCGCGACATTTTCGAGATAGGCCATTTCGCGCTCGTGCACCGCGCCATCCGCCTTGGCGATATGGAACAGGCCGTCCATGACGTTTTCGAGCATCGCGCAATTGGGATGGTCGGAGCGGCAGAGGCCGGAGAGCTTTTCGGCATAGGCCTCGTAACCCGCGACATCCTGCTTGGCGAGATTATAGAGGCGGGCGACATTGCGCGCTTCCGCGTCCGGATATTCGAAGATCTGCTGAAAAGCCTCGATCTCGTTCGGCGTCACGATGCCGTCGGCCTTGGCCATCTTGGCCGAAAGCGCGATGACCGCGACGGAAAAGGCGACCTTGCGCCGCGTTTCCGGATCGCCTTCGAACACGGTCCGGATCGCCTCGATGAGGCTCGACAAGGCGTTGGTCGCGGTGTCGGCGACTGCGCTGAAGAGCTTTTCCCAAAAAGACATGATCGCGTCCGGCTGGAGGAGAACGAGGATAGAAGAAAAGGGTGACCAATTGTCGGCTTAAAAGCAAGCCATGGCGAGAATGAAATTTCCGTAATGCAAATTGATCGGAAACGATCTTTCCGGCGAATTTGCAGTCGCCGCAGCCAAATGTGGCGAATACAAAAGCGGCTCCGCACGATGGCGGAACCGCTTCGAATGCGCAGTAACCTGGCATCGACCCGAGTTTACGGGCAGACGCGCGACTTGGTGATCACCGTCTTGTTGCTAGTCACCTTTTTCACCGTCTTGGTGTAGCACGGCTGGCGTACCACCACCTTCTTGACCACAGGCGGACGAACGATCACGCGCTGTGCGGGCGTGTTCGGAGCCACGCGGATGGTGAGGCTGTCAGCAAGCGCTGGGCCGGTGACAGCCGCTGCGAAGCCGAAGGCGGAAGCGGCGACAATTGTTTTGAGCGAGGTCTTCATCGATCTTCTCCTGGGTGAGCAAATCCTGTCATTGCCGTTAGAACGCGCGATGATGCAGGAGGTTCCTCCGCCGGGCCCGCTCGGCCCGAAGACAACCTTATCCACAAGCCCTGGGTTTTCCCGGGCGCATTGAATCGTTTCAATCGGCAGGCGCGCCTTCCGCACCGGATGCAAGGCCTGTTCTTCATCATCTCTTCACTTTACAGAAGGCTGGCGCTGGCCCATCGATGCCGGCTGAAAAGGCAAACGCCGCATGGGAGATTTCAATCATGGCCAAACAAAAAGCCGCAATGCTGACAGCCGGCGGGCTAGCGCCCTGCCTGTCTTCCGCCGTGGGCGGACTGATCGAACGCTATAGCGACATCGCTCCCGATGTGGAGCTGATCGCCTATCGCTCGGGCTATCAGGGCGTGCTCCTCGGCGACAGCATCCAGATCACCAAGGACATGCGCGAAAAGGCGCATCTTCTGCACTATCACGGCGGTTCACCGATCGGAAACAGCCGCGTGAAGCTGACCAACGCCGCCGATTGCGTGAAGCGCGGCCTGGTCAAGGAAGGCGAAAACCCGCTGCGCGTGGCCGCCGAGCGGCTGACCCGCGACGGCGTGACCATTCTCCACACGATCGGCGGCGACGACACCAACACCACGGCCGCCGACCTCGCCGCCTATCTCGAGGCCAACGGCTACAAGCTGACCGTCGTCGGCCTGCCCAAGACCGTCGACAACGACGTCGTGCCGATCAAGCAATCGCTCGGCGCCTGGACGGCGGCCGAAGTCGGCGCGCATTTCTTCGACCATGTGTCGAACGAACAGAGCGCCGCGCCGAAATCGCTGGTCGTGCATGAGGTCATGGGCCGCCATTGCGGCTGGCTGACGGCCGCCACGGCCCGCGCCTATATCCAGGACACCAAGGGCCGCGACTATGTCGAAGGCCTGATGATGAACACCCAGCTCAAGAACATCGACGGCATGTATCTGCCGGAAGTCGCCTTCGATCTCGAAGAAGAAGGCGAGCGCCTCCGCCAGATCATGGAAAAGACCGGCTTCGTGACCATCTTCGTTTCAGAAGGCGCAGGCCTCGATACGATCGTGGCGGAGCGGGAAGCCTCCGGCGAGCATGTCAAGCGCGACGCCTTCGGTCATGTGAAGATCGACACGATCAATGTCGGCAACTGGTTCTCCAAACATATCGGCCACATGATCGGCGCCGAGCGCTCGATGGTGCAGAAGTCGGGCTATTACGCCCGTTCCGCCCCGGCCAACCGCGACGATCTCAGACTGATCCAGAGCATGGTCGACCTTGCGGTGGAAAGCGCGCTCAACCGCGTCTCCGGCGTCACCGGCCACGACGAGGACCAGAACGGCAAACTGCGGACGATCGAATTCTCGCGCATCAAGGGCGGCAAGCATTTCGACACCGACCAGCCCTGGTTCTCGGAGGTGATGGACTATATCGGCCAGCCCTGGCGAGCCGCCTGACATCCGTTTCCGCCGGCGCGGGAGGGTTTTCCCGCGTCGGTTTGTCAAATTTCTTAATTTAGTTTTTCTGACGGTTAACCGAAGATGGTTCAAAGGCGCTGATCCCTCAAATTGCGCGCCCGCATTGCAAGATGGAACTTTTTCGCCAAATGCGATCGCGACCCGGACCTTTTCCTCGCCCCTGCGCCCGTTCACAAGCTTGTGAAGATTCAATGGTTTTTGCTCGTAGTCGGCGACTGCTGCGTCTTGGTCCATCTGGCGCGGGCGTTCAAATTAGGGATTTGTTAACCACGATCATTCATCATCCATTAACGATGGACCATCATCCGCTGATGAAATCACTGATTTCACTTCGAAGAACGAGATCCACCAGTACGGGAAAGGTTAAGCACAGCGTCTTGTCGGCTGTCTTTTAATCGAGTATCAGGACGTAACGATTTGTGAAGACTCTCCCCCTCCGAAGGGAGGGCGGACCTCAACAAAGCGGGCGGAGTTGATGAAAAAATACGTGACGCATGCCACACGGATCGCGCTGATTTCAGGCGCGGTGGGACTGACGGCGTCTTGCCAGTCCGCCAAGGTGAACTCGGCGAAACTGGATGTGAAGCCGGCGGCCCAGCAAGTGGCGATGACCACCCAACTCCAGACGGTGAACACGTCCAGCACGGCGATGCTGACCACGTCCCCGGCCCCGATCTCTCCGGTCGATCTCGCGTCAGACAAAACGGTGGCCATGGCTTACGCCATCCCCTCGCCCAAGCCGATCACCGACGCCGCTCAGGCTTTCAGCGCCGTCGAAGTCGCTTCCGTAGATCCCTCCGTGATGGCGCTGCCAACACCGACTTCCGTGCCGACTCCCGTCCTGCAACAACAGACTGCCGCCGCCGCTGCCACAGTTCAGCCCGGCATTCCCGGCGCTGTCGCAACGACAACCGCCGACGCCGCGCCCGGTCTGCAGGCTGCGCCGGGCGTTCAGCCGGCCGCCGCCCAGCCGCGCCAGTCCGCAGTGATGACCGACAGTTTTGGCCAGCCTGATGTCGCGGCAGTGTTCGCGCTGCGCATGGGCGGGCCGGCGGCGACGCCGAGCAAAACCAGCGTCGAACTCGCCAGCGCCGATCCCTCGGCCGCCACCGCATTTGCCGCGCAGCCGGCGGTTCAATCGCTGGAGCCGGTCGTCTCTTCCAGCAAGAACACCGACCTCAATCAGCTCATCTCCAAATACGCCGCGCTTTACGAAGTGCCGGAGCATCTGGTGCACAAGGTCGTCCGCCGCGAAAGCAACTACAATCCCGGCGCAGTCCATCGCGGCAATTGGGGTCTGATGCAGATCCGCTACCGCACCGCCAAGGGCATGGGCTATGAAGGCTCGCCGAACGGCCTTCTGGATGCGGAAACCAACCTGAAATACGCCGTGAAATATCTGCGCGGCGCCTGGCTCACCGCCGACAAGGACGTGGCCAAGGCGGACTGGCTCTATCGCACCGGTTATTATTACCAGGCCAAGAAGAAGCAGCTTCTGGAAGTCATTCACGCGGATTGAGGGCGTCCCGTGCGTTCGAGATTTGGACAGAACGAATTCGATTGAAAGCAGTCGGCTCGACCTGACAAGGCCGGATGTTTGGTCAATTTGATACCCGCTGACTTCGGAAGCGCGCAATGAAGATTGTTCTCACCGGAAGTTCGGGTCGGGTCGGGCGATCGATTTACAATGCCATCGCCAACCATCATGAAATAGTCGGCGTCGACCGAACGCCTTTCTCCACGACAAGCCTTCTCGCCGACATCAACGATTCGTCCCTGTTGCGAGCGGCGTTGCAAGGCGCTGACGCCGTCATTCACACTGCAGCGCTTCACGCGCCGCATGTGGGCGTGATCGCGGATGCCGAATTTCACCGCGTCAACGTCGAGGCGACACGCAACCTTGCTCGCCTCGCTGGCGAGGCCGGCGTCGGGCGGCTTGTGTTTACGAGCACCACCGCGCTTTACGGGCAGGCAGTCGAGGCAGGAAATTGCGCCTGGCTGGACGAGGATTCACAGCCCCGGCCGAGAACGATCTACCACAGGACCAAGCTCGACGCAGAGCAGGCGCTTGCGGACTTCGCAAGCCCCGCGTTCGAGGTGCGCGTGTTGCGCATGGCGAGAAGTTTCCCCGAACCCGCCGACCAGATGGCAATCTATCGCCTTCATCGAGGCGTTGACATACGCGACGTCGCCGACGCCCATCTGCTGGCCCTCGACAATCGAGGCGATCCCTTTCAGGTGTTTGTCGTCTCCGCGGCTACGCCGTTTCTCATGGAGGATCGGAGCGCCCTCGCCTCTGACGCCCCCTCTGTGATCCGCCTGCGCGCGCCGGATGTTGCTGCGGCGTTTGAAAAGCGCGGATGGCGGCTGCCGAAAACCATCGACCGCGTCTACTTTTCAGGCAAAGCCCGGCGGCTTCTCGGCTTCACGCCGAAATATGGTTTTGCTGAAGTCCTGGCGCAACTGGATAGCGGCAGCATGGAAACGCTTCCATGCCGACCAAGCTCGGACACGCTCTGAGGTTACGTCTCATGCGGACGCCCCCTTGTAGTCCGTCAGCCTTAGGCGAGACAGAAATGTTTCGACAAGCAGGATAAGCGCGGCTCGAATTGAGCCGTCGCTCAACTGTCCCCGCCGCGCAGCATTGTGAATGACACCGTCAACGGCGTCCGACAGCACCATTGCGTCAGCCCGCGATTTTTCATCAAGCGCCCGCCCGGCAAAAATGCCGATCGCACGGGCATAAATGCCGATATACTCCGTTTCGAAGGCACTCGCGGGATCCAGATGGCCGCCGCTCGGGGTCTCATCAAGGAGTACCCGATGCAAACCGGGATGCCGACCATGGGCGGAAACAAGAGCGTCTACCAGAGCGGCGGCGAAATCCTCGAGACGCGGCGCATCCATCGGCAACCCGCGCAAGGCCATCAAACAGTCTTGCAGGTGCCGGTCCCGGATCGCATCGATCAGGGCCAGTTTGTCAGGAAAATACTGATAAAACGAGCCGATGCTGACGCCCGCCAGCTTTGCCACGACATTTGTGTTGAAACCAGCCCAACCGGACTCGCTCAAAATGCGAGCCCCGGCTTCAAGGATTGCGTCCACCATCAGCCTAGAGCGGGCTTGTCGAGGCTGCTTGCGCATCGACGTTGAGACGATTGCAATGCGAGTAGACAAATCGGCGCTCCCGGCAAGAATGTGAGCAATCTACTCACATTTTTCTGAGAGGAAACAGATAATGTCCAACCCGTTCCCGGCTATATTCGCATATCACGCCTGGGCCAATGGCGACCTCATTCACAAACTGGCTGAACTCGAAGAGAAAGCCCCAGCCGCCTATCTCGACGCACTGCGCCTGGCGAGCCACAGCCATGTCGTAGCCCGCATCTTCTCGGGTCATCTCGCTGGTGCACAGCATGGCTATGTAAACGATAATGTCGATCCGCTACCTTCGCTCGAAGCGCTAAGGGCGCAGATGGCGGCGAATGATGCTTGGTACAACAACTATGTCGCGAATGTCTCCGAACAAGATCTAGCCGAACCAATCCGGTTCACGTTCACCGATGGCGATCGAGGATGCATGACTCGTCAGGAGATGTTGACACATGTGGCGCTGCATGGCGGCTATCACCGAGGCGAGATTGGCCAGATACTGCGACGAGCGGACATCGTCCCCCCATGGGACACTCTTGCAGTCCACTTACACCGGGTTGATCCCGCACGCCGAAAATCGGCAACAGGAGAGGCTACCAGTCCACGCCGAGCGCTCGCCTGATCGCAGTCCACAATCTGCCTGCCGCGTCACCCTCGCGCTTCTGATAAAAACCGTGCTCGAGCCCCTCATACACGTGCGACGATGTCGGCATCGTCCTACGCCAGGTTTCGTCCGGAATTTGTGCGTCGCGCCCACCCCAGAATGTATGGACCGGCATCGATAGCCTGATTGTTTCGAGTCGGAGCCGCGTGGAGGAAACACAGACGAGCGCCCTCATCCGCATTCCACCGGCGGCGGCGCGCCACAGAGCCGTTCCGCCGGCGCTGAAACCAATGCCGACCGCTTCATCGCCGCCGAGCGCAGCGACATGCGCCACGGCCTTTTCCATGCCGCCATTGCTGAAGAGATGACGATGCAGCGCCTCGCCGCGCAGATGGGCCGCGTCTGCGGCTTCGCTCATCCTGACGAATGCGACATCGACATCGCCGCCGAGCCCGCCGCCTGGCTCGGGCTGGTCGTGAATGTCGGAAACGAGGATGATGCGCATGCCCTCCTCCCCTCGAACGCGATACTGCCCGAACTCACGGCTGCGCCGGTTCCGGCTCGGGCTCCGGCAGCGGCTCCATCGTCGCATCCAGCAGCGCCTTCGTGAGTGGCGCCGGGTCGTAATTGAGTTTGGAGGGCGTCAGTCCCATGCGCACGACGACGAGACCGGCCGAGGGGACCATCGCGATCGACTGGCCGTCGTGCCCGAGCGCCCAGAACGCATCGGCGGGAAGGCCCGTCTGCTCCGCAGTCTGCTCGCCCGTGCCGCTCTTCCAGGTCAGCGCTTCGGTGTAGCGACCGCCCGAGAGGGCGCTGGCGCGACCGGCTCGCTCGATATAGTCGACCGGAAGGATCTGTTCGCCGTTCCAGTCGCCGCCATTGGCGAGCAGCAGGCCGAAGCGCGCCCAGTCGCGCGCCGTGGCGTAGAGCAACGAGCCGCCGGAGAATGTGCCCGTCTCATCGGTCTCGAAGATGGCCGAACGCATGCCGATGGGCGCAAACAGCGCCTGGCGGGGATAGGCGAGCGCAGTCTCGCGATCGGCGAAGGTGTCCTGCACCGCCCGCGCCAGCAGCACCGCCGTACCGGTGGTGTATTCGAATTTCTCCCCCGGCTTGGCTTCGAGCGGCTTGTCGCGCACGAATTTCGCCTGGTCGGGCTCGAGAAACAGCATGCGGGTGACGTCGTCGACATCGCCATAGCTCTCGTTCAGCGAGAGGCCGCTGGTCATCGCCATCAGCTCGGCGACCGTGATCTTGGCGCGGTCGTCGGTCCAGTCGGGGAAAAGCTTGGCCTTGTCCCAGGACAGCGCGCCGTCCTGCATGCGGATTGCGGCGAGCGCGCCCGTGACCGTCTTGGTCATCGACCAGCCGAGCAGCGGCGTCTCCGCATTGAAGCCGGGCGCATAGGCCTCGGCCACGATGCGCCCGTCCTTGACCACGACGAGCGCCCGCGCGCCCGGGCCGATCAACTTGGGATCGGCGAGCAGCGCTTCGGCGCGAGGATCGGCGCTGCGGCTGACGGTATCGCCGAGCGGCCATTCGAAATCGGACACGGGCGGAATGACCGGCGGCGTCTTGAAGGCGACGGCGCGGACGGCGTCGAGATCGCCGTTCGGCGCCGAAGCGCAGCCGAGGCCGGGGCGATAGACAGCCGATTCAGCGGCTAGGAAGCCAAACAGCTTGGCCGTCACGGCATCCTCGCCTTTGGCGATCGACACATATTTCAAAAGCCAATGGCCCGGCGCCTGCAGTTCGTCTGCCAGCACCTCCTCGGCCTTGCGTCCGGACACAAAGACGCTGGAACAGATGATCTTGGCCGAATAGGCGTTGGCGACGCGAAACTCCTCGGGCGGATTGAGATAGAGCCAGCCGACGGCGCCGATCGCGATGACGACGACGATAGCAACCAGCCAGGCCAGGATCCGGGCGATGAGTTTCATGAGCACACTCCAGAATAAAATGAACTGCGTTGACTTCGGAGGAAAGCCATTGGGGGCTGTCGCTTTCCAAAGAAGTCAACGCAGTTCAGGTTTCCTGACTTGAGCAGGAAATCGGTCGTTGGGGAAGTGCGAAGGGGCGCGCCTTCCCCAACTTCCGAGCGCGGTTCAGGCGCTCGCGAAGTGGGCGGGCCCTAGGGGCGATGGACCCGCAGCCACGAAGAGCGACTGAACCGTATCTGCAGGGATCGGGCGGGAGATCATGTAGCCCTGGAGCGACGTCGCGCCCAGTCCCACCGCCAGATCCAGTTGTGTCTGTGTTTCGACGCCTTCGATCGTCGCGCCGATGTTGAAAACCTTTCCGAGCCGAACCATGATGTCGACGAGTTCGCGATCCTGTCCGCCTTCGCCCATGCCGCGGGCGAAGGAGCGATCGACCTTCAGCTGGTCGAGGGGAAACTGCCTCAGGTGATTGATCGAAGCGCTGCCGACGCCGAAATCGTCGAGCGCGATGCGCACACCCATGTCCTTGAGCGCCAGGAGCGCAGACCGGATACTGTCCTGATCGACCAGAAACGCCTCTTCCTGCACCTCCATCGTGAGCCGGCGCGGATCGACGCGGTGTTGATCCAGACATTGACGCACATGGCGGACGAGGCCCGGATCGCGGAATTCGTCGCCGCTGACATTCACGCAAACGCCGATTTCCTCGGGCCAGTCAGCCGCGTTGGCAATCGCCTTGGAAAACACCATCCGGCCGATGCGCATGATGTGGCCCGAGCGCCGGGCGACATCGAGAAAGGCGTCCGGGCGCAATACGCCGCGGCGGGGATGCCGCCAGCGCAGCAGGGCTTCGAAGGCGTTCACGCGCCTGTTTTCGGCATGCATGATCGGCTGATATTCGAGGAAGAACTCGTCGTTGCGAATGCCGGCGGCAATCTCTTCTTCGAGGCGGGCATGCTCGCTCATCGCCCGGCCGAGCGCCGGCGTGTGAAAGATATGGGCGGAGCCGGGCACATCCTTGGCGACATAAAGCGCGGCGTCGGCCCGGCGCAGCGGGTCGCCGATATGCTGATCGCCCTCTTCCACATAGCAGATGCCGATCGACACGCCACAGGCGACGCGGCCGCCGCCGAGGTCGTAGGGCTCGGCCGCCGTCATTTCGATCATCCGGCATAGCCGTTCGATGTCGCTGTCCCGGGGTTCGCCCGCTATGGTGACCACGAACTCATCGCCGCCGAGGCGGAAAAGACGCGCCAACGGGCCGAGCACGGCGGTGAGCCGGGACGAGAAGATGCGAAGCAGGTCGTCGCCGGCGTCGTGGCCGAGCATGTCGTTGACCTGCTTGAACCTGTCGAGATCCATCAACAGCAACGCCGGACGGAAGCGGCCATGCCGCTTGGCCTCGATGAAGCGTTCGATTTCGAGTTCGAGGGCGCGCCGGTTCGCGACGCCGGTCAGCCGGTCGCGCAGCGAGAGTTCGAAGAGTTGCTTTGCCGCGCGCTCGCGCTGTTCGAGCCGACGCTCGAGCGCTTCCTTCAGCGAGCCGAGGCGATGAAACGCCAGCCCGCAGAGAATGGGGGCGGTCAACATCAGAGCCTGTGTCGGCGTCAGACCGACCGACGCGACAGCGGTTCCCCGCTCGCTCAACACGGCTTCCGCCGTCAATCCGATTATGGGCAGTAACGCCCCAATTGCCGAGCCAGCGAAAGCATATCGCTGAGACATCCTCGGCAGAAACGTTCGCAACATCATGTTCGCCGCTCCTGGTGATGAATCAGAAGTTAGCGGCCAAGTCTTAACTTGCGGTAAACGGAATCCGCATTTGCCGGCCCAAATCGGGCCAAGTTCCCACAATCTCCGTCATCAAACCGTCGCGCATTTGCAATATTCGCTACGCATCCGTTGGATCGAGGGGATTGCACATGATCGACGCCATCATCCGCAAGCGACGCATCGGCCTGGACGAGCGATTGAAGGGAGCTCTTCTTCAGCATCGGGCCCTGAGCCTCGATGGCATTTCGGAGCGAATCTTCGGCCTGCTCTTTTCTGGCCTCGTCTATCCGCAGATCTGGGAGGACCCGGACGTCGATCTCGCAGCCATGGAGCTTGAGCCGCATCACCGTCTGCTGACCATCGCCTCGGGCGGCTGCAACATGCTCACCTATCTCGCCAGGGGACCGCAGAGCATCGACGTCGCCGATCTCAACGCCAGCCATATCGCGCTCAACCGCCTGAAGATCGCCGCCTTCCGGCATCTGCCCGGACATTCGGACGTGATGCGCTTCTTCGGCGCCGCCAACGAGCGCGCCAACAGCGCCGCCTACGACCGCTTCATCGCCCCCCATCTCGACGCCAAGAGCCGCCGCTATTGGGAAGGCCGCCGCCTCAACGGCAAGCGCCGCATCGAAGTGTTCAACGGCAATTTCTACCGCACGGGACTGCTCGGCCGCTTCATCGGCGCAAGCCACATCGCCGCCCGTCTCTATGGCGTCGATCTCAACGAGTTGATGCAGGCCCGCACCCTGGAAGAACAGCGCGACGTGTTCGAACGCCGCATCGCCCCGGTTTTCGACCGCAAGGCGGTGCGCTGGATCACGGCGCGAAAGAGCTCGCTCTTCGGCCTCGGCATTCCGCCGCGCCAGTTCGACGAACTGGCGAGCCTGACCGAGGAGAAGACGCTCGCAGGCGTGCTGCGCGAACGGGTGGAGAAACTGGCCTGCCACTTCCCGCTCAAAGACAATTACTTCGCCTGGCAGGCTTTCGCACGGCGCTACCCCTCCCCGGCCGAAGGCAAGCTGCCGCCCTATCTCGCGTTCGAGAACTATGCGGCGATCCGCGACAATCTCGACCGCGTCGCGCTGCATCACGACAATGTCGTGCATATCCTCGAAGGCAAAGCGGCTGAGAGCATGGACCGCTATGTGCTGCTCGACGCGCAGGACTGGATGACGGACGAACAGGTGAACGCGCTCTGGCGCGAGATCACCCGCACCGCCCGTCCCGGCGCGCGGGTGATCTTCCGCACCGCCGCCGAAAAGAGCATCGTCGCCGGACGCCTCGCCTCCGAGATTGACGCCGCCTGGCGCTATCTCGAAGACAAATCGCTGGCGCTCGGCCGCAAGGACCGCTCCGCCATCTATGGCGGCTTCCACATCTACGAGAAGACGCCATGACCGACCAGACACTCGCCAATCGCAATCATTCCAGCCTGATGGACGACATCTACCGCCATCAGCGCCATATCTACGATCTGACCCGCAAATATTATCTGCTCGGCCGCGACGAGACGATCCGGGGATTGACGATGACAGCGCGGCAGAGCCTTCTGGAAGTCGGCTGCGGCACCGGCCGCAATCTGGCGCTGGCGGCAAAGCACTATCCCGGCATCCGCCAATTCGGCCTCGACATATCGAGTGAAATGCTGGCGAGCGCCGAAAAGTCTCTGACGGTCGAGGGCATGCCGGCGCCCGTGCTTCGCCTCGCCGATGCGGCGCGCTTCTCACCTGCCGAATTCGGGGTGGCGGGTTTCGATCGTATTCTCGTCTCCTACGCGCTGTCGATGATCCCGGAATGGGAACGCACGATCGAGCAATGCGTCCGGGCGTTGAAACCAGGCGGTTCGCTGCATATCGTGGATTTCGGTCAGCAGGAAGGCCTGCCTGCGCCATTCCGCGCGCTGCTCTTCGCTTGGCTCGGCCGCTTCCATGTCTCGCCGCGCGCAAATCTGCGGGCTGCGATGGAGCGACACGCCCTTTCCCAAGAATGCGATTTCGAGTTTTCATCGCTCAGGCGCGGCTATGCCTGGCGGGCGATCATCCGCCGCTCGCGCGGCTGAGCCGCGAATGCGCCTCACCGAAAGCGAGGCGCAAGCCGAAAGATGCAATTTCCGCTTGGAAACTAACCGATTCTTTACGATGATGCCGCAGGATCGGCGCTTACGCCCTGAGCTGACGTGGGAAACGGGAAGCGGCAGGGGCTTGTGTATTGCGTCTTATCGGGGGAAAAATGCGTCGCTTCGCGCTTTTCGTCATGCCCTTGCTGCTTGCGATGGCGTCATGCTCGTCTGTCGAGTACGACCTTGTGGAAACGGCTTCCGTGCCGCCGCGCTTTCAGGACATGGACCCGCAGGACTTCGGGCCGAAGACTCCGCATCATCACCCGATCCATGGCATCGACGTGTCCAAATGGAACGGCGACATCGATTGGCGCCAGGTGCGGGGCTCCGGAGTCGCCTTCGCCTTCATCAAGGCGACGGAAGGCAAGGACAATCTCGACAATCGCTTCCATGAAAACTGGCGCGCCGCCAAGGCCGCCGGCGTTCCGCCAGCGCCCTATCACTTCTACTATTTCTGCTCGACGGCCGACCAGCAGGCCGACTGGTTCATCGCCAATGTGCCCAAGGCGGCCATGGTGCTGCCTCCGGTGCTCGACGTGGAATGGAACGGCGAATCCAAGAACTGCCGCTATCGCCCGTCGAAGCTCACGGCCGTGCAGGAATTGCAACGCTTCCTGAACCGGCTCGAAGCCCATTACGGCAAGCGCCCGATCATCTACACCACGGTCGACTTCCATCGCGACATCCTAGTGGGCGAGTTCAAGAACTATCACTTCTGGCTGCGCGCCGTCGCCGATCACCCCAACAACATCTACACCGATCGTCGCTGGGCCTTCTGGCAATACACCAGCACCGGCCGCATTCCCGGCATCAAGGGCGACACCGACATCAATGTCTTCGCGGGTTCCGCCAAGAACTGGCGCAACTGGCTGACCGCCGTCGCCGAAATGTAATCGAAGCGCCCGGCCGGCGTTCTCCCACGTCGGCCGCTCCTGCCGGAATTGGCTTGCATCCGCCATAATTCTCTGAAAAACCTTTCGCGAATTTGCTCTTTCGGAAGGTTCATCATGCAGCGATCGCTGACCGCTTCCCTTTTCTGCGCGCTGACCGCGCTCACGCCCCTCCCCTCTCTCGCCCAGACGGCAGAACCCGCTCAGCCGGCCGCGCCCGCAGTCGCCTGCGGCGGCGATCTCACCGCCTTTCTCGATGGGGTGAAGGCGGAAGCCGTGGCGCAGGGCATTCCGGCCGCAGCCGCCGACGAGGCGCTCGCCGGCGCCCGGATCGACAAGAAGGTTCTGTCGATGGACCGCGGCCAGGGCGTGTTCCGCCAGACCTTCCTCGAATTCTCCAAGCGCGTCGTCAGTCAGGCCCGTCTCGACATCGGTCGCCGCAAGATGAAGGACCACGCCGCGACCTTCGCCAAGGCGGAAGCCGATTACGGCGTCCCCGCCCCGGTGATCACCGCCTTCTGGGCGCTGGAAACCGATTTCGGCGCCGTGCAGGGCGATTTCAACACCCGCAACGCACTGGTGTCGCTCGCCCATGATTGTCGCCGGCCCGAGCTTTTCCGTCCGCAGCTGATCTCTCTCATCAAGATGGTCGCCGACGGCGATCTCGATCCCGAAACCAACACCGGCGCCTGGGCGGGCGAAATCGGCATGGTGCAGATGCTGCCCAAGGACATCATCGCCTATGGCACGGATGGCGACGGCGACGGGCATGTCAACCTCAAGAAGAGCGACGACGACGTCATCCTCACCGCCGCCCGCTTCATCCAGAGCCTCGGCTTCCGCAAGGGCGAGCCCTGGATCCAAGAGGTCACGCTGCCGGACAATGTGCCGTTCGAGAAGAGCGGCCTGGGCGGCAACCTGAAGGCGCAGGACTGGTTCGCGCTCGGCGTGACGCCCCGCGACGGAAATACGAATTTCGGCCAGCTCGACGCAGCGCTGGTGCTGCCGCAGGGCCGCTTCGGACCCGCCTTCCTGACCTATCCGAATTTCGCCATCTATCTCGAATGGAACAAGTCCTTCATCTACACGACGTCGGCGGCCTATTTCGCCACGCGGCTCGCCGGCGCGCCGCCTTACGTGAAGGGCAATCCCGAACCGGGCCTCGACACCGACAGCATGAAGGCGTTGCAGACCAAGCTACAGGCGCTCGGCCATGACGTCGGCAAGATCGACGGCATTCTCGGCGGCGGCACCCGCATCGCCATCCAGAAGGAACAGCAGCGGCTGGGCATGCCGGCCGATGGCTGGGCGACCCCCGCTCTCCTGAACGCGCTCTGATTTTTCGGGTGGCGGAAGCCGCTGCTCTCGCCTAGACCTCTCCTACGATACAATTTCTGGAGAGGTCGCGATGGCGAATACAGCCGCTGTACAAAAGTCCGCCATATCGCCCCTCGCCTGGGCGCTTCTGATCCTGTTGGGGCTGCTCTGGGGCGGCTCCTTCTTTTTTGCCCGCGTGGCCGTGCAGCATGTGCCGCCGCTGACGCTGGCGCTGTCCCGTTTCGTAATCGCGGCGCTCGCCCTGCATATTTATCTGCGCGGCCGCAACGGCTTCTACGCCACGCTGCGGAACCGCGCCGGATCGTTTCTGCTGCTGGGCCTGTTGAACAACGCCATTCCGCACAGTTTCATCTTCATCGGCCAGACCCATATCGGCGCAGGCCTCGCCTCGATTCTCAATGCGACCACACCGGTCTGGACCGTGTTGATCGCGCATATGACGACCCGGGACGAAAAAATGACGCCCCGGAAAGCTGCAGGCGTCATTCTCGGTCTGGTCGGCGCGGTGCTGCTGTTTTCCCCGCATCTGGGCGCAGGCGCGGATGCGCCGCTCTGGGCGCTGGCCCTGCCCTTGCTGGCCGCCGTCTCCTACGGCTTCGCCGCAATCTTCAGCAAACGGTTCCGCGGCGTCGATCCGACCGCGATCGCCGCCGGCCAGTTGACCGCCTCGACGCTGATCATGGCCCCGATAGCGCTCGGCGTCGACCAGCCCTGGACACTGCCCGTGCCGCCCGCGGGCGCGCTCGCCGCCATGCTGGCGCTGGCGCTGGTCTCAACCGCTTTCGCCTATATCCTGTTCTTCCGCATCATCGCGCTGGCGGGCGCCACCAATGCGTCGTTGGTCACGCTGCTCGTGCCCCCGAGCGCCATCCTGCTCGGGATGGTCTTTCTGGGCGAAAGGCTGGAATGGGTGGAATGGGCGGGCATGGCGGTGATCGCTCTCGGCCTCGTGGTGCTGGACGGAAGACTCGCCTCCTTTGTGCAGCGCCGCGCAGCTCGCGCCACAACCCCTTAAAATTAATGGTAAAGATGGCGCTTATCTTCAGCTTTCAGTCATCTCTGTGAAAAAAATGTGAAATCGTGAAAATCTATGAATTTCATGGAGTTGGATCTGTGGATTATTGCCCGCGCGCCTTATTTCGCCGCACTGCGTCATAATTTCCGCTTTCCAGAGCCGGAAAAACGCGCTTAACTGACCCCGTCAACACGAGCAGGAGGTTCGAGCATGGGAATTACTCAATCCCTCAATATGGTGTTGGTCGGCGCGGCTTTCTTGTTCGTCGGCGTTATGCTGTTCATCTGACAAGACGCGCTTTAACGGGCCGAACGTAACGGCCCTGACGGTATTTGAAAGGCGCCGGATCTCACGAACCGGCGCCTCTTTCATTTGGTGATGTCCGCTCAGGCGGCGATGGTGAGCGCAGGCGTTTCGAACCGCGCCGGCTCGAAGCCCGACAGGCGCAGGACCTCGGACGTCAGCGCCGACCGGTTCATCGTGTAAAGATGAAACTGGTCGACCCCGCGACGGATGAGATCCAGAACCTGGTTCGCGGCGAGTTCTGCGGCGCGACGGAAACGCTCCTCGGGATGATCTTCGACCGGACCCAGCGTCTGAACGACGAAATCGGGGACGCTTGCGCCGCAGAGGGCGGCGAAACGCTGCACCTGCGCCAGGTTCTGGATCGGCAGGATGCCCGGCACGATCGGGATCGTGACGCCGGCGGCGCGAGCGGTTTCGACATAGCGCTCATAGAGATCGTTGTCGAAAAAGAACTGCGTCAGCGCGCGCGTCGCGCCGGCATCGGCCTTGCGCTTGAGATTGGAGATTTCCGCAGCCCAATCCCGGCTTTCCGGATGGCGCTCGGGATAGGCGGAGACGGAGATGTCCAGCCCGCCGATCTCGGCCAGTCCGGCCACCAGATCCGACGCATAGGCGTAACCCTCGGGATGTGGAACATAGGCGTTGCCCAGCCCGCCCTGCGGATCGCCGCGCAGCGCGACGATGCGGCGGACGCCGGCCTTCTTGAGATCGGCCACCACCTGGCGGACTTCCTCGCGGCTCGAACCGACGCAGGTCAGATGCGAGGCGGCGTCGAGCCCGTGCTCGGACAGAATGGTCGACACCGTGCCGAGCGTCGTGTCGCGGGTGGTGCCGCCGGCGCCATAGGTGACGGAGACGAATTCCGGCTGCCACTTCTTGAGATCGTCGACCGCATCCCACAAATGCGAAGCGGCGTCGGCGTTTTTCGGCGGGAAGAATTCAAAGGACAGGGCAATGTCGCGGCAATATTTGGTCATGTCAGGATCTCCTGCTCGTGGCCGAGAGCGCGGCAACGCTGTCGGCGGCGATTTCAATGCGGCGGTCGCGGGCAAGCCATATGGTCACGGTCAATGCCTCGCCCGCCGTTTCCGGGGTCAGGTCCTTGACCTCGACAATGTCGAGACCAATCTCTTCGAGCCAATCGGACATCTGCTGATGCGAGAAACCGAGGCGGGCGTGGTGATGTTCGCTGCGGAGACTGTCGAGGCCGTGAGGGGCGAAGTCGACCACGACGAGCCGCCCCCCCGGCCTGAGCATTCGTGCCGCCTCCGCCAGCGCCAGTTCGGGATTTTCGAGGAAGTGCAGCACCTGGTGGATCGAAACGAGGTCATAGCTCTCGCTTTCGAGCGGCAGGTTGAAAATGTCGCCGAGCCGGATCGTCGCCTTGGCGAGACCAGCCTTTTCGAGATTGGCGCGGGCCACCGCCAGCATTTCGCGGCTGGCGTCGACGCCGGTGCCGGTGCGGTAAAGGCCTTCGAACAGTTGCAACAGCCGGCCGGTGCCGGTGCCGAGATCGAGAAAGGCGTTGACCGGGCGCGCGCCGACCATCGACCGCAGCGCCGCTTCCACCTTCGCCTCGGCCACATGCAGCTTGCGGAGCTGATCCCAGCCCTCGGCGTTCTGGCTGAAATATTCGCTGGCCTTCTCGGCGCGGCTGGCGCGGACCTGAGACAGGCGCGCCTGGTCGCGGGTGATGACGGCGTCGGCGCCGGAGGCGCTTTCGATGATCTTGCGGGTCAGCTGGGCGCTCTCGCCGTCGCGACGCAGCCGGAACCAGGCCCAGGCGCCTTCCTGATAGCGCTCGATCAGACCCGCTTCGGCAAGGAGTTTCAGGTGACGGGAAATGCGGGGCTGGGACTGGCCGAGAATTTCGGTAAGATCGCTGACGGTGAGATCGCCCGAGGACAAGAGCACGAGCAGACGCAGCCGCGTCGGTTCGGCCGAGGCCTTGAGAATTTCCACCAGACTGTTCAGCGAGAAACCGCTATTGTCGACCATGCATCACCCAATCAAGACATAAACATATCTTTATATGTTTTTATCGGTGGCGCAAGCGGAAAATCAAACGACGCGCGGAGAAAACTTTCCGTATAACTTCCGCGACGGGAAACCGGCGACCTGACGCGCGTCAAGTTCGGGCGTCCACGCAAAAAGAAACCCCCGGCGCGAGCCGGGGGTTCCGAAACGTCCAGAGAGAAGGTCTCAGCGCGTCAGGCGCTTATAGGTGACCCGGCTCGGATTGAGGGCGTCGGGACCAAGCCGGCGAACCTTGTCCTGCTCGTAATCCTCGAAATTGCCCTCGAACCATTCCACATGGCTGTCGCCTTCGAAGGCCAGGATATGCGTGGCCAGACGGTCGAGGAACATGCGATCGTGGCTGATGATCACGGCGCAACCGGCGAAGTTTTCGAGCGCGATTTCGAGCGCCGCGAGCGTTTCGGTGTCCAGGTCGTTGGTCGGTTCGTCGAGCAGCAGCACATTGCCGCCGGACTTCAGCATCTTGGCGAGGTGGACGCGATTGCGCTGACCGCCCGAGAGATTGCCGACCTTCTGCTGCTGATCGCCGCCGCGGAAATTGAAGGTCGAGCAATAGGCGCGCGAATTCATCTCATGCTTGCCGAGCTTGATCACTTCGGCGCCGCCGGAAATTTCTTCCCAGACCGTCTTGTTGGGGTCGAGCGCGTCGCGGCTCTGGTCGACATAACCGAGATGCACGGTCTCGCCGATGCGGATCGAGCCGGCGTCAGGGGTTTCCTGGCCGGTGATCATGCGGAACAGCGTCGTCTTGCCGGCGCCGTTCGGGCCGATCACGCCGACAATGCCGCCCGGCGGCAATTTCAGCGACAGGCCTTCGATCAAAAGACGATCGCCATAGCCCTTGGAGACGCCATCCATTTCGATGACCACCTGGCCGAGGCGTTCGCCGACCGGAATGATGATCTGCGCATCGCCGGGACGCTGGTTTTCAGCCGCGTCGACCAGTTCCTCATAGGAGCGGATACGCGCCTTGGATTTGGCCTGGCGGGCCTTGGGGCTGGATGCAATCCATTCCTGCTCGCGCGCGATCGCCTTCTGTCGGGTGGCTTCTTCGCGATTTTCCTGCTGCATGCGCTTGGCCTTGGCCTGCAGATAGGCCGAGTAATTGCCCTCATAGGGGATGGACCGGCCGCGGTCGAGTTCGAGAATCCAGCCCGTGACATTGTCGAGGAAGTAGCGGTCGTGGGTGATCATCAGCACGGCGCCGGGATATTGGCGCAGATGCTTTTCGAGCCAGGCGATCGTCTCGGCGTCCAGATGGTTGGTCGGTTCGTCGAGCAGAAGCAGGTCGGGCTGCGACAGCAGCAGCTTGCAGAGCGCGATACGACGGCGCTCGCCGCCCGAAAGGCTGGTGACGTCGGCGTCCGGAGGCGGGCAGCGCAGCGCGTCCATGGCCATTTCGACCTGCTGCTCCAGATCCCAGAGGTTCTGGGCGTCGATGATGTCCTGGAGCGCGGCGCCTTCGTCGGCGGTCTCGTCGGAATAATTCATCATCAGTTCGTTGTAACGTTCGAGAATGGCCGTCTTCTTGGCCACGCCTTCCATCACGTTTTCGAGCGCGGTCTTGTTGGGGTCGAGTTGCGGTTCCTGCGGCAGATAACCGATGGTCGCGCCGTCAGCGATCCAGGCTTCGCCGGTATATTCCTTGTCGAGGCCGGCCATGATCTTGAGGATCGTCGACTTGCCGGCGCCGTTGGGGCCGAGGATGCCGATCTTGGCGTCCGGGTAAAAGGAGAGATGAACATTCTCCAGCACCTTTTTGGCGCCGTAGGCTTTGGTGAGCCCCGACATATGATAGATGAATTGACGCGCCATGCGATAACCTCGACGAACGGATTTCGGGAATTGCGGGCTATGTAGGGCAAATCCCGTTCAGGGGCAATGTCGATTTGCCGTCGCCCCCAGGCCAGGGCGCGCCACCCGGTCCGTCTATTGCAGGCCCGCCGCGTCGACGACGCCCGAGGGGCAGCCGAACTTGGTGGCCTTGGCCCGCTTGATGAGCGTGGCGAGACCAAGCCCCTTTTCTCCCTCCTTCTCGCCGCCGAGCCCGACCGAGAGACCGGAGATCAAGCGCCGGCCGCCGTCCTTGCGGCAGCGCATCTTCACCTTGTCGCCGCTTCCGGGACCAAACGCCTCGTCGAAGGCCGCCTTGATCGCAGCCTCGTCGAGCGTCTTGCCGATATTGGACGAGAACAGCGTCCCCACCGCCGACTGATTGACCTCGGCGGTCAGGCTCAAAGCCGTCCGGAAGTAATCCTCGGCGAGCCCGCCGGTGCAAAGCCCGTGCTTCACCCATTCGTGCCGGTCGAGCCCAGAAGCGACGCCCGGCATGCTCTCGGCAAGGCTCTTGGCGAGGTCCGGCGACAGCGCCAGCGCCGGCATCTTGGTCCAGTCGCCGGCCTTGTCGGCCGCCTTCAACGTGTCCGGCGCGCCGCAATAGGTCTTGCGCAGCACCCAGAGACCATGCAGCGAAAATTGCCGCGCCGACGGCGCTTGAGAGGATGTCTCGGCGCATTCCGGTCGCTTACGCTGACCTTCGCAGAAGGCGGAATGCCAGGAGAGCCCCAGCGCCATCACCGTTTTCTCCGTGGTCTGCGTTTCCGCCGCAGCGAGCGGACCAACGGAAAACAGGAGTAAGATCATCAATATATTAACGATCCTTGAATTTATTTTGCGCTCGCACATGACAGTTTCCTAAAATCCGTATGAACACTTAGGGAACATAATGAATACATCGAGGGATTTTTCAATTCTGAACTTAATCAAAAACCATATGCAACCGTTAACGATTTGACTCGGATTGGATTTTTTTTTGCGTCAGGATAGACGGGAGCCTCAACAGGCGCTGCAATCGCCCGGGGAGCGAGATATGGCATTCGACAGGATAGAATCGATCGGCCGCGCCGGCGCCGAAATCGCGCTGCGCAGCGTCGGCGCAAGCGGCCCGGTTCGCGGCGTGGTGATGATCTGCCACGGCCTCGCCGAACATGCCGGACGCTATGGACGCTTCGCCGCGTTCCTCGCCGCGCGCGGCTATCACGTCTACGCCCATGATCATCGCGGCCATGGCGCCACCACCGCCCCCGACGCCCCGCAAGGGCGGTTTGCGGCGCGCAACGGCAGCGCGATCGTGCTTGAGGATGTCGCCGCAGTCCGCGCTTTGGCAGCCGAGCGGCATCCCGATCTGCCGGTCGCGCTGTTTGGACACTCCATGGGCGGCATGATCGCCATCAACGCCGCGCAGCAGCGCCCGCAGGATTACGCGGCCTTGGCCGTGTTCAACAGCAAGCTCAATCCCGGCGCAGCCGGCGCGTTCGGCGTGCTGGCGATCAAGGCCGAACGCTTCTTCAAGGGCTCGGACGTGCCGAGCATGATCGGGCCGAAAGCCACGTTCGACGTCTGGGCCAGGAACATTCCGCGGGCCCGCACCGATTTCGACTGGCTGAGCCACGACGCCGCTGAGGTCGACGCCTATGTCGCCGATCCTCTCTGCGGCTTCGCCGCTTCGGTGTCGATGTGGCTCGATCTGATGACGCTGTCGCGGCAGGGCGGCGAGCTCAGGCGGCTGGCGCGACTCCCCGCCGATCTACCGATCTATCTGGTCGGCGGCGGCGAAGATCCCGCGACAAACAATGGAGCGGACATGCTCTGGCTGGAAAAGCGTCTGAAAAAATCAGGCGCCCGTCGCGTCACCACGGCCATCTATCGCAACATGCGGCATGAAACGCTGAACGAAATCGGGCGCGAGGAAGCCATGCGGAATTTCGTCGCCTGGCTCGACGCCGCATTTTCCGCAAAACAGCCGGGAACCGATCGCGCTGCATAATCTTTTCCTTGCCGCCGCAGCTTGCCTTCACGAGCCGGACCGTTATCAATGGCCGCGACAAAATGGCCGATGGGGACCCTTTGCCGATGTTCGAAAACCTCTTCACCTTCGAAAGCCTGATCACCTTCCTGATCCTGACCGCGCTCGAGACCGTGCTCGGCTTCGACAATCTTCTCTACATCTCGATCGAGGCGAAGAAGGTCGACCCCGCCCGCGAGGCCTATGTCCGCCGCACCGGCATCATTCTGGCGATCGGCCTGCGCATCGCGCTGCTCTTCGTGGTGCTGAAACTGATCGATACGTTCCAGGCGCCGCTCTGGGAGGCGCATACCAGCTTCTTCAGCGCAGCGATCAGCGGCCATTCGTTGATCGTGCTGTTCGGCGGCGTTTTCCTTATCTACACGGCGATCAAGGAGATCTACCACATGATCGGCGCGCCGCATGCGGAGGAGAACGCCACCCGCGCCGCCCGCCGCAGCGTCGCTTCCGCGCTCACCATGATCCTGATCATGAACATCGTCTTCTCCTTCGACACGGTGCTGTCGGCGGTGGCGCTGACGCATAATTTCATCGTCATGGCCGCCGCCATCATCGTCTCGGGCGTTTTGATGGTGGTGATGGCCGATACGGTGTCGAACTTCCTCAAGAGAAACCGCATGTATGAGGTGCTCGGCCTCTTCGTGTTGCTGCTGGTCGGCTATATGCTGATGTCGGAAGGCGGCCACCTCGCCCATCTGTCCTTCTTCGGCTATCCGGTCGAGCCCATGGCGAAGTCGACATTCTACTTTGTGCTGGTGACTTTGATCATTGTCGAAATCATCCAGGGCCGCTATCAGAAGCGCATCCTGGCCGAGCAGGAGCGCAACAACCATTGACGGCGTCGCGCGCGCCTTCTCGGCTCCCTTGAAGCTGACGAAGAGTGTGCGCGATGACCAAGAAGACCGGCGGCCAACTGATCGTGGAGGCGCTTGTCGCCAATAGCGTGAAGCGTATCGCCTGCGTGCCGGGCGAGAGCTATCTTGCGGTGCTGGACGCGCTGCATGACGCCGAGATCGACGTGATGGTGTGCCGCCAGGAAGGCGGCGCGGCGATGATGGCCGATTGCTGGGGGCGCCTCACCGGCGCGCCCGGCATCTGCATGGTCACCCGCGGCCCCGGCGCCACCAACGCCACCGCCGGCCTGCATGTGGCCCGGCAGGATTCCGTGCCGATGATCCTGTTTATCGGCCAGGTCCAGCGCGACGCCCGCGAACGCGAAGCCTTCCAGGAAGTCGAATATCGTCGCGCCCTGACCGAATTCGCCAAATGGGTGGGCGAGATCGACGACGCCCGCCGCATTCCGGAATTCGTCACCCGCGCTTTTGCGGTGGCGACCTCGGGCCGCCCCGGTCCCGTCGTTCTGTCGCTGCCGGAAGATATGCTGACCGATCTGGTCGAGGCGGCGGACGCCCGCCCCTATCAGCCGGTCGCCACCCATCCCGCGCCCAGCCAGATCACTGACCTCAAGGCGCGGCTGGAAAAAGCCGAGCGGCCGCTGGTCATTCTCGGCGGCACCCGCTGGAACGAGACCTCCGTCGCCGCCTTCCAGTCCTTCGCCGAAGCCTGGGATCTGCCGGTCACCGTCTCTTTCCGCCGCCAGATGCTGTTCAATCATGCGCATCCGAATTACGCCGGCGATGTCGGCATCGGCGTCAACCCCAAGCTCGGCGACGCGGTCAAGAACGCCGATCTGCTGATCATGCTCGGCGGCCGTTTCTCGGAAATGCCGTCCTCGGGCTATACGCTGATCGACATTCCATATCCGCGCCAGACTCTCGTCCACATCCATCCCGATTCGTCCGAGCTCGGCCGCGTCTATCGTCCGGATCTCGCCATCAACGCCGATCCCACCAGCTTCGTCGAAGCGCTCGCGGGCGTTGCCCCGACTGCGCCTGTCGGCTGGTCCGAACGCACCAAGGCCATGCGCGCCGACTACCTCGCCTGGTCGACGCCGCCGATGGAAGGCCCCGGCGAGGTCGCCATGGGGCCGATCATGTCCTGGCTCGAGGACAATCTGCCGAAAACGGCCATCATGACCAACGGCGCCGGCAACTACGCCACCTGGCTGCACCGCTTCCACCGCTTCCAGGCCTTTGCGACGCAGGCGGCGCCGGCCTCGGGCTCGATGGGCTATGGGCTGCCCGCCGCCGTGGCCGCCAAGGCCGCCTTCCCCGAGCGCGAAGTCGTCTGCTTCGCCGGCGACGGCTGCTTCATGATGCATGGCCAGGAATTCGCCACCGCCGTGCGCTACAATCTCCCCATCATCGTGGTGCTGGTGAACAACGGCATCTATGGCACGATCCGCATGCATCAGGAGCGGGAATATCCCGGCCGCGTCTCGGCCACCGGCCTCACCAATCCGGATTTCGCCGACTATGCCCGCGCCTTCGGCGGGCATGGCGAGAAGGTCACGAAGACGTCGGACTTCGCCGCCGCCTATCTCAGGGCGCGCGAGAGCGGCAAGCCGGCGATCATCGAAGTGATTCTCGATCCGGAAGCCATCACGCCGACGCGCACGCTAACCCAGATCCGCGAAGCCGCCAGAGGCTGATCAACCCAGACAATACTGTGCGCCGCGCTTTCGCCGCGCGGCGCGCAGTCTCAATCGTCGCCGAACTTGCAGGGCCAACCCTTCGAGGGTTTCAGCCCCTGCGGCAGCTTGGTGTCCTTGTCGCCGCAGGCCATGTCGATCTGCCACTGGTTGAGGCCGGTGGCGGTGGAGAGATCGACGCCTTCGATGCGGGTAAGGAAGAAGAAGGCGCGGTCGAAATCCGCCCCTTTGGCAAACTTGGCGCCGCGAAAATCGGCGCGGGCGAGATTGGCGAGCGCGAAGCGGCTGCCGCTGACATCGGCCTTGTCGAATTGCGACCGGCCCATATCCGCCTTGGTGAAATCCACATCGGTCAGCACCGCAGCATGGAAGTTCGACCGCTGCAATTCGCCGCTGCGAAAAATCGCGCCCGGCGCGTTGATCTCGCTGAAATCGGTGCGATAGGCCTCGACGCGCGAAAAGCGCGTCCCCGACGCTTGGGAGCCCGCGAGATTGGCGCGCACCAGTGTGGCTTTTTCGAAAATCGCCGAGACGAGATCGGAGCCGCCGAGATCGGTGCCGGAGAAATCGACATTGGTGAGATTGGCGCCGCGCAGCTCGCCGCCCGGCAGCATCAGGTTGCGTTTATTGCAATCGCGCCAGTCGATGCCGGCGCGCGGGGAATCATGGCAATCGTCGGCGGCCATGGTCGCGCCGCTCATGCAGGACGTTGCGATGGCGATCACGCTGGTGACGACAAGATGTTTGATGCGCATGATCGGCTCCGACGGTTGACGGGGTCGCGCCTTCTTACAAGACGAAGCACGCGGCGCTCATTCTAGGGGTCTGCGCCGAGAAGGGAAAGGGTCTCGGATCACGCCGACACTCAAACGACGAAGGCCGGCTTGCGCCGGCCTCCGGATGGGTGTTCGGGAGGCCTCTCCTCAGGCCGCGTAGCGACGCTGCCCGCCCGACTTTTCTTCCAGTTGGAAGCGGCTGATGAGTTGCACCAGACGGTCGGCTTCGCTTGCCAGCTTCATCGTGGCGGCGGAGGTTTCCTCCACCATCGCGGCGTTCTGCTGGGTCACGTTGTCGATCTGGTTCACGGCCTGATTGATCTCGTGCAGGCTGGTCGCCTGTTCGCTGGCCGAATGCGCGATCGAGTGGATGTGGCTGTTGATCGAATAGACGCGCTGCTCGATTTCGGACAGGGCCGAACCGGTGGCCTGAACCAGCTGCACGCCGGTCTGCACTTCGCCGCCGGACTTTGTGATCAGCGCCTTGATGTCCTTTGCGGCGTTGGCCGAACGCTGGGCGAGCTCGCGCACTTCCTGGGCGACGACGGCGAAACCCTTGCCGGCTTCCCCGGCGCGCGCGGCTTCGACGCCGGCGTTCAGCGCCAGCAGATTGGTCTGGAAGGCGATCTCGTCGATCACGTTGATGATCTGGCTGATCTCCTGCGAGGCCTGCTCGATGCGGCCCATGGCGTCGATCGCCTGGCCGACGACCTGGCCGGCGCGGGCGGCGTTGTCCTTCGCCTGGGTCACCATGCTGGCGGCTTCCTGGGCCTTGTCGGTGGCGGTGCGGACGACGCCGGTGATTTCCTTGAGCGCGGTGGAGGTTTCCTGCAGAGCGGCGGCCTGCTGCTCGGTGCGGCGCGACAGGTCGTTGGTCGAAGAACCGAGCTCGTTGATGTTGCCGTTGATCGAGTCGGAGGTCGCGAGCACTTCGCGGATGGTGCGCTTGAGGCTGTCCATCGTGCCGTTGACGTTGCCCTGCAGTTCGGCGAAGGCGCCGTTGTACTGGCCGTTCATCGAGCGGGTGAGTACGCCCTCGGCGAGGTTGGCCATCACGGCGCGCATTTCGGTGATGCCGGCGTCGACGCTGGCGAGCAGGTTGTCGATGTTGTTGGCGACCGCGTTCAGGTTGGCGTCGCCGAAATCCTTGTCGATGCGGCGGCTGTAGTCGCCGGCAGCGGCAGCGGCCACGACTTCCGACATGCGGGCCTGCAGGTCATCGTTGCGGGCGCGGCGGGCGGCTTCGAGGCTGTTGAGCTGGACGACGGCGCGGCCGTTGTCCTTGAACACGCCGACGGCGCCGGCCATTTCGCCGATCTCGTCCTTATGGTCGAGATAGGGAACCGCGATGTCGAAATTGTTGGCGGCGACGGCGCGGATCGTATCGGTGATGCGCTTGATCGGCGCGCTGAGATGGAAGCGGGCGATGTAGAAGCCGAGGCCGGCGCCGGCGAAGATGCCGAGAGCGGCAGTGACCATCACCACAGTGAAGATCCAGGACTTGAAGCTGGCGATCGACGCGTCGATTTCGGTCAGCGCGGCCTGATCGGTTTCGACGATAGCGTCGATCTGTTTCTGGAAAGCCTTGCGGTTTTCGCGGTTGGCTTCGTTATTGCCCTGGGCGTCGGCGTCCTTGGGGTTAACCTGCGTGCCGAGACGCGCGGTTTCGGCGCGGAATTGGCGGAATTCGACGGATTTGGCGGTCATCGCATCGAATTGAGCCTTTTGTTCCGCCGGAACCAACGGAGCCCACCTGGACAGCACGTTATCCATCTCGGCCAGGTTTTCCATCAGGCCATCGGCGAACTTCTTGGCCTTTTCGGTGGAGGCTGCATGATAGATGCCGCGCGCTTCCATCACCACGGCGGTGACATAGCGGTTCAGGCGCTCGCCGTAATAGGCGCGCTCGGAAACGTTTTGGTATTCGCGCAGCTTCTCGTCATATTTGGAGATCGCAAACAGCGATACGCAGCCAATCACCAGCGAAGCGGCGCACATCACGCCGACCAGACTGTAGATTTTTCCGGAAATTCTCACAATGCACCCCATCAACGCCGAGCGGAGCCCTTCTCCGCCGATATTACGTTAATTGGATCACGCCGCACTTAAATAAGCGTTAAACGAAAAACCCCTGAAAATCAGGGGTAAATCCCGAAAACAACCGGGGGATGGCGCTATTTCGAGTAAAGCCAGCCCATAATATTTTAATCAATATCGATCAAACCGCCAGCCATCGAAGAGGGAAACACTGGCGTCTTCAAGCTTCAGCGCAGATGCAAGGTCTGCTGATAAATCACTGTCGAGCGGTTTCCAGAGCGGCAATAGCCCAGCATCGGCTTCGGAAGCTCGTCCAGCGCGTCAACCATCGCGCGCACGGCGTCGGCGGGAATCTGTCCCACGACAGGAATATGGGCAGTCTCGAGGCCGAGTTCGGCCGCCTTGGCGGCAATCTCGTCGAACGACGGCTGGCCCGGATCCTCATCGTCGGGGCGATGGCAGACGATCGACTTGTAGCCCATATCCTTGAGGGTCTGGACATCTTCAAGCGAGATCTGTGGCGAAACGGAGTATTCCTCGGTCAACTGGCGAATCTGCATAGTCTGTCCTTTCTTGAAGTCTCTCGTCTGTCCCTACTGCATCAACGGCGGCGGGAAAACAGCTTTCCTTCGCGCGTTCACACGAACCGGAAGCCGAGCCGGAAATGCCGGGCGTCGCCGGGCTGAAGCACAGGCATCAGGCCGCTTTCCTCGAGCTTGTCGCGCTTCATCAGCGGATGGCTGGCGGGCTCTATGCCGATGACGTTGCAATGGCCAGCCTCGTTGCGCCACATCTGCAAATGCGGCATGGCTTCGGCGTCGAACCAGACATCAAGCCGGCCGTCCGCTGCGCCTGGAATGGGACCAAGTGACACATACGCCTTTCCTTCGCCCTCCGCAGTCGCCGGCGAGCAGATCACCGCCCCCTCGCCATCACCAAAACGCCAGCCGATCCGCCCGCCGGGAAAAGACGCGCCGGAAAAGCCGGTCGCGTCGTCAAACAGCCGGGCGCCGACATTCATGTGATACATCATCATCGGCGGAAACGGCGTAGCGCCGACATTCTGCACCGTGTCCTCGAGTGTGAAGCCGCCGGACGCGGCGTCGAAATGCCAGAGACGGAGAATCTCGGCTTTACCGCCATCGGCGAGCGTCACTTTGATTCGCGCCTCGACCGACTGGCCCGCTTCGCTGACGCTCCTGCCGGTGATGACGGCGCCGTTGCCGCTCATCGAGCCATGCAGGGGAAAAATCGCCTCATCACCCCTATCCACGGGTTCGGGGTGGCGGATATGGTCGGGTCCGCAGGTGAACAGGAAGCCATGCACCGCCCGCAAAATGCGGGGATCGCCGTCATCCGGCACCGCGCCGCCGGGGGCGAGATCGACGCCGTCGGCCCTCGCCGTGAGCACATCGAGCGCCGATTGTTCGTCGAGCTCCAGTTCGAACCGCGCGTCTCCCAGTTTCATTCCATGATCCTCATTTGCATCGTCACGCCTAATTTACATGAAACGGCTTGAACCAAAGGGTGAAATTCAGCATTTGTTCACTGCGTTTGTCGAAATTCCACAATAGAGTCAAATTCGAGATGTTTGGCTCTCACAGCGCCGCCACGGCGGATGCGACGCCGGAACCTGAGGATCATGTTAACAAGAACGCTTGCATTTTCTCTTTTGATGCTTCTTGCGGCCAGCCCCGCATCGGCCCAGAGCCTGAACGATCGCAATGTCATCCTCGTGACGCCCGAGGGAGACGTGCTCGACTACGTGCCCGACGCCGCCGACGTGATCGTTCGGACCAACAAGCGCGGCCAGCGCGTGCTGATCGATCACTACGGCAATCTCGTCGCTACGGAGATGCGCCCTGGCGATCTCGGCGGCCAGCGCCGCAGCCAGGACGGCCTGCCGGGGGTGGAGGACTATGCGCGCGCCGGCGGCAGCAACGAGGATCCCGGCTATTTCCCCGCCGCCCCCCAGAGCGACTATGACGGATCGACCGGATCCCTGCCGACCTATTCCGACAACAATGAGGGATATCAGGACCAGCCGCTGCCGAGCGACGGCATCGCCAACGACAATATGGGCGCCGGCGAGAATGACATGGCCTCGCTCGATCCCGATCCGCAGGCGACCGAAGAGCGCCAGCCCGATCCCGCAATCCAGCTCGACGGCAAGAAGTCTCAATATGAGATCACCGCGCTGCAGGTATTCCTCGACCGCGAAGGCGCGTCGCCCGGTGTGATCGACGGAAAGATGGGCATGAACGTCTCCAAGGCCGTCGCCGCATACGACAAGATCACCGGCGAAACGCTCGACCCCAACAATATCGAAGATATCATGACCCGGCTCGGCTATTCCGGCGGCCTGCCGATCATGGATTACGAGATCACCGCAGCCGACGCCGCCGGCCCCTATGTCGCATCGATCCCGGAAGACTATGCCCACAAGGCCGCTCTGCCCGGCATGAACTACACCTCGGTCACCGAGGCGCTTGCCGAACGGTTTCATATGGACGAAGCCTATCTCAAGGCGCTGAACCCGGGCGTGGACTTCACCATACCCGGAACCATCGTCAAGGTCGTCAATCCTGGCCAACCGAAGAAGGGCGAGGTCGCGCGCATCGTCGCCGACAAGTTCCGCAAGCAGGTCTACGCCTATGACGCCGCGGGCCAGTTGCTGGCCGCCTACCCGGCCTCGATCGGCTCGAGCGACACGCCCTCGCCCTCGGGCGTGCACACCGTCGAACGCGTCGCGCTGAACCCGAATTACACCTACAATCCGAAGATCAATTTCCAGCAGGGCAACAACACCAAGGTTCTCACCATTCCGCCCGGCCCCAACGGTCCCGTCGGCACGGTGTGGATCGCGCTGTCCAAGCCTACGTACGGTATTCACGGCACGCCCGATCCCTCGCGCATCGGCCGCAGCCAGAGCCATGGCTGCATCCGCCTGACCAATTGGGACGCCACTGAACTCGCGAAAATGGTTAAACCTGGAGTTACAGTCGAGTTCATCGACTGAGCTCATTGATTACCCTATTACATCAGGCCCGACGAATATGACGCCGGGCCTTTTGCATTAACCACTTCTTTAGAGATTTTCCCGTTTTGGCGCATGTCCCATTCTGGGCCAATTGACTATTTTTTATCATTCGTTAATCTTTCTAAAAGGTTACAGCGGGGTGTTGAGAACCGCTGGAAAGACGGGATTTTGAGCACTCCCGCTCTGAACCGGATGCCTCGATAGTTCAGCGCGTATTGGCAAAGGTGGCGTTATGTTCGAAAACATTCCCGGACAATTGAGAACAAGTCTTCCCGCAGTCGAGAAGTACAACCAGCCGACCAATCTTCTGGACCGCTGGTCCGAGTCCGGCGCCTGGTGGGAATGCCGCGTGCAGCATAAGCTCGACCCCTACCAGAAATACTCGACGAGCCGGGTCGGCAACTATATCGAAGGCGCGCACCGCGACGGTTCGTCTTTCGCCGGTCATAACTTCGCTAGTCAGGATTACCTCTCTCTGGCCTCGCATCCGATGCTGATTCAGCGCGCCAAGGACGCGATCGACCAATATGGCCTGCATAGCGCCGGCTCCGCCGCGCTGATGGGCAACACTGCGCTGTCGGTCGAACTCGAACGCCGCCTCGCCGCCTTCACGGGCTATGAAGACGTCGTCGTCTTCCCGATCGGCTGGGCCGCCGGTTATGGCTCCGTCAAGACGCTGGTCAAGCCGACCGACCATGTCGTCATCGACATCCTCGCCCATGCCTGCCTGCAGGAAGCCGCCCGCGACGCCACCGAAAACGTCCATGTCCATTCGCATCTGAACGTCAAGGCGATCGAAAGCCGTCTGGCGCGCATCCGCCGCGAAGACGAGGACTGCGGCATCCTGGTGGTGACCGAGACCCTGTTCTCCATGGACAGCGACGTCCCCAACATTCCGGAAATCCAGGAGGTCTGCCGCCGCCACAACGCCACCCTGCTGGTCGATTGCGCCCATGACCTCGGCGCGCTCGGCGAGAACGGTCGCGGCAAACTCGAAGACTTCGGCATCGTCGGCGGCGTCGACATCCTCGTCGGCGCCTTTTCGAAGAGCTTCGGCTCGATGGGTGGCTTCGTCGCCTCCAACAGCCGCGGTCTTCGCTTCGGTCTTCGCGGCCAGTGCGGCCCCTCCACCTTCACCAACGCGATGTCGCCGATCCAGGCCGCCGTCGTGCTCGGCTCGCTCGACATCATCGAGGGCGAGGAAGGCCGCGAGCGCCGCGAACGCCTGATGCGCAACAGCCTGCGCCTGCGCGCCGGCCTCGAGGAAGAAGGCTTCGAAGTGCTGGGCAAGCCGAGCGCGGTGGTGCCGATGCTGATCGGCGACGTGCTGCTGGCGCGCCTGATGACCCGCTATGCGGTCGAAATGGGCGGCATCGTCAATCTCGTCGAACATCCGGCGGTCGCCAAGAACGCCTGCCGCTGGCGCCTGCAGGTGATGGCTGATCACACCGAGGAACAGATCGACGCCATGATCGAGATCGCCGTCAAGGCGCGCGACATGGCCGAAGCCCATGTCGAATGGCTTTCCGCCAACGACAATGACGAGAGCGAGCGCCGCCTCGTGGCCGCCAACGACGCGGTCTTCACGACTGCGGCCGCCGCCGAATAACGTACGCGCTCTCGAAAGGGGCGCATCCTGCGCTCCTTTCGCCAATCAGCAAAGCCGACAAGGCTCCGGCTACGCCGCCCCTCACCGCAACAATCCGACAGATCTACCTGCTGAAACGCATCCGCGCCGGCAATCGCCAATTTGCGCGTGAAATTTACTGGTGCAGGAACGCCTGCTTCACGTTACGTGAGGCCTCATCTCGAAACTTGGAATGAATTTCTAGGACTATATACTGTATTTTTACCCCTAAATTTTACTGGACTCTGTTTTCGCCACAAATGAATACTAGCGTCTCATGAACCAACGCGACAAGAATAACGGACCACTGGACGTGACAAGAACCGAGGACGCAACGCATGCGATTTTCGAAATCTACAGCAAGGCCAGTTATTCGGACTGTATTGAAGTATTTTCAAATTTCATCTCTGCCTTTGGGGTCAAGAATTTCACCATTCTCGAGACGGATCTCGGCTGTCGTCAACGCGATGTCATGTTGGCCCATGCCTGGGACGACCGCTGGCGGAGCTTCTGCCTGCAGTCCGGCCACCTCCATCACGACCCCCTCCTGACAATGATCGAGCGCGACCATGGCGCGTTCACGCTGACCGAGCGAATGGAAAGGAACCGGCCCTGCACGGATGCCGGCCACATCCTACGGCGCTTCGGCGCCTTTGGCTGGCATGATGCGCTGTGCGTGCCCATCCATCGCGGCGGGCTGCGCTATGGCGTGGCGAACTTGGTCTCCACACATCGGATAGCGCCTGTCGAGAAGGCGCAACTGACCGCAGCTGCTTTCGCCTTCCATCAACGACTTCGCTGTCTTGCGCCCAAGGAGGGGTTCCGCACGCCGCCAGCCGGCCTCGGCTCAGAAGAAATCGCCTGCCTCAGGCTGCTCGCCACCGGCCTGTCCGACGTCAAGACCGGCGAAATGCTCGGCCTCGGCGGCGGCGCCGTTCATGCGCTGATCGAAAGCGCCAAGCAGAAGCTCGCCGCGCAGAACCGCGCAGAATTGGTGAGCCTCGCCCATTCGCTGGCGATCATCGCCTGAACGAAAAAGCCCGGCGCGGCGGCCGGGCTCTCTCTACTTGTCAGAACGTTGCGATCAGATGCACTGCGCAAACAGCGTCTTGGCCGCATCCAGCGTCAGTTCCACCGGATTGCCGCCGGCGGTCGGGTCGACGATCGCCATCTCGGCCATTTCGTCGATGCGATCGGTTCCGACGCCGAGCGCCGACAGCTTGTCGGGCACGCCGAGTTCTTCGCGCAGCTTCAGCACATAATCATAGAAACCATTGAAGCCGCCGGAAATGCCGAGATAGGCGGCGGCGGCGGCGATCTTGTCCTCGATCGCCGGACGGTTGAAGGCCAGCACCGGCGGCATCACCACAGCGTTGGTCATGCCGTGATGGGTGTTGTAGATCGCGCCCACGGGATGGCTGAGCGAATGAATTGCGCCGAGGCCCTTCTGGAAGGCGACGGCGCCCATGGCGGCGGCGCTCATCATATGGGTGCGGGCTTCGATATCGGTCCCGTCCTTGTAAGCGCGGGGCAGATATTCCTTGACCAGCCGCAGGCCTTCGAGCGCGATGCCCTGGCTCATCGGATGATAGAAGGGCGAGGAATAGGCTTCGAGGCAATGCGCAAACGCGTCCATGCCGGTGCCTGCGGTGATGACCTTCGGCATGCCCACCGTCAGTTCCGGATCGCAGATGGTGATCGCCGGCAGGAACTTCGGATGGAAGATGACCTTCTTGGTGTGCGTCGCCGAATTGGTGATGACCGAGGCGCGGCCGACTTCCGAGCCCGTTCCCGCCGTGGTCGGCACGGCGATGATCGGCGCGATGCCATCGACCGAGGCGCGCGTCCACCAATCGCCGATATCCTCGAAATCCCAGACCGGGCGGGTCTGGCCGGCCATGAAGGCCACGCATTTGCCGAGATCGAGGCCCGAGCCGCCGCCGAAGGCGACGACGCCGTCATGGCCGCCATCCTTGAACGCCTTCACGCCGGCTTCGAGATTGATGTCGTTCGGATTGGGATCGACATCGGCGAAGATCGCGCGGCCGAGGCCGGCGGCGTCGAGAATATCGAGCGCGTTCTGCGTGATCGCCATCGGCGCGAGGCCGCGATCGGTGATCAGGAGCGGCTTCTTGATGCCGACGGCCTTGCAGTGATCGGCGAGTTCCTTGATCCGGCCAGCGCCCATCTTGACGGCGGTCGGATAGCTCCAGTTTGCGGTGATCGACATGTTAGAACGACTTTCTGAGGTGGTAGGATTTCGGACGGGTGAGGTTCTGGAAGCCGATGACGGAGAGCGAGCCGCCACGGCCCGTTTCCTTGACGCCGGTCCAGCACAGCGCGGGATCGAGATAGTCGGCGCGGTTCAGGAACACGGTGCCGGTTTCGATCTCGTCGCCGATGCGGGTCGCGCGCTCCGCATCCTTGGTCCAGACCGAGGCGGTCAGGCCGTATTTGCTGTCGTTCATCAGCGCGATGGCTTCTTCGTCGGACTTCACCTTCATGATGCCGACGGCCGGGCCGAAGGTCTCTTCCGTCATGAAGGACATGGAGTGATCGACGTCGACGAGGATCTGCGGCGCGATATAGGCGCCGCCGTCATCGGCCGGGAACAATTTGGGATCGACCAGCGCCTTGGCGCCCTTGGCGACAGCGTCCTCGATCTGGGCGCGCACGGTGGCGGCGAAGCGTTTATGCGCCATCGGCCCGAGCGAGGTTTCGGGGTCGAGCGGATTGCCGAGCTTGTAGTTGGACACCCAGGCGACCGACTTCTCGACAAAGGCGTCGTAGAGGTTCTCGTTCACATAGATGCGCTCGATGCCGCAGCAGCACTGGCCGGAATTATAGGTCGCGCCATCCATCAGCGTGTCGACCGCGGCGTCGAGATCGGCGTCTTCCATCACATAGCCGGGATCCTTGCCGCCGAGCTCCAGGCCGATGCCCGTGAAGGTGCCTGCGGCGGCGCGTTCGATCGAGCGGCCGCCTTCGACGGAGCCGGTGAAGTTGATGAAGTTGAACGAGCCGGCCGCGATCAGCTTGGACGTGGTGTCATGATCGAGGAAGACGTTCAGGAACACGTCTTCCGGCACGCCGGCTTCGGTGAAGGCGCGCACCAGGCGTTCGCCGACGAGCAGCGTCTGGCTGGCATGCTTAATTACCACCGTATTGCCGGCCATCAGCGCCGGGGCGACCGTGTTGATCGCGGTCATATAGGGATAGTTCCACGGCGCGATGACGAAGACGACGCCATGGGCTTCGCGCTTGATGTAGCGCTCGAATTTGTCGCTCTTCTCGATGAGCAGCGGCGCGAGCGCATCATGGGCGATCGAGGCGACATAGTTGGAGCGCTCGTTGAAGCCCTTGAACTCGCCGCCGTAACGAACCGGACGACCCATCTGCCAGGCCAGTTCCTTGACCACGTCCTCGGCCATTTCGTTGAGGCGGGCGACGCCCTTCAGCACCAGCGAGACGCGCTCTTCGAGCGGGCGCTTGGCCCAGGATTTCTGCGCCTTGCGGGCGCGCGCCACGACGGCGGCCGCGTCGTCATAGCTGAGCGCCGGACGCTCGGCGTAAACCGAGCCGTCGACCGGCGATATGCATTGGATTATCGTCATCTTTCTTCACTCCAGTTCAACAGGCCAGCACTCTCACATGGCCCGCCGCGCCATAGGCCAATATGGCCTGGTCGCGGGTAATGATGGTCAAATCGTGTTCGCGCGCGGTGGCGATGAGGATGCGGTCGATAGGGTCCTTGTGGGACAGATGGGGAAGCTCGCAAGAGGCCATGAAGATATCGGCCGTGACAGGCGCCTCCTCGAACTTGGCCGCATCCAAAAAAACCCAATACCACTCCTTCGCCGCCCTCGTTTCAGCAATCCGCCGGCGCGATAAAAGCATGCCCATTTCCCATGCCGTCACAGGAGAGACAAGAACCTTCCTTCCGTCCTGCTCCGCATAGTTGATCGCGTCCATTGCCTTCTTGGTCATAGTCTCGTGTCTCGACATCCAGATGACTGCGCAGGTGTCGAGCAACAGTCCGCTACCCATTGCCACGCTCGCCAGTGTAAAGTTCGTCGCTCCATTCGAATTCCATCGGCTCGGTCAGATCGACCCCCGGCATGATCGTGACGCTGCCCCTCATGCAGCCGAACACAGAATGCAGTTCGACGAGGTCCCCGTTGCGTCCCTCCATCCAGCGTTTGCCGTCCCTGTAGATGACATCCGTCCCCGAATACCACTGCTTGGACGGTGTTGTCTGCTCAGTCGCATCCCCCTCGACGCTGTAGGGGCTCTGCTTGCTCTCGCTGAAGCCGACTGCCTGTCCCCGACGGTGCACAGCGACCTCTTCGAGACTGACGCCGAGAAACTCCGCTATCCGGTCCTGCTCGTCGGCGCTCATCTTGCGCTCGCCCGTCAACATGCGGGACACGGCGCTGGCGTCGAGCCCGAGATGCCGCGCCAGTCCCCGAACCGAGCTTCCACGCGCCTCCAACTGTCGATGAAACCATGCCGTATCGATAGCCATAGCAGCCTCCATGGGTAAGAGACCATTCTACCCGATCGTTGTGATTTCGTCAAAACCAGCGGAGGAAGCGTTGCGATTTACGCACGCTCGAAGCCGCGCGCCACCTCCCAGTCCGTCACGCGACGGTCATACTCTTCCTGCTCCCAGCGCGCCGCGCGGGTATAGTGATCCACCACGTCGTCGCCGAAGGCGTCGCGCAGCAGCTTGGAATTGGTGAACATGTCGGTGGCGTCGCGCAGCGTCTTGGGCACTTCGCGCACGCCGGCTGCGCCATAGGCGTCGCCGCTGAACGGATCTTCGAGCTCCATCTTCTTCTCGATCCCGTCGATTCCGGCGGCCAAAAGCGCCGCAAAGGCGATGTAGGGATTGAGATCCGAGCCGCCGACGCGGCATTCGATGCGAATGCCCTTGGTGCCGTCGCCGCACAGGCGATAGCCGGCAGTGCGGTTGTCCTTGGACCAGACGGCCTTGGTCGGTGCAAAGGTGCCGGCCACGAAACGCTTGTAGGAATTGATATAGGGCGCGAGCGCCAGCGTGATTTCGCCGGCATGCGCCAGAAGTCCGGCGACATAATGCTCCATCAGCTTGGACATGCCATATCGGCCATTGGGATCGAAGAACAGCGGCTTGCCGTCGAGCGACCACAGCGACTGGTGGACGTGAGACGAGGAGCCGGCCGCCGAGTAATTCCACTTGGCGAGGAAGGTGATGGCTTTGCCGCGGCTCCAGGCGATTTCCTTGCAGCCATTCTTGATGATGGCGTGCCGGTCGGCCATGGTCAGCGCTTCGGCATAGCGCACATTGATCTCCTCCTGGCCGGCGGAGGCCTCGCCCTTGGAATTCTCAACCGGGATGCCCGCGCCCTGAAGGCCGTTGCGGATCGCCCGCATCACATCTTCTTCCTTGGTGGTCTGGAAGATGTGGTAGTCTTCGTTGTAAGCCGAGACGAGATTGAGATCGCGATAGCCGCTCTGGCGGGCGTCGTCATAGGTCTGGTCGAACAGGAAGAATTCGAGTTCGGTCGCCATGAAGGCCTTCATGCCCATGGCTTCCAGACGCTTGACCTGCTTCTTGAGGATGGCGCGCGGCGAATGCGGCACTTCCTCATGGGTGTGATGGTCGAGCATATCGCACAGCACCATGGCCGTGCCTTCGAGCCAGGGAATCCGACGCAGCGTGGAAAGATCCGGCTTCATCGTATAGTCGCCATAGCCCTTTTCCCAGGAGGTGGACTTGTAGCCGGAGACGGTCTCCATCTCCATGTCGGTCGCGAGCAGATAGTTGCAGCTATGGGTTTCCTCATAAGCGCTCTCGACGAAATACTGCGCCTGGAACCGTTTGCCCATCAGGCGGCCCTGCATGTCGACCTGGACGGCGAGAACCGTGTCGATGCGGCCCTCCGCCACGTCCTTCTTGAGGTCGTCGAATGAATAGGCAGTGCTCATGAGGAAATCCATTCTTGTTTTGTCCGGGCTCTTCGCGCCGGTTGTTCCCATTATTTAACGAGAAAGCCGCCTCCGGCCTTCCGGGACCGGAGGCGGCTTTCGAGATCGGATCAGGCTTCGCCCACCGCCCGTTCGGCAGCTGCGATTTCCGCCTGCCGCTTGGCGACTTCGTCACCGATCGGCGGGCCCTTGAAGCGGCGCTGCTCGAAGGCGAACCAGATCACCACGGCGAGCACGATGAAGCCGAGGGTGATTTCGCCCACCGCGTCATTCGGCGGCTGGATCGCGACGAAGATGATAATCGCCATGCCGATGACGGTCAGAACCGCGATCAGCTTGAACAGACCCGCGCCGAGATTCCACGGGCCGGGAGCCGGCCATTTCGACGTGCCGTAAGCGAAGAAGCCGAGCACGATCGGGATCGCGAAGGACAGGAACAGGAAGATCAGCGTCGCGTTGACGACGGTGACATACAACGAGGCTTCGCCGATCTTGATCTTGAGCGCCAGGAACACGAAGGCGACTGCGAGCGCGGCGGCGGTCCAGATGGCGGTGACCGGCGAACGCAGCTTGGGATGCACGGTTGCAAGCGACTTCGAACCGACCGGCATGCCGCCGTCGCGCGAGAAGGCGAAGATCATGCGCGACGCCGACGTCACCGTGGCCAGACCGCAGAGGAACTGGGCGATGAAGATGGCGATGTAGATGATCTTGGTGAGCCAGACCGGCATAATGGCGGACATGGTTCCGAAGAACACGCCCCAACCGGAAGCGGCGCCGGCATTCATGTCCGGAATGGCTATGACGAAGGCGGAAAGCATGATCCAGCCGGCGAGCGACGACCAGAAGACCGACATCACGATGGACTTCGGCACCGAATGCGCGGCCTTGTGCGTTTCTTCCGACGTATGGGCGGACGCATCATAACCCGTGATCGTGTAGACCGGCAGCAACAGGCCGAGCATGAACACATAGAGCATGCTGTCGGATTGCGGCCAGACGGAGCCGCCCGTTTCGCCCGAATAGTTGGTGAAGGTCCACAGCCGCGAGAAATCATGCGTCGGCGCCAGAACCAGGCACAGCACCGTGATGACCGCAGCCGTGATCATGATCAGCGTGCCCGAGAAATCGGTAAGCTTGGCGGTCAGGCCGATGCCGAAATGGTTAATCAGCGCCTGAATGGCGGTAATCACCAGGACGATGACCATCTGTTCGTTTTCAGAACCGGTGAGCCCCAGTTCCGGAAACGCGCCGGCTGCGAAAAGCGCCGTGCCGATATTGATGGCGCCGAGCACGGTGATCAGGCCGAGAAGATTGAGCCAGGCGGTGAACCAGCCGGTGAAACGGTTGCCGAGGATCGACGCCCAGTGATAGAGGCCGCCCGCGGTCGGATAGGCCGAGGCGATCTGCGCCATGCCGAGCGCGAACACCGCCGACACCAGGCAGCCAACCGGCCAGCCGATGCCGATGCCGGCGCCGCCGACGCCCGACGTCGCCTGTGCGAGAGAGTTGATGCCGCCCGAAAGAATGCAGATGATGGAAAAGGAGATGGCGAAGTTGGAAAATCCGCTCATCCGTCGCTCGAGTTCCTGGGCATAGCCCATGGAATGCAGGATCTTAAGATCCTGCTGCTTATCTGTATCAGTATAACCGTCAGACATTGTTGAGTTCCCCAGTGGCCCCTCTGGACCGGTTGTTCATGCATCATGCTTGAACCCGGGTCTTTGCGCCCGGTTGTTCAGGTCATTCACTAGCCGAGCGCGGCAAGGCTTTCGCCGAGCAGGCCCGACAGGAAACCGGCGGCGCGCGCCTGGCCGGCCTCATCCCGCACGAGATCGTTGCGGATCTCGATCATGACATTCACCAGCCCGTTTTCAAGTCCGTGCCGCTTCAGCGTGTGGGTCACGCCGTCGGCGGGGCCATAGGGCTCGTTGCGCCTGACGACGTAGCGGCTGTCGGCCCGGGCCAGCATCTCGTCGGCGAGGCGGGAATCCGCGTCGTGAAGAATGCCGATCTCCACGTCGCGGGCGACGCCTTTATAGATGGGCGTAAAGGTGTGCATGGTGACGATAACGGTGCGACGCCCGGCTTTCGAGCGGCTTTCGATCTCGCGAGACAGCGCGCCTTCGAACGGTCGGTAGATCTCGTCGATCCGCGCCTGGCGCGCCTCGTCGTCAAGACCGCGATTGCCCGGGATCTCATAGACTTCGCTAACTTCAGGCATCGCGTCCGGGGCTTCCGGCGGACGATTGCAGTCATAAGCGAGACGGGAGAAATTCTGCTGGATCAGCGCGGCGTCCATGCTTTCGGAAATCAGCCTGGAGACGGCGAGCGCGCCGGGATCCCAGGCGATATGCGCCGAAAGCGCCGCCTCGTCGAGCCCGAGCGCGCCGAGTTTTTCCGGCAGGCGGCGGGACGCATGCTCGCAAACGAGCAGGATGGCGCTGGATCCGCCCTGATTGATCACAGTGACGGGCTGCCCGTCCTGGTCGGTCAAAAGATGCACGGCTTTTTCGCCTCTGGTTCCCCGTTCTGAAAAGAATTCTTCAAAATTAATTTTCTGTCAATCCACATCATGAACAGGCCGATACGAAAAATCTGTTGACTCCGTTCCAGCTTTGCCCTTCATATTTTGCAAAACTCCAGCAAAGACTGGAAGGGGAACATCACTGGTGACCACCGCCACCACGGTCTCGGATCTCATCACCGCGGGTTATGACGCCATGACCCGCGCCGAAAAACAACTAGCGAACAGCCTGCTGGACAATTATCCCGTGTCGGGCCTGGGCTCCATCACCACGGTCGCGGAAGCGGCGCGGGTGTCGACCCCCACGGTCGTGCGCATGGTGCAGAAGCTCGGCTTCAAGGGCTTCACCGAATTCCAGTCTCGCCTGCATCAGGAGTTGGAAGAAACCATTTCCAACCCGATCACCAAGCATGAGCGGATGGCGCCCAATGCGCCGGGCGCCCATATTCTCAATCGTTTCGCCGAGGCGGTGATGGCCAATATGCGCCAGTCGCTCGGCGCGCTCGACCCGCAGGATTTCGACGCCGCCGCCCGGCTCATCGGCGACCGCAAGCGATCGGTCTATCTGGCCGGCGGCCGCATCACCGGCGCGATCGCCGAATATTTCTTCACCCATCTCCAGGTCATCCGTCCAGGCGTGGCGCGCATCTCGTCGAATGCGTCGAGCTGGCCGCATTACGTGCTCAATATGAGCCGCGGCGACGTGCTGATCCTGTTCGACATCAGGCGCTATGAAAGCCAGCTGGAAGCGCTCGCGCGCACCGCAGCCGAACACGGCGCCGAGATCGTGCTGTTCACCGATCAATGGGGCTCGCCGATCGTGAAGCACGCCCGCCACAGTTTCCGGCTCAACATCGAGGCCCCCTCCGCCTGGGACTCCTCGGTTGTGACGCTGATCGTGGTCGAGGCGCTGATCGAGGCGATCCAGGGCTCTCATTGGGAGAAGACCAGGGAGCGGATGGCGATGCTGGAAGGGCTCTTCGAGTCCACCCCACTGTTTCGCAAGCCGATTTCAGGCAGATAGGAGGAGGAGCTGAAATGATCATTACAGAGCCGCCACTGAGCTGCTCGGAAGCGTAACGAAACTGTCACACAGCCGTCATCAAACAAAACTAACAGGGCTGCGATCGCTGCCCCACCAAAGAGGAGAAAGCCAGTGTCCAAGAAGCTCAACACGTTCATCGCCGCGTCCTGCGCCGCGCTGATGGCCACCACCGCCATTGCTCGCGCCGAAGCCCCGGCGGAACTGATCGCCGCCGCAAAGGCCGAAGGCGAACTGACCGTCATCGCCCTTCCCCACGACTGGTGCGGCTACGGCGCCGTGATCGAAGGCTTCAAGGCCAAGTACGGCCTCAAGGTCAACGAACTCAACCCCGACGCCGGCTCGGCCGACGAAGTGGAAGCCATCAAGGCGAACAAGGACAACAAGGGCCCGCAGGCTCCTGACGTCGTCGACGTCGGTCTGGCGTTCGGCCCGCAGATGAAGGCCGAAGGCCTGATCCAGCCCTACAAGGTGTCGACCTGGGACGAAATTCCGGCCAACATCAAGGACGCCGACGGCTACTGGTATGGCGACTATTACGGCGTCATGTCGATGATCGTGAACAAGGATCTCGTGTCCAACACGCCGAAGGACTGGGCTGACCTCAAAAAGCCGGAATATTCCGGTCAGGTCGCTCTCGCCGGCGATCCGCGCGCGTCCAACCAGGCCATTCTCGGCGTTCTCGCCGCTGGTCTCTCCACCGGCGCCAAGGCTGGCAAGGAAGCCGGCGAAGCCGGTCTCGCCTACTTCGCCGAGCTGAACAAGGCCGGCAATTTCGTTCCCGTCATCGGCAAGGCCGGCACGCTGGCCCAGGGCTCGACCCCGATCGTCGTCGCCTGGGACTACAACGCGCTGTCCTGGCGCGACACGCTGGCCGGCAACCCGCCGGTTGACGTTATCGTTCCGGAAAGCGGCGTTCTCGCCGGCGTCTATGTCCAGGCGATCTCGGCCTACGCTCCTCATCCGAACGCAGCCAAGCTCTGGATGGAATATCTCTATTCGGACGAAGGTCAGCTCGGCTGGCTGAAGGGCTATTGCCACCCGGCTCGCTTCAACGCGATGTCCGCCGCCGGCAAGATCCCGAAGGAACTGCTCGACAAGCTGCCGCCGGCCGCTTCCTATGAAAAGGCCTACTTCCCGACGCTCGAGGAAGTCGACGCCAACAAGGCCGCCGTCACCGGCGGTTGGGACAAGGTCGTCGGCGCCAACGTTCAGTAAGCGTCTGATGTCATGAAATGCCGCCCCGGCGTCCGCGCCGGGGCGTTTTATGCTTGATAAAGCGCAATTCTGATGCGGGGCCTCTTTGCCGCCGCCGGCCATCGCCGCTATTCTGTATTTTTGACAAACCATCCCTCGGGGCACGGGACTGATTTGATGAACACTTCCAACGCCGGAGCGAAATCCGCTCCGATGAAACTGCCGACGCATTGGCTGGGGGTCGCGCCCTTTTTCCTGTTCGCGCTGCTGTTTCTCATCCTGCCGACATTCAAGATCGTGCTCGGCGCGTTCCAGACGCCGGAAGGCGGCTTCACACTCGACAACATCGCTGCGCTGTTCACGCCGTCGATTCTTGCGGCCTACTGGATCTCGATCAAGATCAGTCTCGCCTCGGCGACGCTCGGCTGCCTGATCGGCTTCGGCATGGCGGCGGCGGTGACCGTGGGCGGCCTGCCGCGCGGCGTCCGCGATCCGTTGCTGACATTTTCCGGCGTCGCCTCGAATTTCGCCGGCGTGCCGCTGGCCTTCGCCTTTCTGGCGACGCTCGGCCCGGCAGGGATGATCACCCTCTACCTGAAGACGGAACTGGGCATCAATCTTCGCGCGCTCGGCTTCAATCTGCTCTCCTTCTGGGGACTGACCGTCACCTATCTGTTCTTCCAGATCCCGTTGATGGTGCTGATCATCACGCCGGCGCTCGAAGGCCTGAAGAAGGAATGGCGCGAGGCCGCCTCCATTCTCGGGGCCACGCCCGGCCAATACTGGCGCATGGTGGCCTTTCCGATCCTGCTGCCGTCTCTGCTCGGCACGTTTGCGCTGCTGTTCGCCAACGCCTTCGGCGCCGTGGCAACCGCGATCGCGCTGACCGGCTCCTCGCTCAGCATCGTGCCGATCCTGCTGTTCGCGCAGATCCGCGGCGACGTGCTCGGCAATCCCCATCTCGGCTACGCCATCGCCTTCGGCATGATCGTGATCACCGCGACGGCCAACACTCTTTACATCTGGCTGCGCGCCCGCAGCGAAAGGTGGCTCAAATGAAAAAGCTCTGGGCCTGGGGCGCGCTCGCCTTCGGCATTCTCTATTTCGCCCTGCCGCTGATCGGCATGACCAACTTTTCGCTTAAGATGCGCCGCGGCGTCTATTCCTTCGACGCCTACGCCAAGGTCCTCGCCGATCCGAGCTTCCAGGCGACCTTCTCCTATTCGGTGGCGCAGGCGCTGGCGACGATCGTGTTCGGCGTGCTGCTGGTGGTGCCGACGGCCTATGTCGTGCGGCTGAAGCTGCCGCATATCCGGCCCTATATCGAATTCATCACGCTCCTGCCGCTGGTCATTCCGGCCATCGTCATCGTCTTCGGCTATATCCGGCTCTACAACACGTCGAGCTGGCTGCCGCTGACGGGCACGACCTTCGGCACCAATCTGCTGCTGATGTTCGGCTATGCGACGCTGGCGCTGCCCTATATGTATCGCGCCGTCGACACCGGCCTGCGCACGATCGACGTGGGAACGCTGACCGAAGCCGCCCAGAGCCTGGGCGCTGGCTGGGTGACCATTCTCGGCCGCATCATCCTGCCCAATGTGATGATCGCGGTGCTCTCGGGCGCCTTCCTGACCTTCGCCATCGTCATCGGCGAGTTCACCATGGCCGCGCTGCTCAACCGCCCGGCCTTCGGTCCCTACATGCAGCTGCTGGGCGCCAACCGCGCCTATGAGCCGGCCGCGCTCGCCGTGATCGCCTTCGGCATCACCTGGGGCTGCCTCGGCGTCATCCAGCTGCTGTCCCGCTTCCAGAAAACGCCCTCCCGCCAGGTCTGAGGATTTTTGTACATGAGCTTTCTCACCCTCACCAATATCCAGAAATCCTACGGCGCGCAGAACGTCGTCATCGACTTCAACATGGCGATCGAAAAAGGCGAATTCGTTTCCTTCCTCGGCCCGTCGGGCTGCGGCAAGACCACGACGCTGCGCATGGTCGCGGGCTTCGAGACGCCCACGTCCGGCGAGATCAAAATTGGCGGCGCCCGGCAGAACGACCTGAAGCCCAACCAGCGCAATATCGGCATGGTGTTCCAGGCCTATGCGTTGTTTCCCAATATGACGGCGGCGGAAAATGTCGGCTTCGGCCTCAAGGTCCGCGGCGTCAATCGCGCCGACCGCGACAAGACGGTCGCCGACATGCTGAAGCTCGTCGGCCTCGACCACCTCGCCGACCGCTATCCGTTCCAGCTGTCGGGCGGCCAGCAGCAGCGCGTGGCGCTCGCCCGCGCGCTCGCCATCAAGCCGCAGGTGCTGCTGCTCGACGAGCCGCTGTCGGCGCTGGACGCCAAGATCCGCGTGTCGCTGCGCGAGGAGATCCGCGACATCCAGCGCAAGATGGGCATCACCACCATCTTCGTGACCCATGACCAGGAAGAAGCGCTGTCGATCTCCGATCGCATCGTCGTCATGCATCAGGGCAAGGCCGACCAGATCGGCACGCCGCACGAGATCTACAACCGCCCGACCACTCGCTTCGTGGCGAGCTTTGTCGGCACGCTGTCGATGATCGAAGCTGTGGTCGCCGATCCCGCCGCAGGCTCGGTCACCGTCAATGGCGCAACCGTAACCGTTTCGCAGCCGCTCACCGGCAAGAAGGCCGGCGACAAGGTCACGCTGGCCGTACGCCCTGAAGCGCTGTCGCTCGATCAGAGCCGCGGCCGCGATCTCTCGGTGACCGGCGTCGTGGACGGCGTGCACTTCCTCGGATCGGTGGTGCGCACGCGTCTGAAGGTCGAGGGGACGACGCTGTCCTTCGACGCCTTCAACGATCCCTCGCATCCGCCGCCGTCGATCGGCGACACGGTTTCGGCCTATTATGCGCCGCGCGATCTGCTGGTGATCGGCGACTGACGCGAGCGCAATCTGAAAGAGATCGAGGCCGCTGGAGCGATCCGGCGGCCTTTCGTTTGTCAGTTTTTCTTGGTGAGCATCGACCAGAGGCCGATCGGCGAGAAGGCGCATCCGGCTGGGCTGCCCGAGCGCGCCGTCAAAGCGGCGAACGCAAGCGCATCGATGAGCGTTTTTTCAGCAATGCTCTTGTCTTCGGCGGCGGCTGTTGCGGCATTGTTGAGCATGGCGTTTCTCCAGGTGATCCCGGAAGAGACGCTGCAACGCCCATGCCAGATGCTCCACCTATCCCTTCATGCCGCTCGGCAGGCGATTGTTCTTGAGCAGCATGGCGGCGATGAAGCCGATGGCGATGGTCAGCGACATGGTCAGGAACACATGATGGAAGGCGCCGGCATAGAGATCGGCCACCAGCAGGCGGCTGCTTTCCGGCAGCGTGGCCAGCGCCGACGGCGTCAGTTCGGCGATGTTGCCGACGCCTGGAATGGTCGAGACATGCCGCTCCACCCCCGCCGACAGCACCGCGCCATAAACGGAAATCGCGATGGAGGCGCCGGCCATGCGGGTCAGCGTCACCGCCCCCGTCGCCGCGCCGACGTCGCGGGGATCTGCGGCGTTCTGCACCCCGATCACCGGCACCTGCTGTCCGAAGCCGACGCTCATGCCCTGCAGCAGCATCATGAAGCCGATCAGCGGAATGGGCGTGCCGGCATGCAGGAAGGAAAACAGGAAGAAGATGGTCATGCTGCCGGCGGTGCTGATCAGCGAAAAAACCTTGTAGCGGCCGGTCTTCGAGATCAGCCGGCCTGCCGTCAGCGACCCCAGGGCGATGCCACCGGTCAGGGCGATGAACAAAAGGCCGGCAAGCGAGGGCGAAAGCCCGGTGGTGGTCTGCAGGAACAGCGCCACATAATTCACCGAGCCGATACCGACGGCGCCGCTGGTCAGCGAGATGATCAGCAGAAAGCTGACGGTGGGGTTACGGAACAGGCCGAGCGGCACGATGGGCTCAGGCGCGCGCCGCTCCACCATGATCCAGGCGATCAGCGACACCGCGCCGAACAGCACCACGGCCAGACTTTCCTTGGCGATCAGCGACCCGAAGATCTCGCTCGAGTCGGCCCAGAGCACGACGCTCGACACCGCGCCCGCGAGCAGCAGCGCCCCGGCGTAGTCGATCCGGGGTTTGCGGGTCGGCCTGCGATAGGGCAACAGGATCGCCATGCCGATCAGCACCGCAATGCCGACGGGCAGATTGACGAGGAAGATCGAGCGCCAGCCGAACAGATCCGACAGCGCGCCGCCGAGCGTCGGACCGATCGCGCCCGACGCCATCAGCACCAGGCTGGAATAGCTCTGGTAGCGGGCCCGCACGCGCGGCTCGAACAGATCGGCGTTGATCGAGAACAGCGACACCATGATGCCGCCGCCGCCCAGCCCCTGCAGCACGCGCGCGGCGATCAGCGTATTCATCGACACCGCGAGACCGCAGACCAGCGAGCCCAGCGTGAAGATGAAGATCGCCGTCATGATCACATATTTGCGCCCGAACAGATCGCCCAGCTTGCCATAGACCGGCATGACCGCGCTCGTGGCGAGCAGATAGGCGGAGCCGACCCAGCCGAACCGTTCCAGCGCGCCGAACTCGCCGACAATGGTCGGCAGCGCCGTGGAGACGATCTGATTGTCCAGCGTCGCCATGAACATGCCCATCAACAGAATGAGGAACACCAGCATGCGCCGCTTCGGATCGGGCACCAGCGACGTGAAGGCTGTAGAGGCTTGTTCGGCGGTTTCGACGCGAGCGTCCATGGCGGCACCAGTCCTGACGAAATTCAAGTGTGCAATTCATGTGCTTTTAGCATATATATGTCAACAGCACATATGTGACAAAGACACGAAATATCTTGGCGGCGTCGATTTTTCTGATAAACAGACACTATGAGCGATACCGAACCCAAATCCTCCGACACCCGCAAAGACGACGCCATTCATCGCGTCGGCGAAGCCATGGCCAGGATGCGCCTGATGACCGGCCGCCGCTATATCGGCCGCGTGGCGCTGGCGCGTCTGGGCACGGGTATGGAGCTTTCGGATCTCGACGTGATGAGCCTGGTCAGCCGACTGGGCGAGAAGCAGGAAATCACCATCGGCGCCATCGCCGACAATATGCGCATCGATCATTCCCGCGCCAGCCGCATGGTGGCCGATCTCGTCAAGCGCGACCTCCTCCGCCGCGAAGCCTCCCAGCAGGACGCCCGCCGCACCATCGTGACGCTGACCGACAATGGCCGCGCCATGATCGACAGCGTCCACGACACCAAGCGCGACGTGCTGACCACCGCGCTGGCAGGCTGGCCGGAAGAAGACATCGCGGCCTTCGCCACGCTGTTCAACCGCTTTACCGAACGGATGGAGGAACAGGCCAATGCGTTTGAGGCGGCGCAGGCGGGCAAATGACAAGGCGGACGATCAAGGTTGAATAACGATCAGGACCCGATGGATTACCATGCTCAATCCGGTGATGAACAACACCAAATGGAATGAATTGAGACTGGCAATGTACGCTCTCAAGCCGGCGCCAAAATGGAGCACGCTTTCGACCGATGGCCACGAATATGGACCAGACGGCGAATGGTTTTATCATTTTCGCAACGGGGGATATGAAGACATCGCGCATGTGGACATTCACACCGAAACACCTGCTCAGCGTGAGTCTGTTCGCGTCGCGCTTCAAAGGATCCACGTTCCGGGTGAAGAAACAGCGAAAGGCTTTCGCGTTTTCGGCTATATCCGGGACGGTGAAGGCGTAGACTACCTCTGAAGTCTATTGATCCCGATATTCATGCCTTCCGCCGTGCCGGTCGAATATCTCATAAGCCCCCTCGCCCACGGCCATGACCGGGCTCTCCGTCAGCGACACCTTGCCCGATCCGCCCGGCACGTCGAGGATATAGGCGGGCATGCACAGACCTGAGACGCGGCGGCGCAGAGCTTCGACCAGCGTCCTGCCCTCGTCGATCCCCAGCCGGAAATGGCTGGTGCCGGGCGCGAGATCGGGGTGGTGCAGATAATAGGGCTTCACCCGCATCTCGACGAAGCCGCGCATCAGCGCTTCCAACGCCGCGACGCTGTCATTGACGCCCTTCAACAGCACAGACTGGCTGACCATCGTCACGCCGCCGGCGATCAGTCTATCAACGGCAGACCTGGCCTCGGACGTGAATTCGCGGGCGTGATTGGCGTGCAGCGCCACATAGACGGTTTTGCCCGGAGTCCCGAGCGCGTCGATCAGCGCGCCGTCGATCCTGCCGGGGTCGACCACCGGCACGCGGCTGTGGAAGCGGATGATCTTTACATGATCGATCGCGCCCAGCCGCTGCATCAGCGAGGCCAGCCGCCGGGGCGACAGCACCAGCGGATCGCCGCCGGTGATGATTACTTCCCAGATATCGGGATGGCGGGCGATGTAATCGAGCGCGCCATCCAGCGCCTCCCCCGCCAGCATCCCGTCTCCCGCTGGACCCACCATTTCACGGCGGAAGCAGAAGCGGCAATAGACCGGACAGACATGCACGGCCTTGAGCAGCACGCGATCCGGATAACGATGCACGATGCCGGCCACCGGCGCATGCGCGTGATCGCCGATCGGATCCTCCCGCTCGCCGGGCAGGATGGTCAGTTCCTCCGGGCGCGGCAGATATTGCCGGGCGATGGGGTCATGGGCGTCCGCCGGATCGATCAGCCGGGCGACGTCGTCTGTGACAGAGATGGCGTAGCGGGCGGCGACCCTTTCCGCCGGCTCCAGCGCGGCCTCGTCGATAAGGCCGGCGGAGAGGAGGTCTTTGGGCGTGGTGAGCGCGGTCATGCGGGACGGCTCCGCGCGGGTAGAGGATTTTGAATGAAGGCGACGCTGGAGCCAGTATTACCCCCCTCTGTCCTGCCGGACATCTCCCCCTCAGGGGGGGAGATTGGCTGGCGGCGCCCGCTCGCCTCCATCTCGACGCCTAACGTGGGGCGATGTCCTCGCCTCCTTCGATCTCCCCCCTTGAGGGGGAGATGTCCGGCAGGACAGAGGGGGGTGAGCCACGAATGCGAGGCATCGCTGGGGCGTGCTCCGCCCCTCATCCCCCTGCCGGGACCTTCTCCCGGCGCGAGCGGGGAGAAGGAGGATGTGGCAAGGACGGCGCTCCATTGCCCTTCTCCCCGCAACTGCGGGGAGAACGCAGCGGCAGCCGGATGAGGGGCTGTGCACGCCGTCGTCTCAGCAACAACCGGAAAACAAGCCGCGCGCGCGCCTGCCTTAAGAACATTCCGCATCACGCCCCCCACGCCACAGGCGCCCACATCACCTGGTCGATGCGGCGGGCGCCGCTCGCCAGCATCGCCAGGCGGTCGAAGCCGAGCGCTGCGCCCGACGCTTCGGGCATGATCGCGAGCGCGGCGAGGAAGTCCTCGTCGAGCGGATAGGTCTCGCCATAGATCCGCTGTTTCTCCGCCATTTCCATCTCGAAGCGGCGACGCTGTTCGATGGGGTCGGTGAGTTCGCCGAAGGCGTTGGCGAGTTCGACGCCGCAGGCGTAAAGCTCGAAGCGGTCCGAGACGCGGCCGTCCCTGGGCGAGCGGCGGGCGAGCGCGGCTTCGGCGGCGGGGTATTCGCAGAGAATGGTCGCGCGCCCCTCGCCCAGACGAGGCTCGACCTTTTCGACCAGGATGCGGGAGAAGATGTCGGACCAGGTGTCGTCCTCGGCGATGCGGATGCCAGCCCCCGAGGCTCGCGCCGCCAGTTCGTCGCGATCGGTCTCGCCATCCTTGGCGATCGTGGCGAGAAGATCGATGCCGGCATGGCGCGAGAACGCCTCGGCCACCGTCAACCGCTCGGGCGCGGCGAAGGGATCGCAGCTCATGCCGCGATAGGAGAAGGTCGTCGTCCCGCCCGCCTCGGCGGCCAGCGCCAGCATGCGCCCGCAATCCACCATCAGCGCCTGATAGGGCTCGCCCACTCGATACCATTCGAGCATGGTGAACTCAGGCTGATGGGTCGGCGAGGTCTCGCGATTGCGATAGACATGCGCGAAGGTGAAAATGCGCTTTTCCCCCGCCGACAGCAGCTTCTTGCAGGCGAATTCAGGCGAAGTATGGAGATAATAATCGCGCGGCTCCCCATCGGAGCCGATCAACTCTGTCTTGAAAGCGTGCAGATGCGTCTCGTTTCCAGGCGAAATCTGCAGCGCCGGCGTATCGACCTCGATGAAATCGCCACCGGCAAGATAGGCGCGCAGCGCCGCCTGCACGCGATTGCGGGCGAGCAGAAAGGGGCGCCGGTCGGCATGCACATCGGGCGCCCACCAACGGGACGGCGTCGTCGAAGCCATGTTTCTCATCTTCGTGTTCGATTCAGACTGGCAATTTGCCCGTTTTCGGGTTATTGGCGCGCCACATCCTGAAAAAGGCGGGCAGTTGGCCGGTTTCGACCGTCCTTTAATGCGCGTTCAAACAAGTTACAAGGAAGTCCTATGGCAAAGGTCATCGCTTCTCAGCTCCGCAAGGGCAATGTCCTCGACATCGAAGGCAAGCTCTATGTGGTTCTGACCGCGCAGAATTTTCATCCGGGCAAGGGCACGCCGGTCACGCAGATCGACATGCGCCGCATTTCCGACGGCGTGAAGGTGTCCGAGCGCTGGAAGACCACCGAACAGGTCGAGCGCGCCATCGTGGAAGACATCAACTTCCAGTTCCTCTACGAGGATGGCGAAGGCTTCCATTTCATGAACCCGGAAAACTACGATCAGGTCGTGGCGACCCCCGACATGATCGGCGACGACAAGGCCTATCTCGCCGATGGCATGACGGTGATCCTGTCGATCCACGAAGGCAACCCGATCGCCATGGAACTGCCGCGCCACGTCGTGCTCGAAGTCATGGAAACCGAGCCGGTGGTCAAGGGCCAGACGGCCTCGTCGTCCTACAAGCCGGCCATGCTGTCCAACGGCATTCGCTCGATGGTCCCGCCGCATATCGACGCCGGCACCAAGATCGTCGTGCTGACCGAAGACGGTTCCTACGTCGAACGCGCCAAGAGCTAATTCCCGCGCGAGACAAAACAGATCGGGGCCCGCCTTCGTCGCGGGCCTTTTCTTTTGGGGATCATCCGGCGGATTCGCGCGTTACAGCCTGACACGGCGCCCTTTCAACGAGGTGTCGCACAGGCAGAGGTGACGCTTATGACCCCGATCCGTCGACCCATGTTCATCGCGTTTCAACGCAGCCTGTCGTCCTATCGGACACTGGCGCTGACGGTTGCAGCAGCGGCGACTGTCTTGACTTCGGCGGCTTTTTCTTCCCCCGCCGTTGCGGGGAGCCCGTCTTTCGATTGCGCCAATCCGGCTGGACGCGCCGAAAAGACCATCTGCGGCGATTACGAACTGTCATTGCTCGATCGCGAGGCGGCGCGTCTTTATGCGCTCGCCCTGAAGGCGGCGGAGCCCAAGCGGGCGGCGGCGATGAAAGCGGATGCGGCCGGCTGGAAAAGCGCCCGAAACGATTGCTGGCTGGCGCAGGAAACGCGAAGCTGCATCATAGCCGCCTATGCGCGGCGCATTCATCGTCTTCTCGAAAAGCATGAAGAAGCGCGGCAAGCCGAAAACGCATTGGCTCGCGGCCCCTTCGTGCTCAACTGTCGGAAGATCGACCTGCCGGTAACCGCGACGCTCATCGAAAGCAATCCCCCCGTCGGCGCGATCGAATGGCGAAACGCCGTCCATGTCGGCGTAGCGGATGGCGACCGTTTCGTCGAACGCTCGGATTATGGCGCCGAAGGCGTGACCTTCGAGATCCGCGGTGATGACGCGCGCATCTCGCTGCCCGATGGGAGGCAGTTTTTCTGCGCCCGCGAGCGGTAGAAACATCCTGAGGTGCACAAACTAGTAGGCGGGCCGAAAGACTTTCTTAACCACGATTGGCAAAGATCGTGGAAGAGCTTCAGCCGATGGATCGGGCTGGCGCGAGCAATGTTTTTTCAGGACGTCAAGCAATGCCGGTCATCACTTTCGCAAACACCAAGGGCGGCGCGGGTAAGACCACCGCCGTGCTGCTTCTCGCCACCGAACTCGCCCGGCAGGGCGAGCGCGTCACCATTCTCGACGCCGATCCGCAGCGCTGGATCAGCCGCTGGCATGAGACCGGTTCGCCGCTCGCCAACATCAATGTCGTGTCCTATGTGACCGTCGCCAACCTGCAGTCACAGATGGCGTTGTATCGCGACAAGACAGATTACTTCCTTCTCGACCTTCCCGGCGCCTGCTCGCCACTCATCGCCACCGCCCTGGGCGTGTCCGATCATGTGCTGATACCCATCCAAGGCTGCGCCATGGACGCCAAGGGCGGCGCTCAGGTGCTGGAATTGTTGCAATATCTCGAGGACAAGGCCTCCATCCGCATCCCGCATTCGGTGGTGCTGACCCGCGTTAACTCGATGGTGACGACTCGCGCCCTGCAGGTGGTCAAGCAGATGCTCGCCGAACGGAAAGTGCGCGTGCTCGACACGCCGATCATCGAACGCTCCGCCTATCGCGACCTGTTCGATTACGGCTGCAGCCTCCACGACATGAACCCGGAACGGGTCAGCAATCTCGACAAGGCCAAGGAAAACGCCGCCGCCTTCGCCGAGGAAGTGCTGGGCTATGTGCCGAACCGCAACCGCGTCCGCCCGGCCCGGCCGGCCGTCGCCCTGCCCCGCCCCCGCGCGGTGGCGTGACCGTATCAAGTTCCCGCCTGTCTTTCGTGACGACCCGTGAACGGCCCGATCTTGCGGTCGTCACGGGTCGCTGGCGATGGAACGCATTTTTCTCCGAGAGCGGCTTATCCTTCGAAGACCTGATGGAGCGGGAACGCGCGGCGACAGCCGATCACGCTTTGTTGCCGCAGGTCTATGTGTTGCTCGATGCGGGAGAACCCATCGGCATGGTCGCGCTCTGCGACGACGACCTCGACGATCGTCCCGATCTCAACCCCTGGCTCGCCGGCCTCTATGTGACGCCCGAACATCGCGCCAAAGGCCATGCGCGCAGGCTGGTCGCGAAGATCGAATCTGTCGCGGCGGCGTCAGGCATAGAACGCTTGTCTCTGTATAGCGCGAGCGCCGTCGGCCTCTACAGGTCCTTGGGCTGGACGACGGTGGAGACTTTCGCTCGCGACGACGCCTTGTTTCACGTCATGCGGAAATGTCTCTGAAACTGGCGGGAGCCTCGGGCGCCCTCCCCGCTTTCCACCGTGTTCTCAGAACAACGCGTCGTCGAACAGATCCTCGTCGCTCATCGGCGCTTTCGCCGCCGGTTCGTCGGCGGCCTGGTTCACCGCCATGAATTCGCGGTGCAGGTCGCGCTCGGACGCCATGGTGTAGATCTTGTAGATCCGCGCGCTGAGCGCATCGGCGGACGAGCCGAGAATGGAGGCGTCGCCTTCGGCTTGGGCGGCGAGATCGCGGGCGACGTCGACGCAGTCGCGAAGCACATCGCCGAGTTCGCTTTCGAAATCCAGCGTCGACAGCGCGGCGCTGACCTTGGCGAACACTTCCTGCCCCTCATGCTCGAACAAGGAGATGCTCTCTTCCATCCGCTTCGACATGGCGCGGATGTCGTCGAGCGCTTCGCGCAACGGCGCGCTGAGATCGGAGCCCGTCGCTTCGGCGCATTGCGAAAAGGCCTCGGCGGCGCTCTCGAAATGGTGCAACTCGTCCACGACATTGTTGGCCGGCTCTTCGAGCTTTTCGGCGAAGACGCGCAATTCTGCGCTGACCACATTGACCGAGCGGCCCTCGTCGCCGAGCTTCGAGCAGCGCAGGTTGGAATTCAGCGCCATATAATGAATGTCGGTCTTTATGCCGCGGATGATCGAAATGCCGTCGACCAGGCTATGGGCCGTTTCACCGGTGGATTGCGCGACCTTGTTGGCGTTGGCGCTGGTTTCGGCGACGTTCGAGACGAGACCGCTCGCCGCCGCCACGCCGCGCTCCAGCGTGGCGAGAAAATTATTGCCGCCGCGATCGCCGCTCTGATGCATCGTCTCGCGCAACGCCATGATCGAATGGGCGTCGTCGACGAAGCTCTGCATCAGCTGCATGATCTTGCGGCAATCGCGCTCGAAATCGTCGACCATGCTCTCGGTCTGGGCCGCGGCCAAGCGGTCGATGACCGCGTCGAGCGCCTCGTTCATCTCGAAGCTCAGGGCCGCGCCTTCCGGAGACGCTCTGAACTCGTCGAGGAATTCGAAGCTCGAGCGGACATGCTCGAGCCGCTGGCGGGTGATGTCGCCGATCTGCAGCGCCGACAGCACCTGGGCGATCTTGGACTGGATAGCGCGGGCCAGCGACTTCACGTCATTGGCGATGCCGGAGAGCTTGCGGTGATGGTCGGCGATGACGCCGGCGTCGCGTTCGAGATCGCGGACCACGCCGGGGACGACGTCGCCATACTCGCGGGAAATGCGCGCCGAGAACTGCGTGGCGGCGGCGAGTTGCACCGCCATGGCCGACAGCTGGTCGCCGAACCGGTCGACTTCCTGCGCGCCCGACTGGATACGCTCACGGATCTCGTCGGCGAAGCCTGCGAATTCCGCGATGCCGGCGCCCGTGATCTTGACGGTGATTGCGAAGGTGCGGAGATAGCGCATGGTTTCGCGCATGTCTTCCACATTGGACTGCATTTTCTGGCAGGCTGCCCGCAGCTTCTCGAAACCGGCGAGCCGCGCCTGTTCGAATTTCGGAAGTTCAGCCAGTTCCTTCGCGGTCGAGAGAATGCGTTGCATCGTTGCATTCGAGGCTTCTGTGTCCAGCACGCTCGTCAGGGCGTCGAGCGATGCGATCAGCCGCTTCAGAATATCGGAGATCGCAATCAAAACCGCTCCGCCTTCGAGGAACTTTTTCTCTAATTTTCCATGTGCAACGGCGAGTTTCGCGTCGAGGTCCGCTCGGCCGACGCGCCATGACGCAACGTTACTCTGTTTTACTTGCAACAACGTTTTGTCCCCAAACGTATTTCATATGTGAGCGAAGCTTAAGGCAAATCGACAAACGATCGGTAAATTCGTGCAGGGGTTGTCCCATAAATCTGCGCACTGGTTACCGAATCCTCTCCCGCACTCTTCAATGATCTAATATTTGGACTGTCTAAAATTATATAAACCTAAGTAATTTCAACGATCTGCAAATTTAAACAAATCGTTATCGTCTATTAAAAAACCGTTTAGCATTCTCTCTCAAAACTAGCATACTATTAGATAGGATGAACTTTTCCCTTTATAAATTTACCTCTCATTAGCCATTCCCTGTGATCCTCACCCGCTAGAAGTATTTGCGCGAACACCAGTAAAAAGGTGAGGACATGACTTATTTAGCGCCTTCCAAAGCCAATATTCGAAATATCCGCGATATTCACGCGGCGCTGCAGGATTATGCGAGTTCTTCGAGCAGGATAGAACTCGACCTCGAAAACTGCGAGGATATCGACCTCTCCTTTCTGCAATTGGTTGAATCCGTTCGCAAAAGCGCCGCCGCAGGCGGCAAGCCCGTCACTCTTTCCCGCCCCGCGAACGACGCCGTTAAGGCGGCGCTGAAGCGGGCGGGCTTTCTGGATGTCCTCTCTCAAGAGGACGCGCAATTTTGGCTGCACGAAGGAATGCAATAATGGCTGCGAATATTTTGACCGTCGACGACTCCGCGAGCATTCGACTGACCACCAATGTGGCGCTGTCGAACGCCGGGTACACCGTCACCGAAGCGATCAACGGAGCCGAAGGTATCGCTAAGGCGACCTCCGGTCATTACGATCTGATCGTCACCGATCTGAACATGCCGGTCATGGACGGGCTGACAATGATCCGCGAGCTCCGCAAAATTCCGAGCCAGATGGGCGTTCCCATCATCTTCCTGACCACGGAATCCGATGGCTCGATCAAGGAACAGGCGAAGGCCGCCGGCGCGACCGGTTGGCTGACCAAGCCTTTCGATCCCGACAATCTCGTCAAAATCGTGCGCAAGGTGCTCGGCAAATGAGCCATCCCGATCCAATAGCCGTTTTCCGGACGGAAGCGGCGGAACTCCTGGAGCTGATCGAAGCAGGCTTGCTAGATTTGCTCGAAGACCTGAGCAACAAGGATCAGGTCGATGCGGTATTCCGCAGTCTCCACACGCTCAAGGGCTCCGGAGCCATGTTTGGCTTCGAAGCCCTTGCTGCTTTCACCCACCACTGCGAAACAGCCTTCGACAGAGTGCGCAAAGGTGAAGTGCCGGCGACCGAGGACCTGATCTCGGCCGTGCTCGACGCCAAGGATCACATGCGCGTCCTCGTCGAGCAGCCCGGCGCAGACCATTCCGCTATCAGCGAGAGCCTTCTCGGTCGCCTTCATCGCGCCGTCGAAGCCGCAGCTGGCCGCGAAGCCCCGGCTCCGGCCGCGGCCGCGCCGAAGGGCAAATGGAAGATCCGCTTCTCGCTGCCCGCCAACGCCATGACCAACGGCACCAATCCTCTGCCGCTGATCGACGAGTTGCGCGACCTCGGCGAATGCGAAGTGCAGATCGATACGAGCGCGGTTCCGACGCTCGATGGTCTTGATCCGACCGAACTCTATGTCACCTGGTCCGTGACGCTCGATGGCGCAGCGAGCAAGTCCTCCATCGAAGATGTGTTCATCTTCGTGATGGACGACATGAAGCTGGACATTGTCCGTGACGAACCGCCCGCGGCGGTCGCCGCGCCCGAGGTCAAAGCCGAAGCGCCGCGCTCCGCGCCGGCGCCCAAGCCCATTCAGCCGGTGGAAGGGCGTCCGGCGGCGATCGACGTCAAGCAATCCAGCAAATCGGCGGAAAACGTCCGCGTGCCCGCCGAGCGTCTCGATGAACTGATGGACCGCGTCGGCGAACTCGTCATCGCCCAGTCCCGCCTGTCGCAGCTCGCCTCCAGCGGCAGCGACCTGCAATTGCGCGCCGTCTCGGAAGACATCGAACGCCTGTCCGGCGAATTGCGCGACACGATGATGGTGCTGCGCATGGTGCCGGTGACGCAGCTGTTCGGCCGCTTCCGCCGCCTGATCCACGATCTCGCCCATGAAACCGGCAAGCAGATCGAACTGGTCACCGAAGGCGAAACGACCGAGGTCGACAAGAGCGTTATCGAACGCCTCGCCGATCCCATGGTGCATCTGGTGCGCAACTCCTGCGACCACGGCCTGGAAACGGCCGAGGAACGCGTTGCTTCCGGCAAACCGGCGGCGGGCAAGGTGCGGCTCATGGCGCGCCAGACCGGCGGCGAGGTCAAGATTATCATCAGCGACGACGGCCGCGGCATGAACCGCGAACGGATTCGCGCCAAGGCAGAGCAGAACGGCCTCATTCAGCCCAATCAGCAGCTGTCCGACCAGGACCTCCTGCAGATGATCTTCCAGCCGGGTTTCTCGACTGCGCAGACCGTGACCAATCTCTCCGGCCGCGGCGTCGGCATGGATGTGGTCAAGCGCACCATCGACGCGCTGCGCGGCTCGATCAACATCGTCAGCACGCCCGGCAAGGGCTCCGACATCACGCTGAATATCCCGCTGACGCTCGCCATCATCGATGGTCTGCTCGTGCGGGTGGGCTCGGGCCGTTACGTCATCCCGCTGTCGGCGGTCGAGGAATGCCTCGAACTCTCGCTCGAGGACGACATGCGCTCGCGCGGACGCAGCTTCATTTCGCTGCGCGACAGCCTGGTGCCGTTCATCCGTCTCCGCGACCTGTTCAAGACCGGCACCAAGCCCGATCCGTTCCAGAAGGTGGTGGTCATCTCCACCGGCTCCGAACGCGTCGGCCTGGTGGTGGACCAGATCATCGGCGATCACCAGACGGTCATCAAGTCCATGTCGAAACTGCATCATGACGTGGCGACCTTCTCGGGCGCGACCATCCTCGGCGACGGCTCCGTCGCCCTGATCCTGGACGTCGCCCATCTCGTCGCCGCCGGCCAGCTAGAGGAGGCGCAGTTGCGCGCCGCAGGATGATGGAAGCACAACGCAAGATCGACAGCACCTTCTGGGACCGCGCCAGCGAACTCGAAGTGCTCACCTACGATATCGCCGGAGAAACACTGGCCATCGAAGCCATCCGCGTGCGGGAAATCCTCGATCTCGTGCCTGAAACGCCGGTGCCCGGCGCCCGGCCGTTCGTCGCCGCCGTCATCAATTTCCGCGGCCGGGTCATCCCGCTCGCGGACATCACCCAGGCCTTCGGCATGGAGACGAGCAAGACAACCAAGGACACGCGGATCATCGTGATGGAGCTGGACCTCGACCTGGACAGCGAGCCGGTCCTGATCGGCATCCGCACCGACAAAGTCTACGAGGTCACCACATTGACCAAAACCGCCAGCGAGCCGCCGCCTTCGGTCGGCATGCGCTGGCGACCGGATTTCATCGACTGCCTGGTGAAGCGGGGCAACGACTTCATCATCGTGCCGAACATGAGAGCAATCTTCAAATAGCACTGCATGGAGCGGGGGCTCCGAATACATCCTAAAAGGGGTTGGGTTATGTCTTTGACGATTAAAACGAAATTGGGGGTGGCCTTCGGCTTCCTCATCATTCTTATGGTGGCGACGGCCGGATATGCTATCTTCACGCTCGGCGCTTTCAACACGACGATCAGCGACGTGCTGAACGGACCTGCAGAGCGGCTCAAGACCGCGCAGGCCATCGATATCGAACTTCTGCAGATGATCCGCCAGCAGAAGAACCTGCTGCTCGCCACCGATGCAGAAGAGCGCGCCAGCACCATCGAGAAGGGCAACGCGGCGCGCAAGCATTTTGAAGAACTGTTGGTCGCCGCCGAGGGTCTCGCCACCGAGAAGGGTCGTCCGCTCTGGGCCTCGATCCGCGAAAACAGCGATAAATTCATCAAGGGCGACGACTATTCCCGCCAGCGCCTCGCCGCAGGCGATCTTGCCGGCGCCACCCAGGCGACGGTCGATCTTCGTCCTGCAATCGCAGAGATCGACAAGGTCATCTACGACCTGATCGAGATCGAAAGCGGCCGCATGCAGGACGCCGAGACCAATGCCGAGGCGCAATATCTTTCCGCCCGCAGCATCATGATCGGCATCAGCGCCGTAGCGCTTCTCATCTCCCTCGGCGCGGCCTTCTGGATCTCCAAGACGATCTCCGCCGGCCTCACGCGCGCCAACGCCGCTGTCCGCAGCGTGTCGGAAGGCGACCTCACCAAGCTCGCCGACATCACCAGCAAGGACGAGATCGGCGAACTGCTCGGCTATGTCAACGCGATGATCGAGCGCCTGCGCGGCGTCGTCGGCGATGCGCTTTCGGCCTCGACCAACGTGTCTTCGGGCAGCCAGGAACTGTCGGCCTCTTCCGAGCAGGTGTCGCAGGGCGCCACCGAGCAGGCTGCCGCCGCTGAAGAGGCCTCGGCTTCGATGGAACAGATGGCCGCCAACATCAAGCAGAACGCCGACAACGCCGCCCAGACCGAAAAGATCGCCCGCCAGTCCGCCAAGGACGCGGAAATCTCCGGCGACGCCGTCAACCGGGCTGTGGCCGCCATGCAGACGATCGCCCAGAAGATCGGCATCGTCCAGGAAATCGCCCGTCAGACCGACCTGCTGGCGCTCAACGCAGCGGTCGAAGCCGCCCGCGCCGGCGAGCACGGCAAGGGCTTCGCCGTCGTCGCCTCCGAAGTGCGCAAGCTCGCCGAACGCAGCCAGTCCGCCGCAGCCGAGATTTCCGACATGTCCTCGGACACGGTGAAGGCCGCGCAGGAAGCCGGCGAAATGCTGTCGCGCCTGGTGCCCGACATCCGCAAGACCGCCGAACTGGTCTCTGAAATCTCCGCGGCCTGCCGTGAGCAGGACATCGGAGCCTCCCAGATCAACGAGGCGATCCAGCAACTCGACAAGGTCACCCAGCAGAACGCGTCGGCCTCGGAAGAAATGGCCTCGACCTCGGAAGAGCTCGCCGCCCAGTCCGAAGAGCTGCAGTCGTCGATCTCCTATTTCCGCGTCGAAAACGCGCGGGAAAACAACAAGACCGCCGCCGTCCGCAAATCTCCGGCGGCAATCGCCCGGCCTGCCGCCAAGCCGGCTGCCCGCAAGGCCGGTCTCGGCGTCAGCGAACAGCAGGCCCGCGTGCGCGGCTTCGCGCTGGATCTGAACCATGGCGGCCCCGACAGCGCCGACGACGAGTTCCGCGCCGCCGGCTGATCCGAACGAAACAGTCCTGGGCTGCGTCTCGTGGCCCAGGGCACAAATCTGACGACGACAACCTGCATTCAAGGATGCATCACACATGCGCTTCACGATCAAGGCTAAGTTAGCCGCCGCCTTTTCTTTGGTGATCCTCATGACAGGGGTCATGGCCTTCATGGCTATTGTCAATCTGTCGTCGCTCAACACCGCAATTACGGACATTATTCAGGGTCCGGCGGCCAATCTGCGTAACTCCAGCGATCTCTCGGATGCGGTTCTCTACAGCATCCGCGCTGAAAAGAACGCCATCATCAACACAGATCCCACCAAGATCCAGGGCTATGTTGCGGATGTGAAAGAACGCCGCGCCACGATCGAGCGTTTGTTGAAGGAACTCGATAAGGAACAAAACCCTAAAATCCGCGAGAAAATCGCCGAGTTCCGGACTCTCCTCTCCGGTTGGTATCCGATCCAGGACCGGGTTATCGCGCTCGCCGTCGAGAACACCACCGAGAGCAACATGCGCGCCGGTGAAATCTCCATGGGCGAAGGCGCCGCAAACAACACCAACCTCCTCGCGACGCTTGCAGGCTTGAACGAAGAGATCGCCGCCGATCTCAAGCAGACTGACGAAGCCACGAACGCGCAATACGACAATTCCCGCAACATTTTGATCGGTATTGTCAGTTTCGTGCTTCTGTTCTCTCTCGCGGTCGCTGTCTGGATCGGCGTGGGCATCAATACGGGTCTCAAGAAGATCAAGGCCGTCGCAGACGCCGTCGCCATCGGCGATCTCGACCAGAACATCGAGATCAAGACCAATGACGAGATCAAGGACGTCGTGGACACGATCAATGTGATGGTCGGCAATCTGCGCAACACGGCCCAGATCGCCAACCTGATCGCCAATGGCGACCTGACCGTGACGCCGAAGCCGCTGTCGGACAAGGACACGCTGGGTCTTTCGCTGGAAAGCATGGTCGAGCGCCTGCGCGGCGTCGTCGCCGACGCTATCGCCGCATCGGTCAACGTGTCTTCGGGCAGCCAGGAACTGTCGGCCTCCTCCGAACAGGTGTCGCAAGGCGCGACCGAGCAGGCCTCCGCCGCTGAAGAAGCCTCCGCTTCGATGGAAGAGATGGCGGCCAACATCAAGCAGAACGCCGACAACGCCTCGCAGACCGAAAAGATCGCCCGCCAGTCGGCCAAGGATGCGGAAGTCTCCGGCGACGCCGTCAACCGCGCCGTGGCCGCCATGCAGACCATCGCCCAGAAGATCGGCATCGTCCAGGAAATCGCCCGTCAGACCGACCTGCTGGCGCTGAACGCGGCCGTCGAGGCTGCCCGCGCCGGCGAACACGGCAAGGGTTTCGCGGTCGTCGCCTCCGAAGTCCGCAAGCTCGCCGAACGCAGCCAGTCCGCCGCAGCCGAAATCTCGGAAATGTCGACGGACACCGTGAAGGCCGCCCAGCAGGCCGGCGAAATGCTCGCCCGCCTGGTGCCGGACATCCGCAAGACCGCCGAACTGGTCTCCGAAATCTCCGCCGCCTGCCGCGAGCAGGACATCGGCGCCTCCCAGATCAACGAGGCGATCCAGCAGCTCGACAAGGTGACCCAGCAGAACTCTTCGGCGTCTGAAGAGATGGCCGCGACATCGGAAGAACTGGCCGCCCAGTCGGAAGAACTGCAGACCTCGATTTCCTTCTTCAAGGTCGAGCAGAACCATCGCGCCGCGTCCGCGCCGGTCAAGCGCGCCGCCGCTCATGCCGCGCCTGCGAAAACCCAGCCGCGTCGCCCCGCTGCGCCGTCCCAGGGTGTGAAGGCCCAGCAGGAAAGAGTGAAGGGATTCGCCCTCAATCTGGACCAGGGCGGGCCAGACGAGAACGATCAAGACTTCCGGGCGAGCGCCTGATTTAGACCAGGCGGCGCGACAGGGTTCCGCGCCGTCTCCATTGGACAACCGAGGAAGCATCCATGCGTTTCACGATCAAAGCCAAGCTAACAGCCGCATTTTCCGTCATCATCGTGATGGTCTCGGCAATGGCGATTTTGAGCATCACAAACCTGTCCTCGCTCAATACGGCAATTACCGACATGGTGGCCGGCCCGGTGAAAGAGTTATCGCTCTCCAAGGCGCTGGCGGATGCTATTTCCGACGGCATCCGCGCCGAAAAGAATGCGATCATGAACACGGATCCAGCAGCGATCGCCGGATACAGGACGCATTTTTCTGAAAGCCGCAAGCAGGCCGAAGCGTCCCTATCCGGTCTGCATGCAAATGCGCCGGAATACCTCAAGGCCCTCGTCGTCGAAATCAAGGCGAACTACATGGACTTGGCGCGGATTCAGGACCGGATCATCGAACTCGCCACGATCAACACCACCGAAAGCAATGCCGAAGCGGCCAAGCTATCGATGAGCGACGGTGCTCGCTTCACAGAGGCGTTGCTCAAGGAAATCGATGAGATCACCAAGCAGATCGAACAGGATCTCAAAAAGACCGACGAGGCTACCAATCAGCAATATGCACAGGCGTTCAATGCGCTTGCCGGCATGTCGGGCCTACTTCTCATCCTGTCCGTCTCAATCGCGATCTGGATCGCCATGGGTATCGGCCGCGGTCTCAAGTCGGCGGCGACCGCGATCAACGCCGTGGCGCTCGGCGATCTGAACTCCGACGTCAAGGTCAAGACCAATGACGAAATCAAGGATCTCGTCGACACCGTCAACGTGATGACCGCCAATTTGCGCGGTACGGCCGCCATGGCGGACGAAATCTCCAAGGGCAATCTCGCCGTCGAGATCAAGCTCCTGTCCGACAAGGACACGCTTGGCCATTCGATGCGCAATATGGTCCAGAACCTCAACTCTTCGGCCAAGGTGGCGGAAGAAATCGCGAGCGGCAACCTCACGATCAACATCACGCCACAATCCGAAAAGGATCGTCTCGGCGTGTCCCTGCGCAACATGGTCGATCGCTTGCGCGGCGTGGTCGCCGATGCGATTTCCGCCTCGGTCAACGTTTCCTCAGGCAGCCAGGAACTCTCGGCATCCTCCGAACAGGTTTCCCAGGGCGCGACCGAACAGGCCGCCGCCGCCGAGGAAGCCTCGGCTTCGATGGAACAGATGGCCGCCAACATCAAGCAGAACGCCGATAACGCCGCCCAGACCGAGAAGATCGCCCGTCAGTCGGCGAAGGACGCGGAAAACTCTGGCGACGCCGTCAATCGCGCTGTGGCCGCCATGCAGACCATCGCTCAGAAGATCGGCATCGTGCAGGAAATCGCCCGTCAAACCGACCTGCTCGCGCTCAACGCAGCGGTGGAAGCGGCACGCGCCGGCGAGCATGGCAAGGGCTTCGCGGTCGTCGCCTCCGAAGTGCGCAAGCTCGCCGAACGCAGCCAGTCCGCCGCAGCCGAGATTTCCGACATGTCCTCGGACACCGTCAAGGCTGCGCAGGAAGCCGGCGACATGCTGGCGCGCCTGGTGCCTGATATCCGTAAGACCGCTGAACTGGTGGCCGAGATCTCCGCCGCATGCCGCGAACAGGATATCGGCGCAGCCCAGATCAACGAGGCGATCCAGCAGCTCGACAAGGTGACGCAGCAGAACTCGTCGGCGTCTGAAGAGATGGCGGCTACATCAGAAGAACTGGCTGCCCAGTCGGAAGAATTACAGACCTCGATCGCCTTCTTCCGCGTCGACAACGCAGCGAGAGACGATCGCCGTCAAAAGGCTCAGCCGGTCAAGCCGGGCTATCGCAAGGACAACAGCATTTCCGCCCAACAGGCGCGCGCGCGCGGTTTTGCGCTTGACCTGCGCCTGGGCGGATCTGACCCTGACGACGATCATTTCCGCGAAACAGCGTGAGGAATAGCATGCGCAGATGAAATGGACGGCCTCAGCCGCGATCGACCGAAAGACCGATCGCGGCCGACCCGCCCGGAATGCAGGACCGGAAATTTCCAACAAGGAAAAACCGGCAAAATGGCAACAGGGAAAACGGGTGGAGTAAAAACATGCGATTCACGATCAAGGCAAAACTGGCTCTGGCCTTTACATTAACGATCCTGCTCAGCTGCGCGATGGCGACGGTGGCGATCTTCAATCTCTCATCGCTCAACTCATCTGTGGTCGACATTGTCGAGGGACCGGCGACCAATCTGAGAATGTCCTCACATCTGAAAGAGGACGTCTACGCGTCGATCCGTGACGAAAAGAACGCCATCTTGACCGCCAAGCCTGAAAAGATCAGGGAATATGTCGCAGGCATCAACCAGAACCGCGACGATATCGAAAAAATCCTCCGCACGCTGGACGCCGAAAGCAACCCGATGATCCGCGAAGCGGTCGCCGATTTCCGCGACGTGTTGCCGAACTGGGTGGCGAAGCAGGACCAGATCCTCACTCTGGCGACAATGAACACCACCGAGAGCAAGACACGCGCCGAAACCTTGTCCATGGAAGAAGGATATGAGGCGACCAGAAAAGTCCTCGCGGTGCTGGAAAAGCTCGACGAGCATATTGCAACCGATCTCAAGGGCACCGAAACGGGCGCCAATGAGCTCTACGCCGAATCCAAAATAGCTCTGATCGCGGCGGTGGCGGCAGGCGTCCTCCTGTCGGTCGGCATCGCAGTCTGGATAGCCCTCGGCGTCAGCCGCGGCCTCGCCCGGGTCAAGCACGCCGCCGACGCCGTGGCGATCGGGGACCTGAACAACACCGTGGAAGTCGCTACGAATGACGAGATCAAGGATCTGGTTGACACGATCAACATCATGACCGGAAATCTCCGCGCCACGGCGACGATCGCCGACCGCATCGCTGCCGGAGATTTGTCCGTCGAGCCCAAACCGTTGTCCGACAAGGACACGCTCGGCTTCGCGATGAAAAACATGGTCGGCAATCTATCCCAGACCTCAAGCGTCGCCACCCTGATTGGCCAGGGCGACCTCTCGGTCGACGTCAAACCACTGTCGGATGCAGACACGCTCGGCATCGCCATGCGCAGCATGGTTCGCAATCTGCGCCAGACAGCCAGGATCGCCGATCAGATCGCCAATGGCGACCTGACGGTGAAGCCAAAGCCGCAATCGGATCGCGACGTGCTCGGCCTTGCGCTCGAGGCCATGGTGTCGCGTCTGCGCGGCGTGGTTTCCGACTCTCTTTCTGCTTCGCTCAACGTATCCTCTGGCAGCCAGCAGCTGTCAGCATCCTCCGAACAGGTTTCCCAGGGGGCGACCGAACAGGCCGCCGCCGCTGAAGAGGCCTCCGCTTCGATGGAGCAGATGGCCGCCAACATCAAGCAGAACGCCGACAACGCAGCCCAGACCGAGAAGATCGCCCGCCAGTCGGCCAAGGACGCGGAAAACTCCGGCGACGCCGTCAATCGCGCCGTGGCCGCCATGCAGACGATCGCCCAGAAGATCGGCATCGTCCAGGAAATCGCCCGTCAGACCGACCTGCTGGCGCTCAACGCAGCGGTCGAAGCCGCCCGCGCCGGTGAACACGGCAAGGGTTTCGCGGTCGTCGCTTCCGAAGTGCGCAAGCTCGCCGAACGCAGCCAGTCCGCCGCCGCCGAGATTTCCGACATGTCCTCGGACACGGTCAAGGCCGCGCAGGAAGCCGGCGACATGCTCTCGCGCCTGGTTCCCGATATCCGCAAGACCGCCGAACTCGTGGCGGAAATCTCCGCGGCCTGCCGCGAGCAGGACATCGGCGCCTCGCAGATCAACCAGGCGATCCAGCAACTCGACCAGGTGACGCAGCAGAATTCATCTGCAGCCGAGGAAATGGCCGCGACATCGGAAGAGCTCGCCGCCCAGTCGGAGGAATTGCAGAACTCGATCGCCTTCTTCCAGGTCGAACAGGCGAATACCCGGGACGACAGAGTCGAGACGAACGACAGGCAACGCGGAGGCAAAGCGGGCTCCGCCACGCAGACGCGCCGTCCCGACAACAGCGTAAAGGCCCAGCAGGGACGCGCGCGCGGCTTCGCCTTGGATTTGAGCCATGGAGGGGCCGACAATTTTGATGATGATTTCAAGGAGAGCGCATGACCATGACCACACAGCAAAGCGAAGCTCAATTTGTGACTTTCAGCCTCGGCGAGGAAGCCTTCGCTGTCCCCGTCGAGGTCGTCCGGGAAATTCTGGATCATGAGGACGCCTTCAAGATCCCGAATGGTCCCGACTATCTGCTCGGGCTGCGCAATGTGCGCGGCCAGGCGGTCCCCACGATCGATCTCAGACTCAAGCTCGGCCTTAGCCGGACGGTGCCGACCGCGCATACCCGCGTGCTGGTGCTCGATGTGCCGCTCAACGACCGCATGCTGACGCTCGGGCTCGTCGCCGACCGCGTCCATGAGGTCACGCCCTTCCGCTCCGCACAGATCGAGCAGGCGCCGGACATCGGAATTCGCTGGAATTCCGACTACATCGCCGGCGTGGTCCGCAAGGAGACGGGTTTCGTGGTCATCATCGATCTGGCTCGGCTTTTGTCGTCTGACGACACAGCCTTCCTCACCCAGCGGAATGTCGCCGCCTGACGTCAGATTGTATGCGTGGAGTAACCGGAATGCAGACCGCCCAACGCGTTGCGGCGCCGTCGGAAGACGGCATCAGCAAACGTAATTTCGAACGGCTGGCCGCCTATATTTATAACTACAGCGGCATCAAGATGCCGCCGAGCAAGCAGACCATGCTGGAGGGACGCCTGCGACGCCGGCTGCGCGCCACAGGCCACGCCAACTTTGAACAATATTGTAATTTTCTCTTCAGCCAGGGTGGAATGGAGAAGGAAGCGATCTTCCTGATCGACGCGGTCACGACCAACAAGACCGATTTCTTCCGGGAGCCCAACCACTTCCACTTCATGACCCAGAAGGCCCTCCCCGCCTTTCTGAGGTCGGGCGGAAGACGTCTGCGGGTGTGGAGTTCCGCCTGCTCGACCGGGGCCGAACCCTATACGATCGCCATGGTGCTCGACGACTTCTTTGGCGACCGGCACGACATCGCCTGGAATATCCTCGCCACCGATCTGTCGACGGAAGTGCTGCAGACGGCGCGGCGCGGCATCTATCCCCAGGAAATGATCGATCCAGTGCCGGCGGAAATGCGCCGGCGCTATGTGATGACGGCGGTCGCACGCGAGCGCCGCGACGTGCGCATTACGCCGAAACTGCGTTCCAAGGTCGGCTTTGCCCGTCTCAATCTGATGGACGACGCCTATCCGGTCGGCGATCCCATGCACATGATCTTCTGCCGCAATGTAATGATCTATTTCGACAAGCCCACCCAGGAAAGGGTTCTCACCCGGCTTTGCGACTGCCTCGAGCCGGGCGGATTTTTGTTCATAGGCCATTCCGAGACCATCAGCGGCTTCGATTTGCCGCTGAAGACCGTTGCAAACACTGTTTTCCAGAAGGTCTGAACATGAAGAAGAAGGTGCGCGTCCTTATCATCGACGATTCCGCCAGCGTCCGTCAGACGTTGACCAGCATCTTCGAGGAAGATCCCGATTTCGAAGTGATGGGCGCGGCGCAGGATCCGTTCGTCGCCGCCCGGCGCCTGCGGGAAGACGTACCCGACGTCATCACGCTCGATGTGGAAATGCCGCAGATGGATGGCATCACCTTCCTTCGCAAATTGATGAGTCAGCATCCGCTGCCGGTGGTGATGTGTTCCTCGTTGACCGAAGCCGGGTCTGAAACATTGCTTCAGGCCATGGAGGCCGGCGCTGTCGACGTGATCCTGAAGCCGAAGATCGGCGTCGCCGATCATCTGGCCGAAACGGCCGATCATATCCGCGCGGTGGTCAAGGGCGCGGCCAGAGCCCGCGTCGACAATCACCGCCGCTTCCGGGCCACCTCGGCCCCGGCATCCCTCAATCCTCAGGAAAAACTGACGGCGGACGCGGTGCTCCCTCCCCCCACCGGCAAGGCGATGGCCAAGACGACCGAAATGGTGGTCTGCGTTGGAGCCTCCACCGGCGGTACAGAGGCGCTCAGGGAAATGCTGGAAAAACTTCCGGCCAATGCGCCCGGCATGGTGATCGTGCAGCATATGCCGGAGAAGTTCACCGCCGCCTTCGCGAGCCGGCTGAATTCGCTCTGCGAAGTCGAGGTCAAGGAAGCCGCCGACGGCGACCCGGTGCTGCGCGGCCATGTGCTGATCGCGCCGGGCGGGCTGCACACCATGCTGGAGCGGCGCGGCGCGCGCTACCACGTGTCGGTGCGCAACGGGCCGCTGGTGTCGCGTCACCGTCCATCGGTGGACGTGCTGTTCCGCTCCGCCGCCCGTAACGCCGGCGCCAACGCCATGGGCGTGATCATGACCGGCATGGGCGACGACGGCGCGCGCGGCATGGAGGAGATGCACAACGCCGGCGCCTTCACGGTGGCGCAGGACGAGGCGACCTCGGTGGTGTTCGGTATGCCCAAGGAAGCCATCGCCCGGGGCGGCGTCGACCGCATCTCTCCGCTCGAAAACATCGCCCGGGAAATCATGGCGGCGCAGGCGCGGTTCTGAACCGCGCCTTCCCATATCCGCATCAGGCCGGCTTGGGCGTCAGGCGCTCTCCGCCCGGCCGGGCGATGAGGAATACACTCATGGCGGCGACGAGGCACATGCCGCCGGCGATCTGCAGCGCCGGCATATAAGATTCGTAGTCCGTCCTCAGCGTGCCCGCGCCCAACGCCGCGGTGGCGGCGCCGAGCTGATGGCCGGCGAAGATCCATCCGAACACGATGTTGGATTTTTCGCGGCCGAAATTCTCCGCCGAGAGCCGCACGGTCGGCGGCACGGTGGCGACCCAGTCGAGGCCGTAGAAGGCGGCAAACAAGGTCAGCGAATAGATGTCGAATCCGGACACCGACAGATAGATCAGCGACAAACCGCGCAACCCGTAGAACCAGAACAACAGCCATCTGTTGTCGAAACGATCCGACAGCCAGCCGGACAACAGCGTGCCGCCGAAGTCGAAGATGCCGATCATCGCGAGCAGGCTGGCGGCGGTGACCGCCGGCATCATGAAATCGCCGCAGATCGAGATCCAATGCGTCTGGATGAGGCCGTTCGTGCTCAGCCCGCAGACGAAGAAGGTGAAGAACAGCACCAGGAACACCGGATTGGCGCGAACCTCCCACAGTGTCTTCAGCGGCAGCGCCAGCAGCTCCGGCAGACGCCGGTTGTTGACGGGCGGCGCCACGATCTTGTCGTCGCCGTAAGGCGCGAGACCGACATCGGCCGGGTAGTCGCGCACGATGGCGAGAACGAGCAGCAGGGCGGCGAGCAACGCGGCCACCACCACCGTCAGAGCCGGTCGCCAACCGATCTGCTCGGTGAGATAGGCGAGAAGCGGCAGGAACACGAGCTGCCCGGTGGCCGTGGAGACGGTCATCATCGCCACCACCACGCCCCGGCGGGCGGAGAACCAGCGCGTGGCGACGGTGGCGCCGAGAACCAACGCCGTCATGCCGGTGCCCACGCCGATCACCACGCCCCACAGCAGCAGCAACTGCCAGAGCTGCGTCATAAAGAACGAGCCGACCAGCCCCGACGAAATCATCAACAGCGCCGTCGTGACCACCTTGCGGATGCCGAACTGGTTCATGAAGGCGGCCGCGAAGGGGCCGAACAGGCCGAACAGTGCGAGCCGAACGGCCATGGCCGACGAAATCTCGGCATTGGTCCAGCCGAACTCGGTCTCAAGCGGCCCTATCAGCACGCCGGCAGACCCCATGGCCCCCGCGGTCGACAGCATTGTGAGAAACGTAGCCCCGGCCACCGCCCAGCCATAGTGGATGTTTCGGGCCTGTAGCCAGGATGCGAGGGCGCGTGACGCCATGAGTGCCTCCAGTCAGGCCCGAGGGCCAGCGCATTCGTGAGCGCATCGAGATAGACCCGCGCCGGAACCGGCACAATCCGGACTTCGCTCAAATGTTTTGATAGCAGCTTTCAGCCCTGTGAATGGATGGCTCGACCGGAGCTCACCAGAGGTCGTCGCCGGCGGTCCAATGACCGAGTTCCTGCTTGGCGAGATCGCCGAGATCATATTCCTTGGTCACATAGTCGCCGTCGCTGTCCTGCTTGCCGGTGCCCACGATCATAGTTTCTATGCGATATTTCGCGCCTTCGAAGAAATAGGATAAGGTCGTGTACTGCCGATTGCCGTCGACGCGCACCAGAAGGTCCGAACCGTCGCGCAGGAATTCGAGTTCGTCCAATTCGGCCAGAGTGCTGTCGGACGAGCCGGCATCGGCATGAAACTCGATTTCGTCGCTGCCGCCGGCCGTGTCGAAAATCCAGGCGCGGCTTTCGGGGCTTTCGACGATATAAGTGTCGGAGCCGTTCTTGTCGGTGATCTCCGGACGCGAGCGAGACCCCTGGATGTGAAATTCGTCGGAGCCCGAATTGTCCGAGATGATATCGGCGCCGGTCTGGTTGAAATAGGTGTCGTTGCCGGCGCCGCCCTTCAGCGTATCGGAACCGGAGCCTCCGCCCAGCACGTCGTCGCCGTCGCCGCCGATCAGCGTGTCGACCCCGTCTTCGCCATAGAGGATATCATCGTCGTCCTCGCCCCAAAGGCGATCGGCGCCGGATCCCCCGTTGAGATAGTCGTTGTCGCTGCCGCCCCAGAGGCGATCGTCGCCCCCTTGGCCGAAAACAAAATCCGCGTCCGAACCGCCATCGAGACGATCGGCTCCGCCGCCGCCATAGAGCCGGTCGCCGCCCGCCCCGCCGATAATGTAGTCGGCTTGCGAACCGCCGGTCAGCGTATCATCGTCGCCAGTTCCAACCTGCTTGGCCATTGTCACAGTTCCTTCAGCACTCGTCCCGTCGCGGCGCCTCGCCTGCGCGAACCGCGCCGCCATTGCGATCCACCTAAGCGGCAATGGCCCCTGGCGGCAACAAAGGCCCCCTCGCCGGGCGGGAACGAAGCTTGCGCGGCAAGCCTCGAGCAAGCTCCTCGCCGTCCGGCCTTGAAACTTCGCGTCTGTGCCCTAAATACACACGACAGCGCCAAAGGGTGTCCCGCCCTGTGCTCAAGTCCGTGAGATTCACGCCGTTGAACGATTTTTGCGCCGAAATGCTTGACGTGACACAAAATAGCGGGAATCACCGTCTCAGGCAGACATCATGAACAAGACACCGAGCAGGACGCGGCCTAACGGGAAAACGATCGCGAACAGAGCCAACCGCTGGAAATCAAAGGCGGATCTCGACGCGGTTAATCGCCCGTTAAACCGTGATGCTGTTAGCTCGTAGCTGCTGATTCGCGTTGCGGCCCGCAATGCGGTCGAACATTTTGCGGCAGCGCGAAGTTTAAGGCTTAATGCGTCAGAGAGAGCAATAGACTATGGCAACCAAGGTCAAAGAAAACGAAGAAGCGGAAACCGAACGCGACGCCGCGCCGGATGGCCCTCTTCTCGACCTTTCCGATGACGCCGTCAAGAAGATGATCAAGGCCGCCAAGAAGCGCGGCTATGTCACCATGGACGAGCTGAACGCCGTGTTGCCCTCCGAGGAAGTGACCTCCGAGCAGATCGAGGACACGATGGCGATGCTGTCCGACATGGGCATCAACGTCGTCGAGGACGAGGACATCGAGGAGCAGGCGCAGGAAGACGACAGCGAAGCCGACTCCGACGGCGAGTCCGAAGGCGGCGAGATCGCCCCGACCGCCGGCACCGCCGTCGCCACCGCCAAGAAGCGCGAACCGACCGACAGGACCGACGACCCCGTCCGCATGTATCTCCGCGAAATGGGTTCGGTGGAGCTTCTGTCGCGCGAAGGCGAAATCGCCATCGCCAAGCGCATCGAGGCCGGCCGCGAAACGATGATCCAGGGGCTGTGCGAAAGCCCCCTCACCTTCCAGGCGCTGATCATCTGGCGCGACGAGCTCAACGAAGGCACCACCCTGCTGCGCGAGATCATCGATCTCGAAACCACCTATTCCGGCCCGGAGGCCAAGGCGGCTCCGCAGTTCCAGAGCCCGGAAAAGATCGAGGCCGACCGCAAGGCGGCCGAAGAGAAGGAAAAGAACCGCAAGGCGCGCTCCGGCCCGCCGACCGGCGATGACGACGACATCACCGATGTCGGCGAAGCCATGGTGTTCGAAGAAGAGGAAGAGGACGAAGACGAGTCCAACCTCTCGCTCGCCGCCATGGAAGCCGAACTGCGTCCGCAGGTCATGGAGACGCTGGACCAGATCGCCGAGACCTACAAGAAGCTGCGCAAGCTGCAGGACCAGCAGGTGGAAGCCCGCCTCGCCGCCTCCGCCACGCTGTCGCCCGCCCAGGAGCGCCGCTACAAGGAGCTCAAGGACGAACTGATCACGGCCGTCAAGTCGCTGTCGCTCAACCAGAACCGCATCGACAGCCTCGTCGAGCAGCTCTATGAGATCAACAAGCGCCTGGTGCAGAACGAAGGCAAGCTTTTGCGTCTGGCCGAAAGCTTCGGCGTCAGCCGCGACGAATTCCTCAACCAGTATATGGGCGCCGAACTCGATCCGAACTGGATGAAGTCGATCGGCAATCTCTCCGCCCGCGGCTGGAAGGAATTTTCCCGCTCGGAAAACCAGACGATCAAGGACCTCCGCCAGGAAATCCAGAACCTCGCCTCGGAAACCGGCATCTCGATCACCGAATTCCGCCGCATCGTGCAGATGGTGCAGAAGGGCGAGCGCGAAGCGCGCATCGCCAAGAAGGAGATGGTGGAAGCCAATCTCCGTCTCGTGATCTCGATCGCCAAGAAATATACGAACCGCGGCCTGCAGTTCCTCGACCTGATCCAGGAAGGCAATATCGGCCTGATGAAGGCGGTCGACAAGTTCGAATACCGTCGCGGCTACAAGTTCTCGACCTATGCGACCTGGTGGATCCGTCAGGCGATCACCCGCTCGATCGCCGACCAGGCCCGCACCATCCGCATTCCGGTGCATATGATCGAGACGATCAACAAGATCGTCCGCACCTCGCGCCAGATGCTGCATGAAATCGGCCGCGAGCCGACGCCGGAAGAACTGGCCGAAAAGCTGGCCATGCCGCTCGAAAAGGTCCGCAAGGTCCTGAAGATCGCCAAGGAGCCGATCTCGCTCGAAACGCCTGTCGGCGATGAAGAAGACAGCCATCTCGGCGACTTCATCGAAGACAAGAACGCGCTTCTGCCGATCGACGCCGCCATTCAGGCCAACCTGCGCGAAACCACCACCCGCGTGCTCGCCTCGCTCACGCCGCGCGAAGAGCGCGTGCTGCGCATGCGCTTCGGCATCGGCATGAACACCGACCACACGCTCGAAGAAGTCGGCCAGCAGTTCTCGGTCACCCGCGAACGCATCCGCCAGATCGAAGCCAAGGCGCTCAGGAAGCTGAAGCATCCGAGCCGGAGCCGGAAGTTGAGAAGCTTCCTGGACAGCTAAATTCTGTCGAAGTCCCGAAATCTTCAGGCCCGGCCGGAGCGATCCAGTCGGGCCTCTTCGTTTCAGGCGGATTCCGTCACCGCCCGCACGATTCGCCGCGCCGTGGGCATGGCGACGAGCAGCGTGGGAAAGGCGATGAGCCAGGAGACGCCCCAGGCGGACATCCAGTGGCCCAGGATGTCGGGGCTCAAGCCGATGACCTTGATGGTGGAGACGCCGGAGACCACGAAGGTCATCAGCAAAGACAGAACGAAGGGCAGGAGAAGGCCCGCATACCGGGCGGGCAGACGCGCAATCTTCATGATCAGACTTTCAAGATGGGGATCGTCGGCGCGCGAGCGTATCGAGAGCGCCAGAGGGACGATCCGGGTTGATACGCGTAGCCTGACGTCAGACGCTTACGGCCCGCCGAGCGGCGAGCGTCGTTTTCCTAGCGTTTCTCTCGATCCGTGTCCAGAGCCGGGTTGCGAGGGCGCTCACCCCTCCCCGATCAGATCGCGGATCGCCGCCTCGAGCATTCCCTGGTCGTAGGGCTTGCCGATCACCACTGCCCCGTCGAGCTGGTGGTTCACCGATTTCGGAGTTTCGCCGGTGGCGATGACCACGTGAAGATCGGGTTTCTGCGCCCGCAGTTTGCGCGCGAGGTCGAGGCCATGGCCGTCGGGCAGATGCAGGTCGACGACGAGCAGGTCGATCGTCGCGTCGAAGGCCGCTTCCGCCTGGGCGACCGTGCCGGCCTCGGCCACGCCGAGACCGAGATCTTCCAGCATGTCCACCGTGGTCATGCGGATCAGCGCTTCATCATCGACGAGAAGCGCCCGCCTGGGCCACACATTCTGCGCCGGCGCCGGCGCGGGCGTCTCAAGCGGCCGCAGCGAGGCCAGCCGCTGCGGTTCGCGCGACGCATCCAGCACCTGCCGCACTTTGCGGGCGATCTGCTCGCGTCCATAGGGCTTGGAAATGAATTCGATGCCGCTGTCGAGCTTGCCGTCGTGAACGATGGAATTCTGCGTATAGCCGGAGGTGAACAGCACCGCGAGTCCCGGCAGCATGGCCTGCGCGCGGCGGGCGAGCTCGGTGCTCTTCATCGGTCCGGGCATGACCACGTCGGTGAACAGGAGATCGATCGCAGCGCCGCTCTCGACCACCGCAAGCCCGCTCGCCGCATCCCGCGCCGTCAGCACGCTGTAGCCGAGATCGCGGAGGATGGCGACGGCGGTCTCGCGCACCGCATCGTCGTCCTCGACCAGCAGAATGGTTTCTTCGCCGCCCTTGAGCGGCGCCGGCGACTGGGCCGCAATCTCTTCGCGGGCGTCGCTGCGCGGCAGGTAGATGCGGATCGTCGTGCCGACCCCGACTTCGCTATAGATGCGGATATGACCCTTGGATTGCCGCACGAAGCCGTAGACCATGGACAGGCCGAGCCCGGTGCCCTTGCCCTCGGGCTTGGTGGAAAAGAACGGCTCGAACACCTTGTCGAGAATGTCGGACGGGATGCCGGAGCCCGTGTCGGTGATGGCCAGCATCACATATTCGCCCGGCGAGATTTCCGCGCCCTGGGCGTAGAGCGCGTCGAGCACGGCGTTGCCCATTTCGATCGTCAGTTTGCCATGGCCGTCCATCGCGTCGCGCGCGTTGATCGCGAGATTGAGCAGCGCCGTCTCGACATTGGTCGGATCGACGATGGTGTTCCAAAGCCCCGCCGCCACGACCGTGTCGACTTCGACGCCCTCGCCGATGCTGCGGCGGATGAGCCCGTCCATGTCGCGCACCATGCGGCCAAGATTGACCACTTTGGGAGCGAGCGGCTGGCGGCGGCCGAAGGCCAGAAGCTGCGCGGCGAGCTGCGCGCCGCGCTCGGTGGCGGCGAGCGCATTGGCCACGTAGCGCCCACCCTTCTCGTCGAGCCGGGCATGCCGGCCCAGCAGCTGCAGACTGCCGGTGATGACCTGGAGCAGATTGTTGAAATCATGGGCGATGCCGCCGGCGAGATTGCCGACCGCCTCCATCTTCTGGCTCTGGCGCAGCGCAGCCTCGGTTTTCTCAAGCTCGGCCGTGCGGTCGTTGACGCGCTGCTCCAGCGTCTCGGCGAGATATTCGAGCTGCGCCTCGGTGGTCTTCTGGTCCTCGATATCGGTGTTGGACCCGACCCAGCGCAAGACAACGCCATAGTCATCCTTGTTGGGAATGGCACGGGCGATATGCCAGCGATAGGCGCCGTCGCTGCGCCGCAGTCTCAGTTCCGCCTGGAACGGCTCACCCGCCGCGCGCGCCGCCGCCCAGGCCGCTTGCGCCCGCTGCTGATCGTCGGGGTGCACGGTCGCGCCGATCGGCCGCCCGATCATCTCATTGAGCTGCAAGCCGGAATATTCGAGCACTCGCTCGTTGCACCATTCCAGCCGGCCATCGCGATCGGTGGTCCAGGCATGGTTGGGAATGGATTGGGCCAGCGAGCGGAACCGCGCCTCGCTTTCCAGCGCCGCATCCTGAGCGAGCTTCTGCTCGGTGATGTCATGGCCTTGAACGAAGATGCCGACGGTTTCGCCGTTATTGTCCTTGATCGGCTGATAGACGAAATCGAGATAGGCCTCGCGGCGCTTGCGCCCCTCTCCGCCGACCACCAGCCGCGCGCCATGGGCGACGAAAGGCTCGCCGGTCGCAAAGACCTTGTCCAGAAGCGCGATGAAGCCTTGCTCCTCCACCTCCGGCAGCGCCTCGAGCACGCTTTTGCCGATGATATCGCCGCGTCCGACCACATCGAGATAGGCGGCGTTGGCCATGTCGAAGACGTGGTCAGGCCCCAGCAGCACCGCCATGAAGCTCGGCGCCTGTTCGAACAGGCTGCGGAGATATTGCCGCTCCTCGGCAAGCGCCAGATTCTGATGCGCCACCCGGTCGGCGCGGCTCAACAGGTCGGTCTCGACCTTCCAGTCGCGCGCCGCTTCCCGCCGCAGCCGATGCAGTTCGGTGACGTCGACCGTGTGCTGCAGAATGAAGCGAAGCTCTCCCGTGGGTGATTTGATCGGCCGGTGCGTGGCGCTCCAGTAGCGATCCTCGAATGTGCCGTCGGGCCGGGCGATCGGATAGGGAATGAGCGGGATCGCATCCTCTTCGCCGGTGCGGACCACCTTTTCCAGCGAAGCCCGCAACAGGCGATGCGAGGCGGAATCGGGATCGCTCGGAAAGGCGTCGAACATGTTCAGGCCGAGTATGCTCTCCCGGCTGCGCATGGTCACGGCGAGATAGGCGTCGTTCATGGCGCGGATGCGGAAATCGCGATCGAGGATCACATAGGGATTGGGCGCCCTGTTAAACAGCTGGGCCAGATCGGCCACGTCCAAAGTCTCGATGAAGTTCATAACGCCGGAACCCAGATGAAGCGAAGGACGCGAAATTAGAAGACGGCGAGCAAGCGCGTTGCCGCTTCGCCCTCCCTGAGGCTGCCGCTACGCGCGATGTCTCCTTGTCCAAAGCTGAAACACTCCGCATGCGCCGTGTCAACGCGCATGCGGAATGTTTTGCCAATCCATACAGTTCGATGCTGCCGGCTCTCAATGCGACGGTTGAGGTCTCCGCCTAGCCGGCCATGCGTCCCGTCTCCACGAAACGCTGGTGCCAGCTCAGCGCTTCGCCGAGCAGCGACGGCGCGTGAAGGCCGTAGGATCCGGACAGCGCACGGGAGAAATAGTCCTCGAGCGCTGGACGGAAGTCCGGATGGGCGCATTTGGCGATAATCGTCCGCGCCTTCTGCTTGGGCGACAGGCCGCGCAGGTCGGCGAGCCCCTGCTCCGTCACCAGCACCTGAACGTCCTGGGAGATGTGATCGACATGCGGAACCTGCGGCACGATGGCCGAGATCTTGCCGCCCTTGGCGGTCGATGGCGTCATGAATACAGAGAGATAGGCGTTGCGGGCGAAATCGCCGGAGCCGCCGATGCCGTTCTGGATGCGCGATCCCATCACGCAGGTGGAATTGACATTGCCATAGATATCCGCCTCGATCAGCCCGTTCATGGCGATGCAGCCAAGGCGCCGCACCAGTTCGGGATGGTTGGAAATCTCCTGCGGGCGCAGAATCATCCGGTCGCGATAGCGGCCCATATCGGCGTTCAGCCGCTCGGCGGCCTCCGGACTCAGCGAAAAGGCGGTCGCCGAGGCCATGCGCAGTTTGCCCGCATCGATCAGGTCCAGCATGCCGTCCTGGATGACTTCGGTGAAGGCCGTCATATTCTCGAACGGCGCCGTCAGCAGCCCCGAGAGGACCGCATTGGCGATATTGCCGACGCCGGATTGCAGCGGCAGCAGCGACGCCGGCAGCCGGCCTTGACTCACCTCATGCCTGAGAAACTCGATGAGATGGCCGGCAATGGCTTGCGCCGTCTGATCCGGCGCCGAGAAAGGCAGATTGCGGTCGGGCGTCTCGGTCTCGATCACGGCGACGACCTTGTCGGGATCGACGCGGAAACCCGTCTCGCCGATGCGGTCATCGGGCCTGATGAGCGGGATCGGCACCCGCGAGGGCGGCAGCGCCGTGCCGTAATAGATATCGTGCATGCCGTCGAGCGCCTCGCTCTGCCAGCTGTTGACCTCGAGGATCACCTTTTCGGCGCGGTCGAGCCAGGTCTTGTTGTTGCCGACCGAGGAGGACGGAACCAGCGTTCCATCGGAGCGCACGCCCGAGACTTCCACCACCGCGACATCGAGCTTGCCGAGAAAGCCTTCCCACACCATCGGCGCCACCTGGCTGAGATGCATGTCGAAATAGTCGATCTCGCCGCGATTGATCTTGTCGCGGGCGATCGGATCGGAATTGTAAGGCGCGCGAAATTCGATGCCGTCTGCCCGGGCCAGTGCGCCGTCGAGCTCAGGCCCGGTCGAAGCCCCCGTCAGCACCCGCACCTGGAAAGGCTCGCCCGCCTCATGCGCCGACGTCATCCGTTCGGCGAGCGCCATCGGCACGGCCTTGGGATAGCCCGAGCCGGTGAAGCCGCTCATGCCGATGGTGGCGCCCGGCGCGATCATCGACGCCGCCTGCTCCGCGCTGGTGATTTTGGCCTTGAACCGGGCCTCGGCAATTCGGGAGGAGGTCATCATGTTTCCTTCGTCGCTAATATATGCGCCTACTGCAAGGGCTGATCAGTAGATCCGCATCTGGCGCATGACTATGTGACGAAAGACTTATTCCTGGGGGCATTTCCTTGATATGCGTCAAGCCCGCCGACAGAGAGACGCAACGTTTGTCGCTGTGACCTTGCCATTGGCGTTGATCGGCGATTGAAGCCGCAGCATGCGGGCCGCACGCCGCCGGTGAAGATGGTAAAAAACACGCAATCCAACATGATCAACAGACTGTAAACCTCTTCTTCATCATCCTGAATGATAGCTGAATGGCCAATTCCGAAACCGTTCAGCGAACCGGAGATAAGGTCATCTCAACGCTCGGAAAGATCACAGGATCCGAGCCAAGGTCCAAGGAGAGCAACCATGACCAGCTTCATCACCAAGGCAGCGTTTGCCGTCACTCTCGCGCTCGGCGCCCTCGGCGCCGCAGGTCAGGCCAATGCCGGCGGCGTCGATGTCGATGTCCATATCGGAGGCCCGCGCCATTACCGTCCGCCCGTCGTCATCCGTCCGGCCCCCGTTGTGGTGGTGCGTCCCGCCCCGATCGTGGTTCGCCCCGCCCCGGTGGTGGTGGTCCGTCCCGGCGTGGGACGCTGCTCGCAGAACCTCGCGCTTCAGAAGGCGTACAACAACGGTCTCAACCGCGTCTATGTCTCGCAGGTCGGCCCCAATCGCGTGACCGTCACCGGCAAGACGCGCGGCGTCTGGGCCAAGATGGTTTTCGCCAATGTGCGCGGCTGCCCGCGTCTCTGACCGCATCATGACCATCAACGGATAGGCTGGTCTTTACGTTCTAACCCTGCCATCGCGCGAAGGTCTCCTTGACGCCCTCCCCGGCTTATGCCGCGGAGGGCTTTTGTTTTCGTGCTGCGCGGAGAAAACGCCAAAACGCCTGCGTCCGCGCGAACGTGATGCAGTTCGGATGCGGGGCAGGCGAAGGCGAAAGCCTTTCCGGCGAACATCTGTTCATCGGAAAGGCTCCGGCGTTTCAACTATATGGGTCGTCTAACCCAGAGGCGATCCCGTGTCGCCCGGGCAGGCTCAAGACGGCCATCCTGGCCGGATCTTACGGCTTCGGCTTGATGGCGATCTTTACCGACACGCTCGCACGATAGCTGTTTTCGCCAGTCGCCAGCGGCACGGCGTCGGAACTCTCCTTGCCCGCCATAGACATGCGCGCCATCGGAACCGGCTCGGCGACGGCGGCGTTGTCGGCGATCTCCAGCACGTCGCCGAGCACGACGCCGGCCGCATCCGCCAGGGTCTTGGCCTTGGCCAGCGCGTCGCGGACCGCCTCGGCGCGGGCCTTGTCGATCGCCGCGTCGGGTTTGTCGTTGAGGAAGCGGATATCGCCGCCCTGATTGACGCCGAGCGTAACGGCCGTGTCCAGCAACCCGCCAAGCTTGGAAAGATCGCGGAGCCGGACTGTCAGCGTATTGCCGACCTGATAGCCCAGCAGCTTCGGCGGCTTGCCGTCATTGTCGCTGGAATAGTCGTATTGCGCCTGGATGAAGAAGCCGGAGGTTTGCAGATCCTTGTCCGCCACGCCCGCCTGCTTCATCGCAGCCAAAACATCCGTCATTGCCTTGTTGGCGCCATCAAGCGCGGCCCTGGCCGTTGCCTCATTTCTGACGACTGCGAGATTGACGAGCGCCATGTCGGGCGCGAGCGCTGCGGTGGCCTCACCGGTGACCGAAATCAGCGGCCTGTCGTCAAACGCCTCTTGCGCAACGGCGACTGCCGGCAGAACGGGCGCTGCGGCAAGCGCGCCGAAAGCGGCGAAGCTCAGAATTTTCATGGAAAGACGCGGCATGTTTCCTCCGAATTTACGAAACCCAACCTCATTGCGCCCCGATTGTGCAACGAATGCGACGCCGCTTGCCCCGCTTCGAAATTTCGGTTAGACGCAGCATAAAGGCAAAACCATTGCACCGCCGAGACTACCCGGCACGGGCCTGTAGCTCAATGGTTAGAGCCGGCGGCTCATAACCGCTTGGTTGGGGGTTCGAGTCCCTCCGGGCCCACCATCACCTTCTTATTGCTTTAATTTCAAAGGGTTTTTCGTTGTAGCTTGACACCACTTTTTGGAATTTTGTCACGAGACTTTGGAATTTTGCATTTTTCTGCTCCCGCCAAAACTCGATTTAAAGGCCCTTTAAAGTGCCTTTGAAAGCGTCGATTCAAAAGTCATTTTGCAGCCGTGACAATCAACTCCCTCGCTGGCGCTCCCTTACCGCCCTTAACCGTATAGAGCAGGTCGACTGCATTCATTTCGAAGCGACCAAACACTTCCCGGATTTCAGGCACATCGTTGATGGATAAAATGAAGCGACCCTTGATCCTGCCAAGGCGCTCAGCGATTGCCGCGAACTGACCGCGCTCGAAGATCAGCTTCCCATAATCGTCCTCGCACCCCCAGTATGGTGGATCGAGGTAGAAGAGCGTTCCGGGCCGATCGTAGCGATCGACGAAATCTAACCAATCCAAGTTCTCTATTGTCACGCCGGCAAGGCGCTCATGAATGTCTTCCAACTGCGATGCAAGCTTGGTCAAATTGAACCGAGCGCTACGATCGTAAGAGACACCGAAAGAAGGGTTTGTCGGTCGACCGCCGAAGGCCAGACGCTGGAGATAGAGAAACCGAGCTGCGCGTTCTAAGTCTGTGAGCGTTTGGGGGTCACAAGCCTTCAGCCGTTCGAATTCCCTGCGACTGGTGATCTGGAATTTCAGCGTATCCATGAACTGCGGATAGTGCCGCTGCAGAATGCGGAAGAGGTTGGTGATCTCGCCGTTGCGATCATTAATGACTTCGCCCTTCGGGGCAAATTTGCGCCTGAAGAACACGCCCCCCATCCCTACGAAGGGCTCCGCATAAAGGGTGTGCTGGGTCTCCGCGATTATCTTGCAGATTATGGAAGCCAGACTGCGCTTCCCCCCCATCCAGGCGGCCGGCGGTAAGGCATTTGCGACGGTCTTAGAATCGTTTTCGAAATCCATTTTCAAGGCCCAAAGACTCAGTCACAACGAGCCGCCCTGCAGGGCGCGGGTGTGACAGTTGAACCCAATCGCTGTCTTGCGGATCTGGACGCCAATCTACGAGCCGCAGTTTCGGGCATTTATGGCCCGAGGCCACCCGCTCAGTGCCTTTTCATGGAGGGCTTTTGCGCTAAGCTTGGGGGCGGCTTCACGAATAGCTGCAGGGGTAGGCAACACCTAGCTGACAATTGACAGCGCCTCAGCAGTTCACACCTCTCAAAGCGCCGGCCGCCACCATTCCCCCAGTCCCGGTTGTTTAGCCGCTACAGCGAATGTAATCTCATTTTGCCCATTGACCGATTTGGGGCCGGAAGGGGACTGGCAGGTTTCAGACGAGCGGAGAGAAGAGCCGCCCTGGGCATGGATATTTAAACGACACCGGTCTATACGCGATACATGTCACGTGCGAAACTGGAGGTACATCGTTGGCTGGATTGACGAGCGAGCAAACTGCAGAAATCGAGTATCTAAGGTCGACCCATTCCAGCACTCTGCGGCCGGTGTCGCCCGGCCTCGAAGAGATCCTCCATAAGTCGTTCTCCGTTCTGGACCACGGTATCATCAGAGTGGTCGACTACATGGGCGACGACAGCGCGATCGTGCAGGCGGCGCGGGTGTCCTATGGCCGAGGCACGAAACGGATCCAGGAAGACAGCGGACTCATCCGGTATCTTCTACGCCACCATCACACGACTCCATTCGAGATGGCGGAGATCAAGTTCCATGTGAAGCTACCGATATTCGTCGCGAGGCAATGGATCCGCCACCGCACGGCGAGCGTGAACGAATATTCAGCTAGATATTCCGTACTCGACAAAGAATTCTACATTCCCCAGCCAGAACATCTTGCCGCGCAATCGACGTCGAACCGTCAAGGACGCGGAGCGGTGTTGGAGGGAGACGAAGCAGCCGAAGTCCTGTCACTTCTGCGCCGCGACGCCGAGCAGGCATACGACGACTACTCGACGATGCTGAACGAACCCGCAGGTCCCGATCATCGCGAAGACCGGTCCGGTCTTGCACGTGAACTGGCCCGCATGAATCTCTCGCTCAACTTCTATACCCAATGGTATTGGAAGACCGATCTGCACAACCTGATGAACTTCCTGCGGCTGAGAGCCGACTCGCACGCACAGTACGAGATTCGGGCCTACGCCGAAATCATGCTGGAGATTATGGCGGCCTGGGTTCCGATCGCTCATTCGGCGTTTAAGGAATACCGGATGGAAGCGGTGCAGTTGTCCGGAACGGCCGTGAAGGCGGTTCGTCGGATGATAGCTGGAGAAGCCGTTAGTCAGGAGAACAGCGGACTGAGTGCGCGAGAATGGCAGGAGCTCAATGCCGCCCTCGCCCTAACATCGCTGAAGGCACCGTAAAGGTGCCGATCACGAGTTCCGCTGTGTAAAGAGCTGCGTCAGGGGGAAAACGTAGGCGGAGGTTCCGACGGTCGAATAGGTCTCCTCGTTGTATGCGCCGACCTCGGCATAGCAGACCTGAACGTTACGATGTCTTTGAGCATAGAGGCCGACGCCGATAGTTGAAAGCTTCGTGTGCAGGGGCGCGAGAACGACGTTCGATCTCTCGGAGTTCGATATCGAGCTCTCCAGCTCCTTTACCACCTTCAGCGGATCGCGGGCCGAAAACTCGAATGTCGACTCGATGTTCGCGTAGTTGGACGCAAGTTCTTTGAAGAAGACATCGTTTTTGCCGGAGAGGGTCTCATTGATCGATTCCGACCGCAGGCCCCTCCCCAGCACCAGATACTTCGGTTCGTATGCCTCGATGATGGCGCGTGCGCGTGGAATCTCGAAGCCCATGAGGACCACGAGCCTCGTCGGGCGTGATGGCCACATTTCGCCGGCGTATCCGACGACCGATCTGCATTGCGTCACTTTTCCGGAAAGCGGATCGGCCATATCGCCCGCGCTCACATACACCAGTTCGCAGTTCCGGCGTTTAGAGCTGTCGATGCCGCGAAGCACCTCCAGAAGCATCAGAAGCTCCTCGCGGCGAAACGCGGTGATGTCGATCACGGTATCGACCAAGCTGATCGAGTTTACCGCTTCGTTGATCCGTTCCGCAGTTCCGAGCGGGTCGCTGGTCCGAATCTCGACAACCCGGAGATCGGAATGCAGGTTCCTGACCTCTCTTACCCTCGCATCCGCGAGTTCGCTCCGGCCTTCGGACGCGAAGAGAATGCCTCTCCGGACCATGGCGGGCGGTGCAGTGCACGCTACCACAGCCGACCGTTCCTCGAAACTCAGTCGCGCGACGATGGGCCTGGGTTTAGTCCAGAGCCGGGCGGGAAGGTCAGTTATCGGAATGCTCAACCCTGTCTCCATCAAGATTCAGCGAAAACTGGCTTTCGGCCGATCCGTCCTGCTTGAGACGGGCCTTCACGAATTCCCCGGGATTTCGCATAGCTACCTCGAGATCCCTTGACATGATCGAGAGGTGGGCGGCGTATCCCGATATGTCGAGCTTGTAGTGCGGCCCGAGACGTCTTGCCAGGATGTAGCGCGGCCGCCGGCCGCCTAGTGCTTCCTTAGCGGCGTAATCGGATCTTTGCAAATAACCCAGCCGGACGCCGAGGTTCAGCACGCGCTCCAGTTCGGGCTTCGGTCGGTCCCTCAGCACGACTGAGAACACACGCTGCTCGCTCGCTTTCGGGTCGAGAAGCTTGCCTCGGAACAAGCGTCCCAGTCCCTCTATCAGGTTGCGGAGCTGTTCGTAGAGCACGGTTTCGTGGCCGTCGGCATGAAGGCTTTCGATCCCTTCACTCAGATCGGTCTGTGTGTCGGAGATTTCCGTTGTCTGGCGCGTCAACAGCTCAAGGAACTCAGCGGACCAGTCCTTAATAACAGCGTCCTGAATACTGACCGGAATCTCGCTCACCATTCCGGAGTCACCCAATCCCTCGCTTACCACTCTGTCGTACATGCGGCTCGCAGGCTCCAGAAACCAGCGCACGACGCCAGACGAAAGGTCGACCAGAGATCGGAATCCGCTATAGCTGTAAGTGTGGGCTGATTTCGAGGATCCGGCGATCTCCCTCATGAATCTTGGGATAGTGTAGCGCCTTGCTTCGTCGCGACTGCGGGCCGATCCTACCTGAACCTCGGACGATGAGTTCATCGCGACATGCTCGGCGATGATCTCGGCTGCGATGGCATGCAGCCGTTCCTCTTGCGCCGTGTCCAGCGGAAAGAACTGATCGACGGACGAAGAGATGCCCGAGTTCTCCAAGCGCTTGGTCACGATCTCGTACAGACGTCGGCTGTAGGTGTCGGAGGATGCAGTATAGACTGCGGTCAAATTCACCTCAGCGTAGTCATGCGGGCTCTCGATGATGCGGTTATCGAGGGTGCGCATCGTGGCATAGGCAAGCTGCGTGGTGACCTTGAGGCATATGTCGCGGGTGCTTCTGGTCGATACCCAGGAGTTAAGGACCCGCTGTAAGGGTATTGGAAGGTTGTCGGCATCGTCCAGCATAACGAACAATGGAACGCACGGGACGTTGTCGAGGCGCTTTATCTCGCGGGCGAGAGGAACAAGAAAATCGAGAAATCCCGCGAGAGCACCGACATAGTCCGGGTCCGCGTTGCGAAATGGCTGCCTCACGAGGAACTGACGCACCCTGAAGATGTCTGTCTCGCATGTCTCGGCGATACGCCGAAATGGCGATCCCCCCTGTGTAGGTTCAATGGCCGCGTCCTTGGCCGTGGATCCTCCGGCGATGTTGAAGAGCTCTTCGAATCTTTCCCGAAAACGGGTCGCCGATGCCTGCGAGATCTCACTGCTGAAGCTGTCCAGAAGCTGCGCCACCCTCAGGACGACGTGCATCACCAGTAAATGCTCGCCGATGGCGTTGACGGCATAGCCCTTGAACCTGTTGAACTCGGGGGCGCCGAAGTCGGCGGTCCGCAGGGGAACGTGCACCGCGACAAATGGAAGGTCCTTCAGCTTCTTGGCCTTCGCCTGTAGGATCATGACCCGCGGTTCGAGGCTGCGAAGCAGCATGCTTTTGCCCGTACCGCGAGCCCCGTGAATGAACGTGTTCCCGAGCTCCTTCAAACGGGGAAAGTCGGTTTGCATCTCCACGAAGTTTCGAGCGATGTATTCGGGGTTCACGTGCTCAGGATTCTGTACGCCAAACGGGTTTGTGCTCACGAAATTGGCTCCTGATGCGGTGTCTCACAATGCTGGTCGCGCAGCTTGCAAGCATCAAACCTAGGCTGTAGTTCCCTGACCTTACTCGAAGTGCCCGGGTATCCCACCTCTTCGAGATCTACTGCAATGGAGTCGATCTCCACATCGCCGTCCATGATCACGAGCTTCGCGCGAATGCGGTCGTAGCTTGCGAAGCCTGCCAGAAAGCGGTTGCAGTAGCGCCGTTCGAGCTCGCATTTCTCCAGTCGCTCGGCGATGTAGTCGACAAACATGATCTCGCGCGTTCCGCCGCCTTTGGCCGGAATCACGAACGTTTGTGGAAGAAGCTGCTTATCGATAGTGAACGCGAGATGCACCGACTTGCCTTTGAAATCGATTCTTCTATTGATGGCGCGACAGTAAAGATTTGAGAGCACGGAAAGTGGCGGCGTCGCGGCGTCTGCAATCGCAACGTCGTCGGCGCGCGTGTAGTTTTCACTCAATTCGTCGGCGAGACGGAGCAAGGCGGCAAGGCGCCAAGCGTGAACTTCGATGCCACCGATGTTTGGGACGGGTTCGCTCATAAGGCGTGTAATCGTATCCCTGCTGCCGTCTTCCATTTCCCCCCCATGCGCCTGTGCGATGGAAGAGATTATCCTGCGCTCGATGTCGCTCAATCCCGCCGCCTCGCCGACCTCGCGCAATATTGCGGCGGCCTTCTTCTCATGGCCATCGCGGCTCATCGCATTCCCAGCGTCGTGCAGCAGTATGGCGACAAGCAGGACAAAGCCCTCGTAGGCTAAGACCTGTTTAATGGCTGGCGCAGCACTGTCCGATTCTAAGCCGAGCATCAGCCCTGCAGTCTCGATGACGTCGTCCACGTGCCCGATGTCGTGCCTCGTATACCGGTCGCCTTTCTGCGCCAGGGCGGCTCCCGCCACGGCATAGTACTTCTCTGCAAGACGCTGCTTTATGGAGGTGTAATGTTCAAAGTATCTGTTGCCGCGGTTTGGAAGCTTGACGGAGCTTTTCTTGAGAGATTTCTTCAACCATTGTTCCAGAGCGGAGTCTACCGATATCAGCACGGACACGTTATCTGCCTCCCGCCTGACTGGACATGGCGATCACCTTGTCGAACACGGCCTTCGCCAGGATAGGAGGGACAGCATTGCCAACCTGCTGTTGTTGGAATCCTATCGATCCATGGAAGACATAGTTGTCGGGGAAGCTCTGAAGACGAGCGGCTTCGCGGACCGAGAGGCCTCGGTCCTGAGTGGGATGGATCAGCATGTTCTTTCGAAAATTTCCAATCACGACGGACGGCGCATCCTGCACCAGCCTCTTGTAGATGCCTGAATGGTAGCGTCGCCGGTCGGTGATGGGGTCGCGCATCATTCCTGGAACGTCCCGCCAGTTCCCTCCCTGCGGGATGTGGGCATAGCGCGCCACGATCGAATCCGCGTTCCTGCTGACAAGATGGCCCGTACACTTCGCAAGGTCCGACCGCATGCGTCGAGCATATTCGGAAAGCGGCTCGCCGCCGTACTCCAGCTCGTTAACCATGGCACCGTTGAGCAGCTCTGGAAGATCCCCAATCGCCTGCCAGAGCGTGGGCACCGCGACGTCCGGGCCTGGCGTCGGAAGCTCGGGATCCGAATTCAGCGCCGCGATCACGATGTAGCGCGAACGCCGCTGCGGACATCCGAAATCTGCTGCATTCAGGACGCCGAACGCAATCCTGTATCCCATCACCTTGAGCTGCTCCCGGAAAGATTCTGCGAAGCGGCCGCCATCGGTCTGCAGTATCCCCGCAACGTTCTCGAATACCACCCATTCCGGCTTCAGCGTCTCGACCATGCGCAGGAACTCACGGAAGAGCCAGTTCTTCGGATTGTCGGCATGACGGGTACGCTGATTGGACGTTGAAAAACCCTGGCACGGTGGGCCGCCGAACAGTACCAGGGGTTGATGCCGCTGGCCAACGTCGATCGTCGCCACCTTCGCAATGTCCGTTCCGAACACGGTCGCCTCGGGATGGTTGGCCGCATATGTCAGGCACGCCGAAGGATGGCTCTCCACTGCCGCCCGGACATCGACGCCCGAAAGCCTAGCGCCCATGGTCATGCCGCCCCCGCCTGCGAATAAATCTATTCCAATCATTTCCAGCTAAACGTTTTCAATCGATGGCCGCTTCGACAACCAATTCCTGTTAATTCCCCAATTCCAGTTCTAGGCCGTATACTCATAAACGGGCTTCCGCTTTGGGATTGATGATGATTCAAGGCTGCCATTGATTTGGGAGCTTTTTTGA
>NZ_STFX01000057.1 GCF_005222915.1 Rhizobium sp. FKL33
CTCGACGATCCGGATGATCTCAAGCTTTTCGGTGGCGGGATATCTCATTCCTCGTCGCCCCCATGCCCGATCATGCTTTTTTGAGCAGGCGGTTCTCCAGGGTGAGGTCGGCCAGCGCCTCCTTCAGGTCGCGGCTCTCCTTACGCAGCGCCTTCACCTCGTCACTTGTCGCCGAGCGGGCGGTGTCACCGGCAAGCCGCTTCTTGCCCGCTTCGAGGAATTCCTTCGACCAGCTATAATACAGGCTCTCGGCGATCCCCTCGCGGCGGCAGATAGCAGCTATGCTGTCTTCGCCACGCAACCCTTCCAGCACAATGCGAATTTTGTCTTCTGCAGAATGGTGCTTGCGCGTCGCACGGCGGATGTCCTTGATCGTCTTCTCGGCCGCCGATGTCTGCGGCCCGGATTTTTGTCTCATCTTCGCTTCCTTTGAGTGAGCTACGATGAGCCGAAAATCCTCTCTTCTCAATTAAGCCAAATCTGTCTCATGGGCGCTGATGTCGGACAAGGACCTCAACGCTATCTGTCGCGCAGCGGCAATCAGAAAACGAAGAACACCTTGCCACCGACAATCAGCATGATAACTTGATCCCGACCGCGACCTAAGAATCTCATCCAGATTGTCGCAAGCGTCTCATCCTGATTGCCGCGCTATACTTTGGGTCCTGCCGGAAGGCGCGGGAAGGTGGTGAAAGTGCAGGGTCATGGCGAGGGGCTATTCATGGCTATGCCGCGCAGGCGCGCCCAGAGGATGAACAGGGTCAGGGCCAGCACCACGGTCTTCACCGGCAAGTCGCCGGGATTGCCTGCGGCAAGGTCAAGGCCCAGGGCCGTGACCTGCACGACCAACAGGACGGCGGCCGAGGCGGTGATCAATCCGCCCGGCAGGCGCACGATGCCCGGCAGGATCAGTCCGAGTGCGGCCAGCCCTTCGACCGCCGCAACGAGTCGCACCAGCCACAGGGGCGCGCCGGGGATCCAGACCAGGTCCATCTCGGCCAGCGTCGCCGGGGACGACAGACCTTCAAGCCCGGAGGCCATGAAGAACGGGATGGCGACCAGCGCACGGGCCACCCAGAGGGCGATGCGCCAGGCAGGGGTTGGATTGGCCATGACCAAAATGTTCACCTCTTGCGAAGCGCCGGGATCATCCGCGCCAGCGTGCCGTCCTTGCGGACGAACGTGTTGAAGATAGCGGCAAGTCCATGGGCAATCGCCGCGAAGAAGAGCACTGTATTGAAGATGAAGTGAACGCCGCCGAGGGGCAAGAATTCGTTCTAGGTCAGCATACCCGTGACGACCATGGCCAGCAGCAGGCCGTATAGCGCATTGTGCATGATGGTCGCGATCCGCGCCTGGGCGGCCGAGGTGCCGGGCGCATGGCCGGGCGTGCCGTAGCGCCGGCGCAGGCCAAGGCGGGCGATAACGGACAGCAGGATCGTGCTGCCGATGCCGACATGGACCCAGGCCCAGGTCACGTCGCCGGGCTCGGGCATCGTGCCCGCGCCGCGCGCGTCGACGACCCGGACAATAGCGTCGTTGAAGCCGATCTGCAGGATGACGCCGATTACGACGATCCAGTGCAGCCAGATCTGGGCAGGGCGGTAGGCGGCGGCTGTGTCGGGCATGACGGTTTCTCCGGGTTGGCGCTTGCGTTCAGTCAGCCGAGGGACGCGCGCGCAGGTACCAGTACCAGACGCGGTAGCATTCAAGCGCGATCAGTGGGCCAAAGTGGACAAGCGCCGGCGCTACTCCGCCCCAGTCATTCAGCGCGGCCCAATGGGCGAGGGTCAGGACGGCGGCGGCATAGGTCCAGCGTTGCAGCCATTTCCACCAGGTGCCCATCTGGCGGACGAACCAGTCGCACGAGGTGACGGCCAGCGGCACAAAGATCAGGAAGGCAACCCAGCCGGTCCAGATGTAAAACTTGGGCAGGTCGGACAGCACCGGATCGAGCGCGGCCTTGTCGATCAGATAAAGCACCGTGTGGAGGAGCGCATAGCCGAAGGCCGCGACGCCCAGATAGCGGCGGTTCTTCTTCATCCACTTCGGGCCACGCCATCCGCGCAGCAGCAAGGCAAGCGGCGTGGCCATCATGGCCACGATCAGGAAGCGGGCCGAGAACTCGCCCGAGGGGTGGATCATCTCGTGGATCACCGCTGATTCGCCCGAGATGAAGATCGCCACCGTCATCGCCACGCCGGGCGCTGCAAAAAGCGCCCAGAGGCCGTAGAGATGGAGAAGATTGCGCCACGGCGAAGGCGCAGAGGCAGTCTCGATCGGGCTTCGCTGTATCATGCTGCGTTCTCGTTAAGGTGGATGTCCCTTAGCGGCGATAGTGTCAGAGTTACGCCCGCCGGATCGGTCCCAGTCAGAACGTCCGAGCCCGGAATTTCCGTCAGTCGCTCGCGCCCGCTGTGTGGCCGTCCCGCGGCGTCGACCAAGGCAAAGCGTCCGCCAGCATCGCTGAAACGACCAAAGCGCTCCGGCGTCTCCCAGGCGATCTCAATGCCGTGGCCGTCGGGGTCGTCAAGATAAAGCGCCTTCGACATCAGATGATCGACTGGCGAAAACGGGATGCCAAGTTCCAGAAAACGCAGCATCCGGCGCGAGAACTCTGCCTGCGAGGGCATGCCGAAGGCCACGTGGTGCATGCCGGCATGGCCCCGGGCGACCGGGCGCGTAGCGCCGGGCGACAGCACCACCAGAGTCCGGTCAATGGTGCCGAGCGCGAGGCCTGGCCCCTGGTCCGGGCGGCGGACGAAGCCGATGACTCCGGTCCAGAACGCCCCGGCACGGTCGAGGTCGGTGACCGACAGGGTCAATGGTCCCCAGTTCAGCCGCTCCGGAGGTTGTCGGCTGCACATTGCCGGGCGAGGGCGAGTGCTGGCGTGTCCATGTCGGTCTCCGGTAAGTAAAGATCAGGCGCGGGGTGCAATCGGGGCCTTGCGGCTACGGCCCCAGAGAACGAAGACCGCGAGCACCACATAGATCAGGTTGAAGGGCAGCGGTTCGAACTCGCCGCGCACCGCATGGAACGGAATGGCCAGCGCCTGGATGGCAAGGAGGCCAGCGGCGGCCCAGACTGTCAGCTGCGGCTTGATGCGAGTTGCGGCGGGCAGGATCAGCCCGATCACGCCGAGAACTTCCATGAAGCCGATGAAACGGGGCAGCGCAGTCGGCACTTCGGACATCCAGACGGCGCCCATCTTGGCTGCCTCTTCCGGCGACAGGAAGTGGAACCACGCGCCCATCAGGTAAAGAGCGGCAAGCGCTATCTGTCCCACCCAGAGGGCGATGTTCCAGCTGCGGCTTGTGGTCGGTGTGATGTCTGATGTCATGGTCGGTCTCCGTCTTGAAGGGCGTCTGCCCGATTGTAGAGATCGGCTTATATTCCTTGCGTGCCGGCATTCGCGCCAGGTGGCAGAAATCAGCCATTCTGGAAATTTGATGGAGTGCACGATAACAGCGTTATCGGCGTCGATCATTGGGGCACTGTTCAATAGAACATTTCCTCTGGAGAAATGATGATGGACGCACTCCTGAGCATCCGGGTGTTTGCTGTGGTGGCCGAGACAAAGAATTCTGTCACAGTCGCCGTGGGAGGGGGCTTGACCAACGCTATGACCAGCAAGCCTATCCAACACATCGAAAAGCAGTTGGGTGCTTGGCTGCTGAAGCGCTCCAGCCGCAAAGTCTGCCTTACCGAAGCGTTGGCGCACGGATCATTCATGAGCGCTGATGTAGTCGGCTCGGCTGGAAACAACCCAGCCCAGTGGGCTACTATGGCTTCAGGCCGCTCGGTGTCGCCGAAAAGAATTCCGTGCCGATCATCTTCGCCTTTTGTCCTGCGCACGTGCGGCGCAAATTCTTTGAACTGGCCGACATCCAGAAAAATGCCGCAGACGCAAACGTAAGTCGACCTCACTGATCGCCTTGGAGGCCGTCCATCGGTACGACGCGCTGTTTGAGATCGAGCGCCAAATCAATGGATTGAGCGCCGAAGAACGACTGGCCGCGCGGCGGAAAAAAGCACGCTGCTGTTCGATGACATGCACCCCGCCAGAACAGAGGATCATGCTTTGCAAGGCCGCACAATTTGCAAGCTGCATCTGTCGTCAACCGTGAGGTCTTGCAAAATTCAATACTTGAAAGCTGGATATTGCCAAGAGAAATCAGCGAAATCCAAATTCTTCACGGGCGCCCCTTTCAAATACTGAAGGATAATCTCGCTGACCGCGCCTACAACAAGGCAACGAACCATAAAAGCCTTCAGTCTCCCGACCCTGTGCGGTTTCCACGATAGAGCTGAAGTCAGGCAGGCCTGACGCCTTAGCCGAACATGCCGGTTAATTGCAAAGGTGGCGCGACCAAGGCGCCGGGCCGGGATACGGTGTTGGCCGCCACAAGTTGGGCAAAGGCATTCGCCTCTATGGGTGAAGTACCGTTCATTCTGGCGACTAGATAGGCGGCGTTGTAGCTGTCGCCGGCGCCTGTCGTATCAACTGGAATAGTGAAATTGGGAGCGGGAAGCAATGTCTGCCGACCATTCAGCGACAGGGCGCCCGTACCCGGTCCATTCTTGACAAGCACTTCCGTTGACCCAGCCTCCGCGTATCGTCGGGCCGTCGCCATGGGATCTGCGTCAGCAAACAGGGCGGACTCGTCTTCGAAACTTGGCAGGACAATTTCGCAGGTCGCAGCCATCTGAATGTAAGCTACCCGTGCTTCTTTGGCGCTAGTCCAAAGGCGTGGCCGGTGATTGGGGTCAAAGGCCACCCGGAAACGACCCTCACGCAGCAAGGAGAACAGGCTCTGCCGGCCCTTCGGCCCGATGATGGCGAGCGTGATGCCTGTAAGATAAACGAGGTCGGCCCCGACCAGGGCAACGCGCACGTCATCGAGACAATCCATAAGCCGGCGTGCCGCCGACTGACCACGCCAGTAGTCGAAGCTTCTTTCGCCATCCGTAAGCGAAATCATGTACATCCCAACCGACCGCGTCTGGTGCGCTGCCACCCGGGCAAGCAGCAGCCCCGCATCGGTAATGAAGCGCGCGATCTGCTCGGAGGGGCGGCCGCGGCCAAGGCGGGTCAAGTAGTGGATTGACCAGTCTTCGGGGCACAGCTTGCGGAGGTACCATCCGGTATTGAGGCTGTCGCCAGCCACACCGGCCCGCAGCAGGTCCGCACCCGCCGAGGCCAGTTCGATCATCGGTTCGCCGATCGCAACAACCCGCATGCGCTGCGCCCTTCCTTATCGCGCCATCCAGCCGCCATCGACTGTCACACAGCTTCCTGTGACATAGCTTGCGCCCGGTCCGGCAAGGAACAGGATCGCGGCGGCAAGGTCGCCAGGCGCGCCCCATCTTCCACTGGGGATGCGTTGCAGGATGGCCTGAGACCGGCCGGGGTCGTTGCGAAGCGCTTCGGTGTTGTCGGTTTCGATGTAGCCGGGCGCAATGGCGTTCACAGTGATCCCGAGGGAGGCCAATTCATTCGCCATCGCCCGCGTCAGCCCAAGCAGTCCATGTTTGGCGGCTGCATAGGAGACGATACGAATACCGCCCTGAAAAGACAGTAGCGAGGCGATATTGATAATCCGCCCGCCTCTGCCGCCTTGGTGCAACTCCCGCGCCACCGCCTGCGAAAGGCCAAAGGCGGCCGAGAGGTTGATCTGCAAAACCTCGTCCCAATCGGTCCGGTCGAATGCAAGCAGGTCCTGACGACGGATCTGGCCCGCGTTGTTGACGAGGATGTCGACCGGGCCCGCTTGCGCCAGGACGGCGTCAAAATTCACGTCCCCGGTCAGATCGACGGTGATTTCGGTGAAGGACCTGCCAAGCGCGCGGATGCCGGATGCGGTGTCGGGCATGGGCCTGGAGCCGAGACCGACAATGTCAGCTCCCGCACGAGCCAGCACCTCGGCCGCCATCCGTCCGATGCCCGATCTCGCGCCGGTCACCATTGCGCGCTTGCCCTCTAGCCCGAATAGTTCATCCAGAGCGCTCATCGAATTACCCCCATCGGGACCATGTCCATATCGGTAAAGGACTGGTTGTCGCCAGCCATGGACCAGATGAAGGAATAGGCGCCGGTACCAGCCCCGCAATGCACTGACCAGGGCGGCGACAGAACCACTTCCTCGTTGCGGACGACCAGATGGCGTGTGGCTTCAGGGCGCCCCATCAGGTGAAGGACAAAAGCTTCGGGCGCGATGTCAAAGTAGAGGTACGCTTCCATCCGGCGGTCATGGGTATGCGCAGGCATGGTATTCCAGACACTGCCGGTGGCAAGGCGGGTCATACCCATCAGCAGTTGACAGGTGGGCAGCACGTCGGGATGCAGGTACTGAAACAACTTGCGTTCGTTTGAGGTGGCTGGGCTGCCGAGCTGCTTTTCTATCGCTTCGGACTGACGAACCAGTCGGGTTGGATGGGCCGCATGGGCAGGTGCTGAATTGCCATAGAGCTTCGCCGGATTTGCCGGATCAACCGACGCAAAGCCAAGCTCCTTCGCGCCCATGCCGATGTAAAGAGCATCAAAAGGCCCCACCTCCCAGGCGGCGCCGTCGACCGTCACCCGCGCAGGACCACCAATATTGACAAGCCCAAGTTCGCGCCGTTCCAGAAGCGTGGCGCTGCCGACCATCGCCGTAACCTCCGCCGGCACGCCCTGCGTATCGGCGGCTGGCTGCACTCCCAGCACCAGCATCCGATCATAATGCGTGTAGGTGGCCGTAATCTCGCCCGGGCGAAACATTTGTTCAACAAGGAAGGCCTCACGCAGCTCATGAGTGCCCATTTGCTCAGCCTGGGTGAAATGCACCGCGTGCCGAAGTGCGTTCAGGGGTGTCTGCGTCATCTAGAGTTCTCTCCTTCGCGGCACATGCCGCCATTGGTATTAGGCCAGTCGCGCTGCGGTTGACCGCCGGACCAGAAGTTCGACGCCGACGCTGATCCGTTGCATCGGAACGGCGGGGTCTGAAATGAGGGCGGCCAGCATATCCACGGCAATGCGACCAAGAGCTTGCCGATCGGATCTGACACTCGTCAGAGGCGGGGCCGACAGGTTGCCAAGCGCCAGGCCGTCAAAGCCGACGACCGAAATATTCGCCGGCACAGACAGGCCACGGGCCTGCATAGCCTGCATCACGCCAAGCGCGACAAGATCGTTGACGCAGAAAAAGGCGCTTGGTGCAGGGTTGTCTGCAGCCAACCATTGCTCGACCACATCCCGCGCCGAGAGACCTATATTGGAGGGGCTACCGAGATCGAGGATGTGGCGCGCCGGCTCGAATGTCTCACCAGCAGCCTCCAGCGCGCCGCGAAAACCTGCAAGCCTGCGGCGAATCGTTTCGCGCCAAGGATGGGTCACATGAACGATATCGCGATGGCCAAGATCGACAAGGTGCCGCGTGGCCATTGCCGCGCCGTAGAGATAGTCGGGCGCAACGCTGGACAGGCGCATGGACGGATCCATGCCGTTTACGATGACCGCCGGGGCGCCAGAACTGACCACGGCATCGACAAGAGCCGGGTCGTCGACGCCGACCAACAGAAGTGGCTGCCCCTGAGGCAGCCGGCCCGGAGCGAGCATTTCCTCGATCGTGCGAAACACCGAAATGCTGACATCCATGCCACAGGCCGCGCCCGCCGAGCCTATGCTCGTCAGAACATCCCCATAGAATGCATCGTTGACGACATAGCGCTCCAGAGTGATGACGGAAACCTGACCATGCAGCCGTCCTGACCGACCGCGATAGCCAAGCTCCTCGGCAATGCGCAGCACCTTGTCGCGAGTGGCGGAGCCCACACCCCCGCGGTTGTTCAGAACCTTCGACACGGCGCCGACCGACACGTCGGCCCGATCTGCAATGTCCTTGAGCGTAGGCTCGGATGGCATGGTGTCCTGCATCGGTCTTGTTCCCTCATCGCGCAGCAATAGTCGGCTGGCTTGATAGCACAGCGAAACCTATCGCCGGAAACGAAAGTTGCGTGCTCGTCATGCGGCGCTTACCAGAAGAAATCCCGATGCCCCTGCGCCCGCATCAGCGCTTCGATGAAGTAATAGTCGCCGTAGGGCAGCATCGCATCGCTGCGCCCAGCCGGAACATGGCCCGCGCCATGGGCCAGAAGGCCTTCGGCTCCCGGGGTCTGCGTCAGGTCGCAGGTCGCGAGCAGCCCGTCCAGGAGCCGATGGCCAAAACTGCGCCAGCGCGCCGCCTCCGGTTTCGGCGCCAGATCCGCCAGCATGAGGACACCCGCCGCCGTGATTGCTGCGGCGGAGCTGTCGACCGGATGAGAGCCGTCTGCCGGCAGAGCATAGTCCCACACCGGCACCGCTGCATCGCCCATCAGCGCTTCAGCCTTGGCAGCGAGGCGACAGGCTGCGTCGAGCGAGGCCGCGCGGCCCGTCAGACGATAGCAGTTGGCAAAGCCATGAATCAGCCAAGCCTGCCCACGCGCCCAGCAGGAATCATCCGCGTAGCCCTGATGCGTCTCTCCCCTCAAGGGCTCACCTGTCGAGGGATCGAACAGGAATGTATGGAACGTTGTGTCATCCGCCCGGATGAGATGACGGAGGCTGCTGTCTTCGTGCAGATCGGCGACCTCGCGGAAATCGCTGACGCCGGTCTCGCGATGAGCCCAGTGCAACAAGGCCAGGTTCTGGATCGTGTCGGCGATCATCCGGCCGTTCGCGAACCGCGCCTGAGCTCTGTCATGAGGGCCGACAGGGTTCCAGGCCTGCAGATACTGACCTTCTTCGCGGAACCGGCCGATCAAGGCACGTGCGGCCTCGATACCCATGGCGCGCGCAACCCCATCGCCCGTTGAGAGGAACTCGGCAACGGCGGACAGCGAAAACATGAAGCCGAGATCGTGGTCGCGGGCTCTCCGGCTGTCCAACACGGCGCGGAATTGCGGACGACGGGCGCGGCAGGCCGTAGCAAAGGCCGGATCACCCGTCAGCTGGCTCGCCAGCCATAGCTGGCCGGGCAGGAAACCCATGACCCAGTCAGGTCCGTCGCAGTAGCTCCACCGATGCCCCGGTTGGCCGATTTTCGGATTTCTAAGACCCGCGATCGACCGCAAGCCGACCAGACGATCAAGGCAGCGCTCAAGTGCGCTCTGGTATGCCGGGCGATGCAATGCCGGTCCATCGGAAAGAAAGTATGTCGTATGCTGCGAACGGGTCATGATGGTTCCTCCGCTTACGGTTTTCGCAATTCAATAAAGTTTCGTCAACTACGAAAATTAATTGACTTGAGAATTTTTTCGCCATATAGGTCAAGAAGGAAGCTGGGCCCCGGGGAGGAATTTCTGTCGTGGGAGGAAGAGCTTCTGTCCGTCGCATTGATTGCGGCATCCAGGAGGAGTATCAAATGAAAAGCACCCTGCGCGCTTTGGGCGCCCTGTTTGCCCTTGCGGCAAGCGCCATGGCAGCAAATGCCGAGACTTATCGTTTGGCGACCAACGTCACCGAAGACAGCACCGCTGGCAAGCTTCTTGCCGGTTTCGCCACGGTGGTGGCAGAGCGGACCGAAGGTCGTGTGAAGCTGCGGATGTTCCACAACGGCGTGCTCGGCGAGCAGCCTCAGTACCTGCAACAAATCCAGAGCGGCGTGCTGGATGCCGGCCTTGTAAACTCGGGAACCCTTGAGACTGCGGTGCCGGCCGTTGGCGTAATGAACCTGCCCTACATGTTTCGCACATCCAAAGAATATGCCCTGGTAATGACCAACGACACGGTGCTGGGGGCCCTGTCCACGGCGGCCGGCAAGAACAATGTTAGTGTGCTGGGTTTCATCTCGTCCGGCTACAGATCAATCTACACGACCAAGCCTGTCGCGGATTTTGCCGGACTCCGTGGCTTGAAGCTGAGGTCCATCGCCAGCCCGACCTATACAAAAATGGTCAGTCTCTTCGGCGGCGTTCCCACGCCTCTGCCTCTAGGTGAGGTGTATTCCGGCCTGCAGGCGGGTGTCGTCGATGGCGCCGAGGGTGGCCTTGCCGGTCTTTGGGTGGCAAAGTTCGGTGAAGTGGCGAAGTATGCTCTTGTTACCAACCATACGCGACTGACCGACTTCGTCGTGACGTCACCGGATTTCAGCGCCCGTGTCGGCGATGCCGACATGGCGATCTTGCGTGAAGAATTCCAGAAGCTCAGCCTCGGCTCGATCGAGTTCGCCGACAAGAACGAAGCCGATCAGCTGGCCCTCGCCGTCAGCAAACTGGGTGTCGTGGTGAAAGAGACCGATCTCGCGCCTTTCATGGCTGCTGTAACGCCGATGTACGACGCGGCCCGCGCCGATCCGGAAAAGAAGCCGCTTATCGAGGCCATTTTCAGCGTGACTGGACGGTGATCGCACCGCGAGCTGCCGGATCCCATTCGGCATCTTGAAGAGATTAAGGCGGCTGCCAAGACGTGCCGGCAGCCGCCATCCTGCATGAGGAGGATGCAGCATGGATGAACATTTAGCCGCCGCTCAGGCGCCCCTTACTGCTGGCTGGGCCGCCGAGACCACACGAATAGTCATTCAGATGATGCTGGCTTTGCTGCTTGCCTTGATGGTCGCGGCGATATCCTGGCAGGTCGGTTCCCGCTATCTCTTTGACAGCCCCAGTCTTCTGAGCGAAGAGTTTCTACGATTTTCCCTTGTCTGGTTAGGTTTTCTGGGGGCCGGCGCCTGCTTCTTCGGCGCCTATCATATGAATCTGCCGATGCTGGGCGAAATCCTCTCCCCGCGTGGTGCAACGGTACTTGCGCATGTGAACGCGCTGATCAACATCCTGTTTGGCGTGATCCTGATCTGGGGCGGCTGGAAAAGTATTGCCGTGAACGGTGCGACCGTGAGCCCGATGCTGCAGATCCAGATGGGCATCATTCTGTCGGTGATCATCATCTGTGGGCTGCTTATCGTCTTTACTCAGCTGGGCGTGATCCGGCGGCGCCTGTCTCAGGACGGTCAGGGCTTGGCCCCGCTTGCGCAAGCAGTCGGCGCTCTCGGCATCGTTTCGGTCCTTATTTGGCTGATCTGGAAGTCCGCATGGCTGAACGCTGCGGTCGACAGCAATCTGGAGCTGACTTCCACCATCGTCCTCTTCTTGGTTGCGACCGTTCTTCTTATCCTTGGCGCGCCAATTGCCATCGGTCTTGCCATGGCGGGGGTTCTCACGCTGGGACTGCAGCTCGACATGCCGCGCATTCTGCCGACGGTGGGCGAGACGATGTTCAACGGTCTGGACAGTTTCGGCTTCCTGGCCCTGCCGTTTTTCATTCTGGCCGGCAATATCATGAACGCAACCGGCCTTGCACGCCGCCTGATCGATCTGGCCATGCTGCTTGGCGGCCGATTCCCGGGCAGTCTCTGGCACACCAACGTGCTCGCTAACATGCTGTTCGGCACGCTTTCCGGGTCGGGCATCGCCGCTGCGTCAGCGATCGGGGGTATCATTGCGCCGGTGGCGCGCGAGAAGGGCTATGACATGGCCATGACGACCGCCGTCAATGCGGCATCGGCCCCTGCAGGCATGCTGATACCGCCGTCGGGCGCGCTGATCGTCTATTCGCTTATCACCGGCGGCAGCGCCTCGATCATCGCGCTGTTCATGGCCGGCTACCTGCCGGGAATCATCATGGGTGTCTCGGTGATGATCTGGGCCTGGTGGTATGCAAAGAAGAACGGCTACGAGGCCGACGCCGTGCGCCCGACCCGGTCGGAAGCCATCCGCACAGTGCTGCGGGCCCTGCCTAGCATGCTTCTGGTGATCATCGTCATCGCCGGGATCCTTGGCGGCGCCTTCACGGCCATCGAAGGGTCGGGCGTGGCTGTGATCTACGCGCTGGTCCTCGGAGTGATCTACCGCGCCCTTAGCCTTGAACGGCTGTACACGATCCTTGTCGATACGGCCCTGATGACCGGCTCGATACTGTTCCTCATCGCCTGTTCGACAATGATGATGTGGGCAATGACCTTCGCATCGATCCCCGAAACGGTGGCGTCACTCCTGTCGCTGGTGGCGGACAACAAGTTCATGGTTCTGCTGATCATCAACATCGTGCTGCTGATCGTCGGAATACCGATGGACATGGCCCCGGCCATGTTGATCTTCACGCCCATCTTTTACCCCATCGTGACCCAACTGGGCGTTGATCCCGTGCATTTCGGCATCATCATGGTCTATAACCTTGCCATGGGAATCGTAACGCCACCGGTGGGAACGGTGCTGTTTGTGGCCTGCGCCATCAGTGGTGAGCGGATCGGCGCGGTCACCAAGCCGCTCCTGCCGATCTTCGCTCTACAGATCGCCGGGCTTTTGCTGATCACCTACGTTCCGGCAATCTCGCTGGCGCTCCCGCGGCTCTTCGGGCTATGACGCAGCGGACGGTGCCGGATCACACCCCCTTCGCTGGCGCCGCGCTTGTCCCTGAAGAACGAGACTTATATGCTTTGCAGCTGATGATTTGACGTTTCTGGCTGAAGAAGGGGCCTGTCGCAAAGTACCCGATAACACAAGACGGTCCATTGAGCGGCTGCATTTTCACGCTTTGTTAACTTTTTGAAGTCCGAACAGGAACGCGAGCAGATCATTCTGGTCGTTGATGGTCCAATCGCCAGCGAAGCCAAAACCTTTCCTGAGCCAGAGCATCGCCTCGAAACCGGCGATTGTTCGACGCGCCGTCTTGAACGATTGGAAGCCGCCGATCTTGGGTGACAGCGGCGGTGCAAAATTAGACCACGGTAGCGGCGGGATAGTCCCGCTTCGGGCGGCGTAAAAGTCGGCCACCTATTTTCCTTCTGCGACGAATGCAGGAGGGCCTGGGGATCTATACCGTGGAATTATATCTGAAGGTTCGTCTGGCCTGCTCTGAAGGAATGAGCCGGCGTCAGGCTGCAAAGCATTTCAACATTTCGCGCGACAGCGTGTCCAAGATGCTGTCCTATTCGACGCCCCCCGGCTATCAGCGGCAATCACCGATCCGGCGGCCCAAGCTTGATGCGTTTATCTCGACGATCGATCACTGGCTTGATGAGGACGTGAAGCTGCCGCGCAAGCAGCGCCATACGGCCAAGCGTGTGTGCGACCGGCTGCGTGACGAGTGCGGTTTCACGGGCGGTTACACGATCATCAAGGACTATATTCGCGAGCGGGAGCAGCGTCGCAGTGAAGTGTTCGTGCCGCTGTCGCATCCGCCTGGCCACGCGCAGGCCGATTTCGGCGAAGCGATGGTGGTGATTGGCGGCGTGGAGCAAAAGGCGCATTTCTTCGTGCTCGATCTGCCGCATAGCGACGGCTGCTACGTGCGGGCTTATCCTGCGGCGGTGGCCGAGGCTTGGATCGACGGCCACGTCCATGCGTTCGCCTTCTTCGGCGCAGTGCCGCAATCGATCGTCTACGACAATGACCGCTGCCCCCTCTCGGGCATGCAAGCATGCCCTGCCGGGCAAGGTGTTGCGAAGATCCTGCCCGACGGCGCCCGCAAGCGGGCGACGTTGTTCAGCGGATTTCTGTCTCATTACCTGATCCGCGACCGCTATGGCCGGCCGGGGAAGGGTAACGATAAAGGGAATGTCGAAGGTCTCGTCGGTTATAGCAGGCGTAACTTCATGGTTCCGATCCCGCAGTTTCCGACATGGGATGCGTTCAATACCTTTCTGGAAGAGCAGTGCCGCAAACGCCAGCGCGACAAGCTGCGCGGCGAGAGCGAGACGATCGGAGAACGGCTACAGCGCGATCTGGCCGCCATGCGCCCCTTGCCGGCATCTCCCTTCGATGCCTGCGACCAGGCCAGCGCCATTGTGACGGCCCAGTCGCTGGTGCGCTACAAGACCAACGACTATTCCGTGCCGGTCGCCTACGGCCATCAGGATGTTTGGGTCCGGGGCTATGTCGATGCTGTGGTGATCGGCTGCCGCGGCGAGGTCATTGCTCGCCATCCGCGGTGCTGGGAGCGCGAAGACGTCATCTTCGACCCTGTTCATTATCTGCCGTTGATCGAGCATAAGGTCAATGCGCTGGATCAGGCCGCACCTCTGCAAGGATGGGACTTGCCGCTCTTTTGTTGCTGCAGCCAGCCGCCGTCAGTGCTTGTCTTGACGGAGATAGATCGCTCCCAGCGCCGCCGGCTCGCCGGATCCTCGACCGATCAGGGATGAGAGGAACAGCATCAGAAGCGTCAGCGCATAGGGCAGCATCATCATCAGATAGACCGGGACGTCAGCGCCCACTGCCTGCAGCCTGGGAATGAGCGCGTCGGCGCTGCCAAAGAGCAGGGCGCCGAAAATGGCGCGGGCAGGGCTCCATCTGGCCAGGATGACCAGTGCGATCGCGATCCAGCCGCGTGCGGCGATCATGTTCTCGACCCACACATGACTGGTGGCGATCGTCAGATAGGCGCCGGATAGGCCGCAGAGAAGCCCACAAAACAAAACCGTGGCGAGGCGTGTCCATTGGATGTCCACGCCTGCGACATCTGCTGCGGCGGGGTTTTCTCCCGCCGCCCGCAGCTTCAGGCCGGCGCGCGTCGCGCCAAGCCACCACCAGAGCAAGACTGCAATCACGGGCGCGACCACAGACACTATGTCCTGTGCTGCGATGAAGCGGCCGAGCCCAGTCTGCTGGTCGATGGCCAACAGATCGCCGAAATGGGGAAGTCCGGCAAAGGTCTTTTGGGTGAAAGGTCGACCCACCACGCCGGTTATGCCCAGGCCGATGGCGACAACGGCAAGCCCCGCCAGCGTCTGGTTCGCCCGGAACACCACCACCGCCACGCCGAAAACCAGCGACAGCGCCACGGCGGCGCCCGCGCCTGCGGCAAAACCCAGGAGCAGGCTATGGCCCGACAGAACCGTCACCGCAGCCATCATCGCGCCAAGCGCCATCAGCCCTTCCGCACCGAGATTGAGAACGCCGGCCCGTTCGCTGATGATCAGGCCGAGACATGCCAGAAGCAGCGGCGTGGTGTAGCTGGGTATGATAGCTGCCCATCCGATCATGAAGTCCATCGTCATCTCTCGCTTCAGTTTTATGACTTCACTGGGAAATGAATTGTGTAGGCGCTGAAAAAGCTCGTGGTCAGCACCGACATCAGCACAGTCCCCTGCGCCAGAACGATCACCGCTTCGGACACGCCGTAGAAGACCTTGAGCACATTGCCGGCTGTGTAGATGGCGGCCAGTGCGATCGCGACGAAAACGACCCACACCGGCCGGGATCGGCCGAGATAGGCGATGACGATGGCGCTGAACAGATAGCCGGAGCTGAGCGCCTGGCTCAGCCTATGCTCCGTGCCAGACAGGATCACGGCGCCAGCGAGGCCAGAGAGTCCTCCCGAGGACAGGGTCGCGACAAGCGAAACCGTCGCCACAGGCAGTCCGGTTTGCATCGCGGTGCGCCTGTTGAAGCCGATGGCGTCTGCGATGTAACCGAAGGGCGAGCGCTCCAGCAGAAAATAGACCAGGGCCGCAACGACGAGAGCCAGCGCGAGCCCCATATGGACCTGCCCCCAGCCGAGCATCGAGAACTGGCTTTCCAGCGGAAATTCCACCGTGATCGGGAAGCTGTTGGCGGGATCCCGCCACACCCCGAACAGCAGATGCTGTACCAGGAGAAAGGCTATGCTGGCGGATAAGAGGGTGGTGATGACCTCGCTGACCCCGTAGCGGGTCTTCATCCATAACCATGGCCAGATCGACAGGGCGCCGGCGGCGAAGGCTGCGGCAAGGCCGATCGGCAGCCGGAGGGACGGCGGCCCAATGTGGTGGAGCGCAACCCAGGTCGCCGCGATCGCGCCCATCCAAATCTGGCCTTCGACGCCGATGTTCCAAAATCGAATGCGCATGGCGATGGCGGATGCCAGCCCAACGAGGATCAGCGGCGCTGCTGACGTCATGGTTTGCGCCAGGCCGTCACTGGTCATGAAGGTCTGGACGATAAATTCCTGCAGCAGATCGGCTGCGGGCACGCCCACGCTCATGAGGATGGCGGCGGACAGGCCAAGCCCGATCAGAAGGCCGAATAGATATCCGAGCGCGGTCCGAATAGCACCGGGGGCTTGGCGCCGAATGAGATAGGCGGAATTAAGCATGGCCGGACAGCAGGCCTCCGATCCATTCAGGGGTGACCTCGCCGGCAGATCTTTCGCCCGCGATCAAACCGTTGTTGATGACGGCGACGCGATGCGACAGCGCCATGATTTCCTGCAGGTCCTCGCTGATCAACAGGCAGGCGGCGCCTTGTTCGACCGCCCTTGCGATCGCTTCGCGTACGAAGGCGCCGGCCCTGACGTCCAGTCCGCGCGAAGGGGAATGGGCAATCAGGATTTTCATGTTTTCATCCAGTTCGCGCGCCAGCAAGACCTTCTGGGCGTTGCCGCCGGACAGAAGCTCGGTCCGCCGGTTGGGCGCAGCGCCGCGGATGTCAAAACGGGCAATCGCGTCCACTGCGCGCGCGTTCATCCGCCTGCGGTCCAGCATAAGACCGCGGTTCTGCGCCCGCTGGGCAATCTCCGTCATAGAGATGTTGTCTGCGATCGTCATTTCGCGGACAAGTCCGCCCGCGAAGCGATCGGCGGGAATGATTCTGAGGCCAAGTTCGCGTCGGCGTCGTGGCGAGAGAGCTGTAGCGGCTTCGCCGGTAATGTCGATGGTGCCGGAAATCGGGTTCTGCGCGCCCGACAGACAGGCGACCAATTCTTCCTGCCCGTTGCCGCCCACGCCCGCGAGGCCCAACACCTCGCCAGCACGCAGATTGAGATCAAGTCCCTGCTGGGTTTTCTGGCCAGGGAAGCGGAGGGCTTTCAGCGCCAGACGCATTTCGCCAGGGTTGGCTTTTGGGCGATGGACCTGTGCGACGGCTTCGCCCACCATCAGCGATCCGATCTCCGCCTCCTTGACCTCCGCCATCGGAGCCGACGCCAGCACTGTGCGCCCATGGCGCATGACGGTCAGGCGGTCTGAAAACTCCGCGACTTCCTTGAGCTTGTGGGTGATCAGCGTCACAGCCAGTCCGGATCTCGCCAGACGGCGGGTAAAGTCTAGGAGCGCGGTGGATTCTTTTTCCGTCAGCACGGCCGTCGGCTCATCAAGAATGAGGATGCGGGCTCCCAGCAGGAGCACTTTGAGGATTTCGACGCGCTGGCGCTCGGCAGTCGAAAGTTCCGACACAATCTTCGCAGGGTCGATCTGAAGACCTACTTCTTCGGCCTTATGGCGAAGCTGATCCGCAGCCTGGCGGATAGACCGCGCTTGAGAGCCGAGGTTGAGCAATGCGTTTTCGGCCACGGTGAATGTCTCCACCAAGCGAAAATGCTGGTGAACCATGCCAATGCCAAACTGAGACGCATCCGCGGGGGATTTGGGGGCGAAGGCCTCGCCGTTCACACGCTGTTCGCCCGCATCGGGCGCGTAGATGCCGGCGGCTATGTTCATCAGCGTTGATTTGCCCGCGCCATTTTCGCCGACAATCGCATGCACCTCACCCCATCTCAGGGTGAAGCGCGCATCCTCCAGCGCCGGCTTGCCATCAAAAGCCTTGGAGATGTTGACCATCTCCAACGCTTCTGGCGTTCCAGGCGGCAGTCTGAGCCCAGAACTGGCGTTCATTGGGCGGCGGCAGGCATGGTGCCGGTAATGCCTTCAACGAAATAGTTCATATTCCAGAGCGCGCCGTCATCCACCTTTTCGCCCGCCTTGACGGCCAGCGTTCCGTCCTGCTTTTTCAGCGGGCCCTGGAAGGGGTCGAGCTTGCCGTCAATCATTGCTTTGCGTGCTGCTTCGATCTTTGCCTTGGTTTCGGCAGTCACGCTCGGCCCAAACGGCGCAAGATCCACGACGCCGCTTTCCAGGCCCTCGAACGCGCCGTATTCCTCAGGCTTCCATTTCCCCTCGGTGATCTCCTTGATCGTCGGCACAAGGTAGCGATCCCATTTGAACACCACGGAGGTCTGGATGCCCTTGGGCGCCGCCGCGCTCATGTCGATCTGGTAGCCGAAGGATTTAGCGCCGCGCTTTTCGGCCGCGTCAAGCGCCGAAGCTGCGCTCAGATCGGTGGCCACAACATCGGCCTTCTGGTCCAGAATCGCTTCGGACACCTGACCTTCCTTGACCGGATCCCACCAGGAATTGGTGAAGACGGCGATCGTCTGGATCGACGGGTCCACCGAGCGGGCCCCCAGAGCGAAGGCGTTGATGTCCCAGTTGACCACGCCGACCGGGAAGCCCGCGAGCATTCCGATCTTCTTGGTCTTGGTGGCGTCTGCGGCCGCAATGCCGGCGAGATACCAGCCCTGATAGGTGCGGGCATAGAAGCTTTCGAGATTGGCGCCGTTGGTGGTGCCGGAGGCATTGAGGAAAGCGACGTCCGGATAGGCCTTGGCGGCCTCCGCAATCGGCGCGGAATAGCCATAGGTCGTTCCAACAATGATGTTGAAGCCGCGCTTCACATAGAGATCGATGGCGGCGCGAAGTTTGGTGGCGTCTTCGGGAATGTTTTCGGTGACTGCGACTGGCAAGCCAAGCTGATCTTCAACTGCCTTGCGGCCCTTGTCGATCGCCTCGTTCCAGCCGCCATCGTTCACAGATGCGGCATAAATGAAGGCGACCTTCGGCTCGCTCTTCAAGGTGAACGCCGAGGCGCTTTGTCCGAAGAGAGCGAGGCTCGTGGTCAGCGCAACGAGGCCCAGACAGCGCGATCCGCTGTTGCGTTCCAAAATGTGTGTCATTCCTGTTCCCTTGTTTTTATTGGAAATTTCTTGGTTTCACGCGAACTTCAGCACGCCACGCAGGCGCTTGGCCGGCGAGACGGAATTTGCCCTGAGACCAGCGGAATTTTTATCCCGCGCTCTTGTGCAGCGCATTAAAGCCGATTAGCTTCGTCCATGCAACATAATTAATCATGATCAATTTATGGGCATATTGTCCATAAATATGGACGATCCGATGGATGTCGATGCGCTGGACGCGTTTCTGAAAATCGCTGAATACAGATCGCTTTCGGCGGTCGCCAAGCTTTATGGCGTGCCGAAATCAACGCTAAGCCTGCGCCTGAAACAGCTCGAAGGCGAACTGAACACGAGCCTGTTTCTGCGCGAGGGGCGATCGCTGGTGCTGACGGAGGCGGGGCAAACGCTGCGGACGCACGCCGCCGATATACTCGGCCGGTGCGAGGCCGCCCGCATGGCCGTGGCTGAAACCCTCGACGACGCGTCCGGCATGTTGCGCATCGGCGCGACCGGTGAATTCGGCACAGCATTCTACTCGCAGATGCTGTTCGCTTTCCGCCGACGCTATCCGAAGGTGCAATTGGATCTCAGCTTCTTTTCGCCGCATACGCTCTATCTGCCCGAACGGCAGGAAATGATGGACGCGATCATCTCCTGGGATGACGGCAATGCCGGGCAGGGCGGCGCCGAGCAACTCTGGACCGATCGTTTCTGCCTCTACGCCAGTCGGGACTATCTTGCGAGAATGGGCACGCCGGCAACGCCCGCGGAGCTGGAGGAGCATCAGGCTGTGATGTTCAGGCAGCCGGCGGGACCGCAGCTTTGGCTTTTGCAGAGGGACGCCGAAACCCTCTCCATCCTGCCGCGCTCAGACCTGTTCGCCAATGAATACTGGACGGTGAAATATTTCGCGGTGGCTAGTGAAGGCATCGCTTATCTGCCGTCCTTCTTCACGCAGATCGAATGCGAGCGCGGTGATCTCGTGCGCGTCTTGCCGGGATGGGAGTCAGCGCAGCAACGTGTGACGCTCCGCGTCATGCGCCCCAGCGCGCTCTCGCGCCGCATGGGCGCTTTCATCGATTTCTGCAGGGACTACTTCTCGCCGGGCTATGTGTTCAACGGCCCGCGCTACTATGTCGAGACCATTTTTAACCCGACAAACACGACACAAACAGGAGAACAGCGATGAAGGAATTGCCAACAGGAAATGGCGCGCGCCGGATCAAGGCCGGACTGGACCCGGTGCGCGTGCCATTCGACCAGATCCCCGTGATCGATTTGGAAGCCATGTTCACTGCCGACGCCGAAGCAAAGGCTGCGCTTGCCGAAAGCCTGCGCAAGGCCTGCACCGAAGTGGGCTTTCTCTACATCAAGAACCACCACTTCCCCAAGGAGGTGCTGGACACCGCATTCGCCGAGGCTGAGAGCTATTTTGCGCAGCCTGACGAGGCCAAAATGCAGACGCATGTGTCCAAGTCCACCAATCTGCGCGGCTATGCCGCCATGCTCGAGGAGAACACCGATCCGACGGCGCGCGGCGACCTGCACGAGTCCTTCGACATCGCGCTGGAAGTGCCGGCCGATGACCCGGATGTACTAGCCGGCAAAGTGCTTTACGGCCCCAATCAATGGCCCGAAAACCGGCCCGCATTCCGCAAGGCGCTGGAAACCTACCATGCGGAGATGATCAAGCTCAGCCATCATCTTCTGCATGCCTTTGCGCTGGCGCTCGGCCTTGAGGAAACCTATTTCGACGGCATGGTGACCAAGCCGCTGGCGACGCTGCGCTTCCTGCACTATCCGCCCCAGTTCGGCGAGATCGACGAGCGCCAGATCGGAATCGGAGCGCATTCGGACTACGAGTGCTTCACCATCCTCGCCCAGCAGATGGGCGTTCCCGCGCTGCAGGTGCTGAACGCCGCCGGCGAGTGGATCGCGGCCGATCCGATGGAAGGCTGCTTTGTGGTCAATGTCGGCGATCAGATGGCGCGTTGGACCAACGACCTCTTCGCCTCCACCGTCCACAGGGCGATCAACCGCTCGGGCAAGGAGCGCTATTCCATTCCGTTCTTCTTCGGACCGAACTATGACACCGTTGTCGAAGTTCTGCCAAGCTGCGTGGACGAGGCCCATCCGGCAAAATATCCGCCGATCACCTCAGGCGACTATGTCAACGGCCGCTTCACTGCGACCTTCGCAAGCTATGCTAACCAGCAGAAGGACGCGCCTTCCGCCTGAGATACTGTGATTAAGCGCGGAACTTTGACCCCTTTCGGCGCGGAAGAATGACCCTAGTGGTATCGTAACGTTAACCGCGCGGCGATTTGGCTGTGCGATTTTGCGGCACGACCCAAGCCGTTCGCAATGCCCTTTATCGCCGCCACCGGTTCCCGGCTGAAGTGATTGCCCAGGCTGTCTGGCTCTATCTTCGTTTTCCGCTCAGTCTGCGGATGGTCGAAGACTTACTGGCGGCGCGCGGGATCATTGTCTCGCACCAGACAGTCCGCCTTTGGGTCGAGAAATTCGGTCGCCACTTTGCCAATGAAATCCGGCGCCGGTCAGCTGGAAAGCTTGGCGATAAATGGTATCTCGATGAAGTCGTCATCTCCATAGGCGGCAAAAAGCACTGGCTGTGGCGGGTCGTTGATCAGGATGGCTTTGTTCTCGATGTGCTGGTGCAGAGCCGCCGCAATACCAAGGCAGCCAAACGTCTTATGCGAAAGCTTCTCAAAGGACAGGGTCAAGCACCCCGTGTGATAATCACCGACAAACTCCGATCCTACGGCGCGGCCAAACGCGACATCATGCCCGGCGTGGAACACCGTTCGCACAAGGGATTTAATTACCGGACGGAGAATTCACATCAGCCGACACGACGGCGAGAGCGCATCATGAAGGGCTTCAAGTCAACTCGACATCTCCAGCGTTTCGTCTCCATTCATGATCCGGTCGCCAATCTCTTCCACATTCCACGCCACGATATCCCGTCCCACCATTACCGTGAACTGAGAACCGCAGCCATGCAAATGTGGAGCGAGGTCGCGCGACTGCAAGCTGCGTGAGAGAAAACGGCGAGCAGTCTCATCTTCACGAGCCCGGCGCACGATCTGCGCATCCAGCGTCCGGATCTGATCATTCAGTTGTGACAAAACAGCGGACAGAAACCGCAGTGCGTTTTGTCGAATTGGCAAGGAGCCAGCGCCACAAGGCGACCGTCCGCAGCGATTGAGCGGCTTTGCATTCTCTTGTCTGCCATCGAAATCCGCACGTCCAGCAGTCGTCTTCAACGTGATTTGTTGCGACTCTAAGCCTGTCGATCGGCGTGATTCTGCGGAATCGATTGCGCTCTGATGATAGCTGTTTTGGTTTTCCAAGATCAGCGGAATCTTCTGGGTCGGCCGGAATTTGCCAACAGGGGAAATCCGGCCATCGCAGAACTCTGTATTCTGCGACGTCGCAAAAGTCGAGAAAACAAGTGTCGCTCAAATTGGGCAGACCGTCTTAAAACTCTTCGGGTGAATGAGGTCCTGCGCTTTTCAGTGCCGGAACTCTGTGGGTGGCGAGATTTCCCTG
>NZ_STFX01000009.1:0-34594 GCF_005222915.1 Rhizobium sp. FKL33
AATAGCCAGATCGACGAACTGTTGCCGTGGGCATACGCCGCAAACGGCGAAATCAAAGCCGTGGCCTGAGAACATCGCTTACATAACGGAACGCCATTGTTCAGGAGATAAGTGAGGCCAGCGCAGCCGCTCTCCAGCGACAGCTCCACCCGGCTCCCGAACTTTGCGACGAGCTGGCAGGCCCAACCGGCCTCGAGATCGAGTTCCATCTCGACGACATCGCCGCCGCGCCCATTGCGACGCGCCATCATGTTGATGTCGTCGAGCCGCTCAAGTTCCTTGTCGCGCTCGTGCTCGAACAGTTTCTGGAGCTGCTGTTTTGACATCTCTTCCTTCGAATGCAGTTTCAGTTCGGCCAGCCTGGTGTTGAGCTTCCGGCCGATGACCTGCGCCTTTCTATGGTCGGAACAGTGAAGGCTGAGTGAAAGTCTGCTCCCAGGCTGGCAATGAACGAACACAGCCGGCACCCGGGGGCGCCAGTAAAAGATGTTTCCGCGGCGGATGAGATTCTCGACCTCGTGGCGCACAGCCATGACGAACAAACCCTGTATCAAGCCTCAAGGTTAGACCGCGCCGATTTCGGCTGGGCATCACCTCTGGGTTACAGTTCTGGGCATCAGGTCGCCAATGACGCCAAAACGGGATCCAGCGCGGCTGAAAAACTGAGGAATAACAGGAATTTGGGAGAATTGGCTGGGGAACCTGGATTCGAACCAGGACTAACGGAGTCAGAGTCCGTGGGTCTACCGTTAACCTATTCCCCAGCAAGCGTTTTCACGCTGTCCGACCGTCAGTCGCTCAAGGAGCGACTGGGCCGTCGGTGAGGCGGCTTCTAGCATATTGACGGGGAGGTTCAAGCAGAAAATGGGAGTTCTATGAAAGAAATTTGTCGCCCCTCGCGAGACGGGCGCGGCATGGGCCTTGCGCAAAAACAAATTGTCGTTTCCGTGGCGAACTGGTACATTCCTTGCCAACACTGAACAGAGACTTGCGCCTGCCGCAGCCGATTGGCGCGCAGCGCGCCATGGAACATGACCGTGAGTGACCCCGAATCCGGCGTAAAGCCGTCTGACGCCGGGGCGTCCGGGGCAGGACAGAAGCCGGGGGAAAGCTCTTCCCGGCGTGCGAAACGTCGGCGCAAGCGTGCGCAGGGTTCCGCCAATCGTCCGCCTCAAGCTGCCGAGACGCGCAAGTCCGGCGGCGAGACGTCCCCACCTGTTGCGCCGGGCAAAGGCCCGGATCGCAAGAAAAAGCGCCGCAAGAGGTCGCGTGGGCCTGCGCCCGCGTCGGAACAACCGCGCCCGCAGGCCGAGGCGCAGCATGCCGCGCCGCCCAGACAAAGCCAGGACAAGCCCCCGTCAAGCAAGAAGAGCGGTCGCCGTCATCGTCGTCTGCAGCCGCGGCCCTTGCCACAGGAGCAATCGCCGCGCGCCCATGGCAAGCCGTCCGAGCGCCCGGACGGAGCCTCGCGCGCCGACCTGCCGAGGCCCAAGCCCGCCGCGCCGGAGTTTCCGCCGCCCGATACGCTCTACGCCGCGCTCGATCTCGGCACCAACAATTGCCGGCTGCTGATCGCCCAGCCCACCCGGCCGGGCCAGTTCCGGGTCGTGGACGCGTTTTCCCGCATCGTGCGGCTGGGCGAAGGGCTCGGCGCCACCGGACGGCTTTCGGAAGACGCGATGGATCGCGCCACGGAAGCGCTCAAGGTGTGCGCCTCCAAGCTCGCCGCCCGCAAGGTGCGCCGCATGCGGCTGATCGCCACCGAAGCCTGCCGCGCCGCCTCCAATGGCGAGGCCTTTCTGGAGCGCGTGACCCGCGAGACCGGGCTCGACCTCGAAGTCATCAATCGCGAGACCGAGGCGCGCCTCGCCGTCTCCGGTTGCGCCTCGCTGGTGGGCAGGGATGCGCGCTCGGCCGTGCTGTTCGATATCGGCGGCGGCTCCTCGGAAATCGCCATCCTGCAGATCAACGGCCAGCGCTCGCCGCGGCTGGCCAATCACATCACCCACTGGACCTCGCTGCCGGTGGGCGTGGTGACGCTGTCGGAGCGGCATGGCGGCCGGCATGTGACGCCCGACATCTTCGCCGCCATGGTGGCCGAGGTCGAGGAGATGCTGTCGCGCTTTTCCGCCCCGCTCGCCTCGGACCTCAACGGCGCCGATAGCGGCTTCCACATGATCGGCACCTCGGGCACGGTCACGACGCTCGCCGGCGTCTATCTCAACCTGCCGCGCTATGATCGCCGCCAGGTCGACGGGCTCTGGATGGACGCCGCCGATGTGACCGCCATGCAGGACCGGCTGGTCGGGCTCGATTTCGCCGCCCGCGCCGCCAATCCCTGCATCGGGCCGGATCGCGCCGATCTGGTGCTGGCCGGCTGCGCCATTCTCGAGGCCATTCGCAGGCGGTTTCCTGTCGAGCGGATGCGCGTCGCCGACAGGGGCTTGCGCGAAGGCCTGCTCACCGAAATGATGGCGGATGACGGCGCCTGGCGCAAAGCCAGGCCGCGCCCGCCCTTTCACAGGATCTGACCCATGACGAGCAAACCCACCGGCGGCAAGGGAACCGGCCGCAAGCTGACCCAGCATGTGAAGAAGAAGAAGCTGAAGGAATCGTCGCGGCGCTGGCTGCAGCGCCATATCAACGATCCCTATGTGCAGCGCTCCCGCCTGGAGGGTTATCGATCGCGCGCGGTCTACAAATTGTTGGAGATCGACGAGAAGCATCACATTCTCTCGGGCGCCCGGCGCATCATCGATCTGGGCGCAGCCCCCGGCGGCTGGTCGCAGATCGCCGCCCGCGTCACCGATTCCACCAATGACAATATCCGCGTCGTCGCCATCGATTTTCTCGAAATGGACGCCATTCCCGGCGTGCATTTCCTGCAGATGGACTTTCTCGACGCCGCCGCGCCGCAGGCGCTGATGGATGCGCTGGGCGGCATTCCCGATCTGGTGATTTCCGATATGGCCGCCCCCACCACCGGCCATCAGCGCACCGACCATTTGCGCACCATGCATCTGTGCGAAGTGGCGGCGCATTTCGCCGTTCAGGTGCTGCGCGAGGGGGGCCATTTTCTCGCCAAGACCTTCCAGGGCGGCGCGGAGAAGGAACTGCTCGACATGCTCAAGCGGAATTTCCGCCAGGTCGTGCATGTCAAGCCGCAGGCCTCGCGGGCGGAATCGGTGGAGATGTTCATTCTCGCCAAGGGATTCCGCGGACCGAAAGTCGGCGCCATCGGCCATGAAGAGGCCGCCGAGAGCGATATGGACGCCGGCGATCACAGGGACAATCGCGACGACGAGGATTGATCGTCATTGTCAGGAGGGACGCAATGCTGCTCTATGTGACGCTTGGAACCCGCGATCTCGCCCGCGCCATCGCCTTCTACGATCCGGTGATGGCGACGCTGGGCTATCGGCGTCTGGTCACCGAGGATGTCGAGGCGGGCTATGGGCGCGAAGACGACGTGCGCTGCCGCCTCTGGATCACCTATCCCTTCGACCAGCAACCGGCGACCCATGGCAACGGGTCCATGCTGGCGCTGGTGGCCGATAGTCGCGCCGCGGTCGACGCCTTCCATGCAGCCGCCCTGGCCGCAGGCGGTGTAGACGAAGGCGCGCCGGGGCTCAGGCCCTATCACGCACATTTCTACGCGTCCTACGCCCGCGATCCTGACGGCAACAAGCTCTCGGCGGTGTGCGAAAAGGCTGAGTGATCAGGCCGTCTCGGCCTTCTCCACATGGCCCGAGACATTGGCGCCGACATTGGCCGGCAGCCGTGAAATCGGCCAGGCGCCGATGAGATTGAGAAACGCCACCGCGATGAAGGCCATGTGGAACGCGCCGATCGTCAAGCCTTCCCCACTCGATAGAGCGTAAAGCTCCAGCAGAACGCCGGCGAAGGCGACGCCGAGCGCGCTCGACACCTGCTGTATCACCGCATTCAGCGCCGCGGCGCGACCGGCCCTGTCAGCGTCGATATCGGCGAAGCCGAGAATGTTGATGCCGGTGAAGAAGAAGGACCGCACGAAGCCCGCGACGAACAACGTGACCGTCAGCGCCAGATGCGGCGTATCGGGCATGAACAGCGCATTGGCCGCCGTGCCCACCGCCGACAGGCTCGCGGCGATGACGAGCACGTTGCGGAAGCCGAAGCGATGGAACACATGGCGCGCCGCGAATTTGGTCAGGAGCGCGCCGCCTGCGCCGATGAAGGTGATCATCCCGGATTGAAACGGCGTCAGGCCGAAGCCGAGCTGCAGCATCAGCGGCAGCAGGAAAGGCACAGCGCCCATGGCGATGCGGAAAATGGTGCCGGCGGTCACACAGGCGCGGAAGGTCTCGACCGAAAACAGTGTCAGATCGAGAACAGGATGCGGATGTCGCCGCGCATGGCGCACGAAGAGCAGGCCCGAAACGAGGCCGATCGCGGTTGCGGCGACGCCGACCGCCGGCGGCAGCGCCGGCAGGCTGACCACCGAGAGCCCGAAGACCACGCCGGCGGCGGACAGGCCGCTCAGCGCAAACCCGGTCTTGTCGAGCGGCGGCGAGCCTACCGGCGGCAGGTCGGGAATGAAGATCAGCGACAGGATCACGCCCACAATGCCGACCGGCAGATTGATGAGAAAGATCCATTCCCAGCTGAAATAGGTGGTGATGAAGCCGCCGATCGGCGGTCCCACCAAGGGGCCGATCACGGCGGGAATGGTGAAGAGCGACATGGCGGCGACCAGATTGGCCTTGTCGGTGGATCGCAGCAGAATGGCGCGGCCCACCGGCGTGGTCATCGCCCCGCCCATGCCCTGCAGGAACCGCGCCAGCACGAAGAAGGGGAGGTTGGTCGCCACCGCGCACAGCGCCGAACCGGCCATGAACACGATGATGGCGGCGATGAACACCCGTTTGGCCCCGAACCGGTCCGCCGCCCAGCCGCTCAGCGGAATGAACACGCCGAGCGACACGAGATAGGAGGTCATGGCGAGCTTCAGCGTAATCGGGCCGACGCCGAGATCGGCGGCGATGGCCGGCAGCGAGGTGGCGATGACGGTGGAGTCCATCTGCTCCATGAAGAGCGCGACGGCGAGGATGAGGGGAGCGAAGCGATGCAAGACTGAGCCGGCGGATGAGGAATCGGTTGCCTCGAAAGAGCCATGGAAAAATGGCGGAGGCAAGGTCTCCGTCTCTATCGGTGGGCTTGCGACAGCCGCGTCTCCGCCTCGCGCTCCAGAGCTTTTTTATGCATCGGGTCGAGCCGGCGCCAGTCGATATCGGCGAGCGCGCCGGCCAGCGCATGCAGCATAAGTTTGCTGACAGCCCGCGGCCCGAAGCGGAATTTCAGCCGCGCATAGGCTTCGACTGCGCCAATCTCTCTCAGCACGGATTCGTCACTCACGCCGATCTCCATCAGCATGGCGCAGGATTTCGGCCCGAGATTGCGAAGATCCCGGAGCGGTCGCGTCACAGGCGGCGATAGCGGGCCGCGGCGGCGCGTTCGATCGCGGCGGCGGTCAGCTTGTCGAGCTCCAGCCGGGCGCGCAGCAACTGCAGGAAGCGCAGCTCGGTCGGCTCGATCTGATGGTCGGCGATGGCGATCTCCACGGCCAGCGCATAGGCCGTGTCGTAGAGGCGCGGCGGCAGCGCGTCGCGAATGGTTTCGAGCGCGATGTCGAGACCTTCCGCGCCGGCCAGGATTTCCTGCGCCCGGCGGCTCGTCGGGATGATGTCTTCCTCGTCGAAACCCTCGAACACCGGCAGCAGCCGGGCCAGCCGGGCGATGCTCTTGAGTTCGGGGTCGGGCATATGACCGTCGGAGGCCGAGGCCATCACCATTACATAGATCAGCGCCGCCTGCGCCGTCACTTTTTCAGCCATGTCATCCTCGCCAAAACCCGTTTGCGTCTCAGCAGGTAGAGCGCGGCGCGCATGAAATCAAGATGGCGCGCGCGCGGAGAATTTTCCTACTGGCTGGCCCAGATGATGCGGGCGATCCAGTCGACGTCGGAAGCCTCCAGCGTGCGGCCGGGATGTTCGGGATTGAGCGACATCAGTTCGATCGTGCGCGGGGTCTGCCGCGCCAAGACTTTCGCCATCACTTCGCCCTCGCGGGTGCGCACCACCACGCGGTCGTTGCGGCGCACCTGCGCGCCGGGCTCCACGATCAGCACATCGCCGTCGCGATAGAGCGGCATCATGCTGTCGCCCTGCACCTCCAGCGCATAGACGCCGGGCTTATGGGCGGGGGAGGCCGGAAATTCCACCACGTCCCAGCCCTGGCCGGCCGGAAAGCCGCCATCGTCGAAAAAACCGCCGGCGCCGGCCTGGGCGAAGCCGAGCAGCGGAATGGGCGACACCTGCGGCGGGAAAGCGCCGTCCGGCAGGCCGGAGCGCCCCGGCCGTTGCAGGACCGAGGTGAAATCGTCGATCGACGAGCCGGTGGCTTCGAGGATCTTGTGGATCGATTCCGTCGAGGGCCAGCGCTGGCGGCCGTCGGCCGAGCTGCGCTTGGACTTGTTGAAGGCGGTGGGGTCGAGCCCCGCCTTGCGCGCCAGGCCGGAGGGGGTCAGGTCATGCCGCGCAGCCAGGGAATCGATGGCTTCCCAGATTTTCTCATGCGAAAACATGGCGGACAGTCCGTCAGTTGGCGGCCCGCGGCGACGCGATACGAAAGGCGGGCGATGGGGTGGACAACTTTCGCGGATCTTAACCATATCCCGCAGCGGGAGTAAAGGATGCGAGGAATAAAATCCTGTGCGTCAATTCGCCTGCGGCAGGGCTGCGCCGATCTTGCCGATCTGAATCACCGCTTGCGTGCGGCTGTCGACGTCGAGCTTGAGCAGGATGGCCGAGACATGCGCCTTGACCGTAGCCTCGGAGACGCCGAGCTCATAGGCGATCTGCTTGTTGAGCAGGCCTTCGCCGATCATGCCGAGCACGCGGGTCTGCTGCGGCGTCAGCGTCTTCAGCCGGCCGATCAGCGCGTCGATTTCATTGTCCTGATCCCGGCCCGCCTCATAGCCCGGCGGTGCGTAGACACCGCCGTCCAGCACCGCGGCGATGGCCGCCCGGATATCGTCGATGCCGCTCGATTTGGAGATGAAGCCGGAGGCGCCGAGATCGAGCGCCCGGCGGATGGTGGCGGCGTCGTCGGTGGCGGAGACGACGGCGACGGGAATGGCGGGAAATTCCGCCCGCATCATCATCAGCCCCGACAGGCCGCTGACCCCTGGCATGGTGAGATCCAGCATCATCAGATCGGCGTCGGGATGCGCCTCGGCGGCCTTTCGCGCTTCCTCCAGCGATCCGGCCTCCACGATCGCCGTCTCCTGTCCGCCGAAAGCGAGCGCCTGTTTCAGCGCCCCACGAAACAAGGGATGATCATCAGCGATGATGATCGTCGCGGAAGATGTCTGCATTTTCCCCCCGTGAGCCTGCTGGCAGGCCCGGATTTTCTCGTTCTCCGGAGCTTATATCAGGCCTCCTGAAACGAAAAGCATTTTGTCACGGACTTCGCCTTATGGCTGCAGCGGCGTCCCGTCACCCGTCGTCTCGGCTGTTTTCTTTCGGCGCCAGATGGGTTAGGCAGGCCTGAACAAGGGGAGGCCGCCATGACCGAGCTGATTTACAAGATTGCGCCCGCCGACATCTGGCGGCAAGCGGAAGGCGCCGGCGTCTTTGACGGCGCCGGAATCGACCTCGCCGACGGCTTCATTCATCTGTCCACCGCCGCGCAGACGCGCCGGACGGCCGAGCTTTATTTCACCGGCCAGACGGGGCTGGCGCTCATCGCGATCGACGCTAAGGCTCTCGGCGCTGCGCTGCGCTACGAACCCTCGCGAGACGGGGCGCTCTTCCCGCATCTCTATGGCCCCTTGCCGCTGACCGCGGTCAAGGCCACCTATGCGCTGTCGCTCGACGCGCAGGGACAATTCATCTTTCCGGAGGAGATCCCATGAAGGACGCGCTCTGGCCGCTGATGCGGGCTGGCCTGTTTCGTCTCGACCCCGAACAGGCGCATAATCTTTCCATTCGCGCGCTGTCGCTCGGGCTCGCGCCCGCCGCGCGCCTTCCCGCCGATCCGCGTCTCGCCGTTCAGGTCGCCGGATTGAGCTTTCCCAATCCGATCGGGCTCGCCGCCGGCTATGACAAGAACGCCCAGGCTCCGGAGGCCATTCTGAGGCTCGGTTTCGGCTTCACCGAAGTCGGCACGCTGACGCCGCGCCCGCAGGCCGGCAATCCCAAGCCCCGGTTGTTCCGCTTGGTGGAGGACGAAGCCGTCATCAATCGCTTCGGCTTCAACAATGAGGGCCATGCGGCGGCGCTGGCGCGTCTCGACAGGATCGACCCGGTGGCGCTGGTCGGCGTCAATATCGGCGCCAACAAGGACGCCGTCGATCGCGTCGCCGATTATGTCGCGGGTGTCAAAACCTTCTATCGCGTCGCGCGCTATTTCACCGCGAACATTTCCTCGCCCAATACGCCTGGTCTTCGCGACCTGCAGGCGCGCGACAGCCTCCGGGAACTCCTCTCGGCGGTGCTTACGGCGCGCGACGAGGAAGCGGCCAGGGCCGGCCGCCATGTGCCTGTGTTCCTCAAGATCGCGCCGGATCTCACGGAAGAGGGCATGGACGATATTGCCGAGGAAGCGCTGGCAAGCCGTCTTGACGGCTTGATCGTCTCCAACACCACGCTGTCGCGCGAGGGTCTCAGGGATCAGCGTCAGGCTGGCGAGGCGGGCGGCATGTCCGGCAAGCCGCTATTCGACAAGGCGACTGCGGCGCTGGCGCGCATGCGCAAGCGTCTGGGCCCCGATTTCCCGATCATCGGCGTCGGCGGCGTGGATTCGGCGGAGACTGCTGCGGAGAAAATCCGCGCCGGCGCCGATCTCGTGCAGCTTTATTCGTCGATGGTCTATGGCGGCCCCGGCCTGCCCGGGCGCATCGTCACCGGACTTTCGCGTCTTCTCGATCGCGACGGTCTCGCCTCGATCCGAGAGATGCGAGATGCGAGGCTCGATCACTGGCTGGCGCGAAAACTCTGAGCCCTCAGTTTCGGCACGGCGATGGCGAGAAGCACGCCGCGCAGGAACAGGAACAGATTGAGCGACAGCCAGAGCCCGGTATTGCCCGCGATGGGCACCAGCGACCAGAGGCAGAGGCCGAAGCCGGCGAAGGACAGAAGCATGCGGTTGCGCATCGCTTTCGACCAGGAGGCGCCGATGAAGACGCCGTCCATCAGAAAGGCGAGACAGCCGCTGATGGCGGTGATCGCCGCCCATGGCAGATGCTGATAGGCGATAGCCCGCACCGGCTCCGAGGTGGTCAGGAAATCGATGCTCGGCCGCCCCGCCAAAGCGAGGACCAAGCTGGTGAGGATCGCGAGCGTCAGCGACCAGTAGCCCGTCAGCTTCAGCCCGCGATCGAAAGCGGGCCGATAGCCCGCCCCCAGCGACCGGCCGATGATGGTTTCGGCGGCATTGGCGAGGCCATCCAGCCAGAATCCGGCGACCATGAAGAAATTCATCAGCACCGCATTGGCGGCCAGCGTCTCCGCGCCGAATTGCGCGCCGATCCGCGTCATCAGGAAAAAGGCGCCGAGCAGCACGAAGGAGCGGATCATGATGTCGGCGTTGAGCGAAAACAGCCGCGCCAGTTTGTCCCGCTCCAGAAGCCCCGATATCTGGCGCGGATCCCGCGCGGCAAAACCCCTGAGCACGATGATTAGGCCCGCGATCATGCCCACCACTTCACCTGTGACGGTGGCGAAAGCAATACCCGCGATGCCGCCTTGCATTGTGAGGCCGAATAGCACCGACAGCGCGATATTGACGCCATTGATCAGCGCCTGCAGGAGAAGTCCGGTCTTGGAGCGGCCCTGTCCGAGCAGAAAGCCGAGAATGGCGTAATTGGCGAGCGTGGCCGGTCCCGACAGGATGCGCAGCGAAAACCATTCTCCCGTCGCCCGCGCCGCGCCCTCGGTCGGGCTCATCAGCAGAAGGCCCAGCTTCAAAAGCAATGGCCCGGCGAGCATGACGGCGGCGCCGATCGCCAGCGCACTCAAAAGCGCGCGCCAGAACACCGCTTCCTGCTCCGCCGTTTCGCCGCGTCCCCAGGCCTGCGCCGTCAGCGCCGTGGTGGAGGCGCGCAGGAAGTTGAAGCTCGCAAAGATCAGGTCGAACAGCACGGCGCCGATCGCCAAACCGGCCAGCGCGTCGGCGTCGCCGAGCCGTCCGGCCACCGCCGTGTCGGTGATGCCGAGCAGCGGCGTGGTCAAGAAGCCGAGCGTCATCGGCAGGGCCAGGCCCAGCACCATGCGATGGGTGACTTCGAAGCCGCGGCTTTGGCTCGCCTCGGCCTGCATCAGAACAACCTCAGGGGAAAGCGGGCGAGCGGACCTTGGTCGGCGCGTGGGCGCGAGCCGAGCACCATGGCCCAATAGGGCCTGCCGTCGGCGCTGTTGGCGGCGCGGACCACGCCCAGCGTCTCGAAGCGGCCCATCATGTTCTCGTAGTGGCGGGGCGAGGTGATCCAGGCGGCGACGGCCGCCTCCACGGTTCGCTGGCCCGAAGCGATGTTCTCGGCGGCCGGCAGCGGCACGTTCATACGCCGCATGCGCGCGCCGAACTCTTCCGAGCCGAGCTTGTGGGCCATCTTGCCGGCGCTCGCCATATGCTCGGCCTGATCACGGGCGGCGGCGATCACGGTCGCGTCGGCGATGAGCGGCGGCAGGCCCTTCTTGGCGCGCGCCTGATTGACCAGCGGCAGCGCCTCCGCGGTCTGATCCATCACCGGGCCGACAGGAGCGACGGGCGAGAGAGCTGTGGTGGTCGAACAGGCCGACAGCGCCGCGATGACGGCAAGGCCGAAGCCTGCGGCAAGAACGCCGCGGCGGGACGTGTCAGAAAAGCTCACGATTTGCGCCAACTCAGAATGCGGATCAGGATGAAAACGGGGATGACCACGACAGCGCCGATCAGCAGATAATCGCCGACGCGTCCCAAGGCTCGGAAGCCGGTGCGCCAGAGATCTCCAATGAAATCCTGCGCCCAGAACAGGATGTCGGTGGGATAAACGCCGAATGTATGCATGGCGAAGCCGACCAGCAGCGACACGACGATGAGCTTGATCGCCACGCGCAGCGGCGTGTCGCCCAGAAAACGGTTCAGGCCATCGCCCATGTCATACTCCAGTTTGCGGAAACGAGGAATCGCTTGACCGCGTCACAAGGCGGAAATTAGACAAATCCGCCCGACATGAAAAGAAATCTCCCGCCATGGCTCCCAAACGCATTTTGACATCAGGCGATCTGGTCGCCGACCGCCGCGCCGATTACGCCGCCATGCTGGCCGAAAGCGGCGATCACGCCGCCGCCGCCGAATTGATGGAGCAGGCGCTGGAACTCACGCCCGGCTGGACCGCCGGCTGGGTCAAGCTCGGCGATTATCGCGAGAAAGCCGGCCTGACCGATCTGGCGGTCGAGGCCTATCGCCGCGTGGCGGCCTCGCCTGACGCCGCTTTGTTCGGCGCCGATCTCAAGCTCGCTGCGCTCGGCGCCGTCGAGACGCCGGCGCTGCCGCCCAGCGCCTATGTCGAAGGCCTGTTCGACGATTACGCCGACCGGTTCGAGACCGCCCTGGTTGAAAAACTCGGCTATTCCGTGCCGAAAAAGCTGGCGGCGCTGATCCGCAACCACAAGGGCGACGCCTCTTTCGCGCTCGCTGTCGATCTCGGCTGCGGCACCGGGCTGCTCGGCCCCGAGATCGCCGATTGCGTCTCTGCGCTCGAAGGCTACGACCTGTCGGAAAACATGCTGGCCAAAGCGCGCGACAAGGGCGTCTACCGCCATCTCGCCCGCGCCGATCTGTCCTTGTCTCCGGAAGCCTCAGGACTGTTTGAGGGCATGGCGAAGGCGCGCGCCGATCTGGTCGCCGCCGCCGATGTGATGATGTATCTCGGCGATCTCGACGCCGCCTTCGCCAATGCCGCAGCGCTCGCTGCAGCTGGTGGTCTCTTCGCCTTTTCGGTGGAGAAGGACGAGGCGGAAACAGGTTTTTCGCTCCGCCCCTCGCTGCGTTACGCGCATTCCCGCGCCCATGTCGAGACTATCCTCACCCGCCACGGTTTTGCGCCCAGCGCTTGCGAGGAGACGGTGATCCGCATGGATGCGGGACAGCCGATCACCGGTCTGTTGTTCCTGGCGCGAAAGTGAGGTCCGGCTGTTCCCCTGGCGCGGAAATTATGTCAGTATGGTTGACATAATTTACAAAAGCAAAATCGGGCGCGGGGATAGCATGGGCAAGATCGGCATCTGGAACACCGAACCCACCAAACATTCCTTGTTCGAGGATGCGCAGGGCGTGTTCACCGGCACGGTGCTCGCGTCCCTCGGCGTCATGCTGCTCACCAAAGCGGGGCTGTTGACCGGCGGCGTCGCCGGCATGGCCTTCCTGCTGAAATATTCTTTCGGGATCAATTTCGGTCTCGGCTTCTTTCTGATCAACCTGCCATTTTATTACCTCGCCTATAAGCGCATGGGTAAAGCCTTCACCATCAAGACCTTCTGCTCGGTCGGGCTGCTGGCGCTTCTCGCCCAATATCAGCCGCAATGGCTGGAAATCGGCTATGTGCATCCGGTCTGGGCGGCGGTGCTCGGCGGGTTGCTGATCGGCATGGGCATGCTGGCGCTGTTTCGCCATCGCGCCAGCATCGGCGGCATCGGCATTCTCGCGCTCTACCTGCAGGATCGCTTCGGCTGGCGGGCGGGCCTGGTGCAGATGAGCATCGATCTCGTCATCCTCGCTCTGTCCTTCTTCGTCGCCAGCCCCTTCATCGTCTTCTGCTCCGTCATCGGCGCGGCGGCGCTGAATTTCTTCATCGCGGTCAATCACCGCACCGATCGCTATATTGCGATGTGAGGACGCCGTCGCGATCAGGCGGCGCGGGCCGGCTGATCAATCGGATGCGGGGTCCGCGCGCTTACGGCCAGCCGGTTCCAGACATTGATGACGCCAATCGCGACGGTGATGTCGGTGATTTCCTTCTCAGAAAAATGCGCGGCCAGCGCCTGATAGGCGTCGTCAGGCGCGCCGGTGTCGGCCAACCGCGTCACCGCCTCAACCCAGCCCAGGAGCGCGCGCTCCTTGGCGTCATAGACGGGCGATTCCCGCCAGACGCTCATCAGGTTGATCCATTGTTCGCCGAGTCCGTCATGGCGGGATTCCTTCACATGCATGTCCACGCAATAGGCGCAGCCATTGATCTGCGAGGCGCGCAGCTTGATGAGATCAATGAAGCGGCGCTCGAGGCCGCTGTTCTGGACATAGTTTTCCAAGCCCAGCACGGCTTTGTAGGCGTCGGGGGACGCCTTGGCGAAGTTGAAGCGGGGATGCATGGCAATTTCCTTTTTTAGGTCGAGGGGGATTTGCGTTCATGGAGGTCGAGAAAGGCGCAACCGCGCGCGGCGATGGCGTCTCCCCGATCGCTTTCAGAGGTTTCGCGGGCCAGGTCCGCGATCGTGACCGACTTCAACTCCGCCCGATAGGCGCGCTCGGCCTTCAGCATCGCCGAGGCGATGCCGCATGGCCGCGTCGGTTTGCCCGGCAGCGGGTTTGGTCCCCGCTGGCGGATTTCGTTGCAGCGGAAGGCCGGCTCCGGACCTTCCACGGCGAGCACGATGTCGAGAAGCGTGATGTCGCTGACCGGCCTGGCCAGCCGATAGCCGCCGCGCGGGCCGGGCACGGTGCGGACGATGCCTGCCGCCGACAGCGCCTGAAGATGTTTGAGCAGGTAACTCGTCGATACGCCGTGAAACTCCGCCAGCGCGGCCGCCGGCAAAACGCCATCGTCGCTCAGTCCCGCCAGAAGCGTGACGCAGTGAATGGCCTGTTCGACGCCGTCGCTGAGTTTCATGGCTCTCTCCTAATCGTGGATAAAATATATCCATGATTCTCCTGCGCGTCAATCCGTCTTCGCCCTTGTCTCCGGCGGTCGAGCCTCTATCTTCCGACAAGGCGAGGGAGTGACGGATGGACGCGAAGACAGAATGGAGCGGCGAGGGTGGGTTGCCGCCTCTGTTCAGCCGCTGGTTTGCCGAGCGCGGCTGGTCGCCGCGTCCGCATCAGCTGGCGCTTCTCGACAAGACCGCCGACGGTCGTTCGGCGCTGCTCATCGCCCCCACCGGCGCCGGCAAGACGCTGGCCGGTTTCCTGCCTTCGCTCGTCGATCTCCACCGCCGCGGCAAGCCGAAGCCCGGAACCGGCTTCCACGGCGTTCACACGCTTTATATCTCGCCGCTCAAGGCGCTGGCTGTCGATATCGAGCGCAATCTCGAACGCCCGGTCGCCGAGATGGGGCTGCCCATCACCATCGAAACGCGCACCGGCGATACGCCGCAGCACAAGCGCTCGCGCCAAAGGCTCAATCCGCCCGATATCCTGCTGACGACGCCCGAACAGCTGGCGCTGCTGATTGCATCGAAAGAGGCCGAGCGGTTTTTCAGGGATTTGCGCTTCGTCGTGTTCGACGAATTGCATTCGCTGGTCACCTCCAAGCGCGGCCATCTGCTGTCGCTCGGGCTCGCCCGGTTGCGCAAGCTCGCGCCGGAGGTTCGCACGATCGGGCTGTCGGCCACCGTCGCCGATCCCGATGATCTCCGGCGCTGGCTGGTGGCGCAGCGGCCCGGCGAAATGTCCCTGTCCGAACTGGTGACGGTGTCCGGCGGCGCGCGTCCCGTCATCACCATTCTCGACACCGAAGAGCGCATTCCCTGGTCCGGCCATTCGGCGCGCTACGCCATGGGCGAGGTCTACAAGGCGATCGGCGAGCACCGCACCACGATCCTGTTCGTCAACACCCGCTCGCAGGCCGAGATGCTGTTTCAGGAGCTCTGGCGCATCAATGACGACGATTTGCCGATCGCGCTCCATCACGGCTCGCTGGACGCCGGCCAACGCCGCAAGGTCGAGGCGGCCATGGCGGAAAACCGACTGCGCGCGGTGGTCGCCACCTCCACGCTCGATCTCGGGCTCGATTGGGGCGATGTCGATCTCGTCATTCATATCGGCGCGCCCAAGGGCGCTTCGCGGCTCGCCCAGCGCATCGGCCGCTCCAATCACCGCATGGATGAGCCCAGCAAGGCCATTCTCGTGCCGGCCAACCGCTTCGAGGTGATGGAATGCCAGGCCGCCCTCGACGCCAATTACATCGGCGCGCAGGATACGTCGCCGGTGGGGGAGGGCGCGCTCGACGTGCTCTGCCAGCACATCATGGGCCTCGCCTGCGCCGATCCCTTCGATGCGCTCGAGGTCTATGAGGAGATCACCAGCGCCTCGCCCTATGCGCATCTGAGCTGGGAGACCTTCGAACGCGCGCTCGATTTCGTCGCCACCGGCGGCTATGCGCTCCGCACCTATGAGCGCTACGCCAAGATCCGCAAGACCAAGGACGGGCTCTGGCGCGTCTCGCATCCCGCTTACGCCCAGCAATATCGCTTAAATGTCGGCACCATCATCGAGGCGCCGATGATGAATGTGCGCATGGTGCGCAAGGGCAAGGGCGCGGTGGGGCGCGGCGGCCCGGTGCTTGGCCAGGTCGAGGAATATTTCCTCGAACAGCTCTCGGCCGGCGACACATTCCTGTTTTCCGGCAAGGTGTTGCGCTTCGAGGGCATCCGCGAGAACGAATGCCTGGTCTCCGACGCCTTTTCGCAAGATCCGAAGATCCCGGCCTATGCCGGCGGCAAGTTTCCGCTCTCCACCTATCTCGCCGACGGCGTGCGCGCCATGCTGGATGATCCCGAGAAGCGCAAGACCCTGCCCGATCAGGTGCGCGACTGGCTATCCATCCAGGCGGAGAAATCCGTGCTGCCCAAGCGCGACGAATTGCTGATCGAGACCTTTCCGCGCGGCAATCGCCACTACATGGTCGCCTATCCCTTCGAAGGCCGGCTCGCGCATCAGACTTTGGGCATGTTGCTGACCCGCAGGCTCGATCGCGCCGGCGCCAAGCCGCTCGGTTTCGTCGCCACCGATTATGCCCTGGCCATCTGGGGCTTGGAGGATATGGGCGCGCATTTCGCCCACCGCCGCCCCTCCATCCATGACCTCTTCGACGAGGATATGCTGGGCGACGATCTCGAAGCCTGGCTCAACGAGACCTGGCTACTCAAGCGCACCTTCCGCTATTGCGCCGTCATCGCCGGCCTGATCGAGCGCCGCCATCCCGGCAAGGAGAAGACCGGACGCCAGGTTACGGTGTCTGCCGACCTCATCTATGACGTGCTGCGCAATCACGAGCCCGATCACATCCTGCTCGAAGCCACGCGTCACGACGCCGCGCAGGGACTTTTGGACATTCAGCGGCTTGGCGATATGCTCAAGCGAATCAAGGGGCATATCCGGCTGATGCGCCTCGAGCAGATTTCGCCGCTCGCCGTGCCGATCATGCTCGAAGTCGGTAAGGAATCGGTCGGCTCCGCCGCCGACGAAGCGCTGCTGGCCGAAGCCTCCGACGATCTGATACGGGATGCGATGAATTGAACTGGACTGATCCGAGCGTGAGGCCACCCCCCTCTGCCCTGCCGGGCCTCTCCCCTTCAGGGGGGGAGATTGGCTGGCGGGACGACCTTCGCCCGGATTTCGGCGGTTGTTGTCGAGGCGAGAGCCATCCTCCTTCGATCTCCCCCCTTGAGGGGGAGATGCCCGGCAGGGCAGAGGGGGGCAACCCCGCATGACCCGCCTTGCCAGAAACCTCCAAACACCGCACGATCCCGCCGCCGTCTGCGAAGCCGAACTCAACGGCCAGCGCCTGATTCTCGATCCGCTCGGCGCGCTCGTGCTGCCCGTGCACGGCCTGCTCTGCGTCTCTGATCTCCATCTCGAAAAGGGCGCGGCCTATGCCCGTCGCGGCCAGATGCTGCCGCCCTGGGATACGCTCGCGACGCTCAGGCTTCTCGAAGCCGTGATCGCCCGGCATGATCCGCGTATCGTCGTCTCGCTCGGCGACAACTTTCACGATCGCCGCGGCGCCGATCTGATGCCCATGGAGTTCCGCACCTATCTCGAAAGCCTGATGCGCGGCCGGGAGTGGATCTGGATATCAGGCAATCATGATCCCGACGGCGTCGGCGCGCTGTCCGGAACACAGGCCGACAGCCTGCATTTCGCCGGCCTCACCTTTCGGCATGAGCCGGGCGCCGCCTGCGAGGTCGGCGAGGTCGCCGGTCACTTACATCCCGCCGCCACGCTGGTGCGTCGGTCGCGCGGCGTGCGCCGCCCCTGTTTCGCGCTCGATGCGCGACGCCTGATCATGCCCTCGTTCGGGGTGATGACCGGCGGGCTCGATCTCGATCATCGGGCTTTCAACGGTCTGTTCGAAAAGAACAGGCTCACCGCGCATCTCCTGAGCCAGGGGCGCATTCATTCCTTCGCCTATGCGGCGTTGCGAGGATAGTTTCAATCCCGACGGAACATCACGCTCGCCGTCCAGCCTGTGAGGGCTGCGAGCAGCACCGCGACGATGCCGTAAATGAGCGGATCATCCTCGGCCGCGCGGGTGATCATCTGTTCCAGGCCGGTCTTCTGCACATGCAGCTTGAGTTCCTTTTCGGCGACATACTGGCCGGATTTGAACACCACGGCGCGGATCGTATGCGTGCCGTTCGGGATGTCGGCCGGGATGTGGATATTCGCCTGGAACAGCGAAGAGGAGACGAAGGAGACGCCGCCCGGGTTGGTCTGGTAGAGCCTCGCCTTTTCCTTCAGCCCGAGAAAGGCGTCGCGATATTCGGTAAGCTGTTCGGCGCGACCGGAGAAGGTCGAGGGCACCACTTTCACCGCCGGCAGCCCGACGCCGTGGGTGTAGAGTTCGAGCGGCGTGGCGATGTCGGCAATGACCTTGGTCGAGGCCATCGACAGCGATTCCGGCATACGCTCGAAGGTCACGGCGTGGCGGTTGATCCACACGCCCATCACCCGGTCCTTCTTGCGCACGGTCACGAAGTCGCGCGGGCCTTCGAGAGACACGACGATGTCATAGGCGCCGATGGCGAGCAGATAGGGGTCGACATTTTCGAGCGAGCCGAACACAGTCACATCGGTGCCGGCGAAATCAGGCGCGATGGCGATTTCACGCGAGGACACGCCGATATTGATCGCCTCGCGCTGTACGGGCCGCGGCGGCCCGCCGATCGGTTCGGCCAGCGCCGGCCCCCAGAGAAGCGCCAGCCAGGCGAGGGCGGTCGCAATCCTTCTCATTGTCCAGCCCCCGAACGGGCGATCGAATAAAGATCGGCCGGCGGCAGGAAGAGATCGATGGCGAGGCGCAGGCCCACGGCGAGGATCAAGAGCGCCAGCAGCGCGCGCAACTGTTCGGCCTTCAGCTTCTGGCCGACGCGGACGCCATACTGCGCCGCCACCACGCCCGACAGCATCAGGATGAAGGCGAGCACGATATCCACCGTGTGGTTGGTCACCGCCTGCACAATGGTGGAATAAGTCGAGACGAAGATAATCTGGAACAGCGAGGTGCCGACGACGACGCTTGTGGGAATGCGCAGGAGATAGATCATCGCCGGCACCATGATGAAGCCGCCGCCGACCCCCATCACCGAGGTCAGCACCCCGACGCCGAAGCCGAGTCCCGCCACCGGGATCACCGACAGATAGATCTTGGATTTCTTGAAGCGCATCTTGAAGGGCAGGCGATGCACCCAGTTGTGCTGGGCGCGCTTGACCGTCACCGTCTCGTTGTTCCGGGCGCGACGCATGGCGTTGACGCTTTCCCACATCATCAGCCCGCCGACGCTGGTCAGCAACGCCACGTAGAGAAGCGAAATCACCAGATCGAGCTGACCAAGCGCCCGCAGCGCCGAAAAGATCCAGATGCCGACGGTTGCGCCGAGCAGGCCTCCGAGCAAGAGCACCGTGCCGAGCTTCAAATCAATCGTGCCGCGTCGGAAATGGGTTATAGCGCCGGAAATCGAGGAGGCCACGACCTGATTAGCGCCGGTGGCGACCGCGATGGCCGGCGGCACGTTGTAGAAGATCAGGAGCGGCGTGATCAGAAAGCCGCCGCCGACGCCGAACATGCCCGACAGGAAGCCGACGGCGGCGCCCATGCCGAGAATGATCAGGATATTGGCCGACAATTCGGCGATCGGCAGATAGATCGACACAGGCGCTCCTTGCAGAAAAAAAGGAGGTTTTCAGGTCGGGTCGCCCCGTCCTGTTCAAGAGTGTTACAGATTGGCTTTAAGGAACTGTTGCGCCGCAAAAATGACGGTGTCAACCGCGACGGACGCGCCGTCGCGGATATAATGAATTAACCATTTCGCCATGGATTCCACCGGTTAAGTGGACTTCCTCGCCTGATCCGGGATGAGTCAGGACGGCTTCTTGTTATGCTTGAGAAGTTCCTTGACCAGCGCCTCGTCGATCTTGCCGGTCGGCTCCTGGCCGACCTTTTTCTGGAAGGCCTTGATCGCCTCGACGGTCTTCTTGCCGATTTCGCCGTCGGCGGGGCCGGCGTCGAAACCGTTGTTGTTGAGGATCGCCTGGATGTTGCGGATCGCCTTTTTCATGTCGACGCTGGCCGTGGTGTTGGCCTTGGCGATCCAGTCGTCCGGGATGACCGGATTGTTGGCGTCTTCGTCGACAGGGGCTGCGCGCCACAGATCCACTTCGGCCTTGGCGGCCTTCAGTTTCTCGGCGCCCAGCGCATTGGCCACTTCATCGCGCTTCTGCGCGGCGTCCTGGTCGCCCTGCATGGCCGCGACCGCGAACCATTTGTAGGACTGGGCGAGATCCTGCGGCACGCCGTTGCCCCGCGCATAGAGGATGGCGAGATTGTACTGGCTGTCGCGGACATTGCGCTCGGCGGCTTCCTTGAACCAGCGGGCGGCTTCGGTGAAGTCCGGCTTGCCTTCGACGCCGGTGGCGTTCAGCACCGCGAGATTGTGCATGGCGCTGGTGTTGCCCTGTCCGGCGGCCTGGGCATAGAGGGCGCGCGCTTTGGCGATGTCGCGGTCGACGCCCAGACCCTTTTCAAAGATGCTGGCGAGCCGGTACTGGGCGGGCGCGAAACCGGCGTCGGCGGCGCGCTGATACCAGGTCACGGCCGCCTTGGGATCGGCGGCCATGCCGCGTCCGTCGGCGTAACGCGCGCCGATCTCGAAGAAGGCGAGCGGATCGGCCTTCTTGGCCGCGGCCACCAGCGACGCCGGCTTGAGATCGGCGGGCGTTTCGATCTCTGCGGCTTGCGGCGGCTCCGTCGTCGCCGGAGCGACGTGGGCAGGCGCTGCGGCTTCCGTGGCGGGGGCTGCGTCAGCCTGTTCGGCGGCTGCGGGCTCCAGAGGCGTTGCCGGTTCGGCGTTCGCCTGGGCGTCTTCGATCTGCGCGTCGCCGAAGGGCTGAGCGGGCGGCGGTTCGGACGACGAAGCGTCTGCGGTCTCGACCGGCGCCATCTCGGCTTCAGCCGGCGCGGCGTTGTCGGCGATAGCCGGCTGCTCGGCGCTTTCGACGGCGCCGCTGGTCTTGTCCTCGACCGGCGCGGACACCGCCTGCGGTTCGGCCCTGCTGTTGATGAGGTTCGACACCAGCGGATAGGACAGCATCAGGAGCAGCACCGCGCCCGCCGCGAGCAGCAGCGGACGGCGCGCCTGGCTGTCGTTTTTCTTCGCCTGAGGCTTCGTCGCGCCCTTGGCCGATGTCTTGCCCGCCTTCAGCGGTTGCTGCATGCCGGCTTCGCGGGCGGCGGCCTGGGCGGCGCGGCGGGCGGCGGCGATTACGTCGGCGGGACCCGCCTCGGCGGCGCGGCCGGATTTCTGGCCGGCGCGCACTTTTTCCATGATCTTGCGCACATCGGGGGCGGTTCCGCCCGGTTCGATCAGCAGACTGTCGTCGGCGGCGTCGGGCTCGGCGCCGGCTGGATCGAGAGCGGGCGCTTCGGCGACCGCCACCCGCTCCGCAGGAGTCTTCTTGGATGGCTTGAGCTTGGCGGCGAGGCTGGCGATCAGGCTGGTCGGGCGCGGCTTCGCCGGCTCGGCGCTGGGCGCGGCGGGCGCCTCCACATCCTCGGCGATGGCCGCGGCGGCGGCTTCGGAGAAATCCTCGTCCTCGAACACGTCGACGGTCGCAGCGGCGCGCGGCGCAGGACGCGGAGCCGCAGCGGGTTCTGCGGATTTTAACGGCGCGCGCGGCGGGGGGGCGTTTTCCTCAAGCGGCGCCCTGAAGACCGGTTCGGCGGCGCGGGGCATTACCGGCGCGTCGTCGCGACGCGGGCGCTCGGTGGCGACGCTGAGATCGTCGAGCCGGCGGGCGATCTGGGTCAGCGTCTGGTGAAGCGCCGAGAAGGTTTCCGCCGTGCGTTCCTCGCTGGAGCGCGCATAGGTTTCGAGCGCGCGCAGGTCTTCGGTCAGCGCGCTCAGCGCCGAAAGATCGACATGGCTCGCGCCCTGGCCGTTGGCGCCGGCTCTGGCATAGGCCTCCACCACGGCTTCAGCCGCCTGGCGAGCCGCTTCGACGATGAATTCGTCGCTGGTGGCGATGTAATCCTCGATCACCGCCATGCTGCGGGTCAGTTCTTGCGGCGCGGCCTGCGGCTGCGAGGGCTGGCTGAGCAGGGACGACAACGAGGCGATCTGCTGTTCGAGATTGGCGAGCGCGCGGGTGTCCGAGGGCGGCGCGGCGGCCGTTTCCTCGAGCCTTGCGGCGATATCCGAGAGGCGGTTTTCGAGATGGCTGAAATCCGGCGCTGCGAAGGAACCGACCTCGGTCGGGCGATCGAAGTCGTCGAGCCGGCGCGCGAGAAGATCGAGACGGTCGATCAGAGGAGCCGGGTCGTTGTCGCCCAGCCGGTCGATCTTGCGCGAGAGATCGGCGAGATGGCCGGCGAGGCCGGAATCGTCGCGATCTTCCAGGCTGCGTTCGATCAGGCCCGACAGTTCGGCGATGCGCTGTTCGAGCTTCTGCGTCTCTTCGTCGGCGGCGAGATCCTCGATCCGCTGCGTCAGGAGTTCGATGCGCTGGGCGAGCCCGGATTCCTCGTTCTGCCGATGCAGCGCGTCGATATGCCGGCCGAGATCGCCGATGCGCTTTTCTATCGATTGCAGCGCGGCGTGGTCCTTGCTGTTGTCGGCTTGGCGTACGCTTGCGGCGATGGCGCGGCTGATTTCGTCGAGACGGCGGTCGAGACCCTCGAACTGGCCGCCGAGATCGTTCCTGGCCTCCACGCTGCGGCCCACGGATTCCACTGCGTCCGCAAGCGTGATCAGCTTGTCCTCGAGGGCGCGGATGGCCGGAGCGGCGTTGATCTCGCCGAGACCCGACTTTATGCCGTCGATGCGCCAGGCGATCTGCACCAACTCTTCCCGCAGCGCGTCCTGGTCTATGGCGTCGATTTTTCGCGCGGTGTTGTCCCAGATCTGTTCGGCGCGGTTCCATTTGTCGTCGAGCCGGCGGACGCTGTCTTCGCGGGCCAGACCCGCGGCCATGGTGCGGAGGTCCTCGATCTCGGCGAGGAGATCGTCGACCCGCGGCGTCTGCTCGGCTTCTCCGAGCCGGCGGATGGTCTCGTTGAGCTTGAGGATCTCCTTGCGCACGAGGTCGCTCGCGCCGGCGCCGCCTGCGGCTGCGCCTTTCAGGCCGCGAATTTCTTCGCGGATGGCGTCGAAATTGTTGTGGCTCAAGCCCTGGCGCAGTTCGCCGCGCAGGGCTTCCAGCGTCGCCGCGATGTCGGCGAGCGCATCCTGCGTCTGCGGCTGACGCGCATAGGCGGGAGCGGGCGGAATGGCTTCCCTGGTGCGCGGGGGCTCACGACGGGTCTCATAGTCGTCATGCCCGCGGCGTTCCTGACGCTCGGGGCGGTCGCGCCGTTCCGGACGGCTGCGCTCCGCATCCGTGCGCAGCGTCCTGTCGGCTGCCGCCACGCGTTCGCGCACGGACGACAGCATACGCTGGCGTTCGAGGATCTCGTCGACCGAGCCCGGGTCCATATAGGCGGGGCGGCTGGGTGGGCGCCGCTCGCTCACAAGTCCCTGGATGCGCGCTTCGAGGCCTTCGATCGTCTTGCTCAACTGATCGAACGATGGCTTGCCGCCATGGCTAGAATACTGTGATCGTGATCCGTTCATGTGTCAGCTCGCTCGACGTCCAGGCCGGAATTCAGGTCGACCGATCGCGTCTCGTTTGTCGGCCCGGGCTGGCAAAGGCCCAAGCGCTTCGCGATAGCATGTGAGGCTTTCCTCGGGCTTTCGGCCTGCTTCGCGCGTAGACACAATCTCAATCATCCTTAACTTATGGAGCATGGATAGTTAAACATGGTAAACAATGTGTTAATATATGAGCTTTGCAACGTAACGAAGTATGGAAACTGACCGATTTGTGTGATGTTGTAACTATCTTCTGATGGTGTTACATTTGTTACGACGCAAGCTTGTTTGTTTACTATTTATTAACTATTTTTCTTAGGCAAGCTGCTCGAGAAACTGATTTGTACGACTTTCGGCGGAAATCACAGGAATTTGCGTCCGATCTCGCCCAGAACGAAATCGCCGATCAATTTTGACGTTTACGCAAACGTCAAAATTTTGTAGTAGTGCTATCCATATTGATTTACGGCGAAGGCGAGGAGGCGTTCATGCCCGTTTACAAGGCTCCGGTCGACGACACGATGTTCGTGCTCAATGATGTCCTGGGGATCCAGAAGTTCAACAATCTTCCCGGCTTTTCCGAGGCGTCGCCCGACGTCGTCGAAGCAATCGTCGCCGAAGCAGGGAAGCTGGCCGAGGAAGTGCTGTTCCCGCTCAATCTTTCCGGCGACCAGGAAGGCTGCACCCGCCATGACGATGGCTCGGTGACGCCGCCCAAGGGCTTCAAGGCCGCTTACGACGCCTATTGCCAGGGCGGCTGGATCGGGCTTTCGGTGCCGGAAGCCTATGGCGGCCAGAACCTGCCTTATGTGCTGCACACCGCCGTCGGCGAATATATGTCGTCGGCGAACATGGCCTTCGCCATGTATCCCGGCCTCACCAATGGCGCGATCGCCGCGATCCTGGTGCATGGTTCGGATGCCCAGAAGGAAACCTATCTGCCGAAGATGGTCGAGGGCGTCTGGACCGGCACGATGAATCTGACCGAGCCGCATTGTGGCACCGATCTCGGCCTCTTGCGCACCAAGGCGGTTCCGCAGGCCGATGGCTCATACAAGATTTCCGGCCAGAAGATCTTCATCTCCGCCGGCGAACACGACATGTCCGACAATATCATCCATCTGGTGCTCGCCCGCATCGAGGGCGCGCCTGAGGGCACCAAAGGCATTTCGCTGTTCATCGTGCCGAAATTCCTGGTGAATGAAGACGGCTCGCTTGGCGCGCGCAACGGCGTCAGCTGCGGTGCGATCGAGCACAAGATGGGCATTCACGCCAACGCCACCTGCGTCATGAATCATGACGAGGCGACCGGCTATCTGATCGGACAGGAAAATCGCGGCCTCGCCGCCATGTTCGTGATGATGAATGAAGCCCGTCTCGGCGTCGGCCTGCAGGGCCTGTCGATCTCGGAAGCCGCCTATCAGTCCGCCGCCCAATATGCCCGCGACCGCATACAGGGCCGCTCGCTCACCGGCCCCAAGGCGCCGGACAAGAAGGCCGATCCGATCATCGTTCATCCCGATGTCCGCCGCACGCTGATGCAGATCAAGTCGATCAACGAGGCCGGCCGCGCCTTTGCGCTCTATTCGGCGCTGCAGTCCGATATCGCGCATCGCTCCGAAGACGCGGCCGCCCGCCAGAACGCCGACGACATTCTCTCGATCATGACCCCGGTCCTCAAGGGCGTGATGACCGATCGCGGCTTCGACAATGCGGTCGCCGCCCAGCAAATGTTCGGCGGTCACGGCTATATCGAGGAATACGGCATGAGCCAGTATGTCCGCGACGCCCGCATCGCCATGATCTATGAAGGCGCAAACGGCGTTCAGGCCATGGATCTGGTCGGCCGGAAGCTCGCCGCCAATGGCGGTCGGGCCGTGATGGCCGTGTTCAAGGAGATCGGCGATTTCTGCGAAGAAAACCGCGCCAATGAAAAACTCGCGCCCTTCACCAAGGCGATCAAGAAAGGCTTGAACGACCTGCAGGCCGCCACCATGTGGTTCATGAGCAACGCCATGGCCAAGCCCGACAATGCCGGCGCCGGCGCGACCGACTATATGCATCTCTTCGGTCTCGTCATTCTCGGCTATATGTGGGGCCGTCAGGCCAAGGCGGCGCAGGAGCTGCTCGACGCCGGCGACGCGCGCGCCGAGTTCCTCGCCAACAAGCTGGTGACGGCGCGCTATTACATGGAGCGGATGATGCCGGAAACGGCCTTCCGCAAGGCGCGCATCGAGGCTGGCGCCGACAGCGTTATGGCGCTCGGTGCGGCGGCGTTCTGATTTGCGGAAGGAGCGGAAAAGTTATACTGTGATATAACTTTTCCGGGAGAGATCCATGGCGACTTCGACATTGAGAATCGTAGGCGGCTCCGTGATGATGGCGATCCCCAAACCGCTGTTGGAGACGTTGGGACTTGCGCCCAACGCCAAGCTCGATCTCTCCGTCGAAAATGGTCGGCTGGTCGCGGTCCCAAGGCCGCGGCCGCGCTACAGCCTTGATGAACTTGTCGCCCAATGCGATCCGGACGCGTCGCTCAGCGAGGACGAGCAGGCCTGGCTCGATGCCCCGCCTGTCGGCAGCGAGGTGCTGTGATGGAGCGCGGCGACATCTGGCATGTCGATCTCAATCCGGTCAAAGGCCGGGAACAGGCCAATCCGCGCTATGTTCTCGTCCTGACGCCCAAGGCCTTCAATCAACTCGGCGCCCCCATCGTCGCGCCGATCAGCGCCGGCGCAGAGTTCGCCCGCTATCAGGGCTTTGCCGTGCCGCTGTCCGGCGCCGGCACGAATGCTGTGGGCGTGGTGTTGTGTCATCAGATCCGCGCGCTCGACATCCGGGCGCGCGGCGGCAGGTTTTCCGAAAAAGCGCCCGACTTCATCGTCGATGATGTCTTGGCGCGCGTGTCGACATTTTTTGAATAAGTTCCAGGCCGATCGCAATCGGCTGAAAGGGAGGAAAGACGAAATGACCGAAGCCTTTGTCTTTGACCATGTCCGGACGCCGCGCGGCCGCGGCAAGAAGGACGGCGCCCTGCACGAGGTGCCGACGCCCCGGTTGGCGGCGCATACGCTTGCCGCGCTGCGCGACCGCAACGGGCTCGACACATCCACTGTCGACGACATCATTTTCGGCTGCGTCGATCCGGTCATGGAAGCGGGCGCGGTGATCCCGCGCTCGGCCGCCTTCGAGGCCGGCTATGATTTCAAGGCTCCCGGTATCCAGATCTCGCGCTTCTGCGCCTCGGGTCTCGACGCCATCAATCTCGCCGCTTCGAAAATCGCCTTCGGCGCCGACGACATCGTCATCGCTGGCGGTGTCGAATCCATGAGCCGCGTCGGCATGGGCATGGCGGGCGGCTCCTGGCCGGTCGATCCCTCGGTGGCCATTCCCGGCTATTTCATGCCGCAGGGCGTCTCCGCCGATCTCATCGCCACCAAATACGGCTTCAGCCGCGACGACGTCGACGCCTATGCCGTGGAGAGCCAGAAGCGCGCCGGTCATTCCTGGGCGCAAGGCTATTTCTCGCGCTCTGTCGTGCCGGTGAAGGACGTCAACGGTCTCACCATTCTCGACCGCGACGAGCATATGCGACCCACAACCGACATGCAGTCGCTCGGCCAGCTGCAGCCGTCTTTCCAGATGATGGGCGAAATGGGCGGCTTCGACGCCGTCGCCATCGACGCCCATCCCGATGTCGAACGCATCTCCTATGTCCACCATGCCGGCAACTCCTCAGGGATCGTCGATGGCGCGGGCGCTGTGCTCCTCGGCTCCAAGGCCGGCGGCGAGGCGATGGGGCTGAAGCCGCGCGCCCGCATCCGCACTTTCGCCAATATCGGCTCAGAGCCGGCGATCATGCTGACCGGTCCCGTTGACGTCACCGAAAAGCTGCTCAAGCGCGCCGGCATGACCATCGGCGACATCGATCTCTTCGAACTCAACGAAGCCTTCGCCGCTGTCGTGCTGCGCTACATGCAGGCTTTCGACATTGCGCATGACAAGATCAACGTCAATGGCGGCGCCATCGCGCTCGGCCATCCGCTCGGCGCCACCGGCGCGATGATCTTCGGCACCGTGCTCGACGAATTGGAGCGCCGCGGACTGGGCACCGCGCTGGTGACCCTCTGCATCGGCGCCGGCATGGGCACGGCCACGATCATCGAGCGCGTCTGAGACTGGGAGAGAGAGAGATGACTTACAAGAATTTCACCCTCGACATCGACGCCGATGGCGTAGCCCTCGTCACCTGGGACATGCCCGGCCGCAGCATGAACGTCTTCACGCTCGAGGTGATGGACGAGATCGAGGCGATCCTCGCCGCCGTCGTGGCCGATGAGAAGGTCAAGGGCGTCGTCTTCGCCTCCGGCAAATCCGCCTTTTCCGGCGGCGCCGATCTCACCATGATCGAGGGCATGTTCTCGATGCTGGAAGAGGCGAAAGCCGCCGATCCAACTGCGGCCGCGCAGAAACTGTTCGACGCTGCCGGCCGCATGAGCGGTCTCTGGCGCCGGATCGAGACCTGCGGAAAGCCCTGGGTCGCCGCCATCAACGGCACCTGCATGGGCGGCGCCACCGAACTCGCCATGTCCTGCCACGCCCGCGTCGCCTCCAACGCCAAATCGGTCAAGATCGCGCTGCCGGAAGTCAAGGTCGGCATCTTCCCGGGCGCCGGCGGCACCCAGCGCCTGCCGCGCCTGATCAACACCCAGGATGCGCTACAGATCATGACCACCGGCTCTGATCTCACCGCCTCGCGCGCCAAGGCGCTGGGCCTGGTCAACGAAGTCGTCGATCCCGACAAGCTGATCGAAGCGGCCAAGACGCTGATCAAGAACGGCGTCGATCCCGTCGCCCCCTGGGACAAGAAGGGCTTCAAGGCGCCGGGCGGAACCATCTGGTCGCCGCAGGGCGTGCAGCTGTTCTCGGCCGCCAACGCCATTCTGCGCCGCGAAACGCATATGAACTATCCGGGCGCCGAAGCGATCGTGAAATGCGTCTATGAGGGCCTGCAGCTGCCCTTCGACCTCGCGCTCAAGGTCGAGCTCCGCTATTTCACCCAGATCCTCAACAATGTCTCGGCCCGCTCCATGGTCCGGTCGCTGTTCGTGTCGATGCAGGAGCTCGGCAAGGGCGCGCGCCGTCCGGCAGGCGTGCCCGCCACGAAGTTCTCCAAGATCGGCGTGGTCGGCGCGGGCTTCATGGGCGCCTCCATCGCCTATGTGACGGCGCGCGCCGGCATTCCCGTGGTGCTGATCGACCGCGACCAGGCCGCCGCCGACAAGGGCAAGGCCCATTCCGAAGAGCTGATCAAGGGCGCGATCGCCAAGGGCAAGTCGACCAAGGAAGAGGGCGAAAAGCTGTTGTCGCTGATCACCGCGACCTCCGACTATAGCCAGATCGCCGACGCCGATCTCGTCATCGAAGCGGTGTTCGAAGACCGCGCCGTCAAGAAGGCGGTGATCGAACAAGTCGAGGCTGTCCTGCCGGAAAGCTCGATCTTTGCGTCGAACACCTCGACGCTGCCGATCACCGGGCTTGCGGAAAACTCAAAACACCCCGATCAGTTCATCGGCGTGCATTTCTTCTCGCCGGTTGAAAAGATGATGCTGGTGGAAGTGATCCTCGGCGAAAAGACCGGCGACAAGGCGCTGGCCGCCGCGCTCGATTATGTCGCCGCGATCCGCAAGACGCCGATCGTCGTCAACGACACGCGCGGCTTCTATGTCAATCGCTGCGTCTTCCGCTATATCAACGAAGCCTATGACATGCTGATCGAAGGCGTGCCGGCGGTGATGATCGAAAACATCGCCAAGGCGGCCGGCATGCCGGTGGGCCCGCTGTCGCTCAATGACGAAGTCGCCGTCGATCTCAGCCAGAAGATCATGAAGGCCTCGATCGCCGATTTGGGCGAAGCGTCCGTCAAGCCGGAGCACATGACGCTGATCGACAAGATGGTCAATGATCTCGACCGTCGCGGCCGCAAGAACGGCCGGGGCTTCTACGACTATCCGGCCAAGCCCGCCAAGAAGTCGCTCTGGCCGGGCCTGAAGGACTTCTATGCGCAGAAGAAGACCGAAGAGGTGGATGTCAAGACGATCAAGGATCGTCTGCTCGCCACCATCGCGCTCGAAGCCGCCCGCACCATGGAAGAGGGCGTCGTCACCGATCCGCGCGAGGCCGATGTCGGCTCCATCCTCGGCTTCGGCTTCGCCCCTTATACCGGCGGGACGCTGAGCTATATCGACGGCATGGGCGTGAAAGCCTTCGTGGCGCTGTGCGAAAAGCTGGCCGCCACATATGGCGACCACTTCAAGCCGACTCCGCTGCTCCTCGACATGGCCGCCAAGGGCGAGACCTTCTACAGCCGCTTTAATCCGAAGGCGGTGAAGCAGGCGGCGTAACGTTTTTGGCGTCGGGGGCATCCCTCCCGGCGCCGTCTCCCTCGGGCTTGTCCCGAGGGTCTGCTGTCAGTTCTGCTATTCCTTCTCAGCGTAGGGCCAGAGGCCTTGTCAATCCGCCTCTTCAGCGCCGAGATCAAGACATGACTTCAGTCGCTGCATGTCTGCCTGAAACATTGCAAAGGCTTCAAGAGCGTCGCTGACGCGCTCCTCCACGATCTCCGGATCGAGCGAGAGCCCATAGGAATTCCTCTGCCGATGCCGAAACGCCCGCAATCCGTCCAATGCGCGATAGGTGTCATCTGAAAGCACACGATCGCGAACGCCCGGATAATCGTTGTGCAGCCGCCGCAGAAGCGTTGCATGCCAGCCGTCATCGCGCGACACGGCATTGCCGTCGATCCTCGAAGCGACCGTTGACATGACTCGTTCGCAGCCGGAGTAGAGTTTCTCTATTCCCGAAGCGAGGCCGCTCACGGCCAGCCAGCGCATATGCGGCACAAGCTCAATCTTCGTCGCTTTGTATGTAGTCAGCGCCAGGCCCAGCATCTCCGCCTCGGCGGCAATTTCCCTGATATCGTTGTCCAGATCAACGAAGATCGCCCGCATCGGTCACGGTCTCCAGGAAACGGTGGCGTCTATGCGCAGGAATTTCGTCGAGATAAATCACATCGAAGCAGAAGCCGGGCAGCCCATCCTCCACAAGTCCTTCGATTTTATATTTGAGGTGGCGCGGGCATTCGGTCACGAGCAGGTCGATGTCGGATTGCGCGTTGAATTTGCCCGACGAGAGCGAACCGAAGATTTTTGCGTCGACTCCGATGTCAGCCAGACGCGCGACAAGCTGCTTGGTCAAGGAAACCGCTGACGCTCTCCTTGCACCAAAATCCACAACGGACGACGACGTGATGCTCATGACCTGCCTCTGCTTGCCCGGGGGATTATTGGCCTGTCCGGCAATCGAGTCAACTTTTGCCGATTGCGTAGAATATTCCGCGTGCTTGGCGGCGCTGTGAACACGACACATAGCCGTGAGACCGGCGAGACGATCTTTCTCCCCGCCGATCTCTTTCGGTAACGCTCAGAGCGCGAACTGATAGGTCGCCGGCGTATAGCGATAACCTTCGCCCTGCTTCTCGACATATCCGACCGCCGGGAAGGGCATGTGATAGCCGATGAAGGCCAGCCGGTCGGTGGCGATCATGTCGAATACCCGCTTGCGGGTCTCCGCCGCCTTGGCCTTGTCCATGTCGAATTTCACTTCCCAGTCCGGTCGCTGCAGCGATAGCACGAAGTGGTTGGCGGTGTCGGCGGTCAGGATCAGGCTCTGGCCTTCGCTTTCCAGGCGGTAGATCATATGCCCCGGCGAATGGCCGAAGGCGGCCATGCCGGTCACGCCGGGGGCTACGTCGGCGTTGTCCTTGACGAAGGTGGCCTTCTCGGCGAGCGGCGTGATGTTTTTCATCACCCCCTTATGGCCGTTTTCCGCCGGCGTGCCCATGCGGGCAGGGTCTTTCCAGAAGGCGTATTCCGCCTCGCCGAACACATAGCGCGCGTTCGGGAAAGCCGGCTTGCCGCCTTCCATCAGGCCGCTGATATGGTCGCCATGCATATGGGTGATCACCACCTGCGTCACGTCCTCGGGCTTGTAGCCGGCGGCCTGGATGCCGGCGCGCAACTGGCCCGCGCCCCATTCGCGCCCGCCTTCGCCCATGCCGGTGTCGAACAGGATGAGTTCCGAGCCGCTCTTGACCAGCACCGGCGAAAAGCCGTTGACGAATTTGTCGGTCGGCAGAAAATTGGCGGTCAACAGCGCCGACACGTCTTCCGGCTTCTGGTTGGTTCCGAAGGTTTCGTTCGGTTTGTCGGCGGCGCGGGTGCCGTCGCTAATGACGGTCACGTCCATCGCGCCGAATTTGAAGCTGTGGAACCGCGGCGGCTTGGCGGGCGCCTCCTCGGCGGCGGCGGTTGCGGGGTCGAGAAGCGATGTGGTCAGGATCGCGGGGGCGGCGATCGCCCCTGTTGCGGCGGTGGCGAACAGACTGCGGCGCGATAAAGTCAGAATCGTCATGGCTTTTCTCCCTGGTTGAGCCCGGAAGTTTACGCACAAACTCCGGAAAAGATCGGTCACGTTCCGCTCACAGCTTCGTGAAGCCTCCCGGTCATGCGCAATGGCTCGGCCGATCCGGAACCAAAACAGCCGTCCGCCGTTGTCGGGGCATATCGGGGACAGATCACAGATGCGCGCACGCGGCTTTCAGCTCAAAACCATCCGGCTTGCTCCGCAGTCGGGCATCGACCAGGCCTCCGTCATCGGGGCGCGGATCGCGCAGATCCTCATCGCATTGATCGTCGGCGTCGCGGCGCTCGATTACGCCGAGGTCATCCTGGCTCCCATCCTGCTCGGCGTGGTCATCGGGCTGATGTTCTCGCCGGTCGCCAAGGCGATCGAGCGGCGCGGCCTGCCGGCCTGGGTGTCCGGCCTCGCCATCGTCATCCTGTTCATCGCACTGGTGGTCATTCTCGTCGGCGCGCTCGCCATGCCGCTGTCGGCCTGGATCGACAAGGCGCCGGTGATCTGGGAAAGCCTGAAGCTGCATATCGCCGACTGGAAGGATATGATGGCGTCGTTCCAGTCGATGCAGAAGCAGCTCGGCTCCGCCATGGGCGAGACCGGCGGCGTCATGGTCAAGGTCGATCAGGGCGGCGGCGCGGTGGAAAGCGTCGTCACGCTGGGCCCGACCATCATCGCCGAGCTGCTGTTGTTCTTCGCCAGCATCTATTTCTTCGTGGCGACCCGCGACCAGTTCCGCGTCGCCGTGCTGAAACTCTGCATATCCCGTCGCATGCGCTGGCGGATCGCCCATTTCTTCCGCGACACCGAGCAGTTGATCTCGCGCTATCTGATGACGATCACCTTGGTCAATATCGGGCTCGGCTGCGCGGTGGCCTTCTGTCTCTGGCTGGTCGGCATGCCGTCGCCGCTGCTCTGGGGCGTGCTCGCCGCCGTGCTCAACTACGTGGTCTATGTCGGTCCGGCGATGATGGCGATCCTGCTCCTCTGCATCAGCCTGGCTACGCGTCATGGCGGAGTGGAGATCCTCACGCCGCCCGCCATCTATCTCGGCCTGCATTTCATCGAATCGCAATTCGTCACCACCCAGGTGCTCGGCGTCACCATGACCATGAACCCGTTTCTGGTGTTCCTGGCGCTGGCCTTCTGGATCTGGCTCTGGGGACCCGTCGGCGGCTTCATCGCCGTCCCATCTTTGCTCATCCTCTATGCTTTCATGCGCAACACCATCAAAATGCGTGATCGCGTCAGCACCGTTTGAGGCCCATCCATGAAGATCTTCAAATGCCAAAACTGCAGCAATACGCTGCATTTCAACAATAGCGTCTGCCTGAAATGCGGCTTCAAGGTCGGCTATGTCGCCGACCTCTTCGACATGACGGCGCTGGAGCCCGAAGGCGACGCCTTCCGCGCCAAGGCCGCGCCCGACCGCCTGTTCATCACCTGCGACAATGCCGAAAACGCCGCCTGCAACTGGCTGGTCGACACTAACAGCGGCGAGAATTTCTGCCTCGCCTGCCGCTACAATCTCACCATTCCCGATCTGTCCGCACCCGACAATCTCGGCCGATGGCAGAAGGTCGAGCAGGCCAAGCGGCATCTGTTCTATTCGCTGACGCGGTTCGAACTGCCATTGCCGTCGCGCCAGGATGATCCCGACCATGGCCTCGCCTTCGAATTTCTCGCCGACGTGGTCGCGCCAGATGGAACGATCGAACCTGTGATGACCGGCCACGCCAATGGCCTGATCTCCATCAATGTCGCCGAAGCCGACGACGCCGAGCGGGAGAAGCGCCGGACGTCGATGGGCGAACCCTATCGCACTCTGATCGGCCATTTCCGCCACGAGATCGGCCACTTCTATTGGGACCTGCTCGTCAGGGATGGCGACCGGATCAACCGTTTCAAGGCGCTGTTCGGCGATCCCACAGAGGACTACGGCGCGGCGCTGCAGCGCCATTACGCCGAAGGCGCGCCCGCCGACTGGCAGGAGAACTATGTCTCGGCCTATGCCTCCGCCCATCCCTGGGAGGATTTCGCCGAAACCTGGGCGCATTGCTTCCACATGGTAGACGGGCTGGAAACAGCCATGGTCTATGGCATTTCGCCTGAAATCGAAGTCCTGCCCGGCGCCGGCCCCAAACCCGGTCCGCATTTCGACGCCTATAAGGCGACCTCGATCCGCCCCGTCACTGCCTCCTGGATCCCGTTGACGGTGGCGATCAATGCGCTCAACCGCAGCCTGGGCCAGCCGGATTTCTACCCGTTCGTGCTGACCGGCAAGGTCATCACCAAGATCGATTTCGTGTTGAGGCTGATCGTCTCGGCGCAGAAGGAACAGGATCAGGAGGCGGCGTGAGGGTGTAAGCGCCGTCTCCTCTTCTCCGAATGGATGTCGTGCTCCGCCCCTCATCCCCCTGCCGGGACGCTCTCCCTGCGCCTGCGGGGAGAAGGCGGGTGTGGCAATGTCGGCGCTCCATCGCCCTTCTCCCGCAACCGCGGGGAGAAGGTGGCGGCAGCCGGATGAGGGGCCGCGCACGCCGTCAACCAGCGCATCCGCACATCCCTCTCCGTCATGCTCGGGCTTGTCCCGAGCATCTGCAACGCTCTGATTTTGTTGACTGTCTTAGATCCTCGGCACAAGGCCGAGGATGACGGCGGAGGGCGGAAAGCCCCTCCCCAACCCCTCCCCACAAGGGGGAGGGGCTTATGCTGCCGCACCCTCCAGCCTCAATTCACCTCTCCTCCGCTAGGCAGAACTGTGGGACGTCAGTGTCAACCCCGGGTTAAGCCCCTCCCCTTGTGGGAGGGGTTGGGGAGGGTCTTTCTTAAAAAATCACCCTCCCGAAAATATTTTCATCCCCCACCATCCCACGCCGTTTATCCTCATATCGTTCCATCATCGGCTACACCGCGAGGCGTCGCGGCGAGATGGGGCCGGCGCTGGGGGAAGGGGGACGACGTGCATCCCTTTCTCC
>NZ_STFX01000009.1:34604-300019 GCF_005222915.1 Rhizobium sp. FKL33
ATGGACGTGAAAGCGTCCCCCAGGGTGGCGTCTCGCAAGGGACGTTACAGTAAGGCCCGCTTTAGAGGCGGATTACCCGCAGGCTCGATCTGCGGCGACGAGCGTCAAGTTCGAGGCACAAACCGCCGAATGCGGGGCGCGATGAGCGTCATATTAAACTAATTTAACGAGGCGTTCTTCGCGCCCCGGCCGAGCCCTCATGGGCGAAGCGAGAGAATTACGGACAACTCCGGGCGGGAGCACGCGGCGGAGAGATTTGGCGCGTCAACGCACGAAGACGCGCACCGTCGAGGCGCGGCCCACAGCGTCGATCACCGTCAGCGTCGAATAGCCGGCCCCATCGGGGCGCCATTCGTAATTGCGCTTGCGGCTGGAGCCGTCCATCGGCCGGCCATTGGCGAGCCAGCGGAAGGGCGGGCGGCCGCCTTGCAGCTTGAGCTGCAGCGGCATGGCGCCGTCGCCGCCGAGCGCCAGGTCGACTTCCGCGCCCTCGGGCGGATAGACGATTTTGGGCGCCGGCTCGCGGGCCGAGAAGGAGACGAGGCCATTGCCGGTCAGCGCGAAGCGCTTGAGGCTCGCGGGCAATTCGGCCTCGCTCAGCCGGAAGGCGCCGGCCGGGGCCGGCGGCAGCGCGGTCTGGGCGAGTTTGGCCTTGGCGAAGGCCTCGAAGAGAATGGGGGCGGCGGTCTGGAAGCCTGAAATGCCGGGAATGGCGGCGTTGTCGGCGCGGCCCACCCAGACGCCGAGCACATATTTGCCGTCATAGCCGACGGTCCAGGCGTCGCGATAGCCATAGGAGGTGCCGGTCTTATAGGCGAGGCCGCGCGGAATGGCGCCGAGCGGCGGCCGCATGCCCGAGAGCACGTCCGACACCTGCCAGGCGGCGATCGGGTCCATGATCGGTTCGGCCTCGATCACGCCCGGCTCGTCGCGGACGCCGTCGCCGAGCCGCACCGGAAAGCCGCGATTGGCGAGGGCGGCATAGAGCTGGACGAGATCGCGCAGGCTGACACCCGCGCCGCCAAGCGCAATCGCCAGCCCCGGCGCTTCGCCCTGCGGCAGCTTAGGATTGACGCCGGCGCGACGGAAGCGGCTGGTCAGCCGGGGCGGGCCGACCGCTTCGAGAAGCTTCACGGCGGGCACGTTGAGGCTCATCTGCAGCGCCTGGCGGATGGTCACGTCGCCCTGATAGCTCATGTCGAAATTCTTCGGCCGGTAACCGAAGAAATCGGCGGGCCGGTCCTCGATGATCGTCTGCTGGGCGATCATGCCCTGCTCGAAGGCGAGGCCATAGATGAACGGCTTCAGCGTCGAGCCCGGCGAGCGCAGTGTCCGGGTCATGTCGATCCAGCCGGAGCGGGCGCCTTCGAAATAGTCGGCCGAGCCGACTTCGGCGAGGATGGCGCCGGTGCGGCTTTCGGCCAGCAGAAGCGCCACCGAGATCTTCGGCCCCAGCCGCTCGGCGGCGTCGCGGGCCACGATTTCCAGCGCCGCCTGCGCGTCGCGCTTCAGCGTCGTCTGGTGGCTGAGCGCGCGGGGATCCTTGCGGATGGCGACTTCGGCGAGATGGGCGGCGTAAGCCGGCAATTGCCGACGCTTGTTCGGAACTGGCGCCAGCCGGGCGCGGCCGGCTTCGCCTTCGCCGATCACGGCGGCGACGGCGAGCCGGGTCAGCACCCGTTCGCGGGCCGCTTCGGCATTGGCGGGAAAGCGGTCGGGGCGCCGGCGCTCCGGCAATTGCGGCAGCGCGACGAGAAGGGCGGATTGCGCCACCGTCAGCCGTTTCGGCTCCTTGCCGAAATAAGCGAGGCTTGCGGCGCGCACGCCTTCGAGATTGCCGCCGAAAGGCGCGAGGTTGAGATAGAGATCGAGGATCTCGGTCTTGCTCAGTCGCTTCTCGATCTGGGCGGCGCGGGCGATCTGGATCAGCTTGGCGGCGATCGAGCGGTCCTTGCGCGGCTCGATCAGCCGGGCGACCTGCATCGACAGGGTCGAGCCGCCCGAGACGATGCGGCCATGGGCGGCCAGCTGGCCGGCGGCGCGGCCGAGCGCCCAGAGGTCGACGCCGCGATGTTTTTCGAACCGCTGGTCCTCATAGGCCACCAGCATGCGAAGATAATGCGGATCAACATCGGCCGCTGTCACCGGCAGCCGCCATTTGCCGCCGCTGGTGGTGAATGCGCGCAGCAATTGGCCGTCGCGGTCGAGCACCTGGCGGGAACGCTCCATCGCCGCCTCGAGCGGCGGAGGAAAAGCCCGGTCGGCCTCGGCGAGCCCGTAGGCCATCCCGGCTGACAGGGCAGCCTGGATGGCGACGAGCGCGCCGAAGAGTTTTGCCGTCCGGGACAAGGCTCAGTCCTTCGCAACCTGCATCCGGCCCGCGGCGGTGCGGGCGGAAAGCTGCGGACGATACATGTCCTCCACCGTCGCCGCCGGGTGGTCATAGACGCCCGGATTGGTGGCGCGGACGACATAGGCGAGCGTGAACTCGTTGCTGTCGCCCGGGGCATGGTCGAGCGCGGCCAGGAAGCGGTCGTAGCGGAATTCGAGATGAGCGGCCTGGGTCTCGGGCAGCCAGTCGAAATTGGAAAGCGAGGCGGAATTGACGAGACCGGGGTTGTCGATCTCGAAACCGGCCGGCAGCATGTCGGAGACCATGATGCGGCTCGTCCAGTCATTGGCCTGCTTCACCGTGAGCACCACGACATAGCGCTCGTTCTGCTTGACCTCGCTCGGATTGGCCTCCTCGCCCTCCAGCGTGTAATAGGCGCGGGAGATCTCGAAGCCGTCGCCGCCCGCCGGCAGCGGCTCCTTGGGCGAGGCGACGGTGGTGATCATCGCCGTCACCGGCTCATTGGCCTCGTTGCGCAGCGTGATCGGCTCTGCGGTCACCGCGTCGCCGGTCAGCCGGTCGCGCCAGCCGCCGGTCTTCAAGGCGCCGTTGACGCTGACGCGGATCGACTGGTCCTGATCCTTGAGCGCACGGGCCGCCAGCACCATCCAGGATTCCTCCTGGGTGGAGGTGTAGCGGGTCTGGCCCCATTCGCGGCCGACAAGATCGGTCATGGCCGGGACGATGGCGCTTTGCGGCCGGCTTTCGGCTGCGAGCGCCAGAATGGCGGCGCTGTCGCGGAGGTTGGAGCCATAGTCGGAGCGGGCCCAGTTGACGGTGGTCAGCCCCGCCGAGAGATTGGCGACTTCGGCGAAGATCCGCTCGGAGCGCTGGTGATCGCCATAGAGCGCGAGCGCTGCGGCGATATGGGCCTTGGCGAGCTGGGTCGGGAACTGATCCAGCATCGTATCAGCGTAATAGCGCAGATCGCTGATCGCGGCCTTGCGGTTGCGGGCCAGCACATAGAGCGCATAGGCCATCTCGTTGCCGCGGTCGGCGACATTGGTGTCATAGGCCAGCTGGTTTTCGAGATTGTCGAGCGCGGTGGCCAGCGCCTGTTCCGGCACGTCGAATTTCTGTTCGCGGGCCCGGGTCAGGAAGTCGGTCATATAGGAATCGAGCCAGAAATCGCCGGAGCCGGGCGACCACAGGCCGAAGCTGCCCGAGGACGACTGGTAGGACAGAACGCGCTGGATGGCGTCCTGCACCCGCTTCTTGACCTCGCCGTCGTCGGCGATGCCGGCGGCGGAGGAGAGTTCGCTGAGATAGAGCAGCGGCAGCGCCCGGCTGGTGGTCTGCTCGGCGCAGCCATAGGGGTAGCGGTCAAGCGTCATCAGCAGCGAGGCGATGTCGAAACTCGGGTTGCGGGTCAGGTTCACCGAGACGGAGGCGCCCTGCATGATCGAATTGGCGAGCAACTGGTCGTCGACCAGCAATTGCCGGCCGGGCTCGATCCGCACCATGCGCCGTTCGGTCATTGGCGGCGTCGAGGGTCGGACGGTGACGTCGAGGGACTGAGTGAAGCGTTCGCCATTGGGACCGGAAAGCGCGATCTCGATCTGGCCGGTTCCCGGCTCGCCGCCGGTGATCGGCAGCGTGACATCAGCCTTGCCGCCGGCCGCCAGCGTGATCGGCGCCCTGTTCGCCTTGGACAGGACGGAGACCAGCGCGCCGCCATTGACGTCGAGCGTATAATCGCCGGCTGGAGCATCGGTGTTGGCGATGTCGAGGCGCAGCTCGGCCTGGTCGCCGGGGGCGAGGAATTTCGGCATGGCGGCGGTCACCACGACGGGGTCGCGGATGATCACGTCGCGGCTGGCGTGACCGAGGCCGGTCTTGGTCCAGGCCACCGCCATCACACGGGCCGTGCCGTTGAACTGTGGAATGTCGAAGCTGACCTTGGCCTTGCCCTCGGCGTCTAGCGTCACGGGGCCGGCGAAGAAGGCGACCAGCTTTTCGGTCGGCGGCTTGCCCTGAAGGGCGGTTTCCGCGCCGTCGCCGCCGGTGCGCAAGCGTCCGGTCGCGCCGAGCGAACCGTCGATCAGCCGGCCATAGAGGTCGCGGATTTCGACGCCCAGTCGGCGCTGGCCGAAATACCAGTCTTCGGGGTTTGGCGGCTCGTAGCCGGTGAGATTGAGAATGCCGACGTCGACGGCGGCGACCGTGACATAGGCTTCCTCGCCGATACCGGCGCCCTGAACGGCGACGGAAATGTCGAGCGGCTGGCGCGGCAGCGTCTTTTCGGGGGCGTCGATGGTCATGGCGAGCTTGCGGTCGGCGGGGTCCACCGCCAGCCATTTGACGCCGATGGCGCGCATGGGCATACGGCTTTCGCTGCTATCGCCGGGGCGGAAGAGGGTGGCGGTCACATAGGCGCCGGCGCCCATCTCTGCGGTGACGGGAATGTCGATCTCGCCGCCATCCTTGCCGACCGTGGCGGTGAGCGAGGTCACCAGGCTCTCTGTGCCGACATTGACCAGCGCTTCGCCGGCAAAGCGCGAGGAGACGCGCAGCTTGGCGGTGTCGCCGATCTTGTAGTTCTCCTTGTCGAGCGCGATCTCGAGGCCGTCGGGCGTCTCGGTCGAACTCGCCGTCACGAACCAGCCGGCGTCGAACTCGACAGAGCTCGCGGGACCTTCGGCGGCGGCGCTTTCGATTTCGAGGCGATAGCGGCCCCAGGCCACGGGCACGCCGATCTCGCCGCCGTCGGCGGTCAGGTCGAGCGCGCCGTTGGCGACCTGCTTGGTGTTGGTCACCGGCTCATAACGCCAACCCGATCCGTCGCGATACCATTGATAATTGCGCTCGATCTGCACGAGCTTCCAGATCAGGCCGGTGGCAGCCTGCTTCTGGCCATCGCGGTCGAGCGAGATGACATGGAATTTGGCGAGCGAATTTTCCGGCACTTCGCCGTCAAATTCCGGCTTCACGCCGATCATCTCGTCGCCGGTCTTGACCGGCAGCGTCAGATTGCGCTCGACGGCGCGACCGCCGGCTTCGCGCATGCGAATGCTGATCTTGGCTTCGAGGAACTGGGTGGTCGAAGGCAGCGCGGGAAGATCGACGGGGATCGCCGCCTTGCCCTGTTCGTCGAGAATGGGCAGGCCTTCGAGGCTGTTGCGGCTTTCCTCGATCGCTTCCTCGTCTGCGAGGCCGAACTGGTATTTCGGGAAGGCTTCGCTGGTGCGGGTCGGCTTCAGCGAAATCTCGCCTTCGAGCTCCAGGCCGGCGCCGGGGGCGCCATAGAGATAGCGGCCGTCGATATCGACGGTGACGGGCTTGCCGGGCTCGATCGCCTTGTCGGCGGTGGTCATGTCGAATTCGATCCGGTCGGGCCTGAAATCCTCGACCAGGAAGGTCTGTTCGCGGATCGACGGCTGGCTAGGGTCGGTATGGACGCGGACCGTCCAGGCCCCGCGCATCGCGGTCTCCAGCATCGGCAGGTCGACGGCGTAGCCGCCGAGCGCGCCGCCGGTTTCGACCAGACGCCGGTCCTCGACGCCGTCAGGGCGGGTGACGATGAAGGTCAGCGGCAGTTTCTCGATCGCGTTGCCTTCGATGTCGCGGGCCAGCGAGGCGAGATGCACGGTTTCGCCGGCGCGGTAGATGCCGCGTTCGGTCCAGGTCAGCACATCGACGGCGCCGGGCGCGGTGCGGCCGGTGACGCCGCGGTCGGAAAGGTCGAAGCCGGCGCGGGTCATGTCGAGGAAGACATAGTCGCCGGCGCCGTTCTGGGCGGTGAGGATCGCCGGGGCCATGGCGGCCGAGCCGCGCATCAGTCCGGCGGAGAATACGGCTTGCCCCTGCGCGTCGGTGGTGGCGGTTCCCAGCACTTCATTGTTGCGGGCGAGCAGATTGAGGGTCACGCCGGCGAGCGGCTTGGCGGAGGCGAGCGAGCGGGCGAAGACATGCAGTCCGTCGGTTCCGGCATAGGTGGTGAGGCCGGTGTCGGAGACGACGAACCATTGGGTGGCCTTGCTGTCCCAATCATTGGTCTGCGCCTGGCTGGCGGTCGCGGTCAGCACATAGACGCCCGGCTTGCGCTCGGGGATCGCTTCGTCGACGGGGAAGGAGGTGACGACTTCCTTGTTGAGCTCGGGGGCGATGACGATGTCGCCGCTCCAGACCAACTGGCCCTGGTCGCTCTCGATCTGGGAGGCGCGATAGCCGTCGACCTGTGTCAGAAATTGCGAATTGTAGAGGATCGAGGCGATGTTGCGGTCGCCGATGCGGTAGAGCTTCAAATGGGCGCTGTCGGTGTTGATCGAGACGAGCGGAATGCCGCGGCGGGCGGTGGAGGGCAGCACGAAACTGTCGCCGGTGAAGCGGACGGTGGGCGCGCGGTCGCGGACATAGATGTCGAGATCGACCTGCTGGCGCAGAGCTTCTTCCACCGAGGACGGCAGGCCTTCGCGGAGCGCCAGCTTGTAGCGCTCGCCATGCTTGAGCCCGCCGACGCAGATTTCCGAGCCCTTGGCGTCGACCGATTTGGGTGCTGCGCCATTGAGGGTGACGAAGGACGTATAATCCGCGCCCGCCTTCACCAGCGGTTCGGAGAATTGCACGCAGGCGCGCGGATCGGCGCTGTCGGCGTCGATGGTGTTGCCGGTGACGCGGAAGCCGTAACGCTCGATATAGTCGTTCAGCGCCAGCTTGACGGCCGGGTCTTCGACGAGCGCGAGGCTCGCCTTCAGCGCATTGATGCCGTCGCGGAAAAGCTGATTGTTTTCATAGGCCTTGGCGAGCGCGGCGAGCGCCTGGGCGCGCTGGGTGCGCGTGCGGCTCAGCTGATAGGCGTTGACCGAGGCCGATAGGCCGTCGGCATTGACCGACCAGTCCTGATTGGAGCGGCCGGCGACCCCGGCCATTTCCAGCCAGAGGTCGATATTGCCGGGGTCCTGCACCAGCGCGCTCTTGAAGGTGGCCATGGCGTGGGGATAGACGCCGTTCGTCGCATCCTGGCGTGCAATGACGAGCAGCGCCTCGACGCTCAGGCCGGACTGTCCGTCGGCGGTGGCGAGCTGCTCCTTCTGGCGGGCGGCGTCATTCTCCTGCTGGGCGCTGATGAAGGGCAATTTCGGCGCGGCGCCGAGATCGGGTTCGCTTTCAACCTGGGTCACGACGACCTTGCCGGCGACCGCGCCCGGGAAGGCGTTCATCTTCTTGAAATCGGACTTCAGGAAGCACCATTGCGCCTTGGTGTTGTAGGTGAATGCCTTGCATTCGCCGTCGTCGATGCACACCTGCTTGCACTCGTCGAGCGAGACATTTTGCACCGTGCGCAGGTCGAAGCCGAAGTAATCGGCGTCCTTGACGGTGACCACCTCGCGCGTTTCCGCCGCCATGGACGGCGCAGGCGCAAACAGCAGCGATGAAAAGAGAAGGGACGTCCAGAGTAGCGCGCGGGTCACGGTCTATTCTCCCATCAACAGCCCTTGGCGGGCGCAAATCTTTCGAAGCGGTCAGGCGTGTCGAGCCGGAAGCGGGAAGAAGCGTGACGGGCCGGTGAGAATGTCGTGAGCATGCGCGCAGCGGCATGTCTTCGACCGGCAGATCGTCGTCGTCCCCCTCGTCGACAGTTTCCGATCTTTCGTAACACAAACGTCCGGCGGTTCTAATATATTCGCCGGCCCACCCAAAAATAATTCTTCTGAAACAGTTCTCTCGGTTGTCTTGACCAAAATCAAGGAAACAGATGTCCGCTGGCGGGCAGATTGGGCCGGCAGGGATTGTTGTTCGCTCTCTTTCTTCTCCAGGTCTCTTCAGGAGCTTTGAATGCGCATTTTCGCCATCGCCCTCAATCCCACCCTCGACGTTTCCAGCGACGCGGTTCGCGTCGTGCCGACGCATAAGGTTCGGACGCGGAACCAGCGGCTGCATCCCGGCGGAGGCGGCGTGAATGTCGCCCGCGTCGTGCTCGAGCTCGGCGGTACGCCCGAACTGATGATCCTGTCCGGCGGGGCGACCGGCGCGCTGCTCGAAGATGCGTTGGGACGTCTCGCGGTCCGTCTCGACATCGTCCATGTCAAAAGCCCGACCCGCATCGCCACCATGGTGCGCGAGGAGGAGACCGGGCTCGAATATCGCTTCGTGCCCGAAGGCGATCCGATTACGGAACGCGAAGCGTTGTCGGCCTTGCAAAGGCTTGAAACGGTCTCCGACGGCTTCATCGTGGCGAGCGGCAGCCTGCCGCCCGGCGCGCCGGTCGACACCTATGCGCGCATGGCCGCGATCGCCCGCAAGAACAACAGCCGGTTCGTGCTCGACACGTCGGGTCCCGCGCTTGCCGCAGGTCTTTCCGGCGAGTCGGTGTTTTTCGTCAAGCCGAGTCTCAGCGAGATGGAGACGCTGATCGGCGCCAAACTGGAAAAAGCCGACGCCGAGGCCGCGGCTCTCGAACTCGTGGGCAAAGGCCGGGCCCGTTATGTGGCGGTGACGCTCGGGGCAGACGGCGCGATCCTGGCGGGACCCGAGGGCGCGGTCCGACTTGCCAGTCCCAAGGTCGAGGTGCGTTCTGCGGTCGGATCAGGCGATTCCTTCGTCGGCGCCTTCGTCTGGGCGCTGTCGAAAAACAGGGAGGCGGCGGAGGCGTTTCGCTGGGCGATCGCCGCAGGCGCGGCCACCGCCATGACCTCGGGCACGGATTTATGCCGACGCGCCGACATCGAATCACTGATGGAGCGAATCACGCCGATGCGGTGATTCGGTTCGTCTCGGATTGATCGGCGCAGGAGAGATTGGTGGAGCACAGTGAAACGCCTGAAAACCTGGAAGTGCTGATGCTCAGGGGCTTGGCTTTTTCGAACATGAACCCAGAAACGGAGAAGCCCGCACGAGGCAGGCTTCTCAACGTTTTCAGTAATAAGGATGGTGGGCGTGACAAGGATCGAACTTGTGACCCCTACGATGTCAACGTAGTGCTCTCCCGCTGAGCTACACGCCCATCCGATGTCGGCGCATAGACCACAGAACCCTTTGGTGGTCAATAGCTTTTTTTCGGGTCCTGTGAATTCTTTGCGCCGCGACCCTCAGGCGGCCATCAGCATCTTGTTGACCTCGTCGACGAGGTCACGGAGGTGGAAGGGCTTGGACAGGACCTTGGCGTCCTTGGGGGCGTTGGAGTCCGGATTGAGCGCCACGGCGGCGAAACCGGTGATGAACATGACCTTCAGATCGGGGTCGAGTTCGGTGGCGCGGCGCGCCAATTCGATGCCGTCCATTTCCGGCATGACGATGTCGGTCAGCAGCAGGGAGAAGGGTTCTTCCCGGAGACGATCATAGGCGCTGGCGCCGTTGTCATAGGAGATCACCTTGTATCCGGCTTTCTCCAGCGCCTTCACCAGAAAACGGCGCATGTCGTTGTCGTCTTCGGCGAGAAGGATTTTCTGGCTCATATTTTTGTGTACCCGTTGTCACTCAACTCGAACGCTTTTGTACCCGGACTCTAGGGGCGCCGGAGTAAAAATCCCGTGAATGTTTCGCGTTTCACCGGCCTTTGTCAAATCGGTGCGACAAGCCTGTGGATGACGCGAATTTGCTTTGCTATCGACGGCCTGACGGCGCTGCGGCTGGACTTGTCCCGCGGGCGCTGGCAACATGACAGAAAGATGATTTGGGTCGAGGGCCGATTTTTCGCATGGTATGGGATTTTCGGGAGGGAGAATTATTCGAGATCCGGGAGCCTGACGACCATCAGATTCCGCTCGTTCTGAATTCTCCTCACAGCGGCCGCATCTATCCCCGCGCTTTTGTAGAGGGATCGCGCCTGGATTACCTGAGCCTGCGCCGCTCGGAGGATCATTTCGTCGACGAATTGTTTTCGGGCGGCATATCGCTCGGCGCGCCGATGCTGAAGGCGCATTTTCCCCGCGCCTATGTCGATGTGAACCGCGAGCCCTATGAGCTCGATCCTCGCATGTTCGACGGACCCCTGCCGCCTTACGCCAATACGGCGTCTGTGCGCGTCGCCGGGGGACTGGGCACCGTGCCGAAGATCGTCGCCGAGAATATGGAAATCTACGGCCGCAAGCTGCCCGTGGACATGGCGCTCGAACGTGTCGAGCATATCTACAAGCCCTATCACGCCGCGCTACGCCGCCTGATCGCGCGAACGCATGCCCGTTTCGGCCGCGCCATTCTCATCGATTGCCATTCGATGCCGGGCAATATTCGCATCACCGGCAGCGGCATGCGACCCGATGTGATCATCGGCGATCGCTACGGCACCTCCGCCTCGTCGGACCTGTCGCGTCTGGCGCTGAAACTGCTCGAGGATCTCGGCTTTGCCGCAGTGCGGAACAAACCCTATGCCGGCGGCTTCATTACCGAACATTACGGCCGGCCGGCGCGCGGTCTGCATGCTCTGCAGATCGAAATCAACCGCTCACTTTACATAGATGAGACGACGCTTGAGAAGCGTCCCGACTTCGCCAAAGTGGCTGGCGCCATGCGGCAATTTCTCGAAAATCTGGCGACTGAAGTCAGCGTTCCCCAGGTTTCCACCGCATACGCGGCGGAGTGACATCGTTTCATCACATGCAGGGCTCAAAAAAAACCGCGCTGTGAGCGCGGTCAAGTCTAGGGAGGAAACACCCAAGGAGGGCATTTACAGCCGGTAAGGACTGTAAGAAAAAGATAACTGCTGCAGCGCAAAAAAGTCAACAGAAATGATGAACGAAAAATGACATAATTTGCATTAGCGGAAATTTTCTTGCCTCGGAAATCGAGGCGCTTGATTTTTCAACCCTTTGTCGCGCACATGCCCGCGCAGGAATTTCCAAGAGCTTCCCGACAGGAGAGAGTGATGACGCCCGATCGCGCCTTTTTCGACCGACTCGCCGACGCAGCGCGAGCGGAAACCCTGCCGCGATTCCGGTCCGGACTGTCGGTGGTGGACAAGGGCGGGCAGCATTACGATCCGGTCACCGAAGGCGACCAGGCGGCTGAAGCGGCGATCCGCTCCCTGATTGAAGCGGAGTTCCCGGATCATGGCATTTTGGGCGAGGAGCACGGCTCCGTGGGCCTCGATCGCGACTATGTCTGGGTGATCGACCCGATCGACGGCACGCGCGCGTTCATTTCGGGTGTTCCCGTCTGGGGCACGCTGGTCGGCCTTTATCACAAGGGCCGCGCCGTGATGGGCCTGATCGACCAGCCCTTCACCGGCGAGCGCTATTTCGCCGATGGCGAGAAATCCATCTATCGCGGCCCGGACGGCGAGCGGGTGATCCGCACCAGCGGCTGCGCCCGCGTTGAGGACGCCAAGCTGTTCACCACCTCGCCGCATCTGTTCGAAGGCCGCGACGAGACCGTCTATCGGGCGATCGAGAAGAAGGCGCGGCTCTTCCGTTACGGCGTCGATTGCTACGCCTACGCCCTGCTGGCCTCGGGCCATGTCGATCTCGTCGTCGAGTGCTCGCTGAAGCCCTATGACGTCGGCGGCATCATCCCTGTCGTCGAACAGGCCGGCGGCGTGATGACCGACTGGCAGGGCGGCCGTCCGGAAATGGGCGGCTATATCGTGGCGGCGGCGACCGAAGCGCTGCATCGCGAGGCGCTGGAGATGCTGAACGCCTGAGGCGTTCACTCCCCCGAATAGATCAGCGGATCGGAATCCGAGCCGGGTATGAAAGCCTTGATGGCGGCGAGCGTCTGGTCGCGGAAAATGTCGCGTTCCTGCAGCAATTCATGTTCGGCGCCGGCGATGGTGATCAGTTTGCCGGCCCGGAAGCGTTGGGACAGCGCCTCGAAATAGGGATAGGGCACGATCTTGTCCGCGCTCGGCGCAATCACCAGCGTCGGGATCTCGATGCGGTGGAGATGGTCCATGCGGCTGACCGTTTCGATGGCGCGGATCATCGAGGCGATCCAGCTTGCCGTCGGCGGCCCGATGAAGAGGTCGGGATGCGCGCGCTGGATTCCGCGGTTGCGGCGAAAGCGGATAATGTCGGACGTTAGGGGATTTCCCTCGAACGGGCGCTCCAGCACATCCTTCGAAAATTGCACAGCGCCGAGCCCGGTCAAGTGGCTGGCATTGGCGAGAAGCTTCAACAGGCCATTGGGAATGCCGATGCCGGCGGACCCCACAAACGGTGCGCAGAGCGCCATGCGGTCGATGCGATTGGACAGCCAGGGCGCGGCTCTCAGCGCCACGAGCGCGCCCATGGAATGCGCGACAATGAAGAAGGGCATCTTGGCGTCGGGGAGCACGACCTTCTCGATGAAGGCGTCGAGATCGCGTTCGAGATCTCCGAAACGGCGCAGATGCCCCTTGCGGGCTTGCTGATGCAGCCGGGGCGAGCCGCCCTGACCGCGCCAGTCGAAGGTGGCGACCCAGAGGCCGGCCTCAGTGAGATCGCGGATCGTCTCGTAATATTTCTCGATCGCTTCGTTGCGGCCATGCAGAAGGATCACCGTTCCGGCGGCGGGCGACTGGGCGGCGCGGAAGATCGCATAGCGGAGCTTCGCGCCGTCGAAACTGTCGAAGAAGCCTGCGACGTGATTGTCGGGCGGAAGATTGTCTGGCGTGGCGCGGAGTATTGAGGGCATGGCGTCCGGATATGCGATTTTAGAGGAAGGCTAGCACGATTCGCCCGCCTCCTGCGGCAAACAAAAAAGCCGGAGACCGCTGGATGGGGACAGGTGCGGCTCCGGCTGAAAGTTGACCGGCGCGAAAGGGACGTTATCGCTCCGGTCACGGGAGGGGCGCTCCCATGCGGCTGTTTCTACGGCGTCGGCTGTGAATGCTCGCCGAACTCGCCGTTCATTCTTCATTCATATTCTTCAACCGCTGGTCCGGGTCTTGAAAGCGGCAAAATTCTCTCCCACCTAAGCTCTGCGGGACGCCGATGACGGGTCCCTGAACCGGGCGCGCGGGGCCGAAGAACGGACCGGGCGTCTGAGATTAAAATCGCAAACGTTGCTCTCAAGGAGGACACCATGCGTCACTTCGATTTCTCCCCGCTCTATCGCTCCACCGTCGGCTTCGACCGCGTCTTCACGATGCTCGACAGTCTGTCTCAGCCCGAGCAGCCGACTTACCCGCCCTATAATATCGAGAAGACCGGCGAAAACGCCTATCGCATCTCGATGGCGGTGGCCGGCTTCGACGAGAGCGAATTGTCGATCGAACTCAATCAGCATCTTCTCTCGGTGAAGGGCGAAAAGTCCGACGACAAGCCCGAAGGCTCCGAACTCCTTTATCGCGGCATCGCCAAGCGCGCCTTTGAGCGCCGCTTCCAGCTGGCCGATCATGTGGAGGTGCGCGCCGCGCATCTGAAGAACGGCCTTCTGCATATCGATCTCGTGCGCGAGATTCCGGAAGCCATGAAGCCGCGCCGCATCGAGATCGCCGCGCCAAGCGCCGCCGAAGCGCCGAAGGCGATTGAAGCCCAGGTGATCAACGGCTGAGCTTTGGCTGCACATAGGTGAGGCGCATCAACGCGCCTGGCATTCAGGCCCCGCCGCGATCATCGCGGCGGGGCATTTCATTGCCGATCAGAGCAGCGCGCCGATGGCCGCGACATCCTCTTCCCGCGTGGCGAAGCTGGGAATGAAGCGACGGATCTTTTCATCGGCGGCGAGTTGGCCTTCCATTCCGCGCGGCGTTTCCCAATCATAGAAGCGAGCGCCGGCCTGGCGCAGCGCCTCGGCCTTGTCGTCGGTCATGATCAGGAAGATCTGGTTGCCCTGAGTCGGCCAAGCGATTCGCGTTTGTGCGGACATTTGGGCGGCTTCGGTCAGTTTTCTGGCCATGGCGTTGGCGTGCCGGGCGAGTTCTATCCACAGGCCGTCCTTGAGCCAGGCTTCGAACTGGGCGGCGACGAAGGCGGATTTCGAAAAGAGGTTCGCGCCGCGTTTGCGCAGCCGGGGCATGGCGCGGGCGTCCTCTGGATTGAAGAAGATCACGGCTTCGGCGCACCAGCAGCCATTCTTGGTGCCGCCGAGCGACAGGATGTCGACCCCCGCCTTCCAGGTCATCTCGGCCGGGGTGCAGCCCAGCGCGGCCACCGCATTGGAAAAGCGCGCGCCATCCATATGGGTTTTCAGGCCCGCCTCCCTGGCGATGGCGCTCAAGGCGCTGATTTCGTCGAGGCTGTAGACGGTGCCGGCCTCGGTGGCCTGGGTGAGGGAAAGCGCGGTCTTTTCACCCACATGCACGTCGTCGTCCGGAAACAGCGCCATGGCCCGGCGCAGCGAATCCGGATCGATCTTGCCATGCGCGCCCGGGGCGCTCGCCACCGGAACCAGCTTGCCGCCACCGGTTTGAAGCTCGACGGCTCCGCCTTCGTGGTGAATGACATGGGCCTCGCTGTGACAAAACATCACGCTTGCGGGGCGGGCGACGGAAGCCAGCGCCAGCGAATTGGCCGCCGTGCCGGTTGCGACGAAAAACACCGCGACGTCGCGTTCGAACAGTTCCGACAGCGCCGCAGCCGCCCGCTCATCGACATCGCTCGCACCATAGGGCGCATGATAAGCGCTGGCGGCTGTGGATAGACTGGCGACCACGGTGGGATGCGCCCCGGCCCAGTTGTCAGAAGCGAAAATCAAGAAAATCACCTTTTGCGTTTGTTCGGATTTGTTGAGTTGCGGAGTTGAGTGTGACGAATTTGATTTTGCAAGAGGCGTATGCCTAAAATCGAACCAATTTTCGGGGCTCGCCCCTTGCGGTGAATACGCCTTTCTGCCATAGGATAAGAGAATTAGGACAGTCATGCTGTCCTATTTTGCTGCATGGATCCTGAAGGCCCGTCACACGGTCTTTAAAGAAGCGGTCCAGCCTCCTGATCCGCCGGGGAAAGCGGGCAGGGGCAGAAGCCGGCAGCTGCGTGGACGCGGGGTCGAACTGGCCCGGGAATTGCAGCTTGTACAGGAAAATGCGAAGACATTCATCGTTCGCGAGCGGCGCCGTCATGTGCGCCTTTCGCGAGTTCACGCGGGCGCCGGGACGGCCCCCATGGCAGGAGGAAATAAGATGACGGACCATACGCCATCGCATGCATTCGGACAGTTCACCGGTCTTTCGGCTGATACTGCGCTGAAAACACCCTCTCACGCTGTGGGTCTGCCGAAAAAACAGGGCCTTTACGATCCGCGTAACGAGCACGACGCCTGCGGCGTGGGCTTCACCTGTCATCTCAAGGGCGTCAAGTCGCACCAGATCGTGCGCGACGGCCTGTTCATGCTCGAAAACCTGACGCATCGCGGCGCAGTGGGCGCGGATCCCCTGATGGGCGACGGCGCGGGCATTCTCGTGCAGATCCCGGACCGCTTCTTCCGCGAGGACATGGCCGCTCAGGGCGTCACTCTGCCGCCCGCCGGCCAGTATGCCGTCGGCTTCCTGTTCATGCCGCAGGACGCTGAAGTCCGCGAGCACATCAAGGGCGTCATCAACGAGGTGGTCGCCGCCGAGGGCCAGGCGCTGATCGGCTATCGCGAAGTGCCGGTCGACAATTCCTCGCTCTCCAAGGCCCCGGCGATCGCCGCCACCGAACCCTTTCATCTGCAGGTGTTCATCGGCGCCGGCGACGGCGTGGCCGACAACGCCGAATTCGAACGCCGCCTGTTCACGCTGCGCAAGGTGATCTCCAACCGCATCTATGCCGAGACCAAGGGCGAGGACAACGGTTTCTACATCGTGTCCCTGTCGACGACGACCGTGGTCTATAAGGGCATGTTCCTGGCCTATCAGGTCGGCGCCTATTACAAGGACCTCGCCGATCCGCGCTTCGAATCGGCGGTCGCGCTCGTTCACCAGCGCTTCTCGACCAACACCTTCCCGTCCTGGAAGCTCGCGCATCCCTATCGCATGGTCGCTCACAACGGCGAAATCAACACGCTGCGCGGCAATGTGAACTGGATGGCGGCGCGCCAGGCGTCGGTGTCTTCGCCGCTCTATGGCGACGACATCTCCAAGCTCTGGCCGATCTCCTACGAGGGGCAGTCAGACACCGCCTGCTTCGACAACGCGCTCGAATTCCTCGTGCGCGGCGGCTATTCGCTCGCGCATGCCGTGATGATGCTGATCCCGGAAGCCTGGGCAGGCAACCAGTTGATGAGCCCCGAGCGCAAGGCTTTCTACGAGTATCACGCCGCTCTCATGGAGCCGTGGGACGGCCCAGCCGCAGTCGCCTTCACCGACGGCCGCCAGATCGGCGCGACGCTCGACCGCAACGGTCTGCGTCCGGCCCGCTATGTCGTCACCTCCGATGACCGGGTGATCATGGCGTCGGAAGCCGGCGTGCTGCCCGTCGACGAAGAGCTGATCGTCAAGAAGTGGCGCCTGCAGCCGGGTAAGATGCTCTTGATCGACATGGAGCAGGGCCGCATCATTTCCGACGAGGATGTGAAGGCGGGCATCGCCGGCGCGCATCCCTACAAGGACTGGCTCGACCGCAGCCAGCTGATCCTCGAAGATCTCGATCCGGTCGAGCCGCGCGCGCTGCGCCGCGACGTGTCGCTGCTCGATCGCCAGCAGGCCTTCGGCTATACGATCGAAGACACCAAGCTCCTGATGTCGCCGATGGCGACCACCGGCCAGGAAGCCGTGGGCTCGATGGGCACGGACACGCCGATCTCGGCCATGTCCGACAAGGCCAAGCTGCTCTACACCTATTTCAAGCAGAACTTCGCCCAGGTCACCAACCCGCCGATCGACCCGATCCGCGAAGAGCTGGTGATGAGCCTGGTGTCGTTCATCGGTCCGCGCCCCAACATTCTCGATCACGCCGGCGCTTCGCGCGCCAAGCGGCTGGAAGTACGCCAGCCGATCCTGACCAACGCCGATCTCGAAAAGATCCGCTCGATCGGCCATACCGAGGATCGTTTCGACACCAAGACGCTCGACTTCACCTATGATGTCGATCTCGGCGCCGAAGCTATGCCGGACATGCTCGAGCGCCTTTGCGAGCGGGCCGAAACGGCGGTCAAGAGTGGCTACAACATCATCGTGCTGTCGGACCGTCAGGTCGGTCCCGATCGCGTGGCGATCCCGGCGCTGCTGGCGACTGCGGCCGTGCACAACCATCTGATCCGCAAGGGCCTGCGCACCTCGGTGGGCATCGTGGTGGAATCGGGCGAGCCGCGCGAAGTGCATCACTTCTGCTGCCTTGCGGGCTATGGCGCCGAAGCCATCAACCCCTATCTCGCCTTCGACACGCTGATCGACATGCACAAGCGCGGCGAATTCCCCAAGGAAGTCTCCGAGGACGAAGTCGTCTATCGCTATATCAAGGCCGTGGGTAAGGGCATCCTCAAGGTCATGTCCAAGATGGGCATTTCGACCTACCAGTCCTATTGCGGCGCGCAGATCTTCGACGCGGTCGGTCTTGCCTCGGATTTCGTCGAAAAGTTCTTCTTCGGCACCGCCACCACCATCGAAGGCGTCGGCCTCAAGGAAGTGGCGCGCGAAACCTTCAACCGCCATTTGTCCGCCTTCGGCCGCGATCCCGTTCTCGCCGCCTCGCTCGATGTCGGCGGCGAATACGCCTATCGCATGCGCGGCGAAAGCCATGCCTGGACGCCCGACGTGGTGGCCGAGCTTCAGCACGCCGTTCGCGGCAACGCCGAAGACCGCTATCAGGAATTCGCCCGCCTCGTGAACGAATCCTCGGTGCGGATGAACGCCATTCGTGGATTGTTCTCGATCAAGTCTGCGGCGGAACTCGGCCGCCAGCCGATCGACATTTCCGAAGTGGAGCCGGCGACCGACATCGTCAAGCGCTTCGCCACCGGCGCTATGTCCTTCGGCTCGATCAGCCGCGAGGCGCATACGACGCTGGCGATCGCCATGAACAAGATCGGCGGCAAGTCCAACACCGGCGAGGGCGGCGAGGAAGCCGAGCGCTATCTGCGCAAGGCCGACGGCACGCTGCCGCTCGAGCGCTCGGCGATCAAGCAGATCGCCTCGGGCCGCTTCGGGGTGACGACGGAATATCTCGTCAACGCCGACATGCTGCAGATCAAGGTCGCTCAGGGCGCCAAGCCCGGCGAAGGCGGTCAGCTGCCCGGCCACAAGGTCGACGCCACCATCGCCAAGACCCGCCACTCGACGCCGGGCGTCGGCCTGATCTCGCCGCCGCCGCATCACGACATCTACTCGATCGAAGATCTGGCGCAGCTGATCTACGACCTGAAGAACGTCAACCCGACCTCCGACATCTCGGTCAAGCTGGTGTCGGAAGTGGGCGTGGGCACTGTTGCGGCCGGCGTCGCCAAGGCGCGCGCCGACCATATCACCGTCTCCGGCTATGACGGCGGCACGGGCGCTTCTCCGCTCACCTCGCTCAAGCATGCCGGCAGCCCCTGGGAAATCGGCTTGGCCGAGACTCAGCAGACGCTGGTGCTGAACGGGCTCCGCTCGCGCGTGGCGCTGCAGGTCGACGGCGGCCTCAAGACAGGTCGCGACGTGATCATCGGCGCGCTACTCGGCGCCGACGAATTCGGCTTCTCGACCGCGCCGCTGATTGCCGCCGGCTGCATCATGATGCGCAAGTGCCATCTCAACACCTGTCCGGTGGGCGTCGCCACCCAGGATCCGGTGCTGCGCAAGCGTTTCAAGGGCGCGCCCGAGCATGTGATCAACTACTTCTTCTTCATCGCCAACGATGTTCGCCAGATCCTGGCCTCGATGGGCTTCCGCAGCCTCAGCGAGATCATCGGCCATAGCGAATATCTGACCAAGGACGCTGCGATCAGCCATTGGAAGGCCGAGGGTCTCGACTTCTCCAAGATCTTCCACAAGGTCGAAGCGTCCGAAGAAGAGACGCGCTGGACCTCGCGTCAGAAGCATCCGATCGACGACATTCTCGACCGCAAGCTGATCGAGGCGGCGAAGCCTGCGCTCGAAAGCCGCCAGCCGGTGGTGATCGAAACCGAAATCAAGAATGTCGACCGTTCGGCCGGCGCCATGCTTTCGGGCGAAGTCGCAAAGCGCTACGGTCACAAGGGCCTCAAGGACGACACGATCGTGGTCAAGCTCAAGGGCACGGCCGGTCAGAGCTTCGGCGCCTTCCTCGCCCGCGGCGTGACCTTCGAGCTCGAAGGCGATGGCAACGACTATGTCGGCAAGGGCTTGTCGGGCGGCCGCATCATCGTCAAGCCGCCGCACAATTCGAAGATCGTGGCCGAGGATTCCATCATCGTCGGCAACACCGTGATGTATGGCGCGATCTCGGGCGAAAGCTATTTCCGCGGCGTGGCCGGCGAGCGTTTCGCCGTCCGCAACTCGGGCGCCATCGCCGTCGTCGAAGGCGTGGGCGATCACGGCTGCGAGTATATGACCGGCGGCGTGGTCGTGGTCATCGGCGAGACCGGCCGCAACTTCGCGGCCGGCATGTCCGGCGGCGTGGCCTATGTGCTCGACGAGAGCGGCGATTTCGCTCGTCGTTGCAACATGGCCATGGTCGAATTGCAGCCGGTGCCGGAAGAGGACGAACTGCTCGAAAAGCTGCATCACCACGGCGGCGACATCGCGCACAAGGGTATGGTCGACGTCTCCGGCGACATGACGCGGCATGACGAGGAGCGGCTGTTCCAGCTGATTTCCAACCATGCGCATTACACCGGCTCGACCCGCGCCAAGGCCATCCTCGACAACTGGGCCGACTACCGTCCGAAATTCCGCAAGGTGATGCCGGTCGAATATCGCCGGGCGCTCGAGGACATGGAACGCATGCAGACGCAGGAGGCCGCGGAGTAAGTTGGCGGCCGACCATGGCCGTGATATGACATTGGCATATGACGGCTATGGAGGCTGCGATGAACGAGCATGCATCGCCCAAAAGTGCAGAAGGTGAAATCGAACTCAGCGTCTTCACCAATGGACGAAGCCGCGCGGTTCGCATTCCGAAGGAGTTCGAGTTTCCGGGAAAGAAGGTCATCATGATCAAGCAACCGGACGGGTCCCTTTTGCTGCGCACGGCGGAGACTGCAGGTCTGATCGATTATCTCAAGACAGCGGAACCATGGCTGGGCGGAGATTTTCTGGACCGCGACGACGAGGAGATTGCGCCGCTGGATGAGGTGGAGCTCTGATGAAATACATGCTGGACACGAACGCCATCTCGTCCATCGTTTCCAATCCGCAAGGGCCGGTGTTGACGAGGATGATGGAGGTGGGCGAGGCGAACGTGTTCACGAGCATCTTCGTACATGCGGAAGTCTGGTACGGGGTGAAGAAGAAGGGATCGGCGGAACTTGCAGCCAAGGTTCGTCGTGTCACCGAAAAGCTTTACGTCGCTCCCTTCCAGATGCCGGGAGACGCTCGATACGCCGATGTCCGGCTCGCCCTTCGCCAGGGGCAAAACATCGGGCCGAACGATCTCTGGATCGCGGCGCATGCGCTGGCGCTGGATGCGGTTCTGGTGACGGACAATGACAGAGAATTTTCCCGGGTGCCGGGATTGAAACTAGAGAATTGGGTCAGGTAACAAGCCGGAGAACGGCGAGAAGAGGGCAGGCAAGGGACGATGGGCAAGGTAACGGGTTTTCTCGAGATCGACAGACAGGTCGGCAAGTATCAGCCGGCTTCGGATCGCATTCGCCATTTCCGCGAATTCACCATTCCGATGTCGGATCAGGAAGTGGAGAAACAGGCCGCCCGCTGCATGGATTGCGGCATTCCCTTCTGCCATGGTCCGACCGGCTGTCCGGTGCATAACCAGATTCCCGACTGGAACGATCTTGTGTTCAACAACAAGTGGGAAGAGGCGATCCGCAACCTCCATTCCACCAACAACTTTCCGGAATTCACCGGCCGCGTCTGCCCCGCGCCTTGCGAGGAAGCCTGCACGCTGAACCTCGAAGACGCGCCGGTGGCGATCAAGACGGTGGAACAGGCGATCGCCGACAAGGCCTATGAAATGGGCTTCATCGTGCCGAAGCCCGCCACCACCAAGACCAACAAGAGCGTGGCGATCATCGGCTCCGGCCCCGCCGGCATGGCCGCGGCGCAGCAGCTCGCGCGCGCCGGACATGACGTGACCGTCTACGAGCGCGAATCCAAGCCCGGCGGCCTGCTGCGCTACGGCATTCCCGACTTCAAGATGGAAAAGAACTTCATCGATCGCCGCGTCGAGCAGATGAAGGGCGAGGGCGTCACCTTCCAGTGCGGCGTCAATGTCGGCGTCGACGTGAAGGTCGAGGACCTGCTCGCCAAATATGACGCCGTGCTCTATTGCGGCGGCTCGGAAACGCCGCGCGACGCCGGCATTCCGGGCGTCGATCTGCACGGCGTGCATGATGCGATGCCCTATCTCGTGCAGCAGAACCGCCGCGTCGGTCGCGAAAACATCGACAGCGTCGGCTGGCCGTCGGCGCCGATCCTGGCCGGCGGCAAGCATGTCGTGGTCGTCGGCGGCGGCGACACGGCGTCGGACTGCGTCGGCACCGCGTTCCGTCAGGGTGCGGTGAAGGTGTCCCAGCTCGACATTCGCCCCATGCCGCCCGAAAAGGAAGACAAGCTCGCGGTCTGGCCCTATTGGGCGACCAAGATGCGCACCTCCTCCTCGCAGGCCGAAGGCGCGATCCGCGAATTCCAGGTCGCGACGCTGGAATTTGTCGGCGAAGACGGTGTGCTGACCGGCGTGAAGTGCTGCCAGGTCGACGAACGCCGCAAGCCGGTCCCCGGCACGGAATTCGTGATCAAGGCCGATCTCGCTTTCATCGCCATCGGTTTCCGCGGACCGTTCATGGGCGGCGTCATCGCCGAACTCGGCGACAAGCTGACGCTGAACACCGACCGTCGCGGCTCGACCAATGTCGTGGCCGACGACAAGGACTACCGGACCTCGGTCGACAAGTTCTGGACGGCGGGCGACGTGCGCCGCGGCCAGTCGCTGGTGGTCTGGGCGATCCGCGAAGGCCGTCAGGCGGCTCGCGCCATCGACGAAGCGCTGATGGGCGCGACCACGCTGCCGCGCTGATCCGCCGAAGACATTCGAGATCCCCGAGCCCGCAGGTCAGCCTGCGGGCTTCGTGTTTTCAGGCCAGCGGAAATCGTCGACGCGACCGGCCGGGGCCGGCGCGGTCTCGCCCTTTTCGATCAGCAGATCGCGCGGGGTCTTGCCGGCTGTCTGAGGCATAAGAGTCTGGTCGAGAAGCTCTTTCGAGCCGTCGAGGTCGGGATCCGACAGGCTGATCGGCGGCAGGGCGGTCATTTCGTGGAGTTCGTCTTTCGGCGCGGCGTCGAGCGGCAGGCCGGTGGCGTCGAGGCGGACGAGGTCGGAGACGGCGTCGCCGCCCAGCAGCCGTGCGATATCTTTTTCGAGATAGAAGGCCATCTTGCGTTTGCCGGCCTTGGTAAGGCTCACGCCGTCCGAGCCGCGCAGGCGGACCGGCTGGCCGTTGATGTCGGAACCGGTGGCGATGAACTTGCCGCTCTCGTCGGCGAAACCATCCCATATGTCGATGAACGTTCCCCCCACGGACTCCATTCGGGTCCGATAGATATTGTTGAGCGTTGCGGCGTCGGCGCTCAAGGACGGCGACTGGAAAGCGGGTAGCCCGGTCCAGATGAACGGTATTTTGGCGCGGGTCGCGGTCTCGGCGAGTTCGTCGACGCGGCGTTGATACTCGCGGTCCCAGGCCTCGGACCGGAACTTTTCCGAGACATTGCCCATATCGATTTCCTGGCGATCGTTCGACCCCAGCATGATGACGATCAGCGACGGCTTATGCTTGTCGATCTTCTGGACGAGCGTCTTTGGCCAGTCGAGATGGTCGTTGCGAACCAGGCCGGATGCGCCGTCGGTCTCCTTGACGACGCTGATCGTCGGATCCTGGACGAAAGCGGCGGCGAGGCCGTCAGCGAGGCCGGACGCCATGAAATCGCCGATCACCATGATCTTGCGCGCATCGACCTTCTTGGCGAGTTGCGCCGCGGGCGCGGCCTTGACGGATTGCACGTCGCGTTTTTTGGCGGTGCTGCGGCGCGGGCGCGCCCGCTGTGGGCGTTCGATTTCCCGCTGGCGCACCTGAGGGCGACCGAGAATGACGTCGAGGATCGAGCGCCGCTGGCGGAACTCCTGCGCCTGGGCGACGGACATCGCGAAATCGCAGAAGGGGAGAAGGAGCGCGAGAAGCAGAACGATCAGTCGCCGGGCGCCCGACAGTCTGGATTGAGAGTGGCTGCGATCGGCCATCGGCGTCTCCCTTGCCGGCAGGAATGCGAAAGCCGGGCAGCGCCCGGCCTCCTCAGTCAGATGTAGGCGAGCCTCTTCAGCGACGCAAGGCGTTCAGGAGCGCCTCGGAGGGTTTGCCGTCCGGCTGCATGCCGAGCTGCGCCTGGATGGCGGCGATGGCGGTCTTGGAGCCGGAGCCGAAATTGCCGTCGATCGCGCCGTCATAATAGCCGAGCGCCTTCATGCGCTCCTGCAATTCGAACTTTTCCTTGACGTCCAGGGTTCCGGCCGGACGCGGCCAGTTCTGCTGCAGGCCGCCATAGCCGGCGATCTCGTCGGCCAGCATGCCCACGGCGAGGGCGTAGGAATCGGCGGCGTTGTATTTCTTGATGACGAAGAAATTGCGGGTCATCAGGAAAGCGGGACCATTGGCGCCGGCCGGCATCTTCAGCGTGGCGCGGTCCTTGCCATATTTGAAGCCCTTGCCGTTCGGACGCAGGAAGCCCAGCTTCTGCCATTCGCCGAGCGTCTTGGTGCGGCCGACATAATCGCTTGCGCCGCCGGGCGCGACCACTTCGTAACCCCAGGTCTTGCCCTCCTGCCAACCATTCTTGGCGAGCAGGTTTGCCGAGGTTGCGAGCGCATCGGGAATGGAGTTCCAGATGTCGCGGCGGCCATTGCCGTCGGCGTCATAACCATAGAGCAGGTAGCTCGTCGGAATGAACTGGGTGTGACCCATGGCGCCCGCCCATGAGCCGGTCAGGCCCTCGGCGGTGACGTCGCCGCGCTGGAGAATCTTCAGGGCCGCGATCAGCTGCGTGCGTGCGAATTTCGCCCGCTTCTTGTCGATATAGGCAAGGCTCGCCAATGCGCGCGGAACATTATGCAGCCTGTCGGGTTTTTCGAGAACCGCGCCGTAATTGCTCTCCATGGACCAGATCGCCAACAAAATATGACGATCCACCCCGAAATGCTTCTCGACCGCCGCGAGCGTGCGGCCATGCTTTCTCAGCATGTCGCGTCCGATGCCCGCCGTATAGGGATTCACCCGGCTGTCGAGATACTCCCAGATTCGGTGCTTGAATTCGGGCTGGAAATTGGCTTTCTCAATGACTGTGGGATCCGGTTCGCTCACGCCGCGAAAGGCGCGCACATAGGTGTCGCGGCTGATGCCGGCCTGGGCGGCCACCGGATAGAAGTTGTTGATCCAGTTGACGAAACCTTTGTCGGCATGGGCGGGGCCGGCAACAAGCGCGCCCATGATGGCGAGCGCGGGAGCAAAAGCGCGAATTCGGGTGAGGATCTCTGTGGGCTTCATGGCAATCATCCGGTTCATTCATGTTCCTGGACACCGACACCGCCGGTTAATGCGACAAAATACAGAGCCGTGGTCAACAAATTCTTTACCATCCCCTGCGCCTGCGGTCACTTCTTTAAAAAAAAGTAGTATCTCAGGGGCAAATACGTTCAGATATCGCACACAATCCAGATTCGAGAGATGGAGATCAGTGGTGGGTCACGCCAGAGTAAAGAAGGCTGTTTTTCCGGTCGCGGGCCTTGGCACGCGCTTTCTTCCGGCCACCAAGGCTGTTCCGAAGGAAATGATGACGGTCGTCGACAAGCCGGTTATCCAATATGTGGTGGATGAGGCAATCGAGGCGGGCGTCGAACATTTCGTTTTTGTCACCGGCCGCGGCAAAGGCGTCATCGAAGACTATTTCGATATCCAGTATGAACTGGAGGCGACGCTGAAGGCGCGCAACAAGAAGACCGAGCTGACGCTGCTCGAATCCATCCTGCCAAAGGCCGGCACCGCCAGCTTCACGCGCCAGCAAGAGCCGCTCGGGCTCGGCCACGCCGTATGGTGCGCCCGTGACATCGTCGGCCACGAGCCGTTCGCGCTTCTGCTTCCCGACATGATCATGAAGTCCGACAAGGGCTGCCTGAAGGGCATGATGGAACTCTATGAGGTTGCCGGCGGAAATGTGATCGCGGTGGAGGAATGCGCCCCCGAACTCGCTCACCGATATGGCATCGTCGCAACCGGCGAGGCCGTCGGAGAGGGTTTCCGGATCACTGATATGGTGGAGAAACCCGCTCCCGGCACCCAGCCGTCCAACTTTTTCATCAACGGTCGTTACATTCTGCAGCCGGAGATTTTCGAAATTCTCGAGACTCAGGAGCGGGGCGCCGGCAATGAAATCCAGCTGACCGACGGCATGCTCAAGCTTGTAAAGCAGCAGCCCTTTACAGGCTACCACTACAGGGGCGCGACTTACGACACGGGCGCCAAGGATGGCTTCATCATGGCCAATGTCGCTTTTGCCCTGTCGCGCGACGATATCCGCCCGCTGGTCGAGGCCGATCTCAAGGCGCTGATTGCAGCGCTGAAATAACTGTACAAACCCCGGCGGCGGCGCGATTTTCCGCGCCGCCGGTTTTCGTTTTTTATTTCCTACAGATATTATAGAAAAACTTTTCTTCGCTGGCGCGGCGCGCTATGACATCGTGGTTATCGTCGCATGGTGCGGCGAGGCAAATAAACGATGGCGACCCGATTGATCATTCCCGGCTTGAACGGCTCCGGTCCCGGACATTGGCAGCATGACTGGCTTGCCGATGATCCCGACGCTGTTCTCGTCCAGCAGCGGGATTGGGCGCGGCCGGACCTTGGCGAATGGTTGGTCCGTCTGGAAGATGCTCTTCGTGACCATCCCGGCGCCACGCTGGTGGCGCATAGTTTCGGGGCGCTGGTTGCCGCCAATCTCGCGGGGCGTCCGGCCGCAGCGCTGGTCGGCGCGGCCCTGCTGGTCGCGCCCTGCGATCCAGACCGCGTGCGCAGCCTTCATCCCGGCGCAGTCGGGACAGCCATGCTGCCCTGCGCTCGGGCGTCCTTTCCTGTCACCGTAGTCGCCAGCCGCAATGATCCCTACATGTCCATCGAGGATGCGCGTTCAATGGCAGACGGGTTGAACGGCGGTTTCGTCGATCTCGGTCGCGCCGGTCATATCAATATCAGCAGCGGCCATGGCCGTTGGCCGGCAGGCTATCGCTTGGCGCAGCGTCTCGAAAACGCCGACCGGCGCTTGTTCGCCCAATCCTTTGCCGCGGCTTCGTCGCAAGCCGCGCCCGCATATCTCAGGAGCCAATCATGACGATTGCAAGCAAATCCGCCCAGCGGCCCGTCCGGGTGTTTTCTCCCGCCACAGCGCTTGAAAAAACGGCAATGGCAGCGGCGACCCTGGCCGCCTTTGCCTTTGTGGGCTTAATCCTGTTCGGCCTCATTTGAGGATTCTGCGGCAAAGTGACGAGCTAAAAAGAGGCAAATGCTGCTTGAAGTGTCGGAACTTTGCCCCATTTCTAACATTAAACCCAACAAAAGCCCGATTTATTAACCGCGGTCGTGTAGGAGGGAAGTACGAACGCGTTGTTGGCCAAGGAGGCCATCATGTCTACGTTGAACGCCAGTTGGAATTTTTTGTCCGGCCTCGCGGTGCAATTTGGCGCGGAACCCATGCGCTGCGTTGACAAGACCAAATCACCGATGTTCGCCAAGGGACGCGGCAAGAAGAAGCGCCAGATCCGCAGGCTTGATAAGAAAGAGCGCCAGGAACTTGTCGAGAGCATTCGTCACGACGATTGGTTCGAGTGACGCCGCCATCATGGCCTGCCTGCTGCTGGGCGGCTAATCCGAAGGCCGCCTTTCAGGCCGCCAATCCACCATATCTTTTCACATAGCCGACAATCTCTTCGAGACCGTCTCCACGCTTGAGATCAGAAAAGACGAATGGTTTGCCGGCTCGCATGCGCGTCGCGTCGCGCTCCATCACATCGAGGTCCGCCCCGACATAGGGCGCCAAGTCTTTCTTGTTGATCAGCAGAAGATCGGACTTCGTAATGCCCGGGCCGCCCTTGCGGGGAATTTCCTCGCCCTGACAGACGGAAATCACATAGATCGTGAGATCGGCGAGATCGGGCGAGAAGGTCGCGGCGAGGTTGTCGCCGCCGGACTCGATGAAGACGATGTCGAGGTCGGGAAAGCGGCGGTTGAGATCGGCGATGGCGGCGAGATTGATCGAGGCGTCTTCGCGGATGGCGGTGTGCGGGCAGCCGCCCGTCTCCACGCCGACGATCCTGTCCGATGTCAGCGCCTGCATGCGCACCAGCGCATCGGCGTCTTCGCGCGTATAGATGTCGTTGGTGACGACAGCGACGGAAAATTCCTCCCGCATCGCCTTGCAGAGCTTTTCGGTGAGCGCCGTCTTGCCGGACCCGACGGGTCCGCCGATGCCGATGCGCAAGGGTCCGTTTCTCGACGTCATGATCAACAATCCTTCTTCAGTCGCGCCGGCCTGCCGCCATGGGCGGAAAGCCGCGAATTTCGTTTATGAGCGGAACAATCTCGTATGCTGGGTCTCATGTCGGAGTGCGGCGATATCGGCGCCGATCGTTGCGGAGCCGAGATCTTCGAGGGTCGTGTCGACCGTCTCCCGCGCGACAGTTACGATCGTTTCCTCGAAGCCCGCCAGAAGCGTCACGCCCTGCCGCTGACCGATGACGCCGAGCCGGATAGCGGCCGAGACGCCCTGAGACAGAAGCGCGTGGTAGAAGGCGGCGAGACAATCCTGGAGAGGAACCGACTGCGCCGCCGCCGCGACGCCGACGGCGACGCTGTAGGGCGGGCGCGGCCCCAGGCTGGCGAGGGCGGGGTGCGACCATTCCGCAGCGGCGGCGGCGAAGGCTTCGCCCACCGTCATTATTTCGAGATGACGTTCGGCGGAACCGGCCAGCGCTTCGGCGAGTGCCGCGACATCGGCGAGCCTGTCCGGATCTTCGAGGCTCCGCCATGCCTCCGCGAGCAGCACGCCGTCATTGCGCCATGCGCCGCGGATCAGCAGCGTGTCGAACCATTGGCGCAGTGTTTCGGCGTCGTTCGCCAGGCCGTCCTGAACCGCGCTTTCGAGCCCGCCCGAATAGGCGAAACCGCCGACCGGAAAGGCTGGCGACAGCCAGGCCATCAGGCGGATGAGCGCACGGGTGGAGGCGTCAGTGGCCATGATGATGGTCATGTCCGCCATGGCCGTGATAGGCGCCGTGGACAGGGCTGAACGGCTCTACAGTTTCGCGCACCGCCGCACCCAAACCCTCCAGCATCGCCTTGATCACATGGTCGCGCTCGATCAGGATGCGGTCGGGATCGATCTGGGCGGCGAGGTGGCGGTTGCCGAGATGCCAGGCGAGCTGCATCTGGTGAACGGCGTCGCGCGCCTTGATTTCGAGAAGTTGCTCCTCGGCGGCGACGACTTCGACATAGCCGTCCGCGCCGTCGATCATCAGGAGATCGCCGTGATCCAGCACGACGGGCTCCTTGAGATCGAGCATGATCACGTCGCCATTGGTGAGATGGAGGAGCTTGCGGCGGAGATGACGCTCGTCATGGGTCAGAACGACGGCGCCGACGGGATCGCCGGCTTCGGCGCTCTTGGAAATACGGATGGAGCGATAGGGCATGTCAGTTGACCTCCACATCGGCGGCGTCGACGATCTCGAGCCGCTGCTTCAGGACCGCGCCGGAGATCGCGGCGCCGAAGGCGGCGATATGCGGCGTCTTGAAATGGGCTTCGAGATGTTCGCGGCTCTCCCAGGTTTCGACGAAAACCAGCCGATTCGGTTGGCGGACATCGGCGTGAAGCTCATAGGAAATGCAGCCGGCCTCGGCCTGGGTGGCTGATATCAAAGGGTCTGCGGCGGCGATCACACGGGCGGTTTCGGATGGCTCCGTCTCCAGAACGGCGATGACATAGATCATTTCAACTCTCCTGCATGGCCGTATCTGAGGCCATTTTCCGATGTCGCGCAATGTTTTTCACGGGCTTTGCCCCAACAAAAACGCCCCGGAAATCATAGCGATCTCCGGGGCGACGTGCTGGATCTTCGGCAAGCAAAGGCCGATCAGGCGGCCTTTTTGAGGCCACGCAGGCTTTCGAGAATGTTCTGCGGGGAGGAGACGCCATAGGGGTCGGAATCGCAATTGTCGGAGAAGCCTTCTTCCTCGAACCACTGCTCGACCACGCCGTCATTGATGACGGCGCCGTAGCGCCAGGAGCGCATGCCGAAGCCGAGATTGTCCTTGGCGACCAGCATGCCCATCTTGCGGGTGAATTCGCCCGAGCCATCCGGAATGAGCTTGATGTTGGCGACGCCCTGGCTTTTGCCCCAGGCATTCATGACGAAAGCGTCGTTGACCGAGATGCAGTAGATTTCGTCGATGCCTTCGGCCTGGAACTCCGGATAGAGCTTTTCGAAATCCGGCAGCTGGTAGGTGGAGCAGGTGGGCGTAAACGCGCCCGGCAGCGAAAACAGCACCACGCGCTTGCCCTTGAAATAGTCGTCGCTGGTCTTGTCTTCCCAGCGGAACGGGTTCGGCCCACCGATGGATTCGTCCCGGACGCGGGTGCGGAAGGTGACGTTGGGAACTTTCTTGGCGATCATCTGATGTCTCCGTCAGGCTAGTCGCGACGGGGTCTCCGTCGCCCAATTCTTGTATTTTTTATACTAAGCAAAAACATGCCGCGATGCAGCACAAAATGCGGCACCGCAGCGGGCTGCATGCCTGCTTTGCACCCAGCGCATGGCTGAATTATAAACCTTTCGGAAAATACCGGAGATAGAGATCGGCAAGACGGCCGTTGCGGGCAATGGCGATCAGCGCGTGATCGAGCGCCTGGGCAATCGCCGGATTGCCGGCGCCCGTCATCATCGCCATGCCCTCGCCGAGAAAATGCGACGAGTAATAGGGGCCTCCGAGGAAATCGCAGCAATTATCCGCGTCTTTGGATTCCAGCCAGAAGGAGAGCTGAAGGGCGTCGCCGAACACGGCCTTGACCTCTCCCTTGCGCAGGGCCGCCAGCATGGCCGCACGATCCGCGAATCCGACCAGCGACAGTTGGGGGAAGAACGTCTTGGCCATGGCTTCATGCGCCGACCCGGTCAGCACGCCCACGCGACCGTCGCCGAGACCGCTCGGGGCGCGATCGGGACCGGCATCGCCGCGCCGGGCGGCGAAGCGAGCCGGCAGGCGCAGATAGACCCTGCTGAAATCATGGCTGCCGCGCAGATCCGACGTGATCCGAGCGCCGGCAATGGCGACCTCGCCTTCGCCCTTGTCGAGCCGGCCGACCAGATCCGCATAGGGAACCGCTTCGATCTGGCAGCGCTCCATCATCTCCAGTTCGCCGCAGATCTCGCGGGCGAGATCGACATGAAAGCCCGAAAGTTTGCCGGACTGATCGATGAAGTTGAACGGCGGGAAATCCAGCGTGGTCAGAAAACGCAGGCGGGGTATGGCGCGGAGATCGGGTTTGGCCACTTTCTCGCGGGGATCGAAGGGGTAGAGCATGCCGTGATCGGCGGTGGGCGCGGCCGGCGCTGGATTTACGGCGGCGGCCAGAATCGCCAGGAGAAAAAAACAACGTGACACAACTCCAGGCTTCATTATGATGGATCCGTTTTTCATCGAATTTTCTCTTTTACCGGATGTATCAGAGTCATGCTGGACGGGGAACGCTTTCATTTCGAGCATTGGCGACGACACAGAGACGCGGGCAAGAAGCCGGATCCGCAGCGCCCCGATCATCTGCACAAGGCTCGGCTCGACGGGGAAAGAGCCGTTCTCGCCAGGCTGGGACTGTCGAAGCCGTGGCTGGATGAGCTGGAGCGGCGGGCAGGGCTGAGCGGCGCGACGCTGGAGCAGGAACTTCTTTCGGATGGGCGGGTGCGGGAAGACGCCTATTACGGCGCGCTGGCGCGGGGACTCGGCCTTCCGTTCATGGACAATGTTCCGCCCGCCTTGCTGGCCGATTGCGCGGAGATCGACACGCAACTGGTGCGGCCGCGGATCATCCGCTGCCGCAAACCCGACGGGTCGCCGCTGACCGTGATCGTGCCCGAACTGTTGCGCCTGTTCGAAGAGAGGGCGCAATTCGAGCGCGCGCCGAGGCTGAGGGAGCAATTCGCCGTCACCACGCCCGGCGCACTGCGCGCCGCGGTGCGCGAGGCCGGCAGATTGCGGCGGGCGGATGAGGCGGCGCATGGATTGGCGCGGACGCATCCGGACTTCAGCGCCCATCAGGTGCTGTCGAGAGGCCAGAAGATCACCGCGACGGGGGTGCTGATCGCCGGCTTCGCGGTGATTGCGGTTCACCCGGCAGCTGTTACGGGGCTGCATTTCGTGTTTTCGATCCTGTTCTGCATCATGCTGGTGCTGCGGCTGGCGGCGCTCAAGGCTGGATCGCCGCTTAATCGCCGGCAAAGCTTTCCCGCCGATCTCGGACCGACGCCGGTCTACACCGTTCTCGCCGCGCTTTATGACGAGGCGGACGTCGTCGGCCAGTTGATCGAAAGGCTGGACGGATTGAACTGGCCGCGGTCGCGGCTCGACATCAAGCTTCTCTGCGAAGAGCGCGACGAAGCGACGATCGCGGCGCTGAGGGCGATCGATCTCGGACCCGAATATGAAGTGGTCGTCGTTCCCGACATCGGCCCGCGCACCAAGCCGAAGGCGCTGAACTATGGCCTGATCGAGGCGCGCGGCGAATTTCTGGTGATCTATGACGCCGAGGACCGGCCGCATCCAGACCAGTTGCTGGAGGCCTGGCACCATTTTCGCGCCGCGCCGGAGACCGCCTGTTTTCAATCGCCGCTGGTGATCGGCAATGGCGGAGCGGGCGCGCTGCCGGCGCTCTTCGCGCTCGAATATTCTGCGCTGTTTCGAAGGCTTCTGCCCTTCCTCGCCGCTCGCGGCCTGCCCCTGCCGCTCGGGGGGACTTCCAATCATTTTCGAACCGATGTCCTGAAAAGCGTTGGCGGCTGGGATCCCTACAACGTGACGGAGGACGCCGATCTCGGCATGCGCCTGCATCGAGCCGGCCATGGGACGGAGATGTTGACGCGTCCGACGGTGGAGGATGCGCCGACGCGACCGCGCGTCTGGATCAACCAGCGCAGCCGCTGGCAGAAGGGATGGATGCAGACCTGGCTCGCGCATATGCGCGACCCTCTCAGGCTCTACCGCGATCTGGGCTTCAGGGGATTTCTCGCCTTTCATCTGGTGGTGACGGGGCAGCTTCTCTCGGCGCTCGCCCATCCGTTGACGCTGCTGCTGGTCGCCTCGTCCATCGCGCATATGCTGACGTCGGAACCCTATTCGCCATTGCAGCAGGCGCTGTTTGCGATCGACCTCGCCAATCTTTTCGGCTCCTATACGGTGTTCACGCTGATGGGCTGGGGCGCGATGCCGCGCGAGGAGCGCAGGCGGCTCGGAACAGCGCGGTTCTTCGTGCCGGTCTACTGGCTGATGATGTCCTGGGCGGCGTGGAAGGCGCTCAGGGAATTGCGCGACCGCCCATTCTTCTGGGCCAAGACGCCGCATGAGGCGAAAGCGGGTTTGCGACGGGCGAAGACCTGACGACGGACACCGTATGATGTCCCTCGACTATCGCTCCCGATCGTGAAGGTCGAGCGAGAGAGCGAGCAACTGCGGCAGCGGCGTCCACCAGCCGGTGGTCACGCCGGCCTCGCGCAGCGCCGCCGCCGTCCAGGTGTTGCAGCCAATGAGCGCGTTGAACCAGCCTTCTGCCTCGAAGAAGGCGTCGCTTTCGCCATAGCCTGCGCCCGGGATGGGGAGCGGCTGGCCGTCCTTCCTCGTGAAGCTTCGCTCGATGTAATCGAGCAGCCGCGCATATCCTTCCGCATCGAGCGCGACGGCTCTGGCATCCGGGGCCTCAGTAAGCGCCGCCCGGGCGAGGGCGACATGCATCACGGCGCTGTCCACGGTCAGCGCCTTGAAGACCGGCAGGGGCTTGAGGTCGGCCCAGGCAGGCGTTTCGAGGTAGAAGGCGCGACCGCCCCAGCCGAGGATCAGCCAGGCGGCGTCGGGATGGGAGATCGGCGCGCCTGCGGCCTCGACAAAGGCGAAGCGGGCGCGGCTCGCGGCGTCGAGCGGGATGGCGATGTCGGTGTGGATCGGATTGGAAAGAACGAGGATCGTGGTGTGAGGCGGGCCGCTCTTCACGGAGAAGAATAGTGGGCGGGGGACGATGGCTCCAAAGAAAAGCGCCGCTGCAACCACAATGCAGAATACGCCTAAAAATTTAAGGCCCGCCGTCAATGATGGTCTATTTATCATTATTTCCAACCATCAAGAATTTCAGTGTTGTTTGAGGAGGTGGCTGATTTCCTTCCGATTTTTGCGCAAGTACTTCATATTATTTTTAAAGTGCGTCAAAAGGCCAATGGAGCCATGATCTGCAAGCGGGGCCATGTCGTCTTCTGTTAACGCGGCCCGGATCGCCAGCGCCAACCCCCACTCGTTTTGCGTCAGGTAGCCGATGCGGTCTATCGACCAGCCTTGTGTGCCTTGACCGTCGTCTCGGGTCTGATTGAACTGAAATGACGGGTTGCCGCCAAACACTCCAAACCCGAAGAAGACGACCGCCAGATCGGTCGCGAATTCCTCCATTTCACTACCGCCCGGTGGAAATGTTGGAAAGGAAAACAAAATTGAGTGACAGATCTCGTGGGCAAAAACGGCGATTAGCCTCTCTAAGTTTGGTTTCGACGTGGGGGCATAGGTGATCAGGTGTCGACCATTGCGGCGTTGATACACGCCTGCTGGGTCGCGCGGCGCGTTCTTTACGAGGGCTAGAGGCCCCAACTTGGGATCAATGGACGGGGCTTGCGGCTGTAGATCGTAATCAGAAGGAATAACCTTCATGTATGAGCAGACTGTTTCAAAAACAGCCTGAGCCAACTCGTGGCCGCTGGAGGCGATTGCGGGAAAGTCGCTTCGACGCGGATAACGAGTAGGAAAAAGTTTGAGACCGGCCTGGCCGCCCAGGTTTTCGAGAAGCCAGCCCCATGCTTCCATCTGCCATTCAAAATCTTCGATGGCTACAGTCGGCTTTGCACGCCAAAACATGTCAGAACAGGAAATAGCGCTGCGCCATCGGCAGCACGGTCGCGGGCTCGCAGGTCAGGAGCACGCCGTCGGCGCGGACTTCGTAGGTTTCGGGATCGACTTCGACATGCGGGGTCAGGTCGTTGTGGATCATCGACTTCTTGGAAATGCCGCCGCGGGTGTTCTTCACCGCCAGCAATTGCTTGGAGACGCCAATCTTCTGGGCGAGGCCGGCGTCCAGCGCGGCCTGGCTGACGAAGGTCACGGAGGAATTGGTGCGGGCCTTGCCATAGGCGCCGAACATATGGCGGTAATGCACCGGCTGCGGCGTCGGGATCGAGGCGTTCGGATCGCCCATCGGCGCCGCTGCGATCATGCCGCCGAGCAACACCATGTCAGGCTTGACGCCGAAGAAGGCCGGCGACCAGAGCACGAGGTCGGCGCGCTTGCCGACTTCGATCGAGCCGATCTCATGGCTGAGGCCGTGGGCGATGGCCGGGTTAATCGTGTATTTGGCGATGTAGCGCTTGACGCGGACATTGTCGTTGTCGCCCTTTTCCTCGGGCAGGGCGCCGCGCTGGCGCTTCATCTTGTCGGCGGTCTGCCAGGTGCGGATCGCCACTTCGCCGACGCGGCCCATGGCCTGGCTGTCGGACGAGATGATCGAGAAGGCGCCCATGTCGTGGAGAATGTCTTCGGCCGCGATGGTCTCTTTGCGGATGCGGCTTTCCGCGAATGCGATGTCTTCCGGGATCGACGGGCTGAGATGGTGGCAGACCATCAGCATGTCCAGATGTTCCGCCAGCGTGTTGATCGTATAGGGCCGGGTCGGATTGGTCGACGATGGGATGACGTTCAGCGAGCCGCAGACCTTGATGATGTCAGGCGCGTGACCGCCGCCGGCGCCTTCGGTGTGGAAGGCGTGAATGGTGCGGCCCTTCATGGCGGCGAGCGAATCCTCGACGAAGCCGGATTCGTTCAGCGTGTCGGTGTGGATCATCACCTGCACGTCGTATTCGTCGGCGACGGAGAGGCAGCAATCGATCGCGCCGGGGGTTGTGCCCCAGTCCTCATGCAGCTTCAGCGCTGAGGCGCCGGCGAGGATCATTTCCTCAAGGGCTGCGGGCAGCGAGGCGTTGCCCTTGCCGGCGAAAGCCAGATTCATCGGGAAGGCGTCGGCGGCCTCGATCATGCGCTGGATGTGCCAGGGGCCGGGGGTGCAGGTGGTGGCGAGCGTGCCATGCGCCGGGCCGGTGCCGCCGCCGAGCATGGTGGTCAGCCCGCTCATCAGCGCGTCCTCGATCTGCTGCGGGCAGATGAAGTGGATATGGGCGTCCATGCCGCCGGCGGTGAGGATCTTGCCCTCGCCGGCGATGGCTTCGGTGCCGGGGCCGACGATGATGTTGACGCCCGGTTGGGTGTCGGGATTGCCGGCCTTGCCGATGGCCGCGATGCGGCCGTCCTTCAGCCCGACGTCAGCCTTGACGATGCCCCAGTGGTCAATGATCAGCACATTGGTGATGACGGTGTCGATGGCGCCGTTGGCGCGAGTGACCTGGCTCTGGCCCATGCCGTCGCGGATGACCTTGCCGCCGCCGAATTTCACCTCCTCGCCATAGGTGGTGTAATCCTTCTCCACCTCCACGAAGAGTTCGGTGTCGGCCAGGCGCAATTTGTCGCCGGTGGTGGGGCCGAACATGGAGGCGTAAGCCGCGCGGGACATTTTATAGGACATGGCGTCAAGCTCCTGAGGCGATGCGGAGGGTGGAAGTGTAGAAATAGCGGGCGAGGCGGCCTCCGCGAATGCGGGCGTCGATCCAGCGACGCTCCGCCTCCCAGGGATGCCATTCCCAGCCCTTGTGACCGAAGCCCGCGAGAAGGATCGCGTCGTCTGCGCGGGCGCGGCTCGCCAGAAATTCGGCGATGACGATCAGGCCGGTCGAGGGCGTCACATAGGGTTCCGGGTCATAGGCGGAGAGCTCGGCGTCCAGCCGGTCATGGGTGGCGGCGGGCAGCACATAATGGGTCTTGCCGGTTTCGGCGCAGAACGCGGCGAAGCCGGGAGAATAATCATCGCAGAAATCGTCGAGCTCCGGATGGCTGATCGCCAGCGGCGCCCGAAGGGCGGCGAATTTCTCAGGGTTGCGGATGCTCCAGATCTCGGAGGCGGCGGCCACGCAAGGATTGGCGCGCCAGCCGGCGTCTTCGAGCATCTTCTTGCCGGGCCGGCCTGTATTGCACACGGCGACGATGTCGGTGCGCCCGCCACCAGGGCCGGCCGAGCGGCAGTCGTTGAAGCGGATGACGATGTCGGCGGTCTCAGTGAGGGCCTTTTCGCCCTCGCCGAGATCGGCATTGCCGACGATCATCACCCGCCGCCCCATCTCAGTTCTCCATGCCCTTGGCCAGCTCGTTGAGCTCCTTGGCGCGAGCGCGGGACAGTTCGGCCTTGCAGCCCATCATCAGCATGGGTTCCATCGTGCCGCCACGCGCCTGGAAACCGACGCCTTCACACTGGCCGTCGCGATAATCGATCCAGGCGCGCTGCGCCTTCTTCAATGCCGCGGCCGCGCCGGTCGAGTCCGCGCCCATCGATTCCTCGATATCGGCGTCCATCTTCTTCTGTGACGCCATGGCCGCCTTATAGGCCTTGTTCAGCGCGGCGTCGGCATCGTCGTAGTCCTGCTCGGCGCAGTAATTCATTTCCATCTGGGTCTGGGCGTTGTCGCAATCCACATTCGGCGCGTCCTGCGCCAGAGCGGGCAGTGCGAAGGCCGCCATCGCCAGTGAAATCAGCGCGATTTTCGTGCGCGTCATTTATTCTTCCTCCCGTTTATCCTTGTGATCATTCGTGTTTTTCGAACCATGTCTGTTCCATGCGCCTCTCATTGACCGGGAAGGCGGATCAATTCCTTGAGTTGGGCGCTGCGCTCCTTCGTCAACAGGAGTTGGCAGCGGATATTTTCATAGGGTTCGAGCGTGCCGCCCCGCGCCTTGAAGCCCATGCCGGCGCAATGGGCGTCGCGGAACTGTATCCAGGCGCGCTGGGCTTTCTTCAGCGTCTCGGTTTCGGTGGGCTCGCCCTCGACCGGCGATTCCATGTCGTTCTTCTGCGTGAAGGCCAACGCCTTCTTGTAGGCGGCGTTCAGGCTCGCATCGGCCTTGCCATATTCATCGCCGATGCATTCATTGGCTTCCATTTGCGATACGACGTCGTCGCAGGCCACTTTCGCCTTGGCCGCAACGGTCAAAGGCGCGGCCAGGGCGCCCGCGGTCAGGATCGCGAGGAGGAACGTCTTCATTCTACACCTTTCGGCGGCGCATATCCGCCGCCATGGCGGGATTTCCGAAGCGCCGTCCGCAGGCATTCAAGCATTGGGCCCTGTCTCGCCGCAAATACCGTGAACTCTGCAAAACGCCGCGCCCGATCTTTCACAGCGCACCCATCACCTGCTGGCGGAAGCCGTAGACTTCGCGCTTGCCGGACAGCGGGATCAGCGTGACGGTGCGCTTCTGGCCCGGCTCGAAACGGACGGCGGTGCCGGATGGGATGTCGAGGCGCATGCCGCGCGCCTTGTCGCGGTCGAAATCCAGCCCCTTGTTGGTCTCGAAGAAATGATAATGGCTGCCGACCTGGATCGGACGGTCGCCTGTGTTGGCGACGTCGAGGGTGACGGTGGGCAGGCCGGCGTTCAGTTCGATCTCGCCGGCTGCGGGAATGAGTTCGCCTGGGATCATCGATATCTCCTGTTCAGCGGATCGGTTCGTGCACGGTGACGAGCTTGGTGCCGTCCGGGAAGGTGGCTTCCACCTGCACGTCATGGATCATTTCGGCGATGCCCTCCATCACCTGGTCGCGGGTGATGACATGGGCGCCGGCTTCCATGAGATCGGCCACCGAGCGGCCGTCTCGCGCGCCCTCGACCACGAAATCCGAGATCAGCGCGATCGCTTCGGGATAGTTCAGCTTGACGCCGCGCTCCAGCCGACGGCGGGCCACGATGGCCGCCATGGAGATCAGGAGCTTGTCTTTTTCGCGTGGAGAGAGATTCATCGGCTGCTCCGCATGGATGCTGGTCTTGACGCAATCAAACCCGGTCGACCCGGTCTGGCAATACGCCAAATGACGGTGGACGAACGGTTAGAGATGCCACACTTTCGGCGGGGCGGCGCCGTTTCGCAAGAGCGAAATTGCCGGGATCAGGATTTTTCGGAGCTCGAAGCCCTCCGAGGCGGTGAGACGCAGGATCAGCTTGTCGTTCCAATGGCTTGCGCCGCAACCGGTGCGATCGAGGAGCGGCCTGACCGCGCCTAGTTTCGCCTCCGCGTCCGGTCCGCAATAAAGGAGGGTCGCAAAAGCGAGGCAGCCTGATAGCACCGCCTTGCGGGCGGCGAGTTCGGCGATCTCGCCATCGAGCCGCAACTCCTCGGCATGGATCAGGCGGCCGGCGCGGCGGATGCGCCAGCGGTCGCGGAACAGGCCCGAGGTCACGACTTCGCCCATGGCCTTGCGGCCCAGCAGCACCGCTTCGAGACCGAGAAAGCGGGCGGAGGCGGCGAGATCCACCTCGAGGCTGCGCCGGAGCGCGCCTTCGTCGAACAGGATGGTTTCCTGTGGCAGCCAATGCAGCGCCGCGTTGTCGCCGACCTTGAGCACGGTGTCGACGGCGGCATGGCCGCCCGAGGAGCGATAGACGCGCTCGCAGGCCTGGGTGGTGACGGTGACATGGGTGTCGGCGCCGGCCTCGACGGCCCAGTCGATGCGGTCGCCGCCGGTCAAGCCGCCCGAGGTGTTGATCAGCACCGCTTCCATGCGCCCGTCGAAGGATTCGGGCATGCGGATCTTGGCGGCGCCTTCCTGATAGAAGACGTCGAGCCGGGTGCGGCCTGCCAGCGCTTTGGTCACGAGGCGGGCGCGGCCCTTGGCGCGTTGCGGACGGATCTGGGCGAGTGCTGTCACGGGTCACCATGCAAAGGCCGGCAGGAGCGCCGGCCTTGTCTTTCATCGTGTTTTTTCAAGCCTGACCGGATCTGTCAATCGATTAGGCGGCTTTCCCGACTGCCGAAAAAAGCGCCAAGATCGCAGACGTAGCAGGCAGGTCCTTTCAGACCGTCAGATGCCGGCGCGCCTCGGGCGTATCCAGCGTTTCGGCGGCGCCTTCATGCACGATCTCGCCGCGATCCATGATATAGACGTGGTCGGCGAGTTCGCGGCAGAAATCGAGGTACTGCTCGACCAGCAGGATCGCCATGCCGGTGGAATCGCGGAGATATTTGATGGCGCGGCCGATGTCTTTGATGATCGAGGGCTGGATGCCTTCGGTCGGCTCGTCGAGCACCAGGATCTTCGGACGCGTCACCAGAGCCCGGCCGATCGCCAATTGCTGTTGCTGGCCGCCCGAAAGATCGCCGCCGCGGCGGCCAAGCATGGATTGCAGCACAGGGAACAGGCTGAAAATGTCGTCGGGAATGGTGCGGTCGACCCGCTTGACGGGCGCGTAGCCGGTCTCGAGATTTTCCTTCACCGTCAGCAGCGGAAAGATCTCGCGACCCTGCGGCACATAACCGATGCCGAGTTTCGCGCGGGCATAGGGGGCCATGCCGTTCAGCGCCGCGCCGTTGAAGGAAATCGAGCCGCCGCTGACCGGATGCTGGCCGGTGATCGCCCGAAGCAGGGAGGATTTGCCGACGCCGTTGCGGCCGAGAACGCAGGTGATCTTGCCCATCTCCGCCTTGATGGAGACGCCGCGCAGCGCCTGCGCCGCGCCGTAATGAAGATTGGCCTTTTCGACAGTCAGCATGGCTTCCCTCTCAGTTCAGCAGGGCTCTCTTCAAGGCCTGCAAAGCATTGTTTTGTTCGGCGGTCGGTTCGCCGCCCACACGAGCGACGTCTTCAGCGATGCCGATCAGTTGCCGACGCTCGTCGAAATCCAGCGCGTTGAGCCAGAGATCGCGAAAGCGTCTCACCGGATCCTCGAGACTGACGACGCGATTGCCCGCCCATTCTGCGAAGATCATCACCTCGTCCAGGTCGCGTTCGGCGATGATGCCGTTCATGCGCGACTTCACCAATGCACGGGCTTCCGGCATATGCGTCGGCTTGTCCTCTGCGAGGATCAGGAAGAAGGTGACGGCGGCGATCGCGGGGTCCTTGATCGCGGTCAGCGGCGCCGCTTCGGCGGCCTTGCGGTGTTTGCGCCGCTTATAGGCGCTCCGTATGCGCTCCACCGAGTCGATCACTTCGTTGCCCACTTCATTGAGCATCTTCAGACGCCACCACCAAATTGCGGCTCCCGCCGCCGCCATCAAAATCAGGCCGACAAAGGGCATGGATTGAACTCCCTGGTTGAAATCGGTTCATGAAACCTGTTTTCAAATGACGTTCAAGCCTGCTCTTCTATTTTCTTCACCGCCCCAGATAGTTCTCGATGACTTTGGGATCGTTCGATACGAAATCGATCGAGCCCTCGGCCAACACCGAGCCTTCGGCGAGGCAGGTCACCTTGACGCCGAGGTCGCGGATGAAGCCCATGTCGTGCTCGACCACCACCACGGAGCGCGTCTTGGCGATCTCCTTCAGCAGGATCGCGGTTTCCACCGTCTCGGCGTCGGTCATGCCGGCCACGGGTTCGTCGACGAGGAGCAGTTTCGGTTCCTGGGCGAGCAGCATGCCGATCTCCAGCCACTGCTTCTGGCCATGGCTGAGATTGGCGGCGTAATCATCCTTGCGGGCGGTGAGGCGGACCGTTTCGAGGATCTCTTCGATGCGGGCCTTGTCCGTCGCAGAGAGCGAATAGAAGAGCGTCGCGAAGACGCCGCGCTTGCGGTTGAGCGCCAGTTCGAGATTGTCCCACACCGTATGGCTTTCGAACACCGTCGGCTTCTGGAATTTGCGGCCGATGCCGAGCTGGGCGATTTCGGCCTCGTCCTTCTTGGTGAGGTCGATTTCGCCATTGAAGAAGACTTCGCCCGTATCGGGCCGGGTCTTGCCGGTGATGATGTCCATCATCGTGGTCTTGCCGGCGCCGTTGGGGCCGATGATGGCGCGCAGTTCGCCAGGTTCGACCACGAAGGACAGCGAGTTGAGCGCCTTGAACCCGTCGAAGGACACCGAGACGCCGTCGAGATAGAGGATGCTCCGGGGCTTGATATCGCTCATCGTCTTACTCCGCGGCTTCGGCCCGGGCGGCGAGGGCGGCGTCGCGCACCTTCTCGTCGTCAGCAGCCTTCTGATAGGATTTACGGGTGGCGAAATACTGGGTCACCGTGCCGACGATGCCTTTTGGCAGGAACAGCGTCACCAGAACGAACAGGCCGCCGAGCGCGAAGAGCCAGAATTCAGGGAAGGCTCCGGTGAAGAAGGTCTTGCCCGCATTCACCAGCACCGCGCCGATGATCGGCCCGATCAGCGTGCCGCGACCACCGACCGCGGTCCAGATGACGACCTCGATTGAATTGCCGGGTTCGAATTCGCCGGGATTGATGATGCCGACCTGCGGCACGAACAACGCGCCGGCGATGCCCGCCATCATGGCCGAGACGACGAAGGTGAACAGCTTGATGTTTTCCACCCGGTAGCCGAGGAAGCGGGTCCGGCTTTCGGCGTCGCGGACGCCGATCAGCACCTTGCCGTATTTGGAGCGGACGATGGCCGAGGACAGGAGCAGGCACAGCGCCAGCATCAGCGCGCTCATGAAGAACAGCGTCGCGCGGGTTCCGTCGGATTGAACCGAATAGCCGAGGATGTCCTTGAAATCGGTCAGGCCGTTATTGCCGCCAAAACCCATGTCATTGCGGAAAAAGGCGAGCAGCAGCGCATAGGTCATCGCCTGGGTGATGATCGAGAGATAGACACCGTTGACGCGCGAGCGGAAGGCGAACCAACCGAAGATGAAGGCGAGAATGCCGGGCGCCGCGATCACCATCAGCATGGCGAACCAGAACATGTCGAAGCCATGCCAGAACCAGGGCAGCTCCTTCCAGTTCAGGAAGACCATGAAATCGGGAAGGACTGGGTCGCCATAGACGCCGCGCGGGCCGATCTGGCGCATGAGATACATGCCCATCGCATAACCGCCGAGCGCGAAGAAGGCGGCATGGCCGAGCGAGAGGATGCCGCAATAGCCCCAGACGAGATCCAGAGTCAGCGCCAGCAGCGCATAGGTCAGGTATTTCCCGAACAGGCTCATGACATAGGTTGGGATGCGGAAGGCGCTGTCGGCGGGCAACAGCAGGTTGGAGGCAGGGACCAGGATGCCGATTGCGAGAATGACCGCGATGGCGATGACGATGCGTTGATCCAACGCGCGAAGGATAAAGCCGGTGATCATGCTTCGATCGCCCTTCCCTTGAGTGCGAAGAGACCGCGCGGCCGCTTCTGGATGAAGAGGATGATGAGGACCAGCACCAGGATCTTGCCGAGAACGGCGCCGACGGTGGGCTCGAGGAACTTGTTGAGGATGCCGAGCGACAGGGCCCCGACCAGCGTGCCCCAGAGATTGCCCACGCCGCCGAAGACCACGACCATGAAGCTGTCGATGATGTAGGACTGGCCGAGGTTCGGGGACACGTTGTCGATCTGGCTGAGCGCTACGCCGGCGATGCCGGCGATGCCGGAGCCTAGCGCAAAGGTCAGCGCGTCGACCCAGGGCGTGCGGATGCCCATGGAGGAGGCCATCCGGCGGTTCTGGGTGACGGCGCGCATCTGCAGGCCGTAAGCCGAGCGCTTCATTACGACGAGCAGCGCGAAGAAGACGGACAGCGAGAAGGCGACGATCCAGAGGCGGTTCCAGGTGATCGTCATGCCGCCGAGCGGGAAGGAACCCGCCATCCAGGAGGGATTGCCGACTTCCTGATTGGTCGGGCCGAAAATGGTGCGAACGAGCTGCTGCAGGATCAGCGAAATGCCCCATGTCGCCAAGAGCGTTTCGAGCGGCCGGCCATAGAGGAAGCGGATCACGCTGCGTTCGATGATCAGGCCAGCAGCGCCGGTGACGAGGAAGGCGACGGGCAGGGCGATGGCCAGCGACCAGTCGAACAGTCCCGGATAGTTGTCGCGGATGATGTCCTGCACCACGAAGGTCGAATAGGCGCCCAGCATGACCATTTCGCCATGAGCCATGTTGATGATGCCCATGACGCCGAAGGTGATGGCGAGGCCGATGGCGGCGAGCAGCAGCACAGAACCGAGCGAAACGCCGTACCAGATGTTTTGCCCGGCGTCCCACAGCGCGAGATTGCCCTGGATGGAGGCGATCGCGGCGTCGATATCCGGTTTGACGGCAGGATCCGATTTGTCGGCGGCGGCCATCAGGATGCCGATGGCGTCGCGCCCGCCGATCTTGTCCCGGATGTTTTCGATGGCAGCCTTCTTCTCGTCCGCGCCGAGATCGGAGCCGAGCACCGAGACCGAACGGGCGGTTTCCATGCGGGCCTTGACGACCGCATCGGTTTCCTTGGCGATGGCCGCCTCGAGCAGGCCGAGATTTTCGGCGCTTGGAGATTTCAGCACGGCGTCCGCCGCCTGCAGCCGGACATCGCGGTCCGGGCTGAGCAAGGTCAGTCCGCCGAGCGCCGAGCGGATGGCGCGGCGGAGATTGTTGTTGACCCTGATCTTGGTCAGCGCGCCTTTGGGCTCTTCGCCGACTGTCTCTCCCGAAAGGGGGTCAACCAGAGCGAGATTCGCGCCAGCCGGCTTGGTCAGGAACACGGCGTTGTCGGATTTGCGGAAATAGAGATCGCCTTCGCCGAGCGCTTCGAGCACCGGGAGAACCTTGGGATCTCCGGTGGCGGCCAGCGACTGAACGATCGCGGGAATTTCGGGCAACTTGGCGGAAGCCAGTGCGTTGATCTGAGTCTTGAGGTCCTGCTGGGCAAGAGCGACGGAGCCCAGAAGGGCAAACACCATCGAAAGGGCCAGGAGGACGGTTTTGCATGCGCGCGACATTGCTGGGTCCACCGTTGTTTCTCCAAGGGAGGTGCGGGCAGTTCGCCACCGCCGGCACGGGTGTCGGAAAATCCGCCGACATGGCGTCGCCGTTTGTCCCGATGAACTGAAAAGCAAGAAGTGTTCCAACTTGCCGATCGGATTATCCGGTCGCGGAAGACAAGGTCTTCCGGCGACGGGCTTGTCCGGAAAAGAGAGCGGGCAGCTCGTCACTGCCCGCTCCAGAACTCATCCTTGGGGTAAGGATGATCAGGAACCCTTGCCGCCGCACTTGCCGGTGGCGACGTTGAAGTTGCCGCAAGACAGGGGCTTGCGCCAATCGGAGATCAGGTCCTTGGAGTCCGGCAGGTAGTCGGACCATTCGTCGCCGACCACGGCCGCGGTCTGCTGGACGATGTCGAACTGGCCATCGGCCTGGATTTCGCCGATCAGCACCGGCTTGGTGATGTGATGGTTCGGCATGACGGTGGAATAGCCGCCCGACAGGTTCGGCACCGAGACGCCGATGATCGCGTCGAGGACCGGATCGGTTTCGGTTGTGCCGGCAGCTTCGACGGCCTTCACCCAGGCGTTGAAGCCGATAAAGGCGGCTTCCATCGGGTCGTTGGTGACGCGCTTGTCATTCTTGGTGAAGGCGTGCCATGTCTTGATGAACTCGGCGTTGACCGGGGCGTCGACGGACTGGAAGTAGTTCCAGGCGGCCAGATGGCCGACGAGCGGCTTGGTGTCGAGGCCGGCGAGTTCTTCTTCACCCACCGAGAAGGCGACGACCGGGATGTCTTCGGCCTTGATGCCTTGGTTGGCCAGTTCCTTGTAGAAGGGCACGTTGGCGTCGCCGTTGATGGTCGAGACCACGGCGGTCTTCTTGCCGGCCGAGCCGAACTTCTTGATGTCGGAGACGATCGTCTGCCAGTCGGAATGACCGAACGGCGTGTAGTTGATCATGATGTCCTCTTCCTTGACGCCCTTGGACATCAGGTAGGCCTTCAGGATCTTGTTGGTCGTCTGCGGATAGACGTAGTCGGTGCCGGCCAGCACCCAGCGCTCGACGCCTTCGGTGTTGGCGAGATAGTCAACGGCCGGGATGGCCTGCTGGTTCGGAGCGGCGCCGGTGTAGAAGATGTTGCGCGAGGACTCTTCGCCTTCATACTGGACCGGGTAGAACAGGATAGAGTTCAGTTCTTCGAAAACCGGCAGGACCGACTTGCGCGACGAGGAGGTCCAGCAACCGAACACGGCCGCAACCTTGTCCTTTTCGATCAGGTCGCGGGCCTTTTCGGCAAACAGCGGCCAATCGGAAGCCGGGTCGACGACGACGGCTTCGAGCTTCTTGCCGAGCACGCCGCCCTTCTTGTTCTGCTCTTCGACGAGCATCAGCATGGCGTCCTTGAGCGTGGTCTCGGAAATGGCCATGGTGCCGGACAGCGAATGCAGGATGCCGATCTTGATCGTGTCGTCGGCGGCAAACGCGCCCTGGAAGGCGGTCGCAGAAAGCATGCCGGCGACGAATGCGCTGGTGAGCATGGACTTGAGTTTCATGGAATTCCCCTCTCGCTTGGTGGCGCAACGGTTTAATGAAGTCTTAATGTCCGTTGTCTGCGGGGACTATCCGTCCGGATTGTGCGATGCGACATACGTCATTTGACGTAAGGAGAGGGGGAAAAGAGGGAAGAAATACGCAAGAGCCGTCCTTTGTCCGCTGCTGACACAGACAGGATGGGGATGCCGTGCTAGGCCGCGCAGAGGAAAAATCAGGAACCACGACCCATGCGACAGATCAGCGAAGACGGCCGACGCATTCTCTCCGACGCGGCGCAGCGGCATGGCGTGAGCCTTGACGCGGTCGAGCACCTCATTCTGGCGCTTGCGGCGAGCGGCGGATCGCAGGCGCAGTTCAACCATCCCGATCTCGGCGGCATGGGGCAGTGGTCCCAGGGCGGCATGATCATGATCGGCGACATGTTCAACAACGGCCTCAAGGCCAAGGTCGACTGGCTTTGTCAGGATCTGGCGGGTCTTTTGCGCGGGCAGGAGCTTTTTGCTCCGGCGCCGGTCTATCAAAGCCAGCAGCAGGGCGGTGGCGTCAGCCTGTTCGTGCCGGGCTCCTACGGACAGGCGAGCGGATGGCCGGAAGAACTCGGGCAACCGTCCTCGGTCGGGTCGCAGAACAATCTGCGCTACGCGTTCTTCCCCGCAACGCGACGCCTGGCGATCGATATGGGCGGCGCGCTGACCATCTATGACACCGGCGATCACCAGATCGGCGGCTTTTCACAGCAGCAGGGCGGCGATCAATCGCTGACCTTCACCTCGCAATATGGGCTGGTCCGCGTCGGCGACCTGCCGGTCGTGCGCGGCGCGTCTCCGGGACCGCAGCCGGAAGCGCGGCAGGAACCCGTCCAACCCATAGAGACCGTGGTGGAAACGCAATGGATCCAGCCGATCAGCGCGCCGACCGCGCCTCAGCCCGGCGAAGACGACATCTTCGCCAAGATCGAACGTCTTGCAGCTCTTCACGCGAAGGGGATTCTCACGGATGAGGAATTCTCGACCAAGAAAGCGGAGTTGCTCGCCCGGCTTTGACGGACGCGGACGCCCGGCGAGGGCTTGCGGACAAAAGCCTATCCATGCTTTTGATGTCGCATGAGCGAAATTTACTCAAAATCGGGAGGCGCCGTCGATTTGGGCGCCAAGCCGGCCGCCAAGGGGCATATGACGGCGCGCCAGCGCATCATTCCCGTCCGGCGCGATTATAATCGCTGGGTGGCCAACCAGACGCTCGAAGATTATGCGCTGCGCTTCACCGCGAAAAGCGCCCGGCGCTATACGCCGAGCCGGATTTCGCAGACGGCCATCGGGGCGATCTCGTTTCTGGCGCTCGAAGCCGTCGGCGGGGCGATCACGCTCTCCTATGGCACGACAAATGCGATCTTCGCGATCATCGTCGCTTCGGTGCTGCTGCTTCTGATCGGCATTCCGATCAGCCGCTATGCGATCCGGCATGGCGTCGATATCGACCTGCTCACGCGCGGGGCGGGCTTCGGCTATATCGGCTCGACCGTGACGTCGCTGATCTATGCGACCTTCACCTTCATCCTGTTCGCCATCGAGGCCTCGATCATGACCGGGGCGCTGGAGCTCGCCTTCGGCGTGCCGCTCTGGCTCGGCTATATCATCAGCGCGGTGGCGGTGATCCCGCTGGTCACGCATGGCGTCAAGCTGATTTCCCGCTTCCAGCTGGTCACCCAGCCGATCTGGATCGTGCTCAATATCCTGCCCTTCATCTTCATCGCGCTGGCCGACTGGCAAAAATTCGAGGTGTGGCTCGGCTTTGGGGGACGGGGGCATGAATCCGGCGAGATCGGCACGATCGCGCCCTTCGACCTCGCGATGTTCGGCGCGGCGTCGGCGGTGATTCTGGCGCTGATGGCGCAGATCGGCGAACAGGTGGACTTTCTCCGCTTCCTGCCCGCCGAAGGCAAGCCGCAAAGCCTCAGCCAGAAGATAGCCCGCTTTCTCGCCGGTCCGGGCTGGGTGGTTGTGGGCGCGCCGAAGCTGCTCGCCGGGTCGTTTCTGGTGGTGCTGGCCCTGAGCTCCGGCGTGCCGGCGGAGCTCGCCGCCGATCCCGCGCATATGTATGTCACCGCCTTCGGCTATATGGTGCCGAACCAAACGACCGCGCTGATCCTGACGGCCGCTTTCGTGGTGGTGTCGCAGCTCAAGATCAATGTGATGAACGCCTATGCCGGCTCGCTCGCCTGGTCGAACTTCTTTTCGCGGCTGACGCATAGCCATCCGGGCCGCGTCGTCTGGCTGTTCTTCAACGTCGCCATCGCGCTGCTTCTGATGGAGATCGGCATCTACAAGCTGCTCGAAGAGGTGTTCGGCGTCTTCTCGATCGTTGCCGCGGCGTGGCTCTGCACGATTTCGGCGGATCTCTTCATCAACAAGCCGCTCGGGCTTGCTCCGCCGGGCATCGAATTCAAGCGGGCGCATCTCTACGACATCAATCCCGTCGGCATGGGCGGTATGCTGATCTCGGCGGCGGTGGCGTTGACGGCGCATTTCGGCCTGTTCGGCGATTTCGTCGGGGCGCTGGCGATCTATCTCGTGCCGATCGTGGCTTTTGTCGCCACGCCCGGGATCGCTTGGGCCACAAAAGGGAAGTATTACCTCGCCCGCAAGCCGCGCCAGTCGTGGAAGAACCTCTCGACCATTACCTGCTCCATCTGCGAACATCCGTTCGAGCCCGAGGACATGGCCTGGTGCCCGGCCTACGCCGCGCCGATCTGTTCGCTGTGCTGTTCGCTCGACAGCCGCTGCCATGATCTCTGCAAGCCCAAGGCGCGGCTCGAATATCAGGCGCGGGAAGTGGCGGCGACGTTCCTGCCGGAAAAAGCCATGGCGGCGCTGGGCACGCGGCTCGGCCGCTACGGCATGATCCTGGCTGCGGCGCTCACCATCATCGGCGCAACCCTGTGGATGATCGCGCAGCATGCAGGAGCGCAAACGCCGGAGACCGCCCAGGTGGTGAACGCCACCGCCATGCTGGTCTTCGTGGTGTTTTCCATGCTCGCGGGCATCGCCGCCTGGTTCTTCGTGCTCGCCCATGACAGCCGGGTGGTGGCCGAAGAGGAAAGCTCGCGCCAGACCACGCTGTTGCTCAAGGAAATCTCCGCCCACAAGAAGACCGACGCGGCGCTGCAACAGGCCAAGGAAACGGCGGAAGCCGCCAACCGCGCCAAGAGCCGTTATGTGGTGGGGCTGACGCATGAATTGCGCACGCCGCTCAACGCCGTGCTCGGCTATGCGCAACTTCTGGAGCGCGACGAGGCGATCCCGGACGCCAAGCGTTCGGCGCTTAGGGTGATCAAGCGCAGCGCCGACCATCTGTCCGGGCTGATCGACGGGCTGCTCGACATTTCCCGCATCGAGGCGGGACGATTGCAGGTCTATTCGAACGAAATCAATGTCTTTGATTTCCTAGACCAGATCGTCAGCATGATGGCCCCGCAGGCCGAGGCCAAAGGGCTCGACTTCACGCTCAGGCGCGATCCGGCCCTGCCGCAATATGTCCGCACCGACGAAAAGCGGCTCCGGCAGATCCTCGTCAATCTCCTGTCCAACGCGGTGAAATATACGGCTGCCGGCAAGGTCGTGCTCGATGTTCAGTATCGCAACCAGGTGGCGACGTTCACGGTGACCGACACGGGGTCGGGCATGCCGGAGGACGATCTCAAAGTGGTGTTCGAGCCGTTCCAGCGCGGCTCCGGCGCGCAGTCGAAACTCGCGCCCGGTCTCGGGCTGGGACTGACCATCACCCGGCTCCTGACCCAGACGCTGGGCGGCGAGATCACCGTCGAGAGCCGGCTGGGGGAGGGCACGACCTTCCGTGTCCGGCTGATGCTTTATGGACTGGCGCGATCGGAGAAGCCCAAGGCCGACCAGAAGCTTCTCACCTATACCGGTCCGCGCCGCACGATCATGGTGGTCGACGACAACGAAGATCATCGCGAGATGATGCGCGAACTGCTGGCGCCGCTCGATTTCGTGGTGCTGACGGCCGAATCGGGACCGGAATGCCTGATGCTGATTGAAGGCGCCAATCCCGACATCTACCTCGTCGATATCTCCATGCCCGGCATGAGCGGCTGGCAGCTCGCCGCCCGACTTCGCGATGTTGGCCAGACTGCGCCGATCGTGATGCTGTCTGCCAATATCGGCGACGGCGCGCCGGCTGCTGCGACAGGGGATCACAACGACACGCTGCCGAAGCCCGTCAATGTCCGCCAGTTGCAGGACAAGCTCGCTTCGTGGCTCGGCGTCGACTGGGTCTATGCGATCGCCGCTCCCGAGACAGGGGCGCAGCCCGTCGAATTGCGCAGCCCTGGCGCCGACCATATTCAGGATCTCATCCGGCTCGGCGAGATCGGCTATGTCAGGGGAATCGAGAGCAAGCTGAGCGAGCTTGCCAAAACCGAGGAAAACAGGCACTTCACCGACGTCATGACCGCTCATATCCGCGCCTTCAACATGGACGCCCTGCTCGCCGATCTCCGAAAGCTCGAACGCGAGGACGCCTCGTCATGACCAGCCAGCAGGCGCCGCGCGACATCATCCTTCTGGTGGACGACAGTCCCGAGTCTCTCAGTTTTCTCACCGACGCTCTGGAAGCGTCCGGCTATTCGGTGCTGATCGCCACATCGGGCGCCGCGGCCCTGTCGATCTCGGAGCGCATCACGCCGGATCTCATCCTGCTCGATGCGATGATGCCGGGCATGGACGGGTTCGAGACCTGCGCCCGGCTGAAGGGCATGGGCAGCGTGGCGCAGGCGCCGGTGATCTTCATGACCGGGCTGACCGAGACGGAACATGTGGTGCGCGCGCTGGGCGCGGGCGGGGTCGACTATCTGACCAAGCCGATCAATGTCGAGGAATTGCGCGCGCGCATCCGCGTCCATCTCGCCAATGCCCGCTCGGCCCAGAGCGCGCGCGTGGCGCTCGACGCGGCCGGTCGGCATCTTCTGGCGGCGCGGGACGACGGCAAAATCCTCTGGTCGACGCCGCAGGCGACCCGTCTCGTCAACGCCGCCACCGGCCGCGACGACGGGCTCGATCTCGTGGCCGACAAGATCGGCGCGTGGATTCGCGATCGCAGGCTGACGCCCGGTCACGACGCCCAGGCGATCACCATCGAGACCGGCCGAGAAGCGTCGCTGTCGCTGACCTTCATCGGCGCGATCGGCCAGGACGAAAACCTGTTCCGCCTGACGAGCCAGACCCAGGCGCAGGACGACGAGCGGCTGCGCCAGCATTTCCAGTTGACCATTCGAGAGGCCGAGGTGCTGGCCTGGATCGCCAAGGGCAAGTCCAACCGCGACATCGGCGAGATCCTGGGCCTGTCGGCGCGAACGGTGAACAAGCATCTCGAGCAGATCTATGTGAAGCTCGGCGTCGAAAATCGCGCCTCGGCGGCAGTGAAGGCCGCCAATATTCTGATGCAGGGGTGAAGAGCCGAGCGTTGTCGTCGAAAGGCGAAGAAGGGCAGAAGCGCGATCGGGTGACAAGCGCCCGATCGCGGGTCCCGGTCAAGCGGTGGCGTCTTCGGTGGCGGACGGCATGCTCATTCCGCCCGGGGGCTGACCCATCGGGCCCTTCGGAGCATTCTCGGTCACGAAAGTCGTGAACTGCTCCTCGGTGACATAGCCTTGGCCTTCCGAATCGATCTTCGAGAAGAGTTCCTGCGCATGCGTGTCGTCTTCTCCGCCGGGAGCCTTGGCGAGGAATTCGGTTTCGGTCAGCTTTCCGTCCGAATCGGCGTCGAGATCGCTATAGAGGCTGCTCGGATCGCCCATGCCCGCCATGGGCGGCATGCCGCCCTGTTGGCGCAGTCCCATCATTGCGCCCATGGCCTCGCCGCCCATTCGGGACTCCGGCGACTGCATGGAGGCTGAAAGCTGGTCGAACGTGACCGCGCCTGTGCCTTCCTGATCCAGTTTGGCGTAGAGTTTGGTCGCGACGTCTTCCGACATTTTGGAAGGTCGGCTGGACACGAATTCAGATTGGCTCAGCGCGCCGTTTTGATCGGTGTCGGTTTTGTTGAACATTTCCTGTTGTTTGGCGAGCATCGCCGCCATGCCGCCAGAGGCGGCGGATACGCTTGTCATCCTCGATCTCCAAGGTGCTTTGCGCAGCCTCTCTCCGTCCCACCTGGAAGACCCGCGCTATTCTGGCAAATCATTGCCTGCTCGCAATAGTATATGCCGCGAGTTTATTTACAATAAATATTGACATTTTTGGATTGGTTTCGTATTAAATGATTTTAATCATTATCGATATATAGTAATTTATAGTTGTTTCGGTTTACAAAATCGATTTATATTTTAGTCCTTCGAGAAAGTCGTCTCGCCGACGAGATCCCTGAAGGTGCAGGTCGCCTTCGCTGTTGCGATCGCCGGAATGCCGCATTGCGAAAGGAGCGCGCGACCTCCGGATTGTCGTAACCCATTTTTAACGATAATGAGGTCTTACTCGGACTGCTCGGGTTTTGTGCGCCGCACGCCTTCGTTTCACCAAATTTGGCGTAAAAAAGGCGGTCCAGAGCGTAAACGGTCAAGGCCAAAGGCTGCTCGGCGGCCGATTAGCGACGGACACCACATTGAACGCCGCCCGGCTCGGATCGCGATCGAGGCCGGGTGTTTGGATTCGGGGACTTAAGATATGGAAACGGCAAATCTGGCGGCAGCCCATGCGGACATGTCGCTCTGGGCGCTCTTCATGCAGGCGGGATGGGTCGTCAAGCTCGTCATGATCGGCTTGCTCGGCGCATCGGTGTGGACATGGGCCATGGTGGTCGACAAACTGATCAGCTACAACAAGTTCAAGCGCCAGCTCGACAGTTTTGAACAGGTTTTCTGGTCAGGCCAGTCGCTCGAGGAACTCTACCGCACCCTGTCGGAACGGCAGGTCTCGGGGATGGCGGCGATTTTCGTCGGCGCCATGCGCGAATGGAAGAAGAGCTTCGAACGCGGCGCCCGTTCGCCGATCGGCCTGCAGATGCGCATTGACCGCGCCATGGACGTGACGCTCGCGCGGGAATCCGAAGCGCTGGAAGCGCGGTTGTCGTCGCTCGCCACCATCGGCTCGGCCGGTCCCTTCGTCGGTCTGTTCGGCACCGTGGTCGGCATCATGACCTCGTTCCAGGGCATTGCCGCCTCGAAATCGACCAACCTTGCGGTGGTCGCGCCCGGCATCGCCGAAGCGCTGCTGGCGACCGCTATCGGCCTCGTCGCCGCTATTCCCGCCGTCATCGCCTACAACAAGTTCTCCGGCGACGCCGGCAAGCTTGTGGCTCGCATGGAAGGCTTCGCCGACGAATTCTCCGCCATACTCTCGCGCCAGATCGATGAGAGACTGCAGCCGCGCCAGGCGGCGCAGTAACATCAGGGGGACGCCAGGATGGGTATGTCAGCAGGGCCCCAGGCCGGAGGATCGGGCGGACGCCGCGGCGGCCGTCGCGGCGGCGGGCGTAAGGCGCCGGTCAGCGAAATCAACGTGACGCCGCTCGTCGACGTCATGCTCGTGCTTCTGATCATCTTCATGGTGGCGGCGCCGTTGATGACGACGGGCGTGCCGATCGATCTGCCGGAAACGCAGGCGAAAGAGATGAACTCGGACACCAAGCCGATCACCGTATCGATTGCCAAGGATGGGCAGATCTATTTCGGCGACGAGACGGAAGTGGCCGTACCGATCGACGAGGTCGTGCCGAAACTGCAGGCCATGGCCAAGGCGGGGGCGGAAGAACGCATTTTCGTGCGCGGCGACGCCGGCACGGAATATGGGCAGATCATGGCCGTGATGGGCCGCATTCAGGCCTCTGGCTATAAGAATATCGGACTGGTCACCCAGCCGGAAACAGGCGGTTAAGGCTGATCCATGCGCGGTAGCGTCATCACATCGGTGGCTTTGCACGTTGTTCTCTTGGGCGCGATGCTGATCGGCATTTCGCCCAAGCCGATGGACATGGCCATTTCCGAGGCCATGCCCGTCGATCTCGTGCCGATCGAGGATGTCGCGCAATTGCAGCAGGGCGACAAGGAAGCCCCGAAGGCCGAGAAGTCTGCGCTCGACAAAACGCAAAAGCAGGACCAACAGCCCGACGCCATGAACGCCGGCGAGAACGACTTCGATCTGAAGTCGGTGCCGACGCCGACCGAGAAGCCGAGCAATCTCTCCAAGGCCGGCGCCCCCGAAAAGACCGAGGATCCCAATCCCCAGCAGGACAACACCGTGCAGGAGGCCGACAGTCAGGCTGCCGAGGACACGGCCGTCGAGCCCGCCATGCAGGAAATGGCCTCCGCCGAAGTGCCGAAGCCGGAACTGAAGACCGAGCCGACCCCGGAACCCGCCAAGGAGACGCCGGTGGAAGAGGCGGCGCAGGAAGAGCCCTTGCCGGACAGCGTGCCGATCCCGACCACGCGCCCGAAGGAAGAGCCGAAAAAGGTCGAAAAGACCGAAGAAAAGAAGCCGGAAAAGACCGAAGAGAAGAAAAAGGAAGAGAAGAAGGACGCCAAGGTCACCGAAAAGAAGAAGGACCAGAACTCGAAGGCCAAGAAGTCCGACAAGGATCAGAAGACCAAGAAGTCGACGACCAAGAAGGACTCCGACTTCAATGCCGACGAGATCGCCTCGCTTCTCAACAAGACCGAGGACAATCCCGGCGGCGCCAAGCGCTCGAACAGCGAAAAGGCCCTGGGCGCGAAGATCGCGACGGGCGGGAACAAGCTGTCGCAGAGCGAATTGGATGCTCTGAAGGGGATCATCGAGAAGAACTGGTCGATCATGCCGGGTCAGGTCAGTTCGAGCGACATCATGATCACGGTGACCTTCGAACTCGACGAGAACGGCGAGGTTGTCGGACGTCCCGAGGTCAAGGGATCGGGGGGAGACGGCTCCTCGCTCTCGGCGCTCGAAAGCGGCGCGGTGCGCGCGGTGATGCGGTCCGCCCCGTTCGACAAGCTGCCGAAGGACAAATACGACACCTGGAGCAAGGTGACGGTCAATTTCTATCCGAGCGAAATGATGTGAGGCGGGCGGAGACGCGCAGGACAGGGGCGTCAAGGGCCGGCAACCAACGAGAACAAATAGGCTGAAAGGCTGAGAGAGGACGATGAAACACCTTTACCTCAAGTTTCTGGCGATCATGGCCGGATTTCTGTGTCTTGCGGCGAGCGCCGCACAGGCTGAAATCACGATCGACTTGCGCAAGGGCAACGTCGAACCCTTGCCGATCGCAATCACCAATCTGCAATCCAACGGCGATCTCGGCGCCCAGGTGACCCAGGTCATCGCCGCCGATCTCAAGCGTTCGGGCCTGTTTGCGCCGATCGACCAGCGCGCCTTCGTGCAGCAGATCTCCAATCCGGACGCCGCTCCCCGCTTCGACGACTGGAAGACGATCAATGCGCAGGCGCTGGTGACCGGCCGCGTCACCCAGGAAGGCGACGGACGTCTCCGCGCCGAGTTCCGTCTCTGGGACGTCTATGCCGGCTCGCAGCTGATCGGCCAGCAGTTCTTCACCCAGCCGGAAAACTGGCGCCGCGTCGCCCATATCATCGCCGACCAGATCTATCAGAAGCTGACGGGCGAGACCGGCTATTTCGACACCCGTGTGGTGTTCGTGTCCGAAAGCGGCCCGAAGACCGAGCGCGTGCGCCAGCTCGCGATCATGGACCAGGACGGCGCCAATATGCGCATCCTCACCAAGTCGCGCGCTATCGTGCTGACGCCGCGTTTTTCGCCGAACCAGCAGGAAATCACCTATATGTCCTTCGAGGGCGAGCAGCCGCGGGTCTATCTGCTGCAGCTCGAGACCGGACAGCGCGAAGTGGTCGGCAATTTCCCCGGCATGACATTCTCGCCGCGCTTTTCGCCTGACGGCCAGCGGGTGATTATGAGCCTGCAGGAAAAGGGCAACGCCAACATCTTCACCATGGACCTGCGTTCGCGCACGACCACGCGTCTGACCTCGACGGCGGCGATCGACACCTCGCCCTCCTATTCGCCCGACGGCCAGCGCATCGTGTTCGAAAGCGACCGCGGCGGACGCCAGCAGCTCTACGTGATGGGCGCCGACGGCTCGGGCCAGCAGCGCATCTCCTTCGGCGACGGCGCCTATTCGACGCCGGTCTGGTCGCCCAAGGGCGATCTGATCGCCTTCACCAAGCAGTCCGGCGGCAAGTTCTCGATCGGCGTGATGAAGCCTGATGGCTCCGGCGAGCGCATCCTGACCACGGGCTTCCACAATGAGGGCCCGACCTGGGCGCCGAACGGCCGCGTCATCATGTTCTTCCGCCAGCCCGCCGGTTCGGGCGGCCCGAAGCTCTATTCGATCGACATTTCCGGCTACAACGAACAGCCGATCCCGACCCCGGCTTTCGCATCGGACCCGGCCTGGTCGCCGCTTCTGGAGTGACGAAACACGGAAAAATCGGCGCGGGCGAGCAAAAAATTCGCTCTGAGCCGCGCCGATTTCCGGTTTGTTAACCATACGCGTTGAAGTGAGATTAACCCCATCGGGTTACAGTCTGGAAACCCTAAGAATTAAGAATTCAGGAGCAGGCCGATGAGCCATATTCAAACTTACCAGCCGGGAGCCTTGGCGAAGCTCGCGCGCAATCCTTTCGCAATCGCGCTCGTCGCCGGTCTGGCGCTCGCCGGCTGCTCGAAGAAAAACAAGCTGGACAGCGCCTCCGATCTCGGCCTCAACGGCGCCAATTCCGCCACCCCGGGCTCGCCGCAGGACTTCACGGTCAATGTCGGCGACCGCATCTTCTTCGACACCGACTCCTCGTCGATCCGCCCGGACGCCGCCCAGACGCTCGATCGTCAGGCGCAGTGGCTGAACCAGTATCCGAACTACCGGATCACCGTCGAAGGCCATGCCGACGAACGCGGCACGCGCGAATATAACCTTGCGCTCGGCGCCCGCCGCGCCGAAGCCACCCGCGACTACCTCGCCTCGCGCGGCGTCGACGGCGGCCGCCTGCGCACCATCTCCTACGGCAAGGAAAAGCCGGTCGCCGTCTGCGACGACATTTCCTGCTGGTCGCAGAACCGCCGCGCCGTCACCGCGCTCAACGGCGGCTGATAAACCGCTGGTCGGTTCAAAATCTGAAAATTGAAGGGCGGTCCTGCGGGGCCGCCTTTTTGTTTTCCTTACTTTGGCCTGACTCCGTTGCTTTTTGGTCGCAAAGTTGGAAAACATCCCGATGTTGCGCTGCTTCGCGCAATGTCACACCAAACAGGATGACACGATGAGAAATAGGGTCATGGCCGGCGTTCTGGCGCTTGCCGTCTCGATGATGGGGGTTTCCGCTGCCGGCGCCTTCAGTCTGTTCGGGTCGGATGACAGCCAGCCGCGGCGGCAGGAAAAAAGCGCCGTTGTCCTGGCGCAGGCGGGCGACGCCGAAATGCGGGTGCAGCAACTGGAAGAACAGCTTCGACAGCTCAACGGCCGCGTTGAGGAAATGAGCTTCCAACTGCTGCAGATGCAGGAACAGTTGCGCAAGGCGCAGGAAGACAACGAATTCCGCTTCCAGGAACTGGAAGGGGGGGGCAAGAAGAAAAGCTCCATCGAAGTCGTCCCCGGCGCCGGCGACGTCAACACAGCCAATGCTTCCGGCGCGCAATCGCCGGGAGCAGACGAAACGCTCGATTCGGCGGATCAACAGCCGATGGATGGCGGCCTGGGCCAGGATCCCGGGGTCGGCGCGCCGCCGACCACGCTCGGCACGATCGAATTCGACCAGAACGGCAATCCAGTCGGCGCGGTCGATCCGCCGCCGCCAGCGGTCGACACCACGGCTCTGCCGCCGCCGACCACCACGCCGCAGTCTTCTGAAACGGCAGGCTTCACCGGCGACGAAGGTCAGTACCAGGCCGCCTATAACCGCATTCTCGCCGGCGATTACGCGGGCGCCGAAGCCGGATTTGCCGAATTCATCGCCAATCATCCCGACAGCAAGCGGATCGCGGACGCCAATTTCTGGCTCGGCGAAGCGCAGTATTCGCAAGAGAAATACACCGATTCCGCCAAGACTTTCCTGAACGCCTACAAGACCTACGGCTCTTCGGGCAAGGCGCCGGAAATGCTGCTGAAGCTCGCAATGTCGCTCGCAGCCCTCGACAGCAAGGATACGGCCTGCGCTACGCTGCGCGAGGTGACGAAATCCTATCCCAAGGCCTCGCGCGCCGTGATCTCCAAGGTCGCCAGCGAACAGAAGCGCCTTTCCTGCGGATGACCGCGCCCGACCCTGTCCGCCGGGCTCCGCATCACGCGTCGAGCGCGGACAGCGTCGAATCGACTCTCGCCGATTTTCTCAGTCGATGCAGCCGGCCCTGCCGGATGTTGATCGCGCTGTCGGGCGGCGGCGACTCCGTCGGCTTGCTGACGGCGCTCGGCCGCATCCGGGCCCGACTTCCGGGCGCGGGTTTTGACCTTTTAGCCGCGACCGTCGATCATGGGCTGAGACCCGGATCACGCGAGGAGGCTGTCGCCGCCGGTCATCTGTCCGAGAGCTTCGGTGTTCCGCACGTCATTCTCGACTGGACGGGCGAGAAGCCAAGCACCGGCCTTCAGGCTGCAGCGCGCGAGGCGCGTTATGGACTGCTCGCCCGTCACGCGCTCGACAAGCGCGCCGACCTCATTCTGACCGGGCACAATCTCGACGACAACATCGAAACCTATCGCATGCGGATGGCGAGGAACGCCGATCCCGACACACACGGCATGGCGGAGGCGGTGCTGCTGCAGGGCAAGATCTGGGCTGTGCGGCCGCTGCTCGGCCTGCGCCGCGAGGCGATCCGCGCCTATCTTCGCAGCCAAGGCGTCGGATGGGTCGAAGATCCCAGCAACGTCAATACGGCCTTCGAGCGCGTGCGCCTGCGCAGCCAGATCGATGAGACGGCGACGCCGGATTTCGCCGCGCTCATGCAGAAACGGCGGGCTCGCATGCGGACTGCTGCAGCGTTTCTGGGCGCACGAGCCGAGGTGATTGGTCTCAAGGTCGGCGTCGTCGATCTCCGGGGGCTCGATGCCGCTGAACCCGGGCTTCTGGACGGACTGGCGGCGCTCGCCGCGCTCCTCGGCGGGCGCGAACATCTGTTCGGGCTCGAGGCGCGCGAGGCGCTGGCGCGCTTTCTCGTCGCCGGCCGGGGGCAGATGACGACAGGGCGCACGGTGTTCGACCGGCGCGGCGACCGCCTCTATGTCCAGCGCGAGAACCGGGGGCTGCCGGCGACTATGGCTGCGCCCGGCCAAACAGTGATCTGGGACAACCGGTTTCGCATCGCCAACCCGACGGAGGGTGAAGTGTCGGTTGGCGGTCCAGGCGTCGGCGGCGAACAGCTGATCGACGCCGCCCTGTTCGACAGACTTCCGGGGAGGGTGCGACAACTCGCGCTGCGAACCGGGCCTTTCATCGCTCCGGGCGGCGCAAATCGGCATGAAATCACCGCTTTCTTGCCCGGATGCGACAAATTTCTTCCACTCGATCGCCTCGAACTGGGTAATTTCCTTGCAAAACTCATGGGTTTGCCGCATTTTCCATCCCCAGTCTTTCGGCAACAGGTGTGAAATAGGCGCAGTCGCTGCTTGGCAAGAGGTGGAGGGCCTCCTATCTTTCACCTTGAAATGGCCGCATGCCGGGTTTAATCCCGCGGTCAAACTATCTCGGTGAGGTCAATGAACCCGAATTTCAGAAATTTTGCCCTCTGGGCCATCATCGCGGTCCTGCTGGTCGCGCTGTTCAGCATGTTCCAGTCCCAGGGTGAACGCGTCAGCTCGAGCGAGATCTCCTATTCGGAATTCCTCAATGCGGTCGACACCGGTCGCGTCAAACAAGTCGAATTTGTCGGCAATCGGGCGCGCGGCAATCTCAGCGACAACGGCACTGCTTTCCAGACCTATACGCCCGTTGTCGATGACGCCCTGATGCAGCGTCTTCAGGACAAGAACGTCAATGTGATCGTTCGTCCCGAGACCGACGGCTCCTCGAGCATTTTCGGATATCTGATCAATCTGCTTCCGGTGCTTCTGATCATCGGCGTCTGGCTGTTCCTGATGCGCCAGATGCAGGGTGGATCGCGGGGCGCGATGGGATTCGGCAAATCCAAGGCCAAGCTGCTCACCGAGGCGCATGGCAGGGTGACCTTCGAAGACGTGGCCGGCATCGACGAAGCCAAGCAGGATCTCGAGGAAGTCGTGGAATTCTTGCGTGACCCGCAGAAGTTCCAGCGCCTGGGCGGTCGCATTCCGCGCGGCGTGCTGCTTGTCGGCCCCCCCGGCACCGGTAAGACGCTGACCGCCCGCGCCGTCGCCGGCGAAGCCAACGTGCCCTTCTTCACGATTTCTGGTTCCGATTTCGTCGAAATGTTCGTCGGCGTCGGCGCAAGCCGCGTCCGTGACATGTTCGACCAGGCCAAGAAGAACGCGCCCTGCATCATCTTCATCGACGAAATCGACGCGGTCGGCCGTCATCGCGGCGCCGGTCTCGGCGGCGGAAATGACGAGCGCGAACAGACGCTCAACCAGTTGCTGGTCGAGATGGACGGTTTCGAGCAGAACGAAGGCGTGATCATCATCGCCGCCACCAACCGTCCCGATGTTCTGGACCCCGCGCTTCTGCGTCCGGGCCGTTTCGACCGGCAGATCACCGTGCCGAACCCCGACGTCAACGGCCGCGAAAAGATCCTCAAGGTGCATGTGCGCAATGTGCCGCTGGCTCCGAATGTCGATCTCAAGGTCATGGCGCGCGGCACCCCGGGCTTTTCGGGCGCCGACCTCATGAACCTCGTCAACGAAGCAGCCCTGCTGGCCGCCCGCCGCAACAAGCGTCTGGTGACCATGGCGGAATTCGAAGACGCCAAGGACAAGGTGATGATGGGCGCCGAGCGCAAGTCGCTCGCCATGACCCCGGAAGAGAAGCGCAACACCGCCTATCACGAAGCCGGTCACGCCATCATCGCGCTGAAACTCGCCGGCGCCATCGACCCGATCCACAAGGCCACCATCATTCCGCGCGGTCGCGCGCTCGGCATGGTGATGACGCTGCCGGAAAGCGATCGCTACAACTGGACTTATGAGAAGGCCATTGCGCGTCTGACCATGCTGTTTGGCGGTCGCGAAGCGGAGATCATCACCTTCGGCCCGGAAAAAGTGACGACAGGCGCTTCCGGCGACATCCAGATGGCGACGGGCCTTGCGCGCTCGATGGTCATGGAGTGGGGCATGAGCGAAAAGCTCGGCCGCGTCCGCTACCGTTCGAACGAGCAGGAAGTGTTCCTCGGTCACTCGGTCAGCCAGTCGACCAATATGTCGGATGAAACGGCGAAGCTGATCGACGAGGAAGTGCGCCGACTGATCGAAGAAGGCGAAACCAGCGCCCGCAACATCATCACTGAGAACCGCGACCAGTTCATCGCGATCGCGGAAGCGCTGCTCGAATTCGAGACGCTGACAGGCGACGAACTGCGCGACCTGATGAATGGCAAGCCGCCGTCACGCGACGCTTTCGACGACACGACCCCGAGCCGTGGTTCTGCTGTTCCGTCCGCCGGCACCCGCGGCAAGGATGGCGCTCCTGAAACGGAAGGCGGTTACGAGCCGCAACCGCAGTAAGCCGATCAAACGGACCTTTTCGAAACCCCGCGCCGGTCGCGGGGTTTTTTGTTTTTCCTCATGATTCCCGTAGTTTTTTAGCCGGTTCGAGCTCAATTGAGGCGGCGCGATGACTGTTCACAATGGTGTCGCATCGAAAGTTTCTTTGTTGCATATTTGTGACTCCTGCCGGAATTCCTGGTTAAATATTCTAAAGATATCTCTTTCGTGGCTCTACCGCAGAATAATGTTCCTAATCGTTGATTTTCAACGGTCGTCTTCGGAAACTTACGTAAATTTTTAAGCGTTGCGGAGCGTCAGTTTGCCGCAAGCAGAATTTGTAATCGTCTCCATCGTGCATAAAATGCCTCCGACCTTGGTCAGTGGGAGGACGTCATGGGGAAAACAATGCTCCGTAAGAGCTTTTTGACAATTGCTTCAGCGGCTTTGATGTCGGGCGCGGCTTATGCCGGCGGCATCGAACGCAATGGTTACAATATCGATCTTTTATTCGATCCTTCCAATGTGGCGGTGGAGGGGACAGCAACCTATGTCTCGCCGCATAGGAACTACGAGAACACGCAGAACTTTAACGGCATCGGCGGCTCCGACCCAGATGTCCGGGACACCAAGGACTACTTCAACGGCTCCGTCGGCGTGAAAGCGCGGATCGTCGACGGCGTCGACTGCTTGGTTGATTATTCTCAACCCTGGGGCGCGCACTCGGCGCCGGGCCTGGACTGGACCGGCTCGAATGACAATGCCGAGACCAAGATCAACAGCGATAATTACGGCCTGACCTGCTCCTACAAGTTTGACATGGGCAAGGGACAGCTTCGCCTGATCGGCGGCGGCTTCTATCAAACTGTCGATGGTTTCAAGGAAAGCCTTGTCACTCCCGCGATCGTGCCTGGCTTTGATGGCACGGGCCGTCTGGATCTCGAGACGGACGGTTGGGGCTGGCGCGCAGGCGTAGCCTATGAAATTCCGGAATATGCCTTCCGCGCCTCGCTGGTCTACAACAGCGAAGTGAAGCTCGATGAGATTACCGGCACGCTCGACATGTCGAATGTGTCGCCGGCGCTTGTTCCGGGGCTCGGCGGTACGGTCTGGGATGTCTACGGTTCGACCAAAATGCCGGACTCGCTTGAACTGTCGATCCAATCCGGCATCGCGCCCGACTGGCTTGCTTTCGGCAGCGTGAAGTGGACGGACTGGAGCCAACTCCAGACCATTCCCTTCTATCTCAAGGGAACCGATATCCAGGCGACGTCGCTCGACCTGTTCTATCGCGACGGCTGGACCATCACGGGCGGTGTCGGTCATCAGTTTACCGAAAAGCTGTCGGGCGCGGTATCGGTCACATGGGACCGCGGCACCTCGCAGGGTTACGGTTCGCAGACCGACACCTGGCTGTTCGGCACGGGTGTGAACTTCGCGGCGACCAAGAATGTCGACATCAAGCTGTCCGGCGCGATTGGCTGGATGAAGTCGGGCTCGTCGGGCGCCTATGTCTATGAAGGCGTCACCTATGGCGCGGACAACAGCTATGACTTCGGCACGGATTTCGTCGGGGCGATCTCGACCGGAATCAAGGTGAAGTTCTGATCCGATAAAGCGGCGGATCCAGGAGAAGCCCGGTCTAGGCCGGGCTTTTCCGCGTTAACATTCTGTTTGCGTGGGTGAGACAATTTGATGTGGCAGACCGCAGTCTTTGTGGCATCTAGGAAACCGACGAGAACTTAGCACTGGAATGAACATGACGAGACGCTATTTCGGCACCGACGGCATCCGCGGCCAGTCCAACAAATTTCCGATGACGCCGGATCTGGCCATGCGGGTCGGCATCGCCGCCGGAACGATCTTTCGGCGCGGCGGCCATCGCCATCGCGTGGTGATCGGCAAGGACACCCGGCTGTCGGGTTATATGCTCGAGAACGCGCTGGTGGCCGGCTTCACGGCCGCGGGCGTCGACGCCTTCGTGCTCGGCCCGATCCCGACGCCTGCGGTGGCCATGCTCACCCGGTCGCTCCGCTGCGACATCGGCGTGATGGTGTCGGCCTCGCACAATCCCTATCAGGACAACGGCATCAAGCTGTTCGGACCCGATGGCTATAAATTGTCGGACGAGATCGAAGCGCAGATCGAGGCGCTTCTCGACAAGGACATCATTCCGCAACTCGCGGCGGCGGACGCCATCGGTCGCGCCAAGCGCGTCGACGGCGTGCATGACCGTTATATCGAATTCGCCAAGCGCACGTTGCCGCGCGACGTGACGCTGAAGGGCCTGAGGGTGGCGATCGATTGCGCCAATGGCGCGGCCTACAAGGTCGCCCCGGCCGTGCTGTGGGAACTCGGCGCCGAGGTCGTGACCATCGGCAACGAACCCAACGGCGTCAATATCAACGACCAGTGCGGCTCGACCCATCCGGATGCGCTGATCAAGAAGGTGCATGAAGTCCGGGCCGATATCGGCATTGCTCTCGACGGCGACGCCGACCGGGTGATCATCGTCGATGAAAAGGGCAATATCGTCGACGGCGACCAGTTGATGGCGCTGATCGGCGAAACCTGGGCCAATGACGGTTTGCTGCGCGGCAACGGCATCGTCGCGACGATCATGTCCAATCTCGGCCTGGAGCGTTTCATGCAGCAGCGCGGCCTGCAACTGGCCCGCACCAAGGTCGGCGACCGCTACGTGGTCGAGCATATGCGCCAGAACGATTTCAATGTCGGCGGCGAACAGTCGGGCCATATCGTTCTGTCGGATTTCGGCACCACCGGCGACGGGCTGGTTGCGGCGCTGCAGGTGCTGGCGGCGGTTCGCCGCCAGGGCAAGACCGTCAGCGAGGTTTGCCGCCGCTTCGAACCCGCGCCGCAATTGCTCAAGAACGTCCGCTACGAAGGCGGCAAACCGCTGGAAGATCCGATCGTACGCGAGGCCATCGCCGACGCGGAGACAGAGCTTGCCGGTCGCGGCCGGTTGGTGATCCGGCCTTCGGGCACCGAACCTCTAATCCGGGTGATGGCGGAAGGCGACGACGAAAGCCAGCTTGAGCGAATCGTCAACGGCCTCATCGACCTGATCGGCCGGGTGAAGAACGCCGCCTGACGCATGCCTTTCCGGATAATCTTCGAAATCCCGGCCCGACAGGGTCGGGATTTTCTGTTCTGAGAAGATTGCCGTCGATGCATCATGGTAAAGAAGCGTGGTTAAGCGCTATTTAACCTTTGCCATTCATTATCCAAGCACTGCAATTCCCGAGGTCCTCTGGGCCGGACCGGTTTATCTGGAGTTTGGATCATGAAAAAGCTTTTGACTTCCGCAGCCCTGGCGTTTGCCTTCGCCGGCGCCGCATCCGCGGCAGACCTCTATACTCCCGAGCCGCAGCCGGTCCCCTATGAACCGGCTCCTGTCGTCGAAACGGGCGGCTGGTATATTCGCGGCGATGCGTCCTATGACGTGATGAACCTGCGCGGCGCCAAGTTCTATCAGGGCGGCAGTTCCCGCCGGATGGTGGATTTCCATGAAACGGATGTCGACAACACAGGCAATATCGGCGTCGGCGTCGGTTATCAAGTGAACGACCATTTTCGCGTCGACACCACGTTCGACTACCTGTTCTCGGCCGATTTCCGCGGTTCGACCACCGGCGGCGGCTCCGATTTCGGCGCCTGCACCGACACCTGCAAGTCCAAAGACGTCTCCGCCATGACAGCCTATAGCCTGATGGCCAACGCCTATGTCGATGTCGGCCATTACGGCCTGTTCACGCCTTATGTCGGTGCCGGCCTCGGCGGCACCTATGTGAAGTGGGACGACCTCAAGAACACCGCCTGCAGCGCGACCAATCCGGACGATTGCGACGACACAGTCACGCATAAGGGCAAGGGCAGCTGGCGCCTTACCTATGGCCTGATGCTCGGCACGGCCATCGACATCAACTGCAATCTCAAGGCCGATGTCGGTTACCGCTATCGCCGCGTCGATGACGGCGACATGTTCGGCTACAAGTCGAATGGCGGTCCGGGCAAGGACAAGGGCTTCGACATTCACGAAGCGCGCGCGGGCGTGCGCTACGCCTTCGGTGGCTGCGCCGAGCAGGCCTATCTGCCGCCGGCCGATATGCCGCAGCAGGAACAGCCGGTCTTCAAGTAAGATCGTCAGACAAATCTCAAAGCCGCCCTCCCGGGCGGCTTTGGCGTTTCCGCCCCGCGCCTGTCATGCCGTCGGGGCCAATGAGGAAGAGCGCCGCATGGCCGATGAATTCTCCCATGGCTATCCGTTCGATCCCTCCCATGGCTATAGCCTCGCCGAATTGAAGGCCGTCGCCGCGCCACCCGGGCCTGTCGATTTCGATGGGTTCTGGCAGGCGCGCTATCTGCGCGCGCTGACTGTCGAACCCGAGCTGACCCTGGCGAACAGCGCCAAACGCCACGCGGACTGGAGAGTTCTGGATATTCGATTTCGCTCGACGGATGGTTTCGAACTCGGCGGCTGGCTCTGTCTGCCGAAACGCCGGCTGATCAAGCGCGGTCTCGTGATCGGGCATGGTTACGGAGGGCGCGACGCTCCGGATCTCGACTTTCCCGCCGAGGATGCGGCGCTGCTGTTTCCCTGCGTCCGGGGCCTGTCGCGCAGCGCGAAGCCGCCGATTTCCACCGATCCCAACTGGCATGTTCTGCACGACATCGACAAGCGGGACGCCTATATCATCGGCGGATGCGTCGACGATCTCTGGGTGTCGGTGACCGTGCTACTGCAGCTCTATCCCTGGCTCGACGGGCATGTTGGCTATAGCGGCGTCAGCCTCGGCGGCGGATTGGGATGTTTCGCGCTCGCCTTCGACCCGCGGATCGTAAAGGGGCAGATCGAAGTTCCGACCTTCGGCGCCCAGCCGCTTCGTCTCGCTCTGCCGAGCATCGGCAGCGCGCATGGTTTGCAATCCTACGCGAAGGACCATCCCGGCGTCATGGAAACGCTCGGCTATTTCGATGCGGCGACCGCCGCCCGCCGGATCACCCAGCCGGCACTCTGCGCCGTGGCGCTGTTCGACCCCGCGGTCGCTCCGCCGTGCCAGTTCGCCATCGCCAATTCTTTGCAGAAAGATCATGAAATCTTCATCCTGAAAGCCGGCCACTTCGATTATCCTGATGCGCAAAAGGAGCAGACGATGCTCCGCGACAGGATCGGGCGGTTTTTCGGGGACCTATGAACCGGGAGTATCATTGCTGGCATAGTCCGCGCCTCGGGCGCGACATGGAACTTCTGATCTTCGGTCACGCCGGCGCGAAGGCGTTGATGTTTCCGACGCGCGAGGGACGTTTCTGGGAGTATGAACAGCTCGGCGTCGTCGATAGTCTCGCCGGAAAGATCAGAGCCGGACAGATCCAGCTATTCTGCATCGAGGGGCTGGCGCAAGAAACGTTCTACGACCGTTCGCGCTCGCCGGGCGACCGGCTCCAGAGATATCAGACCTTCGAGAACTATGTGCTGAGCGAGGTCATGCCGCTGATGGCGCAGCGCAACCCTCACGAATGCACGATGGCCGTGGGCTGCAGTCTCGGCGCATTTCAGGCGGCCAGTCTCGCCTTCCGCCATCCGCAATATTTCCGGAAGCTGGTTCTCTTGTCGGGTCGCTACGATCTCACCATGAAAGTCGAGAGTTTTGGAGACCTGTTCGAAGGCTATTATGACGACGGTGTCTACTACCTCACCCCGTCGCATTTCCTGCCGGGGCTGCAATGTGCGCAGCGGCTCGATCATCTCCGTCGGATGGATATCGTCATGGCGGTGGGTGGGGAAGATCCATTTCTCGACAACAACCGGCATTTGAGCCGGGTGCTGGAGGAAAAGGGCGTGCCGCACCAGATGCAGATCTGGGACGGGCGCGCCCATCGCGGCAGCGCCTGGCGGAAGATGGCGCCGCTTTATGTCTAGCGAAGTCTGGACGGACACCGCCGCCCGGAAATCAGATCATCAGTTGACCGGATGCAGCGTGACGGTCGCGCCGGCGGCTGCGACATTCAGGCCCAGCTGGCCCTCGACGCTGACAGGCTGCAACTGGATCGAGCCTTCCGTGCCGCCCAGCAGCACATTGGCGCCGATGCCCGCGCCGACCGTCGCTTCGGCTGCCGCGCCGACATAGGTGCCGCCGAGCGAGCCGCGATGATAACCCGCGGTGGGAGCGAACACCGCCCAGACCATCTTGCCGCGGGTGGTGTAGCCGACATCGATGCCGAGCTTCTTCACATAGCCCGAATAGGCGTCGCTATGGGCGCCGCGCACGGAACGGAACGAGCAATCGAGTTCCTTGGCCGAGCCGATCAGAAAGCCGGCGCCCGAGCCCACGTCGCAGGACAGATAGCCGATTTTGACGCCGCCATGGGAATCGGTCTCGACCTGCACCTGCGGCGCTTCGTCATACCCCGTCATATCGGCGGCCCGCGCCAAACCGGCAGCGGAGGAAAGAGCGGCGATCGCCGCGACCATCGGCAGGATTTTCTTCATCATTGTTATTCTCCTCTGGGCCGGCGCAAAAAAATCGCGCGGCCTCAGCCTGTCAAAAACCGTTGATCCGCCGAGGCGGACGCTGAGCTAACGTATCAGCAGGCGGATTGTTCGATCTTCATTGAGACTTTTCCGAGGCGGTCGCCGAAAACCTAACAAATCCTGAACCGGCATGCTTAACGGCGCCTTAACCTGTCAGCGGCATAGTTAACGGCATCACGCATCTTCGCCGTCCGTCGGCCGTCGGGAGACAGTCCATGTCCGTTGCTATTCGCCTTGCCCTCGCATCCCTGCTCAGCGCCTCCTCCGTCCCGGCGCTCGCCTTCGATCTGCCGCCGCCTGTAGACGCGCCCGAGATCGACGGCCCGATCTCCGATCCGGCCGGTTGGTATTTCCGCGGCGATATCGGCTATAATCTCAAGCTGGATCAGGGCGATCCAAGCTACAAAACATTCGATGCGGCGACACAGACCACCACCTCCAGCGATTTCGACAAGAGCCGGATGGACCGGGACCCGACCTTCTCCGCAGGCGTCGGATATCAGTTCAACGACTTTCTGCGCAGCGACGTGACGCTCGACTATTTCAAGTCGACCCATAACGGCCAGACTGGCTGGGCCCAGTGCACCGAGACTAATGGAACCGCGACCGGCCGTTGCCGTTACGATTCGCAGTCGGTGTCTGCACTCTCTACCCTCGCAAACGCCTATGTCGACCTCGGAACCTATTGGGGCATGACCCCCTATGCCGGCGCCGGCGCTGGCGTGAGCTATGTGAAATGGTCGAAAGTAACCGGCAAACGGGGCTGCGCGGCCTCCGACAGCGACGATTGCGGCGGCCTCGATTATTCCAACTCGACGGAAAACGGCGCCGACAGTTGGCGCTTCACCTATGCGCTGATGGCCGGCGCGTCCTATGACATCACCGACCGGATGAAGCTCGACCTCGGCTATCGCTTCTCGCAGATCGGCAGCGGCGACATGTTCTCCTTCAACGATCACGACGAATTCAACGGCGCTTTCGGGACCAAGGGCAAGGATGACGGTTTTACGCGGCACGAGATCCGCATGGGCGTGCGCGTGACCGGCTGGTAATCTCGATACTTTTCCCATTGCTTTTCGAACCGGCCGCGGGCGACCTCGGCCGGTTTCCTATTTTTGCGGCGGCCCGTTCCAAAAAAGACAAAAACTTTTTGAAATACGACTTGACCCGACTCTGCGGCTCCCATAAACACGGCGGCGGGACACCTCTCCCCAACGAGAGGCCATATACCTGGAAGGGTAGCTTATCATGGTAGAAAACGCCGCTCCGGCCGTTCGTCCGGCCAACTCGCACTTTTCTTCTGGCCCCTGCTCGAAGCGTCCGAACTGGTCGCTCGACGCGCTGAAAGACGCAGCGCTCGGCCGCTCCCATCGCTCCAAGCTCGGCAAGAACAAGCTCAAGCAGGCGATCGATCTCACCCGCGAAGTTCTCGAAGTGCCCGCCGATTATCGCATCGGCATCGTTCCTGCGTCCGACACCGGCGCGGTTGAAATGGCGCTGTGGTCGCTGCTCGGCGCGCGCGGCGTCGACATGGTGGCCTGGGAAAGCTTCGGTTCCGGTTGGGTTTCCGACGTCGTCAAGGAATTGAAGCTCGCCGACGTCCGCAAGTTCACCGCCGACTACGGCAAGCTTCCCGACCTGTCCGCCATCGATTTCGATCGCGACGTGGTCTTCACCTGGAACGGCACGACTTCCGGCGTGCGCGTCGCCAATGCCGATTTCATCCCTGCGGACCGCGAAGGCCTGACGATCTGCGACGCTACCTCGGCGGCGTTCGCGCAGAACCTCGATTTCGCAAAGCTCGACGTCGTCACCTTCTCCTGGCAGAAAGTGCTGGGCGGCGAGGGCGCGCATGGCGTGATCATCCTCAGCCCGCGCGCGGTGGCGCGTCTCGAAAGCTATGAGCCGGCCTGGCCGCTGCCGAAGATCTTCCGCATGACCAAGGGCGGCAAGCTGATCGAAGGCATCTTCCAGGGGGAGACGATCAACACGCCGTCCATGCTCTGCGTCGAAGACTATATCGACGCGCTGCTCTGGGCCAAGGAGATCGGTGGGCTCGGCGCGCTGATGGCCCGCGCCGACGCCAATGCGAAGGTCATTTTCGACTTCTGCGCGGCAAATCCCTGGCTCGCCAATCTGGCCGAGAAGGCGGAGACGCGCTCCAACACCTCCGTATGCCTGAAGATCGTCGACCCGGCGGTGACGGCGCTCGACGCCGCAGGCCAGGCTGATTTTGCCAAGGGTCTCGTCGCGACGCTCGAGAAGGAAGGCGTGGCCGTCGACATCGGCGCCTATCGCGACGCTCCGTCGGGCCTGCGCATCTGGTGCGGCGCCACCATCGAGACCGCCGATCTCGAAGCTCTGATGCCCTGGCTGACCTTTGCTTTCGAAAAGCAGAAAGCCGGGCTCGCCGCCAAGGCCGCCTGATTTCCTGGTCTTCCGCGCGCTGTCGCGGAAGACGCGCCTATCCCAGACATTCCCATTTTCGCTTTTGAGGAGCCCAGACCATGGCGCCACGCGTTCTCGTTTCCGACGAACTCTCGGAAACCGCCGTCCAGATCTTTCGTGATCGCGGCATCGATGTCGATTTCCAGCCGAAGCTCGGCAAGGACAAGGACAAACTCGCCGAAATCATCGGTAATTACGACGGCCTCGCCATCCGCTCGGCCACCAAGGCGACGGAAAAGCTGATCGCGGCGGCGACCAATCTCAAGGTCATCGGCCGCGCCGGCATCGGCGTCGACAATGTCGACATTCCCGCCGCCTCGCGCCGCGGCATCATCGTGATGAACACGCCGTTCGGCAATTCCATCACCACCGCCGAACACGCTATTGCGCTGATGTTCGCCGTCGCCCGCCAGCTTCCCGCCGCCGACACCTCCACCCAGGCCGGCAAATGGGAAAAATCGAAATTCATGGGTGTGGAAATCACCGGCAAGACGCTGGGCGTGATCGGCGCCGGCAATATCGGCTCGATCGTCTGCTCGCGGGCGCTGGGCCTCAAGATGCATGTTCTCGCCTACGACCCCTTCCTGTCTGCCGAGCGCGCGCAGGAAATGGGCGTCACCAAGGTTGAGCTCGACGAACTGTTGGCGCAGGCCGATTTCATCACCCTGCATGTGCCGATGACCGACAAGACGCGCGGCATTCTCAATAAGGACGCCATCGCCAAGACCAAGCCGGGCGTGCGCATCATCAACTGCGCCCGCGGCGGCCTCGTCGATGAAGCGGCGCTCGCCGAAGCGCTGAAGTCGGGCCATGTCGCCGGCGCCGGTTTCGACGTGTTCGAAGTCGAGCCCGCCACAGAAAGCCCGCTCTTCGGCCTGCCGAACGTGGTCTGCACGCCGCATCTCGGCGCATCCACCACCGAAGCCCAGGAAAACGTCGCCCTTCAGGTCGCCGAGCAGATGTCGGACTATCTGGTGCATGGCGCGGTGTCGAACGCCATCAACATGCCGTCGATCACCGCCGACGAAGCGCCGCGCCTCAAGCCCTTCATCAAGCTCGCCGACGTGCTGGGCGCGTTCGTGGGCCAGGTCACGGACACCGCCATCAAGGAAATCGAAATCCTCTATGACGGCTCGACCGCGTCGATGAACACCAAGGCGCTGACCTCGGCGCTGCTCGCCGGTCTGATCCGCAGCCAGGTCGCCGACGTCAACATGGTCTCGGCGCCGATCATGATCAAGGAAAAGGGCGTGATCCTGTCCGAAGTCAAGCGCGACAAGTCGGGCGTCTATGACGGCTATATCAAGCTGACCGTCACCACCGACAAGAACACCCGTTCGGTCGCGGGCACGGTGTTCTCCGACGGCAAGCCGCGCTTCATCCAGATCAAGGGCATCAACATGGACGCCGATGTCGGCGCCAACATGGTCTATATCTCCAACACCGACGTGCCCGGCATGATCGGCTTCATGGGCACGACCCTCGGCGCCGCCGGCGTCAACATTGCCAACTTCCAGCTCGGCCGCGACAAGCAGGGCGGCGACGCGATCGCGCTCCTCTATGTCGACGAGCCGATCAAGGACGAGGTGATCGCCAAGCTGACCGCCAACGAGGCGATCCGTCAGGTGAAGCCGCTGGTGTTCAACGTCGACTGATCCGGCCAGCACCTGAAAGATAGGAAGGGCGCGGCGCAAGCTGCGCCCTTCGTCATTTCCGACATGGTCAGGCCGTGGCGAGCGTCGTCCAGGCGGCGCCGGTCCAGACCTTCAGCGCTGCCGCATCGATGAACCAGGCGAGCCAGCCCGGTTTGGGCGTATGGAATGTCCAGACTCCATCCTCGCGGGCGGCGATGGAGCCGCTCTTGCCCGCCCAATCGCCAACCGCCGGGCTCGACACGAAGTGACGATCGCCTTCGGCCGGGGAGAGGGGAGGGGAGCCTCGCATATCCACAATGGCGAGATGGACGAGCGCGTCCAACTTCTGGAGGGCTTCGTTATGGGTGATGTGTTTTTGCGCCTGCGACGACAGGATGTAGGGCAGGTCGAGACGGCTGGTCTGCTCGGTCAAGGTCAAATCCTAACTTTGGGTTAACGGAAAGAAAGCCGTTCCATGCTAGGACAGTTTCGACAGGCGGGGACGTTCGGGAGACGGAAAATCAAGCCGAAACGAAAAAGACCGGGACGAACCCGGCCTTTTTAAACTCGATCGCCAGGACTTAGTGGCGATACTGCTGGATGCGCGTGGTGCGCAGGCCGGCAAGACCATGTTCGGAAATCGAGCTCTGCCAGGACAGGAACTCTTCCACCGTCAGAGTATAGCGTTCACAGGCTTCTTCGAGGCTCAACAGGCCGCCGCGCACGGCTGCGACCACTTCCGCCTTGCGGCGGATAACCCAGCGACGAGTATTGGAAGGCGGCAAATCCGCGATCGTCAACGGGCTGCCATCGGGTCCGATGACATATTTAACTCTTGGACGTATTGCTTCGGTCATTGGACTCTCTACACAAACAAAGACCATATGAGCGGTACTCTAGGACCCCACCTTTAAAATTTGCCTAAACGCTCCGGAAAAAATTTATGAAAAGCTCTGATAAATCAGTCCGCTTGCGGAGAGCGCCCGCGAAAAGCCCGCACATCTCGGCTTGTTGGCGCCTCATTTAGTTCCTATATCGCCCGCGAAATTCATGTTAAACAGGGCATTCAAGCCCAGCGACAGCCTTTTCAGTGCAAGAGTAAAGACCGTGAACAGCCTCGATTTCGACAAGCGTCCTGAAGACACCCGCGTGGTCGTCGCCATGTCCGGCGGCGTCGATTCGTCCGTGGTCGCCGGTCTTCTGGCGCGCGAGGGCTATGAGGTCATCGGCATCACGCTGCAGCTCTACGATCATGGCGCCGCCGTGCATCGCGCCGGTTCCTGCTGCGCGGGCCAGGATATCGACGATGCGCGCCGGGTTTGCGAAACGCTCGGCATTCCGCATTACGTGCTGGATTACGAACGCCGCTTCAAGGAAACGGTGATCAATCCTTTCGCCGAAAGCTATGTCGCGGGCGAAACGCCGATACCCTGCGTGGCCTGCAACCAGACGGTCAAATTCGCCGATCTCCTGATCACCGCCAAGGAACTGGGCGCCGACGCGCTCGCCACCGGCCATTACATCCGCTCGCGCGCCAATCCGACGCCGGAAAATCCAGCTCGCCGCGCGCTGTACCGCCCGACGGATGCGGAGCGCGACCAGAGCTATTTTCTGTTCGCCACAACGCAGGAGCAGATCGACTATCTCCGCTTTCCGCTCGGCGGCATGTCGAAGGCGGATGTGCGGGCGCTTGCGGCAGAGATGGGCCTCGTCGTCGCCGCCAAGGCCGACAGCCAGGACATCTGCTTCGTGCCGCAAGGCCGTTATAGCGACCTGATCACTAAATTGCGTCCTGACGCCAAGCTCGGCGGCGATATCGTCCATCTCGATGGACGCGTGCTCGGCCAGCATGACGGCATCCTGCATTACACGATTGGCCAGCGGCGCGGCATCGGCGTCGCCACCGGCGAGCCGCTGTATGTCGTGCATCTCGACGCCCGCAGCAAGCGGGTGATCGTGGGGCCGAAGGAAGCGCTGGACACCAGGCGGATCTATCTGCGCGACATGAACTGGCTGGGAGACGCCTCCCTGACCGAGATGGTCGGCGACGGTTTCGAATGTTTCGCCAAGGTGCGTTCGACGCGGCCGCCCAAGCCCGCGACGCTGCATGTCGACGCCACCGGCGTCTATGTCGACCTGCATGACGGCGAGCCGGGGCTCGCGCCCGGCCAGGCCTGCGCGCTCTATTCCGCGCCCGGCGAAGACGCGCGCGTTTATGGCGGCGGCTTCATCGATCGGTCGGAAAAAGATGCGCCGTCGGAAGCGCTGCTGAAGCGGCTGCTGCAATCGGCCCAGGCCGCCTGAGCCTTGAATTGAAAAGGCTTTTTCAGCTTTTTCCGACCTTTGGGCAGAAAGTGACCGAAGGCGCTTGACAGGGGCGGAACCCGCTTCTATAAGCCGCGCCACGACGACGGCGCTAAGCCCGGTGTCGCGTGTGGCGGGGTAGCTCAGGTGGTGAGAGCGTGGGATTCATAACCCCAAGGTCGGCGGTTCAAGTCCGCCCTCCGCTACCAAATATTCCAAGGTCGAGATAAGCCGGATGCGTTTGCTCCGGCTTTTTTGTTGCGCGACAGTCGCCTCGGCAAGGCTCTTGCCATCACGGGCGCACGTGTTTGGGGTGGATGATCAGGGTTTGCCGCGTGATTTCCTGCTTGAGCAGCGATGTGTGATCTGCAAGAACCTCCTTGAGCGCATCCCAAGCTTCTTGCTCGCGCAGTCGTGCGCCCTCATCCGCCAGCAGCCTGATATTTTTCGACGACACAATACGAGCGAGATCGCCAAAGGTCGCAATTCTGGTGGGCAATCTTATCGGCGCTATTTTCAAGACCGCGCATGCCAAAACCGCCGATGTTATCGCTAGCCACCATGAGTAGCCTGAAACAAGAATAGTGATTGGGGCCGCGATCATCAGGACCAGTGCGGCGTATCCCAAAAGTGGAAGTTCAAGGAATGGCGCTCTGAGATGGCAATCCTTTTCGATGATGCGGTGTATTTCTCTTGTCGGAATGGACGAAAGAACTGTGATCGGCGTGTTGGGCCTCAACTTCGTGCCTATACGAGGTTGTAACGCGCGGCGGAGCCGGAAAAACGTCATCGCTGTAGCGCAGCGCCCCTCGGCAGCGCCAGCCGGCAATTTCGCCGCGACTGCGTTGAAAAAATCGCCTACGGTTCGGACATGCTCGAGTTCAAATTCATTGAAGCGACATCCGAACGCCTCCTCCACGTCTTCAAGCAGTTCGCTTTCGTCGCCGTCGCCATACAATCCCATCGAATTTGTCATCGATGCGCTCCTTCGGATTGATACTACAGCGCTGGGCGTCTGGATTCCAAGCGCATCTGTATGTCCTCTTTGCTTTGGCGATAATCTCTGACTTTCGCGCCACGTCAAGTTGTGATTGTTGCGGTCGCGCTAAGAAGAGCGGCTCGGCGGGATGCAGCTTGTTGTGGAATTCCCCTTGTCATTCATCCATATTTGAATAATCTATTTACTCATGAACTGAGTGGGCCGCTTCGGCTCGGGTGGAGGAGAGAATGCCTGAAATGATCGAGCCGCCGCTGGCGGGTCTCGTGGTCGTCGACATGAGCCAGTTTCTGTCGGGTCCCTATTGTTCGCTCAGACTTCTGGATCTCGGCGCGCGCGTGATCAAGATCGAGCGGCCTGACGGCGGCGATCTTTCGCGGCGGCTTTATCTCAGCGACACCGAGATCGGCGGCGATTCCACCATTTTCCATGCGATCAACCGGGGCAAGGAAAGTCTCGCGATCGACATGAAGAACCCGGCTGATCTCGACGCGCTGAAGGCGCTGATTGCCAAGGCCGATGTGGTGATACAGAATTTCCGTCCGGGCGTGATCCAGCGTCTCGGGCTCGATTACGAGGCGGTGAAGGCGATCAATCCCGGCATCGTCTACGGTTCGATCTCGGGCTATGGCGAGGAGGGGCCGTGGGTGTCGCGGCCGGGGCAGGATCTGCTTGCCCAGTCGCGCTCGGGCCTGATGTGGCTGAACGGCGATCACGACCAGGGGCCGGTGCCGTTTGGCCTGGCGGTCGGCGACATGCTGGCGGGCGCCGCGCTCTGCCAGGGACTGCTGGCGGCGCTGGTGCGGCGCGGAATTTCCGGCCGAGGCGCGCATGTCGAGACCAGCCTGCTCGAAGCGCTGGTGGATTTTCAGTTCGAAGTGCTGACCACCTATCTCAATGATGGCCGGCGCATGCCCAAGCGCTCCGGCTTCCGCAGCGCGCATGCCTATCTCTCCGCGCCCTATGGCGTCTATCCTGCGCAGAACGGCTATCTCGCGCTGGCGATGACGCCGATCGGCAAGATCGAGAAACTGCTCGACATTCCCGAACTCGCCGCCTTCAGCGACAATCCCTCCAGCTGGTTCACCGAGCGCGACGACATCAAGAAGCTGATCGCGGCGCGCATCGCTGCCGGCACGGTCGAACATTGGCTGTCGCTGCTCGAGCCTGCCGACATCTGGTGCGCCAAGGTGCTGGACTGGGACGAATTGATGGAGCATGAAGGCTTCCAGACGCTCGACATGCTGCAGACGGTGACCCGCGAGGACGCCGTCTCCATACTCACCACCTCGTCGCCGCTCCGGGTCAACGGCCAGCGCCCGCATGGCGACCGCGCCGCCCCCCGGATCGGCGAGCATTCGGACAGGATCCGCAAGGAGTTCAATCTATGACCATCACGCTCAAGGGCATGACCTGGAGCCATCCGCGCGGCTACGACCCGATGGTGGCGTCATCCGCGCTCTATCTCCAGCAGAAGGGCGTCGAGATCGTCTGGGACAAGCGCTCGCTGCAGGATTTCGAATCCTTCCCGGTCGAAGAACTGGCCCGCGCCTATGACCTGATCGTCATCGATCATCCGCATGTGGGCCAGATCACTACCGAAAATTGCCTCGCGCCTTTGGACATCGACGGCCGCGAACAGGAATTCGACGCCATGGCGAAGGCCTCCGTCGGCGAATCCTTCCGCAGCTACAATTGGCAGGGCCGGCAATGGGCCTTCCCGATCGACGCCGCCGCCCAGGTCCAGGCTTTCCGCGAGGATCTCGCCGACGCCGTGGAGACGCTGGACGAGGTGTTCGAACTGGCCGAGCAGGGCGGGGTGATGCTGCCGCTCAAGCCGCCGCATTCGCTGATGACCTTCTACACGCTCTGCGCCAATATGATGAGCCCATGCTCGACGGCCAAGGGCGACCTGATCGACGAGGAGACGGGTCTTGCCGCCTATACGGTGCTCTCCGAACTGGTCGGGCTCATCGATCCCGCCTGCTTCGACATGGACCCGATCGCGGTGTCGGAAAAGATGGCCGAAGCCGACAGCGTCATCGCCTGCGCGCCCTATATCTATGGCTATGTTTCCTATGCGCTCGACGGCTTCCGACCCAATCCACTGACCTTCACCGATATTCCCGAGGCGGGCGTAATCGGGCCTGCCGGCTCGGCGCTCGGCGGCACCGGCATCGCCGTGTCGGCTTTCTCTAGCAACAAGGACGCGGCAATCGACTTCGCCTATTGGGTGGCGTCGGCCGAGATCCAGAAGGGCGTCTATGCCGCCTCCGGCGGCCAGCCCGGCCATGCCGACGCCTGGGAAGACGAGGGTGTGAACGAAAAGACCTTCGGCTTCTACGACAACACCCGTCCGACGCTGGAAGGCGCCTGGGTGCGGCCGCGCCACAATGGCTATATGGCGTTCCAGCATGCGGCGTCGGAGCGGATCAACAAGGGGCTGAAGGCGGGCGAGGACGGCAAGATCGTGATCGCCGATCTCAACCGGCTGTTCCGCGACAGTTTTCTCTGAGACATAGATCCCGATAGGACGAAGCCGCCGCAACGCTCGCGGCGGCTTTGTTGCTCTCTGGGTCAGGCGTCCGGGCGCTGACCCGAGCGGTAGCGCACCGTCTGGATATGCTCGCAGTAGAGCACGAGTTCGCCTTCGCCCTTGAACACTTCGTAGGAGGCGCGGATCAGGCCGAGCTGGTCATATTTCGGCTCTTTGCCGAGATTGGTGCGGATTGTGTAGATCGTGTCGCCGATGAACACCGGCTTGATGAAGCGGAGCCGGTCATAGCCATAGGAAAAGGCGTTGACGCAGTTGGTCGCCACCAGTCCCAGGCCGGCGGAGAACACGAAGGCCCCGGCCACCAGCCGACGCCCGAACATGCCCTCGGTCTCGGCGAAGATCTGGTCGCCGACATAAGGATGCATGTCGAGCACCAGCGCGTTGAACTGCATGGACTCGCCTTCGGAGATCGTGCGCCTCAGCGAGCGGATCTTGTGGCCGATCTCGAAATCCTCGTAGAACCAGTTCTCGGCATTCCACACCGGCAGATCGGCGTGATCGGCCGGCATGGTGCGGGGATGCGTGCTTTCGACGCCAACGGTCGGAGAGGGCGCCATGGTCTTCAGGCTCCCAGCCGCCAGATGCGGCGGGCATTGCCGCTCAGCAGCTTGGCCTTGTCTTCGGCGCTGACGCCCTCAAGCAGCGCATGCGTGGCCGCGACCCAGGTGGAGAGCGTGCCGGCCAGCGTGCAGACCGGCCAGTCGCTGCCCCAGACCATGCGGTCGAAGCCGAAGCTGCGGATCGTGTGTTCGGCATAGGGCCTGATGTCGTCGAGCGTCCAGGTTTCGGTGTCGGTATAGGCGACGATGCCGGAGAGCTTGCCGGTGATGTTGGGGCGCTTGGCCACCTCGGTCATCTCTGTTCGCCAGAGATCATAGCCGCCGCCCTTGATGTCGGGCACGCCGCAATGATCGAGAATGAACTGGATATCGGGATTGAGATCGGCTAGCGCCGCCGCCTTCTTCAACTGGTGCGGCTTGACCACGAGATCGAAGGTCAGGCCGGTGCCTTTGAGGCGGCTGATATTGTCGCGAAAGATAGCGCCTTCGGAGAGTTCGTCCGGCATCACATGCAACACGCGCCGGAAGCCCTTGATCACAGGGTTCTGGAGTGCGCGATCGAGATAGGCGGCGAAATCGGCATGTTCAGGCCTGCAGGCTGCGATGGCGCCGACCAGGAGTGACCCATCGCGGGCGGCGACGGATGCGACATAGTCGCTTTCTTTCTCGATATCCTCTTCCGCGACATCCACTTCCATATGCAGCACGGCCTCGATGCCGAGCCGGCGGGCTTCGCGGGCATAGTCTTCATAAAGCGCATTGCGGTTCAGGGCGCCGGCCCCGGCCAGCCAGGGATAGGCAAGCGCCTGCTGGTCGACGATATGCAGATGGGTGTCGATGATCATACTGTCCTCCTCCGCCGGCGGCGCCGGCTCCTCCCTCTGGCCGGTCCGGGCTCAGCCGATTTCGAGACCGGCCGCTTTTGAAATCTCCTGGCTCGTTTCGAGCAGCAGCGCGATCGTCGCCTCCATCTCCGGCGCCTCTGCATTCTTGATCGGCACATAGGGCGTGGTCAGCGCGGCAATGGCGCGGCCATCGACGCCGAGCACCGGCACTGACAGGTTGGTGACCGAAGCCGTCTGCAGGCTGGGCATGATCTCATAGCCGCGGGCGCGGACGGATTCGAGCTTGGCGTCGAATTCCGGGGTCGTGTCGGCGCGGCCGCCATTGTCGGCATATTCCCGGAGCATCACCGCGCGCTCCTCGGGCGAGCGGAAAGCGAGCAGGATGTGGCCGGAGCCTGTGTCGATCATGTCGATATGAGCGCCGAGCCGCAGCGACAGGCCCCAATAGCCCGGCGCTTCCTGCTGGGCGATGACGACGGCTGCGCCGCGATCGAAGACGACGAGGTGATTGGCCTGCCGGCTTTTTTCCGCGAGTTCGCGCATCAGCGGCGTGGCGTAGGACACAAGACGGCGGACAGGAGCATGCATATGGGCGAGCCCGAACAGCTTCAGCGACAGGGCATAGCGGTCGCCGTCGATGCGCGTCACATAGCCTCGCTTCACGAGGCGGTCGAGCATGCGGTAATGTTCATTGGCGTTGCGGCCCATGCGCTTGGCGATTTCCGCTTGCGTCAGGCCGCCATCGACGCCGGCGAGCAGTTCGAGAATGTCGAGCCCCTTGTCGAGCGCGGGCGCCCGGTAACGGTCATCGTCTAAGGCTTCCTTGGCCAACGCATCCTCCAGAACAAGATGAGGTTTTGTAGACCAGCGATGTGACCTTGACAATATGTGAATAATCTCTTCATATGTGAATGACCCAAGGGAGGAGCATCATGAACAACCGGGAAGGGCTGGCGCGCGGATGCGCCGGATCGATCCATGACGTTTGACCCGAAAGCGCTCTCGCAATCCTGGCCGCTGCCATCAAAGCCTCGCCCGATCGTCACGTTCGGCGCGGGCTCGATCGTCGGCGACGCGCATTTTCCCGCCTATCGCAAGGCCGGTTTGCCGGTGGCGGGACTATATGATCCCGATCTCGCAAAAGCCAAGACGCTGGCGGAAAAATGGGGCGTTCAGGCTTACGCTTCCGTCGACGAAGCCGCCGCTGTCGACGGCGCTCTCTTCGATCTCGCCACGCCGCCTGCCGCGCATCGCGCCGTGTTGGAGAAACTGCCTGAAGGCGCAGGCGTGCTGATCCAGAAGCCGATGGGCGCCGATCTCGCGGCCGCCACCGAAATTCTCGACATCTGCCGAGAGCGCAAGCTGAAGGCGGCGATGAATTTCCAGCTGCGATTCGCGCCGATGATGCTGGCGCTGAAAAACGCCATCGCCAAGGGTTTTCTGGGCGAGGTGGTGGATGTCGACGCCTGGCTGGCGCTCGATACGCCATGGTCGCTCTGGGCCTTCCTCAAGGGCCTGCCGCGCATCGAGATGACCATGCATTCGATCCATTATCTGGACCTGATCCGGCAATTGCTCGGCGATCCCCAGGGCGTTCACGCCAAGTCGATCGGCCATCCGAGCCATGACATGGCGCAGACTCGGACCTCGGCGATCCTCGATTACGGCGACAAGGTGCGCTGCGCGCTCAGCATCAATCACGACCACCGCTTCGGCCGTAAACATCAGGCCTGCGAATTCCGCATCTCCGGAACGGAAGGCGCAGCTTACCTTCAGCTCGGCGTCAATCTCAATTATCCCGAGGGCGAACCAGACATTTTGGAGATCTATCCCAAGGGTGGCGACGGCTGGGTGAACGTGCCGCTCGAGGGCAAATGGTTTCCCGACGCCTTTGTCGGCCGCATGGCCAATCTGCAGCGCTTCGTCGCGGGCGAGGATGAGGAGCTCGTCAGCTCCGTTGAGGATGGCTGGCTGACCATGGCGCTGGTTGAAGCCGCCTATCAATCCTCCGCCGCCCCCGCCACGGCCATTGCCGGGAGACCCTGATGGAACAGGAAATTTTCTTCGAAGACTACGAACTCGGTCACGTCAGGCTTACCACTGGGCGGACTATAACCGAAACCGACTTCGTCGTGCATGCCGGCCATACCGGCGATTTCTTCCCGCATCACATGGATGCGGAATTCGCCAAAACGCAGCCATTCGGCCAGCGCATCGCCCATGGCACCATGGTGTTTTCCATCGGCGTGGGGCTTACGGCAAGCCTTATCAATCCCGTCGCTTTCTCTTATGGTTACGATCGGCTGCGCTTCATCCGTCCGGTCTTCATCGGCGACACGATCAAGACGCGGGTGACGATCGCGGCCAAGGAGGATGATCCGAAGCGGAAGGATGCGGGCCGGGTGATCGAACGCTGCGAGGTGGTCAACCAGCGCGGCGAAGTCGTGCTCGCGGCCGACCACATTCTCATCGTCGAGCGGCGCGTGAAGACTGCTTGAGATGTTTCAGAAGGACAGGATTTGATGAGCGACTATGTGAAGGGCAAGAAAGCTGTCGTCACGGCGGCGGCGCAGGGCATCGGCCGGGCGACGGCGCTGGCGCTGGCGGCTGCGGGCGCCGAGGTGCTGGCGACTGACATCAACGAGACCGTGCTCAAGGAGCTTGAGGGCACGACCGGCATCCGCACGCTGAAGCTCAACGTGCTCGATGACACGGCGGTGAAGGCGGCGATTGCGGAAAACGGCCCGTTCGACATTCTCGTCAACAGCGCCGGCGTGGTGCATGGCGGCTCGATCATGGAGATGAAGGACGAGGACCTCGACTTCGCCATGGATCTCAACGTCAAGTCGATGATCCGCATGATCCGCGCCGTGCTGCCGGCAATGCTGGAGAAGAAGGATGGCGCGATCGTCAATATCGGCTCGGTCGCCTCCTCCATCAAGGGCGTGCCCAACCGCTTCGCCTATGGCGTGACCAAGGCCGCCGTGATCGGCCTCACCAAGGCGGTGGCCGCCGATTACGTGACGCAGGGCGTGCGCATCAACGCCATCTGCCCCGGCACGGTGGAAAGCCCCTCGCTGCAGGACCGGCTGCGCGCCCAGGGCGATTATGACGCGGCGCGCGCCGCCTTCATCGCCCGCCAGCCGATCGGCCGCATCGGCACGCCCGAGGAAATCGCCGATCTCGCCGTCTATCTCGCCGGCGCCACCTACACGACTGGTCAGGCCTATGCCATTGATGGCGGCTGGACCATCTGACGACAGCAACAAGGGAATATTGACATGAAACTCATGCGCGTTGGCCCGCTCGGCGCCGAAAAGCCCGCGATCCTCGCCGCCGACGGCACGATCCGCGATCTCTCCGCCCATGTGGCCGATATCGCCGGCGCGGCGATCGGCCCCGAAGGCCTGGCCAAGATCGCCGCCATCGACACCGCAAGCCTGCCCGTGGTGGCCGATGGAACCCGCATCGGCGCCTGCGTCGGCGGCACTGGAAAATTCATCTGCATCGGGCTCAACTATTCCGACCACGCCGCCGAATCCGGCATGGCGGTGCCGCCCGAGCCGGTGATCTTCATGAAGGCCACTTCGGCCATCTGCGGCCCCTATGACGACGTGCTGATCCCGCGCGGCTCGGAAAAGACCGACTGGGAAGTCGAACTCGGCGTCATCATCGGCAAGACGGCGAAATATGTCTCCGAAGATGAGGCGCTGGATTATGTGGCCGGCTACGCCGTCTCCCACGACGTTTCCGAACGCGCCTTCCAGACCGAGCGTTCTGGGCAATGGACCAAGGGCAAGTCCTGCGACACATTCGGCCCGACCGGCCCCTATCTCGTCACCAAGGACGAAGTGGTCGATCCGCAGAACCTGAAGATGTGGCTGAAAGTGAACGGCGAGACGATGCAGAACGGCACGTCCTCAACCATGGTCTACAATGTGAAATTCCTGGTCTCCTATCTCAGCCAGTTCATGAGCCTGCATCCCGGCGACATCATCTCCACCGGCACGCCTCCGGGCGTCGGCATGGGCATGAAGCCGCCGCGCTATCTTCGCGATGGCGACGTGGTGGAGCTCGGCATCGAAGGGCTGGGAACGCAGAAGCAGACCTTCGTCCAGGATAGATGAGGGGAGTGGGGGGCGCGGCGTGCCGCGCATACCCCCCCTCTGCCCTGCCGTGCATCTCCCCCTCAAGGGGGGAGATCAGATGGGGCGCCGGCTTTCCCGAATCTCTGACGCTGGCGGCGGGGCGAGGTTCCCGCCTCTGGCCAATCTCCCCCTTGAGGGGGAGATGTCCGGCAGGACAGAGGGGGGTAACCCCACCCAAAGACATAACACACCGAACCAACAGAGGCATCCGTGACCAAGATCATCAGCCTGGAGACGCTCGATCTCCGTTTCCCGACCTCCCAGAGCCTTGACGGTTCGGATGCGATGAATCCGGATCCGGATTATTCGGCCGCCTATGTCATTCTCGGCACGGATGAGAGCGGGCTGGAAGGTCACGGCCTTACCTTCACCATCGGCCGCGGCAATGATATCTGCTGCGCGGCGATCGAAGCCATGCGGCATCTGGTGGTCGGGCTCGATCTCGCCTGGATCAAGGAAAATCCCGGCCGCTTCTGGCGGCATGTGACGAGCGACAGCCAGCTGCGCTGGATCGGCCCGGACAAGGGCGCCATCCATCTCGCCACCGGCGCCGTTGTCAACGCCGTCTGGGATCTCATGGCCAAGCAGGCCGGCAAGCCAGTCTGGCGGCTCGTGGCCGAGATGAGCCCGGAAGAAATCGTCGACATCGTCGATTTCCGCTACATGACCGACGCCATCACCCGCGACGAGGCGCTCGCCATCCTGCGCAAGGCCGAGCCCGGCAAGGCCGAGCGCATCGCCCGGCTCGAAGCCAAGGGCTATCCTTGCTACACGACCTCGGCCGGCTGGCTGGGCTATGACGACGACAAGCTGCGCCGCCTGTGCAAGGAAGCCATCGACGCCGGCTTCAACCATATCAAGATGAAAGTCGGCCGCGATCTCGAAGACGATATCCGCCGCCTGACCATTGCGCGCGAGGTGATCGGCCCCGACCGCTATCTGATGATCGACGCCAACCAGGTGTGGGAAGTCGACCAGGCGATCGATTGGGTGAAAAAGCTCGCTTTCACGAAACCCTTCTTCATTGAGGAGCCGACCAGCCCCGACGATGTGTTCGGCCACAAGAAGATCCGCGAAGCCATCGAACCGGTGAAGGTGGCGACCGGCGAAATGTGCCAGAACCGCATCATGTTCAAGCAGATGATCGCCAATGGCGCGATCGACATCGTCCAGATCGACGCCTGCCGCATGGGCGGCCTCAACGAAGTGCTCGGCGTCCTGCTGATGGCCGCCAAATTCGGCCTCCCCGTCTGGCCGCATGCCGGCGGCGTCGGCCTGTGCGAATATGTCCAGCATCTATCGATGATCGACTATGTCGCCGTGTCAGGCGAGATCGACGGCCGGGTGATCGAATTCGTCGACCATCTGCATGAGCATTTTCTGGAGCCTTGCGTGATCGAGAACGCCGCTTACATGCCGCCGAAGGCTGCGGGGTTTTCGATTGAGATGAAAGCCGAGAGCCGGGACGAGTATCGGTTCAGGGGGTGAACTAAAACTTAGCGCCCCTCGCAAAGTAGGCTTATACTTGCGAGGGGCGTTCGGCCTTTCGCTATAATGTCACATTGTGCTTATGTGAATTATTTTTTTGCAGAAGTGTCGATTTTTTATTATTATGGCAATACTTCACAATAATAAGCTTTTACCCAATTTCCTCATCGCTATTTTCGTTTGCAAGCTGCTCGGATATGACATTTGGTATATGACTGCCGAGTGCGGCAATAAAGGCTATAGTTAACTCAGTGTCAGGCTTGTCTATCGGCCACAATCTTATCCCAGCTAAAGTAGGATTGACGTCCGCCTCATGAGCTATTTGGTTTCTACGTTTCCAAATGCTTTTTAGCTGACCCTTTATTGATTGTTCATCATTTTGTGTTGAATTTTCAACGCCTTCATTTATTCTCTCAATTATTTTCTGCCAAGGCTTGTCGCAGTAGCAAGAGAGTAGCTCGGCAAGCTTTGCTGGATCAACAAATGCTTTGTATGAGTTGCTTTTACGGATATGCGCGGATGCAACGGCAATCCTTTCCTCTGCGTCAGCTATTGTCATAATTTCCATCGGCAAGCTGATATTTCTTGTTTTTATGCTGTTCTGGAATCTGTGTGTTGCTTCAATAAGCGCTACCTCATGGACAAAAAAGTCAAACGAGCTAACGGCTTGAAAATATGCAGATCTTAAGGCGTCATCGTTAGCAGGGTCGTCCCGTCTTAGTGCACATAGAGCATCATACAAATTGATCAGTTGTCTTGCTCGATCAATAGCATGGTCGAACGTTCTTATTGCGTCACCGAACCTCTCCATTTTAGAATGCGTCCGTCATCTTAATGATTTTCTCGGCTCCTTGTTCGAAGCCCTTCCGAACATCTTCAATTTTTTGGGCGTATATATCAGCGACGGTACCGCGAAACTCTGTGTCGACATCTAAATCGAGCGCAAAAACTGGTTTAGCTAGTTCCTGCGCAGTCGCAATCAAACTATCGAGCGTACTGATCTCCATGAGAAATCCTTCAGGGGGCGCTTTTGCATCTTCATAAATGTTGTCAGAAAGAAGCATATGAGCTCCTTTAAGTGCGGCCATTAGATCATTCGCTTTCGTTTCTGCTAGCCTATCAAACCACTTTTGGAATGCTTTTGTTGGCTTGGCTTCCTCGTTGTTTCTCGATCTCTTTCGAAAGTTATTGACAGAAGAACCTAAATACTTTGGTGTTACGTCGGGAAATGAGTAATCAGCGTCCTTGAGGATTGCGTTGCTAGCAGCTTTTCTTCCCCACTCTGCCCATTTAGGAAGAGTTCGAGATAGCGAACGCAGTGCCATAGAGGAAAAGAGATCAGGCGCCATCGGAATAATGAAAGCATCGCTCGTCATAAAAAGGTTTTGATTGATTGCTCCCAAGCTAGGGCTCATGTCGATGAGGGCGAGATCGATACTATATTTTTCTCCCGTTTTTGCGATGGCGTGATGAAGTGCACCTGGAATATTCTGCAGCGCCGACAAGGTGTTGCTCAATTCGTGAGAAACTGCGAGTTGACTTTCGTATTCTGCTAGTCCGACGTGGCCTGGAAGAAGAAGTAAATCCTTTTGCAGCGGTGAAGTATACAGTTCAGTTGCCTCAATCATGTAAGGCCTAGATTCAAAGGCTGGTTTGATCGCATCGCGGATGTTTTTTGGCTTCTGCGGAGATTTGCTTTCGAAGGGATAATCTTCTGTATCCATATCGCCAAGAAAGGCGCCTGTAAGGTTGCATTGTGGGTCGCAGTCTACGATCATGGTCCGTTTACCAAGTGTAGCAAGCATCCATCCTAGATGGAATGTTAATGTCGTTTTGGCTACGCCGCCCTTGTGATTAAAAATTGCAATTTGCTTCATCAATCGACCCTTCCGCATTTTTCTGTTCTGTAGTGATATATTTCAGAACATGAAGACGTATCCATCTACATATACCTGCATTCTTTACGTTCAGTTATGCTGCGGCTATGCTTTTTCGCAGCACATAAACTTTTAGCATTTCATTCAAACAATTGATTCAACCATTCCCTCCACGCGATGGATCGCGCCTCCGTCCTCCCATAGCATCGGCCACATTCCCACTGCTCCGGACCCCGCCATGCCCCTTCTCGACGCCGATCTCCTCCATCCCATCACGCTGCCCGACGGGACCGTCTATCGCGACACCGTGCATCTGAAACAGGCGATCGACCATCCGCGCATCGAGGTCGGCGACTACAGCTATTTCACTCATTCGGGCCGCGTGGAGGAGACCGCGGGGATTCTGGCGCCGTATCTTGGTCCCGGCTGCCGGGAAAAACTGGTGATCGGCAAATTCGTGCAGATCGCCCGCGGCAGCTATTTCATCACCAGTTCCGCCAATCACCCGATGGCCGGGGTTACCGCCTATCCCTTCCGCATCTTCAAGCCGGAAACCTTTGGCTACAAGGATCTGCCGGTCAGGGATACGGTGGTCGGCCACGACGTTTGGATCGGCCATGAGGCGGCGATCATGCCGGGGGTGCGGATCGGGCCGGGCGCCATCATCGCGGCCCGCGCCGTGGTGACGCGGCATGTCCCCGCCTATGCCGTCGTCGGCGGCAATCCGGCCGGGATCATCCGCATGCGCTATCCCGACGATGTGATCGCTGACCTCCTCGACCTCGCCTGGTGGGATTGGCCGATCGCCAAGATCGAGGCCAATCTTCCGTATCTCGAAAGCGGGGATATCGAGGCGCTCAAGCGGGCGTGAGGGGGGCACCGCGCTGGGTCCGCCGCGTGGCTTCTGTCGCCCGTCCAATAAAAAAACCGGGGCGTTTCCGCCCCGGTCCGTGACGTCACAGCGTGGCGTCGATTACTTCTGCCAGCTCTTCACCAGTTCGTCATAGTTGACGGTGAGGGGCTTTTCCTTCTCGTTCTCGATCTTCAGCTGCGGAGCGAGATGGCCGTTCTTCACGGCGTCGGCGTTCCAGTAGGCGAGATCATGCTCTTCGGCGAGCTTCGGGCCGATGTCGCCCTGGACGCCTGCGCGTTCCAGACGGCTCAGCACCTTTTCCTGCTCGGCGCAGAGCGAGTCCATGGCTTCCTGGGCGGTCTTGGCGCCCGAAGAGGCGTCGCCGATCGCCTGCCACCACAGCTGGGCCAGCTTCGGATAGTCCGGAACGTTGGTGCCGGTCGGCGACCACTGCACGCGGGCCGGCGAGCGATAGAACTCAATCAGGCCGCCGAGCTTCGGCGCGCGGTCCGTGAAGCTCTTGTGCTGGATGGTCGATTCGCGGATCAGCGTCAGGCCGACATGGCTCTTCTTGACGTCCACGGTCTTGGAGGTGACGAACTGCGCATAGAGCCAGGCGGCCTTGGCGCGATCGTCAGGCGTGGACTTCAGCAGCGTCCAGGAACCCACGTCCTGATAGCCGAGCTTCATGCCGTCCTTCCAGTAGACGCCATGCGGCGACGGCGCGAAACGCCACTTCGGCGTGCCGTCGGCGTTGACCACCGGCAGGCCGTCCTTGACCATGTCGGCGGTGAAGGCGGTGTACATGAACATCTGCTGGGCGATTTCGCCCTGGGCCGGCACCGGGCCGGATTCCGAGAAGGTCATGCCCTGAGCGGCGGCCGGCGCATAGGCCTTCAGCCAGTCGAGGTATTTCTGGATGGCGTAGACCGAAGCCGGGCCGTTGGTGTCGCCGCCGCGGGCGACGCAGGAGCCGACCGGCTGGGACTTTTCATTGACCTTGATGCCCCATTCGTCGACGGGCAGACCGTTCGGAAGGCCCTTGTCGCCATTGCCGGCCATCGACAGCCAGGCGTCGGTGAAGCGCCAGCCGAGCGAGGGGTCCTTCTTGCCGTAGTCCATGTGGCCATAGACCTTCTTGCCGTCGATTTCGCGACCGGTGAAGAATTCGGCGATGTCTTCGTAGGCAGACCAGTTGACCGGCACGCCGAGGTCGTAACCGTACTTGGCCTTGAAGTCGGCCTTGTTCTTCTCGTCGTTGAACCAGTCATAGCGGAACCAGTAGAGGTTCGCGAACTGCTGGTCGGGCAGCTGGTAGAGCTTGCCATCCGGGGCAGTGGTGAATTTCAGGCCGATGAAGTCGTTGAGGTCGAGACCGGGATTGGTCACGTCCTTGCCTTCGTTCGCCATCCAGTCGGTCAGCGAGCGAGCCTGCTTGTAGCGCCAATGGGTGCCGATCAGGTCGGAGTCGTTGACATAGGCGTCATAGACGTTTTCGCCCGACTGCATCTGCGTCTGCAGCTTTTCGACGACGTCGCCTTCACCGATCAGGTCATGCGTGATCTTGATGCCGGTGATGGCGGTGAAGGCCGGAGCCAGCACCTTGGATTCATATTCATGCGTGGTGATGGTTTCGGAGACGACCTTGATCTCCATGCCGGCAAAGGGCTTGGCGGCGTCGACGAACCACTGCATTTCCTTTTCCTGGTCCGCGCGGGACAGGGTCGACAGATCGCCGACTTCCTTGTCCAGGAACTGCTTGGCTTCTTCCATGCCGGCAAAGGCCGTGCCGGCGAAAGCGAGCAGAATTGCCGCCGTCGATGTCAGTAGATGCTTTCGCATAAGATCCTCCCATAGGTTTTGCGATTGCGTAGAAGGCGAACCGGCTCCCCCGGCGCGCCCATTCCTCCGTGGCTCACACCAGCTTGAACACGCCGAGCGCGTAGACGAGCGAGAGAGCCAGAGCCCACCACAGATTGGCGCCGATCAGGCCCAACCATGCGAGATGAATAAATGCCGAGCCGAGCAGCGAGATGAACAGACGGTCCCCCCGCGTCGTCTCGAAGCGCAGGATGCCGATACGAGGGTTTCCACCCGGCGAGGCGCTTTCCCAGACCGCCATCAGCGCCAGCAGAAAGGCGATGGTCATGAAGAACAGCGCGCCGGGAAAGGACCAGGCCATCCAGCCGCCCGGTATCAGCGGCGCATACCAGTCGACGGCGCCGTCCTTGACCGGCAGGCGCGAGGCGAGAAGGCCCACGGCCCCGGCATAGACGAGAACAACGATGGCGAGCGCGAACGGCCAGCGACGAGTAGCGTTCATCAGACCCTCCCCAGGGCAAAGCCCTTGGCGATGTAATTGCGGACAAAATAGATCACCAGCGCGCCGGGGATCAGGGTCAGAACGCCGGCGGCGGCCAGCACCCCCCAGTCCATGCCGGACGCCGAGACGGTGCGCGTCATGGTCGCGGCGATCGGCTTGGCGTCGGTCGTGGTCAGCGTGCGGGCGAGCAGCAGTTCGACCCAGGAGAACATGAAGCAGAAGAAGGCGGCGACCCCGATGCCCGAAGCGATCAGCGGCGTGAAGATCTTCACGAAGAAGCGCGGGAAAGAATAACCGTCGATATAAGCGGTTTCATCGATCTCCTTCGGCACGCCCGACATGAAGCCTTCGAGGATCCAGACCGCCAGCGGCACGTTGAACAGGCAGTGGGCGAGCGCGACCGCGATATGCGTGTCGATCAGGCCGAAGGCCGAATAGAGCTGGAAGAAGGGCAAGGCGAACACAGCCGGCGGCGCCATGCGGTTGGTGAGCAGCCAGAAGAACAGGTGCTTGTCGCCCAAAAACCGGTAGCGCGAGAAGGCGTAGGCGGCCGGCAGCGCCACAGACACTGAGATGACCGTGTTGAGCGCCACATAAATGATCGAATTGATATAGCCCGAATACCAGGCCGGATCGGTGAAGATCACGGTGTAGTTCCGGAGCGTCGGATTGGCCGGCCAGAGCGAGAAGGCGCCGGTGATCTCGGCGTTGGTCTTGAAGCTCATGTTCACGAGCCAGTAGATCGGCGCGAGCAGGAACAGGATATAGAGCGTCGAGACGAGGAAGGCGCCGTAGCGAGGGGACTTGGTCATGGTCTCAGCCTTTCTGGTCGCTCGAGGTCATCACGGTGTAGAAGATCCATGACAACAGCAGGATGATCAGGAAGTAGATGATGGAGAGCGCGGCGGCCGGGCCGAGGTCGAACTGGCCGACCGCCATCTTGACGAGGTCGATCGACAGGAAGGTGGTCGAGTTGCCGGGGCCGCCGCCGGTGACGACGAAGGGCTCGGTATAGATCATGAAACTGTCCATGAAGCGCAAGAGCACGGCGATCAGCAGCACCCGCTTCATCTTGGGCAGTTCGATGTAGCGGAACACGGACCAGCGCGAGGCGCCGTCGATCTTGGCGGCCTGGTAATAGGCTTCGGGGATCGAAACGAGGCCGGCATAGCAGAGCAGCACGACGAGGCTCGTCCAGTGCCAGACATCCATGATGACCAGCGTCACCCAGGCGTCGATGGGGTCGCGGACGTAGTTATAGTCGACGCCGATGGCTTCGAGCGAGTAGCCGAGCAGGCCGATGTCGACGCGGCCGAAGATCTGCCAGATCGTGCCGACCACGTTCCACGGAATGAGCAGCGGCAGCGCCATCAGCACGAGGCAGACCGGCACGCCCAGGCCCTTCTTGGGCATGTTGAGTGCAATGAAGATGCCGAGCGGCACTTCGATCGCCAGGATGATGAAGGAGAACAGCAGGTTGCGCTGCAGCGCCGACCAGAAGCGTTCCGACGACAGCGTGTCAGAAAACCACTCGGCCCCGGCCCAGAAGAATTCGTTGTTGCCGAATGTGTCCTGCACCGAATAGTTCACCACCGTCATCAGCGGCACCACGGCGGAGAAGGCGACCAGCGCCAGCACCGGCAGGACCATGAACCAGGCCTTGTTGTTCCAGGTCTTGTTCATCTCAGGCCTCCGTCTTCACGCGCCAGGAATCGGCGTAGAGGTTGATGGCGCCGGGGTCGAAGGTGACCCGGGGATCGGCGGGGATCTCGTTGTCCTCTTCGAGGATCGCGGTCAGGCTCTGTCCGGCGAATTGCGTCCGGATCACCTTGTGGCGGCCGATATCCTCGACCTTGGTGATGGTGACAGGCATGCCCTCGCGGCCGAGCCGGACGAATTCCGGCCGGATGCCGAGCTCGATCTTGGCGGCGCCCGCCACCGACGGGGCGGAGGACAGGCCGATCGCATGCTCGCCGACGCGCACGGATGCGCCGTCCAGCGAGGCCGGCAGCACGTTCATGCCGGGCGAGCCGATGAAGTAGCCGACGAAGGTGTGGCTGGGCTTTTCGAACAGTTCCGCCGGCGTGCCGATCTGCACGATCTGGCCGTCATACATGACCACGACCTTGTCGGCGAAGGTGAGGGCTTCGGTCTGGTCGTGGGTCACATAGACCATGGTGTAGCCGAACTGGCGGTGCAGCAGCTTCAGCTGCGACCGGAGCTGCCATTTCATATGCGGATCGATGACGGTCAGCGGCTCGTCGAACAGGATGGCGCTGACATCGGCGCGGACGAGGCCGCGGCCGAGCGACACTTTCTGCTTGAGATCGGCGGTCAGGCCCTCGGCCTTGCGCCGCGCCATCGATTCGAGATCGATGACCTTCAGGATTTCCTGCACCTTGGCCGTGACCTGCGCTTCGGGAATGCCGCGATTGCGCAAGGGGAAAGCGAGATTGTCGAACACGGTCATCGTGTCATAGACGACCGGGAACTGGAACACCTGGGCGATGTTGCGCTCTTCCGTGCGCAGCCGCGTCACATCGCGGTCGCCGAGCAGCAATCGGCCATGCGAGGGCGTGAGCAGGCCCGAGATGATGTTCAGCAGCGTGGTCTTGCCGCAGCCGGAGGGTCCGAGCAGCGCATAGGCGCCGCCGTCTTCGAAAATATGGTCCACTTCCTTCAGCGCGTAATCCGACGGCTTTTCCGGATTGGCGGTGTAGGCGTGGCGAATGTGATCGAGCGTGATGCGCGCCATGGTCTTCTCCTCAGGCCGCAAGCGCAGCGTTGCGCCCGTCCTCACGGAAGGCGAGCAGGTGGCGCGTGTCCAGATAGACCATCAGATCGGTGCCGGGGGCGATATCATGCACGCCCTTGGTCAGCATGACCCAGGTTTCCGATCCATGGTCCAGATGCACGAAACTTTCCGAACCGGTGATTTCCGTCACCGCCACCCGGGCGGGCAGGGCCGCCGTCTCGATGCTGACGGGCTTGGGCGACAGGTGATGCGGCCGGAAACCGATGGTCAGCTTGCCATCCGGCACATGCGCCATGTCGCGCGGCGTGGAGATCTCGGCGCCGCCTTCCAGCGCCAGCACCTCGCCGCGCTTGACGGCGGCGATCATGTTGAGCGGCGGATCGGAGAAGGTCTGCGCGGTGAGGAGATCCGTCGGGCGACGGAAGACGTCGACCGTCGGACCATATTGCGTTACGCGGCCTTCATGCAGCGTCGCCGTGGCTCCACCCAATAGCAGGGCTTCTGTGGGTTCGGTGGTGGCGTAAACAAAGATCGCGCCGGTTTCGGCAAAGATGCGCGGCAGTTCTGCGCGCAGTTCCTCGCGGAGCTTGTAATCGAGATTGGCGAGCGGCTCGTCGAGCAGGACCAGGCCGGCATTCTTGACGATGGCGCGAGCAAGCGCGGTGCGCTGCTGTTGGCCGCCGGAGAGTTCGAGCGGCAGGCGCTTGAGATAGGGGGTGAGGCGAAGCAGTTCGGCCGCCTTCATCACCTGGCGTTCGATCTCGGCGCGATCGGCGCCCTTCACGCGCAGAGGCGAAGCGATGTTCTCATAGACCGTCATCGCCGGATAATTGATGAACTGCTGGTAGACCATCGCGACATTGCGCGCCTGCACGGGAACGCCCGTCACATCCTTGCCGTCGAAGAAAACCGAGCCTTTCGTCGGGCGGTCGAGCCCAGCCATCAGCCGCATCAGCGTGGTCTTGCCTGACAGCGTCGGGCCGAGCAGCACGTTGAGCGAGCCTTTTTCGAGGCGCATGGACACATCGGTGATGTGACGCTCCGCGCCGACGTGTTTGCACACGCCCTTGAATTCCAGCATTGTTCCTCCTCCCCAGCAGGACTGTGCCGTCAGCGGCCCTCTCGGCCTATGTCGTCAGTCCTACTGTGCGGCGGCGCGTGCGCTCCGCCGTTCCTGCATATAGGCCTCCAGCGCAGCCACGCTGTCGGCGTCGAGTTTCAAACCAAGCTTGGTGCGGCGCCAGAGAACGTCCTCGGCGTCCACCGCCCATTCCTGGTCCATGAGATAGTTGACTTCCGCTTCGGTCAGATCGCCGCCGAAGATGCGGCCGAGATCGGCCAGGCTTCCGGCGCTCTTGGTGATGACGAATGCCTTGGTGCCGTAAAGGCGCACGAGACGTTCGGCGAGCGCGCCCGGCAGCCAGGGCTTTTCGGTCCGCAGCCGCGACACCAGTCCGCCAAAGCCGTTGCGGTCGAAATCTCCGCCCGGCAGCGTCGCGCCTTCGGTCCAGGGTTTGCCCTTTGCGCCGAGCACCGCCTCGATCTTTTCGAGCATGGATTCGGCGAGCTTGCGATAGGTGGTGATCTTGCCGCCGAAGACGTTGAGCATCTGCGGCTCGCCTTCGCCGCCGACCGCCTTCAACACGTAATCGCGGGTGGCTTCCTGCGCTTTGGAGGCGCCGTCGTCATAAAGCGGGCGCACGCCGGAATAGGACCAAACCATGTCTGCCCGGGTCACAGGCTCCTTGAAATATTCCGAAGCGCCGGCGCAGAGATAGTCGATCTCGTCGTCGGTGATCTTCACATCGGCCGGATCGCCCTTGTAGTCGCGATCCGTGGTGCCGATCAGGGTGAAATCCTGTTCATAGGGGATGGCGAAGAAGATGCGGCCGTCATTGTTCTGGAAGAAATAGGCGCGGGGATCGGCGAATTTCTTCTTCACCACGATATGGCTGCCTTGGACCAGGCGCACATTATGCGTGTTGGAGCCGGCGGCGTTCTGCAGAAGCTTGTCGACCCAGGGGCCGGCGGCGTTGACGAACAGCTTGGCCTTGACGGTGTCGCGCGCGCCGGTCAGCACGTCTTCGACCACGATGGCCCAGAGGCCGCCTTCACGGCGGGCCGAGACCACCTTGGCGCGGGTGCGGATCGTCGCGCCGCGATCGGCGGCATCGCGGGCGTTGAGCACCACGAGACGGGCGTCGTTGACCCAGCAATCCGAATATTCGAAAGCCTTGCGGAAACGGTCCTTGAGCGGCTTGCCGGCGGGGTCGCGGGTGAGATCGAGCACCTGGGTGGCCGGCAGCGCCTTGCGGCCGCCGATATGGTCGTAAAGGAACAGGCCGAGGCGGATGAGCCAGCCGGGCCGCATATCCTTGTGCAGCGGCAGAACGAAACGCAGCGGCCAGATGATATGCGGCGCCATGCCCCAGAGCACTTCGCGCTCCATCAGCGCCTCGCGCACCAGGCGAAATTCGTAATGTTCGAGATAACGCAGACCGCCATGGATGAGCTTGGTCGACCAGGACGAGGTGCCGGACGCCAGATCCTTCATTTCCGCCAGATAGACGGTGTAGCCGCGACCCACCGCGTCGCGGGCGATGCCACAGCCATTGATGCCGCCGCCCGCAATGAAAACATCATGGATCACGTCTGTCGTCACGATTCTCTCCCTTTTCGCATTGCAACATTTATCGCAATTGCGAAACTGAAATCATTCAAAGCGAAAACAAAACGAATGTCAATCGAAAACAAACGAGGTAAAATTTTACCGAGCATTACTAGAAAATTTACTGAGCGGTTGCGCTGCGAATGTCGGTTTGCGCCGCCGTCTCGACGAGGTTTACCCCGTTTTCACGACAGATTTTCTGCACGCTCGGGGGATAACAGCGGTCGGTGACGAAAGTGTGCACCTGCGAAATATGCGCGATTCTGACCGGCGCGGTGCGTTCGAATTTCGTCGAATCCGCCACCAGGATGACGTGGCGGGCATTGGCGATGATCGCCTGGGCTACTTTCACTTCGCGAAAATCATAATCTAGGAGCGCGCCGTCGTCGTCGATCGCAGATGCGCCGATCACGGCGTAATCGACCTTGAACTGGCGGATGAAATCGACGGCGGCTTCGCCGACTACGCCGCCGTCTGCAGCGCGCACCACGCCGCCGGCAATGACCACCTCGAATTGTGGGTAAACGCGCAACCTGTTGGCTACATTGATATTATTGGTGATGATCATCAGCCGGCCATGGTCAAGCAAGGCCTGGCCTACAGCTTCCGTCGTCGTGCCGATATTGACAAACAGCGAGGCGTTGTCGGGGATGAGGCCCGCTGCGGCGCGGCCGATCGCTTCTTTTTCTCCGGCGGCGATCTGGCGGCGCTGCTCATACTGCATGTTCTCGGTGCCGGAAGGAAACACGGCGCCGCCATGGATGCGGTTGAGCAGCTTCTTCTCACAGAGATCGTTGAGATCCTTGCGGATGGTCTGCGGCGTCATGTCGAAGCGTGAGGCCAGGTCTTCCACCAGCACCTTGCCATGCGTCTTGGCGATATCGAGGATCTGTTGATGGCGGGGTGAAAGAAACATGCGCGCGGGTCCGTCGTTTCGTTTTCGCTCCGAAGATAGAACGAAAAAAACGAAAGTAAAGCCTGGCGAACATTTCCGCGCGCCTCGCGCGCCACGCAAGGTCCGGGAAACGGTGGGCGTGTAGCTGGTCTTCAAACCGAGTTGGGAAGGCAGGCGCGATGAAGAGAATATTGGTCACCGGCGGGGCAGGTTTTCTGGGTTCGCATCTCTGCGAGCGACTGCTGGAACGGGGCAATTTCGTCACCTGCCTGGACAATTACTTCACCGGCGCCGTCGACAATATCGCCCATCTGCGCGGCCGCAACAATTTCGCGACCATCGAACAGTCGGTCATCGATCCGGTCGATGTCCGTTTCGAAGAGATCTTCAACTTGGCCTGCCCGGCGTCACCGGTGCATTACCAGTCCGATCCGATCTACACGTTCAAGACCAGCATCATCGGCACGATGAATCTTCTGGAGCTGGCGTCGAAGACCGGCGCCAAGGTGCTGCAGGCCTCCACGTCCGAAATTTACGGCGACCCGCTCGTTCACCCGCAGACGGAAGCCTATTGGGGCAATGTCAACACGATGGGCATCCGCTCCTGCTATGACGAAGGCAAGCGCGGCGCGGAAACGTTGATGCATGACTATCACCGCACCCGCGGCGTCAATATCCGCGTCATGCGCATCTTCAACACCTATGGGCCCGGCATGAACAAGGCGGACGGCCGCGTCGTGTCGAACTTCATCGTGCAGGCGCTCAGGGGCGATGACATCACCATGTTCGGCGATGGCCTGCAAACGCGCTCCTTCTGCTATCGGGACGACCTGGTCGAGGGCATGTTGCGCCTGATGGATGCGCCAGACAGCGTCAGCTATCCCGTCAACATCGGCAATCCCGGCGAATTCACCATGCGCGAACTTGCCGAGCTCGTGCTCGAGCTCACCGGCTCCATGTCGAAGATCGTCTATCTGCCGTTGCCGCAGGACGATCCGATGCAGCGTTGCCCGGACATTTCCCGCGCCAAGGACGTTCTCGGCTGGGAACCGACCGTGCCCCTGCGCGAAGGCTTGAAGCGCACGATCGACTATTTCAAGACCGTTATCTGATCAGGAACAGGACCTGATCAGGACTTGTCGATCGGCTTCGAGCGGATGCGCATGACGGTTTCCCGTTCCGCCCGCTTGCAGGCCACCGGCGGCAGGCCGCGCGCGATCTGCCCCAGATCTTCCAGCACGTAATTGCCGATGTTCTCAAGCGCTGAAGTCAGCGCGCCGGCGCGATGAGCCGAGAACAGGATATTCGGAATTTTCCGGATCGGATCGTCTTTCGCAACCGGCTCTTCCGGGAACACATCCGTCGCCACCAGAATGCGGCCGGATGCGGCGGCTTCGGCAAGGGCCGCGAAATCCGCCACAGCCGCGCGGCTGAGCAGTAAAAGTTTCGCGCCCTGTTGCATCAGGCCGAGCTTTTCGGCGTTGAGCAGGTGGGCGTTTTCCGTGGTGATGGTCGCGACCACGAAGACGAAACGGCTCTTCGACAGAACATCGTCGAGCGAGGCCGGGATCACGCCGAGGCGCGACAGCACGCCTTCGGGTAGCCAGGGATCGAAGGCGCGGACGGTGGGGTTGAAACCAGCCAGCAGCTTGTGGGTGGCGCGGCCGAGATCGCCGAAGCCGACGAAGCCGACATCGGAGCCAGCCAGCAGCTCGGCCGTATGATTGCCGTCCAACCCGTAAAGCTCCTCGCCGTTCAGGAAATCGCCATGCGACGCGTGAATGCCGCGGGCCAGCGACAAAGCCATGCCGACAGCCATTTCCGCGACCGGCGCGGCGAAGACAGAGCTCGGCGCGATCACATGCACGCCGCGCTGGAAGCAGGCCTCGTAATCCACATTGGGCAGGAAATTGGTCTCGACATTGACGATGGCGCGCAGCTTCGGGGCGAGGTCCAGCCGGTCGCGCTCCATCGGCTGCTGGCTGATCAGCACTTCGGTCTCCGGCAGGTGGCGGCGGTAGAAATCGTCGCGATCTTCACCGTTCCAGGCGATCACGTCATAGGTTGAAAAGAACTTTTCCTTTGCCGACGCGCTGAAGATGTCCTCTGTGGCGCGGGGGGAGGGGTCGTAGAGTATGCGCATGTGTGATCTCCTCTTTGCGCCTTTCCTAGCCCTGGTCGGCTGGTTTGGAAAGCCGCAGAGATTTGCGAAACGACCTCTGTTGCTTTAATCGGGACCAGACAAGGGAGGATGCCATGCGACTGTCCATCACATTCGAAACGCTCGTTGAAACGGTCGAGGCGCGCGGCGCTGAGGCGCGGTCGATCACCGCCATCGCCGGCCCGCCGGGCGCAGGCAAATCGACGCTCGCCGAACAACTGGTCGAGGCGCTGAACACGCGCGAGCCGGGGTCGGCCGCCGTCTTTCCCATGGACGGCTATCACTATGATGATCTCGTGCTGGTTCCGCGCGGTCTCAGGCCACGCAAGGGCGCGCTCGAAACCTTCGACGTCGCCGGTTTCTCGCATATGCTGGGCCGTCTCCGCGCCAATCTCGACGATGAGATCGCCGTGCCGGTGTTCGACAGGTCGATCGAGATCGCCCGCGCCGGCGGACGCATGATCCCCAAGAGCGTGCGGCATCTGGTCGTTGAGGGAAATTATATCCTTCTGGGCGACGGCGCCTGGGCGGATCTCCGCCGACATTACGACACGACCGTGCTGATCGAAGTTCCGGAGGACGAACTGCGCCGGCGTCTCACCGAGCGCTGGAAGGATCTGGCCGGCGACGATCTCACCCATAAGTTGGACGGCAACGATCTGCCGAACGGGCGGCTGGTGATGACGCGCAGCGTCGAGCCGGAATTCGTCTATCTGCAGGGATGATGTTTAAATGATCGAGGGCGCGACCCTTGCGGTTCGCGCCCTCGAAAACGTTCCGGATCTATCGACAGATCAAGCGGCGCGCAGGTTGCCGGCGGCGGACTTGCCGGTGCGACGGTCAGCGAGCACTTCGTAGGAGATCTTCTGGCCTTCGTTGAGCGTGGTCAAGCCGGCGCGTTCAACGGCGCTGATATGCACGAATACATCCGCTCCGCCATTGTCCGGCTGGATGAATCCGTAACCCTTCTGGGAGTTGAACCACTTTACGGTACCAGTGTTCATAACAGTTCCTTTCGAGAACCTTCGTAGAATAGTGTGCTCTCTGCCGAGAGCAGGTGGTGGCATCGATAGATCGTTCGGGGATAAGTCGTAGGCCGCGCCCGTGCCAAGTGACGGGGGAGCCGAGCCAATCGGCCTCAGGAAAATCGATGGTGGCATTGGTGACAGAAAAATTCTGTCCGCACAAGACTGTTTGGCAATGCTTTTTCAGCGCGCATCGCGAATAGGTTGCGTCGCCGTCGGTCGCGTCCCGGAGGACGCGACCCGGAAAATCAGACCAGCTAAGCCCGCAAAACATCACACCGGCGCGTCAGCGCGCAGCAATCCCTCCGCCTTCAACTCTTCCCACAGCGCCGATGGAATTTCCTTGCCGAGAATGTCGCGGTTGGAGCGGACTTCGGCCACGCTCTGGCCGCCGGGGATGACGGAAACAACCTGCGGGTGCCGGAGCGGGAAATTCAGCGCCGCTTCGATCAGCCGCACGCCATGCGTCTGGCAGACCGCGTCGATCCTGCGGACACGCTCGATCACCTCCACCGGCGCGTTCGAATAGTTGTATTGCGCCGCTTCCGAAGGGCCGCGGGCGAGGATGCCGGAATTGTAGGGTCCGCCGAGCACGATGCCGATATTGCGCTGTTCGCAGAGCGGCAGGAAGCTCTCGAGCGCCTCCTGTTCGAGCAGCGTATAGCGGCCGGCGAGCAGGAAGAGATCGAAATCGCCGCGCTCGGCCAATGTCTGGCAGACCTGCCATTCGTTGACGCCGCCGCCGAAGGCGCCGATGACGCCCTGATCGCGAAGCGACAGCAGCGCATAATAGCCGCCGCGCATGAATTCCTCGATGCGGGCGTCGGAGGCTTCTTTCGAGCCATGGGTGAAGATGTCGACGTCGTGCACGAAGATGATGTCGAAGCGATCGAGCCCGGTGCGCTCGGAGGAGGCTTCGAACGACCGCATCACACCGTCATAGGAATAGTCGTAGATTTCGCGCCGATTGGGCGTGTCGAAAAACTTGCCGATGCCGGTGCGTTGATCGGGCGGGCAGACCGACAGAAGACGACCGACCTTGGTCGAGATCAGATAGTCCTCGCGCGTCTTGGTCTTGAGGAAATCGCCGACGCGGCGCTCGGAGAGGCCGAGGCCGTAAAGCGGCGCGGTGTCGAAATAGCGGCAGCCGGTTTCCCAGGCGGCATCGAGAACCGCATGCGCCTCTTCGTCCGAAATGGCCTTGTAGAGATTGCCGAGTGGGGCCGTGCCGAAGCCGAGTTCGGTGAAATCGAAGCCGCCATTGCCGCGACGGTCCCAGTGCCGGATTTTCATCGCTATCCTCCTGAATAGGTCTCCTCAGGCGGCGAGTGTATCGAGGCGATCAATCCGAAAGCAATTGTTTTTATTCATTTTCAAAGGTGCGCCCGTGACAAGCAGTGCCTGAAATGGCAAGTTCCCGGCACGGTTTGGAGGAGATCGTATCGTGAGTGAAAAACTGGAGCGCCTGTTCGGCGAGGTCAAACCCGTCATCGCCATGGTCCATTTCGGCGCGCTGCCCGGCTCGCCGCTCTATGATCGCGAGGGAGGCCTGGAGGCGCTGCTGGACGGCGTCCGCAAGGATCTGGCCGCGCTGCAGGACGCCGGCTTCGACGCCGTCATGTTCGGCAACGAAAATGACCGGCCCTATGAATTCAAGGTGGATACGGCGTCGATCGCGACCATGGCCTATGTGATCGGCCAGGTGCGCCAGGAGATCCGCATTCCCTTCGGCATCAATGTGCTCTGGGATCCCGAAGCCTCGATCGCGCTGGCTGCGGCGACCGGTGCGGGCTTCGTCCGTGAGATTTTCACCGGAACCTACGCCTCCGACATGGGGCCGTGGACCCCTGACGCGGGCAAGGCGATGCGCTATCGCGACCGGCTGCATCGGCAGGATCTGGCGCTGCTCTACAATATCTCGGCGGAATTCGCCTATTCGCTCGACCGCCGCAGCGTCGCCGATCGCGCCCGCAGCGCGGTGTTTTCGTCCATTCCCGACGCCGTGCTGGTCTCCGGCAACATCACCGGCGAAGCGGCCGAGATGACCGATCTCGAAGCGGTCAAGCGCGTGCTGCCCGATACTTACGTCTTCGCCAATACCGGCGTGAAGCACGCCACCGTGCGCGACACGCTGAAGGTGGCCGACGGCGTGATCGTTGGGTCGTCGCTCAAATATGACGGCCATACCTGGAACGCCGTCGATCCCGAGCGTGCGGCCGAATTCATGCGTCTCGTCCGCATGGATCGCTGAGGAGCTGGACATGCGCGACAGGCTGAGGGCTGAACTCGAAACGCTGATGCGCATTCCCGGCCTGTCCGGCTATGAAGGGCGCGTCCGCCGTTACCTCAAATCGCAGCTTCAGGCGATCGGGCTTGAAACCCGCACCGACCGGCTGGGCAATCTGATCGCCACGATCAAGGGCGCCGAGGGCGCGCCGTCGGTGATGCTGTTCACCCATATGGATCAGCTCGGTTTCGTGGTGCGCAAGATCGAGAAGAACGGCTATGTCAGGGTCGAACGGCTCGGCGGGGTGCCGGAGCGCGCGCTCGCCTCGCAGGCGGTGTTGTTCTCGCTCGGCGAAGGCAGGGATATTCCCGGCGTGATCGCCAACAAGGCCCATCACGCCACCCAGCCCGATGAAAAATACAAGGTGCTGCCCTATCTGGAGCTCTATATCGACGCCGGCTTCAGAAGCGCCGAGGAGGCGCTGGCCGCAGGCATCGATGTGGGCACGCCCATCGTCTATCAGCCCGAAGTCATCGATCTCCGCAATGGCCGCATCGCCGGCACATCCGTCGATGACCGCGCCGGCTGCGCGGTGGTGCTGGAGGCGGCGCGGGCGTTGGCCTCGGCAGAGGATCGCCCGACGGTGCATATCGTCTTCTCCGTGCTCGAAGAATTCAACCTTCGCGGCGCGCTGACGGCGGCGCAGATGCTCGAGCCCGATATCGCCATCCAGATCGACATCATCCTGGCCGCCGACACGCCCGATATGGGCGCGCGGGGCGAGGTGACGCTGGGCGGCGGGCCTGGCATGGGGCTCTATTCCTTCCACGGGCGCGGCACGCTCAACGGCACGATCCCGCATCCGGCGCTGGTGCGGCTGTTTGAGGAAACGTCCGCGGGCGAGGGCATCCGTCTGCAGAAAAGCGCCCATATCGGCTGCCTGACGGATTCCTCCTATGTGCAGCTGGTGGGGCAAGGCGTGGCGTCGATCGATATGGGCTTTCCGATGCGCTACTCGCATTCGTCGCTCGAAATGTGCGACCTCGCCGATCTCGAAGAGCTGACGCGCTTGCTGGTCGCCGCAATCACCCGCATCAAGCCGGGCTTCAGCCTCGATCGGGACGATTTCGAACAATAGAGGGGACAATGGCCTATTATCTCGGCGTCGATATCGGGACCTTCGAATCCAAGGGCGTGCTGGTCGATGGGACCGGCGAGATCGTCGCCCAGGCGGCGCGCCCGCACAAGATGCTGGTGCCGCAGCCCGGCTGGGCCGAGCACGATCCCGACAAGGATTGGTGGGGCGATTTCTGCTTTCTCTCCAAGGCGCTGATCGCCCAGGGCGGGATTGATCCCAAGGATATCCGCGCAGTCGGCGCTTCCGCCATCGGGCCCTGCATGCTGCCGGTCGATCGTGACGGCAATGCGCTGATGAACGGCGTGCTCTATGGCGTCGACACACGCGCCGCCCGCGAGATCGAAGCGTTGAACGCCAGCCTCGGCGAGGCGCGCATTCTCGACGAATGCGGCAATGCCCTGACCTCGCAGTCGGTCGGCCCGAAGATTCTCTGGCTCAAGAACAACAGGCCCGATCTCTACGAGAAGGCCGACAAGTTCGTGACCTCCACGACCTATATCGTCCAGAAGCTGACGGGCCGGTCGGTGATGGATCATTACACCGCCGCCAATTTCTCGCCGCTCTACCGGATCGACGAGCAGGGATGGTCGGACGCGCTCAATGACGGCATCGCGCCGCTCGACAAGCTTCCCGAGATCCTCTGGACCACCGATATCGCCGGCGAAGTGACGGCTGCAGCCGCCCACGCCACCGGGCTCGCCTCTGGCACCCCCGTCATTTGCGGCACGATCGATGCGGCGGCGGAAGCCTTTTCCGTCGGCGTGAGCGAAGCCGGCGACATGATGGTGATGTATGGCTCGACCATCTTCATCATCGAACTGACCGCGGCGCGGGTGCGCGACGCACGCCTCTGGTATGCGCCCTGGCTGTTCCCGGGCGAACACGCCTCGATGTCGGGGCTTGCGACATCCGGCACGCTCACGCACTGGTTCCGCGACCAGTTCGGCCGCGATCTCGATCCGGCCACGGCTTTCGGCGAGCTTGCGCGCGAGGCCGAAACCTCCGAGCCCGGCGCGAAGGGTCTCGTCTTCCTGCCGTATTTCTCGGGCGAGCGGACGCCGCTGCACGATCCCGACGCCAAGGGCGTGCTGTTCGGTCTCAACCTCACCCATGGGCGCGGGGACATTTACAGAGCGCTGATCGAGGGCATCGCGCACGCCACCAATCATATCTTCGAGACCTATGCCGAAGTCGGCGCCCGCCCGGAACGGCTGATGGCCGTGGGCGGCGGGGTCAAGAACAAGATCTGGCTGGAGGCGACCTCCGACATTTCGTGCCTTCCGCAGAGGCTGGCGCGGCGCATGGTCGGCGCGTCCTATGGCGATGCTTTCCTGGCGGCGCTCGGCGTGGGGGACGTACGGCGCGAGGATATTCTGGCCTGGAACCCGGTCGAGGCGGAAGTGGCGGCGCATCCCCATCCCGCGCATGTCCGAAATCACCGGGTCTTCCGCAGCCTTTACGGTCGGACCAAGGATCTGATGCGTGAGATCGCCACGCCCTGATCCAGGAGGTCAGGTCTCGACATGCAGCCAGACGCGATTGCGGCCATTCTGCTTGGCTTTGTAAAGCGCCGCATCGGCGGCGCTCATCACTTCGGTTATGACGCTTGCCGCTCTTGCGACGGCGACCCCGGCGCTGATGGTGGTGATGGCGTCGTGATGGTTCTCGATCCGTTTGCGGATGAGTTCGGCGATGGCCAGCGCCGCGTCGTTGCCGGACCCCGGCAGGAAGACGCCGAATTCCTCTCCGCCCAGGCGACCATAGATCGCCTGTGACGGCAGATCGCGGGCGATCATTTCGGCGACCTTGCGGAGCACCCTGTCTCCCGTCGCATGGCCCAATGTGTCATTGACCCGCTTGAAATGGTCAATATCAAGCAGGATGAACGCGTCGCCCGGGCGAGGCTCCGCTGGCAGGCCATTGAAGAAATGGCGGCGGTTGGGAAGACCGGTCAATTCGTCCGTTGCGATCAGCCGATGCAGATCCGCTTCCGTCCGCTCCTTCACCATGATGATGATGAACAGGCAGATGATGAAGAACAGCACGATCAGCAGGAAAAAGACGATGTTGAGAGCGTCAGGGGAGATCAATAGGCCGTTTATGCCCAGGACGATGGCGAAGCAGAGAAATGCGCCTGAGCCGAGCGCCAGGGACAGCGGGACTTTCGCGCTCAGCTTTTCTCGCCCGATGTCATGGCAGACCATGACCGAGCAAGCCAGGAGATAGACGCCCGCGGAGAGATTGAAAACCGAGGCGCGGATCCTGTTGTCGTCGACACTGTCGGTAAACAGAACAGCGACGGTCAAGAGAGATGGCGGCAGCATCGTCAGCCATAGACCTTTTGTTTTTACTCCGGTCGTCAGTTCTTTGAGCCCGGTCCAGAGCAGGGCGTAACCCGCCAGGCCCAATGCGGTCATGATCACGATCCAAACCGTGCCTGTGAGGGTTCCGGATTCCACCATGCCGGCAAACGTTGTGGCCGCCGCCTGAAGCAAGAACGATACGGCGAGCACCCCGAGACCTTCGCCATGTTTGCCGTGCCACCGGACGTAAACGAAGCAGAGGGCTCCCACGAGCAGTGACGACTTGAACAGCAGGAGAATGGTGGCGAGATCCAACGTCGGCTTCCGAATGCTTACTTCATGGAATAAGCATAGGCCGAGCGCGTTACGGTTTTCTGAACCGGTTCAAGATCTCAGAGCAAAAAAACGGAACGCGACGACCGAACCGTCGCGTTCCCGGAGCCATCAGGCGACGGTGGAGACGAATTCGTCGCGAGGGCGGCGAACCTTCTTGAGGTTGGCCAGCCAGTCGCCTTCGGTTGCGCGATAGCCGAGCGGCAGAATGGTGACGGAGCGCAGTCCACGGGCGCGCAGCCCAAGGATCTCGTCGAGGGCGGCGGGATCGAAGCCCTCCATCGGGGTCGCGTCGACCTTTTCTTCGGCGGCTTGGGCGATGGCGAGGCCGAAGCCAATATAGGCCTGGCGAGCGGCATGTTCGAAATTCACCTGCTCGTCACGATTTGGATAGTTGTTGAGCAGCATCTGCCGGTAGTTTTCCCAGCCTTCATTGGTGAAGCCGCGTTCCTCATTGACGAGGTCGAACATTTTGTTGATGCGGTCCGTGGTGTAATTGTCCCAGGCGGCGAAGACGAGCAGATGGGAGCCGTCGGTGACCTGCGCCTGGTTCCAGGCGATCGCCTTGATCTTTTCACGGACGTCCTTGTTGGTGACGACGATGACTTCGAAGGGCTGCAAACCGCTGGATGTCGGCGCCAGCCGCGCGGCCTCAACGATGCGGTCGACCTTGTCTTCGGAGACGGTCTTTGAGGGGTCCATTTTCTTGGTGGCGTAACGCCAGGAGAGGGTGTCGAGAAGCATGATTGCCTTCCTAAGTGATCATTGCAGTGATCACTTAGGCGCCCGTTCATCGGAAGACAATTAGCATGCTGATAAATATTTTGCGCCGGAACGACGATTTCTCCCGCGTCAGATCAGATCACGCCTTTCTTGATGATAAAACAGCCGTAAGGACCAGGATCGGAGGTCCGGAACACCACAAAACTCTGCCGCGCCGCCTCGTAGAAGGCGAAACGCTCCAAGGCCGCCATGCCCACGGCTCGGCCTTCCGCCGCATCGACTACAGTCTGCACGGCGTCGAAGATCGGCAGGACTTCGCCGGGATTGCCGACAACCTGCATCCGTTTCACCGGTTGCTCGACGAAGGTGTCGACCGGAAACAGTTCGAGAATGGCGGCGAGCGCAGTCGGAATGTCAGCTCCGGCGAGATCGATGATCTCTCCGTAAACGGTGTCGCGCGCAATGGTCGCTGCCGGGTGGTTGACATCGCAGATGAGGAATTCGTCGCCGTGGCCCATCAGCATCAGCGCATTCAGGGCCTCGGCGCTCAGAAGGCGTGGAATCTTCTTCAACATCATTTCACCGATCCGGCTGTCATGCCCTTGATGATATAGCGCTCGAGGAAGATGCCCATCACCACAAGCGGCGCGATGGCCGCCGTCGACAGCGCCGCCATGGACCACCAGTTGATGCCTTGCGATCCGGTCTGGCTCGCCACCATGACCGGCACGGTCGTGGCATGGGTGGACGTGAGGAGGGCTGCGAAGAAATACTCGTTCCAGCACAGCACCAGCGCCAGAATGAAGGCTGCGACCATGCCGGGCGCTGCGAGAGGGAAGACGATCCGGAAGAACGCGCCCCAGATCGACAGGCCGTCCACCAGCGCCGCCTCCTCGAGTTCGACGGGAATGCCGGCGAACTGGTCGCGCATGATCCAGATGACGATCGGCAGCACCATCAGCGTGTAGAGCATCACCAGGCCGATGGTGGTGTCGAGCAGGGCTAGCTCCTTGTAGAGCGCCAGGAACGGCAGGGCCAGCACCACCGGCGGCAGTATGAGCTGCGACAGGAAGAAGAAGGAGATGTCCTTGTTGCGCATCCAGCCGATCTTGTAGGCAAAACGGGTCAGACCGTAAGCGGCAAGCGAACCGATCAGCACGGCGAGCAGCGAGGCGCTGACCGAGGTGATGACGCTGTTGAAGAAACGCTTCAGGAATTCATCGCGCACCGTGGAGGGGCGAATGATGGTTTCGGGCGACAGGCCGAGCGACTGCCAGCCCTTCCAGTTCGGAATGAAATCCACCCAGGGGGTGATCGCGCCCTTCTGCACATCCTTGGCGACCTTGAAGGAGGTGGTCAGCGTCCAGTAGATCGGGAACAGGCAGATGATCGTCCAGAGCGTAAGGGCTCCGTAGATGAAGAACCGGCCGAAATAGAATTTGGCGGTTCCGTCTTTTTCCGTGGGCGCGTCGGCCGCGCTGATGGCTTGGCTCAGTGTCGACATGGCGTGCTCCTCAATTCTGTTCGCTGGTGTTCCACCGGCTGGCGAGTTTCAACAGCCCGGTCACGAAGAGGATGATCAGCACGAGATAGACGAAGGCCAACATAGTGCCGTAACCGACATTCGATCGCTCTCGATATTCGCGGAAGATGAAGCTGGTGACGGTGTCGGTCGCTCCGCCGGGACCGCCGGCGGTCATGTTGATGACGATGTCGGCCAGCTTCAGCTTGAAGATCACCCGGAGAATGACGGCGGTGATCGACACCGGCAGCATCAGCGGGAAGGTGATGCGCCAGAAAGCCTGCCAGGGCGTTGCGCCGTCGACGCGGGCTGCTTCCTGGACTTCCTTCGGCATGGCCTGAAGACCGGCCAGCAGCATGATCAGCATGAAGGGGATATAGGTCCAGGCGTCCATGATCATGATGGAGACGCGGGCGATGCCCGGCGTCGCGAAGAAGGCCGGCTGGTCCCAACCGAGATGGCGGGCGAGCGTGGCCAGCGGGCCGAAGCGATATTCGCCGAGCGACTTGCCGACCATCCAGGACACCGCCACCGGCGAGAGCATGAAGGGCAGAAGGAAGGCGACGCGGAAGAACTTGCGGGCGCGGATCTCGGCGTTCAGCAGCAGCGCAAGCCCGAAGGCGATAGCGTATTCCACCAGGATCGCCAAAACATAATAGACCATGTTCAGGATGGCGTTCCAGAAATAGGGATCGCTGGCCATCTTCACGAGATTGTCGGCGCCGTTGAAATGCTGGCCTTCGAAGGAGGACAGGTTCCAGTCGGTGAAGGCGATATAGAGGCCGAAGAGGGTCGGGAAGATCACCATGAACACGGTGAACAGAAAGGCCGGCAGGATGAACAGCATCTTCTTGCCGTATTCGCCGCGGACCATCACCAGGGAATAGGCCAGCGCCACGCACCATAGCAGAACGGCGTAGAGCACCGGCCGCCAGTTCTCGAAGCCGAAAGTTAGCGAGCCCGCCACATGCAGGCTCTGGATGACGGCGGTGATGACCAGGAGGGCTGTCGCCGCCCAGAATGTCAGCCGGCCCAGCCGCTTGCGGCTTTCGGGAATTTCGTCGTCGGTGTTGACCGTGAACAACCGGTCATTGACCAGATCAGCGCTGCTCGACATGCGGCTCCGCCCATTCCTCTTGATGTCTTGGTAAACAGAAGGGCCGGCGACGCAACGCCGCCGCCGGCCCAGATGCTGATGTCACGCGCTCAGAGGCCGAGCGAGGCCTTGTAGAGCGCGATCTGCTTGTCGCGACCGATCTGATCGGTGAGTTTTTCCCAGGCGGCGGCGATCTTGTCGGCGCCTTCCTGCGCGGTCAGCTGACCGGCGAAGATCTTGGCCAGTTCGTCTTCGGCGACCGAATAGTACTGGAAGATGCCGGGGATGCGCGGTTCGATGGCCGCGTTCGGATGGTTGTAGCTGTCCTTTTCCGAGCTGAGATAAGACGAGATGAAGGCCTCGTCATAGCCGGCGGCAACCCATTCCTCGATGTTGAAATGCGAGTTGCGGTAAGGCTGCATGCCCGACGGATAGGCGGCGGTCCACAGCGAAATGTCCTTGCCGCCGAGATGGGCCGCAGCGGACCAGGCCGCCTTCTGCTTGACCGGATCGGAATCGACGCGGGCCATGACGTAGATGCCCCAGCCGATATAGGCCATGTTCGGCGCGTAGTTCGGGCCCGAAGCGAGCTTGTCCCACTGGCCGGTCTTGGCGTTGTAGACGTCGTCCGAACCGGGAAGGATCGAGAAGCCCACGGTGTCGCCGATGACCGACGAATCCGAGGTCTTCGCCGAGGAGCCCACATCGCCCCACCAGGCCAGCATCGAGCCGGTGCCGGCGAGGAACTGCTGGAAGGCGGTGGTGCCGGGGTCGGCGTTGAGCTGGTCGGCGGGCTGCGAGGGCAGCGCGTCGATGACGTCCTGAATAGTGCGAACCCAGGCCGGGTTGTTGATCCGCGGCTTCATCGTGTCGGCGTCGAACAGCCAAGCCTTGTCGTCCGGATGCTTGGCGTAAGCCGTCGCGCGCGAAGCGAGGAAGTAGAAGCCGAAACCGCCCCAGCCCTTGGGGGCGTCGAGATAGCCGTAGAGATCCTGACCGTCGAGCTGCTTGCCCTTGAGGAATTTGGTGACTTCCTGAACCTGCTGCCAGGTCTTCGGTACGCCCCATTCGCCCTGGTGGCCTTCGTCCTTCCACGCCTTGGCGAGGTCGGCGCTCGCGAACACGTCGGAGCGGTAGTTGAAGTTGTGGCAGTCGCCGTCGACGGAGATGCGGTAGGTCTTGCCGTCCCAGGTGCCGACCGGCGCCTTGAGGTAGCCGACATAGTCGTCCATGTCGATCTGCTGCTTGACCCAATCCGGCATAACCGAGGCCAGACCCTTGCCGCAGACGTCGCCCTCGAAGGGCGCGCCCATTTCGAGAATGTCGAAGTCGACGGTGCCGGTGGCGATCGACTGCTGCAGGCGGGCGTTATAGTCGGCCTGGGCGAGGTCGATCCAGTTGATCTTAGCGCCGGTATACTGTTCCCAGGCGTAAAGCAGGCCGCGGAACAGCACGTTGTGGAGGTTCTGGTTGTTGAGGCCCATGAAGGACAGTTCGACGCCCTTGAACTCGCCTTCCTTCACCGAGGCCTTGGTCGCGCCGAGGCAGAGCTCGCCGACCTTCTGCCAGTCCGCGTCCGTGGGAGAACCCGCGCCGACGCCAGGAATCTTCAGGATTTCCGCGCGCAGATTGTCCTGCGCCATTGCCGGGCCGGCGATGCCGGACAGAGCTGTGCCTGCAAGGCCCATCGCGCCGAGGCTCGCCGCGCCCTTCAACAGGCTGCGACGGTTCATGGCCTGCCTGGCCAACAGTTCATAAAGTTCAACTTTCACGCCATATCCTCCCATGGTGGCTACGATCCAGCCTGGCGCACTCCCCGCCTCGCTGCATCGTCGAAGAAGTCTTGCATGTGGACCGCGTCGGACGCAAATTGTATTTTACCGACATCGATAAGGACAAAAGCGTCCGCTCCTCCGCAGTCTCTGCGTAAATCACGCCGGATTCCGCGATTTTCAAAATAAATCTGTCTCGTGGCGGCCGTCAATCATCAATTTCAATGGCTTGTATTGCGTTGCGGCAATATTGCTGCGACGCAATACATACGCGTCCGGAAAAATCTGGACAGTCCATTCGGCGTCGGCTACACGGAATTTAAGGGAGCGGCGGCCCGTAGCGGCCGTGGAGCGCCTTTGGGGAGGTATTGTAAGTTTTGAACAACGATCGCCATGAGGCTTCGGGTTCAAGACGACATCCGCATTTCGGGAGGTGGAATGTCTCAGGTTCTGGTCCAGGACGTCAGGAAGGCCTATGGGTCTCTCGAAGTCATTCACGGCGTCAATATCGACATCGCCGATGGCGAATTCGTGGTGCTCGTCGGTCCGTCGGGCTGCGGAAAATCGACGCTGCTGCGCATGGTCGCGGGGCTCGAAAGCATCTCCGGCGGCAAGATCCTGATCGGCGATCGCATCGTCAACAATGTGCCGCCGTCCGACCGCGACATCGCCATGGTCTTCCAGTCCTATGCGCTTTATCCGCATATGAAGGTCAAGGACAACATGGCGTTTTCGCTGAAGCTCAAGAAGACCGACCCGGCCATCGTCGCCGAGCGCGTCGCTTCTGCTGCCAATATTCTCGGCCTGACGCCCTATCTCGACCGCTATCCCCGGCAATTGTCGGGCGGTCAGCGGCAGCGCGTGGCCATGGGCCGCGCCATCGTGCGCAATCCGCAGGTCTTCCTGTTCGACGAGCCGCTGTCCAATCTGGACGCCAAGCTTCGCGTGCAGATGCGCACCGAGATCAAGGAACTGCATCAGCGCCTCAAGACCACGACTATCTATGTCACGCATGACCAGGTCGAAGCCATGACGATGGCCGACCGGATCGTGGTCCTGCAGGATGGCCGCGTCGAGCAGATCGGCGCGCCGCTCGAACTCTACGACAATCCCGCCAATCTGTTCGTGGCGACCTTCATCGGTTCGCCGTCGATGAACCTGATCAAGGGTCGCGTGAAGATCGTCGGCGGCGAAGCCTTCGTCGAAGCCGGCGACGTGCTGTTGCCGGTCGGGACCAAGCACGCGGTGACGGAAGGGCAGGAGGTCACCTATGGCATCCGCCCCGAACATCTCGAAATCGCCGATGACGGGTTCGAGGGCAAGGTCGGCGTGGTCGAGCCTACCGGCTCGGAGACCATGGTGTTCGTGCATGCCGGCGGCCGCGATATCCTCGCGCTGTTCCGCGAGCGGCATCACTTCACGCCGGGCCAGACCATACGTCTGAGACCGCGCCGCGAAGCCTCGCATGTCTTCGACGCCGCGACGGGAAAACGCATTTGAGCGCATGGCGGCGTGTCGTCGCCGTCCGCATCCATTTCATAACGACAATCCAGGGAGGCCATCATGCTCAAAGGTCTATCTCCGCTTCTCAATGCGGATGTTCTCTATGTTCTGAAATCCATGGGTCATGGCGATTACATCGTCCTGTCCGACCTCAATTTCCCGTCTGAATCGGTGGCGCAGCAGACGGTCTATGGCAGCCTGCTGAGGATGGAGAACACCACCTCCGCCCAGGCCGCCGAAGCGATCCTCTCGCTGATGCCGCTCGACACCTTCATCGACAACGCCGCCCAGCGCATGGAAGTCGTCGGCGATCCGAACGAAATTCCTGTGGTGCAGCAGGAAGTGCAGTCGGTGATCGACAAGGCCGAAGGCAAGCATTGGCCGTTGGTGGGCGTCGAACGCTATGCCTTCTACGATCTCGCCAAGAAGGCCTATGCGGTCATCCAGACCGGCGAGCGTCGTTTCTACGGCTGCTTCATCCTCACCAAGGGCGTGATTCCGCCGGATGCTGCGTGAGGGTTCCATGGCGCATGACATCGTCATTCTCGGCGTCTTCGTCGCCGACACCGCCTATCGCGCCGCCCGCCAGCCGAAAATAGGCGAGACCATTCTCGGCAAGAGCTTTTCGCTCGGGCCCGGCGGCAAGGGTTCGAACCAGGCTGTCGCCGCCGCCCGCGCAGGCGGCGACGTCGCTTTTCTGACCAAGCTCGGCGACGACGCTTTCGCCGACATGGCGATGAGCACCTGGGAAAAGGCCGGCGTCAACCCGGTCGTCACCCGTGATGCCACAAGCTATACCGGCGCCGCCTACATCTTCCTTGAGGAGGGAACGGGCAACAACGCCATCATCGTGGCTCCGGGCGCGGCGGCGACCATTTCTCCAGGGGATATGGACGCCCAGGCGGATCTGATCGGCAAGGCGAAGATCTTCGTGACGCAACTCGAGCAACCGCTCGACGCCGCGATCCGGGCGCTTGAAATCGCCAAGGCGGGCGGGGCGACGACGATCCTCAACCCTGCGCCGGCTCAACCGCTCGACGCCTCTGTCTTCGCGCTCTGCGACTATGTCACGCCGAATGAGAGCGAGGCGGAAATCCTGACCGGTCTGCCGGTGACGACGGTCGACGAGGCCCGTGCGGCGGCCGACAAACTGCTGTCGATGGGCGTCAAGACGGCGATCATCACGCTCGGTTCACAAGGGGCGCTTTATCACACTCAGGGCGAATCGGTGCTGGTCCCGGCTTTCAAGGCCGGCGAGGTGGTCGATACGACGGGCGCAGGCGATGCGTTCAATGGCGGGTTCGCCGCCGCTCTGTCGCGCGGGGAAGCGCCTGTCGATGCGGTGCGTTTCGGCTCCGCCGTTGCCGGGATCTCGGTGACACGGCCTGGCACCGCGCCCGCCATGCCGTCCCGCGAGGAAGCCGAAGCGCTGCTGCGGTCGGTCTGAAATCTGTCTTAGCTCAACGGAAAAACCGCGGTCGCTCGTTGCGACCGCGGTTTTTCCGCGTGTGCCAATGAGATCTAGCCGCGCGCTGATGCGCCCGCGCGTGGGAGCCGCGCGGCTAGATCTCATGTCGTCGGGCAGACGCCGCCTCAGGCGCGCATCTTCACGTCCCGTTCCTCGATGGCCGAAGCCTTATCGAATTCCGCCTGCAACTCTTCCACCTGGGCTTCCGCAGCATCCTGTTGAACCTTCAGTTCCTTGATGGAAACCTGAAGATTGTCGGCGCGCTGACGGGCGGCTTTGGCGAAAGTGGAATAGGCGAAGTGGTTGGGGTCCGTAATGCCGGACTTTTTTTCCTCGTAAACGATCTGGTTTTCCAGATCCTTGGCCATACGCTCAAATTCGGCCATCATCATCTGAAGCTGTTTCAGCTGCCGGCGTTTCTCCTTCAGCTGGAATTCCTTCAGACGCACTAGGCTCTCACGCGACTTCATACGCAATACTCCATGGATAGCGAGACCCGCTTACAACAGGACTGCCCGCCGAAGGATTTTCATAATCCCTCGAAAAAAGTTCGCCGACGTTAATAAAAACATAACGGCGGTAACCTTTCGTTTACGTGCATCGTTAATGATAGCCATCATCATTTAAGGGTCGGTAAATGGCGAAGGCCAGAGATCGACGAAGTCCAAAGAATGAGTCTGCGGAGTCAGTTAGCCGGGGTTCCTCATCTTAAACGTTAAGATGGGTTCTCGGAATGTGTGATGAAAATCAGGGGGCTACGAAAAATCTTTAACAAATACGATACACCTTGCCAGGATGAATCAGAATTTGTTAACCATTTGATGGCAGCCTCCAAATCAGGCAAAAGCTGGATCCTGGCCGGGTTAGGACGTTGCACCTTTCAAGGCGGCGGAAAAGGGGACGAAGATGCGGGTTCTACTAATTGAAGACGACAGCGCGACAGCGCAGAGCATTGAGCTTATGCTCAAATCCGAAAGTTTTAACGTCTACACGACCGATTTGGGCGAGGAAGGCGTCGATCTGGGCAAGCTGTATGATTATGACATCATCCTGCTCGACCTGAACCTGCCCGACATGTCCGGCTATGAAGTGCTTCGCACGCTGCGCCTGTCCAAGGTCAAGACCCCCATCCTGATCCTGTCGGGCATGGCGGGGATCGAAGACAAGGTGCGCGGTCTCGGCTTCGGCGCCGACGACTACATGACCAAGCCGTTCCACAAGGACGAGCTGGTGGCGCGCATCCATGCGATCGTTCGCCGTTCGAAGGGCCATGCCCAGTCGGTCATCATCACCGGCGACCTGATCGTCAATCTCGACGCCAAGACGGTCGAAATCGGCGGCCAGCGCGTGCATCTGACCGGCAAGGAATATCAGATGCTGGAGCTGCTCTCGCTGCGCAAGGGCACCACGCTCACCAAGGAAATGTTCCTCAACCACCTCTATGGCGGTATGGACGAACCGGAACTGAAGATTATCGACGTCTTTATCTGCAAGCTGCGCAAGAAGCTCGCGGCAGCCGCAGGCGGCGCCAATTACATCGAAACGGTCTGGGGCCGCGGCTATGTGCTGCGCGAGCCCGACGGTTCGGAGTATATGGAAAGCGCCTGATCCCTCTGCCTTGCCTTATTCCCGCAGAAACCCGTCTCGAATGTCGAGGCGGGTTTTTTGCCGTTGTCAGACGCGCTGGAAGGGGAGGGTTCGTATGAACGCAAAACGCCCCGACTCGGTCGGGGCGTTTGATAGGCTAAGACGTTAAAAGTCAGGCCACTGCTTCCATTGATGGGATGGCGGAGAATGCTGCGGCGAGCACCTTGCGATCGAAAGGTTTCAGCAGGAAATCGGAAGCGCCGGCGGTTTTGCCCGCCATCAGGCAGCGAAGATCCGCTTTCACCAGGCTGTAGAGAATGAGAGGGCGGCGACCGTCGCGCATGCTGCGGACGGCGCGGATCAGGTCGAGCGCGCCCGTCATCGCCGAATCGACGATCAGGGCGTCCGGCATCTGCGCGTCGCTCCGCGCCAGCGCTTCGAGCGTCGTGGCGCATTGGCCGCAATCGTAACCCATTTGTCCCAGTATGTCGGCGGCGATTTTCCGCACCGCCTCGCTTTCATCAGCAATCAGAACACGCAACTTCATCGTTCGCCCTATTGTCGTTCTTTCGCGCTGCGGCAAAGATTATGGAGAAAACCATAAACAAGCAGTTACTGTAGGAGCAGCGCCCGCAAACAAACAAACGGAGCGATTGAGGCGTTTATTCGACAGGAGCCATCACGGCGGTGTAGACGAGCGAATCTTCCGTCTGGACAGCGGAGAGGACCATGCCGGCCTCTTCGGCGAGCAGCACCGTGTAATAGGGCTGGATGGCGTGAGCGTCGATCGCCTCTTCCACCTGCCCGGAGTTGATCTCCATGAATTTCGGCGGCAGGCGCATCATCCGGCCTTTGGCCACGAGCGTGAACTTGGCCTCGTATTCCGGATTTTCGAGCGTCACGTCGATGACGCCGCCGCGCGGAATCGAGCCATAAGCGACCAGGAACAGGTTGAGCAGCATCTTCACCCGGTTCTTGGGGATGATCGCGCGCGGACCGTTCCAGACCACTTCCGTCTTCTTCTCGGCGGCTGCGAAATCCTTGGCGGCCTTTTCGGCTTCGCCGGTGTCGATCGATGCGCCGACCGAACCCGACGCGCCGAAGGCGAGGCGGGCGAGTTTGAGGCGCACCGAGGCGTTTAGCGCCGATGTGCGGATAAGATCGAGGGCGTCGGCGTCTGAGCCGCCTTCGTCGAGCAATTCGAGACCGTTGTTGATAGCGCCGACCGGGGAAATCACGTCATGGCAGACGCGGCTGCACAAAAGCGCGGCGAGATCGGATCCTGCAAGGGTCAGGTTCGGGTTCTTGGCCATGTCTTTCTCCTTGGGACAGCCGGGATGCGCCCGGCATGGTCGCGTCATCTGCTCGTCATTCAATGCTTGCGCCGCGCGCGCCCTTTAATGCGGGCGATCACCGTCAGCCATAAAGACACCACATTTGGTAAACCGATTATTAAGCGGATCGCTTCACTATGCACTTAATTTGTTTCTGAGCCCAGTTTCAACGCCGATGCTGGCGTCGGGCCTGGAAACGGCCACAGGAAGAGACGGACGGACTGATGACCAAACCGCCAAAACTCGCCCGCTTGATCGGCATTTTCTGCTTCATCCTCACAGTCGTGGGCTATTCGCCGGCGCGCGCCCAGAGCGATCAATACACGATGCTCGAAATCGTCGACGCCGGGCACGGCTTCTTCGGCTCGACCACCGGCGGTCTGGCGAAGGTCGTGGAAAAGGCGTTTCAGAAATATGGTTTGCCCAACGGCTATATTCTTGGCCAGGAAGGGGCAGGGGCCTTCATCGCCGGCGCCACCTATGGCGAAGGCGATCTCTACACTAAGAATGCCGGTCAGCATAACGTCTATTGGCAGGGGCCGTCGCTCGGAATCGATTACGGCGGAGCCGGCAGCCGGGTCATGATGCTGGTCTATAATCTTCCCGAAGTGAACAGTCTCTACAAGCGCTATGGCGGCGTCAGCGGCCAGGCCTATGTCATCGCCGGCTTCGGCATGACGGTGATGGAGTCGCGCGACGTGTTGCTGGTGCCGATCCGCACCGGCGTCGGCGCACGGCTCGGCTTGAATGTCGGCTATCTCAAGCTCACCCGCAAGCCGACCTGGAACCCGTTCTGAGCGGCGGCGTTTGCTCGAATGCCCGCTGGGCGTTAAAGTAGTGGGACAATGCCCTGGCGCGTGAGCCGCGATTGAGCGGCCGGCGCGCTCCAGGGCAATCATGGATCTGAACGGCGCGAGGCGGTCGTGATTGAATTTGGATTGCTTTTCGGCCTCGGTTTTTTGACGGCAGTCGTCGCGGCGCTTCTGGCGGCGCCTGCGATCCACAGGCGCATCGTCGCCTATACCGAAAACCGGATCATGACGACCCTGCCGATCAACCGCCAGGAGTTGCGCGCGCAGAAGGATATGGTTCGCGCCGAAATGGCCGCCGCCATGGCGCGCACCAGCCATGATCTCAGGGTCGAGCGCGAAAAGCTGACCAGTGCGATCGTGTCTCGGGACCAGGTCGCCGCGGAAGCTTCGCGCCTTTACGGCGAGAACAGCGATCTGCTGCAGACGGTCGAGGCGATGAAGGTGGAAGCCGCCGAAATGCGCGCAGAGTTGCGCAACGAGGAACTGGCCCTCATCCGTGCGAAGGAGGCGCTCGCCAAGAGCGAACACGGCGCGCAGATGACCCAGGCCCGCATCGACGAACTTCGGCACAAGGCCCACCGTCTCGGCGTGGAGATCGACAATCTCAAGATCGAGCTCGCGAGCCGCGACACCGAAATCGAGGGCCTGAAGCTGCGCGTCAACGGGTTGCGCGACGAGCGGGAGACGCTGCGCGACGATCTGAAGTCGATGACGGTGCGGGCCAAGGACGCCGAATTGCGGATGGCGCGCGAAGAGAACAAGATCAGGCGCCTCGAGGAAAAGCTCAACGAGGAAGTGTCGAGCAGCATCGACAAGGACACCGTGCTCGAACGGCGGATGGGCGAAATCGCCAAACTGAGGAATCGGCTGAAACAGCCCGGCGAAGATGGCCCCGCCGTCGCGCTGCCTTTTGTCGAGCGCACGATCCTGATCGACAAGACGCAGCGTAGCCCCAAAACGCCGCTTCCGGTCGACAAGAATGCGGCCCCGACTGCGGGCAAGCGGCAGAGGCTCTCTGTAAAAGTCATCGACGCCAAGGCCGCTGCGGAACTGGTGGAGCAGGTGAAGACATCGTCACAGCAGACCGCCGAGGCGTTGATGACGCTGGATGCAGCCGGCGACGAGGCGATGCGACAGGAGATCGCCGGCATTGCAGCCAAGATGATCGCCATTGTCGGCCAGGCGGAAGGCGGGGACTCGCCGATCCGCGCCATTCTTCCGCCGACGGCAGCGCCGAATGAGCATAACCGGCTCTCGCTGGGCAACCGGGCGCGCAGCGAACTTTATCCCGAGACCTGACCTCAGATCCGGCGCATAGCCGAGGCTACCGCGAAAAGCGCCACGCCCGTGGCGACGCCGGCGTTGAGGCTGTCGAGCCCCGGCGCCTGCGGGATACGCGCCGTGCTGACCGCCTTCATCACCTCGGGCGGCAGCCCTTCGCCTTCGGCGCCGGTCAGAAGCGCCATGCGCGGGGAGGCGGGTATGGCGCGAATATCGACGTTACCCGAGGGCGATAGTCCCCAGACGCTGAAGCCGGCGCGATCGAGCGCGCCGATGAGATCGGCGGCCGACCCCGCCTTCACATAAGGAAGTTTGAGCGCGGCGCCGACGGAGACGCGCAGCGCCTTGCGGTAGAGCGGATCGCAGCAGGTCTCATCGAGAAACACCGCGTCGGCGCCGAAGGCGGCGGCGTTGCGGAAGATGGCGCCGATATTGTCGTGATTGGCGATGCCGATCGCGGCGACGACCAGCGAATGGTCGGGAAGAGCCGAAAGCCTGTTCTCGATCGTGGGCTCTATCGCGCGACTGCCGAGCGCCAGCACGCCGCGATGGATGTCGAAGCCGACCACGGCGTTCATCACCGCGCGATCCGCCACATAGACAGGCGTCTCCTCCGGAAAGGCTGCGATCGTCTCCGCAAGACCGGCAACGCGGTTCTCCAGCAGGAAAACCGCCTCGGCCCTGAATTCTCCGCCGCGCCTTGCCGCGTCCGCAAGGAGCCGAAGCACCACCGTGCCCTCGGCGATGAACTGCCCTTGCTGCCGGCGGAGGTCGCGTTCCCGAATGTCGCCGAAGGCCGCGATGCGTGGATCAGCGGGGTCGATGATCCGGATCAGGCGGTCGTTCAGGCTCATTGCTCGGGGACGACGACAGTGATGTCGGAGATCGTCTTGCCGGTGGCGATGTCATGAACGATCATCACCCGGCGGCCGGTCGCGTCGGTGCCCGAGAACCAGACGCGATTGCCGTCGACCGTGGTCGCCTCGTTCACGAAGCCTTTGGGCAGGGTGATGGTCTGGGTCGCCAAGGGAGCCGAGAGCGCTGCTCCATGACCGGGAGCGACGGCTGCCTGTTGCGCGGCCGAATTGTTCCTGGCCTTGTAGACAAGCGAGCCGAGGACCGCCATAAGGGCGAGAATAATCGCCGAGCTGGACACGAAAAGCAGGCGCACCATCTTCCGGCGCACTTTTTCCATCGTCGGATCGAGCGGCTTCTCTTCTTCCTCGGGGAAATTCGGATTGTTCATCGCAGGTCCTGATCGGGTTTGAGCTTCATGTCAGCCTCCTTTACTGAAGACGGCGAGGCGGGGAAAGTCCTGATCGCCGAAGAAACCGCATCGGGGCGGCTCGACGCCTGGCTGGCCCAGGCGCTCGGCCCCGAGTTTTCGCGCAGCCGCGTCAAGACGCTGATCGAAAATGGCGATGTCTCGCTGAACGGCAAGGAAACCACCGAGGCCAAGCGCAAGATCGCGCCCGGTGATCGCGTCGAGATCGTCTTGCCCGAGCCCGAGGCGGCGCAGCCCAAGCCTGAAAACATACCGCTCGATGTGCTCTATGAGGATGACGACGTCATCGTGCTGGTCAAGCCGGCCGGGCTCGTGGTGCATCCGGGGGCGGGCAATTGGCACGGCACCCTGGTCAATGCATTGCTCTATCACTGCGGCGACAGCCTGTCCGGCATCGGCGGCGTCAAGCGGCCGGGCATCGTGCACAGGCTCGACAAGGACACCAGCGGCGTAATGATCGCCGCCAAGAACGATCTCTCCCATCGGCTGCTCAGCGAGCAATTCGCCGATCACGGCCGCACGACGGCTCTCGAGCGGGCCTATCACGCCGTGGTCTGGGGACAGCCGCGGCCATCCAAGGGCACGATCAACGCGCCGCTGGGGCGGTCTTCGGATCGCGTGCGGCGTGCGGTGACCAGCAAGGACGCGCCCGACGCCCGTCACGCAGTCACCCATTATGAGATCGTCGACTTCTATGATCGGCGCGAGGACGGCAGTTCAGTGGCCGCGAGCGTCATCTGCAGGCTGGAAACAGGACGGACGCATCAGATCAGAGTTCATATGTCCTATATCGGCCATCCCCTGATCGGCGATACAGATTATGGCGCCGCCTTCAAGACGAAGGTTAATCTGTTGAAACAACCGGCGCGTAAGATCGTTGAGAAGTTTCCGAGGCAGGCGCTTCACGCTTTCCTTCTCCAGTTCCAGCATCCGCGGACCGGGGAGGTGATGCGCTTCGAAGCGCCGCTGCCGAAGGATATGCAAAGGTTGATAGAGGCGTTGCGCAACGAGGGTGAAACAGAATCGTAAGGTAGACTTATTTTTCACGATTTTGTGAAGTTTCAGCCTTGAAAGCGCCGCATCGCGATCATAGATCACGACCATGGCGGATGGGACAATTCCGCCTCACAAGGCTTGCCTGAAAGGAAGCCGTTCAAGAGGGGTGCTTCATGGCCCGGAATTCTCTGCCGATGTTGACCGCCGGGGAGGCTGGTCTCAACAGATATCTCGACGAAATCAGACGCTTTCCCATGCTGGAGCCGCAGGAAGAGTATATGCTCGCCAAGCGCTACCAGGAGCATGAGGACCGTAACGCCGCCCATAAGCTGGTGACCAGCCATTTGCGTCTCGTGGCCAAGATCGCCATGGGCTATCGCGGTTATGGCCTGCCGATCGGCGAAGTCATTTCCGAAGGCAATGTCGGCTTGATGCAGGCGGTCAAGAAATTCGAGCCCGATCGCGGCTTCCGCCTCGCCACCTATGCGATGTGGTGGATCAAGGCCGCCATCCAGGAATATATCCTGCGCTCCTGGTCGCTGGTGAAGATGGGCACGACCGCCAATCAGAAGCGGCTGTTCTTCAATCTCCGCCGCCTCAAGGGCCGCATCCAGGCCATCGACGAGGGCGATCTGAAGCCCGAACAGGTGACCGAGATCGCGACCAAGCTGAATGTCAGCGAGGAAGAAGTCATTTCCATGAACCGTCGCCTGTCTGGCGATGCCTCGCTCAACGCGCCGATCAAGGCCGCCGAAGGGGATTCCGGACAGTGGCAGGATTGGCTCGTGGACGACCACGACAGCCAGGAAGACATTCTGATCGAGCAGGACGAGTTGGACTCGCGCCGCGCTCTGTTGTCGAATGCGCTGAAGGTGCTGAACGATCGCGAAAAGCGCATCTTCGAGGCCCGCCGTCTCCGTGATGAGCCTGTCACGCTCGAAGAGCTGTCGACCGAGTTCGACATCAGCCGCGAACGCGTTCGCCAGATCGAAGTCCGCGCGTTCGAAAAGGTGCAGGACGCCGTGCGCAAGGCCGCGCTCGAACAGGCCAAGGCGCTGCGCGTCGTCGAGCCGAGTTGACGCAAATTGATTACGTCGAAACGAAAACGCCGCTCCCGTGAGGGGGCGGCGTTTGTGTCTTGCTGATCAGGTTGGATTGTTATTGCGGCGTTGAAGCCTGATTGCCGAGCGCAGACCATTCGCCGATGACCTTGTCGAACAGCGCGGTGCCGGAGGCGCCTTTCTCGAGCGTGATCAGGCCGCGGCGGCCATTGCGATAGGTGATCGGAATATCGATCCAGCCGCGATTCTTCATCAGGTCGAGATTGACCTTTTGGGCTTCCGCGTCGCTGTTGAGCGCGACCATATGGTAATCGTCGGTCACCTTGGCCGGAACGGCGATCAGCGGATTGCCGGCATCCTGCTCGGTCTGCTTGAAGGCGATGCGCTGCACGCTTTCGACATTGCCTTCCTCGAAGCCTGCGGGCAGGTCGAAGACGATTTCGACAATGTGGCTCGCCGGAAGCGATGGGTCCATATTCTTCTTGAACGTGATCAGCGCCGTCAGCTTGCGGCCGGGCGCTTCCACCTTGGCCTGGATCGACGGCACCGGCTTGTCGCCGTCATCCTCGGTCGTCTCGCTCCAGGCGACAGAGCCGGGCGTCGCAGACGGCGTCGTCTGCCCGAGCCTTTCTTCGTAGAGGAACATCTTCTGGGTTACGCCCAAGCCCGCGGGAGCCGCCGGCTTCGCGTCGGCGGTCTGGGCGGCCGGATCGGTCGAGGCGACTTCCTTGGATTTCTCGGTCTGGCCCGCGACGCTTTTGCCCTCCGGCAACGCTTCGTCGACAATCGCCTTGCTGGCGTCGGACTCCGTTTCGCTGCCGTCGGGCATCAGCCGCTGGGTGAATTTCTGCGGGCCGGTATCGAGCGAAGCCACTTCGGTCGGCTTCGCAGTGGCGGGCGCTTCCGCAGATTTCTCCGACGCTTTGCTCGGAGTAACCGCTTTTTCGGTCTGCGGCGCCGTCGGCGTTTCGGATGGTCCGGTCACCGAAGCGATCATCTTGCCGAGATCGTCGCGATAGGTCCAGGCGCCATAGGCTGCGCCGCCGAGCACGACAACGCCGGCGAGGGCTGCGACCAGCGGAAGCAACTTACGCCCGCTCTTGCCGCCCCGCTCTCTGGCTTTGCCCGGCTTGAAGCCTTTTCCAGCCGCCTTCTTGCCCTTCTTGCCGGCGACGGGCGGAACCTGAACCCATTCCGGATCCGGTGAGGTCAGGGCCGCCATTTCGTCGAATCCGACGAGTTCCGCCAGTTCGGCGCGCGGAGATTTGTCCTTGTCAGACGCCTCTGACTGCGGGGCAGTCGCGAGTTCGTCCTGCTTGGCTTTCAAGGCGTCGTCGAAAGCATCGGTCTTGGGCAGGTCGGGCAGATCGTCGAAGCCCGCGCCCCAGCCGAGATCCTCTTCCGGCGGACGCTTGCCGGGCGGCGGCGGCACGACCTGCCGGCTGATCTCTTCCTGCACGAATGCGTTGAAGCCCGAGACGACATCGGTCTCGTCATAGACGACGCGGGGCATTTCGGGCTCGCGCCGGCCTTCAGGCTCGCGCGTTTGCGGTTCGATCGCCCAGTTCTGAGAATCGCCGAAAGCTGCCGTCTCTGTCGCGGCCGCCGGCTGAACCGGCGCGGGCTGCACGTCTTCGAACGGTGTTTGCGGCCATTCCGCCTGGACCGGCTCGGGCTCGCGCGCCGCTACGGTCTGGGCCGGCTCTTCATATTGCGGCCAGGTGAAGGGTTCGGCATCCGGCTCGATCGGCTCGGCTTCGACCAGCGGCGCGGGTTCCGGCGTTGAGGCCGGGGCGACCGGTTCGGAGGCGAGGATCTGGTCGCGCCAATCGACTTCCGTTTCTGAAATGCTTTCGGCAGGCGCCGCTTCAGCAGGCTCTTCCTGGACAGGAAGAGACTGCTCGGGCTGTTCCGCAACGAAACTCTGTTCGGCTTCCGCCGGCTGTTCGGGATAATAGGGTTCGGTCGGCGCGATGAATGCGTCCGCGGAGGCCGGGTGATCGACCGTCTCGGCGGTGAACGGCTGTTCGGCGGGATATTCGTCCACCGCCTCGGGCTGCGCCTCTTCGACCCTCGCTTCGATCGGCTCGGGAGAAACGGGTTCCGCCTGTTCGACAGTTTCGACGACGGCAGGCTCAGCCTGCTCCTCGGCATAGACTGTTTCCGGCTCGGCAGAGACGGCAGCTGGTTGTTCTTCGACGACAGGCTCGTAGACGTCCTGCTCGGGAGCAGCCTCAGGGGCTGGCTCCGGCTGAGGCTCAACCGCCGGTTCGGGCGCCGCAGCGATCGGCTCCGGCCCATGTTCCGGCTCCGCTTCGATGAATCTTTCAGGCTCCGGCTGAGGCGCGGCTTCTTCGACCGGCTCCGGCGGCAGGGCCTCGGCGTAGTCGGCCTCGACTTCGCGAATCGCCGCGTCCAGCTTGTCGAGTTGACGCTGGAACATGCTTTCCGGCGGGCGGGGCTTCATGTTTTCGAGTTGCCGCACCACCGCGCTGCGCGCGCGGTCATAGACCTTCACGCGCATTTCAGGTGTGTTTTCGCTCAGCCCGTCAACGGCTCGCCGGATAACTGCAATAAAATCGGCCATTCGATCTTTCTCAAAACCTCAGGGCCCGAATGGAGCGCTCCATTCCGGCCCTGCCGGGATTAGTCTTCAAAAGGATCCGTCACCAAAATCGTGTCGTCGCGTTCGGGACTGGTCGACAGAAGCGAGACCGGAGCTCCGATGAGTTCTTCCACCTGCCGAACATATTTGATCGCCTGGGCGGGCAGATCGGCCCATTTCCGGGCCCCGACGGTCGATTCCTTCCATCCTTCCAGCGTTATGTAGACAGGCTGGATCCGGGCTTGCGCCGCCTGTCCTGCCGGAAGGTGGTCGATTTCCACGCCGTCAAGCGTGTAACCGGTGCAGATCTTCAGTTCATCCAGCCCGTCGAGCACGTCGAGCTTGGTGAGCGCGATGCCGGTGATGCCGTTGGTGGCCACGGATTGGCGCACCAGGGCGGCGTCGAACCAACCGCAACGTCTCTTTCTACCGGTAACTGTGCCGAATTCATGACCGCGTTCGCCGAGGAACTGGCCGATCTCATCCTTGAGCTCGGTGGGGAAGGGGCCTTCGCCGACGCGGGTCGTGTAGGCCTTGGTGATTCCGAGCACGTAGTTCAGCGAGCCGGGACCCATGCCGGAGCCGGCGGCGGCCTGGCCGGCGACCGTGTTGGACGAGGTCACGAAGGGATAGGTGCCATGGTCGACGTCGAGCAGCGTGCCCTGCGCGCCTTCGAACAGGATGCGGGCGCCCTTGCGGCGCTCGCGGTCGAGCAGCGCCCAGACGGTGTCGGAGAAGGGCAGGATCTTTTCGGCGACCGACGTCAACTCAGTCATGATCGCCTCATGGCTGACTTCCTTTTCGCCCAGGCCCCGGCGCAGCGCATTATGATGCGTCAGCAGGCGGTCGACCTTCGCGCCGAGCGAGCCGGGATCGGCGAGGTCGGTGACGCGGATGGCGCGGCGACCGACCTTGTCTTCATAAGCCGGGCCGATGCCGCGACGGGTGGTGCCGATCTTGGTGCCGGAATTGGAAGCGGCGTCCTCGCGGATGCCGTCGAGTTCGCGATGCAGCGAGAGAATCAGGGTCGCATTGTCGGCGACGCGCAGGTTCTCGGGGGTGATCGCCACGCCCTGGGCGGCAAGCTTGTCGATTTCAGCGACCAGCGCATGCGGATCGATGACCACGCCATTGCCGATGATGGCGAGCTTGCCGGGACGCACGACGCCCGACGGAAGCAGCGAGAGCTTGTAGCTCACGCCGTCGATGACGAGCGTATGGCCGGCATTGTGACCGCCCTGGAAGCGGACCACGATGTCCGCGCGTTCCGAAAGCCAGTCGACAATCTTGCCCTTGCCTTCGTCACCCCATTGGGAGCCCACCACCACTACGTTCGCCATAAGATCTGTCCTGTTTCCTTACCCGGACCTCTGCTGCAGCGGGTCCAAACCCGCGCACATATACTGGGTTCAATTCAGGAATGCGACCCGGAATTTGCACTGATTTCGGCTTTTTGCATGGAGTTGGCCGGCAAGGGCGGCTAAAGGACAGGCGCGACCGTTGCGAAAGACATAAGCCATGCCTGCCCATCTCAAAGCCTATCTTTTCCTGATCATCACCACATTCGGATGGGCCGGCAATGCGGTGATCGCCAAATTCGCCGTCGGTCATGTCGGGCCTTTCACGCTGTCCGGCGCGCGCTGGACCATCGCCTTTGTGCTGATCATGCTGATCTCCGCACCGCAAGTCCGCCGCGACTGGCCGCTGATCCGGGCGAATCTGCCATTGCTTCTCGGCTTCGGGGCGGCGGGCTTCGCCGGCTTCAACGCCTTTCTCTATTCCGCGCTTCAATACACCTCGGCCATCAATTGCGTGGTGGAGCAGGCGGGCATTCCGGGCGTCATCTTCATCGCCAATTTCATCCTGTTCCGCACCAAGGTGGCCTGGGCGCAGGTGCTCGGCTTTTCGATCACGCTGCTCGGCGTCGCCATCACCGCCACCCACGGCGATCTCGGCTCGATCCTGTCGCTGGATCTCAATTTCGGCGACGGGTTGATGATGGTCGCCGTGCTGCTCTATGCCGGCTACACGGTGGCCCTGCGCTGGAAACCCGATATTCATTGGAAGAGCCTGATGGCCGCCTCGGCGCTCGGCGCGATGCTGGCGTCGGCGCCTTTGGCGCTGCACGAATTCGCGTCGCCCGGCTTCATCATGCCGGATGCGATCGGCTGGGCGGCGATTCTCTATACCGGCACCATTCCGTCGCTCGTTTCGCAAATCCTCTATGTCCGCGGCGTGGAACTGATCGGGCCGAATAGGGCAGGGCTGTTCATCAACGCCATTCCCGCTTTCGGCACTGTGATGTCGGCGCTGTTTCTCAAGGAGCCGCTGATGACCTTCCACATCATCGCGCTGTGCATGGTGCTGAGTGGCATCGCGATTGCAGAAAAGGGACGCAAATGAAGCGGTGGGCGGCTCTCGCGCTGATCGTCGCGGCCGCCGTGTCCTTCGCCTTTGGCGTCAGCCTGCCGCTGATGACGTTCGAAAAGCTCTACTTTTTCAGCGAAGATCCGTCGCTGCTCGACCTCGTCGCCAGCCTCATCGAGGCCGGGGATGTGGTCCTCGCGCTGGTCGTCGCTCTCGTTTCGCTGGTCTTTCCTGTCTTTAAGATGGCGGCGGTGGCGGCCGAAGCGCTCTGGCCGGAGCGACCGCGCGGAGTGGCGGCCCGGCTCGTGCCGATGCTGGGAAAGTGGTCGCTGATGGATGTGCTGCTCGTGGCGATCGTGATTGCGGCTGCCAAGACATCAGGGCTCGCCGAGGCGTTCAGCCAGCCGGGCCTCTGGTTCTATGCCGGCTCCACGCTCGCTGTCTCCGCCGCGCAAGCGCTGCTCGCGCGACGGAGCAAGGGTTGACGCTTTTCAGCGGTGATTGCGCCTTGCGAGGCTTGCTTCCCAATCGAGCGCCGTGCGGACGATGAATTCGAGATCGTCGTGCTTGGGCTCCCAGTTCATCTCGCGCATCGCGGTGGCGGGATTGGCGACGATACGGACCGCGTCGCCCGGGCGGCGATCGGCGAAGCGGACCTCGAACGGCTTGCCATGCACCTTCTTGACGGTTTCCAGCACCTCAAGAACCGAAAAGCCCTTGCCGTAGCCGCAATTGGCGACCAGCGAGCCGCCGCCGGCGCGCATGCGCTCCAGCGCTTTCAGATGGGCGTTGGCGAGATCGCTGACATGGATATAGTCACGCACGCAGGTGCCGTCGGGGGTCGGATAATCGGTCCCGAAAACGTCGATATGGCTGCGCTTGCCGAGCGCGGCCTCGCCGGCCACCTTGATGAGGTGTGTGGCGCCAATAGTGGATTGGCCCGTCCGCCCCCGGGGATCTGCGCCGGCGACATTGAAATAGCGCAGCGCCGTATAGGTGAAATCATGCGCCTTGGCGGTGTCGCGCAGCATGATCTCGGTCATCAGCTTGGAGGAGCCGTAGGGAGATTCCGGATTGAGACGGGCGTCCTCGGTGACGGGATCGACGCCTTCGGGGGTGCCATAAACAGCGGCCGTCGAAGAGAAGACGAAGTGCGGCACGCCGTATTTAACCGCTGCGGCGATCAGCGCGCGGGATTTCACGGTGTTGTTCTCGTAATACATCAGCGGATTGGCGACCGATTCCGGCACGATGATCGATCCGGCGAAATGGATGATCGCGTCGATCTTGTTTTCGGAGAAGATCTTCTCATGCAGCGTCTCGTCGGCGATGTCGCCTTCATAGAGCTTCGCTTCCGGCGGGATCGCCCAGCGGAAGCCGGTCGAGAGCCGGTCGAGCACGGCGACATCCTCGCCGGCGTCCAATAGCGCCCAGACCATGTGGCTGCCGATATAGCCCGCGCCGCCCGTAACCAGTACCGTCATGGTGTCTCCGTTCGAAATAAAAGGTCGCGGCGTTCTAGCGCGTGACGGCAAGGCCGTAAATCTCTGTTATGCACAGCATGCGGAGAATTGGTCGGCTTCGATGCGATTGCCTGTTGCGCGACGTGGCAACGGGCGTAAATAGGTCCATGACCACATCTTCCTCCATCGACGCGCTCAGCCCGGCCGAACTCGGTCAGTTGATGCATTTCTACGCCGAGTCGGGCGTCGAATGGCTGTTGGAGGACGAGCCGGTCGACCGTTTTGTCGAATTCGAGCGACAACTCGCCGAGCGCAACCGCGCAACCGCTGGCCGCGAGACAAAAGAAGCGGATGCGCCATCGCGTGAGCGGAGCCTGGCTGCTCCTGCGTCGATCAAGCCCGCCGCTCTGCCCGATGGTGAAGCTGTGTCGGAGGCGCAACGCATTGCCTCGGCGGCGCAGTCTGTGGAAGAGCTCATCGAGAACGTCGGGGCGTTCACCGGTTGCAATCTCAGAAACAGCGCGCGGGCGAGCGCCTTTTTCAAAGGCTCGAGCGGGGCCAGAATTGCGATTGCGGGCGGCTGTCCTGGCCCTGATGACGACCGGCATGGCGCGCCCTTTTCCGGTCCGCATGGCGAGATGCTGGACCGCATGACAGCGGCTCTCGGTTGGGGGAGGGACGACATTGCGGTGTTCAACGTCATCCCTTGGCGGCCGCCGGGCAATCGCGCGCCGACGCCTCACGAAGTCGAAATCTGCCGTCCTTTTTCGACGCGACTCGTCGAACTTCTTCGCCCCAAGGCGCTGCTCAGCATGGGCAATTTCCCGGCGCGATTCTTTTCCGGCTCCCAGGAGAGTATTCACAGTCTGAGAGGGCGGTGGATTGCGCTAACCGTCGACGGCCAGCCTTTCCCCTTGTTGCCGACATTCCATCCGCAGGACCTGATTTCAGCTCCTGCCTGCAAGCGTTTGGCCTGGCAGGACCTCCTCAGCTTCAAGGCGCGGCTCGCTGAGCTGTGAATTCAGACATGATTGTTGCTGCATTGCAACGCCACAAGACACAATCGCGTCACCTTGCTCTTGTAAATCCTGCGTAGTTTGAATTTGCTGCGATGCACAATTATCTTTGTGCGTAGCAATGGATTCGGGCGGGAGGACAGGAAAGGAAGGCTGCTATGCGCGAACTTCAACGTCCCGTTCACTCGGGTTTCGATACACTCAGGCTCCGGCGGACCGTGGAGGCCAGGCTTGTTCGCCTGCGTCGCCAGTCATTTCCAGCCAATGAACAGATGACGGCCCTGGCGCTCGAGATGGCCCGCCGTCCCTGCCGGCTGTTCGACCAAGGTTTCTCAAGGTAGGAAACCATAGGCAACAAAAAATCAGCTGCGTATCGTGCAAGCGCGAATGGACGCTCTTGCAAAAATCGTGACTTCGGCGTTTAACGGGCCGTGCGACGTTCTGAAGATCTGCTTCGATTAGGGACTGTTTAACGAACTTGTTGCAAAACGGAACGCGACCTGCGGCTTGCCGGACCGAAAATGAACGGTCAGTCCGTTCATGCGACGCCATTTCAGGCGCATCGCGCGGGTGCGGTGAAGGCGGCATGAGAAGCCGCCGGAGGGAATTTGAGTGAAATGCGTCAGACGCTAATGTATTCCTCGAACATGCGCTTGTTTGCGAAAGTGTCCGCCCTGACGCTGATCGCGGCTTCCATATCCATCACATCGGGCTGTTCGGCCGTCCCCAGCAATGGCCCGCTGGCGGTTGAAGTCAACAATTCCGGAGCGTCCAGTTCGGCTTACGAGTTGCCCAAGACCAACATCGTATTCGATGTTGTCAGCGTCGATCAGCGTGTCGCCAATTCCGTGACGACGCTCGGCACGCCGTCTCTCGTGCGGACCTTTGGCGTTGGCGGGTCAACCGGCCAGCCCGTGATCGGCGTCGGCGACGAGTTGCAGATCACCATTTTCGAAGCCGGCGCGGACGGGTTGTTCTCGACGTCCGAGCGCAAGCAGACAACGATCCCGGTTGTCGTTCAGCCTGACGGCCATGGGCAGATCCCCTATGCCGGTTCCGTGCGGTTCGCCGGCAAGACACTGGAAGGCGCGCGCGAGGAAATCGCTGCTGCGCTGAAGGCCAAGGCGGTTGAGCCCGATGTGATCGTCGGCATGAGCAAGAACACCTCGCGCACCGCATCCGTGCAGGGGGCAGTCAACCAGCCGAATATCATCCAGATCGGTTTGTCGCCTCTGCCTTTGACGAGCGCAATCGCCATGGCCGGCGGCGCGTCAAAACCCTCTTACGACACTTATGTCACGGTGACGCGCGGCAGAAAGTCGGGGACCGTCCTGCTGCAAAGCATCATCGACAATCCCAAGGATGATATCAACATCAGTCCGCGCGACAAAATCTTCCTGACCTACGATCCTCAGAGCTTCACGGTGCTTGGATCAACGGAAAAATCCGGGAAGATTCCGTTCTCTGCAAGCTCCATCAGCCTGGTGGAGGCGACGGCCATGGCGGGCGGCGCCAAGCTCGCGATTGCGGATCCGGCGGGTTACTTCATTTTCCGCTACGAGAGCGAAGCCGTTTATCGAGAAGTTGTCGGCGAGAGCCGGTTCCGCCAGTTGTTGTCCAAGGGCATGATGGCCAACAAGGATGGACGCTATCCGATTGTCTATCGGATCGACATGAACGATCCGCAGAGCTACATCGTGACTCAGTCCTTCCCGGTGCGGAACAAGGACGTCCTCTATCTGTCTCGCCATCCTTCGACCGATTTCGCCGTGTTTGTTCGCATGATCGGCGGCCCGATAGGCGTCGCACGGAACGTTCAGAAGCTGTAAAAGGGCGCAAACGCGGCGAAACCGCGTTTTCTGGCGTCAAGGGATCGAATGGGCAAGGACGGTCGGCCACTCTATGCGGCGACATCGCTGGGTTTGTGGCGGCAGCGGTCCGATATCGAAACGCTGCTTGATTGTAGGCTGGTTTTTTGGCCGGCGCCGACGCTTGGTCGCTCCATTGATGGTTATGTCGGATGGGGACGTAGGCCCTCCGGCTTTCGCGCCGCGTCATTGGCATCGAAGACAGGGTTGCCGGGCATCACCCTTGAAGACGGCTATCTCAAGAGCTACGCCCCGGGGGCGGGGGAGCCGGCGCATTCTTTTGTGGTTGACCGGTCGGGCATCTATTTCGAACCATTGAAGCGCAATGATCTATCCGAACTGATCGACAGGCCAGGCGATGGCGATGTCGATACGGCGCGCGCGCAGGCCGCGATCGATTTCATCCGACGAAACCGTATCTCCAAATACAACAATTCGCCGCTCAAGGAGCTCGACGAAGCCGGCCTTCAGGGAGCGCCCTATGTTTTGTTGGTGGATCAGGTGCCGGGTGACGCATCTCTCCGCGGCGCGGGGGCCGATGATGGGGCCTTCGCAAGCATGCTGAGGCATGCGATCGATCACTACCCGCGCCACCGTATAGCCGTTCGAACCCATCCGGCCGCCGGCGACAACAGTCTGATTCTGGCGGCGGCGAAGGCCATGGGCGTCAGTATCGTCGCGACTCCGCGGATGAACCCCTGGCCACTGGTGGAAGGCGCCGACGCGGTTTTCACGGTCTCCAGCCAATTGGGCTTCGAGGCGCTTCTGGCGGGCTGCAAGGTGCACACCTTCGGGATAACCTACTATTCTCATCGCGGCCTGACCATCGACCATGCAGATACGGAGATGTGGCGTCCGAAACGAACTATCGAGCAGTTGTTTCATGCCGCCTATATCGACTATTCCCGGTATCTCGATCTGCACGACCGGCGGCCGGTTGAAATCGAAGTCGCCCTTGAGCAGTTGTTGACCGTGCGAGATCAGCGGGCTCGAATCGTCCGCCGGGTCTATACGGGCGGGCTATCGCCCTGGAAGCGTCGGGCCATGACGCCGTTTCTCATCGGTCCCGACGGCCCCCCGGTTCACTGCCGATCCATCCGGGCGGCGGAGCAACAGGCGAGCCAGAATGGCGGGCAGGTGGCGCTATGGGGCGCGGCAAAGCCTTTGCCGAAAGGCGCGCCGGCAATTCGTTTCGAGGACGGCTTTATTCGGTCCCGTGGGCTGGGCGTCAATCTGTCCTTGCCCTGTTCGCTCGCCATGGACGGCCAGCATGTCTATTTCGACGCCCGTGGTGAAAGCTTTCTCGAGAACATTTTCGCGACGCATCCATTTCCAGAAGATCTTCTTGCGCGGGCGCGAGCGCTTATCGACCTCGTTGTCTCGCGCGGCGTATCGAAATACAATCTGCAGACCGACTTCATGGCGCCGGTCGTAGATCCCGGCCGGTTGAAGATCCTTGCCCCGGGACAAGTGGAGAAAGACGCCTCGATCCGATACGGTTCTCCTGCAGTCAAGGCCAACCGGGATCTCGTCGCCCGCATCCGGGGCCTCTATCCGGAAGCCTTCATCGTCTACAAGGAACATCCGGATGTCACCGCGGGGTTGCGGTCCGGCGGAGAACCGCCGGTCGATGCGGACCTGATCGTCACCGAGGGAGACATCAAGCACTGGATCGCTTGGGCCGACCGCCTGGAGACGATGACGTCTCTGGCGGGCTTCGAGGCCCTGATCAGAAACAAGCCTGTGGGCGTGCATGGCGCGCCATTTTACGCCGGCTGGGGCGTCACCGACGACCATTTCCCGATACCGCGTCGGCAAAGGCGCCTGACGACCGAAATGCTCGCTGCAGGCGCGCTGATTCTCTATCCGCTCTATGTTCACCCCCTAAGCGGCATGCCCTGCAGCCCTGAAGCCCTCGTCGAGGAAATCGCCCTCAATCGGCAGGTGCCGATGACGCCGATCCAGAGGTTGCGGGCTTGGCTTGCGCAATCAATAAATCGAACCGCCGTTAAAATTCGTGATGCTTCAAATTAGGTCAACAAGTCCTTAACGAGCTGTGGAGATCGAGCATTCCCAATGCGCCACTTCAAGACGGGTCGGTTCTTCGTTCAGTAAATGATTAACAAATTCAGCGGGCTGGACCCTGCCGTAACAGCGAAGGACAGTCCCCGACCCTCTCGGCGTCGCCTTGAGATCAATCGTGGGCGGATCAACGAAAATGTGACGACCTGACATCAAGTCGTGAGCAAACGCGTAAGCCGTGGTTGAAATGACGCAAGCTTCGTGTAAACACCATTCAACCAGTTCGGTCCGTGCATGTTTCGAAAATAGTTTGATATGATGCTGCCCTTGGACAACATGAAAAAACAAGCGGTTGGACAACTGAAAGGCTCTCGCGCCAATGGGCAGAACCGTATCGGCTTGCCTTTTATCGGCAGACAACCGCGAAAATTTCCCAATAAACACTGCGCTCGCATCATTTTTCTGCAGGGGCCGGTTGGCAGCTTTTTTCGTCGTGCGCAGGATTATCTCAACGCTTCGGGTTTTGAAGCTTGGCGCGTGTGCTTCAACGCGGGCGACCGACTTTATTCTCCGGGTGATCGCGTACTGAATTTTTCCGGCTCTCCGGAAACCTGGCGCTCCTGGTTTTCGGAGATCCTGCAGGAAAACGGTTTTGATATCGTTGTGATGTTCGGCGCGGAGCGGATGATCCACCGCATTGCGGCGGAATGCGCCGAAGCCCAGGGAATCCCGGTCCTGTGTCTGGAAGAGGGTTATGTCCGGCCAGGCTATGTGACGATGGAGTTCGGCGGCAACAATTGGCGCTCGCCGATCGCCGGCAAACTGCCGCCTCAGGACTTCGCCGGCACGCGTCAGAGCGGACCCAAGGCGGTGCAGTCTGCGGGTTCTTTCAGCTCCATGGCCTGGAGCGCATTTCAGTATTTCACTGTGCGCGCCCTGATCTCCACGCCCGGCGAACGAAAGTTGTTTCACAAGCAGAAGCGCACGCTGGTGTCGGAAGGCTTCTACTGGTTCAAGAATTACTATCGTAAGTTCACCCATGTGGGCCGCAACTACCGGATTTCCGAGCGGCTCCTCGAACATCACGACAAACGCTTCTACCTTGTTCCGCTGCAGGTTCACGACGATACGCAGTTGGGTCGCGCCGCCAACGCTTGGAACAATCAGAAGCTCATTCTTAAAACGATTGTCTCTTTCGCGAGAAACGCTCCTTCTGATCATCATCTGGTGTTCAAGATCCACCCCATGGAGCGTGGTCATAGCCGCGATTGGAATTTCATACGGCAGGTTTGCGCGCTGAATGATGTCAAGGATCGCGTGCATGTCCTCGACGGCGGTTCGCTCAGCCTTTTGACCCGGCACTCGGCCGGAATGATCACGATCAACTCTACCTCCGGCCTGTCGGCGATCCATCATGGCGTGCCCTTGGCTGTGATGGGGCAGGCCATCTACCGTCATCCGGAGCTTGCCTTCTGCGTGAAGCGCGGACGCGATCTCGACCGCTTCTGGTCAGAGGGCTTTGTCGCCGCTCCAGAAGTGCGCGAGCGCTATCTCAGCTGGATGCAGCACGAATGCCTCGTTGGCGGCGATTTCTACGCCAAGGAGGGTATTGAGGCGGCCATCACCAGTTTGCGGATAAAGCTGGAGAGCGCGCTCGCCCTGAGAAACGCCAACAAGGTTGTTGCCGGGAATTTCGGCGCCGCGAAAGACGATTGATCTGCAAAGTGGACGGCAAGGTCCCGTCAGACGCCACGATACAAAAAAACCGCCCTGAAGAGCGGTTTTTTTGTGAGCCTCACCAACGTTCTCAGGGTTTGAAACCCCAAGCGATAAAGTGGCCATTGGCGAAGTCGCTATCGAACGACTGCTTGGTCTTGCCATAGCGAAACGGAGCGCCATCGATGTCGAGCGTCACGCCGCCCGCGGCGCGCAGAACTGCATCGCCTGCAGCCGTGTCCCATTCCATCGTGCGGCCGAAGCGGGGATAGACGTCGGCTTCACCTTCCGCGACAAGGCAGAATTTCAGCGAGGAACCGACCGACTTCGTCGAGGATACGCCCTTCTCCGCGAGAAATGCTTCGGTTTCGGGCGAATTGTGCGATCGGCTGGCCACGGCGGTCAGTTCGCCTGAGCGCGCCCGGCAGGCGATCTTCGCGCGTCCGGTAATGTTGAGGTCTTCCGAAATCGAAAGCTTGTTGGCCTCGCCGGCTGCTCCTGTATAGGCAACGCTCTTGGCAGGCGCGTATACGATGCCAACGGTCGGCGCGCCGTTCTCGATCAAGGCGATGTTGACGGTAAAGTCGTCGCGACGATTGATAAACTCCTTGGTGCCGTCCAGCGGATCTACGAGAAAGAAGCTCTTGCCTTCCACATCCGGAATGCGGCCAGCGGCGGCGGCTTCTTCCGCAACGACCGGAATGTCCGGGAATGCTGCAGAGAGGCCGGAGAGGATGATTGCCTCTGCCCGCTCGTCTGCTTCGGTGACAGGGGAACTGTCGTTCTTGTAGGCGACGCTCGGGCCCGCCTTGTAGACGTCGAGGATGGCGCGACCAGCGTCCAGAGCGATTTTCTCGAGGATATCCAGCATGGCTGCTTACCGCTTGTTCAGGAACGTTTCGATCTGCATGGCGAGTTCAGCGGGTTCGTGACCCAGCGTACGCAGATGCAGTTCCGGATTGACCGGCGGCTCGTAATTGGACGTGATCCCGGTGAAGTTGGAAATCTCGCCCGACTGGGCCTTCTTGTACAGGCCTTTCGGATCGCGGCGCATGCATTCTTCAAGAGGGGTGTCGACGAAGACTTCTACGAATTCGCCCGCTGCGAACAGATCACGCGCCATCTGCCGTTCGGAACGGAACGGCGATATGAAGGATACGATCACGATCAGGCCGGCGTCGGTCATCAGCTTCGCCACTTCGGAGACACGGCGGATGTTTTCCACGCGGTCGTCGTCGGTGAAGCCGAGGTCGCGGTTCAGGCCGTGGCGGATATTGTCGCCGTCCAGCATGAAGGTATGCTTGCCCTGGGCGTGCAACAGCTTTTCCAGCGTGTTGGCGATCGTCGACTTTCCGGAGCCGGAATAGCCTGTGAACCAGATTGCCGCCGGCTTCTGGTTCTTGATTTCGGCGCGGGCTTCCTTGTTGACGTCGGTGGCCTGCCAATGAACGTTGGAAGCGCGACGCAGAGCATGGTCAATCATGCCTGCGCCCACCGTGGCATTGGTGAAGCGGTCGATCAGCACGAAATTGCCGGTGACGCGGTTGGTTTTGTAGGGGTCGAAAGCGATCGGCGACTGGGTCGAGATATTGCAGGCGCCGACTTCGTTCATGTTGAGGTGCTTGGCCGCTTCATGAGCGAAGGTGTTGATGTTCACCTGGTGCTTGAGCGTGGTGATCGTTGCGCTCACGCTGTCGACCTCGGTGCGCAGGATATAGCTGCGGCCCGGAATCATCGGCTGGGCGTCGAACCAGATGATATGCGCCTGGAACTGGTCGGCCACATGCGGACGGTTGGCGGGGTCGACCAGCATGTCGCCGCGCGAAATGTCGATCTGGTCCTCGAGAACGATCGTGACAGCCTGGCCCTCGACGGCGCCGTCCAGATTGCCGTCCTGGGTGACGATCTCCTTGATGGTCGATTCCTGACCGGATTTAGCGACCGTCACCTTGTCTCCGGGCGCGACGCGACCGGACGCGACCTGACCCGCGAAACCGCGGAAATCGAGATTTGGGCGAACCACGTGCTGGACGGGGAAGCGGAAAGGCTTGTCCGAACCGTCATTGTCGATGGCGACCGTCTCGAGATGTTCGAGCAAAGCAGGGCCCTGGTACCAAGGCATCTTCGCCGACTTCACCGTCACGTTGTCGCCGTAGCGCGCCGACATCGGGATCGGCTGGATCGAGGTGAAGCCGAGATTGGCGGCGAACGACATGTATTCCGCCACGATCTTGTCGAAGACCTCCTGGGAATGATCCATCAGGTCGATCTTGTTGACTGCAAGCACGATATTGCGGATGCCAAGCAGCGAGGCAATGTAGGAGTGACGGCGCGTCTGGCGCAGGATCCCCTGGCGCGAATCCACCAGCACGATGGCGAGATCGGCGGTCGAAGCGCCGGTGGCCATGTTGCGGGTGTATTGTTCATGGCCGGGCGTGTCGGCGACGATGAACTTGCGCTTGTCGGTGGCGAAAAAGCGATAGGCGACGTCGATGGTGATGCCCTGCTCGCGCTCGGCCTCAAGGCCGTCGACCAGCAGCGCGAAATCAATGTTGTCGCCGTCGGTGCCATGCTTGACGCTGTCGCGCTCGAGTGTGGCGAGCTGGTCTTCGAAGATCAGCTTCGTGTCGTACAGCAGACGACCGATCAGCGTGGATTTACCGTCATCCACCGAGCCGCAGGTCAGGAAGCGCAGCAGGGACTTCTTTTCCTGTTCGCGCAGATATTCGATCATGTCGCCGGAAACGTCGGCCGGGTTCACAACAGTCATCAGAAATAACCCTCGCGCTTCTTCTTTTCCATCGAGCCGGCTTCATCCTTGTCGATCAGGCGACCCTGACGTTCGGACGTGCGCGCCGTCAGCATCTCGCGGACGATATCCTGGAGGTTGGCGGCGTCGGAGTCGATCGCGCCGGTCAAGGGATAACAGCCGAGCGTGCGGAAGCGCACGAGGCGATTTTCGACAACGTCATCGGGGCCGATCGGCATGCGTTCGTCATCGACCATGATCAACATGCCGTCGCGCTCAACCACCGGGCGCTTGGCTGCATAGTAGAGCGGCACGATCGGAATGTTTTCCTTCATGATGTATTGCCAGATGTCGAGTTCGGTCCAGTTCGACAGCGGGAAGACGCGAATGGATTCGCCGGCGCCGACGCGGGTGTTGTAGGTCTTCCACATTTCCGGGCGCTGGTTCTTCGGATCCCAGGTGTGCTGGGCGTTGCGGAAGGAGAAGATTCTCTCCTTGGCGCGCGATTTTTCCTCGTCGCGACGAGCGCCGCCGAAGGCCGCGTCGAAGCCATATTTGTCGAGCGCCTGACGGAGCGCCACCGTCTTCATGATATGGGTGTGTGTATTTGAGCCATGGGTGAAGGGCCCAACGCCCTGCTCAACGCCATCCTGGTTGATGTGAACCAGAAGATCGATGCCAAGATCCTTGGCCATCTGATCGCGGAACGCGGTCATTTCCCTGAATTTCCAGGTCGTGTCGACATGCAGGAAGGGAAATGGCGGCTTGGCGGGATAGAAGGCCTTCATCGCCAGATGCAGCATCACCGACGAATCCTTGCCGATCGAATACAGCATCACCGGGTTGGAGAAGGTGGCCGCCACCTCACGGAAAATATGGATGGATTCAGCTTCGAGGCGCTGAAGATGGGTGAGTGACATTCGCGTGGTCGCTCCGCTCTTGGTCTTTTGAGTTCGTGAGCGTTTATTGACTTTGGTAGGCGATGGCAACCGTTAATAACCGAGTTACTCTTCCAAAACCGGGGGAGTCTCGGGGTTTGGGATTTCCGGCGGACGCATGCGCGTCGCACCGATCCGGACTTCAGAATGCCTTCGACTTCGCACGGGGAACAGCGACATGTCTTAAAACGCCGCGATTATGTCCGTCCCGGTATAGAGTTTTTCGCTGCGACGCGGCATTGTAACGCCATCACGGCGCGTCAAGCCTGCGCCCGCATCCAGGACGGATTTGCATGCGATTTTCTGCTCTATCGATCTTTCGCGAAGCCTTGAAGAAGAACACCGGTTGGGCGCCTGTCTGGCGTTCGCCGGAGCCCAAGCGCCATTACGATGTCATCATCGTTGGCGGCGGTGGACACGGGCTTGCCACCGCCTATTACCTCGCCAAGGAGTTCGGCGTCACCAATGTGGCGGTGCTGGAAAAATCCTGGCTGGGCTCGGGCAATATCGGCCGCAACACCACGATCATTCGCTCCAATTATATGTTGCCCGGCAACGAGCCCTTCTACGAACTGTCGATGAAGCTGTGGGAAGGCCTCGAGCAGGACTTCAACTATAACGCCATGGTCTCCCAGCGCGGCGTTCTCAATCTCTACCATACCGATGGTCAGCGCGACGCCTATGCCCGGCGCGGCAACGCCATGCACCTCGAAGGCGCGGGCGGCGAGCTTCTCGATCGCGAGCAGGTGCGCCAATTCGCGCCCTATCTCAATTTCGACCATCACCGTTTCCCGATCCTCGGCGGCCTTCTGCAGCGCCGCGGCGGCACGGCCCGTCACGATGCCGTCGCCTGGGGTTACGGCCGCGGCGCCGATTTGCGCGGCGTCGACCTGATCCAGAATTGCGAGGTGACGGGCATCACCCGCGAAAACGGCATGATCACCGGCGTAGAAACCAGCCGCGGCTTCATCGGCTGCAACAAACTGGCGCTCGCCACCGCCGGTCACTCCACCGTCACGGCCTCGATGGCCGGCCTGCGCCTGCCGATCGAAAGCCATGTCCTGCAGGCCTTCGTCAGCGAGGGATTGAAGCCGGTGGTCGACAGCGTCATCACCTTCGGCATGGGCCATTTCTACGTGTCGCAGTCCGACAAGGGCGGCCTGGTCTTCGGCGGCGATATCGACGGCTTCAATTCCTATGCGCGTCGTGGCGGTCTCGCCACCATCGAGCATGTGTTCGAGATCGGCGTGTCGATGATCCCGGGCCTGTCGCGCTCCAAGGTGCTGCGCACCTGGGGCGGGGTGATGGATATGAGCATGGACGGCTCGCCGATCATCGACAAGACGCCGATCCCCAATCTCTATCTCAACACCGGCTGGAACTACGGGGGCTTCAAGGCCACGCCCGCCTCGGGCTTCACCTTCGCCCATCTCATCGCCAAGAACGAACCGCATGCCGTGACGCGCGAAATGCGCCTCGACCGTTTCGAGCGCGGCTATCACATCGACGAGGGCGGCAAAGGCCCTCAACCGAACCTGCATTAAGAGCGCATCTCCATGGCAAGCCTCATCACCTGCCCGCATTGCGGGGTCCGACCCAAGGAAGAATTCACCATCAAGGGCGACGCGGGCCCGGTGCGCCCGGCCGCGACCGCCTCCGACAAGGAATGGCATGACTATGTCTATCTGCGCGACAACCCGATGGGCCGCTATCGCGAACTCTGGCATCACCTCAATGGCTGTCGCCGTTTTCTCGTCGTGGAGCGCGACACCGTGAGCCACGAGGTCTATTCGGTTCAGGACGCCGCCGCGTTTCGTCAGGGAGGCGCCGAATGACCGCTTATCGTCTGTCTACCGGCGGTCTTGTGGATCGCTCCAAATCCGTCGGCTTCCGCTTCGACGGCGTCGCCTACAAGGGCTTCGAGGGCGATACGCTCGCCTCGGCGCTGATGGCCAATGACCAGTTGCTGCTCGGCCGCAGCTTCAAGTACCACCGCCCGCGCGGCGTGGTGACGGCGGGCGCCTCCGAGCCCAATGCGCTGGTGACCATCGGCGAAGGCGGACGGATGGAGCCCAATGTCCGCGCCACCGTGGCCGAGCTTTACGAAGGCCTGTCCGCCGTCAGCCAGAACCGCTGGCCGTCGCTGAAATTCGACATCGGCAGCGTCAATTCGCTGCTCTCGCCCTTCCTGTCGGCGGGCTTCTATTACAAGACCTTCATGTGGCCGAAGAGCTTCTGGGAAAAGCTCTATGAGCCCTTCATCCGCAAGGCGGCGGGTCTCGGCAAATTGTCGATCGGCGAGCGCGATCCCGACAATTATGAAAAGAGCTGGGCGTTCTGCGATCTCCTGGTGATCGGCGCAGGGCCGACCGGCCTGATGGCGGCGCTCGCCGCCGGGCGCGCCGGCTTGCGGGTGGTGATCGCCGACGAAGGCGCCCGCATCGGCGGCTCGCTTCTCGCGTCGCGCAAATCCATCGGCGGCGAAAGCGCCGGCGAATTCGCCCAGACGGTTGCGGCCGAACTCGCAAGCCTTCCCAACGTTACCGTGCTGGAGCGCACCACCGTGTTCGGCTGGTTCGACGATATGGTGTTCGGCGCGGTCGAGCGGGTGCAGAAGCACGTCGCCCAGCCGCATGCCGATCGCGCCGTCGAACGCGTCTGGCGCATCGCCGCCAAGCGCGCGGTGCTCGCCTCGGGCGCTGAAGAACGGCCCCTGGTGTTCGGCGGCAATGATCTGCCGGGCGTCATGACGGCGTCGGCCATGCGCACTTACGCCAACCGCTACGGCGTCGCCGCCGGCCGCAAGGTCGCGGTCTTCGCCAATGGCGCTTCGGGCTATGAAACCGCCCGCGATCTGGCCGACAAGGGCGTCGAGATCGCTGCGATCATCGACAGCCGCGTCGGCGCCGCCGACATCGCCCCCAACGGCGCCCGCGTCATCGCCGGCGCGCAGGTGGTCGACACATCGGGCAAGCTGCGCATCAAGGGCGCGACGGTCGAGCGCTCCGGCTATGTCGAAACCATCGCCTGCGACGCGCTGGCCATGTCCGGCGGCTGGAGCCCGATCATCCACCTGATGTGCCATCGCGGTCAGCGGCCGGTCTGGTCGGAAGAGAAGGCAGCCTTCCTCGCGCCGTCGCTCGCGGAACCCTTCTTCGCGGCTGGCGGCGCATCGGGTCTCGAAGGCCTCGGAGTCTGCCTCGCCGATGGCTGGAAAGCCGGCGCCGACGCAGCTGCGGCGCTCGGCTCATCCGCGCCCGCTTATGCCCAGCCCGAGATCGAGGGCGAGACGGTCGAAGGTTTCACGCCGCTCTGGTATGTGACCGGCTCCAAATCCAAGGCCTTCGTCGACTTCCAGAACGACGTGCATGTCGCCGATCTTGGTCTGGCGCTGCGCGAAGGCTATGGTCATGTCGAACACGCCAAACGCTACACCACCAACGGCATGGCGACTGACCAGGGCAAGCTGTCGGGCGTCAACGCCGCCGCCATCCTCGCCGGCATGCAGGGCGTGACCCCGGCCCAGACCGGCACGACCACCTTCCGGCCCTTCTATACGCCGGTGACGTTCGGCGCGCTGGCGGGCGCGGCCCGTTTCGAGCACGCCCAGCCGATCCGCACCTCGCCCTTGCATGGCTGGGCGAAGAAGAACGGCGCCAAGATGGTCGAAGCGGGCCTCTGGTATCGCTCCGCCTGGTTCCCACGCGAAGGTGAAACGAGCTGGCGGCAGAGCTGCGACCGTGAAGTCACGACCGTGCGCGAAAAAGCTGGCGTCTGCGACGTCTCCACCCTCGGCAAGATCGAGGTGATGGGTTCCGACGCGGCAGAATTCCTCAACCGCATCTATTCCAACGCCATGCTGAAACTGCCGGTCGGCAAGGCGCGCTACGGCATCATGTTGCGCGAAGACGGCATGGTCTATGACGACGGCACCGTCAGCCGCTTCGGAGAGAACCACTTTTTCATCACCACCACCACTGCCTATGCAGGCGAGGTGCTGACGCATATGGAATTCTTCCACCAGACGGTCTGGCCGGAGCTCGACGTTCGCTTCGTGACGGTCACCGATCAATGGGCGCAGATGTCCGTGGTCGGGCCGAAATCCCGCGAGATCCTGCAGGAACTGATCGTCGACGATCTCTCGGACGCCGCTTTCCCCTTCATGACCGCGCGTGTGGTCAAGATGGTCGACGGCCCCGAAGCCCGGCTCTACCGCATCTCCTTTTCGGGTGAACTCGCCTATGAACTGGGCGTGCCCGCAGGATACGGCGAAGCGGTCGCCGACGCTGTCATGGCGGCCGGCGCCAAGCATGAGATCTGCGCCTATGGCGTCGAAGCGCTCAACGTCATGCGCATTGAGAAAGGCCATGTCACCCATGCCGAACTCGATGGCCGCGTGACGGCCGACGATGTCGGCCTCGGCAAGCTGGTCTCAGTGCAGAAGCCGGATTTCGTCGGCAAGCGCCTGCTCGATCGCTATGGCATGAAGGCGGCGGATCGCCATCAGCTGGTCGGCCTTGTGCCCGTCGATCTCAAGGCGGAGTTCAAGTCCGGAGCGCATATCCTGAAGGTCGGCGCAACGCCGTCGACGGTCGCCGATCAGGGCTGGGTGTCGTCGGTCTGCTATTCGCCGGCGCTCGGCCATATGATCGGGCTCGCCTTCGTCAAATCCGGACGCGAGCGGATGGGTGAGAAAGTCGTGGTGTGGGACAAGCTCCGCGGTCAGGAGACCGAGGCGGTGATCAGCTCCACCGTCTTCTTCGACCCCGAAAACAAGAAGCTGCACGCCTGAGGAGGATCTCATGACCTATCAATATCGTCATCCCCTGGCCGACGGCGCCGTGCACGGCATCGAAATGCCGAACGCCAATCATCTGGAGCTGGTCGAAGGCGCCGGCATCTTCTCCGTCCTTGCTTTCAAAGGTCAGGCGGATGGTGTCGAGGCTGCACTCAAGGCGCAGCCGGGTCTGAGCCCGCGCAAAGTCGGCCCCGGCGAATGGCTGGTGACGACATCAGAACGGTCGGCAGGTCTCGGCGAGATCGCCGACGCTATGGTCGTCGACCAGAGCCATGGCCGCACTCTTTTCCGGCTCAAGGGGCCGCAGGCGGTGCGCATCCTGATGAAGGGCGTCGGCGTCGACCTGCCGGGCGGCGCTTTGCCGATCGGAAAATCGGCGATGATGGCGTTCCAGCATCTGACTGTTAATCTGGCGCGCACCGGCGACGACGCTTTCGAGCTGATCGTGCTGCGCAGCTTCGCCGAAAGCCTCTATCACGATCTGCGGTTGGCGGGCCGGGAGTTCTCGCTCTCCTTTGCCGTTGCCGATCACTGAAGTCGGACGAGTTCTGCAGTATCAAAGGCCGGCTCTCGCGCCGGTCTTGCTTTTGCTTCATCCCGCTTTTGCGGCTTCAATCTTCGGGGCGCCGCTTTCGCCGAAACTTGTCCAGACGGTCGTCATCCCGGCCAACGCAAAGACGGTGATGGTCAGATAAAGCGGCAGCGGCGTGCCGTCCGCAAAGGCTCCGACGAGAAATGTGCCCAGAGCGCCGGCGCCGAAGCCGAGGGCTCCCATCAGCGCGGCGGCCGTTCCGGCGATGGCGCCATGCGCTTCCATGGCCATGGTGTTGCAAGACGGCATGATGGCGCCGAGCGAAGCGACCATCACGAAAAACAGCGCACAGACCACGGGCAGGCTGTGCAGGCCCGAGACTTGGCTGACGAGCAGCAAGGACGCCGACAGCGCATAGAGCGAGGCTGCGGCTTTCACCACCTTCCGGGGGCCATAGGTCTTGAGGAGGCGAACCGAAACCTGCGCGCCAATGCCGAGGCCGATCGAATTGGCGGCGAAAACGACGGCGTAGGCGAGCGGCGACAGGCCGTAAACATCGATCAGCACAAAGGGCGAGCCGCCGATATAGGCGAAGAAGCCGCCCTGAACCAAGGCCAGCGCCCCCGCATAGGGAATGAAGGCCTTGCTTATGAGCAGATGGCCATACCATTTGGTCGCTTGGGAGAGTTTGGCGCTGGCGCGCAATTCGGCCATCCGCGTTTCGGGAAGCACTGTGGCGACCAGCACGCAGCAATAGACGGCGAAGATCGCCAGAACCGCAAAGATAACCCGCCAGTCGGCGATTTCGAGGATGAGACTGCCGGCCAGCGGCGCAAGGATTGGGGCCACGCCCATCACCAGCACCACGATGCTCATCAGCTTGGCCGCTTCGTGTCCGGTATAGAGATCGCGGATGATGGCGGCGCCGATCACCATGCCGATCGAGCCGCCGAGACCCTGGACGAAGCGCAGCGCGATCAACTGCTCCGCGCTGGCGGCGAACATGCAGCCCAGCGACGCCAGCAGGTAAATGGCGATGGCGACGAAAATCACCGGCTTGCGGCCGACCTTGTCGGAGATCGGTCCATAAAACATCTGGCCGATGGTGAAACCCGCAAAAAAACTCATCACCGTCATTTGCAGATTGGCGCTGGTGGAGCCGAGATCGGCGGCCATGGCCGGCAAGGCGCCGAGATACATGTCCGTGCCCAGCGGGCCGGTCGCGCTCAGCGAGCCCAATACGATGGCGAGCGGCAGCATGGTCTTCTTCAACGTCGGTCTCCGGAGCGGGGCTTGAACATGGGACTTGGAAACGATATCGTTTCCTTTGGGTGGATAGGAAACGAATTCGTTTCCTTTAGTCAAGTGAAATTTCCGTGGAGGACCTATGTCGGAACAGGGGAGGGCGGCGCGCGCGCCGGCCATGCCGGAGGCGGAAAGGGTCAGGTTGATCCTCGAGGCTGCCGAGAGCGTGTTCGCCGTGTCCGGCTATGGCGCAGCGACCATGGAGGAGATCGCCCGCGCCTGCGGCATGGCCAAGAAAACGCTGTATCGCTTCTTTCCCGACAAGGCCTCGGTATTCTCAGCCTTGATCGACACGCATGAAAGTCCGCGCCTGCCGTGGCAAACGGGCGAGGGCGAAGACCAGGACGAGGGCGAGGCGCTGCATCGCCTGCTGATGGACATGGGGCAATACATCCTCACGCCGCGACAGATGCTGCTGACCAGACTGGTCATCGCGGAATCCGCGCAATATCCCGAGCTTGCCGCGCGCTTTCAGGAAGATTGCATCGCACGAACCGAGACCTATCTCGCCGATCGGCTCCGTCATCTCGCCCCGCGGCATGTCGAGCCGGACCTCCTGGCGGAGATGGTCGTTGGCGCGGTCATCGGCTCCGTTCAGATCAAGTCGCTGATTTCCTCGCGGGATCGGAAGGTCGAGATGGAAGAACTTCGCCGGCATGCGCAGGCGACGATGGCTCTGTTGCTTGGCCCTCTGCTCGCCGCACAACCGGCGGCCTGACGCATTTTGGCGCAAATAGACAAATTGTTTTCGCCTGAGCGACAAGAAATGCGCATCTTCGGAAATAGTGTTTTGACTGTGAACTGAAGGCGGTTCCGGGCGTTGGCCGGCGGGTGACGCAGAAATGGAAAGCCTTTTCCAATCAATCGGTTATCTATAGCCGGGAGAGCGTGTCCGCTCTTTCCGGGAGCGGAGCTATGCCATGAAGAGCCATGCCAGGGTCGTCGTAATCGGCGGCGGCGTCGTCGGATGTTCGGTCCTCTATCACCTCACCAAATTCGGCTGGACCGATGTCGTCCTGCTGGAGCGGTCCGAACTGACCTCCGGCTCGACCTGGCACGCCGCCGGCGGCATGCACACGATCAATGGCGATCCGAACGTCGCCAAGCTGCAGAAATACACGGTCGAGCTCTATAAGGAGATTGAGGAATATTCCGGCCAGGACGTCGGCCTGCATATGACCTCGGGCCTGATGCTGGCCGCCACCAAGGACCGCTTCGACTGGCTGAAGACGATCCAGGCCAAGGGTCGTTACGGCGGGCTGGACACCGAACTCTTGACGCCGCGCGAAGCGATGGAATTCATGCCGCTGATGGATCCCGACCAGTTCGTCGGCGCTCTCTACGACCCGGTCGAGGGCCATCTCGACCCCTATGGCACTACGCATGCCTACGCCAAGTCGGCCAAGAAGAATGGCGCCGAGATCTATCTGCACACCAAGGTCGAGGATCTCGTGCAGCGCGAGGACGGCGCCTGGCGCGTGATCACCGACAAGGGCGAGATCATCGCCGAACATGTCGTCAACGCCGCCGGTCTCTGGGCGCGTGAAGTCGGCCGCATGGTGGGCCTCGAACTGCCCGTGCTCGCCATGGAGCATATGTATCTCATCACCGAAGACATGCCGGAAGTCGCCGAGTTCAACGCCGCCACCGGCAAGGAAATCGTCCATTGCGTCGATTTCGACGGCGAGATCTATATCCGCCAGGAGCGCGGCGGCATGCTGATGGGCACCTATGAGAAGGACTGCCGTCCGTGGTCGCCGATCACCACGCCGTGGAATTTCGGCCATGAACTGCTGGGCGAAGATCTCGACCGCATCACCGGAGAATTGGAAGTCGGCTTCCGCCACTTCCCGGCCTTCAACAATGCCGGCATCCGCAAGGTCATCAACGGGCCCTTCACCTTCTCGCCGGACGCCAATCCGCTGGTCGGCCCGATCCGCGGCCTCAAGAATTTCTGGTCGGCCTGCGCCGTCATGGCCGGCTTCAGCCAGGGCGGCGGCGTCGGCCTCGCGCTGGCCAACTGGATTATGAACGGCGATCCCGGCTTCGACGTCTTTGCGATGGACGTGTCGCGCTATGGCGACTACGCCACGATGGCCTATACCAACGCCAAGGTGCGCGAAGGCTATTCCCGCCGCTTCTCGATCCGCTTCCCCAATGAGGAGCTGCCGGCCGGTCGCCCCCTGCAGACCACGCCGATCTACGACCGGCTCACGGGCATGGGCGCGGTGTTCGGTCAGTATTACGGCCTCGAACAGCCGCTATGGTTCGCGCCCGCGGGCGTCGAGGACACGTTCTCCTGGCGCCGCTCGACCGATTTCGAGCATGTCGCCCGCGAAGTGAAGACCGTGCGCGAGAGCGTCGGCATGATGGAGACATCGGGCTTCGCCAAATACAAGATCACCGGCAAGGGCGCCCGCGCCTATCTCGACCGTCTGCTCGCCTGCCGCATCCCGGCGCTCGGCAAGATGACGCTCGCGCCGATGCTGAAGCATGACGGCAAGCTGATCGGCGACTTCACGCTGGCGACGATGGGCGAGGACGACTTCCTGCTGATCGGCTCCGGCGTCGCCGAGAACTATCACATGCGCTGGTTCGAGAGCCATCTGCCCGAGGACGGTTCGGTGCGTTTCGAAGCGATCGGCCTCGGCCTCGCGGGCCTAGCCATCGCAGGACCGAAGTCGCGCGAACTCATCGCCAAGCTCACCCATCTCGACATGTCCACTGACGCCTTCCCGTTCATGGCGATCCGCAAGATGGATATCGGCATGGCGCCGGCCATTGTCGGCCGCGTCTCCTATACCGGCGACCTCGGCTACGAGATCTGGATGAAACCCGAATATCAGCGCTATATCTTCGAGAAGATCCTCGAAGCCGGCGAGGAATTCGGCATCGGCCTGTTCGGGCTGCGCGCGCTCAATTCGCTCCGGCTTGAGAAGGCCTATGGCAGCTGGTCGCGTGAATACCGTCCGCTCTACGGTCCTTACGAAGCCGAACTCGGCCGCTTCATCGCGCTCAAGAAGGACGTGGACTTCATCGGCAAGGCTGCGGCCGCCAGGGAGAAGGAAGAGGGCGGGACGCTCCGTCTGCGCACTTTCATCATCGAGGCTAAGGACGCCGACGTCGTTGGAGACGAGCCGATCTGGCACAAGGGGGAGGTCAAGGGCTGGGTCACCTCCGGCGGCTATGCGCATGGCCCGGGCCTGTCGGTCGCGGTCGGTTACGTTCCGAAGGAGATCGCCGACGACGCCGACGGATGGCAGATCGAACTGCTCGGCGACATGCTGCCGGCAAGGCTTCAGGCCGTTGCTCTCTTCGACGCCGACGGCGCGATCATGCGCGGCTGAGGCGGCGCTCCATCCTGAAACGAATTGTCCCGTTTTATCGCCCGGCGACCATCTCCGCCGGGCGATTCGTATTTCGATCGGCGTCGCTGCGCTGAGCGCAACCTTGAATTTTGTTAAATTCGGCTGACCCTTGCGCTTTTTTACACGTCGACGGCGAAAATGCCGGTGAAGAGGCTGGAATGCGGCGCTTACTACGGTTGCAAAATGCGCCTAAAAAAACCTCAATATGCATAAATTGTGGTCAAATTCCGAATTTGAACCCGCGAGCTGCTGAAAACCGCACTTTGAGTCTTCACATTTCAAGCGAAAACGCTATGGGTTTTTGGAAAGGCCGTTCCACTCGCGGCCTTTCCTAAGAACAGAAGCAGCAGCGCTCCAACGACTGCATGCAGGGGAAAAGAGACGGATGGAATATTTTATCCAGCAGCTCCTAAACGGGCTGACGCTTGGCTCTATCTATGGCCTCATCGCCATCGGCTACACCATGGTTTACGGCATTATCGGCATGGTCAATTTTGCCCATGGCGATATCTTCATGCTCGGCGGCTTCGTCGCGCTGATCGTGTTCCTGGTGTTGACCGGCGCGATCGCCGGCGTGCCGGTGGCTGTGGCCCTTCTCATCATGATCATCGTGGCCATGGCGGTCACCAGCCTGTGGAACTGGACGATCGAAAAGATCGCCTATCGTCCGCTGCGCGGCTCGTTCCGGCTTGCGCCGCTGATCACCGCGATCGGCATGTCGATCCTGATCTCGAACTTCGTTCAGGTCACCCAGGGCCCGCGCAACAAGGCGATCCCGGGCATGATCACCGATGTCTACACATTCGGCGGCGTGTCGCTGTCGCTCAAGCAGATCGTCATCGTCATACTGACTGCGGTGCTGTTGACCGGCTTCTGGTATCTGGTCAATCACACTGCGCTCGGCCGCGCCCAGCGCGCCACCGAGCAAGACCGCAAGATGGCCGCTCTGCTCGGCATCAATGTCGACCGGACCATTTCGATCACCTTCGTGATGGGCGCGGCGCTCGCTGCGGTCGCCGGCGCGATGTATCTGATGTATTACGGCGTCATCTCCTTCGCCGACGGCTTCATTCCGGGGGTCAAGGCTTTCACGGCCGCGGTTCTCGGCGGCATCGGCTCGCTTCCGGGCGCGGTGCTGGGCGGATTGCTGATCGGTCTCATCGAATCCCTGTGGTCGGCCTATTTCAGCATCGACTACAAGGACGTTGCGACCTTCTCGATCCTCGCCATCGTGCTGATCTTCAAGCCGTCTGGCCTGATGGGTCGTCCTGAAGTCGAAAAGGTCTGACATCCATGCAAAATCAATCAGCAAACAATCAGGCGGCCGGAGCATCTCTGACTGCCCGAGCCCTGCGCGAATCCATTTTCGCCGGCGTGGTGGCTTTCGGCCTCTTCCTGCTGTTCATCGGGCTCGAATCCACCCAGAATATCCACAACGAACTGATCATCGTCACCCATTGGGTGAAGCTCGCCTTCACCGTGGGGCTGGTGATGGTGGTCCGGTTCGCGATGATCACCGTGATCAATCCCTGGCTTGCCGCCAAAAAGGCCGCCAAGGACGCTGCGCCGGCCTATGTCGAGGGCGATCCGGTCTCCGGCCCCGTGGCTGCCTGGAAATTTTTCGTCAATAACTTCAGCAAGATCGGCCTCGCCTTCCTGCTGATCTATCCGGCTCTCTGCGTCGGCATCTTCGGTCTGCAGGGCTCGCTGAAGTGGGTCGACAACTTCGGCATCCAGATTCTGATCTATGTGATGCTCGGCTGGGGCCTCAATATCGTCGTCGGTCTCGCCGGTCTGCTCGATCTGGGCTATGTGGCCTTCTATGCTGTCGGCGCATACTCCTATGCGCTGCTGTCGCAGCATTTCGGCTTCTCCTTCTGGATCCTGCTGCCGCTGGCCGGTATTCTCGCCGCATTCTGGGGCGTCATTCTCGGCTTCCCGGTCTTGCGTCTCAAGGGCGATTACCTCGCCATCGTGACGCTGGCCTTCGGGGAAATCATCCGACTGGTGCTGATCAACTGGAAGGAAGTCACCAACGGTTCCGCCGGCATTTCCGGCATTCCCAAAGCGTCGATCTTCGGCATCTGGTCCTTCGACGTCGGCGCGGCGAACAACTTCGCCAAGTCCTTCGCGCTGCCGATGTCCTCCGTCTATTACAAGATCTTCCTATTCTATCTCATCCTGGCGCTTTGCCTGCTCACCGCCTATGTGACGATCCGCCTGCGCCGCATGCCGATCGGTCGCGCCTGGGAAGCGTTGCGCGAAGATGAAATCGCCTGCCGCTCGCTCGGCATCAACACCACCAACACCAAGCTGACGGCCTTCGCCATCGGCGCGATGTTCGGCGGCTTCGCCGGCTCCTTCTTCGCCGTGCGTCAGGGCTTCGTGTCGCCCGAATCCTTCGTCTTCCTGGAATCGGCGATCATTCTCGCGATCGTTGTTCTCGGCGGCATGGGTTCGCTGGTCGGCATCGCGGTCGCCGCAGTCGCGATGGTGGGCGGCACCGAACTCCTGCGCAACATGGAGTTCCTGAAGCTGGTGTTCGGCCCCGACTTCACCCCGGAACTCTATCGCATGCTGATTTTCGGCCTAGCGATGGTGGTGATCATGGTGTGGAAGCCGCGCGGCTTCGTGGGCAGCCGCGAACCGACCGCCTTCCTGTTCGAGCGCAAGAATGTCTCGGGCAGTTTCACCAAGGAAGGCCATGGCTGAGGCGGGAGCGATGACAATGGAAAAGACACCCCTGCTCGAAGTCGAGCATCTCTCAATGAAGTTCGGCGGCCTGATGGCCATCAACGACCTGTCGTTCAACTGCTATGAAGGCGAGATCACCGCGTTGATCGGCCCCAACGGCGCCGGCAAGACCACCGTGTTCAACTGCATCACCGGCTTCTACAAGCCGACGATGGGGATGATCCGGCTCAATCACGGCCAGGAGAAGACCTACCAGCTCGAGCAGATGCCGGATTTCCGCATCACCGCGAAAGCCAAGGTCGCCCGCACTTTCCAGAACATCCGGCTCTTCTCGGGTCTGACGGTTCTCGAGAACCTGCTGGTCGCGCAGCACAACAAGCTGATGAAGGCCTCGGGCTTCACGATCCTCGGCCTTCTGGGCCTCGGCGGCTACAAGGAAGCCTCCAAGGAATCGATCGAACTCGCCCGCTACTGGCTGGACAAGGCCGATCTGACCGAGCGCGCCGACGACCCCGCCGGGGATTTGCCCTATGGCGCGCAGCGCCGGCTGGAGATCGCCCGCGCCATGTGCACGGGTCCCAAGCTTCTTTGCCTGGACGAGCCGGCCGCCGGTCTCAACCCGAAGGAGTCGCTAGCGCTGAATACGCTCTTGCGCTCCATCCGTAAGGAAAGCGCGACATCGATCCTGCTCATCGAGCATGACATGTCGGTGGTCATGGAAATCTCCGACCATGTCGTGGTGCTCGAATATGGCCGCAAGATTTCCGACGGCACGCCTGCGCATGTGAAATCCGATCCCAAGGTCATCGCCGCCTATCTCGGCGTCGACGACGAAGAAGAAGCCGCCAAAATCGCAGGAGGCGTTGTCTGATGTCCCAGCCTCTTCTCCAGGTCGAGAATGTCGAGACCTATTACGGAAATATCCGCGCGCTCGGCGGCGTCACCGTCACGGCGAATCCCGGCGAAATCGTCACGCTGATCGGCGCCAACGGCGCCGGCAAGTCGACGCTGATGATGACGATCTGCGGCAGCCCGCAGGCCCGCAGCGGTCGGGTGATTTTCGACGGTCGCGACATCACCCGCATGCAGACCCACGAAATCGCCCGGCTGCGCATCGCGCAGTCGCCCGAAGGTCGCCGCATCTTCCCGCGGATGACCGTGTTCGAAAATCTGCAGATGGGCGCGTCGCTCGACAATCAGAAGTATTTCGATGATGACGTGAAGCGGATCTTCGCGCTTTTCCCGCGCCTCGAAGAGCGTCAGCATCAGCGCGGCGGCACGCTTTCGGGCGGCGAGCAGCAGATGCTGTCCATAGGACGCGCGCTGATGGCGCGACCGAAGCTCCTGCTTCTCGACGAGCCGTCGCTCGGTCTTGCGCCGCTGATCTCCAAGCAGATCTTCGAGGCGATCGGCAAGCTCAACAAGACCGAAGGCCTCACCGTCTTCCTCGTCGAGCAGAACGCCTTTGCCGCGCTTCGCCTCGCCCATCGCGGTTATGTGATGGTCAACGGGCTGGTGACGATGAGCGGTTCCGGCCAGGAACTTCTCGCCAATCCAGAAGTGCGCGCAGCCTATCTTGAAGGCGGTCATCATTAAGTAGAACAGGGCGGAGAGCATCTTGCGCGCCGCGCGCAATCGGATACTCTCACGCTCGAGGGAGCTTTGAAAATGCAAGGTATTCTCTACGAAGAACCGATCATCTGGGAGTTCTTCCTGGTGACCATTCTGATCGGCGGCTGGACCGCCTGGCGCACCGGCAAGGGCGTTGCCGATAATTGGGGCGGCATCTGGCCTCATGTCGTGATCTACACGTTGTTGCTCGGCGTCGGCGTTCGCTTCATCCATCATGCGCTGTATGACGGCACCATGTTCACGCTGCAATATTACGTGGTGGACACGGTCTATCTGATGGTGGTGGCGATCCTCGGTTTTCGCCACACCCGCGCCGGACAGATGGCGACGAAATACTACTGGCTCTACGAGAAATCCGGTCCGTTCGGCTGGAAGAAAAAGAGCGTTTGACAAGTTTCCATTCGCTGTGAACACATAGCGGATCGGGGAAAACAACCCTTGGCGCGATAGGCGGGCGACGGGGGCAAACAGGAACCAACCGCCTCAAATATTGGGAGTTAAAGATGAAGAAGATGCTTCTCTCCGCCGTGGCCCTGACGGCCATGGTGGCCTTCGGCGGCAACGCCTGGGCCGATCTGCTGATCGGCGTGGCCGGACCGCTCACCGGACCGAACGCCGCTTTCGGCGCACAGCTCCAGAAGGGCGCCGAGCAGGCGGCTGCCGACATCAATGCGGCCGGCGGCATCAACGGCGAGCAGGTCAAGATCGTGCTCGGCGACGACGTCTCCGACCCGAAGCAGGGTATTTCCGTCGCCAACAAGTTCGTCGGTGACGGCGTGAAGTTCGTAATCGGCCACTTCAACTCGGGCGTTTCCATCCCGGCTTCCGAAGTTTACGCCGAAAACGGCATCATGCAGATCACCCCCGCTTCCACCAACCCGAAGTTCACCGAGCGCGGCCTGTGGAACACCTTCCGCACCTGCGGCCGTGACGACCAGCAGGGCGCTGTGGCCGGCAAATACATCTCCGACCACTTCAAGGACGCCAAGGTCGCCGTCGTGCACGACAAGACCCCGTACGGCCAGGGCCTTGCGGACGAAACCAAGAAAGCCATGAACGGCCTCGGCATCACCGAAGTTCTCTACGAAGGCATCACGCCCGGCGAAAAGGACTACTCGGCCCTCATCGCAAAGATGAAGGAAGCCGGCGTTTCCGTCGTCTACTTCGGCGGTCTGCACACCGAAGCCGGCCTCATCCTTCGCCAGATGGCCGACCAGGGCCTGAAGGCAACCATGATGTCGGGCGACGGCATCACCTCCAACGAACTGGCTTCGATCGCCGGCGACGCCGTCAACGGCACGCTGATGACCTTCCCGCCGGATCCGCGCAACAACCCGAACGCTGCTGAGGCCGTCAAGAAGTTCCGCGACGCCGGTTTCGAGCCCGAAGCCTACACGCTGTACTCCTATGCTGCTCTGCAGATCATTGCAGAAGCCGCTAAGGCTGCCGGCAACAACGACCCGCAGACGGTCGCTGAAACCGCCAAGGCCAAGGGTCCGTTCAAGACCGTCATCGGCGACATCGGTTTCGACTCCAAGGGCGACATCACCCGTCCGGACTACACGATGTACACCTGGCAGAAGGGCGCCGACGGCAAGTACACCTACCTCGAAAACAAGTAAGCTTCGGCTTCACGTTTTCAGACCATCAGACCCGGGGCTCCTGCTCCGGGTTTTTTCGTATTCGAATCGGGGATTGTCGTCCGGAACGCCGGCCAACAAAAAAAGGCGCCGTGTCCGGCGCCTTTCGGTATGTGTCAGACGGATTAACTTACTTCAGCGCTTCGTTGGTGATGTCGAGCGTGTAGGCGCCTTCCGGCTTCTTGGTAATCACCGGGTCCGAGCCGCCGGCGAGCAGGGTGGCGACGGTGCGCTCGTAGTCGGCCGGATCGAGGGCGCCATTGGAGCCGGCGGTCAGCTTGGCGACTTCCGACATCATGGTCTTCTGGTGCTGCTCGGTCTGGGCGCCCGAGGCGTCGTTTTCGAGCACGATGTCGGCGGCTTCATCCGGATGCTCTTCGGCGTATTTCCAGCCCTTCATCGAGGCGCGGACGAACTTGACCATCTTGGCTTTGAAAGCCTCGTCCTTCAGCTTGTCTTCCAGCACATAGAGGCCGTCTTCGAGGGTCGAGACGCCCTGGTCTTCATACTTGAAGGTGATGAGGTCGTCGGCCTTCACGCCTGCTTCGAGGATCTGGTGATACTCGTTATAGGTCATGGTGGAGATGCACTGGGCCTGCTTCTGCAAGAGCGGGTCGACGTTGAAGCCCTGCTTCAGGACGGTGATGCCTTCCGGGCCGCCGTCGGTCTTGATGCCGAGCTTGCCCATCCAGGTGAGGAAGGGATATTCGTTGCCGTAGAACCAGACGCCGATGGTCTTGCCCTTGAAGTCGGCCGGGGTCTTGATGCCGGAATCCTTGGAGCAGGTCAGCATCAGGCCGGAATGCTTGAAGGGCTGGGCGATGTTGACGAGGGCCACGCCTTTTTCGCGAGTGGCGAGAGCCGACGGCATCCAGTCGACGACCACATCGGCGCCGCCGCCTGCGATCACCTGAGCGGGAGCGATATCGGGACCGCCCGGCTTGATGTCGACATCGAGATCTTCTTCCTTGTAGAAGCCCTTGTCCTTGGCCACGTAATAGCCGGCAAACTGGGCCTGCGTCACCCATTTCAGCTGCAGCGTCACCTTGTCGGCGGCCTGGGCCGAAAGCGCGCCAAGCGTGAGCGCGCTCGCGGTCATCAGAAGTGCAATCGTCTTTTTCATGGTGTTTTGTTCCCTCTTTATATTACGCCTGCCCACCACGGACAGACGGATGCCAGAATGTGACCCGCCGCTCGAAAAAGGCGACGAGACCATAAAACAGTGAGCCGACCAGCGCCGCAACGGCAATCTCGGCCCAGACCATGTCGATATTCATACGCCCGACTTCGGTCGAAATGCGGAAGCCCATGCCGACGATCGGCGTGCCGAAGAACTCCGCCACGATGGCCCCGATCAGCGCCAGCGTCGAATTGATCTTCAGCGCATTGAAGATGAACGGCCAGGCGGCGGGCAGGCGCAACTTCAGCAGCGTGTTGCGCCAGTCGGCGGCATAGGTGTGCATCAGGTCGCGTTCGATCGACGAGGACGCCTTCAACCCGGCCAGCGTGTTGATCAGCATCGGGAAGAAGGTCATGATCACCACAACCGCCGCCTTGGATTGCCAGTCGAAGCCGAACCACATGACCATGATCGGGGCGACGCCGACGATCGGAAGCGCCGAGACGAAATTGCCGAGCGGCAGGAAGCCGCGTTCCAGGAAGGGCGAGCGGTCGATCAGGATCGCAGCCAGGAAGCCCAGGCCGCAGCCCATGACATAGCCCGCCAGCACGGCCTTGAAGAAGGTCTGCTGCACATCCGCCCAGAGGATCGGCAGGGAGGAGATCAGCCGCGCCCAGATCATCGAGGGCGGCGGCAGAAGCACCGGGGGCACGTTGAAGCCGCGCGTGAGGCATTCCCACAGCACCAGGAGCGTGATCCCGAACAGCGCCGGCACCGAGAGATTGGCGGCGCGCGACAGGGCCGGGCTCGAGAACGTCTGTTTCGTGAGCCAGGCGTTGAACGCCCAGGCGGCGATCCAGAAAACGATACCGAAGACAACGAGCGACAGGTTCATCAGCGCGCGCCCTCCGGTTTTGCGCCCATAGCTTTCATCGTCAGTTTCTCCAACACTCCCACCAGAGCCACGAGGCCGGCGGCGACGGCTGAGGCCATGAACAGCGCGGCCCAGATCTGCGCCGTCTGGCCGTAATAGGAGCCGGACAGCAGCCGCGCGCCGAGACCTTCGACCGCGCCGGTCGGCAGTTCGCCGACGATGGCGCCCACGAGAGCGGCGGCGATCGCCACTTTCAGCGAGGCGAAGAGATAGGGCACCGAGGCCGGCCAGCGCAGCTTGACGAGCGTCTGCGCGGTGCTGGCGTTATAGGTGTGCATCAGGTCGAGCTGGATCTGCTCGGGCGAACGCAGGCCTTTGACCATGCCGACGACGACGGGGAAGAAGCTGAGATAGGTGGAGATCAGCGCTTTCGGCAAGAGGCCGGAAATGCCGACGGCATTGAGTACGACGATGATCATCGGCGCGATCGCCAGCACCGGAATGGTCTGGCTGGCGATCACCCAGGGCATCAGCGAGCGATCCATGGCGCGATTGTGAACGATGCCGACGGCCAGCGCCACGCCGAGCGCGGTTCCCATGCCGAAGCCGGCCAACGTCGCCGAAATGGTGATCCAGGCGTGATAGACGAGGCTGCGCTTGGAGGTCGGCTTCATTTCGAAGGTGGTCTTCCACCATTCCGCCAGCACCTGGTGCGGGGAGGGGAGAACAGGTCGTTCCTGCGTGAAGGTTTTCGCGACCAGTTCGGAGAAGCCGATCTCGGTTCCGGCGCTGGCGGCCTGGCTGCGTTCGAAAGGCGCGTTCAGCACCACCACGAAGACGAGCCAGAGTGCGATCAGCGCGGCGACCACGGTCAGCACGGGAAAAACTTTGTCGCGCAGCCAGATCATGGCGTCACCGCCTTTGTCGGCCACATCATCAGCGTCATGGCTACAAGGCCGAGCGCCAGGCCCGCGGTCTGCACGCCGGTCAGGCGTTCGTTGAAGACCAGGAAGGCGATGATATTGGCGAGGATCAGCTGCGCGATCGCCGAGATCGACACGGCGAGCCCCAGCCCGCCCTCGCGCATCAGCCGGAGCATGATCAGGTTGCCGATGATGTAGAGGCTCATCGACAGGAGAACCCACAGCCAGTTTGTCGTCGCTACATAGGTGCGCGAGGCGGTGACCGCGCCGACGAAGATCACCGCGGAAATGGCGAGCCAGAGGATAAAGCCCGTTTTCATCGGCTGGTCCTCCGTCCAGAGGTCGCACAGCAACTATTCGTCATAGGAATGCCCCGCACGCAGGCCTTCGCGGACGCGATGGGCGATTTCGAGGAATTCCGGCGTCTCACGAATGTCGAGCGGACGTTCCCGGGGAAGCGTGGATTCGATGACGTCGGTCACACGGCCGGGGCGCGGGCTCATCACCACGATCTTGGTGGAGAGATAGACGGCTTCCGGAATGGAATGGGTGACGAAGCAGATCGTCTTGTTGGTGCGGTCCCAGAGCTTCAGGAGCTGTTCGTTGAGATGGTCGCGCACGATCTCGTCGAGCGCGCCGAAGGGCTCGTCCATCAGCAGGAGATCTGCGTCGAAGGCCAGCGCGCGGGCGATCGAAGCGCGCTGCTGCATGCCGCCCGAGAGCTGCCAGGGATATTTCTTGCCGAAGCCCGAGAGATTGACGAGATCGAGCGTGCGTTCGATGCGTTGCTTCTGCTCCGATTTGGCGTAGCCCATGATTTCAAGCGGCAGGGCGATATTCTCTTCGATGGTCCGCCAGGGATAGAGCGCTGCGGCCTGGAACACATAGCCGTAAGCCCTGCTCTTGCGGGCGTTTTCAGGCGTCATGCCGTTGATGAGGATTGAGCCTGATGTCGGCTTTTCGAGATCGGCGATCACGCGCAGGAATGTCGTCTTGCCGCAACCCGAAGGCCCGATGAAGGAGACGAAATCGCCCTTGTTCACGTCGAGATTGACGCCGGTCAGCGCGGTCACGGGCCCGTCATTGGTCGGAAAGACCAGGCCGAGGTCGCGCGCCGTCACCACAGGTGTTTTAGAAGTGGACATGTTCACCCAGTATCATGATTATTCTCCCCTGGCGGTTGATCCGCCTTGTCTTGGTTCGATGGAGTTTCGGATTATGTCATCATCCCCCGCGCCCGATTGCAAGCTGATCCGCCCCGCCGTCCCCTATGACGGCAAGCAGGGCTTTTCCTATCTCGAGGGTATTTCCAAGGAGTCGGCGGGCGCGCAGGGCATCGCGATGATGCTCTTGACCGTGCCGCCGGGCGGCCGCGCCAAGGCCCATATGCATGAAGGCCATGAGACGGCGATCTTCGTGCTGTCCGGCGAAGTCGAATGCTTCTACGGCCCCAATCTCGAACACCGCGTCATCACCAAGGCCGGCGACATGTTCTACATCCCCGCCGGCATGCCGCATCTGCCGGTCAACCGGTCCAAGACGGAAAGCTGCTCGGCGGTCATTGCGCGGACGGACCCCAATGAGCAGGAGAGCGTGGTGTTGTTGCCGGAGTTGGAGAGGTTGGCGGATTAAGAGCGCACGCCGCCCATTCTCCCCCCTTGTGGGGGAGATGGCGCCGCCGATCTTCGCCAAGCCCAACAGCATTGCGTCTTACACCCCCGTCGCGGGAATGCCCGTACGCTCCACCTTGCGCGGCGCAACCAGCTCTTTCCAGGTCGACAGCGCCTTGTTCACCGCCGTGAAGGGTTCGCGTTTGACGAACTGGCCGTGGCCCTCGCGGGTCTTCACGGTCGCTTCCTCGATCGCCACTTCGCCGCGCGTCAGGGTGAAGCGCGGCAGGCCGGTGACTTGCTTGCCTTCGAAGACATTGTAGTCGATGGCCGATTGCTGGGTCTGGGCCGAAATGACCTTGGAGCGCTTGGGGTCCCAGACGACGATGTCGGCGTCGGCGCCAACCAGGATTGCGCCCTTCTTCGGATAGATGTTGAGGATCTTGGCGATGTTGGTCGAGGTCACCGCCACAAATTCGTTCATGGTCAGGCGGCCGGTGGCGACGCCGTGGGTCCAGAGCATCGGCAGGCGGTCTTCAAGGCCGCCGGTGCCGTTCGGTATCTTGGCGAAATTGCCGACGCCGAAGCGCTTCTGCTCGGTTGTGAAGGCGCAGTGGTCGGTGGCGACGCAGGACAGCGAGCCGGACTGCAGGCCGGCCCAGAGGCTGTCCTGATGCGCCTTGGAGCGGAAGGGCGGGCTCATCACGCGGCGGGCGGCGTGGTCCCAATCCTTGTCGAAATATTCGCTCTCGTCGAGCGTCAGATGCTGGATCAGCGGCTCGCCATAGACGCGCATGCCCTTCTGCCGGGCGCGGCGGATGGCTTCATGCGCCTGTTCGCAGGAGGTGTGCACGACATAGAGCGGCACGCCGGCCATGTCGGCCAGCATGATGGCGCGGTTGGTCGCTTCGCCTTCGACCTCGGGCGGGCGGGAATAGGCATGCGCCTCGGGACCGTTATTGCCTTCGGCGAGCAGCTTGGCGGTCATGGAGGCGACGACGTCGCCGTTTTCGGCATGCACCAGCGGCAGCGCGCCGAGTTCGGCGCAGCGCTGGAAGGAGGCGAACATCTCGTCGTCATTCACCATCAGCGCGCCCTTGTAGGCCATGAAATGCTTGAAGGTGTTGATGCCCTTGTCCTGGACGATCGTCTTCATCTCGTCGAAGATGCGCTCGTTCCAGCCGGTGATCGCCATATGGAAGGAATAATCGGCATTGGCCCGCGAGGTCTTGTTGTCCCACATCGTCAGGGCTTCGAGCAGCGACTGATCCGGTGCCGGCAGGCAGAAATCCACCACCATGGTCGTGCCGCCGGCAAGGCCTGCGCGCGTGCCGCTTTCGAAATCATCGGCGGAATAGGTGCCCATGAACGGCATTTCGAGATGCACATGCGGATCGATGCCGCCGGGCATGACGTAGCAACCCGTCGCGTCGAGAGTCTTGTCGCCCGAAAGGTTCTGGCCGATCTCAATGATCACGCCGCCCTCGATCTTGACGTCGGCCTTGTAGGTCAGGTCGGCGGTGACGATCGTGCCGTTCTTGATGACTGTGGTGGTCATGATGCTCTTCCCTTGGATTTGGTTTTTCTGCGTTTTTGACCAGCTTGCGCAATATCCATGATCAGGAAGTCATCGATCCGCGCGTTGATGTTTTTGTCGTTCGTCTTCAGGTTTGCGAGCAGATCCCGCAGCCGTTGATGGTCCGACCTAGATTCTCTCCAATGTTCGACCTTGACGCCCAGGCAAGCGGCAAGAAGATCTCCGTCGTAGTGGCCCGCGCTGACAAGCGGCGTCTGCCTGAGAATGTCGATGGCCATGGGCACAGAGTATTCGAGCGCAATCTCCTGGCTGACGAGCAGTCTGATTTCATGAGCATCGACAAGGGCAATGGGTTTGCTTTGAGCGCGGCAAATTCTTTCGACCATCGGTGTCGGGAATGGGCCAGTTTCATCCGGCCGGCCCATATGCCAGTTGATGCTGCGGTCAGACCGGACGTCGGTCATCCCTCACTCCACAATCCCCGCCGTCTCCACGACCGCGCGCAGCAGCACATCGGCGCCGGCGGCGGCCCAGTCCTTGGAGATTTCCTCGGCTTCGTTATGGCTGAGGCCGTCGACGCAGGGGCAGAAGATCATCGTGGCGGGCGCGACCTTGGCGGCCCAGCAGGCGTCGTGGCCGGCGCCGGAGATGATGTCCATATGGCTGTAGCCGAGATCTTCCGCCGCCTTGCGCACCGAGGCGACCAGTGTCGGATCAAAGGTGACGGGATCGAAATGGCCGACTGCCTCGACCGAATAGCCGACGCCGAGGGCTGCGCAGATCTCGGCGGCTTCCTTCTCGATCCGGGCGCGCATGCCGTCGAGCTTGGTCTGGTCTGGCGAGCGGATGTCGACGGTGAAGATCACCGTGCCCGGCAGCACATTGCGGGAATTGGGCGAGAACTTGACCTGACCGACGCCGCCTACGCAGCCCGGCTGGTTATCCATCGCCACCGTCTGGACCATTTCCATGATCCGGGCCATGGCGAGGCCGGCATTGACGCGATGGCTCATCGGAGTCGAGCCGGTATGGGCCTCCTTGCCGGTCAGCGTGAATTCCAGCCACCACAGACCCTGGCAATGGGTGACGACGCCGATCTGCTTGTTTTCGGCCTCGAGAAGCGGGCCTTGTTCGATATGATATTCGAAATAGGCGTGCATCTTGCGCGCGCCGACCTCTTCCTCGCCCAGCCAGCCGATACGCTTGAGCTCGTCGCCATAGGTCAGGCCGTCGAGATCCTTGCGGCCATAGGCATGCTCCAGCGTATGGACGCCGGCGAACACGCCGGAAGCGAGCATGGCGGGCGCAAAGCGGGCGCCTTCCTCATTGGCCCAGTTGGTCACGACGATGGGGTGCTTCGTCTTGATGCCGAGATCGTTCATGGACCTGACGACTTCGAGGCCGGCGAGCACGCCGAGCACGCCGTCATATTTGCCGCCGGTCGGCTGGGTGTCGAGATGGCTGCCGACATAGACGGGCAGGGCGTCGGGATCGGTTCCCGGCCGCGTCATGAACATCGTGCCCATCTTGTCGACGCCCATGGTGAGGCCCGCTTCATCGCACCAGCGCTTGAAGAGATGGCGGCCTTCGCCGTCTTCATCCGTCAAGGTCTGGCGATTGTTGCCGCCGGACACGCCGGGGCCGATCTTGGCCATTTCCATCAGCGAATCCCACAGGCGGTCGCCGTTGATGCGCATGTTTTCGCCGGGTGCAGTCACGATTATTCTCCCTCGCGGCCTGAAGGCCTCATTCTCGCGGGCGGTGTTCCGCTCCGTATTGTTCCCGTGGTCAGTCTGGCGTGTGTTTTTCTTGTTCGCCATTATTGAACAGTTGCGTGAAGTTGCCTTTTGTTCAATAATTTGACCGTTTGGTAAACATTACAACTTCCAGCGCTTCGCTCAAGCCGAAAAACGAGGTTCTGCCTAAAATTTTTTCGGTTGAAAAGTTGGCGCAAAAATTCATCAATAGCACGATGCTCCACCCGGAAACGGAGCCAGGAGCGGGAGCCGCGATAGATGCCTATACCCAGAGCCGCACAGACGCAGCGCCGGACGCGAATACAGGAAGAGAAAGAGGAGCAGATCCTCGAAGCGGCTCTCGACGTCTTTTCCCAGCACGGCTTCAAGGGCGCGACCATCGATCATATCGCCGAGGTCGCCGGCATGTCCAAACCCAATCTGCTCTATTATTTCCGCACCAAGGAAGCCATGCACCGGGCGCTGATCGAGCGGGTGCTCGACACCTGGCTCGACCCGCTCCGGGCCTTCAACGCGGAAGGCAACCCGGAAAGCGAGATCCGCTCCTATATCCGCCGCAAGCTGGAAATGGCGCGCGATTATCCCCGCGAAAGCCGGCTGTTCGCCAATGAAGTTCTGCGCGGCGCGCCGCTGATCGAGGACGAGCTCAAGGGGCCTCTCAAGGAACTGGTCGATGAAAAGGCCGAGGTCATCAGGGCCTGGGCCAAGGCCGGCAAGATCGCCAAATGCGATCCCTATCACCTGATCTTCTCGATCTGGTCGACCACCCAGCATTACGCCGACTTCGACGTTCAGGTCCGCGCCGTGCTCGGTCAGGAAAAGGATGGCGACGGACGTTTCGAGGACGCCGCCCGATTCCTCGAGCAATTGTTCATGGGCGGGCTGAGCATTCGCGGCTGACGCTTCAATAGTGATGTCGGCACTGGGCGATGAGGAGGCCCTGTTCGCTGGGGCGGTAGACGAGGCGATGCTCCGCATCAATGCGGCGAGACCACCAGCCTTTCAATGCGCCGCGCAACGGTTCCGGCTTGCCGAGACCATGAAAGGGCTGGCGGCTGGCGTCCTTGATCAGGAGATTGATCCGAGCGAGCGTCTTTCCATCCGTTGCCTGCCAGTAGAGGTAGTCTTCCCAGGCGCGTTCGTGGAAGATCAGCTTCACTCGGAGAGTTCTCGCGCCTCGCCCTTGCCGTCGTCCAGATCCCGCACGGCTTCAAGAAGCCTTTCAGCGTTGCGCGGATTCTTGAGGAGATGGGCCGTTTCCTCATAGGACGCGAAGTCTTCCACGGACATCAGCACTGCCGCCGGTTTGCCCCGATCCCGGGTGATCAGCACAGGGGCGCGGTCGTCGGTCACGCTGTCGAGCACGGCGGCTAGGTTTTTCCGAAGGTCGCTGTAGGATGTTGATCGCATGGAAATATTGTACTCGAATAAGTACATAATGCAAGCTTTAGTCCGGCAGCAAGCCCATGATCAGCAGGCCGCAGGCGGTTGCGAGCGCGCCCGCCATCACTGAAGCGCTCACCCAGCCGTGGCCCAGCAGACCCTGCTGAAGAATGATGAAACTGGGCGTCAGATAGCCGTAGCCGAGCACCTTGGAGGAGGGGAGCCGGAGCGATGCGTATTGCAGGAGCAGGAAAGTGATGATTGTGGTGACCACCGCGAGATAGGCGATAGCGATCAAGGCGATCGCAGGAACCGTTGCAAAATCCACCGCCATCAGCGAGGGCGCGCCGACCGGCAGCAGCCAGAGGCAGGTGGCGGCGACTGCCCAGAAGGCGAACTGATAGGCGGCTTCGCCACGATTGAATTTGCGCAGAAGCGGCGCATAGGCCGCGTGGCAGATCACGCCGACGAAATAGATCAACTCGCCCTGGCCGACATCGAAGGCGAGGAGTGCGCCGAGATCGCCGCGAAACACCACCCACACAGCGCCGGCGGCCGCCACAACGAGACTGATCAACACGCCGGGCCGCGTCGTCTGGCGCAGGAACAGCCAGGAAAAGCCGGCGCTCAGCAGCGGCATCATGGTGAAGACGGCGCCGGTCGAGACGGCGGAGGTGAATTCCAGCGCCTTGAACATGGTGCTCATATAGATGGCCATCAGCAGGCCGAGGATGAGAAAGCGCCAGGGACGACCGGGATAGGCGAGCGGCGCCTTGAGAAGAAACAGTCCAGCGCCCGCCATCACCGCCACGGCCAGCACATAGCGCAGGCTGTTGATGGCGTAGCCCGGCATCACGGCGGTCGCAGCCTTGCCGAGGGTGAATGAACCGGCGATGAGCACGGCGAACAGCAGCATGGCGACATGCGCGGTCAACTTTTCCCGGCCGATCGCATGCACATTGCCGGCGCAGCGCGGCGGTTTCGACGCGTCCTGCATCGTCTCTCCTCCCGATCAGCGGCTCTATGCCGCCGCGGCAGCTTCTGCCCGATGCCAGGGCAGGGCGCAAGCCGCGCGGCGCGGAAGGAGATGTGAAAAGGGCGCCGCGGCGCCCTTTCGTAAATGGTCAGAATTCTTCCCAGTCGTCCCTGGGGCTCGCGCCGCCGCTGGCCGCCTTTTTCGGCAGAGGCGCGTGTGGAACCGCGCGGGCAGGGCGTTGCGGCGCGGCCCGCTGCGGCTCGTGCGCCCGCATTGCCTGCGCGGTCTGGCGCAGCGCCGCCGCTTCGTCGCCGAGGCGGAAGCGGGCCAGAAGATCGCGCAACTGGCGGCTTTCATCGGCAAGGGAGACGCCGGCGGCGTTCATTTCCTCGACCATGCCGGCATTCTGTTGCGTCGCATGGTCCATCAGATTGACGGCGCTGTTGACCTCGGCCAAGCCGGTGGATTGTTCCTGGGCGGCGGTGGCGATGGCGTCCATATGCGCATTGATCGACTGCACCAGTTTTTCGATCTGAGACAGACCGACGCCGGTTTCATTGACCAGTTTCACGCCTTCGCCGACGGCGACCGCGGAGTTCGCGATCAACGCCTTGATTTCTTTGGCGGCGTTGGCGGAGCGTTGGGCGAGTTCGCGCACTTCCTGGGCGACGACGGCGAAACCCTTGCCGGCTTCGCCCGCGCGCGCCGCCTCGACGCCGGCGTTGAGCGCCAGCAGATTGGTCTGGAAGGCGATCTCGTCGATCACGCCGATGATCTGGTTGATCTGATGAGACGATTTCTCGATCCGCTCCATTGCCGAGACGGCGTCGCGAACCACTGTTCCCGATTGGCCGGCGGTCGACCGCGCGGTCTGGGCGACATCGCGGGCTTCCTGGGTGCGCTTCGACGTCGCCGTGACATTGGAGGTGATTTCCTCGAGCGCCGCTGCGGTTTCCTCCAGAGAGGCGGCCTGCTGCTCGGTGCGCTTGGAAAGGTCGGTCGATGCGTTTGACACTTCCGCGCTTCCGGCGCTGACGGAAGAGGCGGTGCGGCCGACTGCGCTCAGCGCGTCTCGCAACTGCCGGACGGAGAGGTTGAAGTCCGCGCGCAAGGGTTCGAACTGTTCAGCGAAACGATCGTTGATCTCGCAAACCAGGTCGCCCTCCGCAAGCCGCTTGAGACCGGCGGCGAGCGACCCTGTGGCCTGCCGAAGTCTGGCGTCCGCTTCCGCCTCGGCGCGGCGCTGCATCTCGACCCGCTCGCGCTCGGCCCGCTCGCGGTTTTCTTCCGCCTCGCGCTCGAGTTCGCGGGCTCTCAGCGTGCGTTCGCGGAAGATGGTGACGGCATTGGCCATTTCGCCGATGACATCCTTGCGGCCGGCGCCCGGAATGGCAGTGTCGGTGTCGCCATCGGCGAGCGTGGTCATGCGCCGTGCGCTGTCCTTGATGAAGGAGGCCAGCGTGCGCGCAACGAAGATAGACAGAAGCACCATGCTGAGGGCAAGTGCGCCCTGGATCAGCAGCATGCGCAGCAAGGCATGGAAATCATGATTGATTTTCGCCGTCATCACGTCGTTGATGTCGGCCCGGAAGCGCGCCAGCAGATCCGCGACAAGAACCCGCCGCGCGTTGATCGCCGTGTGCCAGAGATCCAGATCCTGCGGCCCGGCGGTAAATTTCTCGTTCTTCGCCATAAGCTCGCGGAAACGATCGATGCGCTTGCCGTCTTCCGTTTCCCAGAACGCATCGTAAGGGTCCCGGATGAAGTCTGGGGCCGCTTCGCGAAAGGCCGGCAGATGCAGGGCGATTTGCGTATTGGCGCGCGTGAAGGTCGCATAGTTCGCGGGCGTCAAAACACCCTCTTTGATGTAGGCGCTGCCGAGACGCCGAAGCATCTGATAGCTGCTATGCAGCTGAATGAGCGAGTAATAGCTGGCGGTGGAGCGGGCGAGCGTGCGATCGTCGGTGACGATGCTCACGCGCCGGGCCACTTCCGAACTGAAACGGGCTACCGGCTCCAGGTAGCGCAAGCCAGCCATTGGGTCGGCCGTATTGGCGTCCACCATCGGCCGAAATTCGCTCTGCATCTGGCGGAAGCGCGCTTCCACCTCGTCGATGGTCCGCCCAAGGCTCGGGTCGGAAAGACCGCTCTGGCTGGCCTCCGTATAGCGGCTGCGCAGCTCGGCAAAGGTCGCATCGGCCTGCTGGCGGATGTCGGTAAGCTGCTGTCCCTTGGCGGAGCCTTCCTCAGCCGCAAGGATGGCGAGACTTCCTGCGCTGTCGACCAGTTGCTGCAACTTCACCGTCTTGAGGTCGAGTTGATAAGCTTCGTAATTCGCCAAACTCATGAGACCGCCGAGCGATGTGACGGCGATCAGCGGTATTACCGCCAGCGCCGTCAGCAATTGGCCAAACGATAAGCTTCTAAATCCTGACAACATAATTTCCTCGGAACAAATCGCCTGACGCAGAGGCATGCTTGGCGGCGGTCTCAATCGCCGGTCCGGGAAATAGTGTGAAGTCTTCGCTTAAATCTACGTTAAATTCAGGTTACCAATATGCGAAATATATGGCGTCGTTTTTGATATTCGTCGTCAATGATGAGTATATATCTAGATATTTCCGTGTCTTTTTCGACTAATGGCTGACCGTCTTCGACAGGAGATTGATGATCAGCACGCCGGCGATAATCATGGCGAGGCCGATCAAGGCGGGCAAATCGAGTTTCTGGCCGAAGATCAGCCAGCCGGCCAGCGCCACCAGCACGATGCCCGCGCCGGACCAGACGGCGTAGACGATGCCGACAGGCATGGTCTTGGTGACCAGCGACAGCAGATAAAAGGCGAAAGCATAGCCCAGCGCCGACACCAGGCTCGGAACCAGGATCGTGAAGCCGTTGGATTTGGCGAGGGCGGAGGTGGCGATCACTTCCGCGACGATGGCGATCAGCAGCAGGGCGTAGGTCATGATCCTGTTGTAGATCGGAGATGTCGACAACGCCAGTCCGGTCGCGTCGCGTCGCGGCCATGCCTCGGCACGGCGCCGCGTCAGGCTCTGGCGAAATCTTCGCAAGCCGCTATATGTCCTGAGCAAAGAGGAGTTTTCATGCGGCTCAAGGTCAGGATCCAGGCGCTTTACGAAGCCAATTCGCGCGATGCGCATCGCTTCCGCTACATGCTGCTCGCCGTCGACGTGATCACCATGATCTTGCTCGTCGTGACCACCTTCTTCTACGGCTCGACCTGGGTGATCTGGGTCGATGTCGCGATCGGTTTTTATGTCGCGCTCGATTATGTCGCGCGCTACTGGATTGCGGGCAACAAGCGGCAGTTCCTGTTGTCGCCGCTCAACATCCTCGACGTGATCGTCATCTTCTCGCTGTTTGCGCCGCTGTTTGGCGCGGCCTTCGCCTTTCTGCGCAGCCTGCGCATTCTCAGGCTGCTGCGCTCCTATCGCCTGCAGGCCAAGCTCCGGTCCGACTTCCCGTTCTTCCGCCGCCATGAGGATGTGATCCTCAGCGGCGTCAACCTCTTCGTCTTCCTGTTCATCATGACGGAACTGGTGTTCGTGACCCAGGCGCGGATCAATCCCGAGATCGGCGATTTCCTCGACGCGCTCTATTTCACCGTCACGACGCTGACGACCACCGGCTTCGGCGACGTGACGCTGGTGGGTGACGCCGGCCGCATCCTCGCCATCATCATCATGGTGTTCGGCGTGTCGCTGTTCCTCCGGCTGATCCAGACGATCTTCCGGCCCTCCAAGGTGCGCTTCGACTGTCCGCAATGCGGCCTCTTCCTGCATGAGGCGGATGCGGTGCATTGCAAGCATTGCGGCACGGTGCTCAACATTCCCTCGGACGGCTCGGTCTGATCCGGTTTTGTTATCGGGCGAAATAATTCGTGCATTGGGCCCTCTTGCAAACTTCGTGAATCGGCATACCTTTTCCCTATCGGCAACAAACAGAAAGGATGGTGATCCAATGTCTAATGAGTATTCGGCGCTCGTATATGGCTTGGAAGTGAGCGTGACGTCTGCGAGGCAGCCCTCGCTCTGATCCTTTGTTCCAGGGCCCTTGCGGCCCGGCCAGATACAGGCCAATCTCATGGGGGTCGTCCGTCGGACGGCCCTTTTGATTTTTAGAGGCAATGGCCGCAGGTGGTTTTTGCGGCGCAATTTTACGATCGCATTCGCGCCAGATGAATTTCAGTCTTTATCCCGTTTCCACTCTTGTTCCACTGCTGCTGGCGGCCTTCATCGCGGGGCTTGCGCGTGGGTTTTCCGGTTTCGGCGCAGCGCTGATCTTCGTGCCGCTTGCCAGCGCAGTGGTCGGTCCCCGAATGGCGGGACCGATCTTGCTGGTGATCGATATCGTCGCGAGTTTTCCGCTGATCCCCGATGCCTTGCACAAGGCCGACAAACAGGCCGTCGGCCTGATGTCGATCGGCGCCCTGGTCGCTGTGCCTCTCGGCGTGATGGCGCTTACGCATTTCGATCCGCTGGCGACGCGCTGGGGCATCGCGCTCACGGCGGTCGGTTTCCTGCTTCTGCTGTTGTCGGGCTGGCGCTATCGTTCCGAACCCGTGGCGGCGGCTACGCTTGGCGTCGGCGCGATCGCCGGCTTCTTCAGCGGCGCGGCGCAGCTCGGGGGACCGCCTGTCGTCACCTATTGGCTCGGCGGACAGCACAAGGCCGCGCAAGTGCGCGCCAATATCGTTCTCTATTTTGCGATTTCCTCGGTCTTTTCAGCCATCAGCTATTGGTGGGTCGAGCTTCTGGTGTTGCAGGTGTTTGCTCTGGCGATCATGACGGGTCCAGTCTACGGGTTGGGTCTCTATCTCGGCGCCCGCAGCTTCGGCTACGCGCGCGAGGATGTATTCCGCCGAATCTGCTTTGCGCTCATCGCGGTGTCTGCGATCATCAGTCTACCGCTCTGGGATGGTGTCAGGAACTGAGAGTTAAAAGGAGCATTGGGACATGCGCGGCGATTTTTCAGTCCGACGGACGGCCATACCCGGCGTGATCGCCGTCGCCGCGACGAGCGGCATGACCTTCGCGCGCCACACCCATGACGACTATGGTATCGGCGTGGTGATCTCCGGCGCACAGACATCGGCAAGCGGGCGCGGCCCGGTCGAGGCCGAAGCGGGTGATCTCATCACCGTCAATCCCGGCGAGATCCATGACGGCGCGCCTATAGGCGACGCACGCAGCTGGCGGATGCTGTATTTCAGTCCTGATGTCGTCGATGAGCTCATTGCCGGCGAACCGTTGCGCGGCTGGACCCCGAAAGAACTCAAATTCCCGGTGTTGCGAGCCCGCGCCTCCGTTCGGCGCTTTCTCTCGCTCTATCGGTCGATGACCGAACCGTGTGGCGCAGATCCGCTGCCGCGCGAGGAGGATGTCGCCGACCTTTTCTCCAGGCTTCTGGAAGACAGAACGCCCGCGCCGGCTGCTACTCCCGATATCGGCAGGGCCCTGGAGATGATCGCCGATGATCCGTCGCGAAACTTTTCGCTGGCGGAAATCGGAGCCGCGCTCGGCCTCAGCCGCTTTCAGGCTTTGCGCGCCTTTCGCAAAGCCTGCGGTTTCACTCCGAGCGCTTATCAGGCGCAGCAGCGTTGCGATGTCGCCCGTCGCCTGATCCGGAGCGGCGCGGCGTTGAGCGAAGCGGCCTATGCCAGCGGCTTTTCCGACCAGAGCCATATGACGCGCGCTTTCGCGCAACGCTATGGCTTCACGCCCGGCGCGCTCGCCGCAGCTTGAGCTGCAATCCGGTTCAAGACCATCCTCACAGTCGCCGATAGGCTCGGGCCATCCATTGGAGAACCCTCATGAGCCCGGAATTTCTGATCACCACTTTTCTCGTCGTCGCTTCGCCCGGCACGGGCGCCATTTACACGCTGGCGGTCGGCCTGTCGCAAGGCGGCCGTAAAAGCCTTGCCGCCGCCTTCGGCTGCACGCTCGGCATCCTGCCGCATCTGGCGGCAGCCAGTCTCGGCCTGACCGCGCTTCTGCACGCCAGCGCGCTTCTGTTCGACCTGTTCAAATATGCCGGCGCCGCCTATCTCATTTTCCTGGCCTGGCAGGTCTGGCGCGACAAAGGCAGCCTGTCCCTGACAGCCGAGGTCGGCGAGCGCTCCTCGCTGGGGCTCGTGGTCAAGGCGGTGCTGATCAATCTGCTCAATCCGAAACTGTCGATCTTCTTCGTGGCCTTCCTGCCGCAATTCATCGCGCCGCAATCGACGACGCCGATGGCGGACATGCTGATGCTCAGCGCCGTGTTCATGGCCATGACCTTTGTCGTCTTCGCTGTCTATGGCGTGCTGGCCTCTGCGATCCGCCACAGGATCGCAGCGAGGCCGGGCCTGATGATCGGGTTCAACAGGGTTTTCGCGCTGGCCTTTTTCGCCCTCGGCGCCAAACTGGCCTTCGCTCGGGCGTAACCGGCGACTGAACCGGAACGGGCGCCACGTCGTTTCATCCTCGGCCTCTTTTCCCTGTCTTGCGTATAGAGGCTAAACACAGGATGCTCCGTCTCACCATGCGCCCGTCAGACCTGCTTTGCTCGACGCCCAAGGGTCTCTATTGCCCGCCCGGCGATTTTTATATCGATCCCGTCGCGCCCGTGCCGCGGGCGCTGATCACCCATGGCCATTCCGATCATGCCCGCTCGGGACACGCCGCCGTGCTCGCCACGCAGGAAACGCTCGATATCATGGGCATCCGCTATGGCGACAATTTCGCCGGCGAGAGCCAGGCGGCGGAGCTGGGGCGCGAGATCAAGATCGGCGACGTCACCGTGCGCTTCGCGCCTGCCGGCCATGTGCTGGGCTCGGCCCAGATCGTGGTGGAGAAAGACGGGCTCCGGATCGTCGCCTCGGGCGATTACAAGCGCCGCGCCGACGCCACCTGCCGGGCCTTCGAGCCGGTCACTTGTGACGTGTTCATCACCGAGGCGACTTTTGCGCTGCCGGTGTTCCGGCACCCTGATGACCGCGACGAGATTGCGCGCCTTCTGCATTCGGTGGCGCAGTTCCCCGAGCGCAGCCATCTGGTCGGCGCCTATGCGCTCGGCAAGGCGCAGCGGGTCATCAGCCTGATCCGTCAGGCGGGCTATGACAAGACCATCTATCTGCATGGCGCGCTGGAGCGTCTGTCGGCCTATTACCAGAGCCAGGGCGTCGATCTCGGACCCCTGGCGCCCGCGACCATCGAGAAGGGCTCGAAGGAGAAATTCGCCGGCGAGATCATTCTCTGCACCCCCTCGGCCTTTTCCGATCGCTGGGCACGGCGGTTTGCCGATCCGGTCACCTGCTTCGCCTCGGGCTGGATGCGCATTCGACAGCGCGTCAAGCAGCGCGGCGTCGAGCTGCCGTTGATCCTGTCGGATCATTCCGACTGGGACGAGCTGACCCAGACGATCCGCGATACCGGCGCCCGCGAGGTCTGGGTGACGCATGGCCGCGAGGAGGCGTTGGTGCGCTGGTGCGAATTGCACCAGATCGCGGCGCGGCCTCTGCATCTGGTGGGCTATGAGGACGAGAACGACTGATGCGCGGCTTTTCCGAACTCATCGACCGTTTGGTTCTGACGCCGTCGCGTAACGGCAAGCTGACGCTGCTGCGCGACTATTTCCGCGACACGCCCGATCCAGACCGGGGCTATGCGCTGGCGGCGCTGACCGATGGGCTCGATATTCCCGCGATCAAGCCCGCGATTTTGCGCCAGTTGGCGAAAGAGCGCATGGACGAGGTGCTGTTCGCCTATAGCTATGACTATGTCGGCGATCTCGCCGAGACGATTTCGCTGATCTGGCCGGAGACAGGCGAGGCGAAGGCGCATGACATGCGGCTCTCCGATATGGTGGACACGCTGATGAAGGCGTCGCGCTCGGACGCGCCGAAACTCTTCGCCTCCATGCTCGACCGGATGGACGCCTCGGGCCGCTACGCTGCCATCAAGCTCGCCACCGGCGGACTGCGCATCGGCGTCTCCTCCGGCCTCACCAAACAGGCGCTGGCCGATCTCGGCTCCCGCGACGTGGTCGAAATCGAGGAAATGTGGCATGGGCTGAAGCCGCCCTACACGGATCTCTTCGCCTGGTTGACCGGCAAGGCCGAAAAGCCCGAACAGGCGGCCCGGGCTCTGTTTCGCCCGGTCATGCTGGCCACCGCTGTCGAAGACGGCGATCTCGATGCGCTGTCGATCCACGATTACAATGCCGAATGGAAATGGGATGGCATCCGCGTGCAGGTCAGCTCCGAAGGCGGCGTGCGCCGGCTTTATTCCCGCAGCGGCGACGAGATTTCCGGCGCCTTTCCCGATCTTCTCGGCGTAGTTGATTTTGAGGCCGTCATCGATGGGGAACTGCTGGTGGGTCGGCCCCCCGAGTTCGTGGGAACGTTTTCCGACCTGCAGCAGCGGCTGAACCGCAAGACCGTGTCTGCCAAGGTGGAGAAGGACTTTCCGGTCTTCGTCCGCGCCTATGATCTCTTGATGGAGGATGGCGAGGATCTCCGGCCTCTGCCGCTCACGAAGCGCCGGGCGCGGCTGGAGCGGTTGATCGGCAGGATCGATTCCTCACGCTTCGATCTCTCGCCGTTGGTGGCTTTCGACAGCTGGGATCACCTCGACCAGCTCCGGCGCGCGCCCATCCACCCGATCATCGAAGGGGTGATGCTGAAAAGGAAGGATTCGCCCTATCTGCCCGGTCGTCGCAAGGGGCCATGGTTCAAGTGGAAGCGCGACCCCTATGTGGTCGATGCGGTGCTGATGTATGCGCAGCGCGGCCATGGCAAGCGTTCAAGCTTCTATTCCGACTATACATTCGGTGTCTGGCAGGAGGCGGAGGGTATTCGCCAGCTGGTGCCGGTGGGCAAGGCCTATTTCGGCTTTTCGGATGAAGAGCTGATGCAGATCGACAAATTCGTGCGCGACAACACGATCGACCGCTTCGGCCCGGTGCGTTCGGTCAAGGCGACGGAGGAGCATGGGCTGGTGTTCGAAGTGGCTTTCGAGGGGCTTGCCCGCTCCACCCGCCACAAATCCGGCGTCGCCATGCGCTTTCCGCGCATCTCCCGCCTGCGCTGGGACAAACCGTCAGGCGAGGCCGATACGATCGAGACGCTGGAGGCCATGCTGGAGACGATGGAGACCGGGCGCCGCCGCTGACCGTCAGGGCAGCGGCAGGCACCAGATCGCGAACAGCGGCTTGTCGCCCGAGCGCATGGCGTGAGTGATGCCAGCCGGATTGTGGATCAGCCCACCCGGTCCGGGCGTCACCCAGTCATCGGCATTCTGCCGCCAGTCGCCTTCGGAGAGAGCGATATAGAGTTCCTCCGGCGGATGTCGATGATCGGGATAATCCGTATTCGGCGCCAGGATAGACAGGCCGATCTCGACGGCTTTGCTTTCGGCAAGACCGCCGGCGCCGACAATCATGGCTTCCGCATAGGTCTCTTTCAGAAACGACGGCTGGCCTGGCGCGATGGCGTCGCTCCAACGCAAGGATGGCTCGATCGCCTTGATCGCATGGGCGAGACGCTTCAAGAGCGGGTTAGCGCCGTCAAGCGCTGCGTAACTGTCCGCAAGATGCCGGCAGGCGGGCGCCGATTGGGGCGGACGATCTGAAACGCCCGCGCGATCTGCCATGTTCTTCTCAAGGCGCTCAAAGGCCGCGCGTGACGGGCCAGAAGCGGGCAGGGCGGCCAGAAGGCTCTCCCGGAGCGCGTCGAGAAACTCTTGAAGGGCTGATTCCGGGGCGTCGGTCTTGCTCATCAATCCAACCTAGCACCCCTGGCTGCGGAGACAAGATGGAACCTGCGCGGGAATTTTCGCGTTCCCGACCATTGATTTGGATAGGACGGCTTTATGAACCCTCAGACAACGGATTTCCTCGTCGCCAGCCGCGCGGCCATCACCCAGCTTACAGGGCTGGCCGTGCATTATTCGCTGTCGCTGGTCGGCGCGATCCTGCTGTTTCTCGTCGGCTGGATGCTGTCGCGCCTGCTGCATCGCTGGACGTTGAACGGCCTGAGCCGTATCCGCCATTTCGACATCACGCTCGCCCATTTCCTCGCCAATGTCGTGCGCTATGCGGTGCTCATTCTGGTGGCGGTCATGGCGCTCGGCCAGTTCGGCGTCCAGACGACGTCGATCATCGCCACGCTCGGCGCCGCCGGCCTCGCCATCGGTCTGGCGCTGCAGGGCACGCTGCAGAACATCGCCGCCGGCATCATGCTGTTGATCCTGCGGCCCTTCCGGGTGGGAGAGACTATCGAGACGCCGCAGGTGGCTGGCACCGTCACTGAAATCGGCCTGTTTGCAACAGAGTTGCGCACCTCGGATGGGCTTTTCCAACTCGCGCCGAATTCGGCTCTCTGGAACGTGCCGGTCAAGAACTATTCCCGCCTGCCGACCCGCCGTTACGAAGTGGCCGTCACCGTGCCGGCGACCGAGGATCTCGCCCGCACGGAGGACCGTCTCCTCGAACTCGCCCGTCGCGACGACCGTATTCTCGACGCGCCGGCGCCGGTCGTCTCGATCAAGGAATTTTCCGCTGAAACCGTAACCCTGGCGCTGTCGGCCTGGGTGAAGACGGGCGATTATGGCGCTGCGACGCGCGATCTGACCCGGCGGGTGAAGATTGAGTTTGATGTGAAGTCCGACACGGCGCCGGTACCTGCGCCCTAACAGTCAGAGAAGTTCGTCTTTCGATTGGGCGCGATAGAGCGCTTCATAATCGCGTCGGCTGAAGAAAATGTTCGAAATCTCCACCCGACCTTCAGTGACAGTATAGGTTATGATCGCGGAGCGCTCGAATGGCACACTTCGAAGTCCTACAACGAGATCGTCGCGCTTTCGCCCGCCATGTGGAGCGTCGCCGATCTTGCGACATCGCGCGATGATGCGGTTCACGAAGCGGTCGGCGACAGCTTTGCTCTGGCTGGCTTCAGCGATCGCAAAATGGATGGCTTTCAGATCATTGATCGCTTGTGGTCGATAGGCGACGTCAAGACGCTGCATCGGAGAACTTGCGCTCTTGCTCCGCCATGAAGCGGGTCATTTCCGCCTCTGCTTCTTCCTGGGTCAGGCTTGGTCTGGGGTCATCCAGTGACTGGCGAATTCTCAAGACGATGTCCTGTAGATGTCGGGCGTCTTCTTCGCGGCGTTCTGCCCATTGGCGAACGGCTTCATCGACGACATCATTCTCGCTGGCGAAGTCACCGGAAGACACAGCCTCGCGAACCATGTTCAGCGTTTCATCTTCAAGAGTTATCCGGATGCTCTGACTTGTCTTCATTGGCACCGTCTCCGCGTACGAAACCAATGATATCAGAATTTGGACATGGCTCCAATGCGCCGCCACAGCCTTCGCGCGCAGAAAAATCGGCCGGCGGTCGCCCGCCGGCCAAGCTTGTCTTACTCCGCCGCTTGCTTCGCCATCGGATTGTTCGGATGGGTCGTCCAGTTGGCGTAGTCACTGGTCACGGTCTTGCCGGTGCGGGTGTCGGTCTGGCCGGCGGCCAGCGGGACCATGGTGATGCAGTTCTCGACCGGGCAGACATCGACGCAGAGATTGCAGGCGACGCATTCGCCCTCGATCACCTCGAAATGCCGGACGCCATTGACCATCGCGGTGATCGCCTGATGAGAGGTGTCCTCGCAGGCGATGTGGCAGCGGCCGCATTTGATGCAGAGATCCTGGTCGATCTGGGCCTTGGCGATGTAGTTGAGGTTGAGATACTGCCAGTCGGTGACATTGGGCACCGCGCGGCCGCGGAAATCCTCGAGCGTGGCGTAGCCCTTGGAATCCATCCAGTCCGACAGGCCTGATATCATCTCCTCGACGATCTTGAAGCCATAGGTCATGGCGGCGGTGCAGACCTGCACATTGCCGGCGCCGAGCATCATGAATTCGGCCGCGTCGCGCCAGGTGGTCACGCCGCCGATGCCGGAGATCGGCAGGCCACGGGTTGCGGGATCGCGGGCGATTTCCGCCACCATGTTGAGCGCGATCGGTTTCACCGCCGGGCCGCAATAGCCGCCATGCGTGCCCTTGCCGTCGATCGAGGGCGTGGGCGAGCAGGTGTCGAGATCGACGCCGGTGATCGAGTTGATCGTGTTGATCAGCGACACGGCGTCCGTGCCGCCGGCATGCGCCGCGCGCGCGGGCTTGCGGATATCAGCGATATTCGGCGTCAGCTTGGTGATCACGGGCATGCGTGTATATTGCTTGCACCAGCGCGCGACCATCTCGACATATTCCGGCACCTGGCCGACGGCGGCGCCCATGCCGCGCTCGCTCATGCCGTGCGGACAGCCGAAATTGAGCTCGATGCCATCTGCGCCCGTCTCCTCGACCAGCGGTAGGATGGCCTTCCACTCTTCCTCGACGCAAGGCACCATGATCGAGGCGATCAGCGCCCGGTCCGGCCAGTTCATCTTCACCTGCTTCATTTCCTGCAGATTGACCTGCAGGGGGCGGTCGGTGATCAGCTCGATATTGTTGAGGCCCAGCAGGCGCCGGTCGGCGCCCCAGATCGCGCCGTAGCGCGGGCCGTTGACATTGACCACGGGCGGGCCTTCCGAGCCCAGCGTCTTCCAGACCACGCCGCCCCAGCCGGCCTTGAAGGCGCGCTCGACATTATAGGCCTTGTCGGTCGGCGGCGCTGAAGCCAGCCAGAAGGGGTTGGGGGATTTGATGCCGACGAAATTATTGCGGAGATCAGCCATGTCTCTTCTCCTCGCGCTCAGTTGAGCGACTGATGAATGGATTCGGCGGCGTCGCGACCCATCGCGGCGGCCGATACGGTCAGGTCGTCGCCGCCCGCGGCGCAATCGCCGCCGGCCCAGACGCCTGCGATGGAGGTGCGACAGTGCTCGTCGATGGCGATCTTGCCGCCGTCGAGCCGGATCGTCTCGACGCCCGCGACATCCAGCTTTTGGCCGATCGCGGTCAGCACCTGATCGCAGGCGATGGTCAGCTTGTGACCATTGCCCTTGAGCTGGCCGTCCTCGATATGGGTGTATTCAAGCTCGATCGCCGAGACATGGCCGTCCTTGTGATGGATCTCCACCGGCTTCAGCCAATGGCGGATCAGCACGCCTTTCTGGGCGGCGAGATCCTGCTCGAATTCCGAGGCGTTCATGTTCTCCTTGCCGCGGCGATAGCAGATCGTCACCTCCTCCGCGCCGAGCAACTTGGACTGGATAGCGGCGTCGATCGCCGTCATGCCGCCGCCGATCACCACCACGCGGCGGCCGACTGGCACATCCGCCTTGCTGTCTGCGGAGCGGAGATGGGCGATGAATTCGACAGCGTCGATCACGCCGTTGATATGGTCGCCAGGCGCGCCGAGCGCGTTGACGCCGCCGAGGCCCATGCCGAGGAAGACAGCGTCATGCTTCTGGCGCAGGTCTTCGAGCGAAAAGTCGCGGCCCAGCATCTGGCCGTCGAAAATGTCGATGCCGCCGATTCCGAGAATATAGTCGACCTCGCGCTGGGCGAAATCGCCGGGCGCCTTATAGGCGGCGATGCCGTATTCGTTGAGGCCCCCGGCCTTGGGGCGGGCGTCATAGATGGTGACCGCGTGGCCCTTCATCGCCAGGCGATGGGCGCAGGCGAGGCCGGCAGGGCCGGCTCCGACGATGCCGATGGTTTTTCCGGTCGAAGGCGCGCGGGTGTAGAATTGCTTGTCCTGCTCCATGGCCGCGTCGGTGGCGTAGCGTTGGAGACGGCCGATTTCCACCGGCTTGCTTTCGGCGGTGTTGCGCACGCAGGCCTGCTCGCACAGCGTTTCGGTGGGACAGACGCGGGCGCACATGCCGCCGATGATGTTCTGGTCGAAGATCGTCTTGGCGGCGCCCAGCGCGTTCCCCGTCGAGATCTGCCGGATGAACAGCGGAATGTCGATCGAGGTGGGACAGGCCTTCATGCAGGGCGCGTCGTAGCAGAAATAACAGCGGTCCGAGGCGACCAGAGCCTCATGCCTGTCATAGGCGGGATGGAGATCGGAAAAGTTTTCCTCATAGCTTTTCGGGTCGAGCCGGCCGCTATGAAGGCCGGGCGCAAGATTGACCATGGTTGCATTCCCCTTCTTGTTTATGGGGAAAGGCTAGCAAAGGCCGAAATTTTTATCAAACGGTAAAATTTTTGCGACGCAATAATTCTTCAGTCTATCCTTGACGAAGATCAAGAATTATTAGGGCGCAAGCGCTTAGCTGGCCGGACATCGGTCCGGATTTAAAGTTGATTGCAAATGTATAGTAATTTTTGAGCCGAATCATCTTGTGTTGCGGCGGCTTTTCTTCGCGTCTGCGAAGGTCGCGACACCGGCCGGAGGTCCGGCCGGCGCGATTTCATTCCGCCGCGAGACTGTGGTTCTGCTGGCGCGCCCGCTCCTGTTCGCGGAACTGGCGCGGCGTTTCTCCCGTCTCCCGCGCGAAGAAACGGGTGAAATAGGCTGGGTCGGCAAAGCCCAGCGCATAGGCGATTTCCTGCGCGGTCATGATCGTGAACACAAGGTCGCGCTTGGCCTGCGACACGATCTTTTCCGACAGGAGATCGTTCATGGTCTTGCCGGTCTGCGCCTTGGTGATGCGGTTGAGATGCGTCACCGAGATGCCGAGTTCGCGGGCGTAGAACTCCACCGGCAGATGTTCGCGGAAATGGCCGGCGATCAACTCGTTCAACCGGGAGATCCTGAGGCCATCGCGATCGGATGCGCCGTCGCGGCTTTCCGCCTCCATCGCCATATCGGAGGCGAGCGCCAGGACGATGCCGAGATAGGCTTCAACCAGGCCGAAACGCGGTCCGAAACTGGCGTTGATCTCCTGCTCCAGTCTTCCGAGGGTTTCGGTTAGATAGGCCGCGTCGGGATGGGCGGGATCGAGTTTCAGCAATCGCGGTTCGCGGATGAAGGCGGCGATGCGCGACGGATGGCCCGCCTGCAGCGGCAGCCGTCGCGTGATCGCCGTCAGCACCTGGCCGTCGACGTCCTGCGAGAACCGAAAGCCGTGACTAACCTTCTCCGGCACGAAGACGAGACAGCCCGGCGTGAGCCGATGCAGCGCCTTGCCGATCAGCGCATCGCCCGCCCCGGCGCGAATGTGCAAGATCTGGAAAAGAAAGTCGTGCTTGTGTTCCTTGATTTCCCATTTGTAGCGGCTGCTGCGCTCGGTGATGGATTCAGCGTGAATCCAGAAATCGGGCAAAGCTTCGCTGGCCTCTCCATAGAGGCCGTATGTGGGTACCGTCTGTTTCATGCCTCCTCCTGGCGTCCGATCCGAGCCTCTCCTCCAAGCTCATGTTCGGAATGTGCAATTCCATGCATGGAAACTGCATTCAAAGAGTGTGACCGGCGATTTATCTTTTTGCAAGAGAGAAGGGCGGTCATTCGCTAAAATTGTCAGCATGGGAGGAAAAAATGCGCACACAGGTTGCGATTATCGGTTCGGGTCCGTCCGGACTTCTGTTGAGCGCGTTGCTGGATCAGATCGGCGTCGACACCGTGGTGATCGATCGGGTGGATCGAGATTACATTCTCGGCCGCATTCGCGCCGGCGTTCTGGAAAGCGGCATGACGGCGCTCTTGGATCAGGCGGGCGTTGGCGCCCGCATGCATCGCGAGGGCCTCGTGCATGACGGTTTCGAGCTTTCCTTCGGCGGCCGCCTCTGCCGCATCGACCTGAAGGCGCTCACCGGAAAGAACGTCATGGTCTATGGCCAGACGGAACTCACCCGCGACCTGATGGACGACCGCGAGGCCCGCAGCGGGAAAACCATCTACAACGCCAAGAACGTCACGCCGCATGATTTCGACGGGGCCAAGCCCTATGTGACCTATGAGCTCGATGGCGTCGAACACCGCCTCGATTGCGATTTCATCGCCGGCTGCGACGGGTATCACGGCGCGTCCCGCGCCGCCGTCGAGGGCAAGGGGCTCCGGCATTACGAGAAGATCTATCCGTTCGGCTGGCTCGGCGTGCTGGCCGACGTGCCGCCGGCGCATGACGAACTGATCTATGCCAATCACACGCGCGGCTTCGCGCTCTGCTCGCAGCGCTCCAAGGTGAGAAGCCGCTATTACGTGCAGGTTCCGCTCGACGACAAGGTCGAGGCCTGGTCCGACGACGCCTTCTGGGACGAATTGCGCCGGCGTCTTCCCGACGACGTGGCCGAGAAAGTCACCACCGGCCCGTCGATCGAGAAGTCGATTGCGCCGCTTCGCTCCTATGTCGCCGAACCCTTGCGCTTCGGCCGCATGTTCCTGGTCGGAGACGCCGGCCATATCGTGCCGCCCACGGGCGCCAAGGGGCTCAATCTCGCGGCGTCCGACGTGCATTACCTGTTCGAGGGTCTGCGCGACTTCTACGCCGATGGCGCGATGTCGGGCGTCGAGGCCTATTCCGGCCGGGCGCTCGCGCGAATCTGGAAGGCGGAGCGGTTCTCCTGGCTCATGACCACGCTTCTGCACCGCTTCCCGACCTCGGGCGATTTCGACCTGCGCATCCAGGAGGCGGAGCTGGATTACATCGCCACATCGGAAACGGCGCGCCGGTCCATCGCCGAGAATTACATCGGTCTGCCCTATTGATCCCTTCGTCGCGTGTCTCCCAAGCGCTGCGCCCCCGGCCGTGAATGGCCGGGGTTTTTCATGTCCTGGCGAAGCCGAAACGCCGTCGCGATTAACATGACAAAAATCATCATGTTTAATCTTTACTTTGAAACTCATGTTATGTATCCCTTGCTTCGAAGCGGCGGGCGCCGCGGCAGCACGATGAGGGATCCATGGCGAAGAAGAATGGCAAGGCGAAGGGCGGTCAGGCGTCTGCTCGCGAGCGGGTCGAGGCCGGCGGCGAGGGCAGGACAGGTCTCAAGGGCCGCTCCATTCTCTATGTCGGCGGACGCGATTGCCAGGTGGCCCATCTTCGTCAGATCGCCGAGAATTTCGGCGCCGAACTCATTCATCATGACGGCGGCCTGCGGGAAGCCGTCTCCCGCATCGACACCGTGCTGCCCTCCGTCGAATGCGTCTTCTGCCCGATCGACTGTATCAGCCACGACGCCTGCCTGCGCGTGAAGACCGGCTGCAAGAAGACCGGCACGTCCTTCGTGCCGCTTCGAAACGGCTCCAAGTCGAGTTTCGAACGCGCGCTGCAGGAGATGCACGAAAGGACCGCGCGGGCGTGAACGACAAAGACCCATTCCTGATGATCGGGCTGCACAAACTGGCGGCCGAACGCGGCGACGGTTTCGCCCCGGAACTCCTGCAACTGCTTCTCGAACGCGGCCGCCGCGACCTCCAGGCCGCCCGCCCCATGGACCTTGATGTCGCAGGCGATCCGATGCAGCATGGATCGGACGCAAAAGCGCCGGCGGGCGGCAACGACAATGTCGTCGCCTTTCCCGTTCGCGCAAAACGAAATCCGGGGAGATGACCATGACCGGCTATATCGCGATGAACCGTTTCAAAGTGGCGCTCGGCCAGGAGCGTGAATTCGAAGACGTTTGGAAAAACCGCGATTCCAGCCTAAGCGCCGTTCCCGGCTTCGTCGAATTCCGCCTGCTGCGCGGCAAGAGCTTTGCCGAGGAAGGCTATACGCTGTTCTCCTCGCATACGCTCTGGGCGTCGGAGGAGGATTTTCTCAACTGGACCAAGTCCGAGAATTTCCGCCAGGCGCATAAGAATGCCGGCGACCATCGCTCCCTCTATGTCGGTCCGCCGCAATTCGAGGGCTTCCGCGTGGTCGAGGGCGCCTGATGCCCGAGGTGATCGAGGACGCCGACGCCATCGAGGTTCTGCCGGTCCTGCCGTCGCTGTCGATTGCCGAAAGTCGCGATTTTTACCGCGAAAAGCTCGGCTTCAATGAGATCGTCTATGAGGCGTACGACTATCTGATCGTGCGGCGCGTGTTCGCCGGACGGCGGATGGAGCTGCATTTCTGGCTGACCGATGACCCGCGCCTGCCGGAAAATAGTTCCGTCTATTTGCGTGGCGGCGGCATAGACCGGCTGCATGCCGAGTTCTCGACCCGCGCCTTGCCGGATCTGTCGCCGCTCGAAATCCGACCCTGGGGCATGCAGGAATTTTACGTGCGCGATCCGCACGGCAATCTCCTGCGTTTTGGGCGGGTGGTTTAGGTAGGTTTGCGGGAAGGCCGGGAATCCCATGCTATCGAGGGCTCTCGCTTCCCATATTTCGTGCATTCATGCTGGAAATGGCTATTTGCCAGTTGCAAACGTCGAGAAATCGAAGGCATTCACCCAGGCTCTGAAGGCTGTTTGCGCCATTGACTGGTTCTTGAGGTTTGGGAAGAGCAACGTCATTTCATATGGAGCGATTTCCCAATCGGGTAGCAATTCTACGAGGCGGTGGACCGCAATGGACGGCTGGCACACATAGGCAGGGAGAAGCGCGACCCCGGCGCCCGCGATGGAGGATTGCAGCAGGAACCCCATAGAATCCGAGGTTGAAGCTGCCGGCGGCCGCAAAACGATCGGTGTTTCATCCGACGAAAACTCCCATTCGAGCTGTGCATCGTGCAGCAAGCAGCGATGATGCAGGAGGTCGATCGGTCTCTTGATCGGTTCAGTCGCTTCCAGATATGACGGCGACGCCACAAGAACGCGTTTGATCGACGACACTTTGCGGGTGATCAAATCTTGTCCCGTCACGGCGCCGACACGAAATGCGAAGTCGATGCGCTCGCGAATGATGTCGAGATGCCGGTTTGTCGCGATCAATTCTACCGCGATCCGAGGGAACCTTTGTGTAAAGCCATGCAGGAAAGCTGGCATGAAATAGCTGGCAGTCACTTCAGGACATGTGATTTTCAACGTCCCCACGGGCTGCCTTTTCAGATTGGTCATCGCAATGTGCGCGGCGAAAACTTCGGTGCGAACACGGCGGCAGTATTCGAGATAAATCTGACCGCTGCTCGTGAGGCTGACATGCCGGGTGGAGCGATTGAGAAGGCGCAGCCCCAATCGATCCTCAAGCTGGGCTATACGCTGGCTGATTGTCGATTTCGGCATCCCAACTCGCATTCCAGCCATGGTGAAGCTGCCGGTTTCTGCGACTTCGGCTAGAAGGATCATATCGTCTACACTGTCCAAACCTCTTCTCCCATCACGCCACGCCGATGCTCATTGTCCGATATTGCAGACAATTTATCCAGATAATATCAATTGTTAGGACGAACTCGGCCTTTTACCCTCGATCCATCAAACACGCTGTGAACAGTCGAGGTGCGAGAATGAAGATAGAGATTCCTTTTCCTCATCAGGAAGTCGCCCAAACAAGGACGCTGCCTGGCAGCTTCTACGCTGATCCTGAAGTTTTCGAGGCAGAGAAGCAGGACATCTTCCTCAAGAGCTGGCACTATGCCTGTCCCATATCGGCTCTGGCGGACAATGGGGCCTACGTCACAATACAGATTCTCAATCAACAGGTCTTTCTTGTCCGGGATCAGAACGATGAGATTCGTGGCTTCTTTAACGTCTGCCCCCATCGCGGCCATCAGCTTCTGGAAGGCTCAGGGCAAAAAAGGGTCATTACCTGCCCCTATCACGCCTGGAGCTACGATCTAACCGGCCGATTGGTTGCGGCGCGCGAGGGGGGGAAGTCAAGGACTCTCGTCGGGTCGGGCATCTGCCTCAAGTCGGTCCAGGTCGGTACGCTGGCAAGCTTCGTATTCGTCAATCTCGATGCCACCGCCGAGCCATTTGCGGATTACACGGCCGAGTTGGCGCGAAGCATCAACAACGTGATCCCCGATCTGACAGACTACAAGGTTCGCGAAAGCGTTGGCTATTTTGGAGGCGACTACGACTGCAACTGGAAGATTGCAATCGACAATTATCTAGAATGCTACCATTGCGAGACCGCGCATAAAAGCTTTTGCGACATGATGGACGTGAAGAACTCGACCTTCAGCCTTCACGACAACTTTATCTATCAGTTCGTGCCCTCGGGCGGAAAGGAAACGAACGCGGCCTACTCGATCAATCTCAAGGAGGATGCATTGGATGGCCACTTCTGGTTCCTCTTCCCCAACATCATATTTTCGATCTTCCCTGGCACGAAAAATTTCTCGGTCTCCTGGGTCGATCCCGTTTCTGCCGTTAGCTCCTTGCGGAAATTCGTAACCATGACCCCGGATGGCATTTCCAAGGAGCGTGAAGCGGCCCGATCCAGATGGGGCCTTGAAGTTCTGAATGAGGAAGACCGGCAGCTCTGCCGGAGCGTGCAAAAGGGTATGGTTCAGCGCGGTTTCGACATGGGCTATTATTTGGTCGATCCGCGCGGCAATCTGAGCGAGGATACGGTTCGCCATTTCCACCGAATATATTTGAAGTGGATGTTCCCCGTTGTGTCTAAAGTCTGACGGGAGGGCAGTATGTCGATCACTCAACCGGTTCCCAAAGTGGACAGGGTGGGCATCGCCGTTGCGGCGATGGTCTTCACCGACCTGACGCTTTCCATCGCAGATGCGATTATCAAGATGTCGATCTCGAACATGCCGCTGTCGCAGTTCATTTTCCTGCGCTCTTGCGTCACGCTGCCCTTGCTGATCCTGATACTGAAATGGCGTTTTCCAAAGATCTTGTTGCGCCCGGCCTATCCTGGTTGGGCCATTCTACGAAGCTGTCTGCTTCTGTGCAGCCTGCTGCTCTACTATGCCTCATTGCCGCATCTCGACTTTTCCATGGCGGCAGCGATCTACTACACCATCCCCTTGTTCATCACTCTTTTCGCCGCTGTCTGGATCAAGGAGCCCGTGGGCCTGAAGGGGTGGATTGGCGTGGCCTTTGGCTTCATCGGCGTGCTGCTCATGCTGAAGCCGGACGCTGGAGATGTTAACGTCTACGCCCTCATGCCGCTGGCCGCCGCGATCTTATACGCTTTGGGGATGGTGCTGACCCGCACCAAAAGCCGCGGCGAAAACCCTTTTGTTCTGGCGCTGACTTTCAACCTGATCGCGATCATGCTCGGAGGCGCTGCAAGCCTTGCGACCATGATTGCAGGAAGCGGGGGCGACCCAAGCCTGTTCATGGGTGACTGGATTGCGATAGGGATAACCCAATGGGGGATGATCGTGCTTTTGAGCCTGACGATGCTGATCGGCAGCGTCGGCACCGCCATCGCCTACCAGTTGGGGCCGTCATCGGTCATCTCAACCTGGGACTTTTCCTATCTCGCTTTCGCCGTCATGTGGGGCGTCGTGCTGTTCTCGGAGCGGCTGGACATAGCCTCGGTACTCGGGATTGCGCTCATTGCGCTTGCTGGGGTCATCGTCGTGCGGCGTTGACGACGCTTCTTGCGAGGGATTTGAAACGGCTGACCTATTCGAAGCCGAAGACATGCTTCCCGAAGTTTCAGAGTTTGCCCTCTGGGCCGACATGGCGGTAGAGAGTGCGCGCTCGATTCCAAGATCCTTGCAAAGCTTGCAACGGGATATTTCGCGCCGCGCCATGGATGCTTGCGCGAGACGCTACTCAGCTTGATGAGAGCGAATATTCGCCCGCCTTTTGTCCGCAAGCTCTGGCGAATTCCCGGAAAACACCGGTTCACCGGAAATGCGCAGCTTTTTGATTTGTCGGAATGTCCAACGCCGAAGCGCTGCCACTTCGATTGGAAATGCTCCGGTGTTCAGTTTCTGCACTGCGCCTGCCGCGCTGCGAGAAAATCGCGCTCGCGGTTGTTGCTCGCCAGCCTCGCGGCGGTTTCGAAGGCGCGCTCGGCCTCGCGCCAGCGCCCAAGGCGAAACAGCGCGTCGCCGCGCGCGGCATGCAGCGGGGCATGGGCTTCAAGGTCTTGCAGGCCGTCCATGCCGTCGATCAGTTCAAGGGCGACGGCCGGCCCGCGCGCCATTCCGGCTGAGATGGCGTGGTTGAGCGCCACGACCGGCGAGGGATTGAGCGCCAACAGCGCAGCATAGGTCGTTTCGATCTTCGGCCAGTCCGTGTCTTCCCAACGCCGCGCGCGGGCATGGCAGGCGGCGATCTCGGCCTGCAGCCGGTAGAAGCCCGGCTTGGACGCAAGAGACCGCGCCCGTTCGAGCGACGTCAGCCCCTGATGGATCAGAAACCGATCCCAGCGACTGCGATCCTGCTCGGGCAGAGCGACCAGATTGCCGTCTGCATCGACGCGTGCTGCGAAGCGCGACGCCTGAAGATCCATGAGCGCCAGAAGCGCCAGCGCCTCCGCTTCGTTCGGCAGACGGGCGGCGAGCATGCGGCCGAGTCTTCGCGCCTCGCCGGCGAGATCGGCGCGCAGCGCCGCATTGCCGCCGGTCGGCGCATAGCCTTCGTTGAAGATCAGATAGATCACCTCCAGCACTGAACCCAGTCGCCTTTCGAGCTCCGCGCCGCGCGGGATCTCATAGTCGGCGCCGGGTCGGGAAAGCGTCGCCTTGGCCCTGACGATGCGTTGCGCCATGGTCGGTTCCGCGATGAGAAAGGCGCGGGCGATTTCCGCACTGGTCAATCCACAGACCAGTTTCAGCGTCAGCGCCGCCCGGGCGTCGGGGGTGAGCGCCGGATGGCAGGCGGTGAAGATCAGCGACAACACCTCGTCGCCGACATCATCATCGATCGAAGCCTCCAACGCCGCAATCGCCGCCCCGCCGTCATCCTCGGCCCCTGCCAGTTTCAGATGTTTTTTCTCCGCCATTCTGACATGGCGGAGATGGTCGATCGCCCGGCGCTTGGCCGTCGCCATGAGCCAGGCCTGCGGCGAGGCCGGCGGGCCGCGCTTCGGCCAGTCGATCAGCGCCTGGGTCATCGCATCCTGGGCGATGTCCTCGGCGAGCGCCGCGTCGCGCAGCATCCGGGCGAGCGTCGCGATCAATCGCGGACGCTCGATGCGGAACACGGTGTCGATCAGGCGAGGGATGTCCTGCACGGTTCAGCCTTTCTGAGAGGCCTCCTGCAATCGGTCATGCAAGGCTGCGGTTTCCGCCGACATGGCTTCGGCAAAGTCCGCCATTTCGTAGAGCGGGCGGATCTCGATCTCGCTCGGGCCCAACATCGGATTGGGGCAACGTTTCACCCATTCCACCGCTTCATCGAGATCGCGGACTTCCCACAGCCAGTAGCCGGCCACCAGTTCGCGGGTTTCAGCGAAGGGGCCGTCGATCACCCGACGGTCCGGTCCGTCGAAGGCGATGCGTTTGCCTGCTTTCGACGGCTTCAGCCCGTCGCCGGTCAGCATCACCCCGGCCTGGATGAGTTCTTCGTTGAACTTGCCCATGGCCTGCATCAATTCGTCGGACGGCAGAATGCCGTTTTCGCTGTCTTCGGTGGCTTTCACCAGCACCATCACGCGCATCGTCTTTCTCCTCTGATCCGGAAGGTCCAAGCCTTCCACTCCCCAGACGAGCGACTATGGCGATATTCGACAGGCCGTGAAACTTTTTTTGAGAATGTTACTGACCGCGCGCGGGGGCGAAAGCGCCGGCCGCCACCGCGATCCAGCCTAGGATCATCATCATCCCGCCTGTGGGCGCCGACATCGGGAAGAGGCCATGCCCCATGCGGGTGCGAAACAAGAGGTCGCCCGCAAACAACAGGCAACCCAAGCCGATGAGCAGGCTGGCGACAAAGGCGGTGCGGATGCGTTGATAGCCGAGATAGAGGCCGAGAAGCGCCGGCGCCTGCGCCATGCAGGCTGCGGCGGCCGCGCCGATCAACCGGGGATCGCCGCCATGGGCGGCCATGGCCGACAGCGCCACGCCGGTCGCGCCAAGGCTGCCTGCCAAAAACAGCACGATGCGGGGATAGATCTCTTTCATGCCGGGCCTCCCGCCTCGTCTCGGTTCTGCATGTGAAAGGCCAGCCGTTCGATCGGCGCCCAGATGATCTCGCGCAGCTTGGGATGGCTGATGGTGTCATCCATCGCCTGCTTGAAGCACAGTATCCATTCGTCGCGTTCGGCCGGGCCGATGGGCGCGACGAAATGCCGGGCGCGCAGCCGGGGATGGCCGTATTTGTCGGTATAGAGCGGCGGGCCGCCGAGATAGCCGGTCAGATATTCGTAGAGTTTCTCTTCGGCGCGGGAGAGATCCGGCGCATGGATCGCCCGGCAGCGCGCCGCCTCCGGCAAAGTGTCCATCAGTTCATAGAACCGACGGGTCAGCGCTCTTATGGTCGCATCGCCGCCGATGGCTTCATACAGGGTGATCGTCTCTTCGCTCATGCGCCTTCTTTGGGCCGGCGGGCGCTGTGCGTCAATGCGGCAAATCAATCCCGATCCCGCTCGGCATGCGACAGTCAAAAATATTTTCGACGCGAGGCTGGAATTTGAAGGCGAGGGGCCTTGCAAGCGGAATGGCGACTGCGTAACGTCAGGAAAAATTGAAAGCGGTTTCAATTTCTGCCGTCATTCCCGATCAGCCGTTCCAATGGAGGAAACAATGGCCGTCCGCACCATCGTCTGGGGCGAAAACATTCACGAGCAGACCAATGAGGTCGTGCGCTCGATCTATCCCGAAGGCATGCACAACACGATCGCCAAGGCCCTGAACGTCGATCCCGCGATTTCCGCGACGACCGCGACCCTGCAGGAGCCCGAGCATGGCCTGAGCCAGGCCCGCCTCGACGAGACCGACGTGCTGGTCTGGTGGGGCCACAAGGATCACGGCGCGGTGGCCGACGAGATCGTCGAGCGCGTCGCCCATCGGGTCTGGGAAGGCATGGGCCTGATCGTGCTGCATTCCGGCCACTTCTCGAAGATCTTCAAGCGGCTGATGGGCACGCCCTGCGCGCTGAAATGGCGCGAGGCCGGCGAACGCGAGCGCGTCTGGAACGTCAATCCCGGCCATCCGATCACCGACGGCATCGGCGAACATTTCGTCATCGAGAACGAGGAAATGTATGGCGAGCACTTCTCGGTGCCCGAGCCGCTCGAAACCGTGTTCGTCTCCTGGTTCCAGGGCGGCGAAGTGTTCCGCTCCGGCCTGACCTGGCGGCGCGGCCTGGGCAATATCTTCTATTTCCGCCCGGGGCACGAGACCTATCCGACCTATCACCAGGCCGAGGTGCAGCAGGTGATCCGCAATGCGGTGAAATGGGCCAAGCCCACACGCGCCACGCCCTACAAGGCGATCCACGACGCGCCGAACGTTCCCGTCGGTAAGACGCTGGAGCCGGTCGAAGAGCGCGGGCCCACACTGCACCAGGCCGGCGAAGCCGGTTATCGCTGAGATCAGGGGATCGTTTCAATGCGACTTTTGATTCTCGGCACCGGCGGCATGGCGAAGAACCACGCCATGTCTTTCAAGGCGATCGACGGCGTCGAGGTGACGGCGGCGGTGGATGTGGACGCCGCCCGCGTGGAAGCCTTCGCGCTGACCCATGGCATTGCCAACACCTTCACCTCGCTCGAAGACGCCATCGCCTGGGGCGAATTCGACGCGGTGGCCAATGTCACCCCCGACCGCGCCCATCACCCCACCACCATGCGGCTGATCGCGGCCGGCAAGCACCAGTTCTGCGAAAAGCCGCTCGCAGAAAACTACGATCTCGCCATGGAGATGACCGAGGCGGCCGAAAAGGCCGGCCTCATCAACATGGTCAATCTCAGCTATCGCAATGTCGCGGCGCTGCAGACGGCGCGGGCCATGGTGCGCGCAGGCGAAATCGGCTTCGTCAAACATGTCGAAGCCTCCTATCTGCAGAGCTGGCTGATCTCGAAAGCCTGGGGCGACTGGCGGACCGAAAGCCAGTGGCTGTGGCGGCTCTCCACCGCGCATGGCTCAAACGGCGTGCTCGGCGATATCGGCATCCATATCCTCGATTTCGCCTCCTACGGCTCCGGCCTCGACATCGCCCATATCTTCGGCCGGCTCAAAACCTTCGACAAGGCCGAAGGCGGCAAGATGGGCGACTATGTGCTCGACGCCAATGATAGTTTCACCATGTCGGTGGACTTCTCCAACGGCGCGCTCGGCGTCATCCACGCCACACGCTGGGCGGCCGGCCATTACAACGATCTCAAGCTGCGCATCTATGGCGACAAGGGCGGCATCGAGATCGACCACAAGCTGACCGGCACCAGGATGCGGGCCTGCTATGGCGACAATGCCGAAACAGCTGAATGGATCGACATCGAGCCAGAGCCGACGCCCACCAACTACCAGCGCTTTGCGGACGCGGTGAAGACGGGCGTCAACGGCGAACCCGACTTCCGCCACGCCGCCAGCCTGCAGAAGGCGCTGGACCTCGCCTTCATCACCGAAAAGGAGCGCGCCGAACACGCGCTACTCTGATCATTAAACATCCGGGGCCGCCCGCCGGCCCCGGCTCCGCCCGCCGCCCTCGCAACAATCCGCATTTTCACCATTGAAGACCGGCCGCGACTGGGCTAAGACCACATCATCGGACGCGGAGATTCTCCGCAAGGCATGCACCCGTAGCTCAGCTGGATAGAGTGTTGGATTCCGATTCCAAAGGTCACAGGTTCGAATCCTGTCGGGTGCGCCACTTTTATCCCTCAAGCAATTGAAATTATTAACTAAAGTGATTTCAGATCACTCGTGACCATAAATCTGTTCATAACGGTTTGATTGGTTGGGCAGCGCCCTGGGGCATGCGATTTCATGCGGTAGTATGGCGGCCGGGTAGGGTACTCACCTGCGGAACGAGATACGTGCGCATGTCGTCACGCGCGACAAAAGAAAACGCATCCAATCGGGATGGTCGCTGTTTGGTCGCGAGGCGCGTCCTTGGGGCCATCTCAGGCCGGACAATGGCCGTCAGGTAGGGCAGTAGCCGGGCACCGCGTCGCCTTCGGAAAACCCCGCCGTGGGCGCCTCTATTGAGGAAAGCGGGCTGGTCGGATGGCGGCCGGCGGGGCGAAAGCGAGATTGTCCTTTTCCCCGTTGGCATGATGCCGGTATTATCGCTTGGTGACTTTTACGATGGGAGGATGCTGGAAATGACAGTGTTTCGAATCGAGGAAATTCCTGGGCCGAACGGGGGACTTGATGGCCGAGAAGTAAACATCGTTTTGGAATTTGAGCGAGATGCGGTCAAGAGGAACGCGACCGTCTCATATATTGCGATGAACATGGTCAGAGAGTGGGAAGACGAAATTCTGCGGTTGGGCTTCGACCAATCGTTTGTAGAAGAGGTCAGGCGCGAGATCGGCAAAAAACCACGTTAGCCGCGAAGCCGCCGGCCTCTTTCTATCGCGCCTGTCGCGCTACCCTCTGTATCGAGCCAACGATTTCGCTGCATTCTCGCTTCGGGCCAAGTCAGCAACTTCACGTGGGACCACGCGCCTGCCAATCGGCCAAAGGGATATCCCTGCCAGCTTGAAACACTGCAAGCCGAACGGGATTCCGATCAGCGTTATGCAGAACATGCAGCCGGCGATGAGGTAATAAATGAACAGCGCCAAGCCGAAGGTGCATGCCCACAGGATGTTGAACAAGAACGCGACCGTTCCAATCGCAATCCCTGCCGCGCCGCTGTCCTTCTGGTCCAGTTCTCGGATGTGAACCACATCCTTTCCGAATGGCCACGCGGAAAGCTTCGCCATCTCAATGGCCGATCTGGTCAAAGGTAGGCCCACGATGCTTATCGCAAACACCAGGGCGCCGACCAACCATATCAGTCCGGTAATTGCCCCACCGAAAACGAACCAGATCACATTGCCCGCAAACCGCATTGCCTCCCTCCGACGATGTTTTTCAAAAGTTGTAATCTCCGGACGCAGAGAGTCAACGTTGCAGGGCTACGGTCAAAGCGCTTTCCAGCGGAAAAATCATAAAATAATAAAATTCAATATTTACAATAAACGATATTTTTCTCGGAGTTGTATATTAGATGATCAAGAATTGGGTTGGAACGATGCGCGCACAAAAAGAAAACGAAGTCAGCAACGAATGCAATGGACGTTGCTATGTCCAGAACGTAGCTCTCTATGCTTTTGCGCTTCTCTTTGGAATCTTGATGTACCCCATCGTGTAAAGATGCTGTTCTATCCGGCGGGTGGCGGCAGTTTTGACAGCCAGCGCTGAAAAAGCACTTCGATGCCACGCGGCCCGAGATAGGCTAGACCGCCGACCACGGCCGGGCGCACGGATGAATCAACGCCGAAATATGACGCGATCGCTTCGCCGAACATCCCCAGAGCCACAGCAGCCGGCAATTCATAGAGCAGTTCCCAACCCCAGAATTTCCGTCGCTGGTTTCTGGCTTCGTTGCCGTGAAACATCAACCTGGCGCATGCCGCAACTATGAGGCTGCTGCCAGCGCCGCCGAGCCAATAGGAAACAGCGTCGTGGAGGGATTGGAATTTCTCGGACATGGCGGCTTACCCGGCGACCTTGACCAGGCGCAGGACGACCCTCGACATACCATCTGGCTCGACGGCCGAAACCTCGAACTTCCGCAGGTCGTCCAGTTGGATGCGATCACCCTGGCGCGCTTGGCTGACGAGCGGATATCTGGCCTTGTCGACCGACAGCTCGAAGCGGTCGCCGGCTGACAATGTCTGCAAATCGTTGCCGCTGCGATCCCGCCGGCCGATCTCGACTTCGGAATATGCGGGGCCCTCGTCAAATATGCCCTTCCCCTCCCACTCGGCGCGGTCGGGGTCAGGACCGGGGCGACCGTTTGGCGTCTTGAGGCCGGGCGCATATGTGAAGCGAACCGAATATGCGCGGTCGGCGGTGCGGCTGACGATCTTGTCGAGGCGGTCGAAAATGCTCATGGCGGAATCCTTTGGGAGTTTGCCCCCGCTTTCCGGGCGGGGGACTTACCTCGGTCGTCTGAGAGACGGTAGGCTTACGGGTGATTGTTTCTGAATCGCCATGATCACCGGCACGACGCCGCCCCCACTTTCGCAGGGACAGAAGCGCGAGAAGCTGAAGGATCAGCCGCCCGCGGAAATCTTATCAGCTTGCCGGGCCGGCGTTCTTGTACCAGCCGCGATGATCGACGAAGCCGCAGCCGAAATCCAATCTGATTTTGATTTCGAGGCCATCGCGGTCAAACCCGTACCTCTCTTCGAACTCTGGGCCTTGGCTGCCGGCCAGATGACCGAACTCGAGGCCGTTGACGCTGCTCGGATCTGCGGCCAAATACCAGGCCTTCGGATCGGTCAGGCGCGGTTCGACGACAAGCGCGAGGCGGCCGGAGAACGGATTGCTGTTCTCGACAGAGGTTGCGGCGATTTCAGCAAGAAGCTGCTCGCCTGCCGTTTCCAGTTCCGGCGGGACGATTAGATACTTGGGAGCGACGCCGATCAGTTCGCCGGCGTCGTCAACCTGTTTACGGAAGGCAAGCCGGGCAGCCGATAAGCTGAGAACGCCCATGGTGGCACCCGTGGCGGCCAGATTCTTGTGGTTGGCATGGAAAAGCGCCACGTTGTCGCCCATCTTTGGGTTGCTTTCGAGCAGCGAGGCAAGGAGCCTGCTTTCGGTCTCGGAGGCCTTCCGGCCGAGCTTCGCAGCCAGATCGCTGAACGCGCCGAGCTGATCGTTGAGTATCATCGCGCGGCTCAGGCCGAAAACTTTTCCGTAGGTGTCGAGTTTCCACGACTCTGCCGCTTCTTTGAAGGTGCCGCGCTTGTATTCGCCGGTCTCAGAAACCCGCTCGAGATCGCTGAAACCAGATACCCGGATCGAGGACTTGGCCCGGAAATCGGGTAACGTGACCTTGCGGCCGACAGCCTTGAGGGCCGAACCTGCTTCGGCGTAGGAGTCGAGAAGGATCTGTTGGCCAAGACCGCTGAGGGCAAGCGGGAAATCGCTGCCGGTGTGCAGGGCGCGCTGCAGGACCGTGGAGGCGCTTTCGCCGCGGGTCGAGCCGCCTGCGGCCTCTACAGCGTGACGGGCGAGTTCGACCAGGGAGAGACCGACGAATTCGCGGCTGGCGGCCTGGGGCGCATGGCTCGGGTTTACGCGGGCCTTCATGGCGTCGGCCATCGCTTGGGCGCGGGTCATACCGCCGACGAGGCGGTGGTCGTCCATCGAGCGGATCGGGAACGTGGGCGACTCTTCTTGCCGCGCAATCATCGCATCCAGGGCGCGGGCGCGGAAGGCTTCGACCGACATGCCGCTGTCGATCGCAGCGTCGAGGTCGTCGTCGCTGAGCTTGGCCGCCCGTGCGAGATGACGGAGGTTCTTGACGCGGGTGCGCTCGGCGACGGTGTCGGCTCGGGCGGCGGGTTCGTTGGTCAGGACTTCAGACATTTGCAGGGATTCCTTTTGAGGTTCGGAGCGAGAGAAGGCGCCGGCATCCGCCGGGATCGCGACGACGGAAATTTCCATCGGCTCCCAATCCGTCGCGCGTAGCGTCGGCAGGGTCTTTTGGTTGCCTTCGATTTTCTCGTAGCGGTGGATTTTGTAGCCAACTGGGATCTGGATCGGATGGCCGTCGACCAGGTCTTGGTAGATCGCTTCTGCAGCCTGATTGCGCGAAAGCTTGACGCGGGCATAGCCCTTGCCCCCGGCAATCTTTACGGAGTCGGGAATGACAGTCCCAAGTCGGGCTGCCATCTTCTCGTTGTCGTGGCTGTCCAGGAGGGACATGCCGGACTTGAACCGATCCATGCGGATTGCCTTGGGCTCCATGGAGAGTTCCTCCATGTAATAGCCCTCGTCCCACGAATAGCGCTTTACTGCGGCGCCAGTGGACCACACGACTTCGACGGAGCGATCTTCGGGGTCGAAGCTGGCGACGGAACCGGCTTGTGGGGCCCGGCGGGTGAACGTTTCGAGAAGCGCGCTCATTTACGCGGCCTCCTTCTGATTGTTGATACTGGTTTTCAGGCGTTCCAGGCGCTCTCTGGCGCGGTCTGCGACTTCTCTCAGATCGATCACGGCACATAGCCCGAAGGCCGCCACGATCGAAGAAAGGTGCCTTTCTGACAGCGCAGCCATGCGGGCCTCGCCGCCTTTAGCCGTGAAAAACGTCAGCCAGACCGGGCGGCCGCGACCCGCGACATATCGGGCTTCGCACTGAAACTCGCACAGGGTTTCGACTGCGACGGTTGACGCGAAGCCAAGCGTCATCAACTCGGCGACCATCAGCAACAAGAGGGCGTCGCTTTCGGTCATCCGGCCTTCACGTCCAAGGGCGCGGACCCACCGGCTGATGCTCATTTCGGAGACGCCAAGCTCGGCGGCGAGGTGCGACTGCTTCAGTTTCACGGGCGACACCTATCGATTTGGGTGATCAATTCCGCGAAAGAATAACCGATGTTGATGAATATTGATAGTCTGAGATTATCGATATTTGTCTTTCGATAGGAATTTCATATGATGCGCCGCCAATACTGAGGCCGATGATCGGTCGATAAACTGCAGACCATATTCACGGAGGAATATTGCGTTAACGAATAAAGAGGCTATATGTCTGACAATGAAAGGCGGAAGACGTAACCGCTGAAGGATCTCCCATGGCGTATGAGGCGAGGAAAGCAGCGCAGCTTATTGCGTACCTGATTAAGAAGTCGGGCGGACGGTCGCTCAACCTTCTGAAAACGGTGAAGCTTGTCTACTTGGCCGACCGCGAAAGTGTTGCGCGGTACGGATTCCCCATTTTGGACGAGCCGCGCTATTCGCTCGACCATGGCCCGATCAACTCGAAGACTTTGAACCGGATCAATGGGGGCTTCAATTCCGAAATTGAAGAACTGGACTGGTCCGAATATCTAACCGACCGGGAACACAACGAGATCGGCCTAAGCGCCGAAGGCGTTTCCCTTGATGATTTGGACGAACTAAGCGAAGCCGACATTGAATGTTTGGATGCGGTTTGGGAGCGGTTCGGCCATATGACGCCCTCGGGGCTTCGCAACTGGACGCATGATAACTTGCCGGAATGGCAAGACCCGAACGGCGGGCGGATACCAATCACCATGCTCGGCATGATGCGCGGAATCGGAATTGACGACGCCGAACACATGGCTCGCTTGAACGAAAGCTTCAAAGACGTTGACCTTGCTTTCGCAATGGCGCGGGCGGGCTGAGTGATTGCACGGGCAGGGACTCTTTTAATTCCATCAGGTACGGCAAATAGGCCGGGACTTCATCACTTACACGTCGTTTGCACCGATCCATGCGCAAATGGTTTGCAGGTAATAGTGTCTGTAACCACATGGACGAACAACCTCTGCGACCCAACCTGCATCCTTCAAGCGCACGAGCACCCATTCCTGCAGCATAAATCTTGGGTGATTTACCGCAAGAGCCAGTTGGAACAGGCTGCGGCGCTGGACAACGGTGTGACGAAAGGGATCTTCAGACAACTCGCGCCTATGAACGGCCAAACCTTCTTGCGAATTCGCAACGGGATTTGCACGAGCCCTCAGACGCCTCGCAAAATCAAACAGTATATGGGCTGCTCGGAGCCGGTAGAAGGCCAGCCTGTCGAAGGCGAATGTGAAGTCGGGCCGGCCTGACTTTCGCAGGAGATGTGTGAGAGGCACCCCCCCTTTTTTGACTAGACGCGGGCTTGCAGCGTGACGTGGGTCACGTAGGACTTGCAGGTTTGGATGATCCGCCACTGGTCGCGGCCGGTTTTGCCGGAAATCCAGCCATCTGCGGAGAGCTGTTGCAAGTGGCGCTCGCTCACTCCGAGTAGTTCCGCCATGCCCTTGGTGCTGATTGTGGTGCTCTCGTTAAGCTCTTGTTCCATCGTCATTTTCCTTTCAAAACGAAACCGAATCGCATTTTGAGATTCTCAAAAAACGCTCATTGAATGCGCTGCCACCGACCCGCGAGGCCCTCACATGGGGTTAAGAGAACCTGACCCTGGGGGTGGGGTGATGCCTTCGAGGGCTTCGACGGCGTTGGCGATCTGCAGGCGCCAAGCTGCGGCCTGATGGTCGCCTTGGGCGGCGAGGTGCTCAGCAGCCTGGCGCAGAGCGAAGCCGCTTGCGCCGTGATCCTCGGGGCGTGTGGTGTTGCGGTGGAGGTGCCGAGCGACATCCGCGGGAGGTTCTCCGGTCAACCGGTCGACGGCCACGCTCAACCAAAGGCGATGCGAGCGTGTCGCCTTCTCCCATCGGCTGCGGCTGATCCCCGCCGCTACCCACGGCGCACCCGGCGTCCTATCAACGGGCCGGCGACTCATTGCAGCGTCCTCCCGGCTGTCGCCGCTTCGGCGGCATCGATCTCGCGGACCATGGCAACGAGGCTTTCGGCGGCCGCGATTGCTTTGTCTTCATCATCAAACACGGCTTGCACGGTCTGGAAACCGCCGGCCTCAGTCGTGACGGCAAATCGCCTCTTCGGCTGTTGCTCAAGGCGGTGTTCCTGCCCGTTGATTACGGCGATCTGGGCGATGACATCGAGCGGAATAACGGTGACTCTTACGCTGCGGTCGTTCGAATGGGTGGTCATGGGGATCTCCATTGTTCAGCTGCCGTAGCCGGCGCGCTGTGCAAGCAAGTCGTGAGCGTAGGCGAGCGCGGTGTCTGTCATAGGCGTGACTGCCAGCGCTTGTCGGATGGAATCGCTCTCATCGAGCGCCTCGGACAATTCCCGGCTTTTGTCGTCAAGCAGCGTTCTGGCGAGACAGTCATGGGCAACCACGCGCCAGTTGAGCGCAGCGCGGACTATTCGCCGCAGGGCGTGTTCTTGGGTGGTCAGGCTCATGCTGTTCCTCCCGCTATACGCAGCTTGGCGCTTTCTGCCATGACGGCTTGGAGGAAGCGGTCGGCTTCTCTCACGGCTGCGGTCTCAGCCACCCCTCTGCGGGTCAAGACGCCGATAAGGGTAGTGCGCGTCATTTCGAGGTAGTGCGAGCGGTGGCGAGAAGTACGGCACTTGGCCAACTTTCCAGCTGTGTCCAACACCTTTGCTGCCCGTTTGGACGGCGGGAACGGCAGGACGACCGCAGGCTCATTGATTTGGCGATGACCGCGGTCAAAGTCGGGCATGACAACGACGGTGCAGGTCGGTGATGCACGTTGAGTAATCATCAGCGTTCCCTCCCTCTGGTAGATCTATATGTGTACCCGTGGTGAGACCGTGAGAGTGCCGAAAATGGGCTTAACGGTTTCATGAGAAGGACGGTCATGCGCAGATTCCTCCCATTTTCAGGGGCTGCTGTCCCTCTGGTGAGACTGTGTGTCCTCGTAGTGAAACCGTGTTTTTTTCTCGCCACCGCATAAATTGCGTGGTGGGAAGCTCGCCGGTCACGTCGCAGGTAAATTCTGTCAGTCGCCATTCCGTCGCTGCTCGATACTTCAGATTGAATGTCGCTTTCTTCACGGGGTCGACAAAGCCCTTCTCGCATAAGGCCTCGATCGCACGCGATGCGGTCGCCTTCGAGATGTTCAGTGCCTCTGCCAATTCGCGGCAGCTCAAGGCAATACGCCCGTTGTTGAATCCGTCGTATCGCCATTTGAACTCCAGGTACGCGGAGCGCTCGACAGTGCTTAGGCTTCGGAATGCTTGAGAGGTGAAGATGTACCCGTCAATCATCAGGAACTTGGCGCGTCCCTTGCGCTTAAGGCGGTTGCTCATGAGCACGCCTCCGCCTGAAGTTCACGCAGCGCCTCATCGGCCATCGCAGTCGACAGCCCGGGTCCACAGATGACGACGCCATCGGCGGCGCGGATCTGCCAGCCACCAGGATTGCGGCGTGTCTTTTCAGCCCGGAGCCCAAGGCGCATAGCGAGACGGCGCAAGCGCTGTTCGCCGGCGAGAGTCCTGCGCCGGCCGAGCTCGCTGTAGCTGTAGCAAATCGCGCGACTGACCCGCAGCCGGACATGGAGCGGCGTTTGCCGAAGGCTGGGGAAGAGCGTCATGACGCGTCCTCCATCTCAAAGCTCGCGCCTTCCGCGCCAGAAGCTTCCAGGAGAGCCTTTTTCCTCGATCCCGCGGTGTAAGGGTGCCGACCTGCCCGGAAGGGCCAGAGAGCGCATTTGATCGCTTCGCAGCGCTGAACCTCGGATGGTTGCTGGCAGCAGCAATCCAAACATTTCTCTCGGATGGCCCGCATGGGCGACTTTTCGCGGTGACCGGCCTCGGCTGCGATCGCCGCGCTAGGGGGCCACACTGATGCAAAGTGGGTTCGAGTCATCGTGCGCCGCTCCCGCTTTTGTGTTGGCGAGCGGCAATACGCGCCTCGATCCAGGCGACGACTTCGTCGCGCACAAATGCGATCCGTTTTTCGCCGAGATTGACGGCCTGGGGAAAGCGACCTTCTGCGCGATACCGATTTACAGCCGTGCGGCTAAGCGAAGTCAGCTCGCAGGCGGCGTTAAGGGAAAGTAGTCTGGGGGTCTCGGTCATTGTGGGGCCTCGTCTTTGTCGAACAAGGCAACTTTCCCGCAAACAACCGATTTTACCTATGCGGCCAACATCAGCTTTTCAGGTCGCTCGCTGCACACTCAATTTCAGCACGAATAAGGTCGATCTCAGCCAAGCGCATCTGGTTCTGAAATGAAAGCCAATCCGTGATTGCTTGCCGCATTGCAACTTTTTCGTTTGCGGCGACACATACGGGCGCAATTGCCGCACGGAAGAATGCGGCGCTCGGAGAGTCTGAATCCGACAAGCTAACATAATCCGTTGTCGGGATCTGGGCTTTGCCATTATCCGCAAGCGCCTCGGCGAAAACACCGAATGCATCGACAAAAAACATCCGGCGTGCCAGCCGGTCTCTCACGTTGCTTTCCGCTATGCGAAGCTCGAATTGCCAACGATCAATCTCTGTGGCAATTCTCGTGCGGTGCTGTTCGTCAGATGGTCCATCAAGCATAGAGGCGACCAATTTGAGCGCTTCCAGTTTCTTGCGAACGCCATCCGCCGTGGTCATGCGCTTCCGCCTGATATAGCGACAAGCGCAGCCTTCGAGAACCGCGATGATCTCGTCGTCTGTAGCCTTTTGTGTTCCGAAGTGGACTGCGCCCTGAAGAGAGGCGAGGATGGCGTGGCGTTGGTCGGCATCATACGTGAACAAGTTCATGACGCGCGCTCCAAGCGAACAACCCCATCCGGCGCGCCGACGACATATGCTGCCCAAGTGTCCATTAACTTACGGCGCTTTTCGAGCGCATCACCTCGCCGATAAGCTCTTTCGACACTATCGCCCACCGCATGTGCCAACGCAGCTTCTGCCACCTCTCGCTGAAAACTGGTGCTTTCTGCCACCCAATCCCGGAAGGCGCTACGGAAACCGTGGACAGTGTACTTGCCGCCTTCCGCAGCTTTCAGCGCCTTCGACAACGTCATGTCTGACAGGGGCGCATTTCCCTTCGTGCCGGGAAAGACGAGGTCATTGATTTGCCGGGTTCGCATATCCTCAAGGATGGCGACGGCGCGAGCCGAAAGGGGAACGCGATGTTCCCGGCCAGCCTTCATTCTCGCTGCGGGAATAGTCCAGACCTTCGCCATCAAGTCGATTTCCGCCCATGTGGCACCCCGCGCCTCGCCGGAACGGGCGGCCGTCAAGATTGTGAACTCCAGCGCCCTGGCGCCCACGCCTCCCACTGCCCCGAGCTTCTTGAAGAAGCTGGCGACCTCACTGAATGGCATAGCAGCATGATGGCCCCGCACCAATTTTTTCGGGGGCGGGAGGATCTGGTCGAGATGGCCTTTCCATTCAGCCGGGTTATCGCCCGATCGGAGCCCGCGGGCCTTCGCATGGTCAAGAACAAGCTTCACGCACTCTCGAATGTTCCCGGCTGTCTCCGGCTTGTCTGCCCACATCGGACGGATGACCTTGAGCACGTCTTCGGTAGACACGGCCTCTACCGGCACCTTGCGAATGTCTTTCGTGTGAATCTTTGCGAAGCGCTCCCATTTCGCGAGGGTTTTGTCCGACTTCCATTTCGGCTGCATAGCGGCAATGTACTCGTCGGCAATCTGCCCAAACGATGCCAATTTCACGGCCGCCTTGCGTTCACTCAATTCCGTCTTTGGGTCGCCACCCGCGCCAATTATCTGACGGCACTCTTGTGCCTTGGTTCGTGCTGCAGCGAGCGAGACATGGCCGGCGCCGGCGCCGTAGGGGCCAAGACCAATCTCTCGCCGGATACCATATCGGCGCCAGACAAATATCCATGACCGGCTACCGGACGACTGCACGCGGAGATAAAGCCCGTCGCCGTCACCGTGTACGCCCGGCTTCGAAATGCTCTTGATCTTGGAATCAGTGAGTTTGTGTCGCGCCACCGTTCATAACCTTTTTCATAACCGATGGTGTTTCCATCATGGTCAACCATTGCGACCATTTCGGCAAGAAAGTTATGAAAATCAAGGGGTTGGTTCCAATAAGGTCAGCAATATCAATTGATTGGCGCCTGTCGGGTGCGCCAAAAACTCTTTGAAATTATTGCGTAATTTTTGCTCTTAGTCGGCTGCGCTATGCGATGACTCCGAGAAAGATGCCGTTCACCCTTTCCTGCGAGAGGGAGCGCAAAGCTGGTCGATGAGGCGTTCGCCCGGCGGAATGACATACAGGAAGACGCTTGGCGCGGCAGATCATGACCAGGCAATCCAGCAGGCCTATGAGATCTGGCGCGAGCAAAGCTTCTGCGTCAAGCACGTGGGGCTGTCGCTGGACGGCCTGTGAGGATGCTGGCCGCCATTGTGTTGGCAGCCCCGTTCGCCCCTTCTTCAACGTCGAAGATCACCCAGCCGTAGCCGCTGGTTCTAAACCAACAGATATAGCCTCGCGCACGGCCAGTTCCGCCATGGCGAGCGCCGCCTCGCGCGTCGCGGCGGCGGCGATGAAGCGGCCATTATGGCAAAAACTCGCACCCTCTACGCCGCAAGCGGCCTCCAGATCGCGATTGGTCAGTCCAGCCCAAGATGCAGGCAGATCTGCCCGCAGTTCAAATCCCTCGTCCGCGCGTCGGATGCCGGTCAGGCACCAATCCTTGTCGCGCGGGTGAACGACAAACAGCAGATGATCAGCGCCCGCTTTCACGACGGCGGAGCGGAAGGGCATGCCCATAGGGAGTTCCAGAATGCGCCCCTGGCCCGCATCCTCGATCGCCTTTTGCACCAGCGCCTCGGCCCGCAATTTTGCCGCGCTTTGGGCAATCCTGGCCTCAACGAAACGACGAGCGATGGCGAGGGCGTTTTGGAATGCGCGATCTTCGGCATCCGGGTCCACCTCGTCGAAAACGGGTTTTAGGGTTTCCAGCAGAGCCGGTAACGTCAGCCCCGCCAGCGACCCCGCGATGGAGGGGCTGAGCGCGCCATTGTCCATAAGATCGATCGGCAAAACAAAGCTGGCGTCGAAAGAGGCGTGTAGGACCTCGATATGCGCTTCAGGAAGGTTTGAAGCGGCAAGATAGTCGCGGCCATATTGCTTCCAGATCAATCCGAACGAACTATAGGGTTGGCCATCCTCGCGCAGCGGAGCGCCGCGTTGATGGTGATCGAAGATCTGCGCGGCAGCGTCATAGACGCCGCCCACGTCGTAGATGATCCGGTCTTCACCGGGTGTGATCCATTCCGGCGCTCTGCTGCGGATCAGGCGGGCCTGCGGGAAAAGCCGGGTCAGGATCACGCTGGACAGCAGTTCGTCGGCATGGAAGCCACCGGAATGGGTAACAAGGAAATTCGGGATCATACGGGGATGCGCCTGTTGTTCGGGGTCAGCACCAGATAGACTGCGTTAGCCTTCATCTCAACCCGCCTTTCGCTCGGGATGTGTGAAAGAGCGTCCGTGCCGCGCAACTTTGCCATCGCGACAACACGGCTGCTGTCCTCATGCTATCCGCGTTCCGCGCCGTGTCCGCGTGGCGCTCCTGTCAAGCGCCGAACGCGCCGTCGATCGTGTGCATGGCTCCGGTCACGAATCCGGCCTCCGGGCCGGCGAGCCAGGCGACCATGCCCGCCACTTCTTCCGGGCGTCCATGGCGTTTGATGGCCATGAAACTGTGCATGAGGTCGCGCATCGGCCCGTTTTCCGGGTTCGCATCCGTATCGATCGGTCCGGGCTGCACGATGTTTATGGTGATCCCGCGTGGGCCGAAATCACGCGCCAGTCCTCGGGCCAGTCCTTGCAAGGCGGATTTGCTCACGGCATAGGACGCCATGCCGGGAACCGGCATGCGATCGCCGTTGACCGAGCCGATCACGATGATCCTACCGCCCTCGGGCATCTGCCGGGCCGCCTCGACCGAAGCGTGATAGGGAGTCTGGATATTGATCTGGAAGAGACGGTCGATGGCGTCGGCGTCTTGGTCAAGCGCATCGCCGAAGATCGCAATGCCCGCGTTCACCACCAATATGTCCAGCGGACCGCTGTCGCGGATCCGTGCGATCACAGCGTCGCGGTCGGCGCTGTCAGTCTGAACCGCGGTGCTGCCGGTTTCGGCGGCGAGCCGCTCGGCCGCGTCGCGCGAACCGGCAAAGGTAAAGGACACGTTCGCCCCTTCCATCGCAAACCGCCGGACGATAGAGGCTCCGATGCCGCGGCTGCCGCCGAGGACCAAGACTGTCTTTTTCTGAAAGAGAGGCATATCAGCTCCTTGCCATTTAATATAACGAGCGCTACATAAATCCTGCCCCCTATTGTCGTCAAGGTATTGTGTAGTGAATGATACAAAAAAATCCGGCCGACGTGGCCGTCCGCGCGGGTTCAATCCCGACGAGGGCGTGGCCCTGGCTCAGCGTCTTTTTCACGCGCGGGGATATGATGCGGTCGGCGTGGCGGAGTTGACGTCGGCGCTTGGCATCAACCCGCCTAGTTTCTACGCCGCCTTTGGCAGCAAGGCCGACCTGTTTTCACTCGCGCTCGATCGCTATGCAATCCACAGCGCCGTGCCTCTGGATGATCTGCTGTCGCCGGAACAACCCGTCGCCGCGGGTCTCGCCCGGGTGCTGGAAGAGGCCGCACGACGTTATGCGGCGGATCCCGCCACGGCTGGTTGCCTGGTTCTGGAAAGCGTTGGCTGCCATGACGAGACCGCGCGGGCGGCGGCGCAGGTTTTCCATCGCGCCGCTCTGGAGCGCTTGCGCGCGTTCATCGCGAACCGTCATCCCGACAAGGCCGAGCAAGTCACGGATTTCATCGGCGCGGTCATGGCCGGCCTTTCCGCGCGGGCCCGCGACGGGCTGGAGCTTGATCGGCTTCTGGCGGCTGCGCGCCTCGGCGCCGCCGCGATTGCCGAGGAGCTTTCAACCTGAGCCCCGGCAGGCTGGGACGGCACGGCTTTTCAATGGGCGCGCGACCCTGGCGGAGAAGCGGATGCGGATTGCGACATCCGGCCCTGTGGGCTGTCGCCTCGGTGACATGAGGTGACATGAGGCGATATGCGGCGACCGCTCGGCGCGAGCCGAAAGTCGCCGCTTCGACGTCAGATGAAATCGCTCTCGCCCACGTCGCTTGCCTTCACGCCCAGAAGCGTGATCGTGTCGCCGCCGCCGAAATCGATAACGGTGTTTGCGCCGGACTGCGTGATCGAAACCGGGGTCAGATCGGTGTCGATATAGTCCTGCGCCAGCCCTCCGCCGACCGCGTCGAAATCCGTGATCGTGTCTTTTCCGTCGCCGTCGCCAAAGATGAAGTGATCGGACGCGGCCTGACCGCTCAGCTTGTCATTGCCGGCGCCGCCTTCGATATGGTCCACGCCCCCTCCGGCCTTGATCGTATCCTTGCCGCCGCCGCCATAGATCGAATCTGCGATGAGTGTGCCGGTGATCACGTCATTGCCGCTGAGCGCGAATTCATAGGCTGCTTCGACGCCTTGCTTCTTGAGAATTCCGGCGAAGGTCTTCGCGTCGATTTCGACATCTTCGACTTTCACAAGCGGCGACGTGTTGCTGCTGGAAAAGGTGACGTCCGTCACGGTTCCGGCCGTGATCAGTCCCAGTTTGTTGACGCTCAGGTCCGAACCGATGATCTTGATTTTTTCGCCGCCGTCGCTGTCATTGTAGATGACGATGGTGTCCTTGGCTCTTTCCAACCCGATTTTGTTGGCGTTGTAGAACGAGTCCAATTCACCATATTTTCCAAGTTTGCTGTATAGGGTTACATTCGCCATGTGTTCCTCTCCTGCATCACGGAGCCGGTCCCGGTCCGGCTCGTCCCGACTTTTGTCATCGCTCCGGTCAGGGAGCCTTCGCCATGTTCAGGCGTACCGTAATTCTATGTTGGGAGGGACTGATGCGCGCAAGAGCAAATTTTAAACGTTTCTAAATTTATTTCGAAGCGTCTCCTGTTTCGACGCAGGCTGGATCAATTTCCGTATGAATCTCAAGAAAACATGATTTTAATCCTCATGTAATCTTGCGAGGGAGCGTCCCTGCGATTATGCCTTGGGCGCCGAGCAGGATGACGTCATGAGTGACATACCCGAACTTCTGACCTTCAACGAACGAGACCCGCATTGTCTCGAACTCGTCACTTCGGCTGGTCATGACTATTTGGCGGGCAAATTCCTTCTTACTGCGCCGGAGGACAAAATACGCACGCCGCTCTCCGCACTTCTCGATGAGGCCTGTTTCAGCGCGCTCGTGGCGTCGTTTTCGCAGAGATTTCCAGAGGTCGACAGGCGCGCTGCGACATCGCTGTGGAGCCTCTATTTTCTATCGACTGTGGGCATCGGCGCAATGATCGCGGCGATCGTCTATCGCGTGCGCTTGCCGCTCGGCCTCGACGAAGTCATCCTGCTTCATGATCGCAACGGGTCGCCCGAGGCGCTTCTCCTGCCGCATGGCGGCGTCCGGAGCGCGGAACCTGTTGGCGTCGAGGCGCTGCAGGGGCTTGTTCGGGAGCATTGCGAGCCGCTGATCGAGGCGATCGCCCGCGGTCAGAAAGTTTCCAAGCGGATGCTGTGGAACAATCTCGTCGTCTATCTCGACTGGGTGGTCCGTGAAATCGGCGCGCATATCGGCGAGGCGGCGGTCGCCGACATCCTGGAGGCGCTGCATGCGCCGGTGTTTGCCGACGGCTCCAAAAATCCTCTGAATGGTCTGCTGCGTCGCGATGAAACATCCGGCGAGCAGGTGCGCAAGGTCTGCTGCCTGCGCTATTGCGTGCCGGGCGTCGGCGGTTGCGGCGCCGTGTGTCCCTTACCCGAAGGTCGGGCTTCGGCCCAGGCGGTCGCGGCGGAGTAGCGGGCTTTTCCCCAGGCCCTGCGCTATCGGGCGTCATGCAAATGGCATAGTGTCGGGCTACTGACTCGCAAAGCACCAGAAAAGGAAGACAGCGATGATTGAACCGATGGGCGTCCTGATGCTCGGTTACGAAGGCGAGAACGAACTCAGCATTTTTCTGGGCGACGAGCATGACGACGTCGTCTTCCGCTTCATTACGCTGGTCGGCGGAACGAGCGGCGAAACGCTGCGCTTCGAGGCGAGCGACGGCATGACCGTCGGCGATTTCTTCGATGCGCTCGACGAAGAAGAAAGCGACACCGAAATCGCCATCCTCGATTTCCTCGAAAAGGAAAAGAACGCCGCCGTGCTCGTGGCCTTCGACGGCGAGCCGCGCATTTTCGCCGTCGACGGCGAAGACTAACCGACCGGCATGCGACGCCGCGCGGCCTCTCTCCACAGGGTGAAGAGGCCGGCGGCCACGATGATGAGGGAGCCAATCACGATGTTCGTCTTCAGGCTCTCTCCGAAGATGAAGACCCCGATGAAGGCCGACAGCATCAGCTGGTAATAGGCGATCGGCTGCACCAGCACCGCATCGAGATGGTCATAGGCCTTGATCAGGCAATAATGGCTGGAAATGCCGGTCAGGCAGAGCAGCGCCATCCAGCCCCAATCCCATCCCTGCATATTCGTCCAGAAGAACGGTCCGACTGCGGTTGCGAGCGCCGCGCCGGCAATACCCGTATAGAAGAAGCTGACGCCGGCGTCGTCGGTGCGGCTCGCAAGCCTCGTCGCCACGGAATAGGCGGCGTTGATCATCGCGGAAGCGAGCGGAATGAGCAGCGTCAGGTCGAAAGTGGCGGGATTGGGCTGCAGAATGATCAGCACGCCCACCATGCCCACGCCAATCGCGGTCCAGCGGCGCCATCCCACGACTTCGCCGAGGATCGGGACCGACAGCATCGCCACCACGAGGGGCGTGGCCGAAAAGATCGCCTGCGACTGGATCAGCCCCGCCACCCGGAAGGACAGGATGGTCACCATGATCTGGCTGGCGAGAAGCACGCCGCGCAATATCTGCAAATATGGCCGGTTGGCGCGGATCGCGCCCGTCAATCCCTTGCGTGATCGTGCCGCGACGATCGTGACAAAGCCGGCGAAGGCCCAGTAGCGGATCATCGTGATCATCAGCGGCGAATAGGCATGCGCGAGATGTTTTGAAATCGCGTCCTGGCAGGCGAAGACGGTGAAGGCCAGGAAGGCGAAGATGTAACCGGTCTTTTGTGCAGTCATGGGAGGCGCGTCACCGAATCCGTTTGTCCTCCCCGAGGCGTGATGGGCCTGTTCGGCGAGCAATTCAAGCTCTTTGATGATGGGGCGTCAGTATTGAATATTTATAAATCGTAAACCGGGTTTCGGGTGTGCTAATTAAGCGGTGGTCTGGTTTTCTTAGGGAAGGAGAAACCGCATGCGCCTCATTTTCACGAATACATCCGGAGCCGGCGTGCAGGCCGCGCTGACGGGCGGAGAAGATCTCTATCTGGCCGAGGGCGTCTATTTCGGCAGCACCAGTGGTTTCGCGATCACGAGCGCGGATTCCAATCACCGAATTGATATCTATGGAAGCGTCGTATCCAGTAACGGAATCAATTTGGGGGATACGGAGACGGATACGAATAACCGGATCTATATCCACGCCGACGGACAAATTCGGACCCCAGACGACAACCTGTCTTGGGGGGTCTATCTATACTCAAGTTCATCGAAAGTTACGAATGAAGGGATGATTGATGGGTATTATGGCGTGGCTTTCGGTGCGAATTCCGCATCGACAACATCTCGTCTGGTAAATTCTGGAATGATCGTTGGCGTAGACGCGACCTTTGGAACGGTCGCTCGAAACACCAATGCGAGTGAAACTATCATCGTCGACAATACCGGCACAATCCAGGGCGAAATCGCTTACAACGCGATTCTGGGCGCCGGCGTCGACATCATCAACAATTCAGGGACAATGATCGGTGATGTGCTCTTGTACGCCCTCGACGACAAATACAACGGCAAGAAAGGCTATGTGAACGGGATCGTCGACGGCGGCGATGGCGCTGACATTCTCAACGGCGGCGTCAAGCTCGACAATTTCGCCGGGGGCGTGGGCGCGGACACGCTCTACGGTTACCTCGGCAAGGACAAACTCGGCGGCGGCGGCGACGCCGACACGTTCATCTACAAGGCTGCGGCCGAATCCGCGGGCAAGGCGGTCGACATAATCTCGGATTTCACCAAGGCGGACGATGATCTGATCAACATCCACGCCATCGACGCCGACACGACCGCCAAGAACAATCAGGATTTCACCTTCATCGCCAACAACGCCTTTTCAGGCGATGCGGGCGAATTGCGGTTCAGCGTGTCTGGCGGCAACACCACGGTGCAGGCCGACATCAACGGCGACGGCAAAGCCGACTTCGTTCTCAAGCTGACGGGATCGATTTCGCTGGCGAGTTCGGATTTTCTGCTCTGAGATCCTAAAGGCGCGCCAGATATGTGCCGACGCTTGCGTCGCGCCGGCACGGGATGGCGACTTTAACCTGATAATCGGCTTTGCTTGATGCGTGCGATGACGCCTAGTTGTCGGCAGCCCGGCCACGAGCACGGACATCCCGTTTGCGCCTTGAAATTGGACCGAATGGAGGCGTCGTTCGGTGCAAATCAGTTCATCGGATCATAGCGCATCGGTCATGTATATTTAGGGATCTCAAATGGCATCTCGGCTGCTCTGAAATAACTTCGATTGGTTTTATTAGGAAAGGAGAAACCGCATGCGCCTTATTTTCACGAATACATCTGGCGCCGGCGTGCAGGTCGCGCTCACGGGCGGAGAAGATCTTTATCTGGCCGAGGGCGTCTATTTGGGCAGCACCGACAACTTTGCGGTCTCAAGCGCTGATTCCAATCACCGGATTGATCTGTACGGAAACATCGTTTCGGGCATAGGCGGCGTTACCCTCGGCAATGACAGCGCGGATGCCAACAACCGCCTTTTCATCCATGAAGATGGAATGATCCGTACGCGCGACGACGACGATGCCTATGGCGTCAGCGTCTACTCAAATTCGTCAACGGTGAATAACGCGGGCATCATCGACACCTACTATGCCGTAGTCTTCGACGCGGCGTCGCCAGGCACAACGTCGCGTCTTATCAATTCAGGCGTAATCGTCGGCGCCGATACGATCTATGGTGCGGTTATTCGCGGCAGTTCGACCACCGAAACACTCGTCGTTGACAATACCGGTACGATCAAAGGAGAGAACGCCTATAACGCGACGCTCGGCGACGGCGTTGATCTCATCAACAATTCTGGCGTCATGATTGGGGATGTCCTTCTGCATACTTTCGATGACAAATATAACGGCAAGAAAGGCTTCGTGGACGGCATCGTCGACGGCGGCGACGGCGCTGACATTCTCAACGGCGGCGTCAAGCTCGACAATTTCGCCGGCGGCGCGGGCGCGGACACGCTCTACGGTTACCTTGGCAAGGACAAGCTCGCGGGCGGCGCCGACGCCGACACGTTTATCTACAAGGCTGCGGCCGAATCCGCGGGCAAGGCGGTCGACATAATCTCGGATTTCACCAAGGCGGACGATGATCTGATCAACATCCACGCCATCGACGCCGACACGACCGCCAAGAACAATCAGGATTTCACCTTCATCGCCAACAACGCCTTTTCAGGCGATGCGGGCGAATTGCGGTTCAGCGTGTCTGGCGGCAACACCACGGTGCAGGCCGACATCAACGGCGACGGCAAAGCCGACTTCGTCCTCAAGCTGACGGGATCGATTTCGCTGGCGAGTTCGGATTTTCTGCTCTGACGCCTCGCTGGCGCCGCTCATACGCCGAGCCGCGCCGGGATCAGTCCGCGCAGCGAGTTGCCGACATAGACTGTTCGGCCAGCGAGGTCGGACGGTCGCAAAAGGGCTACGCGCGCTTTCTTTGCGCAGAGCAGCGACGTCCTGAGCACGCCGGCGAGGCAGCCGGAGGACAGCGGCGGCGTCAGCAAGAGGCCGTCGTCGCCCTCGACGAAGAGATTTGTGATCGCGCCTTCGCAGAGTTCGCCTTTTTCGTTGAGCAGCAGCACCTCGTCCGCGTCATCGCGCGCGTATTCGGCACGGGCGGCGTCATAGACCGCGCGGTTGGAGGTCTTGTGACGCAGAAGCGGACCGTTCGAGGTCAGTCGCGCCGTCGTCGCAATGGCGAGACGCCAGACGGATCCCTCGGCGAGCGGCTGGAATGCGGCGGACTGAATGTCGTGCCGTCCGTCCGCCCAGAATTCGAGCCTGAGACGGGTCGGCGCCTCCACAGTTCGAGCCGCCTCCAGCGCCGCCGTCCAAGCCATCGCGGGATCGGCGAAACCGAGCTTGCGCGTCGAATTGAAAAATCGGTTCCGGTGCAGATTGCTCCTCACGACGCCTGCGCCGGGTTCCGCCCGCATCGTCTCGATCAGCGAGAAATCCGGCGCTATCGTCACCGGGCGATCTCCCGGTCGCCGAGCGCAAAGCGCGCCTTCAGGAGACATTCGGCATATTCGTCTTCCGCATTGGAATCGAAGACGATGCCGCCGCCGACATTGAATACGGCTTCGCCATTCTCGAACAGCGAGATGGTGCGGATGGCGACGTTGAAGCACATGCGGCCATCGGGTGCGACAAAGCCGATCGAGCCGCAATAGGCGTCGCGCGGACCGGCCTCGATTTCGTGCAGGATCTCCATCGCCCGCATTTTCGGCGCGCCGGTCACCGAGCCGCAGGGAAACAGCGCGGCGAAGATGTCGCGCAGCGTCAGATCGGGCAGCAGTTTGGCGCGCACATGCGACACCATCTGATGCACGGTCGGATAGGTCTCGATGTGAAAGAGTTTCGGCACGCCGAGCGTGCCGACTTCCGAGATGCGCGAAATGTCGTTGCGCAGCAGATCGACGATCATGCGGTTTTCGGCCTGGGTCTTCTCGTCGCCGATCATCGCCGCCTTGATCGCCTCGTCTTCAGTGGCGGATGCGCCGCGCGGAGCGGTGCCCTTCATCGGATGCGTCTCGATCCAGCCGTCTTCATCGACCTTGAAGAACAGTTCCGGCGAGCGCGACAACAGCATGGGGCCGCCGAGATTGACCAGCGCGCCGTAATGCACGGGCTGCCGCGAGATCAGCGACCAGAAGGCGGCCAGCGGATCGCCCGACCAGACGGCGCGGACCGGCATGGTCAGATTGCCCTGGTAGCAATCACCCTGGCGCAGATGCCAGTGCAGCCGGTCGAAGCGCTCCCGATAGGTTTCGAACGGCCATTCCGCTTGCGGCTCTTGCAGGAATTCTTCGTTGTCGAGCCGCTGGCGCGGTTTGGCGAGCGGATGATCGGATTTCGGCGCATCGAACACGCCGAAGGCCATCAGCGGCGTCGCCCGGTTCTGGCCGGCATAGCCCGCCAGCCTCGCCTCGAAGAGATAGCCTGCCTCATAGCTCATGAAGCCGGCAATCCATTTGCCGGCGCGCCGCGCCCTTTCCAGCCGCGCGAGACCGTCTTCGAAACCCGTTGCGTCGTGCGCGAGGATCAACTCCTCAGGCTCGGCGAAAAACAGGGTCTCGTTCCTGCGGTCGTCGCGAAGCAGGATGAAGGGTTCGGCTGGCGCCATGCGGTTCAGGTCCTCTGGTCAGGCGCTCTTATCAAGCGCCTCCAATTCGTCGATCAGCCCTTCGATCATCGACAGACCCTTGTCCCAGAACGACGGGTCGGACGCGTCGAGGCCGAACGGCTTCAAGAGTTCGGCGTAGTGCTTGCTGCCGCCGGCCTTCAGAAGCGCGAAATACTTCTCCTGGAAGCCGTCCTCGGCGTTCTGGTAAACCGCATAGAGCGAGTTCACCAGGCAGTCGCCGAAGGCGTAGGCATAGACATAGAAGGGCGAATGAATGAAGTGGGGGATATACATCCACCAGTTTTCATAGCCCTCTGACGTCCTGATCGCCGGCCCCAGGCTTTCGCCTTGTACGGACATCCAGAGTTCGCCGATCTGCTCTGATGTCAGTTCGCCGTCTTTTCTCGCCGTGTGGAGCTTGCGCTCGAACTGGTAGAAGGCGATCTGGCGGACCACGGTGTTGAGCATGTCCTCGACCTTTTGCGCCAGCATCGCCTTGCGCTCGGTCTTGTCCTTGGTCTTGGCGAGCAGCGCCCGGAAGGTCAGCATTTCGCCGAACACCGAGGCCGTCTCGGCCAGCGTCAGCGGCGTCGAGGCCATCAGCGCGCCCTGGCCGGCGGCCAGCACCTGGTGCACGCCATGGCCGAGTTCATGGGCAAGCGTCATCACGTCGCGCGGCTTGCCGAGATAATTGACGAGCACGTAAGGGTGCGCCGAGGGCACGGTGGGATGGGCGAATGCGCCCGGGGCCTTGCCGGGGCGGGCTGGGGCGTCGATCCAGTTCTTGTCGAAGAAGGTCTGGGTGATCTCCGCCATTTCGGGCGAAAACTGCCGGTAGGCTGACAGCACGATGTCGCGCGCCTCTTCCCATGCCACCGCTGTGGCCGGCGCTTCGGGCAGCGGCGCATTGCGGTCCCAGTAATTCAGCGTTTCCATGCCCAGCCATTTGGCCTTCATGGCGTAGTAACGGTGCGACAACCGCGGATAGGCAGCCTTGACGGCGGCGGCCAGCGCGTCGACCACTTCGCCCTCGACGCGGTTAGACAGATGCCGGCTGTCGGCGATGTCCTTGAAGCCGCGCCAGCGGTCGGAAATGTCCTTGTCCTTGGCGAGCGTATTGGTGATCAGCGTGAAAATGCGGACATTGTCCTTGAACACCTGGCTGATGGCTTCGGCCGCCGTCCGCCTGACATCAGGATCCTTTTCCTGCAGCTTGTCGAGCGCGGCTTCGAGCGTGATCTGGTCTCCGCCGAACGGCACGCGCAGCGCGGCGATCGTCTCGTTGAACAGCCGGTTCCAGGCCTGGCCGCCGGTCTGGGATTTTTCGAGGAACAGCTGTTCGAGCTTTTCATCGAGCTGATAGGGCTTCTCCTTGCGGAGATCCTCGATCCACGGACGGTAATGCGCGGCCTTGGCGTCATGGTCGAAGGCGGCGGCGAGCGCAGCGTCTTCGACGAGGTTGAGTTCAAGCGCGAAGAACAGCAGATGGCTCGCCATGTCGGTGATGGCCGCGCTGACATCGGCGAAGAACTTGCCGCGCGCCGGATCTGTCATGTCGCCATAATAATGCAGCCCGGCATAGGAGCCGACGCGGCCGATCAGGTCTTCGAGGCCTTCATAGGCTTCCACCGCTGCGCCCAGGCCATCTGCGCCTGACTGGGCGGCGGCAAAAGCGAGCTTGCCTTTCCAACGCGTTTCGAAGGCCTCCGACAGGGTTCTCGCCTTTTCGAGATCCGCCTTGAAGGCGTCACTGTCCGGAGCGGGATAGAGATCGGCGAGGTTCCATTCCGGAAGGACGCCGAGATCGGATGCGGCCGCTGCCGCCTCGGTGGCGAAAACCGGCCGGAAACGAGACGCGCCGGTCAGATCGGGCAAGAACTTCATCGCAGATTTCCTTTTGATTTCTGTGTTTTATCTGTTTGCCGCCCGGATCGATAAAATGCAAGCATTTCTCAAAACGGGATTTTCAAGGCTGTTTGTCATGTTGTGTCCACAAGCGGAAATAACAGGGGGAAAAGCCCGTGAACACGCATATTCTTGTGATCGATGACGATCCGGTGCAACGCCGGCTGCTCAAGAACGCGGTCGAACGTATCGGTCATACGCCGCATCTCGCCGAGAACGGCAAGATGGGCCTGGAATCGCTCGAGCGCCACGGCGACAAGATCAGCGTGATCATTCTCGACCTGATGATGCCGGAGATGAACGGCATCGCCTTTCTCAACGCGGTGCGTGAAAAAGGCCTCGACATACCGGTCATCGTCCAGACCGGGCAAGGCGGCATCGACACGGTGGTCATGGCCATGCGGGCCGGCGCCTTCGACTTCGTCGTCAAGCCGGTCAGCCCCGAGCGCATCGGTTCGGCGATCAGCAATGCGCTGAAGGTCGACCGCACCAGCCTGTCGCGCAATCCGGCGCGCTCCCGTAGCGGCGCGGTCCGCTTCAGCGACATCGTCGCGGTCAGCCCGGCCATGTCGCGCGTCATGGATCTCGCCCGCCGCGCGGCGCAATCCGATATTCCCGTGGTGCTCGAAGGCGAATCCGGCGTCGGCAAGGAAATGGTCGCCCGCGCCATCCAGGCCGCCAGCGATCGCGCCGGCAAGCCCTTCATCACCGTCAACTGCGGCGCCATCCCGCACAATCTCGTCGAAAGCATTCTGTTCGGCCATGAGAAGGGCGCCTTCACAGGCGCGACGGAAAAGCACGCCGGCAAATTCATCGAGGCCGACGGCGGCACGCTGTTCCTCGACGAAATCGGCGAACTGCCACTCGACGTTCAGGTGAAGCTCTTGCGCGCCATCCAGAACGGCGAGATCGAGACGATCGGCGCCCGCCGTCCGCAGAAGGTCGATGTGCGGCTGATCTCGGCCACCAACAAGGACCTCATCGCCGCCGTCAAGGCCGGCGAGTTCCGCGAGGATCTCTATTACCGGCTCAACGTCTTCCCGATCACCATTCCGGCGCTGCGCCGGCGCAAGGAGGACATCCCGGTTCTCGCCCGCGCCTTCGTGGAGCGCTTCTCGGCGGCGCAGAAGCTCGACACCGTCCCGGAACTGACGCCGGCCGCCATGGCGCTGATGACGGCCTTCGACTGGCCCGGCAATATCCGCCAGCTGGAGAATTCGATCTTCCGCGCCGTCGTGCTCGCCCGCGGCCCGCAACTCGGCGTCGAGGATTTCACCCAGATTGCGGCGCAGATCCCGGGCTATATCAACGAGAATGGCGAGAGCATCTTTGCCGGCGTTCGCGATGTGCTGTCGGCGCCGTCTCTCGCCGGCGCGGAGCCGCCGGCCGGTCTGCCCGTCTTCCCCCGCCAGACGACGGACGCCGTCTATCGCAGCGAGCCGCCGCGCGTCACGATGCACAGCCCGATCACCGAAGGCATTCTGTCGGCGATCGGCAAGGACGGCGGCGTTCGCACCATCGCCTCCGTCGAGGAAGAATTGATCCGCTTTGCGCTGCGCTTCTATCGCGGGCAAATGAGCGAGGTGGCGCGCCGGCTCGGCATCGGCCGCTCGACGCTTTACCGCAAGCTCAAGGATTACGGGATTGATCCCGATGATCCGCTGAAGCAGCTGGCGCTGGAGGATGTCGCCGGCTGATAACACACTGGCTGACGAGCAAGGCCCGCCGTGTCCCTCACGCGGCGGGCCTCGGCGCGTGTCGAGATACCCCGAAAATCCGATCCGGTTGACAGGGATCATGGCGGGCGCCGCCAGTTCGGAGCAAGCAGAGAGCGTCAGGTTGAAAAATGAAACGCTGAGCTGATTCGTTAAAAAAGACTGGAAAAAAACGAGAAAGCTGCGATAAAGCCAGCGATTGGTGAAAAACCTGATTGGCGTTTAACCCTTGTTAGTGCATCGTTCACTATAACTTCGGATAGGCGCCAGAACGCGATTGCCATCGTCTAACCGTAATTGACCAGTATTGGAATCAACGGTAGCGGCGGCCAGTGTACGGGGATCGAGTTGCATCAAGAGGTTGAGACCAAGAGCCGGGCAGCCGGCGCTGTTCGTCGCATCGCGAAAGCGGTCGGCGCGGCGCGCGCAGGTCTCCGAGCCATGCTCCCGGCGGCCATTCTCGCCGTCGTCGCCCTTCAGGGCGCGCCGGCCTCCGCCGCGCAGACGCGTGCGTTGAAGATCTACCATGTGCATTCTCACGAAAAGGCCATCATCGTCTTCAAGCGCAACGGCCGCTATGACGCCGCAGGCCTGAAGAAGCTCAATTATATTCTGCGCGACTGGCGCCGCAACGAGCCGACGCGGATGGATCCGCGCCTGTTCGACCTGATCTGGGAAGTCTACCAGAAGTCCGGCTCCCGCGAATATATCAACGTGATCGGCGGCTATCGCGCGCCCGAGACCAACGCCATGCTGCGTTCGCGCACCAAGGGCGTGGCCGAGCGCAGCCAGCACGTGCTCGGCAAGGCGATGGACTTCTATATTCCCGACGTCTCGCTCAGGAAGCTGCGCGAGATCGGCATGAAGTTCCAGGTCGGCGGCGTCGGTTTCTATCCGACCTCCGGTTCGCCCTTCGTGCATATGGATGTCGGCGGCGTCCGCTCCTGGCCGCGCATGCCGCGTCGCGAATTGTCGCGCCTGTTTCCGGATGGACGCACCCTGCACAAGCCGGCCGAAGGCGGCGTGATGCCGGGCTATGCGTCCGCGCTGGCCGATTACAAGCGCCGCGTCGGCGCCGACGCCATCCTGGTGGCCGGCGGCGGCTCCAACAATTCCGATCGCGACACCACCAAGCGCAAGAGCCTGCTGGCTGCGCTCTTCGGCGGCGGAGACGAGGACGAAGGCGATATCGCTGAGGCCGAAGTCCAGGTCGCTGCAGCGCCTGCCAAGAAATCCAAGCCGGAAACGCAGCAGGCCATCCTGACGGCTGCCGTGGAGCCTGAGGACAAGCCGATTAATGCGCCTGTTCCGTCGCTCCGTCCGGCTGAACCGGTGCAGCCGGCGATCGAAACCGCGCTTTTGTCCACCAGCCGCAATCCGGCTGAGGAAGCCATGCAGGCGGCCCTGACCCCCAAGCCTGAGGATCAACCCGAATTCGTCGACCTCGCCAAGGTGCATGTGCCCGCTCCGAGCCTGCTAGGCGAGCGCAAGCAGCCCGGCGACGGCGAGGCGGAAACCATGACCGCCTCTCTCGATCCGTCCACTGCGGCTTTGCTGACCGCCGTTCCGGTGCCCGGCGCGCGTCCGGCCGAAGAAGAGCAGGCGAAAGCCGGCCAGGACGGCGACATCGCAGTTCCTGCGGGCGATGTGAAGCCTGAGGAAATAGCGGCTCTGGCAGCTCAGTCTGCGTCCGTACCGCCGATCGAAGCGACGGATGAGGATGAAGTGGCAGGGATTATCGACAGCCTCGATGAACCGAGCCGCGAACAGAACAAGCTGGCGGAACTTGCGTCGCTGGATGTGACCACCGAGACGGCCACCCGTTCTTTCGAGCCGGCCGCCGTGCAGCCCGCCAAGCCCGCCGCCAAGGTGCAGAAGAAGGTTTCTGGTCCTGAACTGACCGGCAACATGATCGCCAAATGGGCGTTGAGCAAAGGTCGCGTGGCCGAAGTCGCCAAGCCCGTCAAAGCGCCGCGTTTCGTGAGCAAGACGATGCGCGTCCAGCCGACGGAAGTCTACGCCGACGGCTTCACGCAGTCCGCGAAGATCGATCCGGCCCGCTTCTCGGGTTCGGCTGTGAACTTCATCCCGGTGAAGAAGTTCCCGGAAACCAACTGAGCTTTAAAACCGAGACATGAAAAAACCGCCGTTTCCGGCGGTTTTTTTGTGGGCTTCGATCGCTGGGATTATTCGTCCGGCGGACCTTCGATCATGCCGAGCGCCATCAGATAGGTCTCGAGGATCGCTTCCTGTTCCATGCGCTCATCCTTGTCCTGTTTGCGGATCTGGATGACCTTCTTGAGGATCTTGGTGTCGAAGCCGGTGCTCTTGGCTTCGCCATAGACGTCCTTGATGTCGTCGGCGATCGTCTTCTTTTCTTCTTCCAGCCGTTCGATGCGCTCGATGAAAGATCTGAGCTGATCGCGGGCCACGCCATGCGCGTCGGACATAGGACTGCTCCTTCTGATTCCTGTTCTCAATACGGGCCGATGACCTGCAGCGAAAGGCGGACAAGGTCAAGCGGAATCGCGGGAAGGGGATTATTCCTTCGGGCGGTTGATCTCGAAGGCCGCCTTTTGCGCGTCGCTCGCCTGGCGCTGGTTCAGTCGCTTCCAGTCCTCATAGGGCATGCCGTAGATCGCTTCGCGCGACTGATCTTTCGTCACCGGCAGGCCGGCCTGTTCGGCGGCGTCGAGATACCAGTTGGCGAGGCAGTTGCGGCAGAAACCGGCGAGGTTCATCAGGTCGATATTCTGCGTTTCCGGCCGGTTGCGCAGATGGCTGACCAGCCGCCGGAACGCGGCGGCTTCCAGCCTGGTGACGTCGTCTTGGCTCAACTCGCTCATAGCAGTCTCCTCAGGCCCAGATGCGGTCGGTCCGCGATGGGAAGATTTCGATATGATGCAGTTCCGGGTCATTGTTCAGCGCCGTGAAGACAGGAGTGAGCCTGTCCGCCCAGAGCCCCACGCCCTCGTCCGTTCCGATCTCGTCTTGCCGGACTTCGAGAAGCGCATGCGGACGACCCTTCACGGTGCAGTGGCGATGCATCGTGTCGCCGCGCAGCGCGCCGTCATAGGGCTCGTTGTCGCCGACGAGGACGCCGTCGATGTCGCGCAGCGCGGAAATCAGCCGCATGGCGGCGCGGGGGTCGGAATCCCAGAGCACGGCGGCGTGCCAGGCGCGCGCGACGCCTTTCCAATGGGGCGTATAGGAATGGAGTGACAGGACCAGCGCGGCGCGTCCCGAGGCCCGCTCTGTCTCGGCGATCGCGTCGCTCACCGCCTGATGATAGGGACGATGGAAGTGCTCGATGCGCGAGCGCTGCTCTTCGGCGGACAGCGGATGGTTGGCGGGAATGATCGCGCCGTCCGAAATACGCATGATCAGCGTCGGATCGTCCTCGCCGCGATTGGGGTCGATCAGCAGCCGCGAAAAGCGGCTCATCACGGCCGGGGCGCCCAGTCGCGCGGCCAGGCTGCGCGTCAGCGCCTCGACGCCGATGTCATAGGCGATATGCCGCTCGAAGGCTTCCGGCGGCAGCCCCAGGGAGCCGTATTCCGCCGGCAGGCGGTTGGTGGCGTGGTCGGCGAGCAGGACAAGCCCGCAAGCGGGGTCGCCGGGAATGATTTCATAGGCGGGATATGAGGACATCGACATAATTTTTCACGTTTTTGCTGTCTTGTCATGCCGGCCTGGCGGTTTCAAGGCGGTCCGTGTTGAGACTTTGTTCAAGGCCTAATAGTATCGGAATCAAGCGCCTGAGCAGGTTTATCCCCGCAGGCGGCCGGCTTTCACGTCATGTGAGCCGCCGCTGATAAGAATGTCAGGCTTTTGGACCGATATAATCGATTGAATTTTGCGTTGACAATCCTGTGCCGCCAACGCACAAGGGCAATCAGCAGGTGGGAGCCAGCTCTACGTCATGCTCGTGAATTACATCCTCCGTATGGTGGCGCCGAATCGCTGCGCTGTCGTTCGCATGTCCGCCGGTCGGAATTCGGCGTTGCGGCGTTCGTTCGCGTTGTTTGCTGCGCCCTTGGCCATCGGTTTCGGCGCGGCGCTCGCGGCCCCGAACGTGGCGAAGGCGGAGTTCCGCGTCTGCAACGCCACGCAGAATCTCGTCGGCGTGGCCATCGGCTATCGCGCCAAGGAAGGATGGATTTCCGAAGGATGGTGGCAGATACCCGCAACGACATGCGCCACCCTCATCGAGGGAAAACTGCAGAGCCGGTTCTATTATCTCTATGCGGAAGACGCGACGCGCGGCGGCCGGTGGACCGGCAATGTCAACATGTGCGTGGCGGAAAACGAGTTCAAGATCACCGGCGTCCAGGACTGCTATGCCCGCGGCTATCAGCAGTTCGGATTCAAGGAATATGACACGGGGCGGCAGGGAAGCTGGATGGTTCAGCTCACCGACACGCCCGCAGCACAAGAAAGCCAGAATTGATGAAGCGGAACAGGAAAGTCAAAATCCTCGCCACACTTGGTCCAGCCTCCAGCGAAGAGCAGATGATCGAGAAGCTGCATGAGGCCGGGGCGGACCTGTTCCGCATCAATATGAGCCATGCCAGCCATGACCTGATGCGGACCCTCATCAGCCGCATCCGCGCTGTGGAAGCCCGTTCGGGCCGCCCGATCGGCATTCTCGCCGACTTGCAGGGCCCGAAGCTCCGCGTCGGTAAATTCGCCAGCGGCCCCGTCGACCTGACGCCGGGCCAGACCTTCACCTTCGACAACAATCCCGAGCCGGGCGACGCCACGCGCGTCAACCTCCCGCATCCGGAGATTCTCGAAGCCGTGAAGCCCGGCCATCGCCTTTTGATCGATGACGGCAAGCTGCATCTGATCGCCGATGAATGTGATGGCACGAAGATCGTCGCCAAGGTCGTCGCCGGCACCCGCATTTCCGACAAGAAGGGCGTCAGCCTTCCCGACACGCTGCTCGGCATCGGCGCGCTGACCGAAAAGGATCGCGTCGACCTCGAAGCCGTGCTCGCCACCGGCAGCGTCGACTGGGTGGCGCTGTCCTTCGTGCAGCGTCCGGAAGACCTCGCCGAAGTGCGCAAGATCTCCAAGGGCCGCGTCGGCCTGATGTCGAAGATCGAAAAGCCGCAGGCGATCGAACGCATCGACGAGATCATCGAGATGTCCGACGCGCTGATGGTGGCCCGCGGCGATCTCGGCGTGGAAATGCCGCTCGAAGCCGTTCCGGGCCTGCAGAAGCAGCTCACCCGCGCCTGCCGCAAGGTCGGCAAGCCCGTCGTCGTCGCCACCCAGATGCTGGAATCGATGATCACTGCGCCGGTGCCGACCCGCGCCGAAGTGTCTGACGTCGCCACCGCCGTGTTCGAAGGCGCCGATGCGATCATGCTCTCGGCGGAATCGGCCTCCGGCCAGTATCCGATCGAAGCGGTCCGGACGATGGCGTCGATCGCCAGCACGGTCGAGAAAGATCCCTATTACACCAACATCATCCACGCCCAGCGTCCGAAGCCGGAACCGACCGGCGCCGATGCCATCTCGCTCGCCTCGCGTGAAATCGCCGAGACGCTGAAGCTGACGGCGATCGTCTGCTATACGGGGTCCGGCAACACCGGCCTGCGCGCCGCCCGCGAGCGGCCCACCGTGCCGGTTCTCGCGCTGTCGCCGATCATCGAGACGGCGCGCCGTCTGTCGGTGGTCTGGGGCCTGCATTGCGTGGTGACGGAAGACGCGTCCGACCTCGACGACATGGTCAATCGCGCCTGCCGCATCGTCCATGCCGAAGGCTTCGGTAAGCCGGGCGACCGCGTCATCATCACCGCCGGCGTTCCACTGGGCACGCCGGGCGCAACCAACATGCTGCGCATCGCCTATATCGGTTCGGACGGCCAGAGCGGCGTCTGATCAGGATTTCGGCGCGATCCGCGCCTCGACTTCACGCATGATGCTTTCGAGATCGCGGGGCTTTCCCGCGATCTTTTCTATTGCGGCAATGGCCAGGTCGGTGGCGATATAGTCAGGCTTGTGGCCGAGATTGCGCACCCACAAAAGCTCCGAATTCGGCAGATCCCGCTTCAGCCCGCGCGAATGGATTTCCTCCAACACGATATCGTCGCTGTCGCCGGTGATGACGATCGCCGGCGCCGTGATCTCCTTGTAGCGCGGTTGCGCCTCTTTCACGTAAGCCAGCAGATTGGCGACGTCGCGGGCATTGTCGCAGAAATTGTCTGGCCTCAGCACCAGAGGGATCGCGGCCCGATCGAGGTAACCCTTGGGAACGGGATTGGGCGCGAAGACATGCACGGCGCCCTTGCTCAACTGCATCAGCCCCGCCGGCAGCGCCACCGTGTTGCAGAAGATCGGTCCGATCACCGGCGTGTTGGCGAGATCGTAATACCAATCCACGCCGCCCGGCCAGGGATGGGTCGCGGGGGACAGAAACACCAGCCCAAGCGTCATGTCCGGGTGAAAGAGCGCGAAACTCGCCGCCGTCGCGCCGCCGAAGGAGTGACCGATGATGATGGCGCGGGCGATTCCCTTTTTTCGCATCAGCGCGGCGATCGCATCCGCCTGTCCCGCCGGCGTCAGGTTTTCGGGGCCGCCGCGTTCGGAATAGCCATGGCCGGGGCGGTCGACGAACAACATCTCCGCCCTGTCCTTGAGCGGCTCGAAGAAGGCGCCCCAGGGGTCGCGCAGATTGCCGCTCGCGCCATGGATGAAGACGAGCGGCGGCAAGTCGGCCTCGGCGGGCTCAGGCCAATGCAGACTGTTCATCCGGAAGCCGCCGACATCGGTCAATTCGCCTGTATTGGGGTAGCGGCTCGCGATGCGGGCGGCTTCCCAGCGGCTGAAGGCGTAGGCGAGGGCGGCAAGCGTTGCGACGCCCATGAGGATGGCGACGAGGAATTTCGCGAGGACGATCATGAGGGCCGGTTGAATGAAGGATGGTAGAGGCTCAGACACTGATACGCATCCTGGGCCCGAAGGTTTCAGGTGCGCTGGCCATCGATCTTGATCATCAGCTCGATCGCTCGCTTCTGCGCGTCGCGGTCGGCCGGGTAGCGATCGAGATAGGCCTGTAGCGCCTCGAGCGCCTGCTGGTCGCGTCCCGACTGGGCCAGGATTGCAGCGAGCCCCGAAAGCGCACCGAGATGTCTGGGCTCGAGCGTCAGCACATGGGCGGTGTCAGCCATGGCCTTGGGGAAATTGCCCATCTGGTAATGCAGCGTGGCGCGGGCGTTCCACCCGCCGGCGTAGTCAGGCGCAAGCAGCGTGACCTGATCGAGAAAATCGAGCGCCGCGCCGAAGCGCTTCTCCTCGTTCGCCTTGCGGGCGTTTTCCATCAAGAGGTCGACCGTGGCGCTGCCCGAATAAGCCAGGCCGCCGACGATCCGGTCGGCGATCAGTCTGGCCGCCTGCGGGTTGCGCTCTTTCTTGAGCTGGGCGAACAGGAGATCCATCTCCTGGTCCGGCGGCGTCAATGGTGGGATCTTCTGCTCGACAATCCGCTCCGGCGCGGGCGCAGACGTCTTGGTCTCCGCTGCGAGCAGGGGAGAGGTCAGGGCGAGGGAGAGGGCAAATACAAAAAAGCGCATGGCGGGTATGGTAACCCGCCAGCGCCAATTCGCCAACAAAAAAGCTGAAGCCGGGCTGATCAGCCCTGGCGCGCCTTGTAGCGCGGGTTCAGCTTGTTGATGATGTAGATCCGGCCCTTGCGGCGGACCAGACGGTTTTCACGATGACGTGCCTTGAGCGCTTTCAGCGAATTCTTGATCTTCATTGTACTGATCCGGACCTGTTTGCCGGTCGCCCGGCGTGACTGACAATTCAAAGGCGCGCCTTTCAGGGAAGGGCGCGCCCGAAGTTGGGAGGCATGTAACGGGAGACTCTATTTCTGTCAACCGCACCGGCTGCTTTTTCAACGTTTCAGCCTGTTTTCCCAATCAAAAAGCCGGCCCGCAGGCCGGCTTCAAAGCATGTCCACGCCGGTGGCGCGGTTGTGTTACTGGCCGCCGAAGGCGGTCTTCAGAAGCGAAAGCTGCGCCTGGACGGAATTCTGGTTGTTGGCTTCGATGGCCGGAACTTCCGACGGACGGTAGATCTCGCGGTCGAGGATCGACACCCGATTCTGCAGGCGCACCGAGCGGTCGACGAGGTCGCGGAACGCTTCCGGCAGATCGCTCCAGCCCGGCGCGTTGCGGTCGACGTTGAAGGAGTCGAGACGCACCTTCTTCTTTTCGGAGACGACCTGTTCGCGGGTCATTTCGCCGTTGTTGATCGCCCGCTGCAAGAGCAGCCAGGAGGCGACCTGCATGAGACGGGTGGTCAGGCGCATCGATTCGGCGGCGTAGAGCACCGAGGACATGCGCGGCAGGCTCTTGGAAGCCAGGCGGCCTGCGCCGTCGAGATAGCTCGCCGTCTCTTCGACCAGGGCCATGCCTTCGGCATAGAGCGCCTTGAACTGCGAAGACGAGGCGACGTGGCCGGCAAAACTGATGGTGTTGGCGCCCGATTCAAGCATTGTCGTTTCCTGTTTACGCATGACTACACTAACGATCCGTGCCAGCATTAAGATCCGTCTGGACCGCTCTTCTTAACAGGATCATGCCGCCAGTCCCGGCTTTTCGCAACATGATTCTTAAGGAAGGGTTAATCTCCACAAGTTGACTCGAAAGCGGTGGAACTCCCGCGCTCGGGCCGCCCGTAACCCGGCCGGAAAAAGCGCAAAAAAAGAGCCGCGAAAAGCGGCTCTCAAGGTAAAACAGGGAGAAAAATCAGACCACTTCTCAAGGCGAGACCGTCTGAATCCAGAAGCTCTGGATAACAACAGTTATACGCCGAGACGGTTAACAAACAGTATAGATTCTGTTTGCTTCCGCTACGGCAAGTCAAAATGGCACGGGCGGTCTTGCCGCGCCGATCCGCGGGAGCGGCCAGGCGTCATGCCGGTGGACAGCATGGGATTCACCGCCTGCTTGCCTCTTCAATTCGGCGCAATTCTCATTTAGTTTCCAAGCCGACATTTGCAGGAGTGGACAGGTTCATGGCCGGTGCGGGTTTTTTCGGGGGCGACCAAGGCGAATCGGCGGAGGGGGCGGGCTATGGGCGCAAGCTTTCGAGCCCGATGTCCTATTTCTGGACGATGGTGGTGTTTCTCATTCTGGTCGGTTTCGCCGGCGCCATCCTCTTCCGGCAGGCGCATACGGCCTTTTCGGCCAATCCCGGCCTCAACGGGCTGATTCTCGGCGTGGCGCTGATCGGCATTCTGCTGGCTTTCAACCATGTGCTGGCGCTGAGGCCTGAAGTTCGCTGGTTCAACTCTTTCCGCGCCGTCGGCAGCGCCGAGAAGGTAGGCCGCGATCCGGTGATGCTCGCGCCGATGCGGGCGCTGATGGGCTCGTCCAACACCGGCGCCATTTCCACCGCGGCCCTTCGCTCCATTCTCGATTCCATCGCGACCCGCCTCGACGACACCCGAGACACCACGCGCTATCTCACCGGTCTCCTGGTTTTTCTCGGCCTGCTCGGCACTTTCTGGGGTCTGCTCGGCACGATCGGCTCGATCAATTCGGTCATCCAGGGCCTCGATCCCGGCACCGGCGAGAGCGCCGACATTCTCAACACGCTGAAACAGGGTCTGTCCGCGCCGCTTCAGGGCATGGGCACCGCCTTTTCGTCTTCGCTCTTCGGTCTCTCGGGTTCGCTGATCCTCGGCTTCCTCGATCTGCAGGCCGGCCGGGCGCAGAACCGCTTTTATAACGAGCTCGAGAACTGGCTGTCTTCGGTCACCGACGTGTCCTCCGATTTCGCTCCCGTCATCGAGGCGGGGACCGGGTCGACCGAGGAGCTCAAGTCGCTCTCCGAACAGCTGGTGCGCATCACCCAGGAAGGCGGCGGCAATCAGCGCTCCACCGCCGCCATGGCCAGCCTCGCCGAGGGCATCCAGGGACTGGTGCGCAACATGCGCACCGAACAGCAGATGCTGCGCGACTGGATCGAGGCGCAGCAGGAGGAAGCCAAGGCGCTACGCCGGACGCTCGACAAGCTGACCGAAAAATTCGAGGACAAGTGAGATGGCCTTGCGGCGTCGCGGCGGCCAGCGCAGCATCGATTACTGGCCCGGTTTCGTGGATGCGCTCTCCACGCTGCTCATGGCTATCATGTTCCTTCTCACGGTCTTCGTGCTCGGCCAGTTCATCCTCAGCCGCGAGATTACCGGCAAGGACGAGGTGCTCGATCGGCTGAACAGCCAGATCAACGAGCTGACCCAGCTGCTCGCGCTCGAAAAGGGCAGCAAGCAGGATGTCGAGGACAGTCTCGCCAACATTCAGGCCCAGCTGGCCGACGCCGAGAGCGAGAAGTCGCGGCTGCAGAAGCTTCTCGATCAGGGGACAGGCTCCTCCGACGTGGCCAACAAGCGGATCGGAGAACTTTCGGGCGAACTCGACGCGCAGAAGCAGATCAGCGAGCAGGCGCTCAACCAGGTCGAGCTCCTCAACCAGCAGATCGCCGCGCTCCGCTCGCAGATCGCCGCCGTCGAGCAGGCGCTGCAGCTGTCGGAGGCGCGCGACAAGAATTCCCAGGCCAAGATCGCCGATCTCGGCCGCCGCCTCAATGTCGCGCTCGCCCAGCGCGTCCAGGAGCTCAATCGCTACAGGTCCGATTTCTTCGGCCGTCTGAGGGAGATCCTGTCCGATCGCGAGAATATCCGCATCGTCGGCGACCGTTTCGTCTTCCAATCGGAAGTGCTGTTCCCGTCGGGCGGCTCGGATCTCAACCCTGCCGGCCAGGAGGAAATGGGCAAGCTGGCCGCGGCGCTGATCGAGCTCACCAAGGAAATTCCGGCTGAGATCGACTGGGTGCTGCGCGTCGACGGCCATACCGACAATGTGCCGCTCACCGGCTCCGGGCGCTATCGCGACAATTGGGAACTGTCTTCGGCACGCGCCACCTCGGTGGTCAAGTTCCTGATTTCCAAGGGCGTCCCGGCCAATCGCCTGGTTGCGGCCGGCTTCGGCGAATTCCAGCCGATCGCCGAGGGCGACACGCCGGAAGCAAGGGATCAGAACCGCCGCATCGAATTGAAGCTGACCGAGAAATGATCATTCGCGCAGGAGCGCGGTCATACCCAGGGCGGCGAGCATCACGAGCGCGATCTTCCAGAAATCGCGCCGTCGCCTGAGGCCCGGCAGACCGAGCGGCCGGACGATATGCAAAACCATGAGGATGACGCCGAGAAGCGGAAGAATTTTCGCCAAATCTCAAATCCTTAAAAGTTTTGCCTTAGTCTCGGCGGGATGATCCGCTTTTTGGCGGCGCATGGGCAAGCGGCGACGCCGGGGGACGATAGGCGAATCGCGGCCTTGCCGAAATCCATATCACCGCTCTCCGGTCTCGTCAGGCTCAGCCGCGCGGGGACGGTCGAGGCACTGGCTCAGAGGATCGACGATGCCGCAAAATCTCGTTTCCGTCATGGCGCTTCTCATCGGAACGCTGTTTCTCTATCTCGGAAACGGTCTGCACAGTCTCGTCATGCCCATGCGCGGCACGTCGGAAGGCTATTCCGAAACCATTCTCGGCTTCTTCGGCACCTCCTGGGCGGCGGGCTTCGTGCTCGGCTGCATCTTTGCCCGCCCGCTGGTCAAGCGCATGGGCCATGTCCGCGCCTTTTCCGGCTTCATCTCGCTGATCGCCATCATCGCGCTGATGACCGGCATCGTCATCAATCCCACATTCTGGGTTCTGTCGCGCGCCGCCACCGGCTTCGGCACCGCGGCGACCGCCATGATCATCGAAAGCTGGCTCAACGAACGCGCCAGCAATGAGAGCCGCGGCATGATCTTCTCGCTCTACATCTCGATCACGCTGATCGGCATCGTCGGCGGGCAGATGACGGTCGCCTTCGTCGACATACAGACGCCGATCCTGTTCATGATCGCCGGCATCTTCTATTGCGTGGCGATGATCCCGACGCTGGTGTCCAACGCGCAGTCGCCGGCGCCGCTCAGCGAGATCAAGCTCGACCTCGCCGCGCTTTACCGCAATTCGCCCGTCTCCTTCATCGGCATCCTGTTGGTCGGCATCGCCAACGGCGCTTGGGGCACGCTCGGCGCCGTGTTCGGCGCGAAAGCCGGCCTCTCCTCCGGCGACATCGCGCTGATGATGACCATCACCATCTTCGCCGGCGCGGCCATGCAGATGCCGGCCGGCCGCATGTCCGATCGCATGGACCGGCGTTATGTTCTCGCCATTCTATCGGGCATCGCCTGGCTCGCCGGCATCCAGATCTTCCTGCTCGAACCGCAGAACGTGCTGACGCTGCTTCTGCTGATCGGCGTCTATGGCGCCACCGCCAATGCGCTCTATCCGATCGCGGTGGCGCACGCCAACGACTTCGCCAAGCCGTCCGACTTCATGAATGTCTCGGGGGGCCTCCTTCTGCTCTATGGCGTCGGCACGGTGATCGGGCCCACGCTTGGCGGCCCGATCATGGAGCGTTTCGGACCCTATGCGCTGCTCGGCGTCACGGCGGCGGCGCATGCGCTGATCACGGTTTACGCCATCGTCCGTTCGCGCCTGCGCGCGCCGATCCCGGTGGGAGAACGCGACAGCTACCGGAGCATCTCTTCTGGGACCCAGACCACGCCGGAAAGTCTGGCGCTCAACCCGCGTTCTCAGCTATCCTCCGCCGCCTCTGACCAGACGCCGGCCAAGCCGGCCAGCGACGCAGGAGTGGAAGCCGCATGAGCCTCAACGACGACGACAAACCCGCCCGCAAACTCGCTCATGAGATCGGCATGGACATATCCATGCTGTCGGCCGACGAGCTTCGCGCCCGCATTGCGCTGCTTCAGGACGAGATCTCCAGGCTGAACCGCGAGATCGCCGCCAAGACCTCGAGCCGCAGCGCCGCCGAATCACTGTTCAAGATCTGAGCGCCCGGTGTCGCTGCCCATCCGGCTCAAGCGTCATGTCGTGCGACGGCCGCGCTTTTACGGCGCGGCGGCGCTGGGATTGATGCTGCATTCCGCGCTTGCCTGGTCGGGCGGAGTGTCGACGGCGGTCAGCCTGCTTCTGTCCTGGAACATTTCGGTGCTGCTGTTCCTGACGCTGATCTTCACCCTGATGTTCACCTCTGACGACGCGGATATGAAGGAGCGGGCCAAGGCGACGGATGAAGGTCGTTTCGCGGTTCTCGCTTTGTCATTTCTGGCGGTGATCATCAGCCTGGGGGCGACGATTGTCGTCCTCTCTCATGTTCGCCACGGTGAGGGAGAGAATGGCGCATTTCACGCCGCGCTGGCCGCCTTCACAATCGCCTCGTCCTGGATCTTTATCCATGTGATCTTCACCGAGCATTATGCGCATGAATACTATCTGGCGCTCGACCGGAAGGGCGAGGGCGGGCTGAACTTTCCCGACAAGATCGCGCCCAACTATGTCGATTTCCTCTATTTCGCCTTCACAATCGGCGTCGCCAGCCAGACGGCGGATATCTCGGTCGCCAGCCGCGCAATGCGGGCTACGGTGCTGGTCCATTCGGTCATTTCCTACATGTTCAACGCCTTCATCCTGGCGCTCACGGTCAACATAGCCTCCAATCTCCTGTGAAACGCCGTCTTTGCGTTTGGTTCGGGCGCGGTGACGCATTGCCCCGGGCGAGAAACAGGCCTAAACGAATGGCCCGACATCTCTGGGAACCCGGCATGGACATCAAGGCCCTGAAAAACGACATCCGCATGGGCAGGCTTGCGGCGCGCGACGCCATTGCGGAAACCGATCGCATCGAGAAAAGTCTCGCGATCGGCGATCATGCGGCTGACGCGCTGGCGTTCGACCCCGGTGCTATCATATCCGGCTTTTTCCCCATCCGTTCCGAAGCCGACCTGCGCCCGCTGATGCATCGGCTCAAAGGCCGCGGCGCGCGTCTCTGCCTGCCGGCGGTGATTGATCGCCAGACCATCGTTTTCCGCGAACTGGTCGATGGCGCGCCTGTGGTCAGCACCGGCTTCGGCACCACCGGCCCGGCTGCGGATGCGCCGGTGGTCGATCCGGAGATCCTGCTGATGCCTCTTTCCGCCTTCGACGCCGGCGGCAATCGCATCGGCTACGGCGCCGGCCATTATGATCGCGCCATCGCGCGGCTTCACGCCAAGGGCAAGCAGCCCATGCTCATCGGCGTCGCCTTCGATTGCCAAGAGGTGGAGGCGGTTCCCGCCGAGGCGCATGACGTCCCCCTCGACGCCGTGGTGACCGAAAGCGGTTACAGAACATTCTCGAAAGGACAATAAATGCGGCTTCTCTTTCTCGGCGACATGGTGGGCCGCGCGGGACGTCAGGCGGTCTGGGACCGGCTGCCGGGCCTGATTTCCGATCTCAAGCTCGATTTCGTGGTGGTGAACGGCGAAAACGCCGCCGCCGGCTTCGGCATCACCGAAGAGATCTTTCTCGACACGCTCGCCGCCGGCGCCGATGTGGTGACCACAGGCAACCATGTCTGGGACCAGCGCGAGGCGCTGGTCTTCGCCGACAGGCACGACCAGTTCATCCGTCCCGCCAATTTTCCGCCCGGCGCGCCGGGCAAAGGCTCCGGCGTGTTCATCGCCCGCAACGGGGCCCGGGTGCTGGTCTCCAACATCATGGGCCGGGTGTTCATGCATCCCGATCTCGACGATCCCTTCATGGCCGCCGAGCGCATTCTCGACGCCTGCCCACTGGGCGAACAAGTAGACGCGGTGCTGTTCGATTTCCACGCCGAGGCGTCGAGCGAGAAACAGTGCTTCGGCCATTTCGTCGATGGCCGCGCGAGCCTGGTGGTCGGCACGCATACGCATGTGCCTACCGCCGATTGCCAGATCCTCAATGGCGGCACGGCCTATATGACGGATGCCGGCATGTGCGGCGATTACGATTCCTCGCTCGGCATGGAGAAGGAAGAGCCGCTCAACCGCTTCATCACCAAGATCGCCCGCGGACGGTTCGAGCCGGCCAATGGCCCAGCCACGATCTGCGGCGTGGGCGTCGAGATCTCCGATCGCACCGGGCTCGCCGAAAAGGTGGCGCCGCTGCGCATCGGTCCGCGTCTCGCCGAGACCATCCCGGCTTTCTGGGCCTGATCGGGATAACGCGATTGTGACGCGCGCATCCTGCGCGCGGACTGGACCCGTCGCGCAGCTTGCCGCATCCTCCCGACCTGCTCAAAACAGGCCGGTCGAGGTATGCTCATGCTCAGATTGTTGGCGTTTGCGAGTCTCCTGATTGTATCGCCGTCTCTGCTGTTGGCTCAGGACAGGTCGAGGCATTTCAGCCAGTGCCAGGCGATCGCGCAGGGCCTGCCCGGCGCGCGTTACGCCGCCTATCACGGCGAAGGACTGCCGGTTCTCAATGCGGAGCTGACCGATCAGACGGTGCGCATCACCTTTCTCGGTCATTCCACCTTCCATATCGTCACGCCCGAAGGCGTGACCATCGCCACCGATTATTCCGGCTGGCACAGGCCGGATGCGCCGCCGATGGTGGCCACGATGAACCACGCCCATTCCACCCATTTCACCCTGACGCCGGAGCCCGAAATCGACTACGTGCTGCATGGCTGGAGCGATACGCCGGGCGAGAAGGCGCGGCATGAAGTGATGGTGCGCGACACGTTCATCCGCAATGTCACGACCGATATCCGCCGTTATGGCGGCGAGGAGAAGGACGGCAATTCGATCTTCGTCTTCGAGGTCGCCGGTCTGTGCATCGGCCATCTCGGCCACCTGCATCACGAATTGTCGGAGGGGCATTACACCGAAATCGGTCGGCTCGACGTGGTCATGGTTCCCGTCGATGGGGGGCTGACCATGGGCGCGGACAAGATGAGCCGGGTCGTAAAGCGGCTCCGCTCGTCGCTGGTGCTGCCCATGCATCGGCGCGGTCCACCCATCGAGACCTTCCTGGCGATGTTCGGCCCCGACTTCGAGATCCGCTTCGCCGAGGGGCGCGGGGTCGACGTCTCGCTGTCGTCCCTGCCGAAAAAGCCGACGATCCTCGTGCTTCAGGGACTCTAACCGTCCCTCTCGGCGCTTGGCCCCCTTGAACGGCGTGCTGTCCGGCAATATAAGGCCGCATCCAAAAGACAGTCACAACAAAGACGGCAGGAACGCCCATGGCAGGCCATTCACAGTTCAAGAACATCATGCATCGCAAGGGGAAGCAGGATTCGATCCGTTCGAAGATGTTCTCCAAGCTCGCCCGCGAAATCACCGTGGCCGCCAAGGCTGGCCTGCCCGACCCGACGATGAATGCCCGCCTGCGTCTGGCGATCCAGAACGCCAAGGCCCAGTCCATGCCCAAGGACAATATCGACCGCGCCATCAAGAAGGCTGCGGGCGCCGATGGCGAGAACTATGACGAAGTCCGTTACGAAGGCTACGGCCCGGGCGGCATCGCCGTCATCGTCGAGGCGCTGACCGACAATCGCAACCGCACCGCCTCGAATGTCCGCTCGATCTTCACCAAGGCCGGCGGCGCGCTGGGCGAAACCGGCTCGGTTTCCTTCTCCTTCGATCACGTCGGCGAAATTACCTACAAGCTCTCCGCCGGCGACGCCGACAAGGTCATGGAAGCGGCCATCGAAGCCGGCGCTGACGATGTTGTGACCGACGAGGAAGGCCACACCATCTATTGCGCCTTCGAATCCCTCGGCGAAGTGTCCAAGGCGCTCGAAGCCCTGATCGGCGAAGCGGAAACCGTCAAGCCGATCTGGAAGGCCCAGAACAGCGTTCCGGTCGACGAAGAGCGCGCGCAATCACTGATGAAGATGACGGATGCTCTCGAAGACGACGACGACGTCCAGAATGTCTACACCAATATGGACATTCCCGAAGACGTGATGGCCAAGCTCTCGGCCTGATCAAAGACTGGCGCCGGGCATCTCGGCGCCATTTTTGTTTGCGGTGTGCTCCGCCCTTCATCCCCTTGCCGGGACCTTCTCCCTGCGTTGCGGGGAGAAAGGCGGATGTGGCAATGTCGGCGCCCCATCGCCCTTCGCCCCGCAGGCGCGGGGAGAAGGTGGCGGCAGCCGGATGAGGGGCTGTGAACAACGCTTCGCCATTGGGGTCGCCCACAAAGCCCTCAATCGCAGCCAGTCCTAAAGCGCCCGCTGTCCCAAATCCTCGAAAAAGCGCAAGAGATATCCATCGGGGTCTGCGATCACGAACTGGCGGTTGCCTGTCTCCATGTCATCGACCCGATACCATTTTTCCTCAGGCTGCAGATAAAGCGTCAGGCCGTGGCGCTCGATAGAGGCGAGCATGTTTGCGATCGAGGCGACCTGGATCTGTACATTGAGCCCTTTGCCGAACGGGTAGGTCTGTGGCGCATGGCCATCGTCGAAGGTTCGACCTTGACCAATCTGGTCGATCATCAGTTCGGCTGCGCCGAGCGCCAAATAGCAGAAGCCTTCCTCAGGACGCTCATAGAGGCAGGCGAAGCCCAGCACATCACAGTAAAAGACCTTGGAACGTCGCCAGTCGGACACGGCGAATTCTGGAACGAGGGCGGCTGACAAGACTGGGGCTCCCTGATTGCTTGGCGGCGGCTGACCGCCCCTCATCCCCCTGCCGGGACCTTCTCCCCGCGCCTGCGGGGAGAAGGCGGATCTGGCAAAGCCTGCGCACCATCGTCCTTCGCCCCGCATGCGCGGGGAGAAGGTGGCGGCAGCCGGATGAGGGGCTGTGCAGGCACTTCAACTCCAAAGCATAGAGTCGCTCAAGCCTCACGCCGCCTTCGCCATCTCCTGCTTGAGCCCGGCGAACAGCTCGATCGAGCGCAGCCGCGCCTCAATGTCGTGAACAGGCGTGGAGACGATCACCTCGTCCGCTCTTGTATCGGCGAGGAAGCGGGCGAGTTTGCGCGAGGCGGTTTCCGGCGAGCCGACGATCGCGTAGCGCAGCGTGTGTTCGACGCCGATCCGCTCCTGTTCCGACCAGATCCCGTCCATGGATTTGACGGGGCGGGGGAAGAGCGTGCGGTTGTTGCGGCGGAGATTGATGAATTGCTGTTGGGCCGAGGTGAAGAGGTAATTCGCCTCTTCATCGGTGTCGGCGATCGCGCTCATGACGCCGACCATGGCGTAGGGCCGGTTGAGCTGCGCGGACGGCTGGAAGCGTTCGCGATAAATCTCCAGCGCGCCCAGGAGATCGTCGGGCGCAAAATGCGAGGCGAAGGCATAGGGCAGGCCGAGCATGCCGGCGAGATGGGCGCTGTAATGGCTGGAGCCCAGCAGCCAGAGCGGAACTTTCGCGCCGGCCCCCGGCACGGCGAGAACGGAGCGCTCGTCAGTGGGATCGGCGAGATAGGCCTGCAGTTCCAGCACATCCTGCGGATAGCCCTGGGCGCTCTGGTCGAGGTCGCGCCTCAATGCGCGGGCGGTGCGCATGTCGGTGCCCGGCGCGCGGCCCAGTCCGAGATCGACGCGGCCGGGAAACAGCGCTTCCAGCGTGCCGAACTGTTCGGCGATAACTAGGGGCGAATGATTGGGCAGCATCACGCCGCCCGATCCGATGCGGATCGTCTTGGTCGCTGCGCCGACATGGCCGATCAGCACGGCGGTCGCCGCGCTCGCCACCGCCGGCATGCCGTGATGTTCGGCGAGCCAATAGCGGTTGTAGCCCAGATCCTCGGCGCGGATGGCCATGCGGCGGGTGTTGGCCAGCGCATCCGACAGCGTGCCGCCATCGGCGACGGTCGCGAGATCGAGGATCGAAAAGGGAATGGTCATGGTTCAGCTCCCTGCCAAAGCTCGGAGATAGGGTCGAGGGGCGGGGCCTTCAACCTCAAACCCATGACAAACGCCGCGCGAGGCGATCGCGCGGCGCGTCTGAATTGATCGAAAGCGATCAGCCTGCGCGGCGGAATTGCCGGCGCGCCTCATCGGCCTCGAGCCGGAACTGGGCGATGCGGCCGTCCATTTCAGAGGCTTCGCGGGCGAGCTGGTGGATCGCGGCGGTGGTCTCCTCCACCATGGCGGCGTTCTGCTGGGTCATGCCGTCGATGGCGTTGACGGAGGAGGAGATGTGACCGAGCGTTTCGGCTTCCGCGGCGGTCGCCGTCATGATCTCCTCGATGCGGCCATTGATCTGCCCGACATAGCCGCCGATCGATTGCAGCGCTTCACCGGCCTTCTCCACCAGCTCCACGCCGGCCTGCACGTCCAGCGTCGACTTGTTGAGGAGATCGGTGATCTCCTTGGCGGCGCGGGCCGAACGCTGGGCCAGTTCCCGCACTTCCTGGGCGACGACGGCGAAGCCTTTGCCGCTCTCGCCGGCGCGGGCGGCCTCGACGCCGGCGTTCAGCGCGAGCAGATTGGTCTGGAAGGCGATCTCGTCGATCACGGAAATGATCGAGTTGATCTGCGTCGAGGAGTTCTGGATCGCCTCCATCGCCCGCACTGCGTTTTCCATGATATGCGCGGAGCGCTCCGTGCCCGACGCCGCCTCGCGGGCGATGCGGGTGGCGTCGCCGGCGCGCGCCTTCTGCGCGTCGACCGAACGGACGATCTCGTTGATGGCGGAGACGGTTTCGCTGATGGCGACCGACTGGCGTTCGGTGCGCTCGGCCAGCTGATCGGCGCCTTCGCGCATTTCATCGGATCCGGCTCGAACCGCCAGCGAATTGCGGCGGATGGCCTGCAGCGCATCGGCGAGCGTCGCCATGGAGGCGTTGAAATTCTGGCGCAGGCTGTCGAGCGAGGGCGGGAAGCGCGTGTCGATCGCAAAGGCGATGTCGCCCTTCGCCATACGGGTCAGGCCTTCGCCCAGCGCATCGACGACGCCCTGCAGGGTCGCGGCCTCGCGCTCCTGTTCGGCGAGACGGGCGAGGCGGGCTTCTTCCTCGGCGCGGCGGGCGGCTTCCGCTTCGCCTTCCATGGCCTGCTGGCGCACCAGCTTGTCGCGGAAGGAGACGAGCGCCCGCGACATCACGCCGATCTCATCGGGCCGGCCGGCGCCGTCGATCACGGTGTCCAGACGTCCGGCAGCCACGGTTTCGGTGACCTGCGCCAGCTTGACCAGCGGACGGAACATGCGGCTGAGGATCAGCCCCGCAAGCGCCGCAGCGGCGACGAGCACGGCGAGTCCCAGAAGCGTCAATTGTTCGGCGACGGTGAAGGAGCCCTCGTCCAGTTCCTCCGTCAGCACGCTTTCAGCCATGTGATAGCGCGCGCCGTCGATTTCCATCGGCAATGCAAAGGCTTTGGCGGCCCCGTCGGCGCGGATGATGTCGCGGCCAAAGGCGTCGAGCCCTGTCATGTCGTCGGCGGACAGTCTTCCGGCCGACTTCAGCCTATCGTCGGCGCCTGGGGTGATGACGTCGCCCGCCGTCGTGACGATGCTTGCCTGCTCGCTGCCGCCCGCCGGGATGGCCATGGACAGCACCGAGGCCAGAACCTCGTCCTTGACCCGGAACATGAAGGTGCCGCGATGAGCTCCGAGATTGAGCAGCGGCGCTGCGAAATAGACTTCCGCCGAACCGGTGTTGGCGTCGACGCCGATGCCGGAGAACAGTGGCGCGACATCGTCGCTTTGGGCGGCCTTGACCGCGTCCACGGTCTTCGCTTGCAATGCGCCGAGGCCCGTCGACGCCCAGGCGGCGTCGGCGAGATTGGCGGCGAAAGTCTCGTCCTTCTTGTAGGAATAGACGACGTTGCCCTTTCCATCGACGATCAACAGATCGGAGAAGGGGCTGGAGGCGAGAAGTTTCTTGACCTCGGGCTGCAATTCCTCATGCGCGGAGAAGTAATAGCCGCTCGGTCCTTCCGGCTTTACGAGCTTCTCGCGCTCGCCGGCTGGATTGAGGTTCTTGGCGATGAACACGTTGCGAAGGGCGGCCGCGGCGTCGCCCGGCTTCTTGTCCAGGGTCTTCCAGCCGCTCTTGAGATTGACCATGGATTTCTGCAACGCCTCGATAGCGGCGATCGCGCCCGCCTGATGGCTGATCTGGGCGATCCGGCCCTCGAGCGTGGCGACGCGGAATTCCAGGATGCTGCGCATAGACCGCGCCGATTGTTCGACGAGCACGGATCGGGTGCTGAAATAGCCGAGAGAGACGAGCGCGCCCACGGAAACGATGATGAGCGCTATGAACAGTGCGACGACCTTCGCTTTCAACGACTGAAAAATTCGTGGCATATCCGCCTTACCTTTAAACATGCTCGACACCGTGTTCTCACCGGCTGCGGTAGACGGATCGTCCTGAAGATTCGTCGCGGACCGCCGCAGCGATGCGACGTAGGGTCTGATCATTTTTGTAACTATCTTACATTTTGCCTAACTTCTTTAAGTTATGGTTAAGCACTCACTCGTTGACGGTTTGGCGTAGCGGAACGACTGCAATCCGCGTCCATCCCGGCTTGTCTCGGCTATTTTCATCCTCGCGAATCTGGCCTAATGAGAACAAAAAGGGAAAATTCGCATGAGCGCTCTGATTCGGATTGTCGGCATCGACCCCGGCCTGCGACGCACCGGCTGGGGCGTCATCGAGACGCTCGGCAATTCGCTGCGCTTTGTGGCCTCGGGCACGGTGACCTCTGATGACAAGGCCGACCTCGCCTCGCGGCTCTGCCAGCTTCACGACGGTCTTGCCGACGTCATCCATCTCCACCAGCCCGACGAGGCGGCGGTCGAGCAGACCTTCGTCAACAAGGATGCGACGGCGACCTTGAAGCTCGGCCAGGCGCGCGGCATCGCCATGCTGGTTCCGGCCCGCGCCGGCCTGCCGGTCGCCGAATATGCTCCGAACGCGGTCAAGAAAGCGGTGATCGGCGTCGGCCATGGCGAAAAACAGCAAATTCACATGATGCTGAAAGTGTTGATGCCGAAGGCGACGTTCCAGGGCAATGACGCCGCCGACGCGCTGGCCATCGCCATCTGCCATGCCCATCACCTCGGCGGCGCCGCGAGCCGGCTGAAGGCGATGGCCAGGGCCGCGCTGTAGTTTGTTCTTGACTTGTTCTGCTTTCCTCTTTAGGTAATACCGGAGGGGTATTACCATGCGCGTTACGGAAAAAGGTCAGGTCACCATACCGAAAGAGATTCGCGACCATCTGGGAATCCAGCCGGGCAGCGAGGTGGATTTCATTCCGTCGCGCGATGGCGCTCTGCTTGTTGTGGCCAGCCCGGAAAGCACGGGGGCCGCCGCCAAGAAGTTTCGGGAATGGGCGGATCAGGTGGTGGGGATGTTGGATCTCGACGGCCAAACGACCGACGAATTCATGACCTGGATCCGGGGCGAGCGCGATGACATCGACGCTGGTTGATACGAATATCTTTATTGATCTACTCGGTCCCGCGACGGCGCATCGCGCCTGGTCGGCGCGTGCGCTTGAAATGTGCCTTACCAGTGGCCCGATCATTATGAGTTCGGTCGTCTGGTCTGAGCTTGCTGCTTCGCCTTTGTCTGAAGCCCAGCTTACTGCGGTCTTGGGGTATCTCGACCCCATCCGGGAGACGGTCTCGTTCGATGCGGCCTTTGCAGCTGGCAAAGCGCATCGGCTCTATCGCATGGCAGGCGGCCAACGAGAGCGCACGCTTCCCGACTTTTTCATCGGTGCGCAGGCGCTGACGGGAAAACACCTACTCTTGACCCGGGACGGCGACCGTTACGCGCGCTATTTTCCCGGATTGACCCTCGTTTCCCCCGACACATTTTCTTGAAGGCTTGGACGTCATGATCGGAAAACTCAAAGGCGTGATCGAGGAAATCGGCGAGGACTATGTGCTCGTGGATGTCCACGGCGTCTGCTACGTCGCCCATTGCTCGGCGCGCACGCTGTCGCGCATCGGCTCGGTCGGGGAAGCGGTGGTGCTGTTCATCGAGACCTATGTGCGCGAGGATCAGCTCAAGCTGTTCGGTTTCATGAGCGGGCTTGAGCGCGAATGGTTCCGTATGCTGCAGATCGTCCAGGGCGTCGGCTCGAAAGTGGCGCTGGCGGTGCTGTCGACGCTCACGCCGTCGGAACTCGCCAACGCCATCGCCCTGCAGGACAAAACCACCATTTCGCGCGCGCCGGGCGTCGGTCCCAAGGTCGCCGTCCGCATCCTCACCGAACTCAAGAGCAAGGCGCCGGCCTTCAGCGGCGACGCCGGTCAATCGATCGGTCTCAAACAGGAACTGGGTGAGGGCGTCGCGCCGGCGCCGGTGGCCGACGCCGTCTCCGCGCTCACCAATCTCGGCTATTCCCGCGACCAGGCTGCAAGCGCCGTAGCTGCTGCGCTCAAGAATGGCGGCGAAGGCGCCGACAGCGCCAAGCTCATCCGACTTGGCTTGAAGGAACTGGCGCGGTGATCCTTACTTGTGTTACTGTTCCTTACGTTGACGAGTTTGAAAGGAAGTCGCCATGTTGATCGTCCATAGCACGCTGACCTCCAAAGCTCAGACCACCATCCCTTCTGAAGTCCGTGATGCGCTCAACTTAAGGGTGGGAGACCGGATCAATTATTTCATTGATGGGGCCAGGGTCATGCTGCGGGTGAAGAATAAGCGCGCCGTCGATCTGGCCGGATTGCTGCATGATCCTCATCGTCCCGCGGTAAGCGTGGAAGATATTGAAACGTCCATTGCCGACGCCATAGCGGATGACGTGGCGGCATCGCGATGATCGGTCTCGACACCAATATCTTGTTGCGTCTGGTCCTCAGGGATGACCCGGTACAAACCGAACTCGCGATCGGTCTTGTTGACAGTCTATCGAAAGAAAACCCGGGCTATGTGAACTGTATCACCTTGCTGGAATTCACGTGGTACCTTCGCCGGCGTCTCAAACTCGAGCGCCGGCTTGTGGCGGATACGGTATTCAGCCTCTTGCAGGCTGAAGATCTTGTTTTTGAAGACGAAGAGCTGATTGGAGCAGCCTTGATGAGGATGTCGGACACCAGCGTTGAGTTTGCCGACACCATTATTGCTTTGCGCAACAAGCGTGACGGCTGTTCGACAACTCGGACCTTCGATATGGCTGCTGCGCGGCAGTTACCCGAAATGGAACTCCTGCAATGAGCGCTCCCAACACCCTCCTCACGCCCGAAAAGCGCGGCGACGATCTCGACACCGCGCTCCGGCCGCAATCGCTCGACGATTTCACCGGCCAGGCGGAGGCGCGCGCCAATCTGAAGATCTTCATCGAGGCGGCGAAGAATCGCGGCGAGGCGCTTGATCACGTGCTGTTCGTCGGTCCGCCCGGCCTCGGCAAGACCACGCTCGCCCAGATCATGGCTAAGGAATTGGGCGTCAATTTCCGCTCGACCTCGGGCCCCGTCATCGCCAAGGCCGGCGATTTGGCCGCACTGCTCACCAATCTCGAAGAGCGCGACGTGCTGTTCATCGACGAAATCCACCGCCTCAACCCGGCGGTCGAGGAAATCCTCTATCCCGCCATGGAGGATTACCAGCTCGATCTGATCATCGGCGAGGGGCCTGCGGCGCGGTCGGTGAAGATCGATCTTTCGAAATTCACGCTGGTCGCCGCCACCACGCGCCTTGGCCTGCTTACCAATCCGCTACGCGACCGTTTCGGCATTCCCGTGCGGCTGAATTTCTATACGGTCGAGGAGTTGCAGTCGATCGTCCGGCGCGGCGCCCGGCTGATGGGGCTCGGCATGACCGATGACGGCGCGCGCGAAATCGCCCGCCGCGCCCGCGGGACGCCGCGCATCGCCGGTCGCCTGTTGCGTCGCGTCCGCGATTTCGCCGAGGTCGCCAAGGCCGAAGCGGTCACCGCCGAGATCGCCGACAAGGCGCTCACCCGGCTCGACGTCGACAATATGGGCTTCGACCAGCTCGACCGACGCTATCTCACCATGATCGCCGTCAATTTCGGCGGCGGCCCCGTCGGCATCGAGACGATTTCGGCGGGCCTGTCCGAGCCGCGCGACGCGATCGAAGACATTATCGAGCCCTATTTGATCCAACAGGGCTTCATCCAGCGTACGCCGCGCGGCCGTGTATTGACGGCGGTGGCCTGGAAACATCTGGGGCTGACGCCGCCCGCCAATCTCGTGCAGACGCAGATCGGCCTCTTCCAGGACGACGAGTGACCATGCTCAGTCGTCGCGCCTTTCTGCGATGGGCGTTTGGCGGCCTGGCGACGGTTGCGGCTTTCGCAGGCTATCCGCTTGTCGAGGTCATGGCCACGCCGCGCGTGACCCGCTACCGGCTTACTCCGAGGAATTGGACGCCGCGTTTGAAATTGCATGTCGTCGCGCTCGCCGATTTTCACGCCTGCGATCCCTGGATGACGTCCGAGCGTATCCGCTCCATCTGCGATCAGGCCAATGCGCTCGAGCCCGACATCATTCTCCTGCTCGGGGATTATGTTCGCGGCATGAACAGGTTCGTCGCCGATGTTCCGGCGAGCGACTGGTCTGCGGCGATGGCCGGACTTTCGGCGCCGCTCGGCGTTCACGCCGTGCTCGGTAATCACGATTGCTGGGAGGATCTGTCCTTCCAGCGCGATCCGAAAAGCCGGACGATCGCCGAGAAGGCGTTGAGCGCCATCGGCGTCGAGGTCTATGTCAACCGGGCCGTGCGGATCGAAAAGGATGCCGTCGGCTTCTGGCTCGCGGGCCTCGGCGACCAGATGGCGCTGCGTCCGGGGAAACGGTTCGGGCGCACGCAGTTTGCCGGAACCGACGATCTGCCGTTGACGCTGGACGCCATTCATACCGACGAGCCGGTCCTGCTGATGGCGCATGAACCCGACATCTTCGATCGCGCCGATGGCCGCGTCAGTCTGACGCTCTCCGGCCATACCCATGGCGGACAGATCAACCTGTTCGGCTGGCGGCCCGTTTCGGCGTCGGTCGGTTCCGCGCGCTATCCGGCGGGGCATTTTCACAAGGGCGGCCGCGATCTTGTCGTCTCGCGCGGCCTGGGCTGCACCATGCTGCCTATCCGTGTCGGAGCCTGGCCGGAAATCTTGTCGATCCAGCTCGGTTGATCTCAGACCGCGACCGTCGGAGGTCGCGGGCGATCGAGAAGCCAACCGCCGAGCCAGGTCCGGCAGAGCGGCTCCAGCCAGCGCGCCGCAGCGTAAGCAGAGAGAATCGAAGTCGCGGCGGCAATCGTGGTGAAGGCCGGGTTGGACATCGGGTGGCCATGGCTCGCGATCAGGATCAGCCGCCCAATCGGGTAATGCAGGCAGAATATGGGATAGGACAGCGCCCCAAACAGCCGCGATATGCTCTCTGTGCGTTTGTTCGTCAGGGCCGGGTCGGCGGCGGCGAGCAACAGGATGGGGATCATTGTGACGAGACTGACCGCCGTTACGACCCCGTTGAAGCCGATCGGATTGGCGAGCAACGCCAGAAGCAGGCCGTAGACGATCCAAGGACGACGGAGCGCATCGGGGACCAGCCGCCGTACAATTTCCGGTCGCCAGCGATGCACATGATGCAGGAGCATGCCTGCGCCCAGCCCGAAGGCGATGCGCAGAAACCCGCCGAGAAAATTGGTTTCGCTCCAGCCCACGGACGGATTGAACGCCTCTCGTCCTGGCGAGAGGCCGATATGAACGCCATAGACGATGAAAATAGCGAAAGCGAGGGCCGTGAACAGGCAGAGCGCCTTGGTCCTCAAGCGCGCAAGACCGATGAACTGCACAGTGCCGATCATTTCGAAGAACAGCGTCCAGGTCGGCGTGTCGGCGGGAAACAGCGGCCCGGTGGCCATGTGGTGGATCTTCATGTCTTCCAGCGAACAGGTGCTGAAAAAGGGCAGGAAGAGCAGGTTGACGGCGGCGCTTTCGAGGCTTTGACCGAGGCTGAAGGACGTGGCCCGCGTGCCGACCAGCAGCAGAAGCGCGATCAGCCCGAGACCGGTGCCGACCACGAAAGCCGGATAAAGCCTGACGACGCGGCGCGCCAGCAGCGCCTTGAGCGGCATGCCGGCGCGGACCCGCTCGCCATAGCTGTGCGCTAGCACGAAACCGCTCAGCATGAAGAAGAGATCGACCGCCACGGCGCTTTGCGCAAACGGGTAGAGCGTGTGGCCGAACAGATGGATCTCTTCGGACATGAAATGGTCGAGCATCACGGCGATCGCGGCGACGCCGCGAATGCCGTCGAGCACGGGAAACCGCTCTTTGGTCGCTGCGCCCGTCACGCGGTCATTCTCCAAGCTCGAGACCGGCAGGCTGAGACGCGCGCCGGTGACGCCGCGCGGCGATCATCCGTCGCAGCGGCCGGTCGATGAAGGCCGCCGCCAAGAGGGCTGCGAGGATCGACAGGCTTCCGGCGAGCAGGGCAAAGCTCCAGGTCGAGAGGTTCAGGTCGCGGGTGGCAAGCGCGGTCAGGCGTCCCACCGGAAAATGCAGGCAATAGAGCGGATAGGAGAGATAACCGAGAAAGATGGAGGCGCGCTCCATTCTTGCGCTTGCGGATTGCGACATCGCGCCGATCGCCACGATCGCAGGGATCGCCACGAGCAAGGTCGGAACCGTGATCAGGCCGCGCGCGGCGAAGGGATTGATCAGCAGGCAGAAGGCCGCGAGATAGAGCAATCCCGGCGTAAACAGCCTGAAAGACGCCGAGGCGCGGATTTTCGGGCCGATTTCCCTAAGCCTGCGATAGAGCAGCACGCCGAGAGCGAAGCCGAAACCGACGCGGAAAAAGCCGCCGGCGACCGTATCCGTGCTCCAGCCGAGCGAGGGATTGAAGCCGGCTTTGTCGTTGGGGAGGCCGGTGTAAAGGCCGAAAACGAAATAGCCGACCCAGCACAGAGCGATGACGACCGCCAGTTGTCGCGTGCTCCGGCCGATCAGCCAGGGCAGGGCCAGGCTCGCCAGCATTTCGAAGAACAGCGACCAGGCGGGAGGATTGGCCGGGAAGATCGACGCCACCAGCGACCCGTGGGCGGCGAGATCGCGGATGACGTCATGCGACAGGAACGGCAGGAAGAACAGGTTGACGGCGACGCTCGCCATCGCCCGTTCGGGGTTCATGGTCGTCAAGCCGGCCGTGATCAGCAGCGCCAAGGTCAGGGCGCCGAGCAGGAGACCGGTGATGAACAGCGGGTAGAGACGCACGAAGCGTTTGGTCATGAGCCAGCGCAGCGACATGCCGTCTGCGATGCGGCCCGCATAGGCATGGCAGAGCACGAAACCGCTCAGCACGAAGAACAGGTCGACGGCGAGCGAGCTTTGGGTGAAGGGAACGATCGGGTGGCCGAGCAGACGAAATTCCGCCGACAGAAAATGCCCGCACATCACGGCGATGGCGGCCACGCCGCGCAGACCGTCCAGCACATGATAGCGCTGTTCTTCCGTGTTGAGGGGCATATGCGGCGTCTCCATCGATGCGACGCCTGTCTAACGCGCGCAGGAATAGATCCGCAAAAAGAGACGCTTCTCTGGTTAACGAACCGGACGCGTCGCGCCGAAATAGGGCATCGACGCGTCCAGTTTTATCAGAACCGTGTCAGATCGCGACGCGCTTGCCCGTTTTGACGCTTTCCAGCGCGGCATCCGCGAGCTTCAGCGCCAAGAGGCCGTCCGTGCCGGTCGGGCTGATCGCCGCGCCCTGTTCGATCGCAGCGATGAAGCTCGCGATCTCGTTGGCGTAGGCTTCGGTATAGCGGGTCATGAAGAAGTCGTGCAGCGGCGGGCGGGTATAGCCCTGGCCATTGGCGATTTCGATCGACACCGGGCGCTGGTTTTCGGCCGAGACCACGCCTTCCGAGCCATGCACTTCGATGCGCTGGTCGTATCCATAGGTGGCGCGGCGGGAATTGGTGATCACGGCCTGACGGCCCGACGCCGTTTCCAGGATCACGGTGGCGCTGTCGAAATCGCCGGCCTCGCCGATAGCTGGGTCGACGAGAACGGCGGCGTGCGCCGAGACGGAGACGACCTCTTCGCCCAGCAGGAAGCGGGCCATGTCGAAGTCATGGATGGTCATGTCGCGGAAGATGCCGCCCGAGCGGGTGATATAATCCACCGGCGGCGCGCCCGGGTCGCGCGAGGTGATGGTGACCATCTCGACCTTGCCGATCTTGCCTTCGTCGATCGCCTGCTTCACCGCCATGAAATGCGGGTCGAAGCGGCGGTTGAAACCGACCATCAGCTTGGCGTTGGTTTCTTCCACCACCTTCAGGCAGGCCTCGACGCGGCCCGCGTCGAGATCGACGGGCTTTTCGCAGAAGATCGCCTTGCCGGCGCGGGAGAAGCGCTCGATGAGGTCGGCATGGGTGTCGGTGGGGGTGCAGATCACCACCGCGTCGATGTCGTTGGCGGCTTCGATCTGGCTGATCGAGCGCACTTCGGCGCCATATTGCTGGGCGAGCGCAGTCGCCGCCTCGGCAAAGGCGTCGGCCACCGCCACGAGCTTGGCGTCGGCATTGCCGCTTACCGCCTTGGCGTGCACCTTGCCGATGCGGCCGGCGCCCAGAACCCCGAATCTCACTGTCATGATACTTTTCTTTCTCGCTTGCAGGCGCGCGCGGGCAGGCTCTGACGCCTTGGCCTCGCAGCGCGAATAACCGGCTTGATGACTCCTCCGGCCAGCCAAACGCCTCGCTCCGACCGGTCGCGCCTCCTCCATATCAAAATGGAATGACCGGATCAATTCGGCGTGAGTGGAATAAATGTTCCGTTATGACCGGCCGCGACACAGGCGTATCGCCCTTGCCCGATGGCCCCGAACATGCGATTTGCGAAACCGTGAACTCAAGCCGAGGCATCCATGGCGTCCGACAAGAACAAGCCGCCCTTCTATCTGATCGACACGTCGTCGGAATTTTATCGTCCGGCGGTCCGGCGCTACGCAATCTGCGCCTCCGTCGCGGTTTGGGCCGGTTTGGAGATCTATGCCTGGCAGCCGTTCTGGATGGTCATCGCGGTCGCTCTTGCTGCTTACTGCATCTACACGCTGATCATCGCCTATAAGCCGCCGCAACAAGCGGCGCCGGCGCCGGCCCCCACGGCCGACGACAGCGACGACGGCGGCGATGGCGGCGGTGATGGCGGCGGATCAGACTGAACTCTGACGATCAGGCGAGGCGGGCCAGCGCCGTGTCAATCAATTGATTGGCGATCATCATGCGCCGCGTGGCCGCAGCGCGATAGTCGGCCCCGACGCGGTCGGGATGGTTGGCCAACGCGAATTCCCGCCGCCGGTCGCGGATCGCCGCCGTTCCCTTGCACTGATCAAGAGCGAGATCCTCGGCGATCTCCGCGTCCGAGAGGCGGTCGAGCCAGGCAGGCGGTTCCTTGAGTTTCGGCGGCGGCGCATAGTCGTCGAACAGTCCGGCCCAATCCAGCCGGGCGTCACGCGCCGCGGACGCCTCGTCCGCCTCTTCGGCGAGCCCGACGAAAGAGGCCCTGAGGCCGCGTGGCGGCTGATAGGCCGCGCCGATGTCCTCGGCGGGCTCCTCCTGGCGATCCATTCCTTCGAGCACCGTCTCGAAGAGGCTGCGTCCAAAAACCGGCATCACGTCTCCTGTCGACTTCGTTCTGCCCGGCCTGCATGGATCGAGGCTGGCGCGGCGTCAGGTTTCTCCGCCATCGTCCAGCCGGATGCGCTCGCATTCGTCGAGGATCACGTCATGCAAAAGCTTGGCCGAAGGCGGCAGCGCCCGGCCTCGGGCGGTGATCAGGCTGTAGGGCTTGAGATTGATGTGGAAATCGGTCTCCACGATGGCGATCTGGCCCATACGGTTGCCGCTCGCGGCGATAAAGCGCGCCACGTCTTCGGCGATCGGGGCGATGGCGTCGGTCTCGGCGATGAGCGCCATGGTCAGCGTCACCGAAGGCGTGCTGACGACATTGGAGGGCAGGGGCAGGCCGCGTTCGATGAACATGACTTCCAGAGTGCGCCTGAGCAGCGAGCCCGGCGGCTGGAACACCCATTCGAATTCACTGAGCTCCGCCAGACTCACCGGCCGCTTTCTGAGCACCGGGTGGCCGGCGCGGGCGACGATGCAGGCTTTTTCCAGCCCCAGCGGCCGGGCGTCGAACTGCCGCGGGCTCATGTCGTCCGGCATCCGGCCCATGATGAAATCGTAGCGCGCCGAGATGAGGTCGCGCGCCAGCGAATTGCTGGTGTCCTGTTGGATGTTGATCTGGATCGAGGGATAAAGCGCGCGCACGCGGTTGATCGCCGGCACGGCGAGACTGATCGCCGGCGCCGTCACCGACCCGATGTTCACCGAGCCGCCATAGCCCGTCTTGAGTTCGGTGATCTCGCGGTCCGCCTCGCGGATTTCGAGCAGGATCGCCCGCGCCCGCCGCGCCATCGCGTCGCCGAAGCGCGTCATGACCATGCCCTTGGCGACGCGATCGCACAAAGGTGCTTTGAGAATCGATTCGATTTCGTGCAACATGCGGGAAGCCGCAGGTTGGGAAATCGTCAGGGCCTCCGCCGCAGCGCTTACCTGGCCGTGATCCGCGAGTGCCGAAATCAATCTGAGGTGGTTGAGCTTCAGGCCGCTTTTGATGAGGGAATCGCTCTCTTTTTCAGCTTGATAGCGGTTCTTGGGCGCTGCCGGCGGTCCCGCCGTTAAATTTCCACTCTCGTCCATGCGGCGTTTCCGATTGAAAAGTATGACTTTTTGTTAATTATATCACTTTTGATATAGAGATCTATCACTATTGTATTTGACAGTTATATCGATTTAAGAGCAGTTTGCGCTCGAACGCAGGGGAGGGGAGTTGGAGGAGCGCCTCGGTCCACTCCTTCCGTGATCGGTCGCGGAAGGCATGCCAGGGTGTTTGCCTATACCTCCCAGTGTTTCGCCGACAGCCGGCTTTGTTGGCTGTTTCATGAACCAGGGAGAGAACCTTTATGAAAATCATTACTTCGCTGCTCGCTGCAGCCGCCATGTCCGTTGCGACCTTCGTCGCCCCGGCTTTCGCCGACAAGGGCACCGTCGGCATTTCCATGCCGACCAAGACCTCCACGCGCTGGATCTCCGATGGCGAGACCATGGAGAAGCTGTTCAAGGACGCCGGCTACACCCCGGACCTCCAGTTCGCCGATGACGACATTCCGAACCAGCTGTCGCAGATCGAAAACATGGTCACCAAGGGCGCGAAGGTGCTCGTGATCGCCGCCATCGACGGCACGACGCTGTCCGACATCCTGCAGAAGGCCCATGACGCTGGCGTCAAGGTCATCGCTTACGACCGCCTGATCCGCGATTCCGGCAATGTCGACTACTACGCGACCTTCGACAACTTCCAGGTCGGCGTGCTGCAGGCGACTTCGCTCGTTCAGGGCCTGAAGCTCGACGGCGCAACCGAGCCGAAGAATGTCGAACTGTTCGGCGGTTCGCCGGACGACAACAACGCCTTCTTCTTCTATGACGGCGCGATGTCGGTTCTCCAGCCGCTGATCGACTCCAAGAAGATCGTGATCAAGTCCGGCCAGATGGGCATGGATCAGGTCGGCACGCTGCGTTGGGACGGCGCTGTCGCCCAGGCTCGCATGGAAAACCTGCTGTCCTCCACCTACACCGACGCCAAGGTCGACGGCGTGCTGTCGCCCTATGATGGTCTCTCCATCGGCATCATCTCCGCGCTGAAGGGCGTTGGCTACGGCTCCGGCGACCTGCCGATGCCCGTCGTCACCGGCCAGGACGCCGAACTGCCGTCGGTCAAGTCCATCCTCGCTGGCGAACAGTACTCGACCGTGTTCAAGGACACGCGCGAACTCGCCAAGGTTGCCGTCGGCATGGTCGACGCCATCATGTCCGGCAAGGAGCCCGAGATCAACGACACCAAGACCTACGACAACGGCGTGAAGGTCGTTCCGTCCTTCCTGCTGAAGCCGGTTGCGGTCGACAAGACCAACGCCAAGGACGTCCTCGTGGGCGCCGGCTACTACACCGAAGACCAGATCAACAACTGATCACGCGTCTTTCACAATCTGGGGTCCGCAGAACATGCGGACCCTTTCTCACATAGTATGGGACCCCTGAATGTCGCCCGGCCCGGCGCTATCGGCGTCTGTCTGGTGCTGGAAAAAGCAACATGGATAAAATCATTCTGGAAATGCGGGGCATCACAAAGACGTTTCCGGGCGTGAAAGCCCTGAACAATGTGAGCTTCAAGGTCCGCCAAGGCGAGATCCACGCGCTGGTTGGGGAGAACGGCGCTGGCAAGTCAACCCTTATGAAAGTGCTGAGCGGGGTTTATCCCGCGGGCACGTTCGACGGCGAAATTCTGTTCGACGGAGAGGCGCGCCGCTTCGGCAAGATCTCCGACAGCGAACATCTCGGCATCATCATCATTCACCAGGAACTGGCGCTCGTGCCGCTCCTGTCGATCGCGGAAAACATCTTCCTCGGCAATGAAATCGCCGAGAGGGGCGTGATCAACTGGCAGCAGACGTTTGCGCGCACCCAGGACCTGCTCGACAAGGTCGGCCTCAAGGAGGCGCCCAGCACGCTGATCAACGATATCGGCGTCGGCAAGCAGCAGCTTGTGGAAATCGCCAAGGCGTTGTCCAAGAAGGTTCGGCTCCTCATTCTCGACGAGCCCACCGCCTCGCTCAACGAAAAGGATTCCGATGCGCTGCTCGAACTCCTGATGGAGTTCCGCCGCCAGGGAATGACCTCGATCATCATTTCCCACAAACTCAACGAGATCCGCAAGGTCGCCGACCAGATCACCATTCTGCGCGACGGCGGAACCGTGGGGACGCTCGACTGTCACAAGGAAGAGATCAGCGAGGACACGATCATCAAGGGCATGGTCGGCCGCGACATGGAGGATCGCTATCCGCCGCGCGACGTGCCGATCGGCGAGACGATCCTCGAGGTCAAGAACTGGAACGTCTATCACCAGAACCATCGCGACCGGAAATTCCTGCATGACATCGCCTTCCATGTCCGCGCCGGCGAAGTCGTCGGCATCGCCGGACTGATGGGCGCCGGCCGCACGGAAACTGCGATGAGCATTTTCGGCCGCTCCTGGGGGCACAAGATCACCGGCGATGTGCAGATGCATGGCAAGCCGGTCGACGTGAGCACCATTCCCAAGGCGATCGACGCCGGCCTCGCTTACGTGACCGAGGACCGCAAGCATCTCGGCCTCGTGCTGATCAACAACATCAAGGACAACACCACGCTCGCCAATCTCGACGGCGTGTCGTCCATGGGCGTGATCGACGAGCACAAGGAATCGAAGATCTCCACGGATTACCGCAGCAAGCTGCGCATCCGCTCGCATTCGATCTATCAGGAAACCGTGAACCTGTCGGGCGGCAACCAGCAGAAGGTTGTGCTGTCGAAATGGCTGTTCACCAATCCCGAAGTGCTGATCCTCGATGAGCCAACGCGCGGCATCGATGTCGGCGCGAAATACGAAATCTACTCCATCATCAATCAACTGGCGGCCGAGGGTAAAGGCATTCTGATGATCTCGTCGGAAATGCCCGAACTGCTCGGCACCTGCGACCGCATTTACGTCATGAACGAAGGACGCATCGTCGCCGAACTTCCCAAGGCGGAAGCAAGCCAGGAATCCATCATGCGCGCCATCATGCGCTCCGGGGAGAAACACTAATGGTCTCGGAAAATTCGACCACCGCATCCAACGAGGTGTCCTTCGGCGCCTATTTCCGCAAGAACATCCGCGAATACGGGCTTTTGATCGCGCTCGTCGTCATCATGCTGTTCTTCCAGGTCATCACCGAAGGCGTGCTTTTCCGCCCGGTCAACCTGACCAATCTGGTGCTGCAGAACTCGTTCATCGTCATCATGGCGCTGGGCATGCTGCTGATCATCGTCGCGGGGCATATCGACCTGTCGGTCGGCTCCATCGTCGCCTTCGTCGGCGGCATGTCGGCGATCATGCTGGTGAAATGGCAGATGAGCCCGATCATCGTCGTGCCGCTCTGCCTGATCATCGGCGGTGTGGTTGGCGCGGCTCAGGGCTACTGGATCGCGTATCAGAAGATTCCGGCCTTCATCGTGACGCTGGCCGGTATGCTGGTGTTCCGCGGTCTCACCTATCTCGTGCTGCAGAACCGTCCGCTCGGCCCCTTCCCGAAGGACTTCCAGATTCTCTCGACTGGTTTCGTGCCTGACTTCTTCGGCTTCCTCGTTTCCGATCCTTCGACCAGCCTGATCAAGAATTGGTTCGCGCTGATCGTCATCGTAGCCGGCGTCGCCTACATGATCTACAGCGGTTTCCGCACCCGCAAGGTCAACGAGCAGCATGGTTCGCAGAACGAGCCCTTCACCTTCTTCGTCGCGCAGATGGCGGTCACCGCGATCGTCGCCATCTATCTGGGCTTCCAGCTGTCGACCTATAAGGGCCTGCCGAACGTTCTCGTCGTCATGGCGTTGCTGATCGGCCTTTACGGCTTCGTGACGACCCGCTCCACCATCGGTCGCCGCATCTACGCGATGGGCGGCAATGAGAAGGCCGCCAAGCTCTCGGGCATCAACACCGAACGCCTGACCTTCCTGACCTTTGTCAATATGGGCGCTCTCGCCGGCCTCGCCGGCATGATCATCGCCGCTCGCCTGAATTCGGCGACCCCGAAGGCCGGCGTCGGCATCGAGCTCGACGTCATCGCGGCCTGCTTCATCGGCGGCGCGTCCGCGTCCGGCGGCGTCGGCAAGATCACCGGAGCCGTGGTCGGCGCCTTCATCATGGGCGTGCTGAACAACGGCATGTCGATCATGGGCCTGTCGATCGATTACCAGCAGCTCGTGAAGGGTCTGGTCCTGCTCGCCGCCGTCTATTTCGACGTCTACAACAAGCGCAAGGGCTGAGCCCTTCCTCGATTTCCCGCCCGGACGGCTTTGCGCCCCGGGCGGGCCACCCCATATGAGATATGCTCGCGAAAGGAATAAATCGTGCTGATTTCGCAGATCAAGACTGAGACAGGCGGCGTCGCCGTCGTCGCCCGCGAACTGGGCGGCGAAGCCCGCATCGTCAAGGGCGCCGAAAGCGTGTACCAGCTCGCCATGCTGGCGGCCTCCCAGGGCAAGGCTTTGAAGGACGTGATCATTTCTTTCGGTTTTGCTAATGTTATCGATCTCATTCAGATCCGCGACGAGAAGCGCTTCCTGCCGCCGATCACCCATCCGGATCCGGCGCATCTGCATCTCACCGGCACCGGCCTGACGCATCTCGGCTCCGCCGCGACCCGCGACGCCATGCACAAGAAGACCTCGGAAGCCGCCGAGGAGACGCTCACCGATTCCATGAAGATGTTCCGCATGGGCCTCGAAGGCGGCAAGCCGAAGGCCGGCGAAAAGGGCGTGCAGCCGGAATGGTTCTACAAGGGCAACGGCACGCAGTCCGTATCTCCGGAACAGCCGCTCGTGTCTCCCTCCTTCGCGCTCGATGGCGGCGAAGAGCCCGAAATGGCCGGCATCTATGTGATCGGCGAGGACGGCACGCCGTTCCGGGTCGGCTTTGCGGTGTCCAACGAGTTTTCCGATCACGTCACCGAACGGATCAACTATCTCTATCTCGCCCATTCCAAGCTGCGCCAGGCCAGCTTCGGCCCGGAAATCCGCATCGGCGCGCCGCCGGAGGATATCCGCGGCACATCGCGTATTCGCCGCGGCGATCAGGTGATTTTCGAGAAGCCCTTCCTGTCGGGCGAAGCGAATATGTCCCACACTTTCGCCAATCTCGAATATCACCACTTCAAATATGAGTTGTTCCGCCAGCCGGGCGAGGTGCATGTGCACATGTTCGGCACGGCCACGCTGTCCTTCGCTGAAGGCGTCAAGCCCCAGCCGGGCGACGTGTTCGAAATCGAAGCCCCGGATTTCGGTCTGGCGCTGCGCAATCCGCTGGCCGTCGCCGAAGAGGCCGACGTCGCCGTCCGCATACTTTAATGAAAAGGCGCGCGCGCCCGTCAGGGCCGCGCCTGAACAAGGAGACTATACTATGGCGCTTCATCAGAACCTGATCGCCGGCGAATGGATCGGCGGGGACGCTGTTCCCAATATCAATCCGTCCGACACCAATGACGTGGTGGGCGAATACGCCCGCGGCTCCGCCGACGACATGAAGACCGCAATCGCCGCCGCCAAGGCCGCATTCCCGGCCTGGTCGCGTTCGGGCATCCTCGAGCGTCACGCCATCCTCAAGAAGACCGCAGACGAGATCCTCGCCCGCAAGGACGAACTCGGCGCGCTGCTCAGCCGCGAGGAAGGCAAGACGCTGCCGGAAGGCATCGGCGAGACCATCCGCGCCGCCCAGATCTTCGATTTCTTCGCCGGCGAATGCCTGCGTCTGACGGGCGAGACCGTGCCGTCGGTGCGTCCGAATATCGGCGTCGAAATGAGCCGCGATCCGCTCGGCGTCATTGGCATCATCACGCCCTGGAATTTCCCGATCGCCATTCCGGCCTGGAAGATCGCCCCGGCGCTGGCCTATGGCAACACGGTCGTGTTCAAGCCGGCCGAACTCGTGCCGGGCTGCGCCTGGGCGATCGTCGACATCCTCCACCGCGCCGGTCTGCCCAAGGGCGTGCTCAACCTCGTGATGGGCAAAGGCTCGGTCGTCGGCCAGGTCATGCTCGACAGCCCGGATCTTTCCGGCCTGACCTTCACCGGCTCCACCGGCACCGGCAAGCGCGTCGCGCTGTCCTCTATCGAGCATAACCGCAAGTTCCAGCTGGAAATGGGCGGCAAGAACCCGTTCGTGGTGCTCGACGACGCTGATCTCAACGTCGCTGTCGAAGCCGCCGCCAACTCGTCGTTCTTCTCGACCGGCCAGCGCTGCACGGCGTCGTCGCGCCTCATCGTCACCGAGGGCATTCACGACAAGTTCGTCGCCGCTCTGACCGAGCGCGTCAACAATCTGAATGTCGACCATGCGCTGAAGTCGGGCACGCAGATCGGCCCGGTGGTCGATCCCGGTCAGCTCAAGCAGGACGAGGACTATATCGCCATCGGCAAGCAGGAAGGCGCAAACCTCGTCTGCGGCGGCGAGCGTCTCGAGCGCGAAACGCCCGGCTATTATCTGAAGCCGGCGCTGTTCACCGAAGCCACCAACGACATGCGCATCTCCCGCGAAGAGATCTTCGGACCCGTCGCCGCCGTCATCCGCGTCAAGGATTACGAAGAAGCGCTGCATGTCGCCAATGACACGATCTTCGGCCTGTCGTCGGGCATCGCCACCACCAGCCTCAAGCATGCGACGCATTTCAAGCGCAATGCCGAAGCCGGCATGGTGATGGTCAACCTGCCGACAGCCGGCGTCGATTTCCACGTGCCGTTCGGCGGCCGCAAGGCGTCGTCCTTCGGCAGCCGCGAACAGGGCAAATACGCCGCCGAATTCTTCACCTCCGTCAAAACAGCCTACACGCTGGCTTGAGGATCGGTTTTCGGCAAAGGACAAGACAATGAAAAAGAAAGCAGAATGGCCGCGCAAGCTGAGATCGCAGGAATGGTATGGCGGCACCAGCCGTGACGTCATCTACCATCGCGGCTGGATGAAGAATCAGGGCTATCCGCACGACCTGTTCGACGGACGGCCCGTGATCGGCATCCTCAACACCTGGTCGGACATGACGCCCTGCAACGGGCATCTGCGCGAACTGGCCGAGAAGGTGAAGGCGGGCGTGTGGGAGGCCGGCGGCTTCCCGATGGAAGTGCCGGTGTTTTCGGCGTCGGAAAACACGTTCCGCCCCACCGCGATGATGTACCGCAACCTCGCGGCGCTCTCGATCGAAGAGACCATCCGCGGCCAGCCGATGGATGGCTGCGTGCTGCTGGTCGGCTGCGACAAGACCACGCCGTCGCTCTTGATGGCGGCGGCCTCTGTTGACCTGCCGTCGATCGTCGTCACCGGCGGCCCGATGCTGAACGGCTATTTCCGCGGCGAGCGCGTCGGTTCCGGCACGCATCTGTGGAAGTTCTCGGAAATGGTGAAGGCCGGCGAGATGACGCAGGCCGAGTTCCTGGAGGCGGAAGCCTCCATGAGCCGTTCCTCGGGCACCTGCAACACCATGGGCACCGCCTCCACCATGGCTTCCATGGCGGAAGCTCTGGGCATGGCGCTGTCGGGCAATGCCGCGATCCCGGGCGTCGATTCCCGCCGCAAGGTCATGGCGCAGCTCACCGGCCGCCGCATCGTGCAGATGGTCAAGGATGACCTCAAGCCGTCCGACATCATGACCAAGCAGGCCTTCGAAAACGCCATCCGCACCAATGCGGCCATCGGCGGCTCGACCAATGCGGTCATCCACCTGCTCGCCATGGCCGGCCGCGTCGGCATCGATCTGACGCTCGACGATTGGGACCGTTGCGGCCGCGACGTGCCGACCATCGTCAACCTGATGCCGTCGGGCAAATACCTCATGGAAGAGTTCTTCTATGCAGGCGGCCTGCCGGTGGTGCTGAAGCGTCTCGGCGAAGCCGGCCTCCTGCACAAGGACGCGATTACCGTCTCGGGCGAAAGCATCTGGGACGAGGTCAAGGACGTCGTCAACTGGAACGAGGATGTCATCCTGCCGGCCGAGAAGGCGCTGACGCAGTCCGGCGGCATCGTGGTGTTGCGCGGCAATCTCGCCCCCAAGGGCGCGGTGCTCAAGCCGTCTGCCGCCACGCCGAGCCTGCTCGTCCATCGCGGCCGCGCCGTGGTGTTCGAGGATATCGACGACTACAAGGCCAAGATCAACGACGACAATCTCGACATCGACGAGACCTGCGTCATGGTCATGAAGAACTGTGGTCCCAAGGGCTATCCGGGCATGGCCGAAGTCGGCAATATGGGGCTGCCGCCCAAGGTGCTCAAGAAGGGCATCACCGACATGGTCCGCATCTCGGACGCCCGCATGTCCGGCACCGCCTATGGCACTGTCGTCCTGCACACCTCGCCGGAAGCCGCAGTCGGCGGCCCATTGGCCGTGGTCAAGAATGGCGATTTCATCGAGCTCGACGTGCCGAACCGCCGCCTGCACCTCGATATTTCCGAGGAGGAACTGGCGCGCCGTCTGGCCGAATGGAAGCCCCATCACGAACTGCCGGAATCGGGCTATGCCTGGCTCCACCAGCAGCATGTGCAGGGCGCCGACACCGGCGCCGACCTCGACTTCCTCAAGGGATGTCGCGGCAGCGCGGTGGGCAAGGACAGCCACTGAGATTGTTATCTCCATCACACACCGGCCTGGGCGGCGACGCCCGGGCCGTTTTGCGTCCTGATCTTGCCTTCTGCCGCAGGAAGACTACATTCGCTTGCAGCAGGAGATGGCGATGAAGACGCGACAGGTCGGTTCAGCCGAGTTCAGGGATCATTGTCTGGAGTTGATCGCGGAGATCAATGAGACGAGAGACACGCTGATCATCACCCAGAGCGGCAAGCCGGTCGCGTCCCTTGCGCCGCTTTCCGAACCATCTCGTCGCCGGTCCTTTCTCGGCGCCCTCAAAGGATCCGTCATTCATTACGACGATCCGGAAGCGCCTGCGATCGATGCGGATGCTTGGAACGCTAATCGATGATCTTGCTCGACACCCATGTGCTTGTTTGGGGCGTCGAGCAAAATAATCACTTGGGACCATACGCTCTCGCCGCGATTGATCGGGAATTGAGCGCTGCTTCGGTAAAGATCTCCGCAATTACTCCTTGGGAAATTGCGATGTTGGTCGAAAAGGGAAGACTGTTGTTGCGGCGGGAGTTATCCGATTGGATGTCTGCCGTTCAGGCGCTGGAGGGCTTGGAGATAGTTGCCCTGACGCCTGATATTGCTGTCGAGAGCGTAAGGTTGCCAGGAAGCTTCCACGCTGATCCAGCAGACCGGATTATCGTCGCGACTGCGCGAGTTCTCGATGCGATTTTGATAACGGCGGACAGGGCGATTCTCGCTTATTCAGAGGCAGGTCATGTGCGGGCGATAGACGCGCGCCAATAAAAAAACCGCTATCCCCTTGAAATTTTCCTGCGGTTAACCAAATATCAATCATCCTGTGATGAAACTGTCATCACGAAGAGTTACAGGAATTGCATCGAACGATCCGGCGACCACGGATGTACTGGCGCTGTCGATCGTTGGATGCCAGGGAAGGTCAGGTGAAGAACCTGGCCTTTTTTTGTTTTTGTGCTTTGGCCGAAGCTGGGCTCCTGTTGTCAGAGCGCCGAAGAGGCTTGCGGATGCGCCGCTTCCCGCCGGTCGCGCGTCTCGCCCTGATCGGGCAGGCTCTCGTCGAGAAACACCAGCGCCCGCATCAGGCAGCCTTCGCGGATCAGCGCGCGATAGTCGAGATAGCTGTCGACGACGCTGATCGGCACCGGCTGGCCGAAGCAGGCGCGCGACAGCGCCTCGCGGATACTGTCTTCCATGAATTCCATCGCGGCGATTCCAGGCCCTGTGAACACCAGCGGGATCGGGTCGAACAGCGTGAAGACATTGGAGAGCCCGGTGCCGATCGCCTTGCCGGCTTCGCGAAACGCCTGCCGCTCCGGCCCTTCGCCGGCGCGCGCCGCCTCAATCAGCGTCTGAAGCGCATCGGCCGGCGGATCTTCCTCGAGCAATTGCGTTTCCGGCACGCCGCGCGCCGCGCGCCACAGCGAATAGGTTCCGGCATAAGCCTCGATGCAGCCGCGCCGCCCACAGCGGCAGAGCGCGCCGTCAGGCCGGAAATTGGTGTGGCCGAACTCCACCGCCGAGGAGCGCACGCCCGAAAACATCCGGCCGTCCATATAGAGCCCCATGCCGACGCCGGTCGACAGGAGAACGGTGGCGAAGTTTGCGCCGTAGCGCTCCGGCGCGCGCCAGTGCAGCGCCTCGGCGATCATGTTGCTCTCGTTGGAAATCTCGACTTCCACGCCGAAGCGATCCTCGAGATATTGTCCGAGCGGCACATTGATGAGATCGATGACCGGCGACGACAGAAGCGTCTTTCGGTCCGCGTCGACGATGCCTTCCACCGCGGCCGAGATCCGCAGCAACGGACCGGCGTCGCGGGCATGCTTCTCCAACATCTCGCCCAGGAAGACGGTCACTTCCTTGCCGAGCGCATCGGCAGACAGCCGTTTGGTGCCGATGGTCCGCGTCTCGAAGGCGAAGACCTGGCCGCTGTAATCGGCGAGCGCGGTCTGGATTGTGTTGAGGCCGACGAAGACCACGGCGATTGTGGCGTGCGCCGGGCGAGGGCGCACCGAGACCTGTGGCCTGCCGCGGCGTTGCGCGCCTGCCTCCGCCAACGGATCCGCCGACAGAGCCCCCCGCTCCATCAGGCTGTTGGTGATGACCGTGACGGTCGACGCCGAAAGTCCCGTCGCCGCGCTGAGCTCGGTGCGGGACATCGGGCCATGGCGTCGAAGCGCCATCAGAACGCCAAATTGATTTTGCCGCCGGACATCGTCCTGGCGCACGATAATGGACATGGGACCAGCTCCTCCAACTGGTAAAACCGATCATGCGCTAGCAAAATCACTGTGCAATGCAACGCTTAATCGATTTGAAATACATCTTGACACAGGCGAAGATGTGAGTCACTCTTTTTTTCGACCCTCGAAAAAATAGGGTTCGCAACGGCCGGCTTCCGGGGATTAGGAGAAGAACCGGGTCGGCTGCAATCGGTTGATGCGATACGCATCGGGAGGACAATATGAAGAAATTCGCAATTGCGCTCGCCAGCGCAGTGTTCGCCATGTCCGTCGCCGGCCCGGTCATGGCCGCCGGCAAGACCGTCGCCGTGTCCTGGAAGATCTTCCAGGAAGAGCGCTGGAAGACGGACGAAGCCGTCATCAAGCAGATCGTCGAAGCCAATGGCGACAAGTACATCTCTGCCGACGCGCAGGGTTCCGCCGCCAAGCAGCTCACCGACATCGAATCGCTGATGTCGCAGGGCGCTGACGTGCTGCTGATCGTTCCCTACGACTCTGAAGCCATCATGCCGGCCGTTGAAAAGGCTGCGTCCGAAGGCGTTCCGATGATCGCCTACGACGTGCAGATCGAGCATCCCTCGGTTCTCTACATGACCTTCGACAATGTCGGCGTCGGCCGCCTGATGGCCAAGGAAATGCTCAAGGTCAAGGATAGCGGCAACTTCGCCGTCATCAAGGGCGACCCGGGCGATCCGAACGCCACCTTCCTCTACAACGGCATGATGGAAGTGCTGAAGCCGAATATCGACGCCGGCAAGATCAAGATCGTCGGCGAAGCCTCGTCGGACGGCTGGAAGCCGGAAAACGCCCAGAAGAACATGGAACAGATCCTGACCGCCAACGACAACAAGGTCGATGCGGTTCTGTCTGAAAACGACGGCATGGCCGGCGGCGTCGTCGCCGCTCTCCAGGCTCAGGGTCTCGCCGGCACCGTTCCGGTCACCGGTCAGGACGGCGACAAGGCCGCTCTGAACCGCGTCGCCCAGGGCACCCAGCTCGTGTCGATCTGGAAGGACTCCCGCGCTCTCGGCAAGATCGCTGCGGAAGCCGCTCTGATGCTCGCCGACGGCAAGTCCATGGAAGAAGTGCCGAATGTCGGCAAGTTCAAGGACGGCGCACGCAAGGTCGAAATGAACGCTGTTCTGCTCGCCCCGACGCCGATCACCAAGGACAACCTCAACGCCGTCATCGACGCCGGCTGGGTTGACGCCGCCACCGTTTGCGCCGGCGTGAAGGCTGGTTCGGTTTCGGTCTGCAAGTAAGCAGCCCCAATCCACACAATTGCGCGTCGCCCCCTCGGGGCGGCGCGTTTTCAAGAGAACAGAACGCAACCCATGCGGCTGCGCTCCTCGCCGCACACGCAAATGCCTGCGGCCCATCACGAGAGCGCGTTTCCCCGGAATAACGGCCCGACCTGGGCCAACTCATAAGCGGGCGGGAACAGGGAGCAAATTATGAGCCAGGTGCAATCCACCACAGGTCCTGCGCTGCAGCAGGAAGGACCTTTCAAAACATTTCTGCGCGCCACCGAGATCGACACGCGCATGCTCGGCATGATCGGCGCGTTGCTGCTGATCTGGATCGGCTTTCATGTCTATGGCGCTTACGCCAACGGCGCCGGCAACTTTCTGACCGCGCGCAACCTGTGGAACCTGTCGGTGCAGACCGCCGCCATCACGGTCATGGCCACCGGCATGGTGCTGATCATCGTCACCCGCCATATCGACCTCTCGGTCGGCGCCATGCTCGGCGTGACCGCCATGCTCATGGCGGTGCTGCAGGTCTGGGTGCTCCCCAACTGGCTCGGCATCGGCCATCCGGCCATCTGGATCATCACGGTGATCTTCGGCCTCATCGTCGGTTCGATCATCGGCACCTTCCAGGGCTATCTGATCGCCTATCTCGAAATCCCGTCCTTCATCGTCACGCTCGGCGGCCTTCTGGTCTGGCGCGGCGCGGCCTGGCTGGTGGCGCGCGGTGAAACCATTGCGCCTATCGACGAGACCTTCTCGCTGATCGGCGGCGGCCCCTATGGCTCTATCGGCGTCACGGCAAGCTGGGTTCTGGCCGTGATCGCCTGCGTCGGCGTCGCCTGGATGCTGGCCAGCGCCCGCAAGCAGCGCGCCCGCTTCGGTTTCCCCATGCGTCCGACCTGGGCGGATTTCTTCATCGGCGGCGTGTCGATGCTGATCATCCTCGTCGCCACCTATGTGATGAATTCCTATCCCTGGCCCAAGGGCATCATCAAGCAATATGCCGCAGCGCATAATCTCGATCCGGCCACGCTGGTCGTCGGCCATGGCTGGGCCATTCCGGTGATCATCGCGCTCGCCGTCGTGCTGGTGATGACGTTCATGACCACGCGCACCAAGTTCGGCCGCTATGTCTTCGCCATGGGCGGCAATCCGGAAGCCGCAGATCTCGCCGGCATCAACACCCGCCGGCTGACCATGCTCATCTTCACCTTGATGGGCTTCCTGGTCGGCATCGCCGCCTCGATTTCGTCGGCGCGTCTCAAGGCCGCCACGGTGGATCTCGGCCGCAACGACGAACTCTACGTCATCGCCGCGGCCGTCATCGGCGGCACGTCGCTCGCGGGCGGCTCCGGCACCATCTATGGCGCGATGATCGGCGCCCTGGTCATGCAGTCGCTCTATTCGGGCATGGTTCTGGTCGGCTTCGACGCCGCCATCCAGAACATGGTCGTCGGCGGCGTGCTGGTCCTGGCCGTCTATGTCGACACCGTCTATCGCCGCCACGCCAAGTAAGGGAGGATCCTCATGGGTATTTATCAGAAGCCTGCGGGCACGCCTCTCGTGGAGATGAAGGACATCTCCATTGCCTTCGGCGGCATCAAGGCCGTCGACCACGCCTCGGTGGATCTCTTCCCCGGCGAGGTCGTGGCCTTGCTCGGCCATAACGGCGCCGGCAAGTCCACCCTCATCAAGATGCTGTCGGGCGCTTACAAGCGCGATCACGGCGACATCTTCATCAATGGCGAGAAGGTCGACATCCAGAACCCGCGCGACGCCAAGGCCGTGGGCATCGAGACGATCTACCAGACGCTCGGTCTCGCCGACAATGTCGACGCCGCCGCCAATCTGTTCCTCGGCCGCGAGATCCTCACCAAATGGGGCACGCTCGACGACGTGGCGATGGAGGCCGAAGCCCGCAAGGTCATGGGTCGCCTCAACCCCAACTTCCGCCGCTTCAAGGAGCCGGTGAAGGCGCTTTCGGGCGGCCAGCGCCAGTCGGTGGCGATCGCCCGCGCCATCATGTTCAACGCCCGCATCCTGATCATGGACGAGCCCACCGCGGCGCTCGGTCCGCAGGAGACGGCGCAGGTCGGCGAGCTCATCAAGGAGCTCAAGAAGGACGGCATCGGCATCTTCCTGATCAGCCACGATATCCACGACGTCTTCGACCTCGCCGATCGCGTGTCGGTGATGAAGAACGGCCGCGTGGTGGGCCATGCCCGCACCCAGGACGTCACCAAGGACGAAGTGCTCGGCATGATCATTCTCGGCAAATGCCCTCCGGGGGCGGAACCCGGCCCGGGCGCGATGCAGATCTGATTTTCCGGTTTCAAGCAGTGGTCTGGAGGGCGCGGGCGACCGCGCCCTTCGCTTTTCTGCGGCCTTTGACCGAGACGGAATGGATGTTTTCGGTCGGTTTTTCCCAGAAAAGAGCGGAAAAGCGGCAATTCACGGGAAGTTCTGCGCATTTTTCGCGATTGGCGCTTGTCTCACAGGCAATTAAGGCGCAATTTCTCGCCCCTAAGCAGGAGCATTCGGGAGCGGAGGCCCGAATTCGACGATCGGTAAAAGTTTATGCGTTCCGATAAGCGAATCTTGTTCAGTGTCTGGCAATGTTTGTGTCAGACAATTCGCGTGAGGAGCGATCATGATCTTGGCGACATCGACATTGACGGGCCTGTTTTCGGCGCTGTTGCGCTCGGCCTTCGCCGTGGTGATCGTCGCGTTCCTGATCGGCGTGATCGCGATTTCCGGCGTGGTGTTTTACGGAGCGTCGATCCTGACCGCGCTTCTGGTCATTGCCGGCTTCAATCTCGGCCTCATGGGCGCAGCGCTCGGCTATGTGCTGTTCGGCGGCGGGGCCCGGCGCGCCTGACCCCATACGCTTCACCCTGGTTCTTTCTCACGCCTTGAGCCGATTGGCTACCCGGCAGATATGCTCTGCGCCGATGCCGCAGCATCCGCCCACCAGGCTCGCGCCCTTTTCCACCCATTCCGCCGCAAATGTCGAATATTTGTCGGAGTTGAGATCATCGCGGGTGCCGTGCAGGCCTTCATTGGCGGCTTCGCCGTCATTGAGGTTTTCGAAGGCGTTGGCGTAAACGCCGATCTCGATGTCGACGCCGCGGGCGTCGAACACTGCTTTGGCCGCATCCACCGCCCGGCCCATCACCTCGGGCTTGGCGCAATTGAACAGCAGCGCGGAGGCGCCTGAGGACGCCGCCCATTCCGCCGCCGCCGTCACGCTCTCGCCGGAGCGCAGCCACACCGCGCCCTGGGCGATGGCGAGGTCGGTGTCATCGAGCGTGAACGAGATCCAGAACGGCTTGCCGGTGTCCTTGATCGCTTCGCGCACCGCCTCGCCCTCGGCGATCAGGCTCAGGGTCTCCCCGAGCCAGAGATCGACGTAAGGCGCGAGATAGGTGACGAGCACGTGCAGGTAATCCTGCACGCGTGAGGCGTCGAACAGCTGCGGCTCGTAGGAGCCGAAGATCGGCGGCAGCGAACCGGCGACCAGCGTCTTGCCCTGGCCAACGCCGTCGGCGGCCTCGCGGGCCAGCCGGCCGGCCAAGGCGATCAGCGCCGCGCCGTCGGCGCGGAATTTCTCTTCGCCGATATGGAAGGGGACGAGCGCATAGGAATTGGTGGTGATCACCTCGGCGCCGGCTTCGATGAATTCTTCATGCACCTTGCGCACGATATCGGGCGCGTTCATCAGCGCGAGCGCGGACCATTCCGGCTGCTTGAGCTCGGCGCCCAGCCGCACCAGTTCGCGGCTCATGCCGCCGTCGAGAATGCGGGTCTTCTTCTGCGCAGTCGCGGTCATTTCATCCCCCAGTCGTGATTTCACTCGCTCTTTGCCATGAAGCGCGGGCGAGGGGAAGGGCCGCCGTCATTCGTCTCGGGATAGCCATAGCGCCGTGCCGATCGAGCCGAGCGCCGAGGGGCCGCCGAGCGCGTAGATTTTCAGCCAGATCAGCAGCGGCGACGGCGCCGTCGCCTCCGGCGCGACGAGCATGAGCGCCAGCGACGCCGCCGCCGCGATCAGAAAGCCGTTGACGGCAGGAAACTGCAGCAGGCGAACGAGCGGCGCCATGGTCGGCTCCGGGGGCGCCAGGGCCCCTCGGATCTCTGGCATATGGCCTATGCGGCGGCCAAGAGCGCCAGCCTCGGCCCGGCGCCGGGCGAAGTGGTGGCGCCGATCGTGCTCGCCTTCTATCTCGGTCTCGCCTGTATCGCCTTTTTCACGCCGGATGAAGACGGCGAACTCGCCCATGGCAATGTCCATGTCTGAAACGCCGTCGGGGAAAACTTGCGCGGCGGCTGCAACAGCCTTACATTCATAGCTATGAAGATAGATGCCGAAGCGATGAAAGCGGGCGCCGAGCAGGCGAGCGAGCTCCTCAAGTCCCTGTCCAACCGACACCGGCTGCTGATCCTCTGCCGCCTGTCGGATGGCGAGCAATCGGTGGGGCAATTGGCGGAGTTCCTGGGCATCCGCGATTCCACCGTCTCTCAGCATCTGGCGCTGCTGCGCCGCGACCGCATCATCGCCGCGCGCCGCGACGGGCAGACGATCTGGTATCGCATCGAAAGCGACGTCGCCCGCGATCTGATCGCCACACTCTACCGGAACTATTGCGGCAAGGCCGAAGGCGCGGCCTGACTGTACGCTTCCGGGAACGTTCCGGCGCCTCGCCGGTTCAAAGACCTCCCATCCCAAGGAGGGCTACCCCGTTAAACCGTTCACCGTACGTTTCGCCGCCCTCATCGCCTCTGCCGCCGCCGTTCCGGCCTTCGCCGAGGATCCGGCTCCCGTTCCGGCGGCCAACACCATGGACAGCGCCATGGGCGATGTCAGCATCGACCATTTCGTGCCGATGGCGACGAGCTCCAATCTGTTGGAGATCCAGTCGAGCGAACTTGCCTTGCAGAAGGCCAGCTCCGACCAGGTCAAGCAATTCGCCCAGCAGATGATCGCCGATCACACCAAGGCCGGCGAGGAGATGAAGGCCGCGCTCGACACGCTCAAGAACGCCAGCACTGAAGATTTCGACATGGCCTATATCGAACTCCAGCGCATGGCGCATGACAAGGCCGTGGCGCTCTTCCAGTCCTACGCCTCCAAACCCGACGACCCGACGCTGGGCGCGTTCGCCCAGAAGACCCTGCCAGTGCTCGAAATGCACCGCCAGCATGCGATGCAACTAGCGGGGAAGTGAGGGCAAAACCTTTCCTCCGTCATGCTCGGGCCTGTCCCCAGCATCTGCAACGCTTTGATTTTGCTCGCTGGCTCAGATCCTCGGCACAAGGCCGAGGATGACGGCTGAGGGCGGAAAACCCCTCCCCAACCCCTCCCCAAAAGGGGGAGGGGCTACGCTGCCGCACCCTCCAACCCCAAGCGACCACTCCTCCGCTAAAGCATCGTACCGAAAACGTGAATCGTTGGGATTTTGAGATTTCCGGTTTTCATGATTCCCTTCTGATTGGAGGTGTT